>JANJTA010000035.1 GCA_024711345.1 Rhodanobacter sp. | reverse complement strand
ACTCGCCGCGCTGCCAGCGATCCCACATCAACGACCTCTGTGTCTCCGAGTAATAAATCCGCTTCCGTTGGTGCATCTGCAACACTCCTGCTGCCAGGGCAGCTCTCAGTGTGTTGCATCCACCGGTTGAACCCACCGTCGGAAGCGGACGTTTTCAGGTGGTCATTTAGCCTCAAAAACAACGTTCTTGATCGCATGCACATCAATCGCCGGCATGGGGTACGGAAGAACAGGCGTCTTGGTGCGAAATGACCCCTCCACGGTCGCCGTTGCCCGCATACCGTATTTCCGGACGTTATGCTCGAATGCACGAATGTCCTTGCGACGATGCGCTTCGTCGCGCACGGATAACTGGATTGCAACGCCCGGACAGCCTGGATCACTGATGTTCGTCACATCCATGCCAACGTAGATGGATCCGTGGACCGATACTTCGGCACCTTCAAACTTTCCCGGATTCGCGTTGATCTCACAAACACTCGTTGGGACAGGCTCAGTTCCGAACACTGATGTTGCGAAGGTGACAAGTAACAGGAAAAACGCAGTCGCATAGATCGTCGGGCGCATAGCCACTCCGATGCTTTCGTTGGGTGTCTCGACCATAATGTCCGTTTCAGATCGATAGCGGACATAGGCAATCAACGTGCCGGGTGTATCAGCTGCGGCTCCACCCCCGCACCGCCTCCGCAAACGCCAAGCAATCCTCAAACCGGTTGTACAGCGGCGCCGGCGAGATGCGGATCACGTCGGGTTCGCGCCAGTCGCCGATGATGCCGTTGGCCATCAGGTATTCGAACAGGGCGCGGCCGCGTTCGCGGCCGCCGGTCACGCGGATCGACAGCTGGGCGCCGCGGCGTGCGGGGTCGGCGGGGGTGACCACTTCCAGCACGTCGGCGAGCTGCGTCTGCACCAGCCATTCGAGGTAACCGGTGAGTTGCAGCGATTTTTCGCGCAGGCGATCCATGCCGGCGCGGCGGAAGATCTCCAGCGAAACGCGCAGCGGGGCCAGCGCGAGGATCGGCGGGTTGGACAGCTGCCAGCCGTCGGCGCCGGGCGTGGCGTGGAACTCGGGGCCCATCTGGAAGCGGGTGGTCTTGTCGTGGCCCCACCAGCCGGCGAAGCGCGGCAGCGCGGCTTGCGCATGGCGCTCGTGCACGAACGCGCCGCCGATCGCGCCGGGGCCGGAGTTCAGGTACTTGTAGCTGCACCAGATCGCGAAGTCGGCGCCGCTGTCGTGCAGCTGCAGCGGCAGGTTGCCGACCGCGTGGGCGAGGTCGAAGCCGACCGTGCAGCCGTGTCGGTGGCCCAGCGCGGTGATCGCCTTCAGGTCGAACGCCTGGCCGGTGCGGTACTGCACGCCGGGCAGCAGCACCAGCGCGATCTGCTCGCCGCGCTCGGCCAGCACGCGCTCGATCGCCTGCATCGAGGTGGTGCCGTTCGGTTCGTCGGCCTCCAGCTCGATCAGCGACAGCGCGGGACTGAAGCCGTGGAAGCGGACCTGCGACTCCACCGCGTAGCGGTCGGTGGGGAAGCTGCCGGCCTCGATCAGGATGGCGTGGCGCTCCGGCGTGGGGCGGTAGAAGCTCACCATCATCAGGTGCAGGTTCACGCCCAGGGTGTTCATCGCCACCACTTCGACGGGCTTGGCGCCGACCACGGCGGCCAGGTCGTCGCGCACGAACTCGTGGTAGTCCATCCACGGCAGGCGGCCCTTGAAGTGGCCTTCGACGCCCAGCTCGCCCCAGTAGTCCAGTTCCGCGTTGACCGCCTCGCGCACCGCGCGCGGCTGCAGGCCCAGCGAGTTGCCGCAGAAGTACACGCTGTCGACCGGCCGGCCGTCGCGGCCCTCGTGCGGCGGGATCAGGAACTCGTCGCGGAACGCGCGCAGTGGATCGGCGGCGTCCTGGGCGTTGGCCCAGTCGAGGGTGGCTTCGAAGCTTGCGGGCATCGGGTATCTCTTTGCAGTGCTGATCTCTCCCCCGCAAAGCAGGGACGGGATCGACGCGTACTTACTTCAGTTGCGCCGCGATCGCCTCGCAGCCCTTGTCGAAGGCGGCCTTCCAGTCGGCGCCGGCCTGGCTCTGGCTGGGGCGCACGCAGCGCAGCTGGATCGCGTGGCCGTTCTTGAACCAGTAGTGCTCGGTGTAGCTGAAGGCGGTGGCGTTTTCCTGCGCGGTGTAGACGTTGCTGTTCGGCCCCGGCGGCACTTCGGCGGCCTTGTAGCCGGGGAGTGCCATCGCCTTGGCGGTGGCTTCGCTGCGGTACTGGTTGAAGCCGTTGACGTCGGCCACCTGCTTCACCGTGACGGTGACCCGGGCCAGGCTGTTCTTGCCGGTGGGCGAGGGGTCGGGCACCTGGAACACGCGGGCTTCGGGGTCGCCCTGGGTTTCCATGATGCCGAGCCAGTTGTCCGGCGTGGTGAAGTGGACGGCGCCGTCGGCCATGCTGACGTCGGCGGCGTGGGCACCGCCGGCGGCCAGGACGGCGGCGAAGGCGATCGCGAGGAGGGGGCTGCGCAGGAGGCTCATGCGGATTCCTTCGGAAGGGGGTCGGGGGCGAAGCGGTGGCGGGGCAGGCCCAGCCATTCCAGCGCCGTGCCGTGGAACAGCCGCGCGCGGTCGGCTTCGTCCAGGCCCAGTGCCTCGATGCCGCTGCCGGGTGCCTGCTCCCCCAGCGGGAAAGGATAGTCGGTGCCGAGCATCACCTGGCGGGCGCCGGTCACATCCAGCAAATAGCGCAATGCCTGATCGTCGTGCACGCAGGAATCGAAATAGAAGCGCTGGAGGTACTCGCGCGGGTTGCGCGGGTTGTCGGTGGCGACCAGGTCGGGACGCATGCGGAAGCCGTGTTCGATGCGGCCGATCGTCGAGGGGAAGCTGCCCCCGCCATGGGCCAGCATCACGCGCAGCTTGGGCAGCCGCTCCATCACGCCGCCGAAGACCAGGCAGCAGGCGGCGCGCGACTGTTCGGCCGGCATGCCGACCAGCCACGGCATCCAGTACTTCGGCATGTTGGCCATGCCCATCATGTCCCACGGGTGCACCAGGATCGCCGCGCCGAGGTCGGCGGCGGCCTCGAAGAACGGGAACAGCTCCGGCGCGTCCAGGTTCCAGTCGCCGCAGTGCGAGCCGATCTGCACGCCCTGCAGGCCCAGCTCGTCGATGCAGCGTTCCAGCTCGCGCACCGCCAGCTGCGGCGCCTGCAGCGGCACCGTGCCGATGCCGGCGTAGTGGCGCGGGAAGTCGCGGCAGATGCCGGCCATGTGGTCGTTCAGATGGCGGTGCAGTTCCAGCGCCTGGTGGCCGGGCGCCCAGTACGAAAACAGCACCGGCACGGTGGAGATCACCTGCACGTCGACGCCGAAGCGGGCGTAGTCGTCGATGCGCGTCTGCGGGTCGAACGCCGAATCCCACACTTCGCGGAAGAACCGGCTGTCCTTGTAGATGCGGTGGCGGCCATCGGTATGGGTCATCACCGGGAAGCGGTCGTCACCGTACTTGGCCGCCAGGTTCGGCCAGTCGCGGGGCAGGATGTGCGCGTGGGTGTCGATCTTCAGCATCGACGCAGTGTAAAACTTCGCCGTGCCAGCGTCGCGTTGCGCCCGCACAAGCCTAGGCCGTGGCGGTGAGATCCTGCCGGCTGCGGTTGGCCACGTGGGCCAGCGTGTCGATGTTGTCCACCAGGCGGTCGCTGATCCGCGCCAGCAATTCGGCGGCCGCGGGGTCGCCGCCTTCCCGCGTGGCGCCGACCAGCTGACGTTGCAGCGCGCGCAGGTCCGGCAGCGGGCCGGTCGGGCGTTGTTCGCGCAGGGCGGCGGCGATCACGCGCAGGTTGCCGGCGGCCCGTTCGACGAAGCGTGCGACGCCGGCCGGCTCGGCCAGCGTGGCGAAATCGTCGAGGGTGGCTTCCAGCGTCATCGCGGTGCGCGCCAGGCGGTTGCCGTTGGCGAACAGCGCGCGGGCCAGCGCCAGCAGCTCCGGCGGCGTGGCCGGTTCGGTGCGCATGCGGTCGATCGAGGCCTGCGCATTGGTGCGCGCGGTGCGCGCCGCGCTGCGCGTGTCATCGTGCAGCGCGGTCTGTCCGGGCTGCGCCAGCGCCTGCAGATAGCTGGCATAGGCGTCCAGCATCACCGCCAGCGCGGCGCGGGCGCGGCCGCGCTCCCAGGTCGGCCACGCCACGTAGGCGAGCAGGGCCATGCCGCAGCCGAGCGCGGTGTTGAGCACGCGGTCGGAGACCGCCAGGCCGGGGTTGACGCCGTCGAACGAGAGCAGGATCACCACGGTGCCGGTCAGCGCCGCCACCGCGATGCCGTAGTGCGCGCCGGCCAGGTAGCGGAACGCCATGCACAGCACCGCCATCAGCGCCAGGTGCGCCCACGGCTCGTCCGGCGTGACGTGCAGCAGCACGGTGGTCAGCACCAGCCCGAGCACGGTGCCGAGCACGCGCAGCAGGCCGAAGTTGAAGGTGGCGGCGAAGTCCGGACGCAGCACGATTGCCGCCGTCATCGGCAGCCAGTAGCCGTGCGGCAGCTGCAGCAGGCGCGAGAGCCACAGCGCCGCGCTGAGGCAGATCGCCATGCGCACGGCGTGGCGGAACGCCACCGAGCGCGGCGTGAGGTTGGCACGCAGGGTGGCCCACGGCGAGTTGCTGCGCAGCGACGGCGGCAGTCGGGTTTCCGCCGCGCTGGCGCGCAGCTCGCCGCGGCTGCCGGCCCAGTCGGCGTTGCGCACCGCGGCGGCCAGTTGGCCGGCCAGTGCGTGGATGTGCGCGGCCAGGCCGGGCGCCCGTTCGTTGCCGTCGAGCAGGATGCGCTCGCTGGCGCGCAGGGCCTGCAGCGTGTGCTGGGCGCGTTCGGGCGAGTCACCGTGCTCCAGCGCCTCGGCGATGGCCGCCAGCACGTGGGCGGCGTCGTCGCGAAAGCGCGCATGCAGGCCCGGCTCGGCGTGCAGCGCGCTCATCGCGGTGAGCTCCAGCCGGATCCGCTCGGCCAGCTCCAGCAGCACGCCGAACGCCTCCATCGCGCGGCCGTGCGCGCGGTGGCGGCCGAGCAGGGTCTGCTGCAGCGTGGTCATCGCCTCGGTCAGCGCCGGCACGTCGGCCTCGTCGGGCGACGGCTGCCGGGCCAGTTCGGCCAGCCCCGCATACACCTTGGCCAGCGCCATGCGCTCCGGCCAGTAGCGCTGCAGTGGCCATCCCGCCAGCGAGAACGCCATCAGCAACAGGCCGCCGGCAAAGATCAGCGCGGCGCCGCCGAGCGCATGGTCGAGCGAGGCCGGCGTCGAGGCGGTGATCACCAGCAGGATCATGCTGGTCATGCCGACCCGCGCGGTGTCGGTGCCGAACACCACCAGCAGGCCGCCGAAGAAACCGCAGGCCGCGGTGGCCAGCAGGATCGGCAGCAGTTGGCCGCCGATCAGGAAGCCCACCAGTGCGGCTAGGCCGGCGGCCAGCGAGGCCAGCAGCAGTTGGCGCAGGCGCTGGCGATAGGGGCCGGGCTGGTCGGAGAACATCGTGTCCAGCGCGCCGGCCGCCACGCCCAGGCCGATCTGCGGGTGGCCGCTCGCCATGCCCGCGGCCAGCGGCAGGATCACCGCCGCGGTATTGCGCAACACCACCCGCCACGGCACGTCCGGCCGCTTGATCGCGGTCAGGCTCTCGAGCGCATGGGCGCGTAGCGAATAGGCGCTGGAAGACATCAGGCGCGGCAAGCCGGTGAAGTGGGAACCGAGTATGGCAAAAACCGCGTACCGCCAGCCTCACGCCGGGTGCGCGAGAGTCCACGGGACTCTCGCCAACGCCTCAGGCTCTGCCGGCGAACTCGCCGGTCAGCGTGTTCACCCACACCTTCTCGTCGTTGGTGATGTACTCGGGCACCTGGATCTCGATGCCGGTGTCGAGCTTGGCCGGCTTGGTGCGCTTGGTGGCGCTGGCGCCCTTCATCTCCGGCGCGGTATCGACCACGGTGAGCACCACGCTGGTGGGGACCTGCAGGCCGACCGGGGCGTCATCGATCAACTGCACGTAGTAGCCCTCGACGCCTTCGACGATGTAGCCGGCGTTGTCGCCCACCAGTTCCGGCGACAGCATGTACTGGGTGTAGTCCTCGGCGTCCATGAACACGAAGGCCTCGCCGTCCATGTAGGAGAAGTTCGCCGCGCGGCGTACCAGGTCCATCTCCTTCAGGTCGTCGTCGGCGCGCAGGCTGAGGTCGTACTTGCGCCCCCCGGGGATCGAATACATGGTGAAGCGGAAGGTGACGTTGCCGCCACGCGCGGTGGGCGCGCTGCGCTCGATGTCGCGCACCTGGTAGACGGTGCCGTCGTGCTCGACCACGTTGCCTTTCTTGACGTCGGAAGCTTTCATAAGTGCCCGGGAAGTAGCGATCTATTTGAAGAGTGCGGCCATGGATGGCCGCTTTTTGACTTTCGCGCCCATGGACGGGTGCACTGGTTTGAAGAGTGCGGCCATGGATGGCCGCTTTTCGACTTTCGCGCGCATGGATGAGCGCACTTACTTCGCCGCCAACCGCACCGCGCCGTCGAGGCGGATCGTCTCGCCGTTGATGTAGCGGTTGGTAAGGATGAAGGCCACGGTCTGCGCGAACTCGTCCGGTTTGCCCAGGCGCGAGGGGAACGGGATCGAGGCGGACAGCGACTGCTGCACGGCCTCCGGCATGCCGTCGACCATCGGGGTCCAGAAGATGCCCGGCGCGATGGTCGCCACGCGGATGCCGAAGCGCGAGAGCTCGCGCGCCATCGGCAAGGTCATGCCGACCACGCCGCCCTTGGAGGCGGAATACGCAGCCTGGCCGATCTGGCCCTCGTAGGCGGCGACCGAGGCGGTGTTGACGATCACGCCGCGCTCGCCGTCCTCGCCCGCTTCGTTGGCCTGCATCAGCGCCGCGCCGGCCTTGGCCACGTTGAAGCTGCCGACCAGGTTCACCATCACGGTGGTGGCGAAGGTGGATAGCGCCATCGGGCCTTCCTTGCCCAGCACGCGGCCGGCGCCGAGGATGCCGGCGCAGTTCATCACCACGTTGAGCCCGCCCATGGCGTGGTGCGCGGCAGCCACGTTGGTGGCCACGCCGTCCTCGGAGGTGACGTCGGTGCGGAAGAAGCGGGCGGCCTCGCCCAGCTCCTTCGCGGCGGCCTGGCCCTTGTCGTCGTTGACGTCGAACAGCGCGACCTTGCCGCCATGGGCGACGATGTGCTGCGCCACCGCGTGGCCGAGACCGGAGGCGCCGCCGGTGATGATGGCCTTGACCTGATCGAGCTGCATTGGGAAACCCCCGAGATGGATGCCGAAAGCCGCCAATGGTAGCCGAGCGGCGGTGGTTGCTGCAGGCTGAACGGGGAGCCGGTCGGCCCGGACGGTTCATGCCGGGTTGGGGCGTCCGGGTCAAGCTTTGTGCCGGGCTGCACAACGGTGCCGGCCGGTTGCCGGTACCATGCCGTCGGCCCCATGGCCCATAGAAATGGAGATCGACACATGAAGAAGCTGCTGAGTCTGTCTGCCGTGCTGGGTGCGATGCTGATGCTGGCCAGCGGCTTCGCGCTGGCGCAGGGCAACGGCCACGGCCATGGCCGGGGTCATGGCAACGGCCAGGGCCAGAACGAGCAGGATGACGGCTATCGCGGCAACGGCCACGATCGCGGCCGTTACGAGCGCGATGACGACCGCTACGACCGCCGTTACGTGCGCGACGACGGCCCGCCCGGCCTGCGCCGCGATGGCCCTCCGGGGCATGCCTACGGCCACTACAAGAACTGGCACGATCGCGGCCGCCACGAGGGCTGGTACCGGCGCGGCGGCTACCTGCCGGTGGAGTACCGCACCCGCTACGTGGTGACCGACTGGCGCCGCGTCCACCTGCGCGAACCGCCACGCGGCTATCACTGGGTGCGCAGCGACAACGGCGACTTCCTGCTGGTGGCGATCGCCACCGGCGTGATCGTCGACCTGCTGCTCAACCAGTAAGCGGCTTCGGCTCCAGCAACGTGCCCGCCTTGGCGGGCACGTTTTTTTGCGGGGTGGAAAGCCCGGGGAAGCTCAGCCTTGGCGTTGCGGCAGCGGTTGCCATGACGCGGGCGGCAGGCGGGGAAACGGCGTGACGGGCAGGGGCGGGTTCGCCGCCGACTGCAGCTCCTTCTGCCACACGCCCACGTCCCACCACTGCCCCAGCTTGTAGCCGCATTGGCGCCAGATGCCCGCAGAAGTGAAACCCATCGCCTCGTGCATGGCCACGCTGGCAGTGCCGGGCAGGGTGATCACGCCGACCACCTGGGTCAGGCCCTGTAGCCGCATCGCCTCCAGCAGCACGCCATAGAGCGCTCGCGCGATGCCGCGGCGCTGCGCGTCGGCGCGCACGTAGATCGAGGTCTCGGCGATCCAGTCGTAGGCGGCGCGTTCGCGAAAGCGCCCGGCGTAGGCGTAGGCCAGCACCTCGCCGGCGTCTTCCCACACCAGCCACGGGTAATGCTGCAGGCGCGCACGGATGCGTTCGCGCATGGCGTCCACGCCGGGCAGCGCGTTCTCGAAGGTGGCACTGCCGCTTTCGACATGCGGCGCGTAGATCGTATGGATGGCGGCGGCGTCGTCGTCGCGGGCGATGCGGATGGCGGCCATGGTCACAGGTCGCGAAGGAAGAAACGGTCGCAGCCGTGGTGGCCGGTGCCGCCCAGCGGCGAGCAGATCGGCGCGAAGCCGCTGCGCCGGTACAGCGCCTGCGCCGCGTCCATGCCGGTCAGCGTTTCCAGGTAGCAGCGACGGAAGCCATGGGCGCGCGCCGCGTCCAGGCAACGCTGCATCATCGCCGTGCCCGCGCCGATGCCGCGCGCCGCGGGCAGGAAGTACATCTTGCGCAGCTCGCACACGTCCGCCTCGCCGCCGGCCAGCGGCGCGACCCCGCCGCCACCGATCACGACGCCGTTGCGCTCGACCACGAAATAGCTGCAGCGCGGCTGCGCGTAGGCCGCGTACATGCCGTCCACCTCGGCGTCGTGGATGGCGAAGCCGGGACCGTCGGCGCCGAATTCGGGCATCACCGCGCGGATGATCGCGGCGACCGCGGCGTCGTCGCGCGGCTCGATGGGGCGGATGAGGTAGTCCTGGGTCATGGCAACGGCGTGTCACTTGCGGTGTAGTGTCGACATTCTCGCACCGGAGCCGCCCATGTTGATCTACGACGCGATCAGTCCCGCACCGCGTTGCCTGCGCATGTTCGTGCTGGAGAAGGGTCTGCGCCTGCCGGCCGTGGCGGTGGACGTGATGCGCGGCGAGAACCGCGAGCCGCCCTATCTCGCCATGAACCCCGCCGGGCAGACGCCGGCGCTGCGCCTCGATGACGGCAGCGTGCTGGCCGAGGCGGTGGCGATCGCCGAATACCTGGAAGAACTCCATCCCGCGCCGGCGCTGATCGGCGCGACCCCGCAAGAGCGCGCGCTGACCCGGCAATGGTGGCGGCGGGTGGAGCTCAACGTCACCGAGTTCATCCACAACGCCTTCCACTACGCCGAGGGCCTGCCGCGCTTCACGTCGCGCATCCCGGTGGCGCCCGAGGCGGCGGCGGGCCTGAAACGCATTGCGCAGGATCGCCTGGCCTGGCTCGACGGGCTGTTCGGCGCCGGGCCGTGGCTGTGCGGCGAGCGCTTCAGCGCGGCGGACATCTGGCTTTACGTGTGGCTGGATTTCGGTGCCGGCGTGAACCAGCCGTTCGACCGCACCTTGCCGAAGATTGGCCCATGGTTCGAACGCATGGCGGCCCGGCCGAGCGCGGCGGCCAGCCGCGCGCTGCTCGCCGCCGCATGAACGCCGAACGCCGCCTGCCGGTGCGCAGCACCATGGTTTCGGTGCTGGCGCTGCGTGGCGCGGGTGCAGCCACGCAGATGCTGGTGGCGCGGCGGACCGGCGCCTACCTCGACGGCGCGTGGAGTTACCTCGCCGGCCATGTCGAGGCGGGCGAGACCGGCTGGCAGGCCGCGTTGCGCGAACTGCGCGAGGAAACCGCGCTGGAGCCGGAAAGCTTCTGGGCCACCAGCTTCTGCGAGCAGGTCTATCTCGCTGCGACGGACACCATCGAGATCGTGCCGGCCTTCGTGGCGCGCGTGGCCGAGGGAGCGCCGGTGCGCCTCAACGGCGAGCACTCGGCGTTTCGCTGGGTCACGCTGGAGGAGGCCGCCGCGCTGCTGCCGTTCGGCAGCCAGCGCGAGCTGCTGGCGCACGTGCGCCGCGAGTTCGTGGAGCGCGAGCCTTCAGCGTTCCTGCGCCTGGCGCTCGACTGAGCGCCGCGCTTGCGGCTACGGACGGCGGTAGACGCTGCCGTCCTTCATCACGAACACCGGATGGGCGAGGTCGCCGATCTGCGTGCCCGGATCGCCGGCGAACGCGGCGAGGTCGGCGCGCAGGCCGGGCGCGATGCGGCCGAACGCGGCCTGCTGGCGCAGGATCTTCGCCGCCACGTCGGTGGCCGCGTGCAGCGCCTGCGCCGGCGTCATGCCGGCGGCCACCATCGCGGCCGGTTCGCGCCAGTTCTCGCCGTGCGCGAACACGCCCACGTCGCTGCCGTTGCCGATGGTCACGCCCAGCTTCAGCGCGGTGCGGAACGCGTGCGCGGCTTCCTGCATGCGCGGCGTGGGCGGGTCGCGGCCGGGCACGTAGTGGTGGAAGTACTGCTCGGTGGCCTCGACCGCGGTAAGCGTGGGCTCGTAAGCGATGCCCTTCTGTTTCAGCAGCTGGAACGTCGCCGCGCTGGCACCGTAGCCGTGCTCGATGCTGTCCGCGCCAGCCTCCGCCGCCAGGCGCACGCCGGCGTCGCTGGCTGCGTGCACGGCGACCGGACGGCCAAGCTGGTGCGCGGTGTCGACCAGCGCCTTCAGCTCCGCGGGGGTGAAGGTGGGCGCGGTGGCGCCGCCGGGCCCGACGCGGTAGTCGCCGTAGAGCTTGATCCAGTCGGCGCCGCGCGCGGCCTGCTCGCGCACCGCGGCCATCGCCTGGTCGACGCCGCTGACTTCCTGTGCGCCGCCGGGCAGTTCGAGATCCGGGCGGAAGCCGCGCGGGCCGGGGCCGTAGCTGGCGGTGGCGACGATCGCACGGGTCGCCACGAACAGCCGCGGACCGGGGATCAAGCCCTCGTCGATCGCCCGCTGCACCGACACGTCGGCGTAGCCGGCGCCCTCGGTGCCGAGGTCGCGCAGCGTGGTGAAGCCGGCGAGCAGGGTGTCGCGCGCGTGCTTCGCGGCGAGCAGCGTACGGTAGTCCTGCGGCTCGGTGAGCACCTGGTCGTTCCACAGCGTCTCGTTGTACGGGTGCAGGAACAGGTGCGCGTGCAGGTCGATCAGGCCGGGCGTGAGCGTGGCGCCGGGCAGCTCGATGCGCTGCGCGCCAGCCGGCGCCTCGATGCTCGCGCGCGGCCCCACCGCGGCGATCACGCCCTCGTGCACCAGCACCGCCCAACCGGTGTGCGCGGCATCGCCCTCGGCCGTCCACACGCGTTCGGGCAGCAGCAGCCAGTCGCCCTTGGGCGCGGTGCCGGCCGCCGCCGCGGGCGCGAGCACGGCGCCCAGCAGGAGCAGCAACAGCGCCATGGTTCGCTGGATCATCGGGCTTGCGCGCATCGTTTCCGTCCCCTCGTCGATCGAGGTTTCGATCATAACGAGTCGGGCGGGGAGCGCGGACGGCTCAGCCGGTAGCCGTGCGCGCGCGGGTGACCCGGCTGGCGGTGTCCTTGTGCAGCTGCGCGGCGAGCCAGGCGCCGGTGGCGATCAGCAGGTCGAGGTCGATGCCGGTCTCGATGCCCATGCCGTGCAGCATGTAGACCACGTCCTCGCTGGCCACGTTGCCGGTGGCGCCCTTGGCATACGGGCAGCCGCCGGTGCCCGAGACGGCGCTGTCGACCACGCGCACGCCTTCCTCCAGGCAGGCCAGGATGTTCGCCAGCGCCTGGCCGTAGGTGTCGTGGAAGTGCACCGCCAGCGCGGCCATCGGCACTTCCTGCGCCACCGCGCGCAGCATCGCGCGCGCCTTGGCCGGGGTGCCCACGCCGATGGTGTCGCCCAGCGAGATCTCGTGGCAGCCCAGTTCGTGCAGGCGCCGCGCCACGCGCACCACGTCGGCCACCGGGACCTCGCCCTGGTAGGGGCAGCCGAGCACGGTGGAGACGTAGCCGCGCACCTGCACGCCGTCGGCACGGGCCTGCTGCAGCACCGGGATGAAGCGCTCGATCGATTCGTCGATCGAGGCGTTGATGTTCTTGCGGTTGAACGCCTCCGACGCGGCGGTGAACACGGCGACATGCGTGGCACCCACGTCGCGCGCGCGCCGGTAGCCCTGCAGGTTCGGCACCAGCACCGGGTAGCTCACCCCCGGCAGCTTGCGGATGCCGGCGTATACCTCGGCCGCGTCGGCCAGCTGTGGCACCCACGCCGGGCTGACGAAGCTGGTGGCCTCGATGGTCTGCAAGCCGGTGGCGGAGAGCCGGTCGATCAGCGCGATCTTCACTGCGGCCGGCAGCAGGGTCTTCTCGTTCTGCAGGCCGTCGCGGGCGCCGACTTCGACGATGCGGACGTGGTTGGAGGCGTTCATGGAGAACTCCGGTGTCGACATGTAGGAGCCCGCTCGCGGGCGATGCTTTGGCTTTGGCAAATCCCGGTTTTCAACAGACGAACGTCTGGTCATCCCGGCTCGAAGAGCATCGCCCGCGAGCGGGCTCCTGCGGGGGTTATTCGGCGGCGAAACGCACCAGCACGGCATCCGCCTCGACAAACTCGCCTTGCGCGGCGTTCACGCTCTCGATGGTACCGGCGCGGGGCGCCTTCAAGGCCAGTTCCATCTTCATCGCCTCCATCACCAGCAGTTCCTGGCCCTGCTCGACCGCGTCGCCGGCTTGCGCCCTCACCAGCACGATGCGGCCCGGCATCGGCGCGATCACCTGGTTGCCGCCGGTGGCGTCGCTGGGCGCCCATGCGAAGGCGGCAGCGCGGGCGAAGCTGTAGCGCTGGCCGCGGGTGTCGTGCAGCAGCACGTGGGCGGCGTCGGCGCGCAGCGGCACGCGGCGCGACTCCCCGTCGAAGCGGGCGCTGAGGTGGTCATCGAGCAGGCGCGCGCCGCGCACGCTGCAGTCGGTGTCGCCGTGCTGCAGCTGGTAGTCGCCGGCGTGGCCACGCGCCTCGATCTCGAAGCGCTGCTCGCGCCAGGTCAGCGCCACGATGCGCTTGCCGGCATGGCCGATGCGCCAGGCATCGGCGCTGGCCCACGGCGAATGCGGGTCGGCGGCGGCGCCGGCCAGGTGCGACTCGTCATGCAGCAGCACCGCGGTGGCGGCGGCGAACAGTACGCCGGCGGCCGGTGCCGCGTCGCCGAGCAGGAACTCGTCGAGGTGGCGGTCGAGGTAGCCGGTGTCGATGCGCCCCTCGACCACTGCCGGGTGCCGTACCAGCCGCTCGAGGAAACCGATGTTCGATTTCGGGCCGGCGATCTCGCACGCCGCCAGCGCTTCGCGCAGCCGCTGCAGCGCTTGCGGCCGATCCGCGTCGAACACGATCAGCTTGGCGATCATCGGGTCGTAGAAGATCGTCACCGTGTCGCCCTCGACCACGCCGCCGTCGAGGCGCACGTGCGCTGACGGCGCGGGCAGGCGCAGCGTCTGCAGCTTGCCGGAGCCGGGCAGGAAGTTCTGGTCGGGGTCCTCGGCGTAGATGCGCACCTCGATGGCGTGGCCATGCGAGGTCACTTCGTCCTGCGCGAGCGGCAGCGCTTCGCCGTTGGCCACGCGCAACTGCCATTCGACCAGATCGATGCCGTGGGTGAGCTCGGTGACCGGGTGCTCGACCTGCAGGCGCGTGTTCATCTCCATGAAGAAGAACGTGCCGTCCTGCGCCACGATGAACTCCACCGTACCGGCGCCGACGTAGTCCACCGCACGCGCGGCGGCGACCGCGGCCTCGCCCATGGCCGCGCGCTTTTCAGGCGTGAGGAACGGCGAGGGGGTTTCCTCCAGCACCTTCTGGTAGCGGCGCTGCGCGGAGCATTCGCGCTCGCCCAGGTGGATCACGTGGCCGTGGCGGTCGCCGAATACCTGGAACTCGATGTGGCGCGGCTGCTCGATGTAGCGCTCCAGCAGCATGCTGGCGTCGCCGAACGCGGCCAGCGCCACGCGCTGCGCGGTGGCCAGCGCCTCGGGGAATTCGGCGTCCGAGCGCACGATCTGCATGCCCTTGCCGCCGCCGCCGGCCGAGGGCTTGATGATCAGCGGGTAGCCGATCTCGTGCGCACGTGCGGCGAGGTAGTCATTGTCCTGCTCGTCGCCGTCGTAGCCGGGCACCAGCGGCACGGCGTGCTTCGCCATCAGGTGCTTGGCGGCGGCCTTGGAGCCCATCGCCTCGATGCTCTCGGGATCGGGGCCGATGAAGACGATGCCGGCCTGCTGGCAGGCGCGCGAGAAGGCGGTGTTCTCGGACAGGAAACCGTAGCCGGGGTGGATCGCCTGGGCGCCGCTTTTCTTCGCGGCATCGAGGATCGCCTCGATGCGCAGGTAGGACTCGGCCGGCAGCGCGCCGCCGATCGGCCAGGCCTCGTCGGCGAGGCGCACGTGCTGCGCGTCGCGGTCCGCCTCCGAATACACCGCGATGCTGCGGATGCCGAGCCGGCGGCAGCTGCGGATCACGCGGCAGGCGATCTCGCCGCGGTTGGCGATCAGTACGCGTTCGAACATGCGGGGTTCCCGAAGCCGATGGATGTCGATGCAAAGCCGTTGAAACTAGCAGAATGCGCCGCCGCAGCCGATGCGCGGCGCAGCATGATGCCGCCTACGTGGCCGGGCCGGCCCATGCCGGCGCGCGCTTGTCGAGGAACGCGGCCAAGCCGTGCTGGCCCTCGGGCGAGACGCGCAGGCGGGCGATCAGTTCGGCGTTTTCGCTGTCGATGCGCTCGGCTTCGCTCGGGTCGGTGCCGCCGATGCGCAGCGCCAGCTGCTTCGCCTCGCGCTGGGCCACAGGACCGGCCTTGGCCAGCCAGTGCAGCTGGCGCTCGACTGCCTCGTCCAGCCCGGTGCCGGCCACCACCGCGTGCAGCAGGCCGATGCGCTGCGCCTCGGCCGCGTCGAACACCTCGCCGCTGACGAACAGCCGGCGCGCCTGGCGCAGGCCGATCGCGGCGACCACGTAGGGCGAGATCACCGCCGGCACCAGGCCCAGCTTCACTTCCGACAGCGCGAACTTGGCGCTGTCCACGCCGATCGCGATGTCGCAGCAGGCCACCAGGCCCACGCCGCCGCCGTAGGCCGCGCCGTTGACGCGGGCGAGGGTGGGCTTGGACAGGAACTGCAGGGTGCGCATGAGCCGCGCCAGGCGCAGCGAGTCTTCGCGGTTCTCCTGCTCGCTGGCGGCGGCCATGCCGCGCATCCAGTTCAGGTCCGCGCCGGCGGAAAACGTGCTGCCGCTGCCGGTGAGCACGACGCCGCGAACCGCTGGGTCGGCATCGGCGGCCACCAGCGCCTCGGTCAGTGCGGCGATCAGGTCGTCGTCGAAGGCGTTGTGCACCTGCGGGCGGTTCAGGGTGAGCCAGGCGGTGGCGCCACGGCGTTCGCTGAGGATGGAATCGGACATCGGTCGTCCCTGCGGCAAATAACGCGATGATAAACGCACCCGGGGTGCGGCAATTGGCGTGGTGCAGCGGCGCTGGCGTGGGCTACAATGCGAACCATTCTTATTTGTGAGACGGCCGTGCGTCTGTCCGAACTGCCCAAGGGTGCCCCCGCCGTGGTCGAGCGCGTGGACGACGCGCATGCGGCCGATCCGATCGCGCAACGTCTGCGCGACCTGGGCTTCGTCGATGGCGAGCCGGTGCGCGTGGTGGCGGTGGGGCCGATGGGCGGCGACCCGCTGTTGATCCAGATCGGCTTCACCCGCTTCGCCCTGCGCCGCGCCGAGGCGGCCCGGGTCAGCGTGCGCAGCGAGGTGGCGGCATGAGCGCCTCGACCCTGCGCATTGCCCTGGTCGGCAACCCGAACTGCGGCAAGACCGCGCTGTTCAACCTGCTCACCGGCGGCCGGCAGAAGGTGGCGAACTACGCCGGCGTCACCGTGGAGCGCAAGGAAGGCCGCTTCACCGCACCCTCCGGCCGCGTGCTGCAGATCCTCGACCTGCCCGGCGCCTACAGCTTCGACGCCAGCAGCCCGGACGAGCAGATCACCCGTGACGTCTGCGCCGGCAACTACCCGGGCGAGGCGCCGCCGGACCTGATCGTGTGCGTGGCCGACGCCACCAACCTGCGCCTGCACCTGCGCTTCGTGCTGGAGGTGAAGCGGCTGGGCCGGCCGGTGGTACTGGCGCTGAACATGATGGATACCGCGCGCTCGCGCGGCATCGCGATCGACGTGCCGGAGCTGTCGCGCCGGCTGGGCCTGCCGGTGGTGGAAACCGTGGCGGTGAAGCGCGGCGGTGCGCGGGCGCTGATCGAGCGGGTCGACGGCGAGGTGCCGGCGGCGGCGCCGGTGCAGCCGGACGATGCGGCCAGCCGCGCCGACCTGCACGCGCAGGTGCGCGAGCTGCTGGCATCGACCGTGCGCATGCCGCGCGCCACCGCCGAGATCGACGACGCGCTGGATCGCTGGGCGCTGCATCCGGTGTTCGGCCTCGCCATCCTGGCGGTGGTGATGTTCCTGGTATTCCAGGCGGTGTATGCCGCCGGCAAGCCGATGAGCGACCTGATCGGCGACGGCTTCGGCTGGATGGGCGGGCACGTCGCCGCACTGATGCCGGACGGGCCGCTGCGCAGCCTGGTGGTCGACGGCCTGTTCGGTGGCCTGGGCACCGTGCTGGGCTTCCTGCCGGTGATCCTGGTGCTGTTCTTCTTCATCCTCACGCTGGAGGAGTCCGGCTACCTGCCGCGCGCGGCGTTCCTGCTCGACCGCCTGATGCTGACGGTGGGCCTGACCGGGCGCTCGTTCATCCCGCTGCTGTCCAGCTTCGCCTGCGCCATCCCCGGCATCATGGGCACGCGCAGCATCACCGACCCGCGCGACCGCATCACCACCATCCTGATCGCGCCGCTGATGACCTGCTCGGCGCGGCTGCCGGTGTACGCGCTGCTGATCGGCGCGTTCATCCCTGCGCGCAAGGTGTTCGGCCTGTTCAACCTGCAAGGCGTGGTGCTGTTCGCGCTGTACCTGGCCGGCATCCTCGGCGCCATGCTGGTGGGCTGGGTGATGAAGCACCTGCGCCGCGACAAGAGCGAGCATGCGCTGCTGATGGAGCTGCCCTCGTATCGCCTGCCGAAGACGCGCGACGTGGCGATCGGCCTGTATGAGCGCGGCATGATCTTCCTGAAGCGGCTGACCGGGGTGATCCTCGGCCTGACCGTGCTGATGTGGTTCCTCTCCACCTTCCCGGGGGCGCCGGCGGGCGCGACCCAGCCGGCGATCGAGTACAGCTTCGCCGGCTACATCGGGCGGGCGCTGCAGTACGTGTTCGCGCCGATCGGCTTCAACTGGCAGATCAGCCTGGCGCTGATCCCGGCGTTCGCCGCGCGCGAGACCGCGGTGGCCGCGCTGGCCACCGTCTACCTGGTCGGCGGCGAGGCGGAAGGGCTGGGGCAGGCGCTGGCCGGGCAGATTCCGCTGGCCAGCGCGCTGTCGCTGCTGGTGTGGTTCGCGTACGCGCCGCAGTGCATGTCCACCCTGGCGATCATCAAGCGCGAGACCGATTCCTGGCGCAACGTGGCGATCTCGTTCGGCTACATGTTCGTGATGGCCTACGCCGCCTCGTTCGTGGTCTACCAGGTGACGAGGGCGCTGACGTGAGGAGGCGTCCATGAGTGCCGGCCTGCTGCTGCAGTACGTGGTGATCGCCCTGGCGGTACTGGCCAGCGTGTGGATCGTGCTGCGCAAGCTGGCCCGGAAAACGACCAACCGCTGGCTGGCGGCGGCGTCGATCCGCTTCAACCAGCCCGGCCGCGGCGCGCTGGCGCGCGCCTTCGGCCGACGCCTGCAGCCGACCGAAGCCACCGGCGACTGCAGCGACGGCTGCAGCACCTGCGGCGCCTGCGGCCCGAAGCCGCCGGCCGCCGCGCGGCCGGGCGAGCCGATGCCGCTGGAGTTCCGCCCGCGGCGGTGACATGCGACGGTACCGCGTAGTGCGCCGAATCTGCAGGAGTCGAGCAGGGCGAGCACCGCCCGCCGCCTTGCGTTTATCCGGCAAGAGCCCGCGGAGAGTGCCCGCCCTAGCGGGACAAGACACGAAAAAGCCGGCTTGCGCCGGCTTTTTCGTGTCACGCGGGTCGCGCTCCGGCTTACGCCAGTTCGCGGATCTTCGCGTTGAGGCGGCTCTTGTGGCGGGCGGCCTTGTTCTTGTGGATCAGGCCGCGGGCGGCGTAGCGATCCATCACCGGCTGGGCGGCGGCGAACGCGGCGACGGCAGCTGCCTTGTCCTTGGCCTCGACGGCCTTGACGACCTTCTTCAGGGCGGTGCGGACCATGGAGCGTGCGCTGATGTTGCGCAGACGGCGCTGTTCGGACTGGCGCGCGCGCTTCTTCGCGGACTTGATGTTGGCCAAGGTAGAACTCCGGATGCAGGGTTGGTTGGGTGGAAAAAGACGCCAATTATGCGGTCGATTCGCCGATGCGTCAATCACTTGGGCGGCAGAGCCGCCGGGCAGACCGTGCCGCGGCGGCCATCGTGCCGGCATTTTGCCACAAGCGGGCCGTGATCCCGCCGCCGCGGGCTGGCAAACTGTGCGCCCCGCGCGCCCATGCCGAAGGTAGAACCGCCACCCATGAAATCCCCCAGCATGCTCCGCGGGCTGCTCTCGTTCAGCAGCATGACGATGGTCTCGCGGGTGCTCGGCCTGGTGCGCGACATGTCGATCAACGCCGCGTTCGGCGCCAACGGCGCCACCGACGCGTTCTGGGTGGCATTCCGCATCCCGAATTTCATGCGCCGGCTGTTTGCCGAAGGCTCGTTCTCCACCGCCTTCGTGCCGGTGTTCACGGAGGTGAAGGAAAAGGGCACGCATGCGCAGCTGAAGGAATTGATGGCGCGGGTGTCGGGCACGCTGGGCGGGGTGCTGCTGCTGATCACTGCGCTGGGCATCCTTTTCGCGCCGCAGGTGACCGTGCTGTTCTCGCCCGGTGCGGTCGAGCAGCCGGAGAAGTTCGGCCTCACCGTCGAGCTGCTGCGGCTGACTTTCCCGTTCCTGCTGTTCGTCTCGCTGACGGCGCTGTGCGGCGGCGCGCTGAACAGCTTCCACCGTTTTGCGCTGCCGGCGCTGACCCCGGTGATCCTCAACCTGTGCATGATCGCCGGCGCCCTGTGGCTGTCGAGGCGACTGCAGACGCCGATCCTGGCGATGGGCTGGGCGATCCTGGCGGCCGGCATCCTGCAGCTGCTGTTCCAGTTGCCGGCGCTGCGTGGACTGGACCTGTTGACCCTGCCGCGCTGGGGCTGGAGCCATCCGCAGGTGCGGAAGATCATGCGGCTAATGGTGCCGACCCTGTTCGGCTCATCGGTGGCGCAGATCAACCTGCTGTTCGATACGGTGATCGCCTCGCTGCTGGTGGTTGGTTCGCAGAGCTGGCTGTCGCAGGCGGACCGCTTCCTGGAGCTGCCGCTGGGCGTGTTCGGCGTGGCGCTGGGTACGGTGATCCTGCCGTCGCTGTCGCGCCATCACGTCACCACCGATACCGCCGGCTTCTCGCGCGCGCTGGACTGGGGCTTGCGGGTCACCTTGCTGATCGCGGTGCCGGCGATGTTCGCGCTGATGCTGCTGGCCGGGCCGCTGGTGGCCACGCTGTTCCAGCATGGCCGCTGGAGCGCGCACGACACCCACATGGCGACGCTGTCGATCACCGCGCTGAGCTTCGGCCTGCCGGCGTTTGCGCTGGTGAAGGTGCTGCTGCCGGCGTTCTACGCGCGCCAGGACACGCGCACGCCGGTGCGCGCGGCGGTGGCCTCGCTGCTGGCCAACATGCTGTTGAACGTGGTGTTCCTGGCGCTGCTGTTCGAGCTGTGGGCGCCGGCCGAACTGAAACGCCTGCCGTGGCTGGACGGCCTGGCCCGGCTGCCGGGCCTGCACATGGCGCTGGGCATGGCGAGCGCGGTGGCGGCCTACGTGAACCTGTGGCTGCTCTGGCACTGGCTGAAGCAGGCCGGCGTGTACCAGCACCAGCCGGGTTGGCCACGGCACCTGCTGCGACTGGCGGCGGCCTGCGCGGTGATGGTGGCGGTGCTGCTGGCGGGTCGCTGGCTGTGGCCGAACTGGACTCATGGCGTGCCGGTGCTGACCCGGCTGTGGCACCTGGCCGTGCTGGTGCTGGCCGGCGGGGCCGGCTACGTGGCCGTGCTGTTTGCCGGAGGCTTCCGCCTGCGCGACCTGCGGGCCGGGTGAACCCGCCCGGCCGACCGTTATACTCGCGCGATGATGAGACTTTCCCGGGATGTCGCAGGCCCCTGCCTGGCGCCGCGCGGCAGCGTGATCGCGGTCGGCGCGTACGACGGCCTGCACCGCGGCCACCAGGCCTTGTTGAGCCAGGTGCGCGAGCGCGCACAGGCGCTCGGCTGCAGTCCGGTGGTGGTGAGTTTCGAGCCGTTGCCGCGGGCGTTCTTCTCGCCGGCACCGGTGCCGCGCCTGTCCAGCGTGCGCGAGAAGCTGCGCGGCTTTGCCGCCGCCGGCATGGAACACACCCTGCTGCTGCGCTTCAACCGCGCGCTGACCGCGATGTCGGCCGAGGATTTCGTGCGGCGGGTACTGGTCGAGCGGCTGGCCGCGCGCGAGGTCTGGGTGGGCGGCGATTTCCGTTTCGGCCACGGACGCGCTGGCGACGTGGCACTGCTGGAGCGCCTGGGGGCGCAGCTTGGCTTTCGCGCCTGCATCATGCCGACGGTCCAGCTCGACGGCGCGCGCGTCTCGGCCAGCCGCGTGCGGGCCCTGCTTGCCGCCGGCGAGTTT
The DNA here is from genome assembly GCA_024711345.1 of Rhodanobacter sp. Lineage (GTDB taxonomy): Bacteria > Pseudomonadota > Gammaproteobacteria > Xanthomonadales > Rhodanobacteraceae > Rhodanobacter. Next base: position 476,611 of record JANJTA010000035.1, on the reverse strand, counting down.
GCCGGGGCCGAGCCGCTGCTCGGCCGGCCGTTCGTGATCGACGGCAAGGTGGAGTACGGCAACCAGCTCGGCCGCACGCTCGGCTACCCCACCGCCAACATCCATCTGCAACAGCGGGTCAGTCCGGTGCAGGGCATCTTTGCGGTGCGCGTGGGGCTGGGCGAGGGCGAGTGCAGCTGGCCCGGCGTGGCCAGCCTCGGCGTGCGGCCCACCGTGAACGAGGTCGCCGAACCGCTGCTGGAAGTGCATCTGTTCGACTTCGAGGGCGACCTGTACGGTCAGCGCATGGCCGTGCAGTTCGTCGCCAAGTTGCGCGACGAGCAGAAGTTCGACGGATTGGAGCCGCTCAAGGCACAGATGGCGCTGGATGCGCGCCGGGCGCGGGAGCTGCTGGGCATGAACCCGCGGCTGGCCGAGGCGTGAGGATGCAGGCATTCCGGCTCGGGTCGAAATCGACTAACTTTCCTTTCTTTGCCTGTCGATTGGCGGGCAGCAACACCTCAGTGACGGCATCCAGGCAATGACCCACGACTACAAGAGCACGATCAACCTGCCGCAGACGGATTTCCCGATGCGCGGCGACCTGCCGAAGCGCGAGCCCGGCTGGCTGGCGCAGTGGGAGCAGGTCGGCCGCTATGCGCAGATCCAGCAAAAGACCGCGCATCGCGACAGCGTGTTCGTGCTGCACGACGGCCCGCCGTACGCGAACGGCCCGATCCACATCGGCCACGCGGTCAACAAGATCCTCAAGGACATCGTGGTCAAGTCCAAGCTGCTGGCCGGGCAGCGCGCACCCTACGTGCCGGGCTGGGACTGCCACGGCCTGCCGATCGAGATCGCGGTGGAGAAGAAATACGGCAAGCCGGGCGAGAAGCTCGATGCCGCCGCGTTCCGGCAGAAGTGCCGCGAATACGCCACCGAGCAGGTCGACACCCAGCGCGCCGACTTCAAGCGGCTGGGCGTGCTCGGCGACTGGGATCACCCCTATCGTTCGATGGATTTCCGCTTCGAGGCCGACATGCTGCGCGCGCTGGCGCGCATCGTTGCCAACGGCCACGTGGTGCGCGGCGCCAAGCCGGTGTACTGGTGCTTCGACTGCGCCTCGGCGCTGGCCGAGGCGGAGATCGAGTACGGCGACAAGGTCTCGCCGGCGATCGACGTGGCGTACGACGCGGTCGACGCGCAGGCGCTGGCGGCGAAGTTCGGCGTGGATGCCGGCGACGCCATCGTCGCCATCCCGATCTGGACCACCACGCCGTGGACGCTGCCGGAAAGCCAGGCGGTGTCGCTGGGCGCCGATCTGGAGTACGCGCTGATCGAGGGCCCGGCGCGCGACGGCAGGCGCGTACTGCTGGTGGTGGCCAGCGCGCTGGTCGACAAGGCGGCGCAGCGCTACGGCCTCGACCAGGCGAAGGTGCTTGGCCACGCCGCCGGCAAGGCGCTGGAAGGCCTGCAGCTGCGCCACCCGTTCTACCCGCGCGAAGTGCCGGTGATCCTCGGCGAGCACGTCAGCGCCGAGGACGGTACCGGCGCGGTGCACACCTCGCCCGACCACGGCGTGGAGGACTTCGTGGTGGCGCGCGAGTACGGCATCTGCCTGCTCAACTACATCGGCTCGCGCGGCAGCTACCGCGCCGACACGCCGGCGGCCGACGGCCTCGCACTGGCCGGCATGCACATCTGGAAGGCCAACGACGCCATCGTCGAGCTGCTGCGCCGGCGCGGCGTGCTGCTGGCGTTCGCCAAGATCGAGCACAGCTACCCGAACTGCTGGCGGCACAAGACGCCGGTGATCTACCGCACCACGCCGCAGTGGTTCATCTCGATGGAGCAGGCGGGCCTGCGCGAGACGGCACTCACCTCGATCAAGAATGTGCGCTGGGTGCCAAGCTGGGGCGAAGAGCGCATCGCCGGCATGGTCGCCGGGCGGCCGGACTGGTGCATCAGCCGTCAGCGCACCTGGGGCGTGCCGATCGCGCTGTTCGTGCACAAGGCCACGCAGGAACCGCACCCGGATTCCGTCGCGCTGCTGGAGCAGGTGGCGAAGAAAGTGGAGCAGGGTGGCATCGACGCCTGGTTCGCGCTGGATGCGGCCGAACTGCTTGGTGCCGACGCGAACGACTACGAGAAAGTCACCGACGTGCTCGACGTCTGGTTCGATTCCGGCGTCACCCATTTCGCGGTGATCGGCCAGCGCCCGGAACTGCAGCAGGGCAGCGCGTCGCACTACCGGGTGATGTACCTGGAAGGCTCCGACCAGCACCGCGGCTGGTTCCAGTCCTCGCTGCTGACCTCGTCGGCGATCTTCGGCCGCGCGCCCTACGACGAAGTGCTCACCCACGGCTTCGCGGTGGACGCGAACGGGCGCAAGATGTCCAAGTCGCTGGGCAACGTGGTGGCGCCACAGAAGGTGATGGATACGCTGGGCGCCGACGTGCTGCGCCTGTGGGTGGCCTCGGCCGATTACCGTAACGAGATGACCGTCTCCGACGAGATCCTCAAGCGCGTGTCGGACAGCTACCGGCGCATCCGCAACACCGCGCGCTTCCTGCTCGGCAACCTCGACGGCTTCGATCCGGCCAGGCACCTGCTGCCGGTGGAAGGCAGCGTGCTGCTCGACCAGTGGGCGGTGCAGCAGGCCTACGACGTGCAGCAGGCGGTGACTGCCGCGTACGAGCGCTACGACTATCCCGACGTCGTCGCACGCGTCCAGAACTTCTGCACCAACGAACTGGGCGCGCTGTACCTGGACATCACCAAGGACCGCCTCTACACCATGCCGACCGACAGCCGCGGCCGGCGCAGCGCGCAGAGCGCGATGTACCGCATTGCCGAGGCGCTGGTGCGCTGGCTGGCGCCCATCCTCAGCTTCACCGCCGAGGAAATCTGGCAGGCCTTGCCGGGCGAGCGCGGTGACAGCGTGCTGTTCGAGACCTGGTACGACGGCCTCGCCGCCACCCAGGCCTCGCCGGAACAGCGGCGCTGGTGGGCCGACCTGCTGGCGATCCGCGAGACTGCCGCGCGCGTGCTCGAGGGCATGCGCAAGGCCGACCGCATCGGGGCGGCGCTGGAGGCGAAGCTGGCGGTCCACGCCGACGCCGCCACGCAGGCCCGCTACGCCGACGTTGCCGACGAGCTGCGCTTCTTCTTCATCACCTCCGAGTTCGCCCTGGCGCCGGTGACGCCGCGTGCGGACGAGGCGGCGAGGGTGGAGCTGGAGGGCGCCGAGGCCTGGGTTTCCGCCGAAGTCAGCGCTGCCGCCAAGTGCGTGCGCTGCTGGCATCGCCGCGACGACGTGGGCAGCCATGCCGAACATCCCGAACTGTGCGGCCGCTGTATCGGCAACATCGAAGGGCCCGGCGAGGATCGCCGCTGGTTCTGAGCTGCTGCGACATTCCCTCGCAGGAGCCCGCTCGCGGGCGATGCCTTTGGAACTGGAGCCCGGTATTCCTAAGATCCATGAAGCATCGCCCGCGAGCGGGCTCCTACAGGTGTATGCCCGCTAGCGTGCGGTATTCCCTCATTTCTTTTCGGCAGATGCCATGTCGCCCAAACCCAACGCACTCTCCTGGCTCTGGCTCTCCGCCGTCGTCATCGCGCTCGACCAGCTCAGCAAGTTATGGGCGCTGGCGGCGCTGCAGCCGGCCGGCGTACCGCATCCGGTGATCCCCGGCTTCCTCAACTGGACGCTGGCGTTCAACACCGGTGCCGCCTTCAGCTTTCTCGCCGGCGGCGCCGGCTGGCAGCGCTGGTTCTTCGTGCTGCTGGCACTGGTCATCGGCGCGGTGCTGGTGGCGTGGCTGGCACGCACGCCGCGGCGCGACTGGCGCACCGCGCTGCCGCTGGCGTTGATCGTGGGCGGCGCGGTCGGCAACCTGATCGACCGCCTGCATGCGGCCCAGGTCACCGATTTCATCCACGTGTATTTCCGCCAGTGGAGCTACCCGGTGTTCAACCTCGCCGACTGCGGCATCACGGTGGGCGCGGTGATGCTGATCGCGTTCGGGCTGTTCGCCGGCAAGGCCGGGGACGGCGTGCGATAATCACGCTCCCTATGTAGGAGCCCGCTTGCGGGCGATGCTTCTTGCTGAGGCGGCAAAAGCATCGCCCGCAAGCGGGCTCCTGCAGAGTCCCGAATCGAGGTCAGCTTGGACATCCTGCTCGCCAACCCCCGCGGTTTCTGTGCCGGCGTCGATCGCGCCATCGCCATCGTCGAGCGCGCCCTGGAATCCTACGGTGCGCCAATCTACGTGCGCCACGAGGTGGTGCACAACCGTTACGTGGTCGACAAGCTGCGCGCCGACGGCGCGGTGTTTGTCGAGGAGTTGCACGAGGTGCCCGACGGCGCCACCGTGATCTTCAGCGCCCACGGCGTGTCGCAGGCGGTGCGCGAAGAGGCCGAGCAGCGCCATCTCAAGGTGTTCGACGCCACTTGTCCGCTGGTCACCAAGGTGCACATGGAAGTGGCGCGGCTGGGGCGTACCGGCCGCAGCGTGGTGCTGGTCGGCCACGCCGGGCATCCCGAGGTCGAGGGCACCATGGGCCAGTGGAACTCCGCCCATGCCGGCGAGATCCTGCTGGTTGAATCGGTGGAGGACGTGGCCACGCTCGCGCCGAAGTTCCCGCATGAGCTGTCCTACGTCACCCAGACCACGCTGTCGGTGGACGACACCAAGGCCATCATCGCCGCGCTGCGCGCGAGGTTCCCCGACATCGAGGGTCCGCGCAAGGACGACATCTGCTACGCCACGCAGAACCGCCAGGACGCCGTGCGGCGGCTCGCCGACGCGGTCGACCTGATGCTGGTGGTCGGCTCGGTCAACAGTTCCAACTCCAACCGCCTGCGCGAACTGGCCGAGAAGCAGGGCGTGCGCTCGTTCCTGATCGACGGCGCCGAGCACATCGAACGTCATTGGCTCGACGGTGTGAGCCGCATCGGCCTTACCGCCGGCGCCTCGGCCCCGGAGAAGCTGGTGCGCGACGTGATCGCCCGATTGCAGTCGTGGGGTGCCGGCCAGGTGCGCGAGCTCGACGGCGAAGCGGAGAACATCACCTTCGCGCTGCCCAAGGAATTGCGCGTGGTCGGCGGCAACGGTTCGGCCAGCTTCTGATTCCCTGGGATCGAAACTGCAGAAATGAAAGGCCCCGGAAAGCATGGCTTTCCGGGGCCTCGTGTTGCGTCAACTGGTGCCGGAGATAGGAATCGAACCTACGACCCCATCATTACGAATGACGTGCTCTACCAACTGAGCTACTCCGGCGGAGAACCGCGGATTCTACGGGCCGCACCGCAGCGGCGCAAGCGATGGCGGCGGCGTTTGCGCCGCGTGACAGTCATGAGACGATGGTTGCGGCCTTGCCACCGGCGGTTGGGGAAGGACGCCGCGAGCGATCATGCCCGCTCAGGTTTTCCGCGGCATGGCCGATAACGAGGCGAGGGCGCGGGCCGCACGGACAAGGAGGGTCTGAATCGACTTTCTTGGGGGCGTGTTGTCCGGACTATTTTTTCGATGGACAGGTTGGCTGGTGTTGCTTCTGGCAGCGGCACCGTGTGCGTTGGCGGGGCCGCCCATCCAGCATCAAGCGCACGACGTGGCGGCGTTCGACCTGCTCGTCCGCCAGCTGGACAACGGCGATATCCCGCTCAACGACCAGGCCGCGGCCGCGCAGGCGCTCGAGCGCCTGGGCGCGCTGCTGCCGCCCGGCGACGCCTACCGGCAGCGCCGCTACGAGTACATGTACTGCTTCCTGGCCTTCGACAACGACGTCAAGGGCGGCTACGCCTATGCGGGCCGCGGCACCGAGCAGGCGCAGAAGGCAGGCGACCTGGAGGCGGAATCCAACTTCCGGATTTGCCGTGGCCTTTACCAGAGCAAGCTGACCACGGAGCGCGACGCGCTGCCGGATTACGAAGCGGCTATCCGGATTGCCCGGCGCCTGGAGAACTCCCGCCTGATTGCCGACGCGCTGACCTGGCGCGGCAGCGCCCGGTCGCTGCTGGGCGAACAGGCCAAGGCGCTGTTCGATTTCCTGGAGGCGCAGCGCCTGTACGAAACCGTGGGCAACACGACGGCGGCGCAGTCCAACCTCATCAGCATCGCCACCATCTATCGTCGGCTGGGCGAGTACGACAAGGCCGGCGATTACCTGCGCCAGTCGATGCAGTCGGCGCAGCGCAAGGGCGACAAGCAGGAACAGATGGTGGTCTACATGCAGCAGGGTTTCCTGGCCACCGAGCGGGGCGATCCCGCGGGTGCCGTCGCCCCGTTGCAGCAGGCGCTGGCCCTGGCGCGCGAAACCGGTTCGCGGCAAAGCGTGGGTTCCGCCCTGCTGGCGCTGGCGGAAAGCAACAACGCGCGCCAGCGTCATGCCGAGGCGCTGCAGCAGGTGCAGGCCGCCACCAAGGAATTCCAGGCCGTCTCGGACCATTCCAATACCGGCATGTTGCTGCTGCAGTCGGCCAAGGCGCATGCGGGCCTGGGCCAGCACGAACTGGCCGCGCACGAGTTCGATCTCGCCGAGGCGAGCGTCAGGCAAAGCCGCAACATGCGCTACCTGGCCGAGCTGTACGAGGAGCGTTCCATGAACCAGGAGGCGCTGGGCAAGCCGGCGGCCGCATTGGCCGATCTCAAGCTGAAAATGGAAACCGACGCGGCGCTGGCGCGCATGGCCAAGACCCAGCTGACCACGCTGATGAGCTGGCAGTTCGACACCGAGCGGCGCGAGCTGGAGAACCGCAAGCTGGCCGCCGACAAGGCGCTCAAGGAGCAGCAGCTGGCCACGCTGGAGCGCGTGCGCGGCTGGCAGTGGCTGGCCATCCTGCTGGCCGGCGTGCTGTTGCTGCTGATGCTGTGGCTGGCCTGGCGACAGCTGCGCCGGAGTCACCACCTGCACCGGCTGGCGCTCACCGATGCGCTCACCGGCATCTCCAATCGGCGCCACATCGAGTACATGCTGGGCGAAGCCGTCGATGAGGCTCGCCGCAGCCAGCAGGAGCTGGCCGTGATCATGCTCGACATCGACCACTTCAAGCGCGTCAACGACAGTCACGGCCACCCCGCCGGCGACCAGGCGCTGGAACAGCTCGTGCGCGTCTGCCTGGGCGCGCTGCGCCAGCATGACCGGCTTGGGCGGATGGGCGGCGAAGAATTCCTGGTGGTGTTGCCGGATACCGACCTGGAGGGCGGCCTGCAGGTGGCCGAGCGGCTGCGCGCTTGCGTGGCCGCGGCGCGACCAGTGGTCGATGGCGTGGAGCTGCAGCTCTCGATCAGCCTCGGTGTGGCCCAGCTGCGGCCGACCGAGAGCGGCGCGGCCTCGCTGGTGCGCCGCGCCGACGCCGCGCTGTACCACGCCAAGGACAACGGCCGGAACCGGGTCGAGGCGGCACCGTAGCGAACCGGATCTGCCGCACCACCGACGCATCCGCGCGGTGGCCGCGCGTGACCGCAGTCACTTTCCCGATGCCGCCAGCCGCCGCTTGTCGGCCAATTCCTACCGCCGGTCGGCTGAGGGCTGGCCGGGGCCGGGCGGATCGGTACATTGCCGGCAGGGGCATCAGGGAGAATTCCATGCAAGTCTGGTCGCGTCAGCGAGGCGTCTCGTTGATCCGGGCACGCGCGTCGGTGGACACCGGCGACCGCCCGCGGTGGTGCACGCCGGCACGCAGACGCGAGCGCGGCTTCAGCCTGGTCGAGCTGCTGATCACCATGGCCGTGGCCGTGGTGCTGATCGTGATCGCGGTGCCGAGCTTCAAGTCGCTGACGCTTTCCAACAAGCTCACCACCGCCGCCAACGACATCGTCAACGCGATCCACGTGGCGCGCATGGAAGCGGTCAAGCGCAACGCGAACACCCAGCTGTGCAGCAACGCGGCCAGCGCCAACAGCACCGATACACTGGGTAAAGCCTGTACTACCGAGGTCGGTGCGGTCTATGCCATGGCCGCTGGCGCCGCCAGCCAGGTGCTGGCCGGCACGGTCGGCATCACCGGAGCGGTGCAACTGAAGGGCGATGTGACGGCGATCCGCTTCGGCGGACAGGGACTGGGGCAGAAAGTCGGCACGACCACCCCCTACACCGGCACGGTGGCCGACCTCTGCACCAGCCAGATGAGCAAGGACAACCATCGCATCATCAGCATGACCACCGGCTCGATTCTCGTGGTCGATACCAGCTCGGGAGCCTGCCCATGATCCGTCGTCCTGTTCCTGCCATGCCGCGCATGGCGGCGCGCCCGGGGCAGTCCGGCGTCGGCCTGATCGAGGTGCTGATCGCCGTGCTGGTGCTGTCCATCGCCTTCCTCGGCATCGCCGCGCTGCAGGCCATGTCGCTTTCCACCAACAACAGCGCGATGGCGCGCAGCATGGCCACCATCGCCAGCTACTCGATCCTCGATGCCATGCGGGCGGATATCGGCAGCGCCCGCAGCGGCGCCTACAACACCACGGTCGTCGCCAACGCGTGCCCGGCAGGAAGCGGAAGCCTGGCCAGCGCGCAGCTCAACCAGTGGTGCAGCAGCCAGCTCGGCAACAAGAGCCTGGGCGCCGTGGCCAGCACCACCGGCAAGATCTCCTGCAGCGCGGTCGGTACCGCCAGTGCCGACTGCACCATCACCATCACGTTCGACGACAGCCGCGCCGGCGCGGGCGGCACCAGCACCCAGCAGGTCGTCACGCGGGCGATGCTATGAACGGCCGTTTCCCGATGTGCCGCAACACGGGCGGCGGCCCCCGTCGGGCGAAGCTGTCGGCCGGCTTTACCCTGATCGAGCTGATGGTCGCCATGCTGCTGGGCCTGATCGTCATCGGCGGTGTGGTCAGCGTGTTCCTCGCCAACCAGCGCACCTATCGCACCAACCAGGCGCTGGGCGACGTGCAGGACGGCTCGCGCATCGCGTTCGAGCTGATGGCGCGCGATATCCGCAACGCCGGGCTCAACCCCTGCAACAACGACGGCCGCATGGCCAACGTGCTCAACAACAGCGCCACCGACTGGTGGGCCAACTGGGGCAATGCGCTGCGCGGCTACGGCGGCACCCAGGGCGACCCGGCGACGGGAAGCGTGTTCGGCACCGGCGTGGGCGAACGGGTTGCCGGCACCGATTCCGTGCAGGTTCTGGGTGCGGTCGACGACGGCATGAGCGTGGCGGAAGACAAGGAGCCGGCGGCGAACTTCAAGCTCAACGACAAGACCACCAACCTGCAGTCCGGCGACATCGTCATCGTGTGCGATCCCGACCATGCGGTGATGGTGCAGATCAGCAACTACAACAACAGCACCGTCACCTTCGTGCACAACACCGGCAACACGGTCAACCCGGGCAACTGCTCGAAGGGCCTGGGTTATCCCAGCGATTGCAGCAGCGTCAACGGCAACCTCTACCAGTTCGGCGCCAATTCGCAGATCGCCAAGCTCGGCGCCGCCGACTGGTACATCGGCAACAACCCGGTCAAGGGGCGCTCCCTGTACCGGGTCGAGCTGGCTGCCCCGGATGCGAAGGAGAACGTGTTTCTCGGCACGCCGCAGGAAATGGTGCGGGACGTCACCGGCATGGCCATCACTTACCACGCGAAGGGCAGCGCCTCGTTCGTGCCCGCCAGTTCGATCGCCAACTGGGCCCTGGTCGATGCCGTGCAGGTCACCCTGACGCTGCAGAGCGCGGACCAGCGCGCCGGCACCGACGTCAAGCCGCTGACGCGCACCTTCACCGCCACGACCACCGTGCGCAACCGGGTGAACTGACATGCAACGTGCTCTCGCATTCTCGTCCCTGTCCGCAATGCGGCCATTTCGTCGTGGCGGCTATCCACCATGGCGGCGTGCCGGCCAGCGCGGTGCGGCGCTGGTGGTTGCGCTGATCCTGCTGGTGGTGATCACCCTGGTCGGGCTGGCCGCGGTGCGCGGCACCATCATGCAGCAGAAGATGGCGAACAACCTGTATGACCGCCAGGTCGCATTCCAGGGTGCCGAAGCCGCCATGCGCGCGGCGGCGGCCGTGATTGCCACCAACCCCGGCGTCATCGCCCGCAATTGCCAGGCCGCCAGCGTGGTGTGCCTGTCCAATCCGTTCACCGACCCGAACTTCCCGACCGGCAAGATCCAGACGGTGGCTACCGGCACCGGGGTGGGGCAGTTCACCACCAGCAGCGTCGCCGCCAGCCCGCCGCAGTACGTGGTGGAGAACATGGGCAACTGGGTCGACACCACCTCCAGCACCGGCTTCAACCAGAGCGCCAATTCGCAGAACTACGGCGCGCAGGGAACCTCCACCACCGCGGTGTACTACCGCATCACCGCGCGCAGCGGCGACCCCGCCGTGGTCGGCGACCGCGCCGTGGTGATGCTGCAGGCCATGATCAAGCAGCGCTGATCGTCGACGCACCGGCCACCAGACAGATCGCATGGGCCGTCCCATGCCGCACCCTCCAGGAGCGGAATCGCCATGAACACCATCTCCCGTCTGCACCGCAATTCCAGCCGTTTCCTCGGCAGGGCGCTGTCGGCCGGCCTGTCCGTGTGGATGCTGGGCGTGGCCTGCTCGCCGGCGCTGGCCGCCGTTCCCGTCGACCAGGCGCCGCTGATCATCCAGAAGCCATTGCCGCCGAACGTGGTGCTGATGCTGGACGACTCGGGGTCGATGAACAACGACTACATGCCGGACGACCTGAGCGACACGAGTCTAGGCGGTTACCGCAACTCGGCCATAAACGGCGTGTATTACAACCCGAGCGTGGTCTATGCCCCGCCGCCGAAGGCCGACAGCACGCCGTACCCGAACTCGCCGGGCATCGCGGCTGCCTACAAGGACGGTTTTCGCGACACGAGCACGACCGACGTAACCCGGTACAAGGGCAGCTTCAATTACTACACGCGATTCACCATCGCCACCACCAGCACCTACACGGCCACGCTCAGCTGCAATTCGGGCGACACCCTGGTGACTTCCGGCACCTACAAGGGCCAATGCCGGCACAGCAACTGGAACGGCTACACCTACTACGCTCCCTACTACGCATGCAACTACGGCGACAGTGGCCCGGACGGCAGCAACATCTGCACGGCCACCACGTACAGCTACAAGTACTTTTTCACCTACACCACGGGCAGCAGCAATACGCCGCACTACGTCGGGCAGAGCGGCGACTGCGCGTCGTTGCCCTCGGCGAGCCAGGCCGTGTGTGACGACAGCAGTGCCACGCAGCAGAACGTCGCCAACTGGTTTTCGTATTACCGCACGCGCATGTTGATGGCCAAAAGCGGCGTCATGAGTGCGTTTTCCGGTGTGGATGCGAGTTTTCGCGTGGGCTTTGGCTCGATCGGCGGGAGCAATGCGAGCACGACTTCGCTGGGTGAGGATTACTACGCCTTCACGACGTCCGCGCATGGAGACACCTACCAGACGGGCATTGCGCTGGTGAAGCCGTTCGGCGATGGCTCCGACGGCACGCAAAAGAGCAAGCTGTGGAACTGGCTGGTGGGTACGAAGCCGACCAGCTGGACACCGCTGCGCGGCGCATTGAATGCCGTAGGCAAGTACTACCAAACCCAGCAACCCTGGCTGACCCTCGCCGGCGAGTCCGGATACGTCAGCGGCACCAATACCGAACTTGCCTGCCGGCAGGCCTACAGCATCCTGACCACCGACGGTTTCTGGAATGGCAGTACGCCCAGCAATATCGGCGACGTGGACAGCACCAAGGCCACATTGAACGGCAGCAATGGCCAGACCTATGCCTATGCGGCGGCTGCGCCGTACGCGGACGGCGTGAAGGACACGCTTGCCGACGTGGCGATGAAATACTGGGTAACGGATCTTCGCAGCGGCACGCCGAACGAAGTGCCGACCAGTACGGAAGATCCCGCGTTCTGGCAGCACATGACCACGTTCACCCTGGGCATGGGCTTCACGCCGACCGGCATCTCGCCCACGGGTACGACGGTCAAGCAGATCTTCGACTGGGCCAATGGCGGCAGCGCCATTCCCAATTTCAGTTGGCCAACCCCCAGTTCCGACAGCCAGAACAACATCGCCGACCTGGCCCACGCCGCGGTCGACGGCCATGGCGGTTTCTATTCCGCCACCAGCCCCGAGGCGTTCGCCAGCGGCATGAAGGACGCGCTGAAGCGCGCCTCCGAGCGGGTGGGCACGGGCGCCAGCCTGGCGGCCAACTCCACCCAGCTGAAGACCGGCACGGTGGCGTACCAGGCCAACTACTACACCGCCAAGTGGAAGGGCGACCTGAAGGCGCTGGCGGTGGATCCCAACACCGGCGCGATCGCCGCCACGCCGACCTGGACCGCGGCCGGCTCGCTGCCGGCCGCGGCCAGCCGCAACATCTGGACCTACAGCACCGCCACGACGCCGAAGTACCTGGCGTTCCAGAACGGCACGGGCAGCACGCCGCCGGGGTTGTCCGCCACGCAACTCGCTGCGCTGGGCAGTACTGCGGCGGCCCAGGCGAACATGGTCAACTACCTGCGGGGCGACGTCGCGCTGGAGCAGAAGAATACCGGCGGCACCTATCGCAACCGCGACACGCCGCTGGGCGACATCGTCGATTCGCAGCCGGTCTACGTGGGCTCGCCCGATCCGAACCTGTTCGCCAACCAGACCTTCACCGGCTCGTCGACCTACCTGGCCTTCGCCAGCGGCACCACCGACAACAAGGGGAACTTCACGCCCAGCACCGCCGCCTCGCGCGCCGGACTGATCTACGTCGCCGCCAACGACGGCATGCTGCACGGCTTCGACGCCACCACCGGCGCGGAGAAGTTCGCCTACATCCCGGGCGCCGTGCTCACCGCCGGCAGCGCCGGCGGGCTGGTCGGTCTCAGCCAGCTGTCCAGTCCCGACTACGGCACCACGGCGGGCGCGCCGCACCAGTATTTCAACGACGGCGAGCTGACGGTGGCGGACGTCTACCTGGGCAGCGCATGGAAGACCGTGCTGGTGGGCACCACGGGCCGCGGCCTGGCCAAGGCGGTATATGCCTTCGACATCACCGATCCGACCGCGATCAAGTTCCTGTGGGAACGCTCGGCTGGCGATGGCCAGACCAACAGCAACTACATCGGCCAGATGTCCGGCAAGCCGGTGATCGCGCAGACGGCGGACGGTGCCTGGTCGGTGCTGATGGGCAACGGCTACAACAGTGCGGCCGGCGTGTCGGCCCTGCTGCAGTTCAATCTCGCCACCGGCGCACTCAACGTGCATGCCACCACCGACACCACCGCCGACAATGGCCTGGCCGCCCCGGGCGTATGGATGGACCCGGCGGGTACCGGGGTGAGCACGGTGGCCTACGCCGGCGACCTGCACGGCAACGTGTGGTCGTTCACGCTCAACACCGGTAGCGGCACGAGTACCAGCACACCCTCCAGCACCGGCAGCCTGCTGTTCGTGGCCAAGGACGGCAGCGGCAACCGGCAGCCCATCACCGGCGGCATGCTGGTGGGCAAGGATCCGGCCAGCGGCAACACCTGGGTGTTCTTCGGCACCGGTCAGTACCTGAGCACCACCGATCTCACCAATACCGCCACCCAGAGCTGGTACGGCCTGATCGTGCAGACCACCAACGCCACCAACAGCCCGGTGGTCGCCTCCAGCATGACCCGCGCCGACAACCTCGTGCAGCGCGCCATCGTGGGGGAGACGGCGGGCGACTCCAGCGCGGCGCCACCGGTCGCACCGGCGCGGGCGGTGACGCCCACGCCGACCTCCTCCGACATGACGGGCAAGTCGGGCTGGTACATGGACCTGCTCGCGCCCACCGGCACCGGTGGCGCCCTGGTGTCGCAGGGCGAGCGGATCGTGACCTCCAACCAGTTCCAGGGCAACTTGCTGCTGGGCACCACGCGGATTCCGCAGGCCGCCGACATCTGCAATCCGTCCGGCAGCGGCTGGATCATGGCGATCAACCCGTTCACCGGCACCAATCCGTCCGACAATTTCTTCGACGTCAACGGCGACGGCCTGGTGAACGCGTCGGACACGGTGACCGTCGGCGACAAGAGCTATCCGGCAGCCGGCATCGGCTTCAGCTCGCTGCCCAACAACCCGATCTTCGTCGGCGGCAGCATGCTGGTGAGTTTCGACAACGGCTCGAACAGCAGCATCACCACCTCGGGCTCGACCGGCAGCATCCAGCGGGTGTCGTGGCGCGAACTGATCAACCAGTAAAGGAATGGAGCGATGAAACGACTCTCAGCGGTTGGAAGCGACGCCATGGCGGCCCTGCACGCGCGTCGGGGAGGCGGCTTCACCCTGATCGAGCTGATGATCGTGGTGGCGATCATCGCGATCCTGGCGGCGATCGCCTTGCCGGCCTACACCAGCTACGTCACCAAGACCAAGCGGGTGGCGGCGGAAGGCTGCCTGTCGGAGCACGCCAACTACATGGAGCGTTACTACACCACCAACCTCAGCTACAAGGGCGCGGCCTTGCCCGGGCTGGATTGCGCCAGCCCGCAGCGTACCGGCGCCAACTACCAGTACAGTGTGGCGTCGGCGTCGACGGCCGCGTACAGCATCACCGCCACGCCGACGGGCGCCCAACTGAGCCGCGACACCCAGTGCGGCACGCTGTCGATCAACCAGGTCGGCACGCGCGGCCCGAGCACGGACGGCTGCTGGTAGGGCGACCGCTTCGGCGCTGATCCGCTATCGCGATCTGCGCCAATGCAGCACCGGCGCGCCTTTCTTCATGATGACCGCAGGCGCTCGCGCAGGCCGCCCAGGCGGCGGATCGGTCGCGCCAGCGCAGCGCGCAGCGCGTCGTCGGTACTCCAGATCTCGGCATGCTCCCTGGCGCGCGAGATCGCGGTGTAGACCAGCTCGCGGGTGAGGATGCGGTTGTCGGCGTCCGGCGGCAGCAGCACGGCCACGTCGCGGTACTCCGATCCCTGGCTGCGGTGGATGGTGATGGCCCAGGCGCTGTCGTGCGCGGGCAGCGCACGCGGCGAGTAGCTGCGCAGGCCGGCGTTGCCGTCGCGGTCGCTGAGCTCGAACCACACGCGCAGCCCTTCGGCGCCTTCCAGCGCGATGCCGACGTCACCGTTGAACAGGCCGCGGGCGTAGTCATTGCGGGTGATGATGACGGGACGGCCGGGGTACCAGGCGCGGCCGGCGTCGAGGCCGAAGCGCGCAGCGAGCCGACGCAGCATCAGCTCGTTGATGCCCTGCGCGCCAAACGGACCGTCGCGCAACGCGCACAGGATCTGCAGCTGGCGCAGCCGCGGCAACGCTTCGGCGGCGTCGATCGTCGAACCCAGCAGCGACTGCAGCAGGTCGTTGTGGCGCTCGATCCAGCCATCCACGCAGGCGCGCAGCGCATGCCCGTTGGGACAGTGGCGCAGGTGCAGGTCGCCGTCGCGGCGCTCGCGCAGCAGCGTGTCCAGCCAGGCTGGATCGGGCGCATCGCGCAGCGCCTCGACGCCGCGCTGCAGGCCGCTGCCGGCGCGCCAGCTGTGGGTCAGCGTGAGCACCTGCCCGGCCAGCGGGGCATTGTCGGCGGCCACGCCGGGCGGATCCTGCAGCAGCGGCGCGAGCTGGGCGGCCAGCGCTGGCGGCAGTCGCCGGCGCGGCGCGGCGGCGACGATGTCGGCCAGCACCGAGCCGGCGTCGACCGAGGCCAGCTGGCCCGGATCGCCGAGCAGGATCAGCACCGCCCCCGGGCGCAGCGCCTGCAGCAGCTGGCGCATCATCGCCAGGTCCACCATCGAGGCCTCGTCCACCACCACGAGGTCCTCGGCCAGCGGGTTGTGCGGGCCGCGCTCGAAGCTGTCGTCCATCGGCCGGTAGCCGAGCAGGCGGTGCAGCGTGCGTGCATCGGCGTGCGGAATGTGCGGCACGAGGTCGCCAAAGCCGGTGCCTGCAAGGCTGGCCTGCAGCTCGGCCTTGCCCTTGGCGATGGCCTGCGCCAGCCGCTGGGCGGCCTTGCCGGTGGGCGCGGCCAGCGCGATCGACGGCTGCGCCGGCAGGCCGCAGGCCTGCGCATGGCGCAGCAGCATCAGCAGCATGCGCACCACGGTGGTGGTCTTGCCAGTGCCGGGGCCGCCGGTGAGCACGAAGAAACGCGCGCCGGGCACCGCGGCCACGGCGGCGCGCTGGCCGTCGGTGGCGCCGCGCGGCATGCCGGCGAACAGCGCGTCCAGGTCGTCGGTGAGGGTTGCGGCGGCAAGCGGCAGCGTGCGTTGGGCACAGCGTTGCAGGATCGCCTCGGCGAGCTTTGCCTCGTGTTGCCAGTTGCGCCACAGGTAGAAGCGATCCCGCGCGTCGAGCACGAACGGCGTGAACGACGTGCCGTCGCCGACCCAATCGTGGCGGCGCAGCGCTTCCAGCGCATCGGCATCGAAACCGGCGCCGGTGTCCGGGTCGACCAGCGTGGCGCAGGCATGGCCGCGGCCCTCGGCGCGGCTGGCCGCGCTCGCGGCGGCGGCGAGCGCCGCGGAGCCGGTGCGCCCGAGCACCCATTGCGCCAGGGTCTGGTCGATCGCGCGCTCGTCGGCGTCGGCAATCTGCGGCAGCGGGTGATTCATGCGGCCTCCTGTGCGCCGGCGAACGCATGGTCGAGCGCCTCGATCAGCGCCGCCGGCCAGCGCCGCCGCCACACGCCCAGCCCGGGCGCCAGCCCCAGCGCGCGCACGAACAGGTACCAGCTTTCGCCCAGGTGGCGTTCGGCCGTATAGCCGTCCATCCGCTGGCGCAGGTAGCGATGCAGCGCCACGGTGTAGAGCAGCGCCTGCAGCGGGTAGTGGTGCGTGGCCATGGCGGCGGCGAGCGATTCGCCCTGGTAGTCGCGCAGCCGCGCGCCGAGCCAGTTGGTCTTGTAGTCGAGCACGTGGAAGCGGCCGTCGCGGGCAAAGATCAGGTCGGCGAAACCGGTCAGCATGCCGTTCAACGTGATGGCGTCGAGGCCGACCGGCACCGCGTCGGCGTGGCCGTGGGCCGCGCAGAGCCGGCGCAACGCCGCCAGCGGCACCTGGTGCACCGGGAACTGGAACTCGAATTCGGCGATGCGCTGGTCGGGCGCGAGGTCGAGCAGGCGCAGGCCGCCGCCCAGGTCGGCCTGGCGCGCGCGGTCGATCATCCGGCCCACGCGTTCCAGCGCTTCCTCGTGCGCCAGATGCGGCGCGGCGACGGCCTGCGCGGCGAGCTGGCGGTGCAGCAGCTGGCGCTGCTCGGGCCACAGCGGGCCGGGCTGCGCCAGCTCGAACACCTGGTGCACGGCGTCGCCGAAGCGCGGGCCACGCAGCGGGTACAGCGCGAGCAGGCGGCCGTCTTCGATGTCGTCGTCCGCTTCGCTCGCCGGTTCCTCCGCGCCGGTTTCATCGGCGCTGCCGCTGTCGTCGATCAGCACGGCGGCGGCGTGGCGGGTCAGCCCGCTGAAACTGTGCAGCCACTGGAACGGCCGCAGCTGCGGCAGCGGTTGCTGGGTGGCGCGCGGTGCCGGAGTCTCGGTCGGCGGCCGGTAGCGGGTGAAGCTGTCGGCGAACGGTGCGGCCAGCTGCATGCCGCCGAGCGCCGCGGCCATGGCGTCGAGCGAGGCTTCGCCCGGAGGCAGCGCCAGCTTGTGCTGCGCCTGGCCGAGCAGCAGGTCGATCGCGGCCCATTCCCAGGCCTGTGCATCGCCGTCGGGCAGCAGGCCGCGGTCGACCCAGTACACATGCACGGCGTGCACGGCGCGGGTCAGCGCCACGTAGAGCAGGCGCAGGCGTTCTTCCAGTTCCTCGCGGAAATGGCGCGCGCGATGCTCGACGAAATGCGCCGAGCCCAGGTCCACGCAGCGCCGGCCGGCGTCGTCGTGGTAGCGCAGCAGCTTCGGCGCATAGCTGTCTTTTTGGCTGCGGATGCGCCACGCCAGCGGCAGGAACACGATGGGGAACTCCAGCCCCTTGCTGGCGTGGATGGTCAGCAGCTGCACGCGGCGGGCGTCGCTCTCGATGCGCAGCTGGCGCTCGTCGGCCGCTTCGGCGTCGCCGTCGCTGCCTTCGCGGCGCATCTCCTGCAGCCAGGCGTACAGGCCATCCAGCCCCTGCTGCGCGCCTTCCTCCGCGGCGAGCAGTTCGCCGAGGTGGCGCAGGTCGGTGAGCACGCGCTCGCCTTCCGGCAGCGCCAGCAAGGCGGTGGCGCGCGCGGCCAGCAGTTCGCCGACCAGAGCCAGCACGCCGCGACTGCGCACCAGCGCGCGCCATGCCTCGAAGCGTTCCAGCTCGCGTTCGAACGCGGCGGGCTGCGCCTGCCACGCGTGGAACTGCTCCAGCGTGGCGCCGAGCAGGGTGGTGGCCAGCGCGCCGCGCACGGCCTGGTCGTCGTCGGCGTGCAGCACGGCGTACAGCACCAGCGCCAGCTCGCGTGCGACTTCGCCGGCGAAGATGTTGCCGCGGCCGCTGCCCACGCAGGGCACGCCGCGCGCGACCAGTCGCTGGCGCAGCGCCACCACCTGGCTGTTGGTGGACAGCAGCACGGCGACGTCGCCGGGCGTCACCGGGCGGCCACCGATCGCCTGGCCCGGGTCGTTGAGCAGTTCGGCGATGCGGTTGGCGCAATCGTCCAGCGCCAGCGCCTCGAGGCCGCCGAGCGACTTCATGTCCACCGCCTCGCCACGGAACGGATGGAGCACCAGCGGCTGCGCCACCGGCTGGCCGTCGACGGTATACGGCTGCTGGTCGGCCTTGCCGGCCGGCGCGACCGGTTGGTAGCGGATCGGCAGCTGGCCGAAGCCGCCTTCGGTGTGGCCGTACCAGGCGTTCAACGCCTCGACCAGCGCGCGGCTGGAGCGATGGTTGGTGCTCAGCGAAAAGCGCTGGCCGGCCTGCTCGCCGGCGCGCAGGTAGGCGGCGATGTCGCCGCCGCGGAAGCTGTAGATGGCCTGCTTGGGGTCGCCGATCATCACCAGCGTGCCGCGCTCACGGTAGATCCGCTCGAAGATCGCGAACTGGCGCTGGTCGGTGTCCTGGAACTCGTCGATCAGGGCGACCGGGAAGGCCTCGAACAGGCGGTCGGCCAGCAGCTCGTCGGCGTGTTCGCCGCACAGCCGCTGATGCACCGCGTCGATCAGCATCGAGAAGGTCAGCACGTGGCGCTGGCGCGCGCGGCGCGGCAGCTCGTCGCGGCAGGCCTGCGCCGCCGCGGCCAGCACTTCGCCGCGGACCAGGACGTCGCGCAGGCCGAGCAGCGGGCGCAGCGCCTGCAAGGCCTGGATCGAGGGATGGGCATGGAGTGGGTCGGTACTTCCCGGCGCCTGCTGTTCGAGGATGGCTTCCGGTTCGAAGGTCTTGTCGAGCGCGGAAGCCAGGGCTCCTTCGTCGTCGTTTTGCAACGCGTCGGCGATCTTGCCGAGCCGGTTCGACAGCGCCGTCTTGCGCGGCGCGTAGAGCGACTTGTCGCCGGCCAGTCGCCGCAGTTCGGCAATGCTGGCATCGGTGCGCAGGACGCCGAGCGCGCGCTCGAGTTCGGCCAGACCGCCGGCCTCGATCCGCGCGTCGACGCTGTTGGCCAGCCCGCCGAGATCACGCAGCAGGCCTTCCGGACCGTCCTTCAGCAACAGCTCGGCCTCGCGCGGGTCGACCGCGCCGGCGAGGTAGCGGCGACGCCAGAAGTCCTCCACGCATTCGCGCATCAGCTGCTGCTCGTCGAACAGCTGGTCGTCGGCGAACGCGGCGCCGCTCTGCAACGGGTAGTCGCGCTGGATGCGCTGGCACAGCGCGTGGATGGTCGAGACCGGCGCGCGGTCGAGGTCGCTGCGGGCCAGCTGGATGCGGCGCAGCGCCAGGCGCGTGCTGTCGGCGTCGGGGCACAGCGCGGCCAACCAGCTCTCCAGCGGATCGGCGCTGGCGGCGTCGCGCGCCGCGGCTTCGAGCAGGCGTTCGGCCTCGACGAGCCGCCGGCGCAGGCGCTCGCGCAGTTCCTGCGCGGCGGCATCGGTGAAGGTGGTCACCAGGATCTGCTCCACCCGCAGCCCGCGCTCGAGCAGCAGGCGCAGGTAGATCACGCCGATGTTCCAGGTCTTGCCGGTGCCGGCGCTGGCCTCGATCAGCACGCGCCCGTGCAACGGCATGGCGCGCCAGTCGAGCGGGGGCAGGGCGGTGGCGGTCATGGCTGGGTGTCCGCGGCTTTCATCAGGGTCTTGTGCTCCGGGTCGAGTACCTCGCCGACCAGCTCGGCGGCAGCGACGAAGGCGCGGTGCGCCGGACTCTCCAGGTCGAACAACGCCAGCCCGCGGCTGACAAGGGCGGCATAGCCGGGCGCGTAGTCGCGTTCGCCGGGATTGAAGCCGTCGCCGTCCCACGCGGCGGCCGCCTTGGCGAGTCGGTGTTCCGGCGCGCTGGCGAGCCAGGCCTGCGCGGTGCGCGGGAAGAACAGCAGCGGCTGGCGTGCCGCGGCCCGGTACGCCTCGACCAGGCGGCGCAGGCCGCGCCTCAGTTGCTCGCGGTCCAGCGCCACGATGGTGTCGAGCATGGCGGTGCGCTGGGCCACCAGTACGCTGGCGCCGCCCTGCGTGCGGCGGAGCTGTTCCAGCAGCGCAGCCTGCATCGGCGCGCTGTCGCCGGCACGGGCCAGTTGCAGACAGGCCCAGTCGAGGTAGAAGCCCAGCAGGTCGCGCAGGTTGGCGGCGCGCCCCGGGCGGGCGTCGAACCACAGCAACCCGCCATCGGCGCCGCGGAACACGCGATCGACCGCGCCGGTCAGGCGCAGGCCATCGCCGAGGTCGAGGTCGATGGCCTGCGCGTGTGCTTGCGCACCGCCACCGGCGAACAGCGGCCGCGCCAGCGCCAGCAGCGGGCGCAGCGAGTCGCGCAGTTGCGCCCAGGTCCGCTCGCCGATCGCCCCGCCGGCGAGCATGCCGGAGCGGGCGAGCCATGCCGGCGGTTCGGCGGGCAGTTCGGTGCAGCCGGCGGCGAGCGCGTCGAACAGCAGGCGCTGGTCGACCCGCTCGATTTTTTCCAGCGGCGTTTCCAGCGGCTCGCGATCCGGCCAGCCGTGGTCGTCCAGCGCCTGCAGGCTGATGCCCTGGCCGCGCAGCAGGGCGTCGCGCGCGGGGTCGCGCCAGAAGCGCTGCAGCGCACCGAGGGCAAGCTCGCCGGCCGCGCTGGGCGGCGTGGCGGTCGCCGCGTCGAGGAAAGGCGGGGCGTTGGCGCCGGACGATGCGGCGGCGAGAAAGGCCGGCTCGTACGAGAACAGCCGCGGATCGTGGCGGGGCCGGCCGTGCGCGTCACGTTCGTAGTAGCGCGCGTCGAACGGCTGCAGCGGGTGGCGCACGCGCCACGGCCGCTCGGCGGTTTCGTCGCCGGCGAGGCCGTGCTGTTCGTCGAGGAACTGCAACAGCTCGGCCAGCGGCGCGGCCGGGTTGCGCGGCTTGCCGTCGCGCACGCCCTCGCCGACGTAGCTCACGTGCAGCGCGTCGCGCGCCGACATCAGCGCTTCCAGGAACAGGTAGCGGTCCTCGTTGCGCGTGTCGCGGTCGCCGCGCCGCGGCTGGGCGAGGATGCGGTTGAGGCCGGCGTCGTGGCCGGGGCGCGGGAACTCGCCTTCGTTCATGCCGAGCAGGCAGACCACGCGGAACGGAATCGAGCGCTGCGGCACCAGTCCGCAGAAGGTCACCCCGCCAAGCAGAAAACCCTGGCGCTCCGGCACCGCGTCGAGCGCGCCGCGCAGTGCCTCGCGCACCACGCTCCACGGCTGTGGCGCGTCGAGGCCGGCTTCGGCGGCCTGGCCGGCGAGGCCGGCGGCGAGCCGGCGCAGGGCGTCGAGCGCGTGCTGTTCGGCGGCGTCGCGCGGATCGGCGAGGAACAAGGCATCGAGCCGCTCCAGCAGCCAGGCGCTCCACGCGGCCAGCGGACGCGCGCCGGCGAAGGCGTGGCGCGCCTGGCGCAGTTCGCCGAGCAGGCGGTCGAGCTGGCCCAGGGCTTCCGCCGCGCCGCCGGTGACGCCCGGCAGCGGCAGGATGCCGTCGAGCAGGCCGTCGCCGGCATCCTGGCCGGCAACCAGCCCGGCGTACATGCGGTCGAGGCCGAACTGCCACGAGTTCGCGTCGACTGCCGCCGCGCCGGCCTCCGCCTTCATTGCCGCGTCCAGCCCCCAGGCCACGCGCGCGCGGCGCAGCCAGCGTTCCAGGGTGTCGCGGCCCCCGGCGTCGATCGCGAAGCGCCGCGCCACCGCCGGCACGTCGAGGAAATCCAGCACCTCGCTGACCGTGAAGCGGCTCTCGGCCAGCTCCAGCCATTGCGCGAACGCGTGCATCAGCGGGTGCGCGTGCGCCAGCCCGACGTCGGCCAGGTGCCAGGGGATGTGCAGGGCATCGCGACGGTATTGCGCCGGCTCGCCGAACACCGCCGCCAGGTAGGGTGCGTACGCGCCGATATCCGGCGCCATCACCACGATGTCGCGGTGCTGCAGGCTGGGGTCGTCGGCGAGGCAGCGCAGCAGGGCGTCCTTCAGCACTTCCAGCTCGCGCAGGCGGGTGTGGCAGGCGTGCACGCGCAGACTGGGGTCATGGCGCAGCGCGGGCAGGATGTCCGCCAGCGCGGCGCCGTCCGCCTGTTGCGCGCGGATCGGCGCGCCGACCAGCTCCGGCTGCAAGCAGCGGATGCTCGACTGCAGCCGGGCGAGCAGCGCGGTGGCGTCGTCCAGCGGCTCGGCCTCGTCGAGCGGGTCGCGCTCCTCGATGGCGTCGCATTCGTCCAGGGTCAGGCAGAAATCCTGCGCGATGCGGCCGAGCGCGACCAGCAGCGGGTGGCCGACCTCGTAGTACAGCGCCTCCGGGTCGTCCGCGTGGGCGAGCAGGAAACGTTGCTTGCGCAGGTAGACCCAGTGTTCGCGGCAGGGGTCGGGGAAGTACAGGTGCACCGGCGTGTGCAGCGCGGTGGCCTGCAGCGCGGCCAGCACGTCCGGCGGCAGGTGGCTGACGCCGAACACGTGCAGCGGCGGATCGTTGGCCAGGTCGTTGCCGGCACGCAGTGCGTCGAGCAGAACGGCGCTGCGCTGTGCGCGGTGCGGCCGCGGGATGGCGGCGCGCAGCCGCTGCCACAGCGCGGCCTGCCAGTCGCCGGCGTGCCGCGCAGGGTGCTGTTCCCAGTCGAGGATCCAGTCGGGCCGGTAGATCAGGTACTGGGTGTACAGCCCGGCCAGGTGCTCGGCGAGCTGGAAGCCGCGGCGTGCGGCGCCGTCGCCAGCCAGGTAGCTCGCTACTTCCGGCGCCGGCAGCGTGGGCAGGGCCGCCAGCAGGCGCCAGCGCAGCAGCTCGTGCCGGTACGCGCCGCCGATCAGCGCCTCGTCGCCCAGCACGCGGCGGGCCGTACGCTCGAACCATTGCCACGGCAGGATCATCTCGAGGTTGGCGGCGATGCCGTGCCCGCCGTGCGGCCCATGGCGCTGCGCCAGGTGGCCGAGCAGCCAGCGCTGCAGCCCCGGGTGCGCCACCACCACGGTCTGCGCGGCCAGCGGATTGGCCGGGCGCTGCGCTTCGAGCTGCAGCGCCAGCGCGTCGGCCAGCCGTTCGGTGCGGCTGCCGCGGTGGACGATCAGTCCGCCTGGGTTGTCCCTCATCCGTTCCTGTCCTGCTCGACGCAACCCGCACAGCATACCGAGCCGTGACTCATCGTTTGCGACCTGTCGATCCGCCGGTCCGTCATTCGTCATTCGCATAGAGCCGGGGCTGCCTGGCTTTCGTCCATCCAGAGGAGGCACGACGATGCGATGCATGGTGATAGTCAAGGCGAACCGGGATTCGGAAGCCGGGGTCATGCCCAGCGAGCAGTTGCTGGCGGCGATGGGTCGCTACAACGAGGAGCTGGTGAAGGCCGGCGTCATGCTGGCGGGGGAGGGCCTGCAGCCCAGCTCGAAGGGCGTGCGGGTGAAGTTCTCCGGCCGCGCGCGCACGGTGACCGAGGGGCCATTCGCGGAGACGAAGGAACTGGTCGCCGGCTTCTGGCTGTGGCAGGTGAAGTCGATGGCCGAGGCGGTCGAATGGCTCAAGCGCGCGCCGTTCGACGACGATGCCGAGCTGGAGATTCGCCAGGTGTTCGAGGCCGAGGATTTCGGCGCCGAGTTCACGCCCGAGCTGCGCGAGCAGGAAGAACGGCTGCGCGCGCAGCTCGCGGCGAAATCGTGAACCGCGCAGCGCGCCGGCCTGGGTGACGCCGGCGGGCCGTGACTTCCGGCCTTGCGCCGGCGCGGTGGGGATGCTGTCATCGGTCGCCATGAGCGTGACCGAGACCCATCGCACCATCGACGCCGTCTGGCGGATCGAGTCGGCCCGCCTGATCGCCGGCCTGACCCGCATGCTGCGCGACGTCGGGCTGGCCGAGGAACTGGCGCAGGATGCGCTGGTGGTGGCGCTGGAACAGTGGCCGCAGAGCGGCGTGCCGGACAACCCCGGCGCCTGGCTGATGACTACCGCGAAGCATCGCGCGATCGACCGCTTGCGCCGCAGCAAGCTGCTCGAACGCAAGCACGAGCAATTGATGCACGAGCTGGAACACGAGCAGGCATCGGCGAGGTCGGCGCACGAGGCGGCGCTGGACGATCCGTTCGGCGACGACCTGCTGCGGCTGATCTTCACCGCCTGCCATCCGGTGCTGTCGATGGAGGCGCGCGTGGCGCTGACCCTGCGCCTGCTTGGCGGCCTGACCACGGAGGAAATCGCGCGCGCCTTCCTGCTGCCCGAGCCGACCATCGCGCAGCGCATCGTGCGCGCCAAGCGCAGCCTGGCCAAGGCCGAGGTGGCGTACGAGGTGCCGCGCGGCGAGGAGATCGCCGGGCGCCTTTCCTCGGTGCTCGGCGTGATCTACCTGATCTTCAACGAGGGCTATGCGGCCACCGCCGGCGACGACTGGATGCGCCCCGGGCTGTGCGAGGACGCGCTGCGGCTGGGCCGCGTGCTGGCCGGGCTGATGCCGCGCGAGAGCGAGGTGCACGGCCTGGTGGCGCTGATGGAGCTGCAGGCCTCGCGCTCGCGCGCACGGGTGGACGCGCACGGCGAGCCGATCCTGCTGCTGGAGCAGGATCGGGCGTTGTGGGACCGGCTGCTGATCCGCCGCGGCCTGGCCGCGCTGGAGCGGGCCGGAAAGCTCGGCGGTGCGCTGGGCCCGTATGCGCTGCAGGCGGCGATCGCGGCCTGCCATGCGCGTGCGCTGAGCAGCGGGGACACCGATTGGCCGGGCATCGCGGCGCTGTACGCCACGCTGGCCACGGTGGCGCCCTCGCCGGTGGTCGAACTCAACCGCGCGGTGGCCGTGGGCATGGCGGACGGCGCGGCGGCAGGACTGGCCCTGGTCGATGGCCTGGTCGGCGAACCGAGCCTCAAGCGCTACCACCTGCTGCCGGCGGTGCGTGGTGACCTGCTGGTCCGCCTGGGCCGCCTCGCGGAGGCGCAGCGGGAGTTCGAGCGGGCCGCCGCGCTGGCCATGAACCGGCGCGAGCGCGAGCTGATGCAGCGCCGCGCCCGGGCCTGCGCCGAGAGCTGAGCCGGCTCGCGCCGAACCTGCCCGGCGCCGCCGTCACGGCGCAGTGGATTAATGCGCAGCCGCGTGATGAAGTATGCCGACGATCGGTGCGCCGTTTGTTCGTTCGGGGGAAACCGGCCAGCGGATGGAAAGCCAGCAGCAGGCAGGTGGTGAGCTTCGCGAACGCTTCTACCGGAGCGTGGCGGAAACCCTTGCGCTGTTGCATGCTTCGCCGGACCCCGACCGCCGCCGCACCCTGGCCACGATCGCGGACATCCTCGCCTCGACCATGGATCTTCCGCTGGTATGGATCGGGCGGCGCGAACCGGATCGCGATGAGGTCGAGGTCGTGGCGGCGGCGGGAACCGCCGCGGACTACGTGGCCGCGCTGCACCTGAGTGCGGACGCATCCGTGCCCGGCGGGCGCGGGCCGGTGGGCATGGTGTTGCGCGAGGAACGGGCGCGGGCGACCCCGGTCGACGCGCCGGAGTTCGAGCCGTGGCGCGAGGCCGCGCGACGGTACGGCTTCGGCTCCTGCATCGTGGCTGCATCGAGGACGCGCGACGCCGGCCAACTGGTACTGGCCGCCTACTCCCGCGACGACGGCCCCAGCTTGAGCGGCGAACTGCTGGACTGGGGGCAGCGGCTGGTCGATGAACTGAGCCGCTACTGGGACCATCATGGCTTGCTGGAACGCAGCGCGCGGATGAGCCGCTATCGCGATGCGCAACGCGCCATCCAGCGCGCCTTGCTGGAGCAGCCCGACCCGGCGGCGGTCTACCGCACGCTGGCCGAAGCGCTGGCCGACATCGCCGGCGCCGCCGCGGTCGACGTGTTCGCCGCCGAGGACGATGAACCGGTGCTGCAGCGGATGGTGCTGGTCGGGCCGCTGGCGGACGTCGTGCGCGACCTGCCGCTGCCGCCGCGGCAGGACGACGCCGCGATCGTGCTGGCGCCGACGCAGGCCTTCATGCAGGGCGCGCCGGTCATCCGCAGGCGCTCGCCCGAGCCATCCCGGGGTGACGCGTTCCGCCACGAATGGCTCGAACACGCCGGGGCGGTGGGCTGCTGGCCATTGTTCGCGTCGGTCGACACGATCGGGGCGACGCGGACGCCGACCGGCGTATTCGCGATAATCACCGTCGAGCCGGATGCCTTCGACGACGAGATGTGCCGCCTGCTGGACGAGATCGCCGACGCCACCGGGCTGGCGCTGCGCCAGCATGCGCAGCGGCACGCCCTGTTGCGCGAACAGGAGCGGCAGACCTATCTCGCCCTGCACGACGACCTCACCGGCCTGCCCAATCGCCGTGCGCTGGACCGGCACCTGGAGATCGTGCTGGAGCGCGCCAGGCGTCGCGGCCGCATGGTCGCGGTGGGGCTGCTCGATCTGGACGACCTGAAGCCGATCAACGACCGCCACGGCCATGCCGTGGGCGACCGCCTGCTGGCCGAGATGGCGGAGCGATTCCGGCGGATGCTTCGCGCCGGCGACTACGTGGCCCGGCTCGGCGGCGACGAGTTCGTGCTGGTGTTCGAGGATCTCGACACGGCGCAGGACATCGACGGCTTGCTGGAGCGCATCGGCGAGACCCTGCGCTTTCCGATGAACATCGACGGCACCGTGATGTCGGTGGG
The DNA here is from genome assembly GCA_024711345.1 of Rhodanobacter sp. Classification (GTDB taxonomy): domain Bacteria; phylum Pseudomonadota; class Gammaproteobacteria; order Xanthomonadales; family Rhodanobacteraceae; genus Rhodanobacter. Next base: position 449,530 of record JANJTA010000035.1, on the reverse strand, counting down.
CGCCAGCCTGGGCATTGCGCTGTACTCCAGCGAGACCCGCGGCACCGGCGAACAGCTGCTGCGCCGCGCCGACCAGGCGATGTACCAGGTGAAATCGCGCAAGCGGCATCGCTCGCGCTGGTGGTCGCTGGTGTCGCCCGAAGGGGTGGTGGACCAGACCGACGAACCCGAGGCCGCGACGCCCTATGGCGAAGATGCCGCCGCGTTGCTGGACGGCTGCAGCAAGGCGTGGGAGCCGCGGCTGCCCGGCATCGTGGAAAGCTTTCATGCCGCGCTGCGCGCGCATGATGGCATCGCCAGGCTGCTGGACCTGCTTCCGGCCGCGGAGCTGAAAGCGTTCGGGCAGCACCAGATGCAGCACCTGCGCGCCCTGCTGCAGGGCGACCTGGACCTGGCCGGCCATCGCGCCCGGGCGACCCGCACCGGCCTGTTCCACGCGGCCTGCGGGCTGGAGGAAGTGTGGCTGCTGGAGGCGATCGAGCAGCTGCGCGACATCCTGGCCGCGGTGCTGACCGGCACCGGGCAGAACGACCGCCGCGCGTTGGCGATCCTGCTGCAGCGACTGGGCATGGAGCGGCAGTGGCAGCTGGAAAGCATGCGCGAACTGCAGCGCCGCCGGGTGGCCGTGCTGGCCCGGATCAATGCGCTGGCGTGGTCGGCCGAGGGCTACCTGGAACTGGTCCAGGGCGTGGCCGACATCCTGGTGTCGCACAAGGAAATCGTCGCCTGTTCGGCCGGGCGCCCGGACGCCATGGGCCAGCTGACCTACGAGGCGGTGGCCGGTACGGCCTTTGCCGAGTACCTGCATGCGCTGGCCAGCGGCAAGGCGACGCCGATCCGGGTCGACGCCGACCAGCCGGAGGGGCAGGGGCCCAGCGGGCGCGCCTGGCGCACGGCGCGGATTCAGCGTTGCGCCCATTACGGCAGCGATCCGGCGATGGCGGGTTGGCGCGACATCGCACTGAGCCTCGGGGTGTTCTCCAACGTGGCCATTCCGCTGTGCCCGTCGCCGCTGAATCCAGTGGTCGTGCTTACCGTGTACAGCCCGTACGTCGGCGGTTTCCAGAGCGAGGACCAGCGGGCCTTCCTGCAGCAGATCAAGACCGTGCTGGACCTTGCCCTGGCGCGCCTGGCGCCGCCGCGCCAGGGCACCGAGCTGCTGCCGTTCTTCGTGCGCGAGCGCTGGCGCGCGATGGTCGCCACCGACGCGCTGCAGATGCACTACCAGCCGCTGGTCAGGCTGGCTGACGGCCGGGTCGCCGAGATGGAAGCGCTGGCCCGGTTGCGCGACGAGGATGGCGAGCTGCTGGCGCCGGCGCGCTTCCTTCCCGCGCTGGGCGCGGACGACCTGCTGGCGCTGTTCCGCCAGGGCTTGGGCCAGGCCGTCGCCTGCCGCGAGGCGCTGTTGCGCGCAGGCCTTGCGCTGGACGTCTCGGTGAACGCACCGGCCGCCGCGCTGCAGGACCCGCGCTATGCGGAGGTGGCGTCGACGGTCATCGCGCGCAGCGGCTGCGCGGCGCAGGCGCTGCTGTTCGAGATACTCGAATCGCCGATCGGCACCGAGCATGCCGCCGTGCCGCAGGGTTCGGGCATGCTGTCGCTGAAGGCGCTCGGTGTGCGTCTGGTCGAAGACGATCTCGGCGCGGGCTACAGCTCGCTGATCCGCCTGCGCCAGTGGCCGTTCGACCGCATCAAGATCGATCAGGCCATCGTCGGCCAGGTGCGGCAGGACCCGCTGGGCACCTTGCGCTTCATCCGCCAGCTGATCCGGATCGGGCACGACCTGCGGCTGGAGGTGGTGGTCGAAGGGCTGGAATCGCCGGAGCTGATCGAGGCGGCGACGATCCTCGGCGCGGATTTCGGCCAGGGCTACGCGCTGGCGCGACCGATGCCGGCCGACGCGCTGTCCGGCTGGCTGCGGGATTACCGGCCGGTGCAGAGCTCCGCCTGGCCGCAAACCGGGCTGGGCGCGCTCGCTGGCGAGCTGCGCTGGGAGGAACAGTTCGTCGCCTTGCCGCCGGATCCCGCAAGCTGGGCCCGGCTGGCGCAGATCAGCTGCGATCCGGGCGAGTACCTGCAGCGGCCGGAACTCGGCGAGGCGCTGGATGCCAGCCACCAGGCCATGCACCGCGCCGCCTTGGCCGGCCCGGCCGATCCGGTCTACCGGCGCGAGCGCGAAGCCTTCCTCGCGCTGCTGGTCGGCCATGTGCTGGACAACCTGCAGGGCTGAGCCCATGGCGCCCTCGGCCGAACGAACAGGCGCCGGCATGCCGCACCCTTGTTCCTGACTACGCACCAAAACGACGAAACCGGCCGCGAGGGGCCGGTTTCCGGATCGGATGGTGGGCGATGCAAGGATCGAACTGGCGACACCTGCCGTGTGAAGTGCCCGCTGCTACACGCACGCTGCGCTTCGATGGCGCCGAAACGACGAAACCGGCCGCGGGGGCCGGTTTCCGGATCGGGTGGTGGGCGATGCAAGGATCGAACTTGCGACACCTGCCGTGTGAAGGCAGTGCTCTACCGCTGAGCTAATCGCCCGCCGGGAACGCGGCATTCTAGGGGCAGTCGCCGGGTCGGTCAATGCCCGGCGCGCAGCGGAGCGCGCGAGGCCGGTGACGCAGATTGCTAGACTTGCGTCCTCTTGCCCTCACCTCGAAGCGCACCACCATGGAATTCATCAACGATCACCTGGCCGGCATTCTTCGCGCCCTGCAGCAGTTCGAGCTGACGCCGTGGAAGGCCATCGGCCTGCTCGGTTCGGTGATGTTCACCAGCCGCTGGTTCGTGCAGTTGTACTACACGCGCAAGCTGAAGCGGGTGGTGATGCCGCTGTCGTTCTGGTGGCTGTCGGTGTGCGGCAGCGTCCTGCTGCTGGCGTACTTCGTGATCGGCAAGAACGATTCGGTGGGCATCATCTCGAACTTCTTCCCGGCCTTCGTCTCGGTCTACAACCTGATGGTGCACCTGCGCCATCGCAAGAACAACCTCACCGGCGATACCACCATGTGACTGCAGGGCGCCCATGCGGGCGCGGCGGCTAATCCGGGTCGTAGTCGAGATTGGCGGCGAGCCATCGCTCCGCTTCGGCCAACGTCCAGCCCTTGCGGCGGGCGTAGTCGGCGACCTGGTCCCGACCGAGCCGACCGACCACGAAGTACTGGCTGCCCGGGTGCGAGAAGTACCAGCCGGAGACCGCCGCCGCCGGGTACATCGAGAAGCCTTCGGTAAGTTCGATGCCGGCGTTGCGCGTGGCGTCCAGCAGTCGGAACAGGGTGGCCTTCTCGGTGTGGTCGGGGCAGGCGGGATAACCGGGGGCGGGGCGCACGCCCTGGTACTGCTCGGCGATCAGGGCCTCGTTGTCGAGGTTCTCGTCGGGCACGAAGCCCCAGAACTCCTTGCGCACGCGCTGGTGCATGCGCTCGGCGAAGGACTCGGCGAGACGGTCGGCCAAGGCCTTCAGGATGATCGCGCTGTAGTCGTCGTGGTCGGCGTGGAAACGGTCGAGATGCTGCTCGATGCCCAGGCCCGCGGTGACGGCGAAGCCGCCGATCCAGTCAGGCTTGCCGAACTCCTTCGGTGCGACGAAGTCGGCCAGGCACAGGTTGGGGCGCTCCACCGGCTTGTCGGCCTGCTGGCGCAGGTGGTGCAGCGTGGCCAGCGGCGTCACGCGGGTTTCGTCGGTGTAGATCTCCACGTCGTCCATGCGGTTGGCGGCGGGCCAGAAGCCGATCACCGCGCGCGCCTTCAGCCACTTCTCGGCGACGATCCGGTCCAGCATCGCCTGGGCGTCGGCGAACAGTTCGCTGGCCTGCGTGCCGACCACCTCGTCGGTGAGGATGGCCGGGTAGTGGCCGGCCAGTTCCCAGGCCTGGAAGAACGGCGTCCAGTCGATGCTCTGGCGCAGCTCGGCGAGGTTGTAGTCGTCGAACACGGTGAGGCCGGGCTGCACCGGCTGCGGCGGGTCGTAGCTGGCCCAGTCGCAGGTGAAGCGGTGGCCGCGCGCGTGTTCCAGCGTCACCAGTTTCTTGCCGGGGCCGCGGTGCTTGTGGCGCTCGCGCACCTCGGCGTATTCGCTGCGCACCTTGGCGAGGAAGCCGTCCACCAGTTCCTTGCTGACTAGCGACTGCGCCACGCCGACCGCGCGCGAGGCGTCCTTCACCCACACGCAGGCGGTTTCGTAGTGCGGTTCGATCTTGATCGCGGTGTGCGCGCGCGAGGTGGTGGCGCCGCCGATCAGCAGCGGGATGCTGAAGCCGCGCCGCTTCATTTCGCGGGCGACGTGGGCCATCTCCTCCAGCGAAGGGGTGATCAGGCCGGAGACGCCGATCATGTCGGCCTTCTCCTCGATGGCGGTGTCGAGGATCTTCTGCGCCGGCACCATCACGCCGAGGTCGACCACCTCGAAATTGTTGCAGGCCAGCACCACGCCCACGATGTTCTTGCCGATGTCGTGCACGTCGCCCTTGACCGTGGCCATCACGATCTTGCCGTTGGAACGGCTGGTGTTGCCGCTGAGTTTCTTCTCCTCCTCCATGAAGGGCAGCAGGTAGGCCACCGCCTTCTTCATCACGCGGGCGGATTTCACCACCTGCGGCAGGAACATCTTGCCGGCGCCGAACAGGTCGCCGACCACGTTCATGCCGTCCATCAGCGGGCCTTCGATCACGTCCAGCGTGCGCGTCACGCCGTGGCGCACTTCCTCGGTGTCCTCCACCACGAACTGGTCGATACCGTGCACCAGCGCGTGCTCCAGCCGCTTGCGCACCGGCAGCTCGCGCCAGGCCAGCGCGTTGCCGGCGTCCTGCTCGCGCGCGCCCTTCTTGTGCTTCTCGGCGATTTCCATCAGCCGCTCGGTGGCATCGGCGCGGCGGTTCAGCACCACGTCTTCCACGCGCTCGCGCAGTTCGGGTTCCAGCTCGTCGTAGATCGCCAGCTGGCCGGCGTTGACGATGCCCATGTCCATGCCGGCCTGGATGGCGTGGTAGAGGAACACGCTGTGGATCGCCTCGCGCACGGTGTCGTTGCCGCGGAACGAGAACGACACGTTGGAGACGCCGCCGGAGATGTGCGAATGCGGGAAGCGCTTCTTCAGCTCCTTGCACGCCTCGATGAAGTTCACCGCATTGTCGGCGTGCTCCTCGATGCCGGTGGCGATCGGGAAGATGTTGGAGTCGAAGATGATGTCTTCGGGCGGAAAGCCCACTTCCTCGGTGAGCAGCCGGTAGGAGCGCTCGCAGATTTCCAGCCGGCGCGCCACGGTGTCGGCCTGGCCGTTCTCGTCGAACGCCATCACCACGGTGGCGGCGCCGTAACGCAGGATTTTCCGCGCCTGCTCGAGGAACGGACCTTCGCCCTCCTTGAGCGAGATGGAGTTGACCACGCCCTTGCCCTGCAGGCATTTCAGGCCGGCTTCGATCACGCTCCACTTGGAGGAATCCACCATTACCGGGATCTTGGCGATGTCCGGTTCGGCGGCGATCAGGTTGAGGAACTTCACCATCGCCGCTTCGGAGTCGAGCAGGCCCTCGTCCATGTTCACGTCGAGGATCTGCGCGCCGCTCTCCACCTGCTGGCGGGCGACTTCCACCGCTTCGTCGTAGCGGTCTTCCTTGATGAGCTTCTTGAACTTGGCCGAGCCGGTGACGTTGGTGCGCTCGCCGACGTTGACGAACAGCAGGTCGGGCGTGATGACCAGCGGTTCGAGGCCGGACAGTCGGGTGTAGCGGGGCGCGTTCATGCGGCCTCCCGCACGGCGCCAGGCAGCGGCCGCGGCGCGACGTCGCGCACCGCCTCGGCGATCGCCCGGATGTGCGCCGGGGTGGTGCCACAGCAGCCGCCGACCAGGTTGAGCAGGCCGTCGCGGGCGAAGCCGGCGATCACCCCGGCCATGTGCTCGGGCGTCTCGTCGTACTCGGCAAACGCGTTCGGCAGGCCGGCGTTCGGATGGGTGCTGACGTAGCTCTCGGCCAGGGTCGCCAGGGTCTGGATGTGCGGTCGCAGGTCCTCGGCGCCGAGTGCGCAGTTGAAGCCCACCGACAGCGGCCGCGCGTGGCGCACCGAGTAGTAGAACGCCTCGGCGGTCTGGCCGGACAGGGTGCGGCCGGAGCGGTCGGTGATGGTGCCGGAGATCATCACCGGCACCTGTGCGCCGCGCTGATGGAACAGTTCGGAGAGCGCGAACAGCGCAGCCTTCGCGTTCAGGGTGTCGAAGATCGTCTCGACCATGATGACGTCGGCGCCGCCGTCGATCAGGCCGCTGGCGGCTTCGGTGTAGTTCGCCGCCAGCTCCTCGAAGCTGACGTTGCGGAAGCCGGGATCGTTGACGTTCGGCGACAGCGAGGCCGTGCGGCTGGTCGGGCCGAGCACGCCGATCACGAAGCGCGGCTGCTCCGGCGTCTTCGCCGTCATCGCGTCGCAGGCGGCGCGGGCCAGCTTCGCGCCTTCCAGATTCAACTCATGGGCCAGGTGCTGCAGCTTGTAGTCGGCCTGGCTGATCCGGGTGGAGTTGAAGGTATTGGTCTCGATCAGGTCCGCGCCGGCTTCGAGGTAGGCGTCGTGCACGCCGCGGATGATTTCCGGGCGAGTCAGGGTGAGCAGGTCGTTGTTGCCTTTCAGGTCGCAGGCACCGGCATGCTCGTGCGCGTGGCCGTCGTGGCCGTGCTCGAAGCGCTCGCCGCGGAAGCCGCTTTCGTCCAGCCCGTGTGCCTGCAGCATGGTGCCCATGGCGCCATCGAGGATCAGGATGCGCTGGCGCAGCGCCTGCTCCAGGGCGGCGACGCGATCGGGGTGGAGCCAGGGCAGGGTACTCATCGAACTTCCTTTGGTTGAGCGGTGCTACGGTGTCGGGCGGCGCTGCGGCGTTCAGGCGCGTTTGCGCGCCAGCAGGCTGATCACTTCGAAATGCGGCGCCTTGCGTTCGCGGCTGAGCCGGTTGCCGCTCAGCACGTCGAGCCCGGCGGCGCGCGCGTAGCCTTCGAGCTGCTCGATGCGAAAGCCGAGATTGCGGTGGTCGAATGGCGCCACCGCGGCGCGGTGGTCGTGCTGGCCCAGGGTCACCGCGAGCAGGCGGCCACCGGGGCGCAGCAGGCGCGCGGCCTCGGCCACGGCCTTGGCCGGATGCTCGGCGTAGGTCAGCGCGTGCAGCATCAGCACCAGGTCGAAGCGCTGCTGGCCCAGCTCGAGCGCATGCATGTCGCCGCGCACCACGCGCACATTGGCGAACGCCTTCAGCCGCTTCGCCGCGGCCTCGACTACGCGTTCGCTGGAATCCACGCAGACGATGGAGTGCGCGTGCGGCGCCAGCAACTCGGCGGTGATGCCGTCGCCGGAGGCGATGTCGAGCACGTCGCCGGTTTCCAGCAGCTGCAGCAGCGCCCGGGCCAGGGTCTCCCAGGTGCGACCGGGGGAGTAGTGGCGCTCCATGTCGCCGGCCACGGTGTCGGCCCAGCCTTCCTCGCGGGCGCGGTTGGCCAGCACGCCGGGCAGGCGCGCCGAGTCCTCGCGCAGCAGGGCGTCGTCGATGCTGGCGCGCAGCGAGGCCAGCAGCCCGTATTGGGCCTCATCGCCCTCGTTGTTGGCGCGGTAGTAGGCGGAGACGCCGGCGCGACGGTCGCGCACCAGGCCGGCCTCCTTCAGCTTGGCCAGGTGGGTGGACACGCGTGGCTGCGCCAGGTGCAATACCGCAGCCAGTTCGGCCACGGTGAGTTCCTCGTGTTCGAGCAGGGCCAGCAGGCGCACACGGGTGGGGTCGGCCAGCAGGCGCAGCACGCTGGAAGCGGTGGCCAGATCCATCGGTATCCCTGTATCGCGATACAAAGATGTACAGGCTAGGCCGCGCCTTGCCACGCGTCAAGCGCGCGCCGCCGGGTCAGTCGGCCATTTCCCGCTAAAATTGGCGGCTCGATTGTCTTTAGGAGCCCGCCCGTGGATTTCCGTTTTACCGAAGACCAGTTGTCGATCCAGTCCGTTGCCCGTGATTTTGCGCAGAAGCGCATCGTGCCGGTGGCCGCCGAGCTGGACGCCAAGGGCGAGTTCCCGCTGGAGAACATCCGCGAGATGGGCCAGCTCGGCCTGATGGGCATCGAGGTGCCGGAGGCCTACGGCGGCGCGGGCATGGACCCGATCGCCTACGTGCTGGCGATGATCGAGATCGCCGCCGCCGACGCCGCCACCGCCACCGTGATGAGCGTGAACAATTCGCTGTTCTGCAACGGCATCCTCAAGCACGGCAACGAGGAGCAGAAGCAGAAGTACGTGCGCGCGATCGCCACCGGCGAGGCGATCGGCGCCTATGCGTTGACCGAGCCGCAGTCCGGCTCCGACGCCTCGGCCATGCACACCCGCGCCACGAAGAACGCGAACGGCGACTGGGTGATCAACGGCAAGAAGAGCTGGATCACCTCCGGCCCGGTGGCGCGCTACATCGTGCTGTTCGCCATCTCCACGCCGGGCATCGGCGCCAAGGGCGTGTCGGCCTTCATCGTCGACACCCAGCTGCCGGGCTTCCACGCCGGCAAGACCGAGCCGAAGCTGGGCATCCGCGCCTCGGCCACCTGCGAGATCGAGTTCACCGACTACGTGCTGCCGAAGGAGAACCTGCTCGGCGAAGAGGGCAAGGGCTTCTCGATCGCGATGGGCGTGCTCGACGCCGGCCGCATCGGCATCGCCTCGCAGGCGGTGGGCATCGCCCGCGCCGCGTACGAGGCCACGCTGCAGTGGTCGCGCGACCGCAAGGCGTTCGGCCAGCCGATCGGCAGCTTCCAGATGACCCAGTCGAAGATCGCCGACATGAAGTGCAAGCTGGACGCGGCGACCCTGCTGACCCTGCGCGCGGCGTGGATGAAGGGCGAGACCGAGAAGCACGGCGGCCGTTTCGGTACCGAGGCGGCGGTAGCCAAGCTGACCGCGTCGGAGGCGGCGATGTGGATCGCCCATCAGGCGGTGCAGATCCACGGTGGCATGGGCTACTCGAAGGAAATGCCGCTGGAACGCTACTTCCGCGACGCCAAGATCACCGAGATCTACGAAGGCACCAGCGAGATCCAGCGGATGGTGATCGCGCGGGCGGAAACGGGCTTGCGGTAGGGCCACCGCCGGCAGGAGCCCGCTCGCGGGCGATGCCTTTGGAACCGGGATTCGGGATTCGGGATTCGCAAAGGCAAGAGCATCGCCCGCGAGCGGGCTCCTACCAAAGCTATGGGCAGTGGCGTGAACATGAAAAAAGCCCGGCATCGCTGCCGGGCTTTTTTCATGTCCGTGATGGATCAGGTTCCGCGCCGCGGATCGGAGTCGAACGTGTGCGGGCCGTGGATGCCCGGATGCTCGTGGCCGTCCAGCTTGTCGCCCAGCAGGCGGCGCACCACCACGTAGAACACCGGAATCAGCAGCACGCCGAGGAAGGTGGCGAACAGCATGCCGCCGATCACGCCGGTGCCGATCGCATGGCGCGCGTTGGCGCCGGCGCCGGAGGAGACGAACAGCGGGAACACGCCCAGGATGAATGCCAGCGAGGTCATCAGGATCGGGCGCAGGCGCAGGCGGGCTGCTTCGATCACGCCTTCACGCAAGGTGCGGCCATGCGCCTGCTGTTCCACCGCGAACTCCACGATCAGGATCGCATTCTTCGCCGCCAGGCCGATCACCGTGATCAGGCCGATCTTGAAATAGATGTCGTTGGGCAGCCCGCGCAGCAAGGTGAACACCACCGCGCCGAGCAGGCCCAGCGGCAGCACCAGCAGCACCGACACCGGAATCGACCAGCTCTCGTACAGCGCCGCCAGCGCCAGGAACACGATCACGATCGACAGCACCATCAGCAGCGTGGCGGCGTTGCCGGAGAGGATCTCCTGGTAGGACTGGCCGGTCCAGTCGAAGCCGTAGCCCTGCGGCAGGTCGTTGCTAACGATCTTCTCCATCTGGGCCATTGCCTCGCCCGAGGCATGGCCCGGCGCCGGCGAGCCGACGATCTCCACCGCCGCGTAGCCGTTGTAGCGGGTCAGCGAGGGCGAGCCCAGCTGCCAGTTTGCATGCACCACGTTGGACAGCGGGATCATCGCCGGCGTGCCGGCGGCGGTGGTCTGCGTGCTGGGCGTGAAGAAGTGCTGCAACGCATCGGGGCTCATGCGGTAAGGCGAGTCGGCCTGCATGATCACCCGCTTGACGCGGCCGCCGTAGGTGAAGTCGTTGACGTACACCGGCGCCAGCATCAGGCCGACCGCGTTGTAGATGTCGCCCACCGACAAGCCCATCGACTGCGCCTGCACGCGGTCCACGTCCAGCCGCAACTGTGGCGCATCCTCCAGCGCGTTGGGCCGCACGCCGGTCAGCAGCGGGTCCTGGCTGGCCTTGCCGAGCAGCGTGTTGCGCGCCTGCGTCAGCGCCTCGCGCCCGGCGCCGCCGCGGTCCTGCAGGTACATGTCGAAGCCGCCGAACTGGCCCAGGCCCTGCACGGTGGGGATGTTCACCACGAAGATGCGCGCGTCGTGGATCTGGAACAGCGCCATGTTCGCGCGCTGGATGAAGTCCGCCGCAGTGCCCTCGCGCTCGGACCAGTCCTTGAGCTTGATGAAGGCCATGCCCGCGTTCTCGCCGGCGCCGATGAAGCTGAAGCCGGTCACCTGCAGCACGGTATCGACCGCCGGATCCTTCTTGAGGATCTTCAGCATCTGGCCCATCACCTCTTCGGTGCGCTGCTTGGTGGAGCCCGGCGGCAGCTGGATGACCGACATCGCGTAGCCCTGGTCCTCCTCGGGCAGGAAGCTGCCGGGCAGGCGGGTGTACAGGAAGGCGCCCAGCAGCGCGATCAGCACGAACACGAACATCCAGCGCGGCGCATGCCGCACCGCGCCGCCGACGTGGCGGGTGTAGGTGTGCGTGGTCCACTCGAAGAACTGGTTGAACTTGCGGAAGACGACGTTCTTCTTCTTGTGGTGCTCCGGCTGCAGGAAACTCGCGCACAGCGCCGGGGTGAAGGACAACGCCAGGAAGGCCGAAAACGCCATCGACACGGCGATGGTCAGCGCGAACTGCTTGTAGATGATGCCCGAGGCGCCCGGCTGCAGCGCGGAGGGCACGAACACCGCAGTCAACACTACCGTAATCGCCACCACGGCGCCGGTGATCTGGCCCATCGCCTTGCGCGTGGCCTCCTTCGGCGAGAGGTTCTCCTCGGTCATGATGCGCTCGACGTTCTCGATCACCACGATCGCGTCGTCGACCACGATACCGATGGCCAGCACCATGCCGAACAGGGTCAGCTGGTTGATGGTGAAGCCGAGCACCAGCATGCCCAGGAACGTGCCCAGCAGCGCGACCGGGATCACCAGTGTCGGGATGATGGTGGCGCGGATGTTCTGCAGGAACAGCAGCATCACCAGGAACACCAGCACGATCGCCTCGACCAGCGTGTGCACCACCTCGCTGATGGAGATCTTCACGAAGGTGGTGCTGTCGTACGGGCTGAACCAGCTCACCCCGGGCGGGAAGCTGGGCGCCAGCTCGTCCATCTTGCCGCGCACCGCGGTGGCCACGTTGAGCGCGTTGGCGCCAGGCAGCAACTGGATCGCGAAGGCGCCGATCGGCTTGCCGTCGACGGTGGTGTTGAAGCCGTAGCTGCCCGGGCCGAAGCCGATCCGGGCCACGTCGCCGAGCTTGACCGTGGTGCCGTCGGGATTCGCGCGCAGGATGATGTCGGCGAACTGCTCCGGCGTGGTGAAGCGCCCTTCCGTCGATACCGTGGCGGTGAAGCCCTGGCCCGGCAGCGCCGGGTCGGCGCCGATCGAGCCGGCGGCGAACTGCACGTTCTGTGCGCGGATCGCGTTCAGCACCTGCGTGGCCGACAGGCCGTAGCCGTGCAGCTGGTCCGGGTTGAGCCAGATGCGCATGGCGTACTCGGAGCCGAACTGCTGCGTGCTGCCCACGCCGGGCACGCGCGCGATCTGGTCAAGCACCTGCGAGCCGACGATGTCGCCCAGGCGGTCGCGGTCGATGTTCGGGTTGTCGGACCTGAGCGCCACCACCATCAGGAAGCCGGCGTTGGCCTTGGCCACCACCACGCCCTGCTGGGTCACTTCGCTCGGCAGGCGCGGGGTGGCCAGCGCCACCTTGTTCTGCACCTGCACCTGGGCGATGTCGGGGTCGGTGCCGCTCTCGAAGGTCAGCGTGATGCTGGCGCGGCCGCTGGCGCTGGAGGAGGAGCTGAAGTACAGCAGGTGGTCGATGCCGGTGAGCTGCTGCTCGATGACCTGGGTGACCGCCTTTTCGGTGGTCTCGGCGCTGGCGCCGGGGTACGAGGCGCTCACCGTCACCGAGGGCGGCGCGATGTTGGGGTAGGACTCCACGCCCAGGTTGAGGATCGCCAGCACGCCGCCCAGCGAGATCAGGATGGCCACCACCCAGGCGAAGATCGGGCGGTCGATGAAGAAGCTCGGCATGTCCGCTCTCCCTTACTTGCCGCGCGCCGGCGTGCCGGCTGCGGCAGGGCCGGGGTTGCCTTCGGCCTGCGGTTTCCACGGCGAGGCCTTGGCCGGCGCACCCTCCTTCACGTTCTGCACGCCCGACACGACCACCTGGTCGCCCGCGGCAATGCCGCCGGTGACGACCCAGTGGCCGTCGCTGGCGGCACCGAGGGTGACGTAGCGGCGCGCGACCTTGCCGTCCTTGCCGACGATGAAGACGTAGGCACCCACGGTATCGCGCTGGACCGCCGCCTGCGGCAGCAGGAACACCTTGTGCTGCTGGCCAAGCTGCGCCTTCAGCGTCACGTACATGCCCGGCAACAGGCTGTGCTTCGGGTTGGGGATCTGCGCGCGCAGGTTCACCGCGCCGGTGGCCGGATCGACCGTGGTGGAGGAGAAGTCGACCGTGCCGGTCTCGGCGTAGGCGCTGCCGTCGGGCAGGGCGATCCGCACGCTGGCCTTGTTTGGTTCGGCCAGGGTGACGTTGCCGCTGCTCTGCGCGCGGCGCATCTGTTCCATGTCGGCCACGCTCAGGGTGAAGTTCACGTAGAGCGGGTCGATCTGGTCGACGGTGGTGAGCAAGGTGGCTTCGCCGTTGCCGACCAGGGCGCCCTCGGTCACCTGCTGCTGGCCGGCGCGACCATCGATCGGCGAGGTCACGCTGGCGTAGCCGAGGTTGATGCGCGCGGTCTGCACGTTGGCGCGTGCTGCCTGCACCGCGGCGGTCGCGGTGCGCTCGGCGGCCAGCGCGTTGTCCAGGTCGGACTTGGAAATGTAGCCCTTGGGCGCCAGCTCGCGCGCACGCTGCGCATTGATCCTGGCGTTGGTGTCGGTCGCCTGCGCCTGCGCCAGCGCCGCCTCGGCCGCGCTCAGCGCCGCCTTCAGCGGGGCCGGGTCGATCTGGAACAGCAACTGCCCCTGCTTGACGTCGGTGCCTTCGGTGTACGCGCGCTTGAGCAGCACGCCGGCTACGCGGGCGCGCACGTCGGCGCTGCGGTAGGGCGAGAGGCGGCCGACCAGGTCCCGCGTCAGCGGCGAGGTCTGCGCCTGCGCCTGGACCACACCCACTTCCGGCGGCGGCATTTGCGGCGGTCCCTGTTCCTTGCCTTTGCCGCAGGCGGCCAGCGCCAGCAGGCTCAGGCACAGCAAGGGTGTGCTCAGTGACGAGGACTTCATGGAAACTCCGGAACTTGTTGGAACGGGGATGGGGGTGATGTCAGCCGCGGGGCCGGATCGCGTGGACGAAATACCGCAATACGTTCGACGTGTCCTGTGTCATAGGTTGGCGCGATGGGGATGGTCGTGCCCCGAACCGGCAGCTGTTCCGCGAGGCGCTGCGCAAAGCGGTGCGGCGTCAGACTATACCGGCCAGTTTACATTTTATGGAGGCCGCGAATCCAGCCATTGACAACAGGCACGGCGATCTGGACATGCGCTGCCGCGAACGGGTCGGGTAGCTGCGGCCGGAAAGGTCGCATGGGCTTGCCGGGCAACGCGGTCGGTCGCGTCGCGACGATGATCGCGGCGCACTTCGCGGCAGCGCGGACATCCTTCGCGGCCGGGCCCGAAACCATGCGCGCGTGCATGGTCGCAACGGGCTGCGCGGCTGGATTCGCCTTGCCGCGCGGCGTATCCTTCCAAGGCTTTATACCTGCCCCACCCATCATCGTCTCCATCACACAGAAGATGCCATGAATGCGACCCCTGCAGCGAACGACCCCTCCCTTTCGTCAGTAGTATTCGCCGAGCTGAAAAAGGGCGGTTTTTCGCCCGAGCGCCTGAATGAGGCGCAGGTTTTCTGCGAAGCTTTCTTTGCACGCATCGGGGGCGGCGACGCGCATCTGCACACACCGGTGCAGTGGGCGGCGCTGGTCGGCAGCCTGCTGGAGTTCATGCAGCAGCGCCGCGGCGGCCAGGCCCGCGTGCGCGTGCTCAGTGCGCCGGACGGGCATGCCGGCCGCAGCCTGCTGCAGATCGTCACCGACGACATGCCGTTCCTGGTCGATACGGTCAGCATGGTCGTCTCGGCGAAGCTGCAGATCCATGCGGTGATCCACCCGGTGCTGAAGGTGGCGCGCGACGCTTCCGGCAAGCTGCTCGGCGTGGGCGGTGACGCCGGCGGCGCCGAATCGCTGATGCATTTCGAGATCGATCGCGTCGCCGATGCGGCCGAACAGGCGCAGCTGGAAGGGCAGGTGGCCGCCGCGCTGGACGACGTGCGCGCCGCGGTGGGCGACTGGTCGGCGATGCGCGACAAGGCGCTGGCGGTGGCCAACGAGCTGCCGCAGCGCAAGTTGCCGCTGGACGCCGCCTCGGTGCAGGAGGCCGGCGAGTTCATGCGCTGGATCGCCGCCGACAACTTCACCTTTCTGGGCTACCGCGAATACGAAGTCGCCAACGCCGACGGCGACCGCGTGCTGCGCGCGGTGGAGTCGTCCGGCCTGGGCATCCTGCGCAGCAACGAACGCTCGATGGCGCCGCGCTCGCTGCGCACGCTGGCCGCCAGCGAGCTGCCGCAATCGGGCGCCATCGACGCGATCATCCTGACCAAGACCAACGCGCGCTCGCACGTGCACCGCACCGGCTACATGGATTACATCGGCGTGCTGCAGTTCGGTGCCGACGGCCGTGCGGTGGCCGAGCAGCGCTTCCTCGGCCTGTTCTCCTCCAACGCCTACATGGCCCGCCCGCAGGACGTGCCGCTGGTGCGGCACAAGGTGGAAACGGTGCTGGCGCGCTCGGGCCTCAAGCGCGATTCGTACTCCGGCAAGTCGCTGCGCCACATCCTGGAAACGTTGCCGCGCGAGGAACTGTTCCAGAGCACCGAGGACGAGCTGTTCGCCACCGCGATGGGCATCCTCGAATTGCGCCAGCGCGCGCGCACGCGGCTGTTCATGCGCCGCGACCGCTATGGCCGCTTCTTCACCAGCATGGTGTTCGTGCCGCGCGACCGCTTCAACACCTCGGTGCGCGAGCGCATCGAGGCGTTGCTTGGCGCGGCGCTGCACGCCGAGCAGATCGACTCCTCGGTGCAGATGGGCGAGGCCACGCTGGCGCGGCTGACCATCGTGCTGCGGCCGAAGATCGGCGACCAGCCGTCCTACGACCTGGCCGCGCTGGAACAGGGCGTGGCCAGCATCGTGCGCAACTGGCACGACGAGGTGCGCGACGCGCTGGTGCGCCTGCGCGGCGAGCACGAGGGCGTGGTGCTGGCCAACCGCTACGCGCGCGCGCTGCCGGCCGGCTACGTCGAGGACGTCAGCCCGGCGGTGGCCGCCGAGGACGTGTACCAGCTTTCGCAGCTGGCCGGCGACAACGCGCTGCGGATGTCGTTCTACCATCCGCCGAAGGCGCCCGAGACGCTGCGCTTCAAGGTCTACCGCTCCGGCGGCGACATCGCGCTGTCCGAAGTGCTGCCGCAGCTGGAGAACCTCGGCCTGCGCGTGCTCACCGAACATGTCTACGAGGTGGCCGGCGAGGCGCCGCTGTCGATCCAGGACTTCGAGGTGCAGCCGGTCGGCAAGCTGACCTTCGGCGTGGAGCAGGTCGGCGCGCTGTTCGAGGACGCGTTCGAGCAGATCTGGCGCGGCAACGCCGAGAGCGACGGCTTCAACCGACTGGTGCTCGGCGCCAAGCTCAGCTGGCGCCAGGTGGCGATGCTGCGCGGCTACTGCAAGTACCTGCTGCAGACCGGCGCCACCTTCTCGCAGTCGTACATGGAGGAAACCCTGGGCCGCTATCCGGCGATCGCCGGGCTGCTGGTGGAGCTGTTCCTGGCCAAGTTCGATCCGCGCCGCGAGACGCTTTCCGCCGACGAGCTGCAGGCCGCCGGGGCGACCCTCGCCGCCGAGATGCTGGCGCTGATCCCGGCCAACGTGCAGGCCGCGCAGCCGGGCCTGATCGGCGAGCTGGCCGCGTCGCTGTCCAAGCCGCGCGACGCCCAGGTGCAGGCGGTGGAGAGCGCGATCGGCATCCTGCTGGAGAACGTGGCCAGCCTCGACGAGGACCGCATCCTGCGCAGCTTCGTGAAGCTGATCCGCGCCACCTTGCGCACCAGCTTCTTCCAGCAGTGGGATGGCGCGTACCGCGACTACATCAGCTACAAGCTCGACTCGCACGCCGTGCCGGGCCTGCCCAAGCCGGTGCCGTACCGCGAGATCTGGGTGTGCGCGCCGCGCGTCGAGGGCATCCACCTGCGCTTCGGCGCGGTGGCGCGCGGCGGCCTGCGCTGGTCCGACCGCCGCGAGGATTTCCGCACCGAGGTGCTGGGCCTGGTCAAGGCGCAGATGGTGAAGAACACGGTGATCGTGCCGGTCGGCTCCAAGGGCGGCTTCTTCGTCAAGAAATCCCCGGCGGCCAGCGACCGCGACGCGGTACAGGCCGAGGGCATCGCCTGCTATCGCCTGTTCATCAACGGCCTGCTCGACATCACCGACAACCTGGTCGACGGCAAGGTGGTGCACCCGCACGACGTGGTGCGCCACGACGCGGACGACCCTTACCTGGTGGTAGCGGCCGACAAGGGCACCGCCAAGTTCTCCGACATCGCCAACGCGATCTCGATCGAGCACAACTACTGGCTTGGCGACGCGTTCGCTTCCGGCGGCTCGCACGGCTACGACCACAAGGGCATGGGCATCACCGCCCGTGGCGCGTGGGAGTCGGTGAAGCGCCATTTCCGCGCGCTGGGCCGCGATTGCCAGACGCAGGACTTCACCTGCGTGGGCATCGGCGACATGTCCGGCGACGTGTTCGGCAACGGCATGCTGCTGTCCGAGCACACCCTGCTGGTCGCCGCGTTCGACCACCGCCACGTGTTCCTCGACCCGAACCCGGATGCGGCCCGCTCGTTTGCCGAGCGCCAGCGCATGTTCAAGCTGCCGCGCTCGAGCTGGGACGACTACGACAAGTCGCTGATCTCCGCCGGCGGCGGCGTGTATCCGCGCAGCGCCAAGTCGATCCCGGTCTCGCCGGAAATGCGTGAGGTGCTGGGGCTCAAGGCCGACGTCGAGCAACTGGCGCCGAGCGACCTGCTCAGCGCGATCCTGAAGGCGCCGGTGGACCTGATCTTCAACGGCGGCATCGGCACCTACATCAAGTCCTCCGGCGAAACGCACGCCGAGGTGAGCGACCGCGCCAACAACGCGCTGCGCATCAACGGCGCCGAGGTCCGCGCGAAGATCATCGGCGAGGGCGGCAACCTGGGCATGACCCAGAAGGGCCGCATCGAGGCGGCGCAGCATGGCGTGCTGCTGAACACCGACTTCATCGACAACTCCGCCGGCGTGGACACCTCCGACCACGAGGTGAACATCAAGATCCTGCTCAACGACGCCGTGCAGCGCGGCGAGCTCAGCTTCGACGCGCGCAACGCCCAGCTCGCCGCGATGACCGACGAGGTGGCCCAGCTGGTGCTGTGGGACAACTACCGGCAGAACCAGGCGATCACCCTGATGGAGCACCAGTCGGTCGGCCGCATCGGCTCGATGGCGCACTTCATCCGCACGCTGGAAGCCGAAGGCACGCTCGATCGCCAGGTGGAGAACCTGCCCAGCGAGGCCGAGCTGACCGAGCGCAAGAGCCGCGGGCTGGGTCTGACCCGGCCGGAGCTGGCGGTGCTGCTGTCCTACGACAAGATCCGCCTGTTCCAGCAGCTGCTGGACTCGGACGTGCCGGAGGACCCGTACCTGTCCAAGGAGCTGGTGCGCTACTTCCCGCTGCCGCTGCACGAGACCTACGCCGCGCACATGCAGCGCCACCGGCTGAAGCGCGAGATCATCGCCACCGCTGTAACCAACTCGACGATCAACCGCATGGGCGCCACCTTCATGATGCGCATGCAGGAGGACACCGGGCAGGGCCCGGCGGCGATCGCCAAGGCCTACACCGCGGCGCGCGAGATCCTCGAGGCGCGCGAGCTGTGGGCCGAGATCGAGGCGCTGGACGCCAAGGTCGCCGAGGGCACCCAGATCGATGCGATCAAGCAGATCTGGTCGCTGCTGCGGCACATGACGCGCTGGCTGCTGAACCGCCCCGGCGGCTCGCTGGACATCGCCGCCAACGTCGAGCGCTACCAGGCCGGCGTATCGGCGCTGCGCAAGGCGCTGCCCGAGGTGCTGACCGCGACCGGCAAGGGGGATTTCGCCTCCAGCCAGGAGAAGTGGGAAGGCCTGGGCCTGCCGGCGACGCTGGCCTTGCGCATGGCCCGCATGCCGGAGCTGCGCGCCGCGCTGGACATGGTCGAGGTAAGTCAGCAGAGCGGCCAGTCGATCGAGAAGGTCGCCGGCGTGTTCTTCGAGCTGGGCGAGGCGCTGGACCTGGAATGGTTGCGCGACCAGATCGAGGCGCTGCCGGTGGAAGGCCACTGGCACGCCCAGGCGCGCGGCTCGTTGCTGGACGAGCTCAACCACCAGCACCGCGCGCTGGCGCTGCAGGTGCTCGGCCTCGGCGGCGGCGGCAAGGACGTCTCGCCGGTGCAGGCCTGGCTGCAGCGCGACGACGCCACGCTGCAGTACACCCGCGGCATGCTGGCGGAGATCCTCACCCAGAACGCGGACTACCCGATCGCCTCGGTCGCGGTGCGCCGGCTGGCCCAACTGGCGCAGGTGCCGGTGGGTTGAGGAACTTCTCGCCGTAATGCGATACAGAAGAACGCCCGGTTGCCGCAAGGTTACCGGGCGTTCCGCTTCGCGGCACCACGCAACCCCTGCAGGAGCCCGCTCGCGGGCGAGCTCCCACGCCCAGAGCAAGAGCCGGAGCATCGCCCGCGAGCGGGCTCCTACGGTAAGCTCGCCCGATCGCCATCACGGGCCGGTTCCCATGCGCTTTGCCTTTGTCGCCAGCGAGATCAGCGTCGCCCAGCAGGCGCGGCGCAGGCTGGTGGAGCGTTATGGCGACGTGCCGCCGGAGCAGGCCGAGCTGATCGTGGCGCTGGGTGGCGACGGTTTCATGCTGCGCACGCTGCACGCGTACCACGCGCTGGATGTGCCGGTGTACGGCATGAAGCTGGGCCGGGTCGGCTTCCTGATGAACAAGCACCGGCTCGACGACCTGCCGGAGCGGGTCGCGCGCGCGCACACGGCTTCGCTGTTTCCGCTGCAGATGGCGGTCGTCGATGCGGCCGGCAACCAGCACGTCGCGCTGGCGTTCAACGAAGTCTCGCTGCTGCGCCAGAGCAACCAGGCCGCCCACCTGGAGGTACAGCTCAACGACACGGTGAAGCTGGCGAACCTGGTCTGCGACGGCATCATGGTGGCCACCCCGGCCGGCTCGACGGCCTACAACCTGTCCGCGCACGGCCCGATCCTGCCGTTGGACGCCAATGTGCTGGCGCTGACCCCGATCAGCGCGTTCCGCCCGCGCCGCTGGCGCGGCGCGATCCTGCCGCACCGCACCGAGGTGATGCTGCGCGTGCTCGATCCCGGCAAGCGTCCGGTCAGCGCCACCGCCGATTTCCACGAGGTGCGCGACGTGCATACGGTGGCCATCCGCCAGTCCGGCGGGCAGGGTGTGCGGCTGCTGTTCGACCCCGAGCACAATCTGGAGCAGCGCATCCTCGACGAGCAATTCGCCGCCGATTGAGGGCCGAGTGAAGCGGAGCGGGGATAGGAGGGCGCGTCGTGCAGAGCCGCCCCGCGCGCTTCCCGCGCCTCTCCACTCACTCCGCGCCCGTTGCGCTAGATTGGGGACATGACCAAGCCCACCGTCCACGACCCGTCCTCCACCACCGACAACCGCCTGGTGGTGGCGATTTCCTCGCGTGCGCTGTTCGACCTCGGCGACAGCCACGCCTTGTTCGAGCGCGATGGCCTCGACGCCTACCGCTCGTTCCAGATCGAGCACGAGAACGAGATCCTGCAGCCCGGCGTGGCGTTCCCGCTGGTGCAGAAGTTGCTGGGGCTGAACAGGCTGGCCGGCGACGTGCCGCCGGTCGAGGTGATCCTGCTCTCGCGCAATTCGGGCGACACCGGCCTGCGCATCTTCAACGCGATCCAGCACTACGGCCTGGAGATCAGCCGCGCCGCCTTCACCAGCGGCGCGCCCACCTCCGACTACATCGCGCCGTTCAAGGCCGACCTGTTCCTCTCGGCGAACGCCGAGGACGTCGGCCGCGCGCTGGCCGCGGGCGTGGCGGCGGCGACCATCCTGCCGTCCACCGCGCCGCCGCGCGCCAGCGAGCAGTTGCGCATCGCGTTCGATGGCGACGCCGTGCTGTTCGGCGACGAAGGCGAGCGGGTCTCGCGCGAGGAAGGCCTGGCGGCGTTCCATCGCAGCGAGACCGAGCATGCCGCCGAGCCGCTGTCGGTCGGCCCGTTCCGCGGCTTTCTCACCGCGCTGCATCGCCTGCAGACCGCGTTCCCGGCAGAGGACTCGCCGATCCGCACCGCGCTGGTCACCGCCCGCTCCGCACCGGCGCACAAGCGCGTCATCCTCACCCTGCGCAAGTGGGGCGTGCGCATTGACGAGGCGCTGTTCCTCGGCGGCCGCGACAAGGGCCCGTTCCTCGACGCGTTCGGCGCGGACATCTTCTTCGACGATTCGCCGGCCAACGTGGAGTCCGCGCGCAAGCACGTGGCGACCGGCCACGTGCCGCACGGGGTCAGCAACCGCTGAGACCGGTGCGGGTCCGCGTGGTCAGAGCATGCGGATGCGCTTCCACCACTGCGTCACCTGCTCCTCGCGCACGAAGGTGAACAACCCGGCGCCGAGGATGATCGCGATGCCGAGCGCCATCGGCCAGTCCAGCGGGTCGTCGAACAGCACATAGCCGAACAGCACGGCCCACAGCATCTGGCTGTACTGGGTCGGCGCCACGTGGTTGGCCGGGGCGTGCTGGGTGGCCAGCATCAGCAGCACGGCGCCGAGCGCGGCGAGCAGGCCGTAGCCGAGCAGCAGCCCCCACTGCGCCGGGTCCGGCCAGCGGAAGCTGGCCAGCATCATCGCCCCGGCGACCAGCATCGAGCCGATCATGCCGGCGCCGTACAGGGTCACGCGCTTCTCGTGGGCGCCGGACAGGCGCAGCGCGATCATCGAGACGGCGCCGGAGAGTCCGCACACGGTGGCCGCGAGGTGGCCGATGCCGAGCACGCGAAAACCCGGCCGCAGCACCACCAGCACGCCGATGAAGCCCGCCACCACGGCCGACCAGCGGCGCCAGCCGACGTGTTCCTTCAGCACCAGCACCGACAAAAGGGTGACGAAGATCGGCAGCAGGAAGATCAGCACGAACGCCTCGGCCATCGGCAGCGCGGTGAAGGCGATCACCGCCGCGATGCTGCCCACCGCGCTGGCGAGCGCACGCACCAGCCACAGGCCCGGGCGCCGGGCCAGCACCACGTCGCGCCAGCGGTCACCGGTGCCCTTGATGAAGGGCAGCGCGGCCAGGCCCAGCGCGGCGCCGAAGAACACCGCCTCGTAGGCCGGCAGCGAGCCACGCAATGACTTCACGAACGCGTCGCTGATGGCGAAGGCGGCAAAGGCCATGAAGCCGAGCAGGACACCTTTGAACATGGATTTCCGTGGGGAGGATTGGGGTGGGGCGGGAACGGCGGTTGGGCCGAGCGCGAACCGGGCGCTGCCGGCCTGTGCAGCGGCATGGGCCGCGCTACAATACCGGTTTTACGCCCCCTCTCCGGAGCTTCCATGGCTGTCCGTCTGAATCCGCTCGACCTGTACGACGTCCGCTCGCTGCTCACCGACGAGGAGCGCATGGTGCAGGACACCGTTGGCCGCTTCGTCGATGAGCGCGTCCTGCCGATCATCGGCGACTGCTTCGATCAGGCCCGCTTCCCGAAGGAGCTGATCCCCGAGATCGCCAGCCTCGGCCTGCTCGGCGCCACCATTCCGGAGAAGTACGGCTGCGCCGGCATGAGCGGCGTGAGCTACGGCCTGATCTGCCAGGAGCTGGAGCGCGGCGACTCGGGCCTGCGCAGCTTCGCCTCCGTGCAGAGCTCGCTGTGCATGTACCCGATCTACGCCTACGGCAGCGAGGAGCAGAAGCTGCACTACCTGCCGCAGATGGCGGCGGGCGAGGTGATCGGCTGCTTCGGCCTGACCGAGCCGCACGGCGGCTCCGACCCGGCCAACATGAAGACGCATGCGAAGAAGGACGGCGCCGACTGGGTCATCAACGGCGCCAAGATGTGGATCACCAACGGCAACCTGGCGCACATCGCGATCGTCTGGGCGCAGACCGAGGACGGCATCCAGGGCTTCATCGTGCCGACCGACAGTGCCGGCTTCAAGGCGCAGGAAATCCACAAGAAGATGAGCCTGCGCGCCTCGGTCACCAGCGCGCTGTTCTTCGACCAGGTGCGCGTGCCGGAGGCCAACCGCCTGCCCAACGTGAAGGGCCTGAAGGGGCCGCTGGGCTGCCTCACCCAGGCCCGCTACGGCATCACCTGGGGCCCGATCGGCGCCGCGCAGGCGTGCCTGAAGGAAGTGCTCGACTACACCGCCGAACGCCACCTGTTCGGCCGCCCGCTGGCCTCGAACCAGGCGATCCAGCTGAAGCTGGCCGACATGGCCCGGCGCATCACCACCGCGCAGCTGCTGTCGCTGCAGCTTGGCCGGTTGAAGGACGCCGGCAAGATGCAGCCGACCCAGGTCTCGCTGGCCAAGTGGAACAACTGCCGCATGGCGATCGACATCGCGCGCCAGTGCCGCGACATCCTGGGCGGCGCCGGCATCACCACCGAGCATTCGGCGATCCGCCATGCGTTGAATCTCGAGTCCGTGATCACCTACGAGGGCACCGAGACCGTGCACGAGCTGGTGGTGGGCCGCGAGCTGACCGGCATCAACGCGTTCTGATTTACTTCCTTCTGCCTCCGGGAGACAGATCGGCAACATCGCCCATTTGCACGGCGAAGCCGCCCGAAGGGTGAGGCACGAGGATGTGCCGAATGAAGATGGCGCGCAGCGACGGATGAAGGTGCGGGCGGAGCACGCGGTCACTCATCGCGCAGGTCCCGCACCCTCACCCCAACCCCTCTCTCCCGCAAGGGGACTTCCTTTGGTCGCCGACGGGAGAGGGGCTTCCAGGAGACGAGGCCTTGCACGTTCCCGACATCCGCATCGAAACCGACCGGCTGATCCTGCGCCCGCCGCGGGTCGAGGATTTCGACGCCTACGCGGCGAACATGGCCGACGCCGAGGCCGCCCGCTTCATCGGCGGCCAGCAGACGCGCGCGGCGGCATGGCGGGGCTTCCTGACGCTGGCCGGCGCGTGGTCGCTGCAGGGGTTTGCGATGTTTTCGGTGATCGAGCGGAGCAGCGGCCAATGGATCGGCCGGCTCGGGCCGTGGCACCCGGTCGACTGGCCCGGCACCGAGGTGGGCTGGGGTCTGGCGCGCGGCGCCTGGGGCAAGGGCTACGCGCTGGAAGGCTGCATGGCGGCGATCGACTGGACCTTCGATCAGCTGGGCTGGAGCGAGATGATCCACTCCATCCATCCCGACAACCATGCTTCGCAGGCGCTGGCCCAGCGGCTGGGCTCGACCTGCCGCGGCCCGGGCAAGCTGCCCGCGCCGTACGAGGATTCCCCCACCGAGATCTGGGCGCAGACGCGCGAGCAATGGCGCCGGCGTCGCGCATGAGCCACCTGTCGCCCGCGCTGTACGCCACCCTGGCCGACGTGGTGCCGGACCTGCACGTGCACTGCATCGATCCGTGGTGCGTGATCGGCAGCACGGCCGCGCTGCTGCTCGGCGCCGAGGTCGGCGCGGCCGACGTGGACGTACTGACCTCGCGTGCCGACGCTGAGGCGTTGATGGCGCACTGGGCGCAGCGGCGCGAACTTGCATTCATGCCGGCGGACGGCGATCGGTTCCGTTCGCATTTTGCCCGCTTCCGCTTCCCCGGCGCGCCGGTGGAGGTGATGGGCGCGCTCGAGCTTCATGCCGACGAGGGCTGGCGACCGGTGCGGCCGGGGAAACTCGTGCTGGCCGGCGTGAACGGCCTGGCCGTGCCGGTGCCCTGCGTCGAAGACCAGATCCGGCTCTGCGAGAGCTTCGGTCGTCCCAAGGACTTGCAGCGCGCGGCGCTGCTGAAACAGCTGAGCGAGGAACGGCCATGATCACCGTCTACGGCATGCGCGCCTCCGGCAACTGCTACAAGCTGCAGCTGCTGCTGGACCAGCTGGGCCGCGACTACCGCTGGGTCGACGTGGACAGCGCGCATGGCGAGACGCGCACGCCGGCCTACCTGGCCAAGAACCCGAACGGCAAGGTGCCGCTGCTGGAGCTGGAGGACGGCCGCCGGCTGGCCGAGTCCGATGCGATCCTGTGCTACCTCGCCGAAGGCAGCGCCTTGTGGCCGAATGGCTCCGGGCCCGAGGATGCCTGGCTGCGCGCGCAGACCCTGCAATGGCTGTTCTTCGAGCAGTACAGCCACGAGCCGTGCATCGCGGTGGCGCGCTTCATCCGTGGCTGGCTGCCGGCCGACCACCCGCGCCAGGCCGAGTTGCCCGCGCTGCTGCAGAAGGGCACCCAGGTACTGGGCGTGATGGAGCAGCACCTGGCCGGACGCGACTGGTTCGTCGGCGAGCGCTACGGCATCGCCGACATCGCGCTGTACGCGTACACCCATTGCGCCGGCGACGGCGGCTTCCAGCTGTCGGCGTTCCCCAACATCCGTGCGTGGCTCGATCGCGTGCGGGCACAACCCGGCCATACCCCGATGCAGCATTCGCCGCTGTAGGAGCCCGCTGGCGGGCGATGCCTTCGAAGAGCATCGCCCGCCAGCGGGCTCCTACGCAAAACATTCCACCACATCACCGATAACCGCCATGTCCATTCCGTTCTCCCTCAGCGCCCGCCACAAGGGCTTCAACCGTGCCGAAGTCGTCGACCAGAACTTCATCGAGTTCGTGCGGCTCTGGCAGGGCCAGGCGCGTGCTGCGCCGCGCGACGGCGAGGCGGTGCTGCCGGGCAGCGCGCTGGACGCGCGCGGCTTCCGCGAGCTGCTGGAATCGCAGCTGATCTCGCGCCACCTCGACCTGATGGCGCGCGTGCTGCGCGTGCAGAACAAGGTGTTCTACACCATCGGCAGCTCCGGCCACGAGGGCAATGCGATGGTGGCGCGGCTCACGCGGCACACCGATCCGGCCTTCCTGCACTATCGCTCCGGCGGCTTCATGGCCGAGCGCTTCCGCAAGCTCCCGGGCATGGACCCGGTGATGGATTCGGCACTGTCCTTCGCCGCCAGCAAGGACGATCCGGCCTCCGGCGGCCGCCACAAGGTGTGGGGCAGCAAGCCGTTGTGGGTGCTGCCGCAGACCTCGACGATCGCCTCGCACCTGCCCAAGGCGCTGGGCACGGCGGTGGCGATCGAGCAGGCGCGGCGGATCGGCCACCCGTTGCCGATCCCCGGGGACAGCATCGCGATCTGCTCGTTCGGCGACGCCTCCAGCAACCACGCCACCGCGCAGACCGCGTTCAACGCCGCGGCGTGGACGGCATACCAGAAGCTGCCCGCGCCGGTGCTGTTCGTGTGCGAGGACAACGGCATCGGCATCTCGGTGAAGACGCCCAGCGGCTGGGTCGCGGCCAACTACCAGCACCGCGCCAACCTCGATTACTTCTTCGCCGATGGCCTGGATCTGGCCGAGGGCTACGCCCAGGTGCAGCGCGCGGTGGGGCATTGTCGCGCGACGCGCCGGCCGACCTTCCTGCACCTCAAGACCACCCGCGTGATGGGCCACGCCGGCACCGACTTCGAGATCGAGTGGCGCTCGATCGAGGAACTGTTCGCGGTCGAGTGCTCCGACCCGCTGCTGCGTTCGGCGGCCATCGCGCTGGAGTCGGGCCTTTACTCGAAGGAGGCGCTGCTGGAGCTGTACGAGGCCACCCGCAAGCGCTGCTTCGCCGCCGCCGAGGATGCGGATGCACGGCCCCGGCTGACCTCGCTGGAGGAGGTCATGGCCCCGCTGGCGCCGTACACGCCGGCCGCGGTGAAGGCCGAGGCCGAGCGCGCCGACTACGCCGACAAGCGCCTGGCGGTGTTCGGCGGCGCGGCCAAGCTGCCGGAAAACCTGCCGCCGCGGCACCTGGCGATCCAGATCGGCCAGGCCCTGCACGACCTGCTGGCGAAGTACCCGGACGCGCTGCTGTTCGGCGAGGACGTGGCGCAGAAGGGCGGCGTCTACACCGTCACCAAGGGCCTCAACAAGGTCTTCAAGGGCAGCCGCGTGTTCAACACCCTGCTGGACGAGACGATGATCCTGGGCCTGGCCCAGGGCTACGCGAACATGGGCATGCTGCCGCTGCCGGAGATCCAGTACCTGGCGTACTTCCACAATGCCTGCGACCAGATCCGCGGCGAGGCGGCGTCGCTGCAGTTCTTCTCCAACGGGCAGTACCGCAACCCGATGGTGATGCGGGTGGCGTCGCTGGGCTACCAGAAGGGCTTCGGCGGCCATTTCCACAACGACAACTCGATCACCGCGCTGCGCGACATTCCCGGTCTCGTCGTCGGCTGCCCCAGCCGCGGCGACGACGCGGCGATGATGCTGCGCACGCTGATGGCGCTGGCGAAAGTGGATGGTCGCGTGTGCGCTTTCCTCGAACCGATCGCGCTGTACATGACCAAGGACCTGTACGAGGCCGGCGACGGCCAGTGGCAGTTCGACTATCCGGCGCCGGACCAGGCGATGACGCTGGGCGAGGGCCGCATCTACCACGAGGCGGCGAACGACCTGGTGGTGTTCACCTTCGGCAACGGCGTGCCGATGGCGCTGCGTGCCGCGCGCACGATCGAGGCGGAGCTGAAGTGGAAGGTGCGCGTGGTCGACCTGCGCTGGCTGGCGCCGCTCAACGACGCCTTCATCGCGGCGCAGGCGAAGACGGCGAAGCGCATCCTGGTGCTGGACGAGGGCCGCAAGAGCGCCGGCGTGGGCGAGGGCGTGATCACCGCGATCGTCGAGGGCGGCTGCGGCGCCACGCCGCTGAAGCGCGTGGTCGGCGCCGACACCTTCACCCCGCTGGCCGGGGCGGCGCTGCTGGTGTTGCCGGGCGATGCGGACGTGGTGGCGGCGGCGCGCGAGCTGGCCGCGGGCTGATCGCGGCCGGCTGCGCGCCGGCTCCCGGCCAGCGGCTCAGCGCTCGCGCTGCTCCACCACGTGCAGGTGCGGGCCGCCGCGCGGCGTCGTGCTGTCCGCGTGCAGGCAGACCCGGTTGCGGCCGCCGAGCTTGGCGTCGTACATGGCCTGGTCGGCGCGGTCCACCAGCGATTCCACGTCGTCGCCTTCCCGGCGCATGGCGATGCCGATGCTGACGCTGAGCAGCAGCGACTCCTCGCTGACCGGTATTTCCAGGCGATGCACGCGCCGGCACAGGCGCGTGGCCACCTGCACCGCCTGTTGCGTCGGGATGCCGTCGAGCAGGGCCACGAACTCCTCGCCGCCGTAGCGGCCGAGCAGGTCGGCGGGACGCAACTCGGCAGCCAGCGCCTTGGCCACGGCAACCAGCGCCCGGTCGCCGGCGTTGTGGCCCTGGCGGTCGTTCAGCAGCTTGAAATGGTCCAGGTCGAGAAACAGCAGTGCGATCGGCCGCGGCGGCCCGCCGGACAGCAGCGCGCTGGCCCGCTCGGTCCAGGCGCGGCGGTTGAACACGTTGGTGAGGGCGTCGCGGTCGGCCAGCACCCGCACGATGTCGCGGTCGTGACGCAAGTGCAGCGCGCGGTCGGCCAGGCCGATCGACAGCACCACCGCCTCGAACGCGCCGCCGGCCAGGCTGGCGTCGTTGAGCCAGTCCAGCTGCGGCAGCGCGCCGCCAACCTGGGCGCTGGTCAGCGCGGTGAGCAGCAGCAGCGGCGTCCAGCCGGCGAGGAAGAACCACGCCTGGCGCGAACCGCGCGCCGCCGCGATGATGGCCGCCACCAGCAGCAGCACCGCGCCGATCATCAGCAGCGGGTTGAGCAGCGCCTGTGCCACCTCCACGAACAGCGGGATCCGGCTGCAACGCATCAGCACCAACTGGATCATGCCCACCGCCATGGCCGTGATCGGTACCCGCAGCAGCGGCGCATAACGCTGCAGTTCGCAGAACCGCATCATGAACAGCGAAGCGAACGCGACCGACAGCGCCACGGCGGCCGACCCGGCCAGCAAGGCCTGGCCGGACAGCCATTGCCATTCCAGCGGGTGGAACACGAAGCCGGTCTGGATGCCCTGGATCAAGGCGTAGCAGAGCACGTAGCCGGCGTACCACGCGTAGGTGACGTCGCGCAGCATCAGCGCGAAGCTCAGCGCCATCAGCACCATCGCCAGCATCACCGCGAAGCAGGCACTGGCCAGCACCAGCCAGCGCGCGTCGCTGCGCGCGTATTCGCCCAGACTTTCCAGATGGAAACGCACCGGGGCGCTGAGCGTCGACGAGGGCTCGAACTTCAGCAGGATCGGCGCCGACGCGGCCATGTCGGCCGGCGGCTGCCAGGCCAGCCGGCCGTGACCGTGGGTGGCATCGCTGAAGTCGTCCAGCGCCAGCGTCTGCGGCTGGCCCCCGCCGAATACGGTGACCGTGCCCAGCGTGGCCGGGTAGATCGTCAGCACCCGCGCGTCGTTGTTCCAGGGCGGCTGCGCCGCGAGCACCACCCAGCTGCCGCCGGCAGCCTGCGGAAAACGTTGCAGCAGGGAAGGATCGAAGCTTTTCAGCAGGCCGGCATGGTATTCGTTCAACACGATCTGCGGGGTGTCGCCGGCGCGTGCCTCGCGCCACGCGCCGTTCAACGGCGTGGCGGCCTGGGCTGCGCCAAGCCCCAGCCAGCACAGCAGGCCGAGCACGAAGCTGCACCACGACCGCCCTGGGCGGGCCGTTGTCGGCGTTGTGATCAGCTTTTCCATGGGCTTCTCCCCACTGTGCGAACGTCGTGCCGGCTATTCCGTTTGCACCCCCGGCAGGTCGTGTCACCGCGCGTCATGCTTGCCGCCCCACCTGCCTGCCGCGAATGATGGAGCGGGCGGCAACCGTCCACCATGCATTGTCTTCCGTATCAAGCACGGGCCGTGCCACGGCGCCGTACGTGGCCCAACTCCGGCCG
Organism: Rhodanobacter sp.; assembly: GCA_024711345.1. Lineage (GTDB taxonomy): Bacteria > Pseudomonadota > Gammaproteobacteria > Xanthomonadales > Rhodanobacteraceae > Rhodanobacter. Next base: position 420,035 of record JANJTA010000035.1, on the reverse strand, counting down.
TGCCGCTTGCCGGCGCTGGCGGGCGACCACGGGGCGGCACGAGACAGCCGAAGTGGTTCAATGCGGACGTGCAGGGTCATCCGGACGGCTGTCTAGGCATTGTGCGCAGGCTTGCGGTCGGTAGCCAGTGACTATCGTAAGCCCCCCGGCACGGGGCAGCCACGGCCGGCTCAGGCCGGCCGGCGTGCGCCCAGCGTCACCAGCACTTCCTGCGCGCTGCGGATGCGTTCGCTGGCGCCGGGCAGTTCCAGCGTCACCTTGAGCTTGTCCTGGCCATCGAGCTTGTACACGCGCGGTTGCCGCTGGATCAGCCGGATGATGGTCATCGGGTCCACCTCGGGTTTCTCGCGGAACACGATGCGGCCGCCGTTCGCGCCGAAATCGAGCTTGCGGATGCCCAGCGGCGTGGCCATCAGCTTCAGGCCGGCCACCGCGAACAGCTGGCGGGTCGGCTCCGGCAGCAGGCCGAAGCGGTCGATCATTTCCACCTGCAGGTCGCGCAGTTCGTCCTCGCTGCGCGCGCTGGCGATGCGCTTGTACAGGGTGAGCCGGGCATGCACGTCGGGCAGGTAGTCATCGGGAATCAAGGCTGGCAGGTGCAGCTCCACCTCGGTCTCGTGCTCGGAACTCAGGTCGAAGTCCGGCACCTTGCCCGACTTCAGCGCGCGCACGGCGCGATCCAGCAGTTCGGTGTACAGGCCGAAGCCGATCTCCTGGATCTGGCCGGACTGTTCGTCGCCGAGCAGTTCGCCGGCGCCGCGGATTTCCAGGTCGTGGGTGGCCAGGGTGAAGCCGGCGCCGAGCTCTTCCAGCGAGGCCAGCGCCTCCAGCCGCTTCTGCGCATCGGCGGTGATCGAGCGGCGGTCGGGCACCACCAGGTAGGCGTACGCGCGGTGGTGCGAGCGGCCCACGCGACCGCGCAACTGGTGCAGCTGGGCCAGGCCGAAATGGTCGGCGCGGTCGATGATGATGGTGTTGGCGGTGGGGATGTCGATGCCGGTCTCGATGATGGTGGTGCACACCAGCACGTTGAAGCGCTGGCGGTGGAAATCCGCCATCACCTGTTCCAGCTCGCGCTCGGGCATCTGGCCGTGGGCGATGCGGATACGCGCGTCCGGCACCAGTTCTTCGAGTTCGCGCACGACGCGCTCGATGCTCTGCACCTCGTTGTGCAGGAAGTACACCTGGCCGCCGCGCGACAGCTCGCGCTGCAGCGCCTCGCGGATCGTCGCCGGGTCCCATGTCGAGATGAAGGTGCGCACCGCGCTGCGGTGCGCCGGCGGCGTGGCGATCAGCGACAGGTCGCGCAGGCCGCTCATCGCCATGTTCAGCGTGCGCGGGATCGGCGTGGCGGTCATGGTGAGCAGGTCCACCTCGGCGCGCAGCTTCTTCAGCTGCTCCTTCTGGCGCACGCCGAAGCGCTGCTCTTCGTCGACGATGACCAGGCCCAGGTTCTTGAACTTGACGTCCGGCTGCAGCAGCTTGTGGGTGCCCACGATCACGTCGATCTGGCCGTCGGCCAGGCGTTTCAGCGCCTCGTTCACTTCCTTGGTGGATTTGAAACGCGACAGCACGTCCACCCGCACCGGCCAGTCGGCGAACCTGTCGGCGAAGTTGCGGTAGTGCTGCTGGGCGAGCAGGGTGGTCGGCACCAGCACGGCGACCTGCTTGCCGGCGGTGGCGGTGGCGAACGCGGCGCGCAGCGCCACCTCGGTCTTGCCGAAGCCGACGTCGCCGCAGATCACCCGGTCCATCGCGCGCGGCGCGGCCAGATCGCTCAGCACCGCCTCGATCGCGCTCTCTTGGTCGGGAGTCTCCTCGAACGGGAAGCTGGAGCCGAACTCCTCCACCAGCTGGCGGTCGATCGGCAGCGACTCGCCGCCGCGGGCCTGGCGCTGCGCGTAGATCGCCAGCAGTTCGGCGGCCACGTCGCGCACCTTCTCGGCGGCCTTGCGCCGCGCGCGTTCCCACGCGTCGCCGCCCAGCGAATGCAGCGGCGCCAGCTCCGGCGCGGTGCCGGAGTAGCGGCTGACCAGGCCGAGCTGCGCCACCGGCACGTACAGCTTGTCGCCCTTGGCGTATTCGATCACCAGGAACTCGCCTTCCATGCCGCCCACGTCCATCGACACCAGGCCCTGGTAACGGCCCACGCCGTGGTCGACGTGCACGATCGGCGCGCCGGCGGTCAGCTCGGTGAGGTCGCGGATGATCGCCTCGGGATCGCGCGCGGCACCGCGGCGCCGCTTGCGCTCGCGCTCGCTGCGCACCCGTTCGCCGTACAGCTCGCGCTCGGTGAGCACGGTGATCGCGGGTTTGGCCAGCGCGAAGCCCTGTTCCAGCCCGGCGACGGTGATCGCGAATCTGACTTCTTCCCCGGCTTGCCCCAAAGGGGCTTCCTTCGGTCGCAGGGGGAGGAAAAAGTCCGACCAGCGCTCGACACCCTGCGGCTTCAACCCCGCCGCCGCCAGCGTCTCGATCAGCGCCTCGCGCCGTCCCGCCGAATCCGCGGCGATCAGCACGCGGCCCGGATAGCTGGCCAGGAAATGCCGCAGCGAGGTGCCCGGTTCCTCGCCCTTGCGATTGAGCGGCAGCTCCGGCGCCGGCTGGGTGCCGGTGTCGACGGCATGCTCATGGCCGGGATCGACCACCTCCACGCGCAGGCGCTTGTTCAGCTGTTCGCGCAGTTTTTCCGGCGGCAGGTAGAGTTCGGTCGGCGGCAGTACCGGCCGTTCGATGTCGTGCGCGCGCTGGTCGTAGCGCTCGGCGGTCTGCGCCCAGAACTGGTCGGCGGCCTCGCCGGCGCCCTCGCCCAGCACGAACAGCGCGTCGTCGGCGAGGTAGTCGAACAACGTGGCGGTTTGTGGGAAGAAAAATGGCAGGTAGTACTCGATGCCGCCGGGCGTGACGCCTTCCTTCATGTCCTGGTACAGCGGGCAGCGGCGCACGTCGATCGGGAAGCGCTCGCGCAGGTTGGTGCGGAACAGCTTGGCCGCTTCCTCGGTAAGCGGGAACTCGCGCGCGGGCAGCAGCTCGACCTTGTCCACCGGCTGCTGCGAGCGCTGCGTCTCCGGGTCGAAACTGCGGATCGACTCCACTTCGTCGTCGAACAGCTCGATGCGGTACGGCTCGGCCGTACCCATCGGGAAGATGTCCAGCAGCGCGCCGCGCACCGCGAAATCGCCCGGTTCGGCCACCTGCGGCACGTGGCGGTAGCCGGAGGCTTCCAGCCGGCGCTGTTCGCTGGCGAGGTCGAGTTTCTGCCGCTTGGCCAGCACCAGCCCGGAGCCGGTGATATGCGAACGCGGCGCGATCCGCTGCATCAGCGTGGCCACCGGCACCACCAGCACGCCGCGCTTCACGCTCGGCAAGCGATACAAGGTGGCGATGCGCTGCGAGACGATTTCCGGATGCGGGCTGAAGGCGTCGTAGGGCAGCGTTTCCCAGTCGGGGAAATGCAGCACCGGCAGGCCGCCGGCGAAGACCTTCAGCTCCGCTTCCAGCGCCTGCGCGCGCTGGGTGTCGCGCGCCACCACCACCAGCAGGCCCTCGTGCGAGCGTGCCGCCTCGGCCAGCAGCAACGCGCGGGCGGAGCCATGCGGCGGCGTCCAGTAGCGGCGTTGCTTCGGGGTGGTGGGCAGGGGCGGGTGCTTGATCGGGCTGGGCATAGCCGACAAGTGTAACGCGGCGGTCCGGGCAGGCCGGGCGCGTTTTACAGCTTCAGCGTGATCTGCGCCGTACCCGGTTCGTCCATCATCACGCGCTGGGTGAAGCCCAGTTCCTTGCACAGCTGCAGCATCGGCCGATTCTCCAGCAGCACGTAGCCCCACAGCTCGGCCAGGCCGCGGCGGCGGCAATCATCGACCAGGTGCTGCATCAGCAGCGCACCCAGGCCGCGGCGGCTCCAGTCCTGTTCCACCAGTACCGAGAACTCGGCGCTGTCGCTGGCCTCGTCGACGAAGATCCGGCCCACGCCGCGCATCTCGGCCGGCCTGGCGGATTCGTCCATCAGCACGTAGGCGGTCTCGCGCACCGGGTCGATGCGGCACAGCCGCTGCGCCATCGGTGCGGGCAGCTCGGACATCGCGTGCAGGAAGCGGCGGCGAATATCTTCCGGCGACAGCCGGGTGAAACAACGCTGCATCGCGGCCACGTCGCCCGGCTCGATCGCGCGCAGCACCAGTTCGCGGCCGTCCTCGGTGCGCACCTGCTCGCCGCGGGGCGAGGGTTGCACGCGGGGACGCGCGAAGCGCTCGTTGGCGCGCGGCGGCAGCGAGGCGTAGCGGGTGGGAGCGGAGAAGTCGATGGCGGGGATCATGGCGATTCCGTACTTTTGCGTATTGTGTGCAATGCAACATGAATTTGCAATGACGGACATCATGGTGCGCGGGCGTGCAATCGCAGCGCCGGTGTCGCCGCCTGCGGACGGATGTTGCGGCACGGGAAGGCGCGGCGCGGAAAGACAGGCGCCGCGCCGCCCCGCACAATGCCATGCTGGATTGCTCCGGAGTACCGCATGACCCACCAGGCGAAGCACGGCCTCAGCGCCGCCCAACTGGAGGCGTTGTGCGCCCACTGGCCCGGGGTGACCTGCGATATCAAGTGGGGTGCCGCCAAGGTGTTCAGCGTCGGCGGCAAGATGTTCGCGCTGATGCGGCTGGGTGGCAGCGAGAACGGGCGGCTCTCGTGCAAGGTGGCCGACGAGCGCTTCCTCGAACTCACCGACCAGCCCGGCATCATTCCGGCGCCGTACCTGGCGCGCGCGCACTGGATCTCGGTGGTCGAACCGCAGCGTTTCGCCACGACGGAACTGCAGGCGTTCATCCTTGACGCCTATACGCTGGTGCGCGCGAAACTGACGAAAAAACGGCAGGCGGCGCTGGGGCCGCTGCCGGTCATCGAGGTGAAACGGAAATGAAACAGCATCTCGGCGCGCTCGCCCTGCTGGTCGCCGACTACGACGAGGCAATCGCCTGGTACACCCGTGCGCTGGGCTTCGAGCTGGTCGAGGACACCGATATGGGTGGCGGCAAGCGCTGGGTGCTGCTGGCGCCGCCCGGCTCTCGCGAAACGCGCCTGCTGCTGGCCAAGGCCAAGGGCGACGAGCAGGCCTCGCGCATCGGCAACCAGACCGGTGGCCGCGTGTTCCTGCTGCTCAATACCGACGACTTCCAGCGCGACTGGCGGCGCATGCGCGCCGCGGGCGTGCATTTCCGCGAGTCGCCGCGGCACGAGGCCTACGGCACGGTGGCGGTATTCGAGGATCTGTACGGCAACGGCTGGGACCTGCTCGAACCGAAGCGCTGACCCGCTTTCCTGTAGGAGCCCGCTCGCGGGCGATAGCTCTTGGGCCGGGAATCGCGAATCGGGAATCGGGAATCGCAAGAGCATCGCTCGCGGGCGGGCTCCTACCAGATCAGGTCGTCGGGTACTTCGAACTGCTTGTAGTAAGCGTCGTCGGGGTCGTTGCCGTCGGCGCGATCGGCGCGACCGTGATCCAGCACGATCCTCGTCGCATCGCGTTCGTACACCTTGTCGGCGGCCACGCGCGGCAGCAGTTCGTAGCCCTCGCCGTGGCGCACGATCACCAGCGTGCCGTCGGCCAGTTGCGCGCGCAGCGCCGCGTTCACCAGCACGTCCCTGATCTTGTCGCCGTCGGCGAAGCGATAGGCAATCTCGCCCTCGCGCTTCACCTTGTGCACCTCGACCAGCTGCTGCACCTGCGCCCGCGCCTCATGAGCCCGCGCCTGCGCATTGCGCTGCGCGGCGATGGTCCGGTCGCGCTCGGCCTTCTCCGCTTGCAGCCGCCGCGCCTCCAGTTCCTCGGCACTGGGCGCCACCGGCGCCTTGCCCTGGTGCTTCTTCGCCTGCTCGCGCACGACCTGCGCGACCTGGTTCTTCTTGACCAGGCCGGCCTTGAGCAGTTGTTCCTGGAGTGGATTGCGCATGGACGTTGCCGGAAATGCTTGCGGGGTTGCGGGAAGGCGGCGTGCGGCGGTTCAGTCCGCGTTGTCCGGCTCGAAGAAGCTCCAGCGCACGTCGCCGAACTCGGCCTTCATCGCCGCCTCGACGGTGTTGATCGCATCGATCAGGCTGGCGGTGGGTTGCATGCGCGCCTTCACCGCGACCATCACGTCGGCACCCATCTGCAGGGTGATCAGGTTCAGCACTTCGGCGACTTCCGCGCGCGCGTTGAGGAAGGCCAGCAATTCCTCGCGGCGGCGCGGCTCCACGCCCTGGCCGATCAGCAGCGCCTTCACCTCGATCGCCACCAGCACCGCCACCACGATCAGCAGCGCGCCGATCGCGATGGTGCCGGCGGCGTCGAACATCAGGTTGCCGGTGAGCATGGTGGCGCCCACCGCGAGCGCCGCCAGGCACAGGCCGACCAGGGCGGCCAGGTCCTCGCCGAAGATCACCAGCAGCTCGCTGGAACGGGTTTCGCGGAACCACGTCCACAGGTCCTGCGTGCCGCGCGCCTTGTTCACTTCCTGCAGGCAGCCGCGCATCGAGATGCCCTCGACCACGATGCCGAACAGCAGCACGCCCAGGGCCAGCCACGGCCACTTCAGCGGCTCGGGGTTGGTGAGCTTGTGGATGCCCTCGTAGATCGAGAACATGCCGCCCACGCTGAACAGCAGGATCGCCACCAGGAACGACCAGAAGTACAGCGCGCGGCCCCAGCCCAGCGGGAACTCGTCCGACGGCGGTCGCTTGGCCTGGCGGATGCCGAGCAGCAGCAGCCCCTGGTTGCCGCAATCGGCCAGCGAGTGCACCGCCTCGGCCATCATCGCGCCCGAGCCGGTGACGAGGGCGGCGACCAGCTTGGCCACGAAGATGGCGAAGTTCGCACCCAGCGCGAGGAAGATCGCCTTGATCGGGTTGGCGGCGTGACCTGACATGTGCGGTTCCTTCGACAATGGCGGTGAAGTGTAAGACAGCGGACGAAACGGCAGCGAGCGCCGCGGTCGCCATGGCAAGATGCGCGGATGAGCTATCGGGAATCCCTGCCGTCGCCGTACCTGCAAGGACTGGTTGCCGCCTATTGGGGTGTCGACGGCGCGGCCGACGACGGGCTGTCCACGCAGCGCATTCTGCCTGACGGCTGTGCCGACCTGATCTGCGATTTTTCCGGCGGGTGGCCACAGATGTACTGGGTCGGCACGATGACCCGTGCCATCGAGGTGCGGATGGACGGCCGGCAGGACCTGTTCGGTGTCCGTTTTGCGCCTGGCGCCCTGTTTTCGCTCTTGGGTGCGCCGCTGTCGTTGCTGACCGATGACCGTATCGCGTATGCCGCGTTGCCGGCATCGATGTGGAAACCGCCGCTGGATGGCTGGCATGCCGCCCCCGATTTTGCCGCACGTTGCCGCCGAACCGATGCCAGCCTGCTGGCGATCCTGCCGCGTCTTCCCTCCAGCCCCTTCGCCCAGCTGTTGCGGCAGTTGTCGGCGCAGGCGGCGCTGCCGGTGTCGCCCGCGGCGTTGGCGGATGAGGCGGGCATGGGCCTGCGCACGCTGCAGCGGCGTTTCATGGACCACCTCGGGGTCAGCCCGCGACAGCATCTGCGCTACCTGCGGTTCGAGCGGGCGCGGCAATTATTGTCGCCGCGGGATCAACGCTGCGCCGATATCGCCGTCATCGCGGGTTACAGCGACCAGGCGCATTTCGTGCGCGAGTTTCGCCAGTTCAGCGGCGTCACGCCCGGCCGCTGGCGCTGACGCGTTCGTTCAATACGGCGCCGGCCGCATGCGCGCATGCTGGCTTCCCCATCCCTCAGGAGTCGCACCATGGTGTTACCGGTTTGCCGCAAGGCCACGCCCGTGCTGTTTGTCGAAACGATGGCCCCGAGCCTCGCGTTCTGGCGCGACCGGCTGGGGTACACGGTGACGGCGGAGGTGCCGGGCGAAGGTGGGCCGGCGTTCGTGATCCTGGTCGGCAACGGCATCGAGCTGATGCTGCAGACCACCGCCTCGCTGGCGGCCGATCCCCACGCGGCGGGGATGGCGTGGCGTGGCGACCGCAGCTGCCTGTTCGTCGAGGTGGATGACATCGACGTGCTGGCGGCGGCGCTGGACGGTTGCGAGATCGTGGCGCCGCGCCACGAAACGTTTTACGGGGCCACCGAGATCGGCTATCGCGAGCCGGGCGGCCACTTCGTGACGTTCGCGCAATTCCAGCGCTGAGGCGCGCTGGAACGGCGCGCAGGCATCAGCGGATGCCGACCCCCACGCCCACGCCGAAATGCACGTTGTTGCGCCCCTTGTTCATCTCCTCGGCGGTCCACACGTGCGACTGCGCCACGCTGACCAGCGGGAACACGTAGGCCGCTTCGCCGACCTTGCCGGCGCGGCTGCCGCTGAGCTTGCCGTTGACGGTCATCAGCGCGCCGGACGGGTAGTCCAGCGGTTCCACGTAGCCGGGCATCAGCGCGATGAAGCGGCCGTTGCCGCTGTCGTTCGCCTTCGGCCGCTGCGAGGCGTCCAGCGGGTAGGCCAGCACCTCGATCTCGCTGTGGTCGGCGAACACCTTGACCTGCACGATGCGACCGCCCCAGATCACTTCGCGGTTGCTGAAGTTCTCCGGCGCTTGCGCGACCTGGAACGGCGCGGCGGTGACCGCGGCGCCGGTGGTCTTGTAGATCGGCGCCGGAGCGCAGGCGGCCAGCGCCAGCGCGGCGGCCGGCACGGCAAGGCGGATCAGCAGGGAGGCGGGGCGGGTGCGCATGGGTGGTGCTCCTGGAGGAAGCTGCGGATGCGCCGAGCTTAGCGGCGCCCTGGCGGTCGCGGTAGTCGCGAGGCGGGCAGCGGGCTGGGCGTGTTCAGCTGGCTGCCGGCCTCATCCAGCAGCCATTCCAGCTTCCATTCCGCCGGGCGATCCTGCGCCAGCAGGCTGGCCAGCACGCGCAGCGGTTCGCGCAGGGTGTCGTCGAGGTTCCATGGCGCGTTGAGGATCACCATGCCCGAGCCGTTGAGGCGCAGCGGCGTATCGTCCGGGTGCACCAGCAGCTCGGCGCGCAGGATGCGTTTCACGCCGCTGTGCTGCAGCTTGCGCAGGAACGGCTGCACCTGGCTGCGCAGCTTGATCGGGTACCACACCGCGTAGATCCCCGTGGGCCAGCGCAACAGGGCGGACTTCAGCGCCTGCTCGATCAGCTTGTACTCGGCGTCCTGCGCCTCGTACGGCGGGTCGATCAGCACCAGGCCGCGCTTTTCCTTCGGCGGCAGCAGCGCCTTCAGCGCCTCGTAGCCGTCGCGCTGGTGCACGTGCACCTGCCGGTTGCCGCGGAACAGCTCGCGCAGTTTGGCCGCTTCCTCGGTGTGCAGTTCACACAGCTGGGCGCTGTCGCCCGGGCGCAGCAGCCGGGCGACCTGGAGCGGCGAGCCGGGGTACTGCTTCAGGCCTTGTTCGTTGCCCTCGCCCTTGAGGATGCCGTCGCGCCAGCGCCGGAGCAGCGGCGGCAGCTTCTCGGCCGGATGCAGGCGCGCGATGCCGTCCCGGAATTCGCCGGTCTTGCGCGCCTCGACGCCTTCCAGCGGGTAGCTGCCGCTGCCGGCGTGCGTGTCGACGTAGCAGAACGGGGTGGGCTTGGCCTGCAACGCCTCGACCAGCGCCAGCAGCACGACGTGCTTGAGGACATCGGCGAAGTTGCCGGCGTGGTAAGCGTGGCGGTAATTCATGGCGGTCGCGGCGGGCGGGGTGGTCCAGTATAGATGGCCGGCGGCGCGGGCCCGGGCGCCGCGTGACTTTCCGTGCACATTCGCCGGCGCAGGCTCCACCCGTTGCAGCGTTGCAACCGGCCGGACATCGGCTCCGGACGTCCCCTGCGCGGAGAATCATCATGACGTTCCTGCCAAGAATCATTGTTTCGACGGCCGCCGTCGGCCTTTGCCTGGCATTCGGCACGGTCAGCGCCCAGGACACCGGAGGCATGGCGCCGGCGTCGTCGTCGAGCAGCATGGGCCAGATGGGCGGCATGCATCACAACAAGATGATGCGCCACAACAAGAACGCCAGCATGCACACGATGCCGGCCACGGTGAGCTCGGTGGATACCAAGACCGGCATCGTCGAGGCGGACTCGGAAGGCATGTCGCTGCGCCTGCACTTCCCGCCGGCATCGGTGGCGAACCTGAAGGCCGGCGACAAGATCACGTTGCACATGGGCTACACCAAGTAGCGTCGGGCGACCATCGCGGCAGGCGTGCCGGCGAGGTCCGCTGGACCCTCGTCCAGGGTTGAGGCCCGCCGGCACGGACCCTATGCTGTGCCGATGAACCGTTCGCTGCGCCACGCTGCCCGCTTGCCGTCCCTCCGGGCGATGGCCTGGTTGGCGTGGCTGCTCCTCGCGCTGGCACCGCTGCACGGCATGCCGCGCGGAATGGTCGGCGACGCGGGGGGCGCGGTGCCTGCGGCAGCGGTCGCGCATGCGCTCGACCACGGCGGGCAAGCCCTGCCGGCTCCGGCCGACTGTTGCGGTGGCGCGCACCCCGACCCGCACGGGTCGATGGGATCGGCCCAGTGCGCGGCGGCGTGCGGCAGCGTGTTGCCGGTGCTGGCGATGGCCGGACTCATGCCGGTGGCGCCGGAGCCGCTGCGCGTCGTTTCCTCCTTCGTGGCGGCCCCCAGCGTCGTCCACGCCGTGCCGCTGCGGCCGCCGCTCGGCTGATTCCCGTCCGCTGCGCCAGCGCGTTCCCGCCCGCCTTGCCGCGGGCGTGGACGCAGCCCTTGATCGGCATCGGCCGCCGATGCCTCCCTCGAAGGAAGTGAACGTGAATCCATTTTCCCCGTTGCCCGCGGTTGATCTGTCGCGACGACGTTTCGTGCAGGGCCTGGCCCTGGGCGGTGCGGTGGCCGGCCTGGGCCTGCTGCGCCCGTCAAATGTCTGGGCGCTGACCAGCCCCGGCCAGCCCACCGTATTGAGCGGCACCGATTTCGCGCTGGACATCGCCGAGACCGCGGTCAACTTCACCGGCGCGCTGCGCCCGGCAACCACCGTCAACGGCAGCGTGCCCGGCCCGCTGCTGCGCATGCGCGAAGGCACCACGGTGAACCTGCGCGTGACCAACCGCCTGCGCGTGCCCACCTCGATCCACTGGCACGGCATCATCCTGCCGTTCCAGATGGACGGCGTCCCCGGCCTCAGCTTCGACGGCATCGCGCCGGGCGAAAGTTTTCTGTACCGGTTCCAGCTGCGCCAGAGCGGCACCTACTGGTATCACTCGCACTCGGGTTTCCAGGAGCAGAACGCGCTGTACGGCCCGCTGGTGATCGAACCGGCCGGCCCCGAGCGCTACCCCGCGGACCGCGACTACGTGGTGATGCTCAACGACTGGACCGACGAGGACCCCGAGCGCATCTACGCCAAGCTCAAGAAGCAGAGCGACTACTACAACTTTGCGCAGCCCACCGTGCCGGATTTCTTCCGCGACGTGCGCGCGAAGGGTCTGGGCCAGGCGTTGGCCATGCGCAGGATGTGGAACGAGATGCGGATGAATCCGACCGACCTCAGCGACGTCTCCGGCCACACCTATACCTACCTGATGAACGGCACCGCACCCGCCGGCAACTGGACCGGCATCTTCAAGCCCGGCGAGAAGATCCGGCTGCGCTTCATCAACGGCTCGTCGTCGACCATCTTCGACGTGCGCATTCCCGGCCTGAAGATGACGGTGATCGCCGCCGACGGCCAGGACGTGCAGCCGGTACCGGTCGACGAGTTCCGCGTCTCGCCGGCCGAAACCTACGACGTGATCGTCGAGCCGCAGGAGGCGCACGCGTACACCGTGTTCGCCCAGTCGATCGACCGCACCGGCTACGCGCGCGGCACGCTGGCGCCGCGCGCCGGCATGGAAGCCGAGGTGCCGGCGCTGGACCGGCGCGTATGGCTGGACATGCAGGACATGATGGGCGCGATGTCGCACGCGGACCACGGCGGCGGCCACGCCGCGATGCCCGGCATGGAGCATGCCGGCATGGACCACGGCGGCATGGCCCCCGCGCCGGCCGTGCATCATGCCCGCAGCGAATACGGCCCCGGCGTGGACATGCACGTCGACATGCCGCGCAGCAATCTCGACGATCCGGGCATCGGCCTGCGCGACAACGGCCGCCGCGTGTTGACCTACGCCGACCTGCACACCATCGGTGGCCCGCTCGACGCGCGCGAACCCGGCCGCGAGATCGAGCTGCACCTGACCGGCAACATGGAGCGTTTCATGTGGTCGTTCGACGGCATCAAGTACTCCGACGCCAAGCCGATCCATTTCAACACCGGCGAGCGGCTGCGCATCGTGCTGGTCAACGACACCATGATGAACCACCCGATCCACCTGCATGGCATGTGGAGCGAGCTGGAGAACCCGCACGGGCAGTTCCAGGCGCGCAAGCACACCATCAACGTGCAGCCGGCGCAGCGCATCAGCTATGCGGTTACCGCCGACGCACCGGGACGCTGGGCCTACCATTGCCACCTGCTGTACCACATGGAGGCGGGCATGTTCCGCGAGGTGGTGGTGGCATGAGCATGAAGCGTCGAATCACCACACTTTCCCTGCACCGCCCGCTGTTGGCCGCGCTGCTGCTGGCCTTGCCGTTGGCGGCCGCGGCGCAGAGCGTGCCGGCCTCGTCGAGCAGCACGGCGCCGGTGGCCATGGACGCCATGCCGGGCATGGACCGCGCCGGCATGCACCACTCGCCGATGCCGGTCAGCGCCAGCAGTACTGCCGAGCCGGCAGCCAAGGCGCCGGTCAAGAAGGCGAAGAAGCTGCACGCCCCGGCTGCGCCGTCCGCGGCGCCTGCAGGCACGCAGCGCATGCACCACATGGACCACGGCACGATGCCGCCGATGGACCATGGTTCGATGCACGGGATGGATCAAGGCGCGCCGCCCGCCACGCCCGCGGCCGGCGGCCACGCCATGCCCGGCATGGATCACCAGGCGATGCCGGAGATGGATCACGGCTCCATGCCCGGCATGGACCACGGCGCGACACCTGGCACGGAGGCGACGCCAGGCATGGCAATGGGCCCGATGCAGGGCGGCCGCGCGCCGGCGGATGCGCGCAGCGGCGACTATTCCGACGGCATCGCCGCCAGCCCCGCGCATGGACTGCACCTGCACGGCAGCGCGCCGGCCGGCATGCTGCTGATCGATCAACTCGAAGCGTTCCACGGCCGCGATGCCAACGGCCAGAGCTGGGAAGCCGAAGGCTGGTACGGCAATGACAACGACAAGCTGTGGTTGCGCAGCGAAGGCGAGCGCAGCGGCGGCAAACTCGAGGACGCCAGCCTGGAGGCGTTCTGGAACCGCAACGTTGCCACGTTCTGGAGTACGCAACTGGGCGTGCGCCACGACTTCGGTGCAGGCCCGACGCGCAACTGGGCCGCGTTCGGCGTGCAGGGCCTGGCGCCGTACTGGTTCGAGGTCGAGGCCACCGCCTATGTCGGGCCGGCCGGGCGCACAGCGGCGCGCCTGCGTGCCGACTACGAACTGCTGTTCACCCAGCGGCTGATCCTGCAGCCGGAGGCGGAGGTCAACCTGTACGGCAGGGCCGATCCGGCGCGCGGCATCGGCAGCGGCGTTTCGGATGCGGCACTCGGGCTGCGCCTGCGCTACGAGATCCGGCGTGAATTCGCGCCGTATGTCGGCGTAGTCTGGACGCGCCGCTTCGGTGCCACGGCCAGCCTCGCCCGCGCCGAACACCAGGCAGTCTTCGACCGGCAATGGGTTGCCGGCGTTCGCATCTGGTTCTGAGGAGAGCCCATGAAACGACTCATTGTCACCCTTGCGGTTTTCTGTGCCATCGTGGTCGCAGGTGTCGGCGTCTTCGTCTGGTCCGGCATCTACAACATCGGCGCCGACCAGCACCACACGAAGCCCGTCTACGCGCTGATGCAGGCGCTGCGCGAGCGCTCGATCGAGCGCCACGCGAAAGACATCGTGGTGCCGAACCTCGACGACCCGTCGCTGATCCTCAAGGGCGCCGGCCAGTACGCGGCCATGTGCACCGGCTGCCACCTGGCACCGGGCATGGCCGAGAACGAGATGCGCCCGGGCCTGTACCCGAAGCCGCCGCAGCTGGCGAAGTTCCGGCCCGACCCGCGCGAGGCGTTCTGGGTGATCAAGCACGGCGTCAAGATGAGCGCGATGCCGGCCTGGGGCGCCAGCCACGACGACGCCACCATCTGGAGCATGGTCGCGTTCCTGCAGAAAATGCCCGGCATGACGCCGGCGCAGTACAAGGACATCGTGGCCCGGGCACCGCAGGACCACGACATGGACGAGGCGGGCGGCCACAGCCACAGCCATGGCGCGGCCGCCGACGAGGACGCGCATGGCGCGGCGGCGATGGAGGGCATGGCCATGTCCGGCGAAGCGGGGCACAGCCACGCCGCGGACGGCGAAGCCCACGAGCAGACCGCCGCGCCGGCGGTCGAGGCGCCGCTGTCGCTGGAGGGCATGAAGCCGGGCGCGGTACCGGCGGCCGAAGCGGCGGCGCGGGCATTCCAGGCGGCGCTGCAGCGTGGCGATCGTGCGGCCGTGCTGGCGCTGCTGGCGCCCGAGGCCCGCATCAGCGAGGGCGGCCACACGCAGACGCGCGACGAATACGCCGCCGACCATCTGGGCGCGGACATCGCCTTCCTGAAAACCACGCGGATGGCGCCGATCTCGCTGGGCTCGATGCCGATGGGCGACAGCGCGATGGTCGGGAGCGAAAGCGAGCTGCAGACCACCATCAAGGGCAAGCCGGCCACGTTGCGCAGCCGCGAGATGCTCAACCTCGAGAAGGACGGCGACCGCTGGAAGATCGTATCCGTCCAGTGGCAAACCACCCCGGCAGCAGGAGAATGATGATGAAGCGATGGCTTTCCCGTGCAGGCATCAGCCTGCTGTTTGCAATATTGTTCGCGCCGGCGGCGCTGGCGGCGAACGCGTTCGACGTGTACAGCGATCCGTCCTGCGGCTGCTGCGGCGCATGGGTCGAGTACATGCGCGCGCACGGCTACACCGTCACCGTGCACCAGGACCGGCCGATGGCGACGGTGAAGGCGCGCTTCGGCGTGCCGGAGCGCGCCATGTCCTGCCACACCGCGGTGATCGACGGCTATGTGGTCGAGGGGCACGTGCCGGTGGAAGACATCCGCCGTCTGCTCGCCGAGCGACCGGACGCCATCGGCATCGCCGCCCCCGGCATGCCGATGGGTTCGCCCGGCATGGAGATGGGCGCACCCGAACGCTACGACGTGGTGCTGATCGGCCGCGACGGCTCGACCCGCGTCTATGCGACGCACGGCCCGCAGGCGTGAGCGTCACCGGCACCAGGGTTCGCGTCGCCGGCTTGATCCGCGTCAATGCCGCCCTTGCCCCTGACGTTACAGTGTCCGTGAGATGAAACGCGCCTTCCGCCTCCGCCCGCAAACCCGTCGCCGCCTTGCGTGGCTGGTGGTGCTGCTGCTGTCGTGGCAGCAGGTGGCGGTGGCGGCGTATGCGTGCGTCGGCGCGCCGGCGTCGGCCGGCGCGGCCGCGGTGGCCGTGGCGGTGCACTCGTCGTCGATGGCGGCGATGGGCGATCGTTGCGAGGAAATGCCGGCGGCGCCGGTCGATCCGCTGTGCCGCCAGCACTGCCAGCCCGACCACGCCACCCAGGTCGATGCGCGCAACGCCTCGGTGCCGGCCAGCACGCTGGCCGCGTTGCCGCCGCAGTCGCCGTCCGTGGCCGCGGTGGCGTTGTCGTCGCCGCGCACGCTGGCACGACGCGACCGCCTGCAGGCGCCGCCACCCATCCCCCGCTTGTTGTTCTGTTCGCTCCTGATCTGAGCTGACCCGTCGCGGTAGCCACCGACGTGGCGTCGTGCCCGCTCTGGCATGACGCAGGTTTCAGATCGACGGAGTGTTCACTCATGTTGTCCATGCATTTCGCCCGGCGCCTGCTGGCGGCGGGCCTGGCCGCGCTCCTGGGGGGCGTGGCTGCGATGGCGCCGGCCGCCGAACCGCCGCTGACGCTGGAGGCAGCGGTGCGGCAGGGCCTGGCGCGGGCGCCGCAACTGGAGGCGCGCGCCGCCGACACGACAGCCGCACGCGAGGAAGCCGCGCGCGCCGGACGCTTGCCGGATCCCGTGCTGACCTTCGGGCTTGCCAATCTCCCGGTCACCGGCCCGGGCGCTTTCAGCCTGCGTTCGGACGGGATGACGGAGCGCTCGGTCGGCGTGATGCAGGCCATTCCGTCGCGCACGGCACGGCATGCGGCGCGTGACTTGGCCGGCGCCCGGATCGATGCGGCGCAGGCCGATCGCGTGGCCACCGAGCAGGGCGTGCGCGAGCGCATTGCCGATGCCTGGATCGGCGTATGGGTAGTCGAGCAGCAGCGGACCTTGCTGGCCGACCTGCACGACGAGGCGGCGCTGGCCGTGCGCATCACACAGGCGCGCCTGCGCGGCGGCGAGGGCAGCGCGGTCGATGCGCTGGCCGCGCAGGCCGAACTGGCCACGCTGGACAATCGGCTGGAGGCGGCCGAAGCCGATCTCGCGGCCGCGCAGGCTGGCCTGCAACGCTGGCTGGGGACGGCGCCCGGCGCGCTCGCTGCCAGCGAGGATTTCAGCCACTTGCCGGTGCAGGCCGAACGTCTGGTTTCCAGCATCGACCAGCAGGCGCCGCTGCAGGCGTGGGCCGCGCGCGAGCAACTGGCGCAGGCGGCGCTCGAACAGGCGCGCGCGGCCAGGCGCCCGGACTGGAGTGTGAGTGCCAGCTACGGCAGGCGCGCGCCGGGCCTGGCGGACATGGTGATGCTGGAGGTGGGCGTCAGTCTGCCGTTGTTCACCCGCAACCGGCAGGACCGCGGCATCAGCGCGCGGCAGGCGCAACGCGATGCCGTGCAGGCCGATCACGAGGACGCGCGGCGCGCCCAGCGCGAGGCGGTGACGCGGGCGCTGGCGAGCTGGCAAGGCTGGGGGCGGCAGCTCGAGCGCTACCGGCAGACCCTGCTGCCACTGGCGCGCGACCGCGCACGCACCGCGCTGGCCGGCTACCGCGGCGGCGGGTCGTTGCAACCGTGGCTGGAGGCACGCCGCGCCGAGATCGAACTGCGCCTGAGTTATGCCGATGCGTTGGCTGCGCATGCACGGCTGTGGGCCTCGCTTGCCTATCTGCTGCCTTCGGAGGTGACGCCATGAAGCGTCCGTTGCTCATTCTTGCCGCCGTCGTCGTGGCGATGGCCTTGCTGGCCGTCGGCTACCTCGGCGGTCGCCGCCAGGCGGCGACGCCGGCGCCGACGCCGGCATCGTCGGCCGCGCCGGACAGCGCCGGCAAGGTGCTGTACTGGTACGACCCGATGCTGCCCGACCAGCATTTCGACAAGCCCGGCCTGTCGCCGATGGGCATGCAGATGGTGCCCAGGTACGCCGACGCCGGCGGTGCCGGAGGCGGCGTGGTGCGGATCGACCCGGCCATCGTGCAGAACCTGGGCGTGCGCACGGCGCCGGTCGAGCGCCGCGTGCTGTCGGCCGCGCTGCGCGTGCCCGGCACGCTGGCGTGGAATCCGCGCGAGGCGGTCACGGTCAGTGCCCGTGTCGACGCGGTGGTCAGCAAGCTGTACGTGCGTGCGCCGTACACGAAGGTGGCGGCCGGCGAGCCGCTGGCCGAGTTGCTGGCGCCGCAGTGGAGCAGCGCGCTGGCCGAGTACGAGGCGCTGCAAAACGCGCAGTCGGCCGACGCGAAGGCACTGCGCAACGCCGCGCGCGAGCGCCTCCAGGCACTCGGCCTGACTGCCGCCGACATCCGTGCGGCACGTCGCGGCGCGGGCGCGGCGATCACCGTCCATGCACCGCAGGCCGGCACGGTCACCGCGCTGGAGGTGCGCGAAGGGCAGCGGGTTGGCGCCGGGCAGACACTGCTGAGCTTGAACGGGCTGGCCACGGTGTGGGTCGAGGCGGCGCTGCCGCAGGCCGTCGCCGGCGCAGTACACACCGGCACGCCGGTCACCGTCACGGTCGATGCGTTCCCCGGCCAGCAGTTCCATGGCAGCGTGGAGACGCTGCTGCCGGACATCGACAGCGCCACGCGCACCCAACGCGCGCGCATCGTGCTGGCCAACCCGGGCGGTCGGTTGAGCCCTGGCCTGTTCGCCACCGTGCAGTTGAGTCCGGCCGAAGGCGAGGCGGTGCCGGTGGTGCCGAGCGATGCGCTGATCGCCACCGGCGCGCAGACGCGGGTGATCGTGGCGGAGGCGGGCGGCCGCTTCCGCCCGCTCGCCGTGCGCGCCGGACGTTCGGCCGATGGCTACACGGAGATCCTGGCCGGTCTGCACGGCGGCGAGCAGGTCGTCGTGTCCGGCCAGTTCCTGATCGACTCGGAGGCCAGCCTGTCCGGCGCGCTGGAGCGTCTGGGCGAGGGCGCTCCCGCGCCCGCGCCGGGGACCAGTGCCGCCCATCCGGCAACATCGCATGACGCGCATGCGGGGCACGCGATGCCGGGCGGAGGCCAGCCATGATCGCCGCGCTGATCCGCGCCGCGGTCGCGCACCGCGTGTTCGTGCTGCTGGCCGCGCTGGCGCTGGCCGCGGCCGGCGTGGTCTCGCTGCTGCGCACGCCGCTGGACGCCTTGCCGGACCTGTCCGATACCCAGGTGATCATCCGCACCGGCTGGCCCGGGCAATCGCCGCAGGTGGTCGAGGACCAGATCACCTATCCGCTGGCCACCACCATGCTGTCGGTGCCGGGTGCGCGCACGGTACGCGGCTATTCGTTCTTCGGCGACTCCTACGTCTACGTGCTGTTCGACGACAGCACCGACCTGTACTGGGCCCGCTCGCGCGTGCTGGAGTACCTGAGCCAGGTGCGCGACCGGCTGCCGGCCGGGGTCAACCCGTCGCTGGGCCCCGACGCCACCGGCCTGGGCTGGATCTACGAATACGCGCTGGTCGACCGCAGTGGCAGGCACGACCTGGGCGAACTGCGCGCGCTGCAGGACTGGTTCCTGCGCTACCAGCTGAAGACCGTGCCGGACGTGGCCGAAGTGGCCAGCCTGGGCGGCATGGAACGCGCCTGGCAGATCGTGCCGGACCCGGCGGCGCTGGCCGCGCGCGGCATCACCGTGGCGCAAGTGATGGACGCGGTGCGCGCAGCCAACGGCGCCAGCGGCGGCTCGGTGATCGAGCAGGGCGAAGCCGAGCTGATGGTGCGCAGCGAAGGCTATCTGCGCAGCCGCGAGGATTTCGAGCGCGTGCCGGTCGGCACCCATGCGAGCGGCGTGCCGGTGCTGCTTGGCGAGGTCGCCACGGTGCGGCGCGGACCGAGCTTCCGGCGCGGCATCGCCGAGCTGGACGGCCAGGGCGAGGTGGCCGGCGGCATCATCGTGCTGCGCTCGGGCAAGAACGCGAAGGCGGCGATCGAGGCGGTCAAGGCGCGGCTTGCCGAGCTGAAGCGCAGCCTGCCGGCCGGCGTCGAAATCGTGCCCACCTACGACCGTGCGCAGCTGATCGACGCGGCGGTGGACAACCTGTGGGGCAAGCTGCTGGAAGAGTTCCTGGTGGTCGCGCTGGTCTGCGTGCTGTTCCTCGGCCACCTGCGCTCGGCGCTGGTGGCGGTGATCAGCCTGCCGCTGGGCGTGCTCGCCGCGTTCATCGCGCTGCACCTGCAGGGGGTGACGGCGAACCTGATGTCGCTCGGCGGCATCGCCATCGCGATCGGCGCGATGGTCGACGCGGCGGTGGTGATGATCGAGAACGCGCACAAGCACCTGGAGCACTGGCGCGACGCGCACGACGGCGAGGAACCGCAAGGCGCGGCGCGCTGGTCGCTGGTGGTCGAGGCGGCGGCAGAGGTGGGGCCGGCGCTGTTCGTCAGCCTGCTGATCATCGCGCTGTCGTTCATCCCGGTGTTCGCGCTGCAGGGGCAGGAAGGCAAGCTGTTCAAGCCGCTGGCGTTCACCAAGACCTACGCGATGGCGGCAGCGGCCGGCCTGGCGGTGACCCTGGTGCCGGTGCTGATGGGCTACCTGGTTCGCGGGCGCATTCGGCCGGAACACGCCAATCCGCTCAACCGCGGCCTGATCGCGCTGTACCGGCCGATCCTGGAAGCGGTGCTGCGCTATCCGAAGGCGACCCTGGCGCTGGCCGGCCTGCTCATGCTCAGCGCGCTGCTGCCGCTCGGCCGGCTCGGCAGCGAATTCATGCCGGCGATGGACGAGGGCACGCTGCTGTACATGCCCACCGCGCTGCCGGGATTGTCCTCGGGCAAGGCCGCGCAACTGCTGCAGCTCACCGACCGCATGATCAAGACCGTGCCCGAGGTCGAGCACGTGTTCGGCAAGGCCGGCCGCGCCGACACGGCCACCGATCCGGCGCCGATGGAGATGTTCGAGACCACCATCACCTTCAAGCCGAAGGACCAGTGGCGGCCGGGCATGACGATGGACAAGCTCAAGGCGGAGCTGGACCAGGCAGTGCGCGTGCCGGGCCTGACCAACCTGTTCGTGCCGCCGCTGCGCAACCGCATCGACATGCTGGCCACCGGCATCAAGAGCCCGATCGGCATCAAGTTGCTGGGCAACCGCGTCGACGAGCTGCAGGCGGTGGCCGACGCAGTCGAGGCGGTCGCACGCACCGTGCCGGGCGTGGGCTCGGCGATTGCCGAGCGCGCCGCCGCCGGGCGCTACGTGGACGTGCGCATCCGCCGCGCCGAGGCCGCGCGCTACGGGTTGAGCCAGCAGCAGCTGCAGCAGCTGATCGCCACCGTGGTCGGCGGCGAGCCGATCGGCGAGGTCGTCGCCGGGCGCGAGCGTTATCCGATCGTGCTGCGCTACCCGCGCGCGGCGCGCGATTCGCTGGCCGCGCTGGAACAGCTGCCGATCGTCGCCGCGGATGGCGCGCAGCTGACGCTGGGCCAGGTGGCCGAGATCCGGGTGGTCGCCGGGCCCCCGATGCTGAAAAGCGAGAACGGCCAGCTGGCGGCCTACGTGTATGTCGACACCGCCGGCCGCGATCTCGGTGCGGTGGTGGCGGATCTGCAGCGTGCGGTCGCGCGCGAGGTGCGCCTGCCGCCGGGCGTCACCGTGGCGTGGTCGGGCCAGTTCGAATACCTGGCGCAGGCGATGCAGCGGCTGACCCTGGTGGTGCCGGTGGTGCTGCTGATCGTGTTCGTGTTGATCTACGCGGTGTTCCGCCGGGCGAGCGAGGCGGCGCTGATCATGGCCAGCGTGCCGCTGGCGCTGGTCGGCGGGCTGTGGCTGATCTGGCTGCTCGGCCATGCGGTGTCGGTGGCGACCATGATCGGCTTCATCGCGCTGGCCGGCGTCGCCGCCGAATTCGGCGTGGTGATGCTGCTGTACCTGCGCCACGCGTGGGACCGCCAGCTCGCCGCCGATCCGCGCTCGGGCCCCGCCGAACTGGACGCGGCGATCCGCGAGGGCGCGGTGCAGCGCGTGCGGCCGAAGGCCATGACGGTGGCGGTGATCCTGGCCGGCCTGTTCCCGATCCTGCTCGGCCACGGCGCCGGTTCGGAAGTGATGCAGCGCATCGCCGCGCCGATGGTCGGCGGCATGCTCACCGCACCGCTGCTGTCCATGCTGGTCATCCCCGCGGCGTTTCGCTTGCTGGAGCTGCACCGGCTGCGGCGGCGAACCATGACGGCGATCGGGCAGGCGCAAGCGGAGTAGGCTGATGCCCATGACGAGCGAACCCGTCCTGCGCAGCACGCTGACCTGCCCGCATTGCGGCCACCAGGCCACCGAGACCATGCCGACCGACGCCTGCCGGTTCTTCTACGACTGTCCCGCCTGCGGCGAACTGCTGCGGCCGAAGCCCGGCGACTGCTGCGTGTTTTGTTCCTGGGGCAGCGTGCCGTGCCCGCCGGTGCAGCAGCAGAAATCCTGCTGCGGCCGGTGAGGCTGCGGCGCTTCGCCAGCGCGCGGGTCAGTCGACCACGCCATGACTCTCGGTGGTGCCGAGCAGTTCGGGCTGCTTCGGTGCGCGCTGGCGGCGATGCAGCAGTGGATGCATGAACACCGCCGCCAGGATCACCGCCACGCCGGCGTAGAACCAGCCATCCAGTTCGTGCTGTTCGCCCAGCAGTGCGATCGCCAGCACGATCGCGTAGACCGGCTCCAGATTGGTCACCATCTGCGTGCCGAATGCGCTCATGTGGCGCAGCGCCACCAGCGCCAGCGCGAACGGCAGCAAGGTGCAGCCGAACGCCAGCGCCAGCAGCAACAGCGCATCGTGCGTGCCCGGCAGCATGAATGCCGGGCCGGCGTGCGGGATGAACGGCGCGAGCAGGGTGAGGAAAACGGTGCCGGTACCCAGCTCGATGCAGGTCACCGTGAGCGGATCGCCGTGTTCGACCAGGCGCTTGTTGAGCGAGCCGAAGAACGCCACGAACAGCGCCGACAGCACGCCCACCGCGATCCCCGCGCGCATGCCGTGCGGCACGCCGCCCACCACCATCAGCACGCCGGGCACCACCGCCACGCCGATCAAGAGTTCGCGCGGGTCGAAGCGGCGCTTGGCGATCCACGGTTCGATGAAGGCCAGGAACACCGGCCCCAGCGCGATGCAGGTGGCGCCGACCGAGGCGTTCGACAGCTTGATCGCCGCGTAGAAGGTGAGCCAGTGCAGCGACACCAGCACGCCGATGCCGGCATACGCCCCGATCAGCCGCGCCGGCATCGCGCGCAGCCCGCGCCAGACCCGCGGCATCAGCAGCAGCGCCGCCACCACCAGCAGCATGCGCCACCACACCAGCGGCAGCGCCGGTAGCGTGATCAGCTTGCCGAGGATTGCGGTGAAGCCCCACAGTAACACGCAGAAATGGATCTGCAGGCGGGCCTGGTTGACGGGTTGCATGGGTGTTCGCAGGGAAGGATGGCCCGACATTCTAGCGCCGGCCCTCGCCGCAACCATCGCGGGGCGGCCCGCTGGTCACCGCAACGCGCTTGTGGGAGCCCGCTGGCGGGCGATGCTCTTGCTCTGCGCTTCCCGATCCCGGTTCTCATCAAAAAAAAAGCATCGCCCGCCAGCGGGCTCCTACCGGTGGGGGCGCGGCTGCGTCGTGTCGGCACCGCGCAGCTGCTGCAGCACGGCGCGGCAGGTGTTGTCGCTGTCATTGCCGTGGCTGGGGGCGATCAGGGCGAGCAGGGCGGCCGGCGCGGCGACCGCGCCGAGCGCGATGGCGCCGGCGCCGCGCGCCAGCAGCGGGCCGGCGTGCACGCCGACGTCGGGGTTCTTCAGCGTGCCGCGCACGTACAGCGGGGAGCGCAACGAGAGCACGCGCAGGCCCTTGGTGTGCGGCTTCACGTCGAGGTCGAGCTTCTCGCTGGCCAGGTTCACCGTGCCGGTCACGTTGACCACCGCATCGTCGGTGTCGAACACGAACAGGCGCATGTCGAACAGGCCATTGCTCGCGGCCATGTCCGTGGCGGCGCAGTTGATCGGCACCGTCTTGTCGCCGAACAGCTTGCCGATGACGATGTTGGCCACGTTGAGGCCGGCGGTTTCCAGCAGGGTCTTGCTGATTGCGCCGTCGTTCATCAGCAGCTGCAGCTCGCCGTTCGCGCTGCCGAGCAGGGCGGCGACCGAGTTGCCCTGCGCATCGAGCGCGGCGTCGCCGTTGATCTCGCCGAGGCTGGTGCGCATCGGCTCGAAGGTCGGGAACAGCTGCTTGAGCTTGAGGTGGCGCGCATGCAGTTTCAGCAGGCCGCGCATCGGCGTGCGGCTGCCGTCGAGGCTCACGTTGCTGCGCACCGTGCCGCCGGCCAGGGTGAAGCTCAGCGGGTCGAGGTAGAGCGCGCCGTTGTTCATCACCAGGTGGGTGCTGAGCGAGTCGATCGGCAGCGCTTCGCCGCGCACGACGTGCGATCCGGTGAAGTTCACGTCCGCGTCCATTGCCTGCCAGCGTTCGGTACGGAACGGTTCCACCGGCAGCAGCTTGTCGGCGGGTTGTGGCGTGGCGTCGCCGCGCTGCGCCTTTTCGGCGCGGGAGTCGGCGCCGATCAGCGGGGCGAGGTCGGCGAAGCGCAGCAGCTTCGAGTGCACCTCGCCGCTCAGCTTGGGCCGTGCGCCGCCGGTGACGAACAGCAGGTTGCCGGAGAGATCGCTGCCGCCGACGCGGCCGCGGAAGTCCCGGTAGCTGTAGCGGCTGCCGCTGTGGCGCAGCTCGGCCTTGAGATGACCCTCGGTGGCGTACGGCGGCGTGTCGGGCAGGGTGAGGCCGGTGATCGGGTAGAGCCTGGCCATGCTCGAACCGGAGAACCACAGGCGCACGTCGAGCGCGCCCAGGTGCAGCGGATCGGTCAGCGTGCCGACCAGCGCGATGTGGCTGTCGCCAATGCGCAGATCGGCCTGCAGCGGCAGCGGCACGCTCTTGTCCTGCAGCGCCAGTACGGCGCCGCTGCGGCCCTTGGCCTTGAGCGGGCTGCCCTGGTAGCTGCCTTCGGCGGTCCAGCCGAACTGGTAGACGGTCGACGCGCTCGCCTGGCCGACGGGTTCCGCGGTGGCCTCGCCGGCCATGGTCTCTTTCGCCGCCGCCCCGACCGTTCGGCCGGCCTGCTCGCGCGCGTCGCGGGATTGCTGCGCCACGATCTGGTCATACGGAATGGCCTGCTGCAGCGGCTCGACCACCAGCTTGAACTTCACCTGGCTGGCGGCGTCGTCGAGCGTGATCACGCCCTGGTCGAAGCCGATCGTGCCCAGCCGCAGCTTCCAGGCCGAGGGCGCGCGGTGTTCCGGCAGCGCGAAATCCCAGCTGGCGCGGCCGGATTTGTCGCGCTCCAGATCGACGCTGGGACGCACCAGCTGCAGCGTGGGCACCTCGATGCGGTGTGCCAGCAGCGCCGGCAGCGACAGCCGGAAGCGCAGCGCGTCGAGGTGGGCGAAGCGCGGCTGCGCAGCCCAGTCCGGGTTGGCGATGCTGATGTCGCGCGCGGTGAACTCGGGCCACGGGATCCAGGAGCCCGGCCAGCCGGCGAGGCGGTCGCGCCGCCAGTCGACGGTCAGCGCGCCGTTGATCGCGAACGGTCGCTCGATCGCCTGGCTGACCTTGTCGGCGATGAACGGCTTGGTGCGGTTCCAGTCGAACAGGGCCACCGCGATCGCCAGCACCGCGAGCAGCACCAGCAGCGTGCCCGCGATCCAGCTGAGTATTCGGCGGTGGCGTTGCATCCCACACTCCTGCAGCGGTGGCCCGTGTGTCGCGCGGACGCGGCGGGGCAGCACGGTCAGTGATAGCTGCAGGCATGCAAAGGTTATGTGGTCACGGTGGGATTTTCATACGCCGTTCACGCATATTTGCCGGGTGAGCGACAGGTCGGGCTTCCGCCGGCAAGTAACCGGCGCATAGGCGCAGCGCTTGCTCCGCTGGTGCGAACGTCAGCGCGCCGGCTTCGCCTCGCGCACCGGCACGTCGATGCCGCACAGGTCGAGCTTGCCGACCGGCTTCGGATAGAACGCGTTGTGGCCGTTGCGTTTCGCCTCCACCAGCGCGGCGAAGCTGGCGCTGTCGGTGCGCAGCACCTGGATCGCCGGACGGTCCTTCGCCGGCAGGTCGGCGGCCAGGCGTACCGATTCGATGCTGACGCGCTGCTGCGGCTGCGTGTAGAAGCCCATTGGCTCGGGGCCGCGCGGCAGCCCGGACAGCAGCGGCATGCCTTCCAGCACGCGGCCGGCCACGGCGAGATTGTGGTCCAGTCGGCGCGCCTGGCCGATCACCGCGTACAGCGAACTGCCGTTGCCGGTTTCCGGCGCCACGTCGCGCGCCACGCCGACCGTGCCGTAGCAGTGCGCCACCCATTCCTGTCCGCTGGCCGGGTCGCGCCCCACCGGGAAGCCCTCGCTGAAGCCGACCTCGGGCGCGTACACGTCACCGTCCGGCAGCGGCGTCCACGGCAGCTTCGGGTCGATCGCGCGGGTGAACTCCGGCGCCAACGTCTTGCTGGCGTTGCCCAGCGAACGGAGCTTGCGCTTGTCGCCGTTCTCGTCGTCGTTCGGATCGCCCCACTGGGTGACGAAGTTGTCCTGCACGCGAATGATCGCCAGATCGTCGAAGTAGTGCTGGCGCACCAGGGTGCGGATGTTCGCCGCGTGCAGCGGGGTGAAATCCGGCGCCAGCTCGATCAGCACGCGTCCGCTCGGCAGCTGCATGACCATGAGGTTCTGCGGGTCGGGCGTGCGCCACTCGGCCGGCGTCGACTTGGCCAGGATTTCCTTCGCGGTCGGCGTGGGCTTGTTCTGTTCGGCGGCGAGGGCCGGCAAGACCAGCAGGCTGCAGACCAGCGCGCCGGTGGCGATCAGGTGACGTCTTTGCATGGCAACCCCTGGGCAACGGAAGGACGAGGGCTGCAACTTAGCAGAGTGCCGCTGCCGGCTGAGCGGGGCATGACTTCAGGCCCATGCACTAGTATCAAGTTCGCACTATGGTTCACTTGAGTCTAAGTGGCACCGAGGACAAGCGGGATGGACGACAGCGCCAGCCAGTTGAAGAAGTTCCAGAAGGAGCTTTCCAGCGGCACCGTATCGCTGGTGCTGCTGGGGGTGCTGGCGCAGTCGCGTCAGCCGTTGTACGGCTACCAGATCGCCAAGCGGCTGGAGGGGGCCGAAGGCGTGCTGGCCGGCAAGCAGAGCGCGCTGTATCCGGTGCTGCGCAATCTGGAGGGCGCCGGGCTGCTCGCCAGCGAGGTCGAGCCTTCCGTCAGCGGGCCGCCGCGCCGCTATTACCGCATCACCAAACCGGGGCGCGAGGTACTGCGCGAATGGGTCGCCGCGTGGAACGCCACCCGCGATGCCGTCGATAACGTCTTGCAAGGAGGGGTGTCATGAACGCGCCACGCACCATCGCCGAATACCTCGAACAACTGCGTGCCGCGCTGCGCGGCGCCGACCCGGCCCTGATCCAGGATGCGCTGTACGACGCCGAGGAACACCTGCGCGCCGAGCTGGCCGAACAGCCTGGCCGCAGCGAGGCACAGATGCTGGAACACGTGGTCGGCAGCTACGGCGCGCCGGACGAGGTGGCCGAGATCTACCGCGACCAGGAGATCAAGATCCAGCGCGCGCTGCGTCCGCCGCCGCCGCCGAAGCGGCGTTCGCTGGCCGGGCGCTTCTTCGGCGTCGCCGCCGATCCGCGCACCTACGGCGCGCTGTTCTACATGCTGCTGTCGCTGGCCACCGGCATCTTCTACTTCACCTGGGCGGTGACCGGGCTGTCGCTGTCGGTGGGCTTGTCGGTGCTGATCATCGGCCTGCCGTTCATCGTGCTGTTCTTCGGCAGCGTGCGCGTGCTGTCGCTGGTGGAGGGGCGCATCGTGGAGGCGATGCTGGGCATGCGCATGCCGCGCCGGCCGGTGTACCCGACCACCGGCATGACCCTCATGCAGCGCATCGGCAGCATGTTCACCGACGTGCACACCTGGACCACGCTTTGCTACATGTGGCTGATGCTGCCGCTGGGCATCGTGTACTTCACCCTGGCCGTGACCTTGCTCAGCGTGTCGGTGGCCTTCATCGGCGCGCCGCTGGCGATGCTGTTCCGCGACGACAGCTGGGTGTCCTGGCCGCACCAGGTCACCGTGAACTGGGGCTTCGGCGCGCATGTGCCCGGCTGGGGCGACGCGATCGCGATGTGCGTGATCGGCATCGTGCTGCTGTTCGCCACCCTGCACCTGGCGCGCGGACTGGGCCGGCTGCACGGCCATGTCGCCAAGCACATGCTGGTGCCGCGCGCGGCGGGTTGAGCAGCGCCCGGTTACCATGCGGGCTTTGCCGGATCGACTGCCGATGCCCAAGACCTACGACCGCGCCTATTTCGACAAGTGGTACCGCGACCCGCGCCATGCGGTGGGTTCGCCGGCGGAGCTCAGGCGCAAGGTGGCGATGGTGGTGGCGCAGGCGGAGTACTACCTGGGCCGGCCGGTGCGCAACGTGCTCGACGTGGGTTGCGGCGAGGCGACCTGGCGCGCACCGCTGCGCGCGTTGCGGCCGGACATCGCCTATCGCGGGCTGGACGCCAGCGAGTACGTGGTGGCGCGCTACGGGCGCAGCCGCGGCATCGGCCTGGCCCGTTTCGGCCAGCTGGAACAGCTGCGCTTCGACACCCGCTTCGACCTGATCGTGTGCACCGACGTGCTGCATTACCTGAAGCCGGCGGAGATCCGCGCCGGGCTGCAGGGTATCGGCGAGATGCTGGAGGGCGTGGCGTTCCTGGAAGTTTTCACCAGCCGTGATGACGTGGCCGGCGACCACCACGGTTTCGTCTCGCGCGCGCCGGCCTGGTACCTGCGCGAGTTCGGCAAGGTGGGGCTGCTGCCGTGCGGCTCGCATTGCTATCTCGGGCCGCGGCTGGAACGGCACATCGCGGCGTTGGAGCGGGCGCAGTTGCCGGCCTGATTGGCTGCCGAGCATCCCGGTTCGCGATGCTCTTGCTTCGTAGGGCGGGCACTGCCCGCCGCGTTTGTTCGAAAAGCCGGCGGGCAGTGCCCGCCCTACAGAGCTTTTCGTCACGTGGCGCAAGAGCATCGCGCACGAGTGCGCTCCTGCAAAAAGCGAGCTGGGGGAGCGTTTCCGCCCGCTATTCCACGGTCTTGTGCTTGTAGCGGCACAGGTCGCGGATCGCGCAGTGGGGGCAGTCCGGCTTGCGCGCCTTGCACACGTAGCGGCCGTGCAGGATCAGCCAATGGTGGGCGTCGTGCTTGAACTCGGCCGGCACCACTTTTTCCAGCTTGTCCTCCACCGCGCGCACGTCCTTGCCGGGGGCGAGGCCGGTGCGGTTGGCGACGCGGAAGATGTGCGTGTCCACCGCGATGGTCGGCTCGCCGAAGGCGGTGTTGAGGATCACGTTGGCGGTCTTGCGGCCCACGCCGGGCAACGCCTCCAGCGCTTCGCGCGTGCGCGGCACCTCGCCGCCGTGCTGCTCGACCAGCAGCCGGCACAGCGCAATCACGTTCTTCGCCTTGGCGTTGAACAGGCCGATGGTGCTGATGTACTTCTTCAGCCCTTCCTCGCCCAGCGCGAGGATCGCCTGCGGCGTGTTCGCCACCGGATAGAGTTTTTTCGTGGCCTTGTTCACGCCCACGTCGGTGGCCTGCGCGGAGAGCACCACCGCCACCAGCAGCTCGAACGGGGTGGAGTAGGCGAGCTCGGTGGTGGGATGCGGGTTCAGCTCGCGCAGGCGGGTGAACAGCTCGATCACGTCGGCGCGCTTCACGGTTCTGGTTCCTGCTGTTTCGCCCTGGCGCGGGCCAGCGCAGCCAGCACCGGGTTGCTCGATGCGGCGGTGTCCACCGCGGCCTTGCGCGCGGCCAGTTCCGCCTCGCGCCCGGCCGCTTCGCGTGCCAGTCGCGCCTCGCGGCGCTGGAAGTGTCCGCGCGCCGCGTCGGCGTGCGCCTGATCGATCTGTTCCGGTGGCATCGGTTCGAGCACGATGCAGTCGACGGGGCAGGCCGGCACGCACAGCTCGCAGCCGGTGCAGTCGTCGGCCAGCACGCTGTGCATCAGCTTCGAGGCGCCCACGATGGCGTCGACCGGGCAGGCCTGGATGCACTTGGTGCAGCCGATGCAGTCGGCTTCGACGATGCGCGCCAGCATGCGCGGCTTCTCCACGCCGCAGGTGGGGTCCAGCGGCAGCACCGGCCGATCCAGCAATGCCGCCAGCTTCGCGATGCCGGCCGCGCCGCCGGGCGGGCAGCGGTTGATCGCCGCCTCGCCACGCGCGATCGCCTCCGCATAGGGTCGGCAGCCGTGGTAGCCGCACTGCTCGCACTGCGTCTGCGGCAGCAGGGCGTCGATGCGGTCGGCCAGGATGGCGATGGGGTCACTCATGCGCGGGTGCGGGGCGGGCGATAATCGGCGCCCATTGTCCCGCAATTGCGGATCAACTGTCGGAGTGCTGCCATGAAACCGTCGCTGTTCGCTTCCCTGTTGCTGGCCGCCGTGCTCGGTGCCGGTGGTTCGGTCCTGCTGACCCACGCCGGTTCGGCGCGGGCCGAGACGCCCGGCGTCTCCGGCGACACGGTGACGGTGTTCGTCGACGCCACGCTCGGCTTCCGCAAGAAGCACATGGCGAGCCAGCTCACGAAGTCGCACGCCGAGTACGCGACACGCGGCTACCGCTACGTGGACATGGCGCCGTACAACGAGAACGGCGACCTGGTCGGTTTCTTCGTGACCTATACGAAGCAGTAACGCGGTATCAGGGCGGACGCGGTCCGCCAGGGGTGGCTCAACGCACGCTGGCGCCGGGCTTGGCGCCAGCGTCGGCGTCGAGCAGGAACAGGTCGCTGCCGCCGTCGCCGGCCGAGAGGATCATGCCTTCGGACAGGCCGAAGCGCATCTTGCGCGGGGCCAGGTTGGCGATGAACACCACGTTGCGGCCGACCAGTTTCTCCGGCTCGGCGTAGGCGGCGCGGATGCCGGAGAAGATCTGCCGCGTGCCCAGTGCGCCGGCATCGAGCTCGAAGCGCAGCAGCTTGTCCGAACCGTCGACGAACTCGCAGGCGATGACCTTGCCCACGCGCAGGTCGAGCCGGGCGAAGTCGTCGATGCCGACGGTGGCGGACGCGGGGCTCGCGGATGCCGCAGCATTCGTCGGTTGGGAGCCGGGATTCGGCGCGGCGGCTTTCGGGCTGTCGTTCACGGGTTTCTTCTTTTTCGGGGCGGCGGGGGCGGCGGCCGGCGTGCCCAGCGAATCCTTCGAGGCCTCGACCATGGCCTCGATGCGCTTGGGGTCGATGCGGCCGAGCAGCGGCTCGAACGTGTTGATGGCGTGGTTGCGCAGGGCGGCGCGGGCGTCGTCGAAGTCGGCGATCGGCGCGGCCAGGAACCGTTCGGCGGCAGCCGCGGTGATCGGCAGGATCGGCTTGAGCATGCCGGTCAGCAGGCGGAACGCGGTCAGCGCGAACGAGCACACCTGATGCAGCTCGTCGCGGCGGCTCTCGTCCTTGGCCATCGCCCACGGCGCCTTGGCGGCGATGTGGCCGTTGACCAGGTCGGCCATCAGCACGAAGCGGCGGGTGACCTCGGCGAAATCGCCGCTGTCGTACAGCGCGGCAATGCCGTCGTAGTGTTCCAGCAAGGTGTTCCACAGCGCGGTTTCCTCCGCGCTGAACTGCGGCGCCAGGCGGCCGCCGAAATACTTGTGCACGAAGCCGGCGGTGCGGCTGGCGATGTTCACCCACTTGCCGACCAGGTGCGAGTTGACGCGCTCCTCGAACGCCTTGAGGTCGAGGTCCACGTCGAGCGGCGCGTCGCTGAGCATGCTGGCGAAGTAGTAGCGCAGGAAGCCGGGGTGCAGGCCGGCGTCCAGGTAGGTGCGCGCCTGGATGAAGGTGCCGCGCGACTTGGACATCTTGGCGCCGTTCACCGTCAGGTAGCCGTTGACGTGCAGCGCGGTAGGCACGCGCATCTGCGCGCCGTGCAGCATCGCCGGCCAGAACAGGCCGTGGAAGTTGATGATGTCCTTGCCGATGAAGTGGTGCATCTCGGCGCTGCTGTCAGGCGCGAGGAAGTCGTCGAACTTTAGGCGGGTGCGCTCGCACAGCGCCTTGAAGCTGGCCAGGTAGCCGACCGGCGCGTCCAGCCACACGTAGAAGAACTTGCCCGGCGCGTCGGGGATCGGGAAGCCGAAGTAGGGCGCGTCGCGCGAGATGTCCCAGTCCTTCAGGCCGCCGTCCAGCCATTCGCGCAGCTTCGCCGCGACGCCGCTGTTCGCCACCGGCTTGCCGTGGGTGAGCTTGCCGGCGAACCAGTCGCGCAGCAGCCCCTCGAATTTGCCCAGTTCGAAGAAGTAGTGCTCCGAGTCCCGCAGCACCGGCGTGGCGCCGGATACCACCGAGTAGGGGTTGATCAGGTCGGTGGGCGCGTAGGTGGCGCCGCAGTGCTCGCAGTTGTCGCCGTACTGGTCGGGCGTGCCGCAGTTGGGGCAGATACCCTTGATG
The DNA here is from genome assembly GCA_024711345.1 of Rhodanobacter sp. Taxonomy (GTDB): domain Bacteria; phylum Pseudomonadota; class Gammaproteobacteria; order Xanthomonadales; family Rhodanobacteraceae; genus Rhodanobacter. The sequence continues at coordinate 388,123 of JANJTA010000035.1, read as the reverse complement.
TAGCGGTCCGGCAGAAACATCTGCTTGTCGGGGTCGAACAGCTGCTGGATGTTGCGCCTGGCGATGTAGCCGCCGTCGCGCAGCCGCGTGTAGATCAGCGTCGACAGCTCGCGGTTCTCGTCCGAATGGGTGCTGTGGTACTGGTCGAAGGCCACGCCGAACGCGGCGAAGTCGGCCTCGTGGCCCTCGCGGATGCCGGCGATGAAGGCCTCGGGCGTCATGCCGGCCTTCTCCGCGGCCAGCATGATCGGCGTGCCGTGCGCGTCGTCGGCGCACACGTAGACCACCTTGTTGCCGCTCATCCGCTGCGCGCGCACCCAGATGTCGGCCTGGATGTAGCCCAGCAGGTGGCCCATGTGCAGCGGGCCGTTGGCGTAGGGAAGGGCGTTGGTGACGAGCAGGCGGCGACTCATGGCGGCGTTCGGTCGAAATGACTGCGCATTATGCCACGCTGCCGGCGCGGCAAGGCCGGCACCCTTGGCACGGCAAGGTCTCGGCGACTCCGGCCCATCGTGCAGATGCGCGGGGTGGCCATGAGTGAATTGCGTATTCGTGCGTGTTTGTGTACGTTTATGCGCATTGAATCGCAGGACCTGCGGGCGTGCAGTACGGCGACAGTTCTCCTCCGGCGGGTGCGCGCAGCGGCTTGGCCCCGGCCATCCGCGCGACGCGCCTGGTCTTCCTGGTCTCGGGCATCGGCATGGCCGCGTGGGCGCCGATGGTGCCGTACGCGAAGGCGCGGCTGGGCCTGGACGAGGCCCAGCTCGGCCTGCTGCTGCTGGCTTTCGGCGGCGGTTCGATGGCTTCGATGCCGCTGGTCGGCTGGCTCACCCACCGTTTCGGCAGCCGTCGGGTGATCGGCGTCGGCGGGCTGCTGCTGTGCCTGGCGTTGCCGCTGCTGGCGGTGGCGCCCGGCGCGGCCGCGCTGGCGTTCGGCCTGCTGTACTTCGGTGCCGCGCTGGGTGCGGTGGACGTGGCGATGAACGCGCACGCGGTAGAAGTGGAGCGCCGCGACGGCCGTCCGCTGATGTCGGGTTTCCATGGCCTGTTCAGCATCGGGGGCTTGGGCGGCGCGGCCGGCATGAGCCTGCTGCTTGCGCTGGGCCTGCCGCTGGCCACGGCGGCGGTCGCCATCTCCGTGCTGCTGGCCATCGTGGTGGCGAGTCAATGGCCCCGGCTGCTCGACGGGGCCGGCGCAACCGCCAAACACGCGGCAGTGTTCGGCATGCCGCGTGGCGTCGTGCTGCTGCTGGGCCTGCTGTGCTTCATCAGCTTCCTCGCCGAGGGCGCGATGCTGGACTGGAGTGCGGTGTTCCTGCGCGAGTTCCGCGGCTTCCCGGCGGCGTCGGCGGGCATCGGCTACGCCGCCTTCTCGGTGGCGATGGCGCTGGGCCGGCTCGGCGGCGACCGCATCGTGGCGCGCCACGGTCCGGTGTGGACGGTGCGCGTCGGCGCCTGCATCGCGGCGGCGGGTTTTCTGCTGGCGTCCACGTTGGCGTGGCCGGGTGCGGCCTTGCTCGGCTTCGTGCTGGTGGGGCTGGGTGCGGCCAACATCGTGCCGGTGATGTTCGGTGCGGCCGGGCGCTTGCCCGGCACCTCGCCGGGGGTGGCCATCGCCACGGTGACCACGCTGGGTTACGCCGGCCTGCTCAGTGGCCCCGCCCTGATCGGTTTCCTCGCCCAGGCCAGCTCGCTGGCGGTGGCGCTGGCGGCGGTGGCCGGCCTGCTGCTGCTGACCGCCGCTTCGGCCAGACTGGTGCGGCCATGAGCTCGCCGCGCTTCGACACCGTGGTGTTCGACCTCGGCGGCGTGCTGCTGGACTGGAATCCGCGCCACCTGTATCGCCGGCTGTTCGACGACGAGGCGGCGATGGAGCGTTTCCTGGCCGAGGTGTGCACCGCGCACTGGAACGAGCAGCAGGATGCAGGGCGCCCCTGGCACGAGGCGATCGCCTCGCTCGGCGCGCAGCACCCGCAGCATGCCGCGCTGATCGCTGCCTACCGCGAGCGCTGGGACGAGATGCTGAGCGGGCCGATCGAAGGCAGCGTCGCGATCCTCGGCGAGCTGCGCGCCCGCGGCGTGCCGTTGTACGCGCTGACCAACTGGTCGCAGGAAACCTTTCCGCTGGCGCGGCAACGCTACGGTTTCATGGACGCCTTCCGCGGCATCGTGGTGTCGGGCGAGGAGCGGCTGATCAAACCCGACCCGGCGATTTTCCGCGTGCTGCTGTCGCGCCACGGGCTGGAAGCCGCGCGCACGGTGTACATCGACGACGCGCCGCGCAACGTCGAAGCCGCCGCGCGGCTGGGCATGCACGCGCTGCACTTCCGCGATCCGGCCACCCTGCGCGCCGAGCTGTGCCGCGCAGGCCTGCTGGAGACGGCGCATGGCTAGGCCGACGCGGCCCGGCGAGTTGCTGCCGCAGGAGCGCCAGCGCGAGATCCTGCAGCGCCTGCGCAGCCGCGGGCGGGTGATGGCGGCGGAGCTGGCGGCAGAGCTGGCGGCGTCGGAGGACTCGATTCGCCGCGACCTGCGCGAGCTGGCCGCGCAGGGCTTGTGCAGGCGCGTCTACGGCGGCGCGCTGCCGCTCTCGGCCGCCGTGGCGCCGTTGAAGCAGCGGCGCGGCGAGCAGGTCGGCCGCAAGCTGGCGCTGGCGCGCAAGGCGGCGAGCCTGGTGCGCGAAGGGCAGGTGCTGCTGATCGACGCCGGCTCCACCAATGCCGCGATCGCCGCAGCGTTGCCCGAGCGGATGGGGCTCACCGTGGTCACCAACGCGCCGGACATCGCGCTGGCGCTGATCGAGCGCGAAGGCTTCGAGATCCTGCTGCTGGGCGGGCGCATCGACCCGCACATCGGCGGCGCGGTGGGTGCGCAGACCCTCAAGGAACTGCAGCGCGTGCGCGCCGACCTGTGTTTCCCCGGCGCCTGCGCCATCGACGCGGGCACCGGCCTGTGGGGTTTCGACAGCGAGGAGTCGCTGCTGAAACGGGCGATGGTCGAGGCCAGCGGCGAGACCGTGGTGGTCGCCACCAGCGACAAGCTGGGCATGCTGGCCACGCACCGCATTGCGGCCCTCGACGAGGTGCAGCACCTGGTGGTGGAACATGCCGTCGGGCGCCAGGCACGCGCTGCGTTCAGCGCCCGCGGCGTCCGCGTGCACCGGGCCGAACCGGCGGCCGACTGAGCGGCCGCACATGAAAACGCCCCGCACCGGCGGGCGGTGCGGGGCGTCCGGTCGAACGCGGTGGCGCGAGGATCAGTCCTGGCGTTCCCAGATCTGCGAGCGGCCGAGCAGGGCGAAGCCGATGTAGCCGTGCACGTCGAGCTTGCTGCCGCCGTCGATCAGCTTGAGCTTGACCTTGTAGACCTTGCCGTTCTTCGGGTCGAGGATCTTGCCGCCGCTCCACTCGTCGCCATCCTTGCTGACCCCCCACATGAAGGTCATGCCCACGATCGGCTGGTTCTTGCGCTCGCCGTCGCACTTGGAGCAGACCGGGTGCTCGCCGTCGCGGGCCACGTCCTCGGGCGTGCGGTTCAACAACTGCAGGATCTTCGCCTGGTACTCGCCGTTGTGCTCGGTGATCTCGACGATCGACTTCGGCTGGTGGGTAGCGTCGTCGATGGTCTTCCAGGTGCCGGCCGGAGTGTCGTTGGCGGCCAGCGCCGCGCCGGCAGCCAGCAGCAGGCTGGCGGCGAAGGTGAGACGAACTGCTTGCTTCATGGGTGCTCCTCCCGTACGAAAGCGTATGGCGCGAGGCTGGCGGGCTGGCGCGAAGCCGTCAAGCTGCATTGCGCCAAGTCCGGCGCTGACCTGGATCAGCGGGGCCGCGGCGGCGCGCTGGCATAATGGCGGTTCCCGCCAACGCCCCGATACCGAACCATGACCCAGGCCAACGAAGCCCTGGTCCGCCAGATCCTTGGCGGACTCATCGACACCCATACCGGCGCACCGCTGGCCGAGGCGCTGCGCGCCGTCGGCGTGGACGGCGCGCAGGTCTCGGTGGACCTGCAACTGGGCTATCCGGCCGCCGGCGCCGTCGACGCCATCGCCGCGCGCGTGCGCCAGGCGCTGGAGGCCGATCCGGCGATCGACACGGCGGCCGTCTCGATCACCAGCCGCATCCACGTGCACAAGGTGCAGGGCACGCTGGGGCCGCTGCCGAACGTGAAGAACATCATCGTGGTCGCCTCGGGCAAAGGCGGCGTGGGCAAGTCCACGGTGTCGGCGAACCTGGCGCTGGCGCTGCAGGCCGAGGGCGCGAAGGTCGGCGTGATGGACGCGGACATCTACGGCCCCAGCCAGCCGACCATGCTCGGCGTGCACGGCAAGCCGGCCTCGCCGGACGGCAAGAGCATCATCCCGATGCAGGCGCACGGCATGCCGGTGATGTCGATCGGCTTCCTGGTGGAAGAGGACACGCCGATGATCTGGCGCGGCCCGATGGTCACCCAGGCGATGATGCAGCTGCTCACCGACACGCGCTGGGAGCAGCTCGACTACCTGATCGTCGACCTGCCGCCGGGCACCGGCGACATCCAGCTCACGCTGTCGCAGAAGGTGCCGGTGGCCGGCGCGGTGATCGTCACCACGCCGCAGGACATCGCGCTGCTGGACGCGCGCAAGGCGCTGAAGATGTTCGAGAAGGTCGAGGTGCCGGTGCTCGGCGTGGTGGAGAACATGGCCACCCACGTGTGCTCCAACTGCGGCCACGAGGAAAACATCTTCGGCGAAGGCGGCGGCGAGCGCATGGCCACGCAGTATGGCGCGGCCTACCTCGGCTCGCTGCCGCTGGACATCCGCATCCGCGAACAGGCCGATGGCGGCAACCCCACGGTGGCGGCGATCCCCGACTCCGACCTCGCCATGCGCTATCGCGAGATCGCCCGCAACGCGGCCGGCCGGCTGTCGCGGCAGCCGCGCAACAAGTCGCTGGGGCTGGGCAAGATCGTGGTGCAGGGCGTGCCGGCCGCATGACGGCGACGGCGCAGCGCGTGCTGTGCCTGTCCGGCAGCCTGCGCCGGATGTCCTCGAACACGGCCGCACTGGAAGCGGCGCAGCGGCTGGCGCCGCCGGCGCTGGAACTGGTGCTGTACGACGGGCTCGGCCGCCTGCCGCTGTTCAATCCGGACGACGAAGCCGCTGCCGTGCCCGTGCCGGTGCGCGCGCTGCGCGAAGCGGTGGGCCGGGCCGATGCCCTGTTGATCGCCTGTCCCGAATACGCCCACGGCGTGCCCGGCGCGTTCAAGAACCTGCTGGATTGGCTGGTCGGCAGCCTGGAGTTTCCGGGCAAGCCGGTGCTGCTGCTGAACACCGCCGCGCGCGGTTCGTACCATGCGCAGGAGGCGCTGGCCGAGATCCTGTTCACCATGTCGGCCCAGTTGCTGGCGGCGCGGCCCATGCCGGTGGCGCTGCCCGGGGCCGGCTGCACGGCGGCGCAGGTGCTGGCCAGCGCGGAACGCTGCGCGGAGTTGCACGCAGCGCTGGACATCCTGGCCGATATTCCGCGCCCGTCGTAGGAGCCCGCTCGCGGGCGATGCTTTTGCGAATCCCGAATCGCAAATTCCGAATCCCGGCTTTCAAAGCATCGCCCGCGAGCGGGCTCCTGCGGGTGGCGGACCCGATCGGCTGGCGCGGGGGCGTCCCGACCATGTATTTTTGCCGCTTTGCGCCCGGTTGGCTCGGGCTGCCCGCAATCGACCGGAGACCGCGTGAGCATCAAATCCGACAAGTGGATCCGCCGCATGGCCCAGGGCCACGGCATGATCGAGCCGTTCGAGCCGGGCCAGGTGAAGCAGGGCGCCGATGGCGGCCGCGCCGTGTCCTGGGGCACTTCCAGCTACGGCTACGACGTGCGCTGCGCGCGCGAGTTCAAGGTGTTCACCAACATCAATTCCACCATCGTCGACCCGAAGGCATTCGATCCGAACAGCTTCGTCGACGTGGTGTCGGACGTGTGCATCATCCCGCCGAATTCCTTCGCGCTGGCGCGCACGGTGGAGTACTTCCGCATCCCGCGCAACGTGCTGGTGGTGTGCCTGGGCAAGAGTACCTACGCGCGCTGCGGCATCATCGTGAACGTGACGCCGCTGGAGCCGGAGTGGGAGGGTCACGTGACGCTGGAGTTCTCCAACACCACGCCGCTGCCGGCGAAGATCTACGCCAACGAGGGCGTGGCGCAGATGCTGTTCTTCGAATCCGACGAGGAATGCGAGACCAGCTACCGGGACCGCGGCGGCAAGTACCAGGGCCAGCAGGGCGTGACGCTACCGCGCACCTGATCGCTCCCCTGAACGGGCCGCGCCCCGTGCAGCTCATGACCCCGGTCGGGCGCTACACTCCGCCGGGTGCCCCGACATGTTTTCCAGGAGACACCGATGATCCGTTTTTCGCCCCTGCTTACCCGTGCGGTCGCGGCAGCCATGCTGGGCAGCCTGCTGGTGCTGGCCGGCTGCCATCGCGGCAGCACCAAGGATGAGATCAGCGCCGCCCAGGCCCAGGGCCAGTTCGACACCGTCATCCAGGCCTACAAGAGCGGCCAGTTCCTGCTGGACGGCGCGGTGCTGTCGGCGCTGGATCTGGGCAGCCATTTCTCCTACCTGAAAGAGCAGGGCAAGCTGCCGAAGACCGTGCTGCTGGAGCGCAGCGACGATTCGAAGGTGCGCAAGCAGCACCTCGAGTACATGGCGCGCATGCAGCTGGACTACGGCTTCACCGTGTACTACGACGACGGCGGCACGCTGAAGAAGATCAACCCGGTGGATACCAAGGCGCGCCGGCTGGAGGATTACCGTGCGCCCACCCAGATGAACGACGAGCTGAAAGGCAAGTCTGCGTCCGGCAGCAGTTTCGATCCTTCGCAGCAGCACTGACCTGCGGCGGTAGTTCTTCGCAAGCCCGCGGCCAGCGCCGCGGGCTTTTCATTGGCCGCTCTTGCCACTCAAGCGGTCAGCGCATGCCGCAGCGCCGCGATCAGCGCGGCGGCGCCTTCCTCGTCGCGGGCCATACGGACGCCATGCCCCCATACCGGCCCCGGCCACGCCGCATCGCCTTCCACGCGCGCGATCACGTGCACGTGCAGCTGCCGCACGATGTTGCCGAGCGCGCCGAGGTTGAGCTTGTCGCAGGGCGCCACCGTGCGCAGCGCGGCAGCGGCGCGGTTCACTTCCTGCCACAGCTGAGCCTGTTCATCGGCTGGCAGGTCGGCAATCTCCACCAGCCCGGCGCGGCGCGGCACCAGCAGCAGCCACGGCCAGCGCGCGTCGTCCATCAATTGCACGTCGCACAGCGGCAGCGAGGCGACCGCGCGGGTATCCGCCGCCAGCCGCGGGTCGAGTACGAAGCCGGCTGCGCTCATGCGCCGGCCAGATGCTTTTCGAAGAACGCCAGCGTGCGCTCCAGCGCCAGTTTCGCGCTGGGCTCGTGGTAGGGCGCGCTGCCGTCGCGGTTGAAGGCGTGGTCGGCCGGGTAGGTGAAGAGCTCCATCTGCGGCAGCGCCTCGCGGTGTTTGGCCACCATCTCCGGTGTGATGCTGCGGTCCTTCTCGCCGAAGTGGAACATCACCGGCGCCTTCGGCGTCTCGTGCAGGAACGGCAGGTTGCGCGCACCGTAGTAGCTCACCGACGGCAGGCCCAGGCGCAACGCGGCGAGCAGGGCCACGGTGCCGCCCCAGCAGTAGCCGACGGTGCCGATCTTCCCGGCCGAGGCGATCGACTCGGCGGCGCTGGCGACGTCCTCCAGCGCCCGCTCCAGCCCCAGTTCGTTCACCAGCTGCTTGCCCTTGTTGGCGCCGACCTGGTCGTAGCCCAGTTCCACGCCGCTTTCCAGATGATCGAAGAACGCCGGCGCGATCGCGGTGTAGCCGTGTTCGGCGAAGCCGTCGGCCACGCGGCGGATGTGTGCGGTGACGCCGAAGATTTCCTGGATCACCACGATGCCGCCCTTCGGCTTGCCCTGCGGCTGGGCGAGGTAGCCGCCGATGCACTGGGTGCGGGTGGTGGGGATGTTGATGTGCTGACCCATGGCTGGCTCCGGCGGGGGGATCGCGTGAAGTCTAGCCGCGCCGGCAGCCACGCCGCACTGCCGTATAATTCGCGGTTACTCCGCATGTTCCCGGTGGCGCCCCGCATGTCCCAGACCGCCCACAAGATCGGCTTCGTCAGCCTCGGCTGCCCCAAGGCGCTGGTCGATTCCGAGCGCATCCTCACCCAGCTCAAGGTCGAGGGTTATGAGATCGTGCCCAGCTACGGCGAGGCCGACGCGGTGGTGGTGAACACCTGCGGCTTCATCGACGCGGCGGTGCAGGAGTCGCTGGATTCGATCGGCACCGCGCTCAACGAGAACGGCAAGGTGATCGTCACCGGCTGCCTGGGCAAGCGCGAGGCGCTGATCCGCGAGGCCTATCCCGACGTGCTCTCGATCAGCGGCCCGCAGGATTACGCCAGCGTCATGAGCGCGGTGCACCAGGCACTGCCGCCAAAGCGCAACAAGTTCATCGACATCGTGCCGGACACGGGCGTGAAGCTCACCCCGAAGCACTATGCGTATCTGAAGATTTCCGAAGGCTGCAATCATCGCTGCAGCTTCTGCATCATCCCCTCGATGCGCGGCAACCTGGTCTCGCGCCCGGTCGATGAGGTGCTGGTCGAGGCCGAGAAGCTGGTCAAGGGCGGCGTGAAAGAGCTGCTGGTGATCTCGCAGGACACCAGCGCCTATGGCGTGGACCTCAAGTACGCCGAGCGCACGTGGCGCGGCAAGGCATACCGCACGCGCATGACCGAGCTGTGCGAAGGCCTGGCGGAGCTGGGCGCGTGGACGCGGCTGCACTACGTCTACCCGTACCCGCACGTGGACGAGCTGATGCCGCTGATGGCGGAAGGAAAACTCCTGCCGTATCTCGACATCCCGTTCCAGCACGCCAGCCCGCGCATCCTCAAACTGATGAAGCGCCCGGGCAACATCGAGAAGACGCTGGAGCGCATCCGCAACTGGCGCGTGCAGGTACCGGACCTGACCATCCGCAGCACCTTCATCGTGGGCTTCCCCGGCGAGACCGACGCGGAATTCGAGGAGCTGCTGGACTTCCTGCGCGAGGCCGAGCTCGATCGCGTCGGCGCGTTCGCCTACTCGCCGGTGGACGGCGCGAAGGCGAACGAGCTGCCCGACCCGGTCTCCGAGGAGCTGAAGGAAGACCGCCTGGAACAGTTCATGGCGGTGCAGGCGGAAATCTCCGCGGCGAAGCTCAAGCGCAAGATCGGCCGCACGCTCAAGGTGCTGGTGGATGAGGCGAACGCCGATGGCGCCGTGGCCCGTTCCACCGCCGATGCACCGGAGATCGACGGCAGCGTGCTGATCGCCGACGGCCGGGGCCTCAAGCCGGGGCAGTTCGTCGACGTGGTGGTCGAGGGCGCCAGCGAGCACGACCTGCATGCACGGCTGGCGCATCCCGCGCTCAAGCTTGTTTGAAAGTGCGGCCAGGGATGGCCGCTTCTGATGTCGGGGCAAGGCGTGGAATGAACGTCATGGCAATCCATGGATCGCTGCGCTCATGGACGAGCGCATGAAATACACCCCGCCGGCCCGCGACGCGGTCGATCCGCAGGTGTTCGGACGGATGCCGCTGGCGGCGTGGCGCGAACAGGCTGGCCTGATCGAAGGCCGCGATTGGCCTTCCCTCGACGTGCTCAACGCCTGCCGCCCCGTCGGCATGCACGAACGCTTCGTGGCGCAAACCCGCGAACTGCTGGCCGACGGCCTGCACTACGAACAGCGCATCGCCGAGCGCGGCGAGATCGCCAGCCGCGAGCGCAACTGGCACGACCTGTTCAATGCGCTCATCTGGCTGCGTTACCCGAGGCTCAAGCGCACGCTCAACGCGCGACAGGTGGTCGGCATCGCCAGCATGGGGCCGAAGCGGCGCTCGCGCGCGCAGTACGCGCTGACCCACTTCGACGAAGCCGGCGTGATCGTCGCCGTGCGCGATCCCGCGCTGTTGGCGTTGTGGAATGCGCACGACTGGCATGGCCTGTTCTGGCGCCATCGCGAGGCGTGGCTGGACGGTTCGATCCGGCTGGAACTGTTCGGCCACGCGCTGCTGGAGCTGGCCTTGAGTCCGGGCCGGCTGCTGGTGGGCAAGGCGCTGGTGTTCCAGTGGGAGGGTGAGACCGACCTGTCGGTGCGTTGCGCCGCGGCGGTCGATGCGGGACGCCTGCTGCTCGATCCGCTGGAACTGCGCCCGCTGCCGCTGTCGGGCATCCCGGGCTGGCATCCCGACAATGCGGGCGAAGCCTTCCATCGCACGGCGGCCTGCTATCAGCCGCGCCGCGCCGGGCGCGAGTACCCGCCGGCCGCCTGAAGCGGCGGCGGGCATGCCCGCAGGAGTTCGTTGCCGGCGCGGCGTCAGCCCTGCCCGTAATCGACCGCGAGCACGGCAAACGCGGTCAGCCCGCCCGGCAGCTCGGCGCTGAATTCGTCGTCGACCCGCTTCTTCAGCACCGCCCGCGCCAGCGGCGAGTCGATGCTGATCCAGCCGCGCTTCGCGTCGGTCTCGTCGGGGCCGACGATGCGGTAGCGGTGGATCTCGCCGCTGGCGACGTTCTCCAGTTCGATCCGGGCGCCGAAGAACACCGCCCCGCGGTCCGCGGGCAGGCCTTCGGCCACCTTGAGCGCGGGGATGCGCTTGCTGAGGTAGCGCACGCGCCGGTCGATTTCACCGAGCTGTTTCTTGCGGTAGGTGTACTCGGCGTTTTCCGAGCGGTCGCCCTCGGCGGCGGCGGCGGCCAAGGCTTTCACCACCTCCGGGCGCAGCACATGCCACAAGTGGTCGAGCTCGGCCTTCAGGCGCTCGAAACCCTCGCGGGTGACGATCGCGGTGGAACCGGGCGAGGGCGGACGCCAGCGGCTCATGCCGGGCTGGCCAGCTGGCGCCGTTGCGCGTCGATCTCGCTGCGCAGCGGATGCTCCGGCCAGGCGGCCGCGAGCCGATCCAGCAGCGCCGCTGCTTCGGCGTGCTGGTCGGCGTGGGCGGCAAGCTGGCGCGCGGCGAGCAGGCCATAGTGCGGCGCCTGCGCGTCGCGCGGCCAGTGCGCCAGGTAGCTGCGGCCGAGATGGATGGCGAGGCGATCCATGCCCAGGCGCGCGGCCAGGTCCGCCAGCTCGCCGCAGGTGCGCGGGTCGTCCGGCACGAAGCCGCTGTCGAGGCCGATGCATTCCTGCAGTACGCCGAGTGCGCGGCGCGCTTCCTTCTGGGCGATCAGTGCGGCGATCCAGATCTGTCCATGCACCAGCAGGTCGTCGCGCAGGCCCTGTCGTCGCAGCAGCTCGCGGTAGAGCTGGTGCACAGGTATCGGCGCGGTGCGCTCGCGCAGGCGGGCGGCCAGTTGCCGCAGCGCCGCCAGCGGATCGTCGGTGGCGAGCTGACGCGCCTCCTCGACCAGGCGGCTGTCGCCATCCTGGCCGGAGGTGGCGGCGAGTTTCTCGGCTTCCGGTTCGATGCCGAAGCGCTCGTGGCGCTGGTGGATCATCGCGCCCATCAGGTGGAAGGCCAGCACGATCAGGTAGGTGTAGGCGAAGGCGAACAGCGGCAGCGCCAACAGCCGCGGCAGCAGCGCGGTGGTGACCGAGGCCAGCACGATCAGCAGGCCGAGCAGCAGGTTGATCGCCACCGGCACCAGGTAGGCGGCGCCGAAGCCGCCGATGACGCGCGCCCAGTTCAACGGATTGAGCGCCAGCGCCAGGTTGCCGTCGAACGCCAGCGACATGTCGATCGCCGGCAGCACCACGGCGGACAGGATTAGCACCGGCCACAGCAGGCGCGGGAAGAACACGATGGCGACCACGCACAGCGCGACCACCAGCAGGTGGATCGCGGTAAGGCCCCAGCCGCTGGCGCTGTTGCCGTCGCTGCCGACGTCGGGCGGGTCGGCGTAGCCGTGGGCGGTGTGCAGCAGGCAGTCGGCGGCGTAGCGCCAGGTGGCGGCCCATACCAGCGCGCTGGCCAGCGCGCCGGTCCACGACGGCAGCAGGCCGACGTAGTGGATCAGCGCCAGCACCACGCAGGTGGGCAGCGCGGCGCCGCGCAGCGGATAGCCGAAGCCAGCCGCGAGGCGTTCGCCAAACGGCATGTCAGCGGCGACGACTTCGACGCGCGGCATCAGGGTCTGCTCTCGCTCAGCGCTTGCCGCCGAAGATGCCGCCCAGCACGCCGCGCAGGATCTGCCGGCCGAGCTGGCTGCCCATCGTGCGCACCATCTGCTTGCCCATCGTCTCGACCATGCCCTGGCGGCGCTTGGTGCCGAACAGCACGTCGTGCACCGCGCCGCCCCAGCCGGCTTCTTCGGCCTGGCCCGGCGCGCCGGTTGCCGCGGCGTCGGCGCTCGCCTTGTCGTCGGCGCGTTTGGCCAGCATCTCGGCGGCCGACTCGCGGTTGAGCGGGTTGTCGTACTTGCCGCCCACCGGCGAACGCTGGCGGATGGTGGCACGCTCGGCCTCGCTGATCGCGCCGATGCGGCAGCCCGGTGCCGTCACCAGCACCTGTTCCACCGGCGAGGGCACGCCGCCGTTGCCGAGGGTAGAGGCCAGCGCCTCGCCGACGGCGAGCTTGGTGATCGCCTCGGTCACGTCGAGCTTCGGATTGGCGACGAAGGTTTCCGCCGCTGCCTTGACCGCCTTCTGGTCGCGCGGGGTGAACGCGCGCAGCGCGTGCTGGATGCGGTTGCCGAGCTGGCCGAGGATCACGCCGGGCACGTCGTCGGGATTCTGCGAGCAGAAGTACACGCCAACGCCCTTGGAGCGGATCAGCCGCACCACCTGCTCCACGCGTTGCAGCAGCGCCGGCGAGGCGTCGTCGAACAAGAGGTGCGCCTCGTCGAAGAAGAACACCATCTTCGGCTGCTCGAGATCGCCCACCTCGGGCAGTTGCTCGAACAGCTCGGACAACAGCCACAGCAGGAAGGTGGAATACAGCCGCGGTTTCAGGATCAGCTGGTCGGCGGCCAGCACATTGATGATGCCGCGCCCGCTCATGTCCTGGCGCATCAGGTCGGCCAGTTCCAGCGCGGGCTCGCCGAAGAACTGGTCGGCGCCGTCGCTCTCCAGCTTCAGCAGGGCGCGCTGGATCGCCGCGATGCTGGTGGTGCTGATCAGCCCGTACTTCGCCGAGAGCGTCTTGGCGTTGTCGGCGGCGTAGCCGAGCAGGGCGCGCAGGTCGGCCAGGTCGAGCAGCAGCCAGCCCTGGTCGTCGGCAGCCTTGAACACCACCTCCAGCACGCCTTCCTGGGTGTCGTTCAGTTCCAGCACGCGGCCGAGCAGGGCCGGACCCATCTCGCTGACGGTGGCACGCACCGGATGGCCGAGCTTGCCGTAGATGTCCCAGAAGATCACCGGATTGGCCTGCGCCTTCCAGTCGGTGAGCTTGAGCTTGTCCAGGCGCGCCTTGAGTTTGTCGCCCGGCTCGCCGGCGGCCATCGAAAGGCCGGCCAGGTCGCCCTTGGCGTCGGCCAGGAAGCACGGCACGCCGAGGCGCGAGAAACCTTCGGCCAGCACCATCAGCGAAACGGATTTGCCGGTGCCGGTGGCGCCGGCGATCATGCCGTGACGGTTGCCGTAGTGCGGGTCGAGGCTGACGCTGGTGCTGTCGTTGCGGCCGATCAGGATCTCAGTCATGGCGTTCCATCCATTGCGGGTCGGGCGATTGTAGCCAAGCTGGCGGCGCCGTCGCGGTGCGTTGAGTCGAGGCCCTGCGCCCGCTATGGTGGGCGTTTTCCGCGAGTGAAGTTCGTGATGCCGTCGTGTTCCGTGGTGCGTACCCTGCGTCTGGCTGCGCTGGCCGTCGCGATCAGTCTGCTGGCCGCCTGCGCCAGCGCCGGCGGCGCCAGGCCGGCCACTTCGCTGGACACGCTGTACGGCGAACTCGACCAGGCCAGCAAGGGCTACGAGACGGCCCTGCAGCAGTCGCGCGAAGGCGACCAGCAGGCCTCGCGGCTGACTCTCACCCGCACGCTGGATCGCCTGAAACAAGCCTCGGCGCGTTGCGGCAGCACGCCCGGCTGCGATCCGCAGCGGTTCTTCTCCGTGTTCGACCACCTGCTGCGCCTGAAGGACGGCGACTTCGGCGGCGGCCAGGACCTGGACAGCGACGTCGATCCGGCGCAGGCGGCGCTGGCCACCGGCAGCACCGGTGCGGCCAGCCTGCCGCAGGCGCAGCGCAGCGTGACCCTGCTGCACGGACAGAAGCTGTCGCAGCTGATCGCGATGAACGGGCCGGTGAAGGCGGCGCTGGAGATGTGGCTGACCCAGTGGCGTCCGCAGCTGATGGACGCCTGGGTCAACTACCAGTACCTGCGCTACCAGATGTGGCCGCAGTACCAGAAGGCGGACCTGCCCGAGGCGCTGCTGTTCGGCATCATGGCCAAGGAATCCGGCGGCAAGGTGCACGCGGTCTCGCGCTCGGGGGCGTCGGGGCCGCTGCAGTTCATGTACGCCACCGGCATGCGTTTCGGGCTGGGCAGCGACAGCGGCTTCGACCTGCGCTTCGACCCCGCCGCTTCGGCGCGGGCGAATGCCGAGTACATCAACGAGCAGCTGCGCGCATTCAATGACAACCTCGAACTTGCCCTCGGCGCCTACAACGGCGGCGAAGGGCGCATGCGCCGCACAGTCGGCGACGATACCTCGGTGAGCTTCTACGACCCGCGCATCTACGACCAGCTGTCGCAGGAAACCCGCGACTACGTGCCGGCGGTGCTCGCTGCGGCATGGCTGTTCCAGCACCCGGACAGCTACAACCTGCGCTTCCCGCGGGTCGACGGCGCGCCTGGCACGGTCACCCTGAAGCGGCCGGCCTCATTGTCGGAACTCACCGTTTGCCTGGGCTCGGCCGGCGGCATGGGCGACGGCTGGTTCCGCACCTTGCGCAACCTCAATCCGCGGCTGGATCCGCAGGTGACCCAGCCGGTCGGCACGCTGCTGCAGTTGCCGAAGCTGCTGGAGAAGGCATATGCATCGCGCTGCGTCGAGGGTCCGTGGCCGATCCTTGCCGCCGACCTGCACCACGCGGTGGTGCCGATGGTGGCCGCCCCGGTGGCAGCGCCGCCGCCAGAGCGGGCCAGCCGTCGCTACAGGGTGCGCCGTGGCGATACGCTGATCAGCATCGTGCGCAAGCTGCATTGCTCCAGCGTGCAGGAAGTGGCCGAGGCGAACGAGCTGACGCACCACCGCCTGAGCATCGGGCAGACGCTGAAACTGCCGGTCTGTCGCTGATCCGCGCGCCGCGCCGTACCGCGTTCAGGCGAAGGCGCTTTCCTGCCTCCAACTGCTGCCATTGCCGGCGTCGGCCTGGCCGGCGCCGTGTACTTCCTTCAGTTCGCGCAGCAGCTGCATCAGCTGGCGGTGCTGCGGTTGCAGGCTGGGGTGCGGGGAGTTCTTGGTTTCGTGGTAGGCCACCGCCAGCCACAACGCGATGCCGCGCATGGCCACCTCGGCGTTGGTCGAGCAGGCGCGCTCGTAGCCGGCCTCGGTGCCCTGGCCCCAGGGCAGGTAGCGCGCCTCCGGCGCGGTGCCGTACAGGTGCGGGAAGTCGCTGCGCGAGGCCTGCCCGATCTCGCGCAGGGTGAGCATGCCCAGGCGCTCTCGGTTGCGCCGGGGCAGCGCCCGCACGCTGCGTTCGATGTCGCGGAACTGGCGGCCCAGTTGGCGCGCGCGCATCATCACGAGGAACGGAGTGAGTATTTGCATGGGATCCCCTTCGGCGCTGGAGTTTCGCGATGCGCAGCATCGTGCGGCGAGGCCACGAGCGTAGCGAAGCGGTGGCGGCAAGAGCGCCTAGGGCGTCACAAAATGACGCGCCACGTCAGTTTCCGGGGTGGCGGGCGCCGAGCCGCTGGCCCACGCGCACCGCCTGCTGCGGCTGCAAGGCATCCAGCTCGGTGGTGCCCTCGGGCAGCAGCACGATCACGGTGGAGCCCATGTTGAAGCGCGCCATCTCGGCGAAGCGTTCCAGCGTGACGTGCTGGCCGGCGAACGACTTGCGCCGGATCGACGAGGCGTACGGCGGGATCACCAGGCCGTCCCACACCGTGGCCACCGAGGACACCAGGACCGCGCCCACCATCACCACCACGAACGGTCCGTGCTCGCCCTCGAAATGGCAGACCAGCCGCTCGTTGCGCGCGAACAGCCGCGGTATCGCCTCGACCGCGAACGGCGCCACGCTGAAGATGCGCCCGGGCACGTGCACGGTTTCCTTCAGCGTACCTTTCAGCGGCATGTGCACGCGGTGGTAGTCGCGCGGTGACAGGTACACGGTGACGAAGCAGCCATTGCGGTAGGGCGCGGCGGCGGCCTCCTCGCCCAGCAGTTCCGCGGCGGTATAGCTCTGCCCCTTGGCCTGGAAGATGCGCCCGTCCTCGATCGCGCCAGCCTGGCTGATGCGGCCGTCGGCCGGCGAGAGCAGGGCGGTCGGGTCGGCGTCGGCCCGACGCGCGCCGGGTTTCAGCTTGCGGGTGAAGAACGCATTGAAGTGCTGGTAGGCCAGCGGGTCGGGCTGCACGGCCTCGGCCATGTCCACGTCGTAGTTGCGCACGATGGTGGCGATCAGCCAGTTCTTCCACGGCGCGAAGGTCCAGCGCGTGGCCCAGTAGACCAGTCGCGACAGGAAGCGGTGCGGAAGGAGGTATTGCAGCAGGATCTTGAAGGTCATCCGCCGAAGTATACGGGGCCCGGCCTTATAATCGCTGGCCTTTCGCCGCCAGCCGGAACCGCCGTGACCGCCGAACTCGCCACCATCATCGACTTCATCCGCTACGGCGCCAGCCGTTTCTCGGCGGCCGGGCTGACCTTCGGCCACAGCCACGACAACCCGATCGACGAGGCCACCCACCTGGTGCTGGCCAGCCTGCACCTGCCGCCGGACATTCCGCCGGCGTACGGCGCCGGCCGGTTGACCACGGCCGAACGTGCGAACGTGCTGGCGCTGATCGAGCGCCGCGTCAACGAGCGCCTGCCGGTGGCCTACCTGGTCGGGGAAACCTGGTTCGCCGGGCTGAAGTTCAAGAGCGACCGCCGCGCGCTGGTGCCGCGCTCGCCGATCGCCGAGCTGATCGAGACGGGCTTCGCGCCGTGGCTGGACGACCGCCAGGTCGAGCGGGCACTGGACCTGTGCACCGGCTCGGGCTGCATCGGTATCGCCATGGCCGAATACAACCCGGACTGGCGGGTGGATCTGGTCGACATCAGCGACGAGGCGCTGTCGCTGGCCCGCGAGAACATCGCGTTCCAGCACGTCGAGGATCGCGTCGAGGCGATCCGCTCCGACCTGTTCGCCGGCGTGGCCGGGCGCAAGTACGACCTGATCGTCTCCAATCCGCCCTACGTCACCGAGGACGAATACGCCGCGCTGCCGGGAGAGTACGTGCACGAGCCCAAGCTGGGCCTGACCTCCGGCGTGGACGGCCTGGACCTGTGCCTGCGCATGCTGGACGAGGCGGCCGACCACCTCACCGGGGACGGCCTGCTGATCGTCGAGGTGGGCGAGAGCGAGCACGCGCTGGCCGCGCTGCTGCCGGAAGTGCCGTTCGTGTGGATCGAGTTCAAGGTCGGTCCGATGGGCGTGTTCGCGCTGGAGCGGCGCGACCTGGTCGAGCACGCCGCGGCGATCCATGCGGCGGCCGCCGCGCGGCGTCCGGGCTGAAGCATGGAACTGGCCACGGCGCGATTGCGGATCGACGCGTTGCGCCCTGACGACGCCGCGGCGCTGTTCGTCTTGCGCAGTGATCCCGCGGTGGCGCGCTACCAGGGCTGGTGCCCGGCCGACCTCGCCGCCGCGCGTGCCTTCATCGAGCGGCAATCGTCCGCAGCGATTCCCGTCGGCTGGTTCCAGCGCGCGATCCGGCTGCGCGAGGACGGCCGGCTGCTCGGCGACCTTGGCGTGAACCTGCCCGGGGATGCCAAGGCATCGGTCGAGTTCGGCATCAGCCTCGCGCCGGCCGGCCAGGGGCAGGGGTATGCCGGCGAGGCGGTGCGCGCGCTGTTCGACCACGTGTTCGGCCGGCTCGGTCGGCATCGCATCCAGGCCTCGGTCGACCCGCGCAACCTGGCCTGCCTCGGCCTGCTGCGTTCGCTGGGCATGCGCCAGGAGGCGCACCACCGCGAGAGCCTGTGGCTGCACGGTGCATGGGTCGACGACATGCTCTTCGCCATGCTGTCCCGCGAGTGGTTGGCGGCAGAGCGGTAGGAGCCCGCTCGCGGGCGATGCTTCTTTGCCGGGAACAGGGAATGGGGAATGGGGAATAGGGAGTCGCAAAAGCTCAAGAGCCTCGCCCGCGAGCGGACTCCTACAGGAAGAGCGGTGCCGGTATGCTTGGGCCTTTGACCCCGGGCACGCCATGTCCAGCAATTCCTTCGGCAAGCTGTTCACCGTCACCACCTTCGGCGAGAGCCACGGGCCGGCGATCGGCTGCGTGATCGACGGCTGCCCGCCGGGACTGGCCATCGCGCCGGAGGAGTTTCGCCACGACCTCGCACGCCGCGCCACCGGCCGCAGCCGCTACACCTCGCAGCGGCACGAAGCGGACGAGGTGGAGATCCTCTCCGGCGTGTACGAAGGCAGGACCACCGGCACGCCGATCGCGCTCTTGATCCGCAACACCGACCAGCGCAGCAAGGACTACGGCGACATCGCGTCGAGCTTCCGTCCCGGCCACGCCGACTACACCTATTGGCAGAAATACGGCATCCGCGACCCGCGCGGCGGCGGGCGTTCCTCGGCGCGCGAGACCACCATGCGCGTGGCCGCGGCGGTGCTCGCCAAGAAATGGCTGGCCGAGCACCACGCCGTGCGCGTGCGCGGCTACCTGGCGCAGATCGGTGACATCACGCCGGACGCCTTCGACTGGGACGCGGTGGAGCAGAACCCGTTCTTCTGGCCCGATGCGGTGCAGGTGCCGGCGCTGGAGAACCACATCAACGCGCTGCGCAAGTCCGGCGACTCGGTCGGCGCGCGCGTCAACGTGGTCGCCGACGGCGTGCCGCCGGGCTGGGGCGAACCGATCTACGGCAAGCTCGACGGCGACCTGGCCAGCGCGCTGATGTCGATCAACGCGGTCAAGGGCGTGGAGATCGGCGACGGCTTTGCCGCCGTCGCCCAGCGCGGCAGCGAGCATCGCGACGAGATGGGCATGGACGGCTTTGCGTCCAATCACGCCGGCGGCATCCTCGGCGGCATCAGCAGCGGCCAGCCGGTGATCGCCTCGATCGCGCTGAAGCCCACTTCCAGCATCCTGATCCCCGGCCGCAGCGTGAACCTGGCCGGCGAGCCGGTCGAAGTGGTGACCAAGGGACGCCACGATCCCTGCGTCGGCATCCGCGCCACCCCGATCGCCGAGGCAATGGTGGCGCTGGTGTTGATCGACCATGCCTTGCGCCACCGCGCCCAGTGCTGCGACGTGGGGCCGGTAGCGCCGCGCATTCCCTGATGGACCGACCATGGCAGCCGGAGCCGCAACCATGAGCGACAAGCCGCGCGTGTGGGTTTCGCGACCCACCTTCCCGGGCATCATCGCCCGGCTTGAACCGCATTTCGAGGTAAGCGCCGAGCCGGAGGAGCGCAAGTTCGCCGCGCACGAGCTGGCGGCGAAGCTGGCCGGGCAGGACGCCGCCATCGTCGGCCTGAAGGACCGCATCGGTGCGGCCGAAATCGCCGGCGCGCATCGCCTGCGCATCGTCGCCAACCTCGGCGTCGGCTACGACAACCTGGACCTGGATGCGCTGAGCGCCGCCGGCATCGCCGTGTCGAATACCGCCGACGTGCTCAACGAGAGCGTGGCCGACTACACCTGGGCGCTGTTGCTGGGCGCAGCCCGGCGCATGACCGCGGCCGAGCGCTGGCTGCGTGCCGGGCACTGGAAGGCCACCGAGTTCAAGGCGTGGCTGGGTACCGACGTGCGCGGCCGCACCCTGGGCATCCTCGGCATGGGCCGCATCGGCCAGGCCATCGCGCACCGTGCGGTCGGCTTCGGCATGCCGGTGCTGTACCACAACCGTTCGCCGCTGCCGGAGGCCGTCGAGCGCGCCTGCCACGCGCGCTTCGTCGACAAGCCGCGGCTGCTGCGCGAGGCCGATTTCCTGGTGCTCGCGTTGCCGCTGACGCCGCAGACCCGGCGTGCGATCGGCGCGCCCGAGCTGGCGCTGATGAAGCCGACCGCGATGCTGGTCAACGTGGCCCGTGGCGGCATCGTGGACGACAAGGCGCTGACGGCGGCGCTGCGCGAGCGGCGGCTGGCCGGCGCCGCGCTGGACGTGTTCGAGGGCGAGCCGGCGCTGCACCCGGGCCTGCTCGAACTGGACAACGTGGTGCTCAGCCCGCATATCGCCAGCGCCAGCACCGAAACGCGCCGCGCGATGACCGCGCTGGCCGTGGACAATGTGCTGGCGCTGTTCGGCCATGGCCCGCATGCCGGGCGGCCGCCGACGATCCTCAATCCCAACGTGCTGGCCTGACCGCCGGTACGATCTCCCTCCCTGAGCGAAGAACACCACCCATGAGTCAGAAGAGCAGCTACAAGGTCGCCATGGTCGGCGCCACCGGCGCGGTCGGCGAGACCGTGCTGGCGATCCTCGCCGAGCGCGAGTTCCCGGTCAGCGAGCTGGTGCCGCTGGCGAGCGAGCGTTCGGCCGGCGGCAAGGTCAGCTTCGGCGGCAAGGACATCACCGTGCAGCTGCTGGACACCTACGATTTCGAGGGCGTCGACATCGCGTTCTTCTCGGCCGGCGGTTCGGTCAGCCGCGAGCACGCGCCGCGTGCGGCGGCGGCCGGCGCGGTGGTGATCGACAACACCTCGGAGTTCCGCTACCAGGACGACATCCCGCTGGTGGTCAGCGAGGTCAACCCGCACGCGATCGCCCAGTACACCAATCGCGGCATCATCGCGAATCCGAACTGCTCGACCATGCAGATGCTGGTGGCGCTGGCACCGATCCACCGCGCGGTGCAGATCGAGCGGATCAACGTGGCCACCTACCAGTCCGTCTCCGGCGCCGGCCGCAGCGGCATGGAGACGCTGGGGCGGGAGACCGCGGCGCTGCTGAACTTCCAAAGCGTGGAACCGGGCAAGAAATTCCCGGTGCAGATCGCGTTCAATGTGATCCCGCAGATCGACGACTTCCAGCCGAACGGCTACACCAAGGAAGAAATGAAACTGGTGTGGGAGACCCGCAAGATCCTGGAGGACGAGTCGATCCAGGTGAACCCGACCGCGGTGCGCGTGCCGGTGTTCTATGGCCATTCGGAGGCAGTGCACATCGAGACCAGCGACAAGATCACCGCCGAGGAGGCCCGCGAGCTGCTGCGCCAGGCGCCGGGCGTGGTGCTGGTGGACGAGCGCAAGCCGGGCGGCTACCCGACCCCGGTGGGCGAGGCGGCCGGCAACGATCCGGTGTACGTGGGCCGCATCCGCGAGGACATCTCGCACGAGCGCGGGCTGGATCTGTGGATCGTCTCGGACAACATCCGCAAGGGTGCGGCGCTGAATGCGGTGCAGATCGCCGAATTGCTGATCGAGGATTACCTTTGAGAGTCTGTGCATGATCTCCATGCTGCGTGGGATGCCGCTCATGGCGGCCATCGGGCTGGCTGCCGCGTCGGCGGCCTGGGCCGGCGAGCAGGCGAAGTCGCCACCGGCCACGTCGGCGGCAGCCACATCCCTGTCGACGGCGCAGCGGCAACTGGCCGGCAGCCAGGCCGAGGTGACGCGCCTGGCGCAGGATCTCCACCGGCAGGAATCGGACAGCCGGCGGGCCAGCGAGCGGCTGCGGCAGCAGGACCGGACCATCGCCGAGCTGCGGGAACAGCTGCAGGTATTGCAGTCGCGGACGCCCCCGGGCGCGCCGTGAGAGTCGCTGTTGCGTGAGAACACGCTGCAGCAATGCACTGCAAGTATTCGCTGCAGCTATTGTTGATTGGCCTGCATATAACTAAAGTGGCAGCTCGTTTGGGGCCGGCCGCCATGGCGGAACGCCATGAATCCACTAGAGAGTCGCGCCAGGATCGTTCGGGGGAACAAGCAATGAATCGTTCGTTGAAGTTGTCGATGCTGATCGCACTGGCACTGGGCAGCAGCCAGCTCATGGCTGTCGACCTGGGCCAGGTCCGGGTCAAGTCGGCGCTGGGGCAGCCGCTGCTGGCCGAGATTCCGCTGCATCCCGACAGTCCGGCGGAATTGCAGGGGCTCACCGTCCAACTGGCTTCCAGCGAGGACTTCGCGCGTGCCGGCATCGTCGGAGGGCGTACCGAGGTGCCGCTGCATTTCAGCGTGGTCACCGCCGGCGCCGGGCAGTCGGTGATCCGCATCACCAGCAGCGCGCCGGTGGACGACCCCTTCCTCGACCTGTTGATCGAAGTGAATGGCAAGGCCGGCAAGAGCGTGCGCGAGTACGCGATCCTGCTCGATCCGCCGGGTGCCATGGCCGCTGCCGCACCGGTAGCGCCTGCGACCAGCCGCACGGCCGCCAGAACCGCCCCGGCCACCGCTGCGCCCGCCGCTACGCCCGCCAAGCCTGCGGCCAAACCCATCGCCAGACCCAAGCCGGCACCCGCGGCGCCGGCGCCGACCGCGACCGCCGGTCAGGGCCAGACCGCGCCGGTCGAGCGCGGCCAGACGCTGTCCGGCATTGCGCGCAACGTGACCCCCTCCGGCGTCGACGTCCAGCAGATGATGCTGGCGCTGCAGCAGGCCAACCCCAATGCGTTCTACCGCGACAACATCAATGCGCTGAAGGCCGGCGTGGTGCTGCGCGTGCCGACCTCGGCCGAGGCGCAGGCCATGACGATCGCCGCCGCCGCCGCCGAAGTGCGCCGGCAGAACAGCGACTGGCGCGCCGGCATCCCGGGCAAGCCGACCGTCGTGGCCAACGCCGCCACCCGCACGTCCAATGCCGGTGCGTCGACCGGCGCGTCCGATACGGGCGACCGGTTGGCGCTGATGCCGGCCAAGGCGGACACCGGCGCCGGTGCGCAAGGCAATGGCGCGGCCGGCAATGGCGCGCGTCAGGAACTGTTGCGCACCAAGGAGAGTCTGGCCAGCCTGCAACAGCAGACCGCGGATCTGAAGGCCCGCGTCAAGGACCTGGCGGACATCAACAGCAAGAACGAACGCCTGCTGTCGCTGAAGGACAACGAGATCGCCGAACTGCAGGCCAAGCTGGCTGCCGCACGCAAGGCGGCCAACCAGCCCGCGGCGTCGTCGCCGGCGACCGTCGCGAGCAGCACGAAGGCCACCGCTGCGGCGCCCGTGGAGAAGCTGGAAACCGCCACTGCCACCGCCAGCACGGCCGCCAGCGTGGCCGCGGCGCCCGCTGCAGCTACCACGGCACCGGCGGCAGCCTCCAGTCTGGCCAGCGCCCCGGCACACGGCAGCTCCGTGGTGACCACGCCGCTGGCGACGTCGGCGCCGACCAAGCCGGTGGAGAAGCCGGCCACCAAGCCTGCGGCCAACCCACCGGCGCCGCTGGAACAGCCGTGGTACATGCAGACCTGGGCCTGGGCGGCCGCGGGTGGCGCGATCGTGCTGCTGATCCTGCTGGCCATGCTGGGTCGTCGGCGCAAGCCGACCGCCGCGGCGTCAAAGGTGGCGCCGTCGCTGGCCGATCGTTTCGGTTCGACCTCAGACGCTGCACAGGATCTTCCCGGTGACGATGTCGACCAGGACGAGTTGCTCGACCAGCTGGCCGAACATCCCGATGACATCAGCCTGCATCTGGAACTGGTCACCCTGTACTACTCGCGCCGCGACGTCGAGCATTTCGAGGCGGCGGCCGAGGCGATGTACGCCCATATCGCCGATCCGCAGCAGGATGAGTGGCAGGACGTGCTGCACATGGGCGAGGACCTGTCGCCGGGCCACCCGCTGTTCGACCATCACGTCGAGCCGGCGCTGTCCGGCGAGGCCGAAGCGCGCGGCGCGTTCAACATCGACGACTATGCCGACAAGGATGACGCGCCCACGGTGGTCTCCCCGCTGCCGCCGCCGCTGCCCTCGGGCGGCCCCAAGCCCGTCAGCGAATACAACTTCAACTTCGATCTCACCCGGGCCACCGGTGACGCGACGCGTCCGGCATCGGCCCCAGCACCGGCTGCAGACGATGCCACCGTGGTCGCGCCGCTGGCATCCGGCCAGCCCGCGCCCGCCGAGCCGGTGTCGAGCTGGCATTTCGAGGAAGAGGACAGCGTGCCGCCGGCGGCCGACGCTCACGAGCTGGGCGAGTTCAGCGACGACCCGGTGGACACCAAGCTCGACCTGGCCCGTGCCTACATCGACATGGGCGACGCCGAAGGCGCCCGTGCCATGCTCGGCGAGGTGGTCAAGGAAGGCAGCCAGATGCAGAAGGACGTCGCCAAGCGCCTGCTCGACAGCCTGCACTGAGTCGCCGGCAGCATCGCGCGGAACACATCGGGCCGGCTCTTTGCCGGCCCGATGCCGTTGTGGCCTGCTAATCTTTCTGCTTTCGGCAAACCCTGCACGACTCCATGCGCATTGCCCTGGGCATCGAATACGACGGCACCGATTTCAGCGGCTGGCAGCGCCTGAAGACGGACGTCAGCGTGCAGGGCGTGCTGGAGGAAGCGCTGTCGAAGGTGGCCGACCATCCGATCGAGGTCAGCTGCGCGGGACGCACCGACGCCGGTGTGCATGGCCGTTGCCAGGTGGTGCACTTCGACACCGAGGCGCGCCGCGACATGCGCGGCTGGGTGCTCGGCGCCTGTTCCAACCTGCCGCCCAGCGTGGCGGTGCGCTGGGCGCAGCCGGTGCCGGACAGTTTCCACGCGCGCTATGCGGCGCGCAGCCGGCGCTACCGCTACCACATCCTCAACCGGCCGGTACGCGCGGCGCTGGATGCGCGCTACGTCACCTGGGAGCGCCTGCCGCTGGATGCCGCGCGCATGCACGACGCCGCGCAGGCGCTGTTGGGCGAGCATGATTTCAGCGCCTTCCGCGCGCTGTCCTGCCAGGCCGCGCATCCGCGCCGCAGCGTGCTGGCAGTGAGCGTGCGGCGCGAGGGCGAGCAGGTGTTCGTCGACATCGAGGCGAACGCGTTCCTGCACCACATGGTGCGCAACATCGTCGGCTCGCTGCTGCCGATCGGCCGCGGCGAGCAGCCGGTCGAGTGGATGGCCGAATTGCTGGCCGGTTGCGATCGCCAGGTGGCCGGCCCGACCGCGCCGGCCACCGGACTGACCTTCATCGGTCCACGCTACGAGCCCTACTGGAACCTGCCGCGCGAGGTGAGCCAGTGACCCGCATCAAGTGCTGCGGCATGACGCGGGTCGGTGACGCGCTGCTCGCCGCGCAGCTCGGCGCCGATGCGATCGGCCTGGTCTTCACCGCGCGCAGCCGGCGGCGGGTGACGCTGGCGCGGGCGCGCGAGATCGTCGTGGCGCTGCCGCCACTGGTGGCCAGCGTGGCCCTGTTCATGGACGACGAACCCGGGCTGGTGCGGCAGGTACTCGATAGCGTGCGGCCCACCTTGCTGCAGTTCCACGGCAACGAGAGCGACGCCTGGTGCGCGCAGTTCGGCCAGCCGTTCCTGAAGGCCGTCGCGATGGGCGAGGGTGCGGCGGCGCTGCCGCGGCTGCAGCAGTATCCGCATGCGGCCGGGCTGTTGCTGGACGGCCACGCGGCAGGCGCGGTCGGCGGCAGCGGCCGGACCTTCGACTGGTCGTTGCTGCCGCGCGGTCTGGCGCAGCCACTGATCCTGGCTGGCGGCCTGCACGCCGGCAACGTGGGCGAGGCCGTGCGTGCGGTGCGGCCGTGGGCGGTGGACGTGGCCAGCGGAGTCGAGTCGGCGCCGGGCATCAAGGACCCGGACCAGCTGGAAGCCTTCATCCGCGCGGTACGCGCGGCGGACGCGGCGTGAGCGGTGCGCCCGCCGCCATCGAGGAATGCCGCGAGTTGCCTGCACTGGCCGCGCTGGTCGGCCGCGCGCGCCCGCTGGTGATCCGTGGTCTGTGCCGCGATTGGCCGATGGTGGCCTGGGCGCGGCAGTCGGACGACACGTTCGCGCGGGAGCTGGCGCGGCGGGACAACGGCAGCGAGGTCGATGCATTGCTGCTGCCGCCGGGCGAGCGCGGGGTGATCGGCTACAACGCGACGTTCGACGGCTTCAACTACACGCACCACCGCGTCTCGATCGGTCAGGGGCTGCAGCGTCTCGCGCAGTACAGCCGCCAGCCGGACGCGCCGGGACTGGCGATGCAGAGCGCGCTGATTTCCGCCTGCCTGCCGGGCCTGCTGGACGAACACGCACTGCCGTTGCTCGACCCCGGCATCCAGCCGCGCATCTGGATCGGCAACCGGGTTACCACGCCGGCACATTTCGACGCCTACCACAACATCGCCTGCGTGGTGTGCGGCACGCGGCGCTTCACCTTGTTCCCCTCCGAGCAGTTGCCGAACCTCTACGTCGGCCCGCTGGATTTCGCCCCCACCGGCGCGGCGATCGGCGTGGCCCGGCTGGACCGGCCGGACGACCTGCGCTATCCGCGACTGAGGCAGGCGCTGGCGGCGGCGCAGGTGGCGGAGCTGCATCCGGGCGACGCGATCTACATTCCGCCGATGTGGTGGCATCACGTCGAGTCGCTGGAACGGCTCAACGCGCTGGTGAACTACTGGTGGATGCCGGTGACGGAGGAGGGGCGTTCCTCGGATCTCGCGCTGGGCGCGCTGTTCCACTGCATCCTCGGTTTCGGCGCGCTCACGCCCGCGGAGAAAGCGGGCTGGAAGAACCTGCTTGACCATTACGTGTTCGGCGACGGGGATGCCACTGCACACATTCCGGCGGAACGCCGCGGCATGCTCGGCCCGCTGACGTCCGCGCAGTTGGAACAGCTGCGCCAGCGCATCCGCCGCTATCTCTGATCCGACAGCTCCGTGCGCAGCCAGGCGGCCAGCGCCTCGATGCGGCCGTCGTCCATGCGCCGCGAACTGGCCAGCACCCAGCGCGCGGACGTCTCGCGGAAACCCCAGGGTGCGAGCAGCCGGCCGCTGGCGAGGTCGTCGGCCACCAGCGGCTGTGGCGCGATCGCCACGCCCAGCCCGGCGCTCGCCGCTTCCAGCAGGAAATAGAGATGGGGCAGGGCCTGCGCCTGCTGCAGCGATTCGCTCGGCAGCCCCATCGTGTTGGCCCACTCCGGCCAGGCCTGCGGACGCGAGGCGGTGTGCAGCAGCGGCTCCTCGCACAAGGCGCTGGCGGGCTGCCCGCGCAGGCGCTCGGCGCCGGGGTAGCGCGGGCTCAGCACCGGGCCGATGCGTTCCGGCGCCAACTCGTGTACCTGCCAGCCTGACGGCCAGGGTGGCGCGGCCAGCAGCAGTGCCGCGTCGACTTCGGCCAGGTGCTCGGCCACCGGTTCCTCCTGCACCGCCAGGTGTACGGTCAGCGCGGGCAGCTCATGGCGCAGGCGCTCCAGCCGGGGGATCATCCAGCGCGCCAGCACGCTGCCGGAACAGCCCAGCACGAAGGCCGCCGTGGCGCGCTGCTGCCGGAGTTGCAGCCAGGCCTCGCGCAGCTGCCCGAACGCGGCGCTGCATTGCTCGCGCAGCTGCTGGCCGACCGCGGTGAGCGCCACGCCGCGGCCCTGGCGCACGAACAGCGGCTGGCCCAGCGCTTCTTCCAGCACGCGCACCTGGCGGCTCACCGCACCGTGGGTCACGTGCAGTTCCTGCGCGGCGAGGCTCATGCTGCCCAGCCGCGCGGCGGCTTCGAAGGCGCGCAGGGCGTTCAGCGAGGGTAGGTCGCGATCCGACATGCCGTGAGTTTAGCTCAAGTATCGTGACGCTCTTTTCGCTTTTTCGCTGGAGGCGCCGGCGCTAAGGTGTGAGCCTGTTGCCAAGCTTCCGATGGAGTCACCATGCCCGAGATCCGGGATTTCCACGCCTTTCCCGACGCCCACGGCCGCTTCGGCCAGTTCGGCGGCAGCTATGTCGCCGAGACCCTGATGGCGCCGCTGGCCGAACTGACCGAAGCCTACCTGCGCCTGCGCGACGATCCGGCGTTCATCGCCGAACTCGATCGCGACCTCAAGCACTACGTCGGCCGGCCCAGCCCGATCTACCACGCCGAGCGGCTGTCGCAGCACGTCGGCGGCGCACGCATCCTGTTCAAGCGCGAGGACCTGAACCACACCGGCGCGCACAAGATCAACAACACGGTCGGCCAGGCGCTGGTCGCGCGCAACATGGGCAAGACCCGCATCATCGCCGAGACCGGCGCCGGCCAGCACGGCGTGGCCAGCGCCACGGTGGCGGCGCGGCTGGGCCTGGAGTGCGTGGTCTACATGGGCGCGGTCGACATCGAGCGGCAGAAGATCAACGTCTACCGCATGAAGCTGCTCGGCGCCGAGGTGGTGCCGGTGACGTCCGGCTCGAAGACGCTGAAGGATGCGCTGAACGAGGCGATGCGCGACTGGGTCACCAACGTGGCCGACACCTTCTACATCATCGGCACGGTGGCCGGGCCGCATCCGTACCCGCTGATGGTGCGCGACTTCAACGCGATCGTCGGTCGCGAGGCGCGTGCGCAGATGCTGGAGGAATACGGCCGCCTGCCCGACGTGCTGACCGCCTGCGTCGGTGGCGGCTCCAACGCGATCGGCCTGTTCCACGCGTTCCTCAACGATGCCGGCGTGCGCATCGTCGGTGCCGAGGCGGCGGGCGAGGGCATCGCCACCGGTCATCACGCCGCGTCGCTGGCAGCCGGCCGGCCCGGCGTGCTGCACGGCAACCGCACCTACGTGCTGTGCGACGACAACGGCCAGATCACCGAGACGCATTCGATCTCGGCCGGCCTCGACTATCCCGGTGTCGGTCCCGAACATGCGTTCCTCAAGGATGCCGGCCGTGCCGACTACGTCGGCGTGACCGACGACGAGGCGATGGAGGCATTCCATCTGCTGGCGCGTACCGAGGGCATCCTGGCGGCGCTGGAATCCAGCCACGCGGTGGCGCAGGCGATCAAGCTGGCGCGTGAATTGCCGAAGGACGGCATCGTGCTGTGCAATCTGTCCGGCCGCGGCGACAAGGACGTGCACACCATCGCGGCACGCGAAGGAGTCGAGGTATGAGCCGCATCGACCGCCGCTTTGCCGCGTTGAAGGCTGCCGGCCGCACCGGCCTGATCCCGTTCGTCACCGCCGGCGACCCGTCGCCCGAGCACATGGTGGCGCTGATGCACGCACTGGTCGACGCCGGCGCCGACCTGATCGAGCTGGGCGTGCCGTTCTCCGATCCGATGGCCGACGGCCCGGTGATCCAGCACGCCAGCGAACGCGCCATCGCGAAAGGCGTGGGCCTGGCCGACGTGCTGGGCTGGGTCGCCGCGTTCCGCCAGCGCGATGCGGACACCCCGATCGTGCTGATGGGCTACCTCAACCCGATCGAGATCCACGGTTACGCGCGCTTCGCGCAGGAGGCCGTGCAGGCTGGCGTCGACGGCGTGCTGCTGGTCGATTGCCCGCTGGAGGAATCGGCCGTGCTGCAGCCGCTGCGCGAGGCCGGGTTGCAGCAGATCCTGCTCGCCGCGCCCACCACCGAACCCTCGCGTATGGCGCAGTTGTGCGGTTCCGCCGAGGGTTTCCTGTACTATGTCTCGTTCGCCGGCATCACCGGTGCGGCACACTTGAGCACCGGCGACATCGCTGCCCGCGTGGCGGATGTTCGGGCCCGCGCGAAGGCGCCGGTGGCGGTGGGCTTCGGCATCCGCGATGCGGCGAGCGCGCAGGCGATTGCCGGTTTCGCCGACGCGGTGGTGATCGGCAGCGCGCTGGTTGAACGGCTGGTCGGGGCAGCGGATGCCGGAGACATCGCGCAACGCGCACGGGCGTTCCTGGCGCCGATCCGCGCCACGCTCGACAAGCATTGAGGGCACGCGCCGGCGGCTGGCGGCGCACTCACGAGAAGCAGGTGATGCAATGAATTGGCTGCAGAAAATCATGAACCCGCGCACCCGTCCGCACGCCACCCAGGGCGGCAAGGGCTCGGTGCCCGAAGGCGTGTGGGAGAAGTGTGGCGGCTGCGGCACCGTGCTGTACAAGCCGGAGCTGGAGCGCAACCTGATGGTCTGCCCGAAGTGCGGCCACCACCATGCCATCGGCGCGCGTGCGCGGCTGGGCGCGCTGCTCGATGAAAACTCGGGGCAGGAGTTGTGGGCCAGCCTGGAGCCGACCGACCCGCTGAAGTTCCGCGACTCGAAGAAGTACCGCGACCGCATCGTCGCCACCCAGAAGAAGATCGGCGAGAAGGACGCGCTGGTCGTGATGAGCGGCCGGCTCAAGGGCCGCCCGCTGGTGGCCGCGGCGTTCGAGTTCGCCTACATGGGCGGCTCGATGGGTTCGGTGGTCGGCGAGAAATTCACCCGCGCCGCCGAGCGCGCACTGGCTGACCGCAGCGCGCTGGTGTGCTTCTCCGCCACCGGCGGCGCGCGCATGCAGGAGGCGCTGTTCTCGCTGATGCAGATGGCCAAGACCTCGGCCGCGCTGGCGCGCCTGCGCGACGCCGGCGTGCCGTACATCAGCGTGCTGACCAACCCGACCACCGGCGGCGTCTCCGCCAGCCTGGCGATGCTGGGCGATATCAACATCGGCGAGCCGAAGGCGCTGATCGGCTTTGCCGGTCCGCGGGTGATCGAGCAGACCGTGCGCGAGACCTTGCCGGAAGGCTTCCAGCGTTCGGAGTTCCTGCTCGAGCACGGCGCCATCGACCTGATCGTCGACCGCCGCGAGATGCGCGACAAGCTGGCCGACCTGCTCGGCATCCTGATGAAGGCGCCGCGCGCGGCCTGAGCGGGCACCCTGCCGGCGATGATGCGATGCCGCCTGCGGGCGGCATCGTCGTTTGCGCAGGCGGGTTTTCCACAGCGACTGTGGAAGCGTTCCGGCAAAGCCTGTGGAAAAACCGCTTTCGCCGTTGATCCATCAAGCACTTGCTACGCGCTGGTCACGAGTTGCGCATGACGGCGCCGCGTGGGCGGCGGTTTTCCACAGCGATTGTGGAGCGCGGGCGGCAAAGCCTGTGGACAAGTGCGCTATCTGCTTGAGTGCAAAGAAGTGGCCGACGGCGTGCGCAGGATCTGCTCAGCCGGGCAGGCCGGCCAGCCACAGCGAGGCGCTGCCAAGCATGCCGCCGATCGCGATGGCGGCGAGCACGTCGCTCGGGTAGTGCAGGCCGAGGATCACCCGCGAGGCGGCGACCAGTGCGGTGAAGCCCAGCAGCAGCGGCGCCAGCGCCGGGTACCAGGCCAGCGCCACGATGCTGAAGCCCACCGCCTGCAGGGTATGGCCGGACGGGAAACTGAACTCGTCCAGCGGCGGCACGTGCGCGATCACGCCGGGGCAGGCGCGGAACGGACGCGGGCGGCGCGTCCAGCGCTTCAGCACGCGGTACAGCAGCAGCGCGACGAGTCCGGTGACCGCCATGTGCGCGGCCGCGGTCAGCCCGCGCTGGCCGCCGAACGCCGCCAGCGCCGCCATCAGCGCATACCAGAACATGCCGTCGCCGAGTCGGCTGATCGTGCCGAAGCATGCACCGACCACGCGGCGCGCGCCCCAGTGGTTGGCGATCACGCAGACGCGGCGATCCAGTGCGAAGCGCGGTCCGGGCAGGAGGTCAGAGCGGGGCAGCGACGGAGGCGTGTGCATGCAGGTTCTCCTCGGCCATCTCGCGCAACAGGTTCTCGAAGTCGCGGATCACCGCCTCCGGCGACAGCCCCGCCACGCCGGCATGCGCCGCGCGGCCCATGTGCCGGATCAGCGCCGGGTTGCAGGCCAGCCGCAGCGTGGCGTCGATGAAGGCCGCCTCGTCGCCCGCGGCGATGCGGCAACCGTTGACGCCATCGACCAGGTGCTCGCGCGCGGCGCCTTCGGCGTACGCCACCACCGGCAGGCCGGCGGCCAGCGCCTCGATGATCACGTTGCCGAAGGTCTCGCTGAGGCTAGGGAACGGGAACAGATCCGCGCTGGCGTAGTGCCGCGCCAGCGCCTCGCCGCGTTGCACGCCGGCGAAGATGAAGTCCGGGTTGGCAGCCTGCAGTGCGTCGCGGGCCGGACCGTCGCCGACCCACACGTAGCGCGCCTGCGGCAGCCGCTGCCGGATCGCGCGAAAGCTTCGTACCGCCAGATCGAGATTCTTCTCCGGCGCGATGCGCCCCACGTACAGCAGCACCGGCGTGGCGCCGTCCACACCCCACTCGGCTCGCAAGGCCATGTCGCGGCGGCTCGGATGGAACAGCTGCGTATCGACGGCGCGGCGCAGCAGACGCGTATTGGTGATGCCCATGGCGTGCAGTTCCCGTGCGAGCGCGTCGGTCGGCACCAGCGTGGCGGCGGCGCGCTGGTGGAAACGGCGCAGGTAACCGCGCACCAGCGGCGTGAGCAGGCCCACGCCGTAATGGTTGGCGTAGCTGTCGAAGCGGGTGTGGAAGCCGCTGCTGAGCGGAATGTCCAGCTGCCTGGCGGTGCGCACGGCCGACCAGCCGAGCGGACCCTCGGTGGCCACATAGACCGCATCGGGACGCTGCCGCGACCAGTGCCGCCGCAGCGTGCGTCCGGCGGGCAGGCCGAAGCGCAGGCCCGGGTAACGGGGCAGTGCGCCGCCGCGCAGTTCGAGCACCTCGATGCCGGCTTCGTCGCCGTGCGGCTGCGGCTGGCGCGGCCGGATCAGGTCGATGCAATGGCCGCGGGCGGCGAGTCCGGCGGCGAGGCTGTGCACGGTCAGCGCGACGCCGTTGATCTCCGGTGGATAGGTCTCGCTGACGATGCCGATGCGCATGACGATGCCCGTGCTGGCTGCGCGCAGCTTCGCCGGCTCGCGTTGCGGCGGCATGGCGGGGGCATGACGCCGCGGTGACGCGCCGGTGCCTTGCCGCCGCCGCAACGCTTACACTGGGGCATCCTTTCCCGCTGGAGACCGACGATGAAACGCATCCTGCTCGCCCTTGTCCTGGCCGCACTGACCAACACCGCGCTGGCTGCCGATGCCCCCGGCCTGCCGGTCACCCAGGCGCCCGCAGGTGCCGAGGTCTACATCATCTCGCCCGTCGATGGCGCCACCGTGGGCCACGAAGTCACCGTGCGCTTCGGTCTCAAGGGCATGGGCGTGGCGCCGGCCGGCGTGGCCAAGGAACACACCGGCCACCACCACCTGTTGGTCGACGTGAAGGAGCTGCCGCCGGCCGGCCAGCCGATTCCGAAGGACGAGCAGCACATCCACTTCGGCGGCGGCCAGACCGAAACCACGCTGAAGCTGAAGCCGGGCAAGCACACCCTGCAGCTGGAACTGGGCGATCAGAACCACGTGCCGTTCGAGCCGGCCGTGGTGTCGAAGAAGATCACCATCCACGTGAAGTGAGCTTCCGCTTCGGCCGCGTGCTCAGCGGCCGAAGTACACCGATACCCCCAAGCCCGCCTCCCACTCGGGGGCGCGGCCGCCGAGGCGGTGGCGTGCGCTGGCATCCAGCTGCACGCGCGGCGTGACCATCCACGCCAGCCCCGCGCCGGCGCGGCCGCCGTGGCCGCCGTCGGCGTCGTCCTGCAGCGCGATTTCGATGAAGCCGTTGAGCGCGGGCGTGAGCGCGTAGCCGTCGTTGGCGGCGAGCAGGCGGCTGTCGCGGCCGCCGCTGCGCACGTTCTCCAGGTACAGCGCGGCGGTGTTGCGCGCACTCCATTGCCAGTTGAAGTCGGCGCCGAGCAGGCATTGGCGGCGCGGGTTGCGGAAATCCCGCGCGCCGTCGGTGAACTCCACGCTGCCGAGCAGGCCCCAGCTGAAGGCGCCGGACGCGGGCAGGGCGAATTTCATTCCGAGCATGCTGTCGCCGCGGCCGTGGCTGCGGTAGTGCCCGCCTGTGCCGGTCTGCCGTCGATAGTTGTAGGGCGAGCTGCCGAGCTGCAGTTCGAACGGCCCGCCCAAGCCCAGCCGCAGCAGCGTATCGGCGCCGTACTGCGTGCTGTTGACGCCTTCGCTGCGGTCGCGGCTGGCGTCGGGCAGGCCTTGCTCCCAGGTGAAGTCGCCCGCCTGCAGCACGGCGGGCGTGAAGCCGAGGCCGGGGCGGTCGTAGCCGGGGTTGCCGTCGGCACGCGCAGCGAGGGGCGACGCGAGCGCCAAGAGGGTAGCTAGTGCAGGCAGGGCATGGCGGTGGCCTGGTCGATGGGATTCCATGTCTGCATTCCATGGCCGGATGACGGCGGCGGGCGTGGTGAGCGTACTATCGAAGGCGAGGCGGACCGAATTCCTCCTGCGGAGGTGGTCGATGAAACGCACGCTGTTCATCCTGGCGTTGATCTTGCCGGGTGCGGTGTGGGCCGGCGTTCCCGTGCCGCAGGCGGCGTCTGCGCAAGCACAGACACAGGCGCAGTTGCCTTCGCACCAGCCGGTATTCCAGGTGCGGTATGTGCTGCTGCCGGCCCCGAAGGAGGCCAGCGACACGCCGCGGATCGACTACGACGGCCAATCCGCCGCCATGGTGCCGTTTCAGCAGGGCCACTGGGGTCACCGGCAGCTCGATCCGTTTGCCTCGAATCCGAATGTGGAAATCTGCCGGCAGTGGGCCTGCGAGATTCCCGGCCAACCGTAAACCTGCGGCCGGTCATCGGCTAAAATTGGCGTTTCATCCATCGCCACGATTCCCATGACCGTCCGCACCCGCTTCGCCCCCAGCCCCACCGGTTTCCTGCACATCGGCGGGGCACGCACCGCGCTGTACTGCTGGCTGGAGGCACGCCGGCGCGGCGGCCAGTTCATCCTGCGCATCGAGGACACCGACCGCGAGCGCTCCACCGACGCGGCGGTGCAGGCGATCCTCGACGCCATGCACTGGCTCGACCTCGACGCCGACGAGGGTCCGTTCTACCAGACCCAGCGGCTGGCGCGATACAGGCAGGTCGCCGACGAGCTGGTCGCCGCCGGCAAGGCCTACTACGCCTACGAGAGCAAGGAAGAGATCGAGGCGATGCGCGAGGCGGCCATGAAGGCGGGCGAAAAGCCGCGCTACAACGGTTACTACCGCGACCGCAACGAACCTTTCCGCGACGACCCGAATCGCGTGATCCGCTTCCGCAATCCGACGGAAGGCTCGGTGGTGTTCGAGGACAAGGTGAAGGGCCGCATCGAGATCGCCAACAGCGAGCTGGACGACCTGGTGATCTTCCGCTCCGACGGCTGGCCCACCTACAACTTCGCGGTGGTGGTCGACGACATCGACATGGGCATCACCGAGGTGATCCGCGGCGACGACCACGTCAACAACACGCCGCGGCAGATCAACATCTACCACGCGCTCGGCGCGCCGGTGCCGGAATTCGCGCACCTGCCGATGATCCTGGACAAGGAGGGCAAGAAGCTCTCCAAGCGCACCAACTCGGTCAGCGTGATGGAGTACCGCGCCGAGGGCTTCCTGCCGCATGCGATCCTGAACTACCTGGTGCGCCTCGGCTGGTCGCACGGCGACCAGGAGATCTTCTCGCGCGAGGAGATGATCGCGTTGTTCGACATCGCCGACGTCAACAAGGCCGCCTCGCGCTTCGACACCGAGAAGCTGGCCTGGCTCAACCAGCACTACCTGAAGACCGATGAGCCGCAGGCGCTGGCCGCCGAGTTCGAGTGGCACCTGCAGCGCGCCGGCGTCGACGCGTCGCATGGCCCGGCGCCGGTCGACGTGATCGTGGCCTTGCGCGACCGCGTGCACACGCTGAAGGAAATGGCCGAGCGGGCGAAGATCTGGTACGGCCCGATCGCCGACTGGGACGACAAGGCGGTGGCCAAGCACCTGAAGAACGACAGCGCGGTCGCCGTGCTCGATGCCGCAACATCGCGGCTGGCCGGCTGCGAGTGGAAACCGGAGCCGATCCACCAGGTCATCGAGCAGATCGCCGCGGAGCTGGAACTGGGCATGGGCAAGGTGGCCCAGCCGCTGCGGGTGGCGATGACCGGCACCCAGGTCTCGCCCTCGATCGAGCATACGATCTACCTGACCGGCCGCGCCGAAGCGCTCAAGCGCCTCGCCGCCGCGGCGGCGATGGCGCAAGGGTGAGTCTGTGGCCATGCCGATGACGCGCTGAAGCCGGCATGGACGAGCTGCTGGCCAGGGCCACCCACGGCGTCGATCCCGACGCGCCGGGCGCGTTCTGGCAGATCTTCTTCAACCTGTGGAACATGCTGCCGTGGGCGGCCTTGTTCTGGTGGAGCCTGCTGTTCGTCGCAGTGGGCGCGCTGCTGGGCTGGTGGCGCGGGCGCCTGTTCGAAGGAATCGTATGGGCATGGGTGCTGGGGCCGATCGGCTGGATCGTGCTCCTGCTGCGAACCCGCCGCGAACCGCCGCCGCGGCCGCCGCCCTTGCCGCGCTGACGCCTTGCCGCCGGCGTGACGGGTGCAGTGTATGATCCGGTACGAGGTGAACCGCTTGAACCATGACACCGCCCGCAACCCGCACCCGAGCCACCCGCATCATCATGACGCCAAGGGTTTCGTGCGCGCCGTGGAGCATGCCAGCGAGGAGCGCGGCCTGCGCCTGACCCCGCTGCGCAAGGAAGTGCTGGAGCTGATCGCAGCCGCGCACAAGCCGGTCAAGGCCTACGACCTGCTCGACCAGCTGCGCGAGAGGCACGGCAACGCGGCGCCGCCCACGGTCTACCGCGCACTGGACTTCCTGCTCGAGAACGGTTTCATCCACAAGCTGGAATCCATCAATGCCTTCGTCTCCTGCCACCACCCGGCCGAGGCGCATCAGGTGCCGTTCCTGATCTGCGATACCTGCGCCAGCGCCCAGGAGGTCTGCGACGAGCGGGTCGCCGAGCTGATCGAGGCGCAGGCCAAGGCGTTCGGCTTCCGCCCGCAGGCGCAGACGCTGGAAGTGCACGGCACCTGCCGCCATTGCCGCAAGGGCTGACCCGGCGGCCGGGTATGGCGTTCGGCAGTGTTATAATGTAACATCCCATCCAGCCGGATATTGAGCCGCCACCCCTGGCGGTGCCGGGCACGACGATGGATTCCGAGCAGGCGAACAAATCCCGCTGGTGGCATGCCGCCGATCGCGTCGGCGCCATGGCATCGTTCCTGTGTGCGATCCACTGCGCGCTGCTGCCCTTCGTGCTCGCGCTGCTGCCGCTGGTCGGCCTGCAGTTCCTGGCCGATCACCGATTCGAGCGGGCTTTCGTGCTGCTGGCCTGCGTGCTGGCGTCGTTCGTGCTGGTGCGCGGGTATCGCCGGCACCAGCGTTCGTTGCCATTGCGCTTGGCGGTGCCGGGACTGGCCCTGCTGCTGCTTGGCGTCATCTACATCAACGGCCCTGCGCCGATCCTGCACAGTGTGCTGGTGACCTGCGGCGGCCTGCTGCTGGCGGGCGCGCATTTCGTCAATCTGCGGCTGGACAGCCGCAACAGCGCCATCCACGTGCACGGCCGGCAGTGCTGCGCGCACTGAACGTGGTGATTGTGTAACGGCACCAGCCGTTCCTAGCATGCGCGCATGAACGGCACCCACGTCCATCGACACGAGCACGCCCGCCACGTCGATCACGACCACGCCCATGCGCACGATCTGACCGCCATCTCCGGCAGCCGCCGCCGCAAGCTGGCGTTTGCGTTCGTGCTGACTACCGCGATGATGGCGGTCGAGGTGGCTGGCGGCGCCTGGTCCGGTTCGCTGGCATTGCTGGCCGACGCCGGCCACATGACGGTCGATGCGCTGGCCCTGCTGCTGGCGGTGGTCGGCGCATGGATGGCGACCAAGCCGGCGGATGCGCGGCGCAGCTACGGCTATGGCCGGATGGAGGTGCTGGCGGGGTTCGTCAACGCCCTGGGGCAGTTCGTGCTGGTCGGCTGGATTGCCTATGAAGCCATCGTGCGGCTGCGGCATCCCGGGGAGATCCTGTCCGGGGTGATGCTGGTCGTGGCGATCGCGGGGCTGCTGGTGAATGCACTGGTGCTGCGCACCCTGCACGGACATGCGCATGACGACGTCAACCTGGCCGGCGCCAGCCTGCACGTGCTGGGTGACCTGCTCGGTTCGCTGGCGGCGGTGCTGGCGGCGCTGGCGATCCGCTGGTTCGGCTGGCTGTGGGCCGATCCGCTGCTGTCGCTGCTGATCTCGCTGCTGATCCTGGGCAGCGCATGGCGCCTGCTGCGGACGTCGGCGCACATCCTGCTGGAGGGCGTGCCCGACGGCATGGACAGTGCGCTGGTGGAAGCGTCGCTGCGCACCGCCGACCCCGGCATTCGCGACATCCATCATCTGCACGTATGGCAGCTTGCCTCGGGTTCGCGCATGGCCACCGTGCATGCCGAGCTGCATGAATGCGCCGACGGTGCGCGGGCCCTGCGGGCCATCAAGCGCATGCTGCTGGAGCATTTCGGGATCCAGCACGTGACCGTGCAGATCGACCCCGGCAGTTGTCTCGACGCGGGCGACGACTGCGCCGGCCACGGCCGGCGCTGACTATCCCCGTGCGGCGCCGAACGCTGCTATGATGACCGGCCGTTCATCCAATAAATCAAGGAGTTCCCCATGGGCAAGGGCGATCGCAAGACCCGTCGCGGCAAGACGTACCGCGGCAGCTATGGCAACACCCGTGCGCACGCCGTGGTGCCGGCCGTGGTGGGCGCCAAGCCGACCGTGACCAAGCCGGCCGCCGCGAAGAAGGCTGCGCCGAAGAAGAAGTCGGCCTGATCGGTTCCGGGCTGCATCCGTTTCGCGAGACCCCCGCTTCGGCGGGGGTTTTTGTTTCCGGGCCGTGGGATCTGTCGATGCTTCGCCGGCGCCTGGTTCGCCGTTGCTGAATGCGCGGCATCGGCACTGGCAAAAAAATGCTTTGCCGCAGCGCCGCATGCCGTGTATGATTCGCAACATTGTGTTAATGCGTTAGTACATTATGAAACGTCGATCGCGCGATCCAGAAACCCCTGTCGAGTCGGCCGAGCAGAGCCTGTACGAGGCACTGCTGTCGCTGAAGAACGTCGGGGAGATGGCCGCCTTCCTGGGCGACCTGTGCACCCCCGCCGAGCTGGAGGTACTGGTGGATCGCTGGCGGGTGGTGCCGTTTCTGCTCGACGGCGTGCCGTACCGGGAGATCCACGAGCGCACCGCGGTCAGCATCACCACCATCGGACGGGTGGCGCGCTACCTGAACCAGGGCAACGGCGGTTACCTGGCCGCAGCAGCCCGCGCGGCGCGGCGGCAGGCGCAGGTCGCGAGGAAGAAGGCATGAAGCCACGCGACCGCCTGCGCATCGCGATGCAGAAATCCGGGCGGCTTACCGAGCCCGCGCTGGAGCTGCTGGCCCGCTGCGGACTCACTTTCCGCCAGAGCCGCGACAAGCTGTTCTGCTTCGGCGAGGGCGAGCCGGTGGATCTGCTGCTGGTGCGTGACGACGACATTCCCGGCCTGATCGCGCAGGGCGTATGTGATCTCGGCATCGTCGGGCGCAACGTGCTGAACGAGTTCCGGCTCACCGCGGGGCGCGACGCCGAACCGCTGGGCGAACTGCGTCCGCTCGGGTTCGGCCGTTGCCGGCTGTCGATCGCGGTGCCGCAGGAGCTGGACTACCGCGAGCCGCGCCAGCTGCAGGGCCGGCGCATCGCCACCTCGTATCCGGGCCTGCTCGGCGAATGGCTGCGCGCGCAGGGCATCGACGCCGGCGTGGTGACCCTGGCCGGTTCGGTCGAGATCGCGCCGAAGCTGGGCACGGCCGACGCGATCTGCGACCTGGTGCAGAGCGGCGGCACGCTGGTGGCCAACCAGCTGCGCGAGGCCGACGTGCTGCTGCACAGCGAAGCGGTGCTGGCCGGACCGCAGGCGCTGCCGGCGGACGAGCGCGGCGACTTGCTGGAATTGCTGCTGAAGCGGCTGGACGGGGTGATCCAGGTGCGCGAGTCGCGCCTGCTGCTGCTGCAGACCTCGCGCCATTCGCTGGAAGCGGTGACCCGGCTGCTGC
Source organism: Rhodanobacter sp. (assembly GCA_024711345.1). Taxonomy (GTDB): domain Bacteria; phylum Pseudomonadota; class Gammaproteobacteria; order Xanthomonadales; family Rhodanobacteraceae; genus Rhodanobacter. The sequence goes on along the minus strand of JANJTA010000035.1, from coordinate 348,165 downwards.
CGGGCGGCCCGCAGCCGACCCTGCTGCCGGTGGCCGGCCAGCCGGACCAGCTGATGCTGCAGGCGCTGTGCGCCGGCGAGGTGAGCTGGCGGCAACTGGAAGAAATCAAGAAGGCCGGCGCGCGCGAGATGTTCGTGCTGCCGGTGGAGAAGATGCTCGCGTGAATCGGGCCCGCATGAAGAACCGGCAGAAATGAAACGACTGGACTGGAACGCCCTGGACGAAGCGGCGCGCCGCGAGGCGCTGGCACGCCCGGCGCAGTCGCGGCCCGATGAGCTGCGCCGCGGCGTCGAGCGGATCATCGCCGCGGTGCGCGATGGTGGCGACACGGCGCTGCGCGAACTGAGCGCGAAATACGATCGCTGCGTACTGCAGGCGATCGCGGTGGACGAAGCCGAATTCGCCGCGGCCGAGGCTTTCCTCGATCCGGCGCTGAAGGCGGCGATCCGCGAGGCGGCTGCGCGCATCGAGGCGTTCCACCGTGCGGCCGCGCTGCAGCCGGTGGCGGTCGATACCGCCCCGGGCGTGCGGGTGGAACGCATGCTGCGGCCGATCGGCCGGGTCGGCCTGTACGTACCGGCCGGCAGCGCGCCGCTGCCGTCGACCGCGCTGATGCTGGGCGTGCCGGCGCGCATCGCCGGTTGCCGCGAGGTGGTGCTGTGCTCGCCCGCGCGCGCCGACGGCCGCTGCGACGAGGCGGTGCTGTATGCCGCGCGTCTTACCGGCGTGCACCGGGTATTCAAGCTCGGCGGCGCGCAGGCGATCGCCGCGATGGCGTACGGCACCGCCAGCGTGCCGAAGTGCGACAAGCTGTTCGGCCCCGGCAACGCCTGGGTGACCGAGGCGAAGCTGCAGGTGTCGTCCGATCCGGACGGCGCCGCGATCGACATGCCGGCCGGCCCGTCGGAAGTGCTGGTGATCGCCGATGCCGACGCGAACCCGGTGTTCGTCGCCGCCGACCTGCTGTCGCAGGCCGAGCACGGGCCGGATTCGCAGGTGATCCTGCTCAGCCCGTCGGCGGCGTTGCTGGACCGCGCGGCAGCCCAAGTCGAACGACAATGCGCCGGACTGCCGCGCGCCGCGATCGCGATGCAGGCGCTCGCGCAGAGTCGGCTGATTGCGGTCGACTCGCTGGCGCAGGCGGTGGAGGTGAGCAACCGCTACGCGCCCGAACACCTGATCGTGCAGGTGGCCGCGCCGCGTGACCTGCTCGATGGCATCGAGAACGCCGGTTCGGTCTTCCTCGGCCAGTGGACGCCCGAATCGGTGGGCGACTACTGCAGCGGCAGCAACCATGTGCTGCCGACCTACGGCTACGCGCGCAGCTACAGCGGCGTATCGGTGGCGAGCTACCAGAAGCAGATCAGCGTGCAGGAGCTCAGCGCGGACGGCTTGCGCAACATTGGCCCATGCACGGCCACGCTGGCGGCGGCCGAGCAACTGCAGGCGCACCGCCGCGCGGTGACCCTGCGCCTGGAGGCATTGGCATGAGCGTACTCGACCTGGCGCGGCCGGAGATCCGCGCGATGCAGCCGTACTCGTCGGCGCGGATGGAAGCCAGCGGCGGCGAGGTCCTGCTCAACGCGAACGAATCGGCGTGGGCGCCGATGGGCGACCACAACCTTGGCTGCAACCGCTATCCCGAGCCGCAGCCTGCCGCCCTGGTCGATGCGCTGGCGGCGCGATATGGCGTGCGGTGCGAACAGCTGCTGGTTGGCCGCGGCAGCGACGAGGCGATCGACCTGCTGGTGCGCGCGTTCTGCCGCGCCGGCCGCGATGCGATCCTGATCCAGCCGCCCACCTTCGGCATGTACGCGGTGTGCGCGCGGGTGCAGGACGCGGGCATCGTCGAGGTGCCGCTGGCGGCGGGTTTCAGCCTGGACGCGGATGCCGTGCTGGCCGCCGTGAGCCCGGCAGTGAAGCTGGTCTTCATCTGCACGCCGAACAACCCCACCGGGCAGCCGGTGCCGCGCGCCGAGGTCGAGCGGCTGGCGCAGGCGCTGGCCGGCCGCGCGCTGCTGGTGGTGGATGAGGCCTATGTGGAATTCGCCGATCAGGGCAGCGTGGCCGACCTGATCGACCGTTACGACAACCTCGCCGTGCTGCGCACCCTGTCCAAGGCCTGGGCGCTGGCCGGCGTGCGCATCGGCAGCCTGCTGGCGAACGCCGAAGTGATCGCGCTGCTGCGCCGGATCATGGCGCCGTACCCGCTGCCGCTGCCGAGCGTGGACGCGGCCTTGTTGGCGCTGTCCGGCTGGGGCCAGGCGAACGCGCGCGCGCAGGTCGAGGTGGTGCGCGCCGAACGCAGGCGGATGCAGGCAACCCTGCCAGCCTTGCCCGGCGTGCGGGCGGTGCTGCCGTCGCAGGCGAACTTTCTCGCCGTGCGTTTCGACGATGCCGGCGCGGCCTACCGGCGCCTGCTCGCCGCCGGCATCGTGGTGCGCGACGTGCGCCGTTACCCGAACCTCGGCGACGCGCTGCGCATCACCATCGGCACGCCGGCGGAGAATGATCGGGTATTGGCCGTCCTGCAGGAAACCACCCCGTGAGCCGCAAGATTCTCTTCGTCGATCGCGATGGCTGCCTGATCGAGGAGCCGGCCGACGAGCAGATCGACAGCTACGAGAAGCTGGCCCTGCTGCCCGGCGTGATCGCCGCGCTGCAACGCTTCGTCGCCGCGGGCTACGAGCTGGTGATGGTGAGCAACCAGGACGGCCTCGGCACCGACAGCTTTCCCGAGCCGCATTTCAGCGGGCCGCACGAACTGCTGATGCGCATCCTCGCCTCGCAGGGCATCGCCTTCCGTGAAGTGCTGATCGACCGCAGCCTCCCGCATGAAGGTCTGGACACGCGCAAGCCCGGCGTCGGCATGCTGCGCCACTATCTTGCCGACGACGGCTGGAGTCGGGCGGCGTCGGCGATGATCGGCGATCGCGAGACCGACCTGCAGCTGGCCGCGAACATCGGCGTACGCGGTCTCCGCGTCGGCCCGCAGGGCGTGGGTTGGGAAGAACTGGCGCACCGGTTGCTGGATACGCCGCGCACCGCCACGGTGGTGCGCAACACCAAGGAAACCCGCATCACGGTCAGCGTGGACCTGGATCGGGTGGCCGAGCCGCAGGCGCACACCGGGCTGGGTTTCTTCGATCACATGCTGGAGCAGATCGGCAAGCACGGCGGCTTCGCGCTGGCACTCGACTGCGACGGCGACACCCACGTCGACGAGCACCACACCATCGAGGACTGTGCGCTGGCGCTCGGCCAGGCACTGAAACAGGCGCTGGGCGACAAGCGCGGCATCGGCCGCTACGGCTTCACCCTGCCGATGGACGAGGCGCAGGCCAGCGCCGCGCTGGATCTGTCCGGTCGGCCGTACTTCGTGTTCGAGGGCAGCTTCCCGCGCGAGCGCGTGGGCGAGGTGCCGACCGAGCTGGTGCCGCATTTCTTCCGCTCGCTGTGCGAGACGCTCGGCGCGAACCTGCACCTCGCCGTGCGCGGCGACAACGCGCACCACATGGTCGAGGCCTGCTTCAAGGTGGTGGCGCGCGCGCTGCGCCAGGCGATCGCCCGTTCCGGCAGCGAACTGCCCAGCACCAAGGGAACGCTGTGATGGGCGTGGTCCTGGTCGACGCCGGCGGCACCAACATCGGCTCGGTGCGCTACGCGCTGCAGCGGCTGGGCGTGGATGCCGCACTGACTGCGGACGCGGCGACGATCCGCGTCGCCGACAAGGTGATCCTGCCTGGCGTGGGCGCCGCCGGCCCCGGCATGGCGCGGTTGCGCGAACTGGGACTGGTCGAGGTGCTGCGTTCGCTGGAACAGCCCGTGCTCGGCGTGTGCCTCGGCATGCAATTGCTGTGCGCGCATTCGGAAGAGGGCGACACCGCATGCCTCGGCGTGATCGACGCGCCGGTGCGCCGCTTCGTCGAAGCGCCGGGCTTGCGCGTGCCGCAGACGGGCTGGAATGGTTTGTCGGTCCAGCGCGACCATCCGCTGCTGGCTGGCCTGGACGACGGCGAGCAGGCCTATTTCGTCCACAGCTATGCAGTGCCGGTTGGCGACTGGACCCTGGCCACCGCCGACTACGGCGGTGCGTTCTCGGCGGTGGTCGCATGCGGCAACTTTCACGGCATGCAGTTCCACCCCGAGCGCTCCGCCGCGGTCGGCGCGAAGCTGCTGAAGAACTTCCTCGAACTATGAACTTCGACGTGATCCCCGCGATCGACCTGCGCGGCGGCCAGGTGGTGCGCCTGAAGCAGGGCGACTATGCGCAGCAGACCACCTACGCCGCCGATCCGCGCGCGCTGGCGCGGCGCCATGCCGAGGCCGGCGCGCGCTGGCTGCACCTGGTCGACCTGGACGGCGCGCGTTCGGGCAGCCTCGCCAATCTCGCGGTGATCCAGGCGATCGCGGCCGATGGCATGCAGATCCAGGCCGGTGGCGGCGTACGGGGCGAAGACGACTTGCGCCGGCTGTTCGACGCCGGCGTGCAGCGCGTGGTGCTGGGCAGCGTGGCGATCCGCGATCCCGAGCTCGTGGCCGGCTGGCTGGACAGGTACGGCGCCGAACGGCTGACCCTCGCGCTCGACACGCGCCGCCTCGACGGCCGCTGGAGCCTGCCCAGCGCCGGCTGGACCGAAGCCGAGGCGCGCACGCTGGACGAGCTGGCGCCGTGGTACGCCGCGCGCGGCGCGCGCCACCTGCTGTGCACCGACATCGACCGCGACGGCATGCTGGCGGGTCTCAACCTCGATCTCTATCGCCACCTCGCCGCCACGGTGCCGTCGCTGGCCGTGCAGGCCTCCGGCGGCGTGCGCTCGCTGGACGACATCCGCGCCGCGCGTGAAGCCGGCGCGCGCGGCGTCATCCTCGGCCGCGCGCTGCTGGAAGGGCGCTTCACCGTCGAGGAGGCCCTGGCATGCTGAGCCGCCGCATCATTCCCTGCCTGGACGTGCGCGACGGCCAGGTGGTCAAGGGCGTGCGCTTTCGCGACCACGTGGTGATGGGCGAGATCGTCGAGCTGGCCCTGCGTTACCGCGACGAAGGCGCCGACGAGCTGGTGTTCTACGACATCACCGCCAGCCCGCAGGGGCGCAGCGTGGACCGCGGCTGGGTCGAGAAGGTTGCCCGTGCGATCGACATCCCGTTCTGCGTCGCCGGCGGCATCCGCTCGGTGGACGAGGCACGCGCGGTGCTGCACGCGGGCGCCGACAAGATCTCGGTGAACTCGCCGGCGCTGGAGCGGCCGGAACTGATCGACGAGCTGGCCGCCGCGTTCGGCGTGCAGTGCGTGGTGGTCGGCATCGACTCGCTGCGCGACGCCGACGGCGAGTGGCGCGTGCGCCAGTACACCGGCGACCCCGCGAAGACCCGGGCGCTGCCGCGCCGCACGCTGGACTGGGTGGTCGAAGTGCAGCAGCGCGGTGCCGGCGAGATCGTGCTGAATTGCATGGGCAGCGACGGCGTGCGCGGCGGCTACGACCTGGAGCAGCTCAAGGCGGTGCGGGCGATCTGCCACGTGCCGCTGGTCGCCTCCGGCGGCGCCGGCGCACCGGAGCACTTCCGCGACGCCTTCGTCGAGGCCGACGTGGACGGCGCGCTGGCGGCCAGCGTGTTCCACTCCGGCGCCATCGCGATCCCCGAACTCAAGCGTTACCTGCGCGAGTGCAATGTGACCGTGCGCCTGTGAGCATCAAGGAAGCCAGACCATGAGCAACCCCGATTCGGATTTCAGTCGTCTCGACTGGGCCAAGGGCGACGGCCTGCTGCCGGCCGTCGTGCAGCACTGGCTGAGCGGCGAGGTGCTGATGCTCGGCTACATGAATGCCGAGGCGCTGGCGCAGACGCAGGCCAGCGGCAAGGTCACGTTCTACAGCCGCAGCAAGCAACGGCTGTGGACCAAGGGCGAAAGCTCCGGCCACGTGCTGGTGCTGAAATCCCTCCGCATCGACTGCGACGCCGATACCTTGCTGGTCCAGGCCGAGCCGCACGGCCCGACCTGCCACCTCGGCACCTCCAGCTGCTTCGGCGACGACGCGCGTCCGCCGCTGGGCTTCCTCGCCGAACTCGACGCGCTGGTCGCGCAGCGTCATGCCGAGCGGCCGCAAGGCAGTTACACCACCAGGCTGTTCGACGGCGGCATCCGCCGCATCGCGCAGAAGGTGGGCGAGGAAGGCGTGGAAACGGCGCTGGCCGCGGTGGCCCAGGACGACACCGATCTGCTGGGCGAGGCGGCGGACCTGCTGTTCCATCTCGCCGTGGCGTTGCGCGCGCGTGGACTTGGCTTGGCCGACGTCGCCCGCGTGCTGGCCGAACGGCATGCGCGACGCGGATGAACCGGCCTACTGCGGCGTGGCGACGGATGCGTTGCCGGCCGGTGCCGCCGGCCTGAACGGCAACGCCGGTCCGGGCTTCAGCCCCTTGCGCCACAGGGCGAGTTGCCCGGCGATGCCGCTGCCGATGTCAATCTGCGGTTCCGAGGGAGTGAGCTTGTCCTGCCGTTCCCACCGGCTGATCTCGTTGCTGGCCCGTTGGAACGCGTCCGCAAAGTTGTCGGTGTGGTTCAGCGCATCGACCAGCCAGGCCTTGCCGAAATAGGTGATGTCCGAATCGCTGCCGCAGCCGAACGAGCTGCGGTCGGCGCGGGCGGCGGTGAGCACCAGGGTGCCGGGGCCGCGCAGCGGCGGAACGAAGCCACCCGAGTAGCAGGCGTTGATCACCACCACCTTCCACTTGAATGGGTGCATGGCGAGGATGCCGGCCAAGTCGTTGGCGCCAAGCTGGTCCAGCGGCAGCGGGTCCATGTCGAGCAGCAGGTCGTGGTCCTCGCTGCCGTGGCTGGTGAAGTACAGCAGCAGGATGTCCTGGTCCGGCTGCATCACCTTGCCCAGGCCTTCGAGCGCGGTTTCCAGGTTGCTCCAGCTGGCCAGCGGCCGGGTGGTCAGGCTGGCCGGGTTGTTCTCCAGCACCAGGCTGTGCGCGCTGGCGCCGAAGCGTTGCGCGAACAACCGCGCGGCGTACTCGGCCTCGTTGCGGAACACATCCTCGCCGCCGTCGCCGGCGAAGGCGAGCAGGTACAGGTTCGGCTGGCCGGGCACGCGCGGGCCGAGTTGCGCCAGCGCGTCGCGCATCATCCGCGGCTGCGCGTACAGCACCTGTTCCGGGGTGGGCGCCTGGCTGGGCCAGCGGTCGATGCTGGCATCGCCGCCCGGCGCAGCGTCCGCTGCCATGCTGACGGGGCTGGTGGACGCTGGCACCGCCGGCTGGCCGGGCCACCAGGTCGCCAGCAATACCCCGGCCGCAAACGCGAGCAGAATGGTCAGGATGCTACGCATGGCGGGGCGCATGCGGCGGCTTCAGGGCCTGATCGCGTCGAAATCGCGATAGACCGCATGGCGCGGCGTGTCGGGCAGCGCCTGCGGTGCGCGCACCAGCCAGCCGGTATGGAAACCGGCCGCTTGCGCGGCGTCGAGTTCCTCGACGATGTCGGACAGGAACAGCAGGTGGCGTGGCTGCTCGCCGATGGCGTCGGCGATGCGCCGGTAGGATTCGGTCTCGCGCTTCGGGCCGGTCTCGGTATCGAAGTAGCCGGCAAACAGCGCGCCGAGGTCGCCGGCCTCGCTATGACGGAAAAACAGTTTCTGCGCCGGCACCGAGCCGGAGGAATAGACGTACAGGCGCAGCCCGTCGGCGCGCCAGTCGCGCAGCCGCGCGGCGACTTCCGGATAGATGTGCGCGCGGTAGTCGCCGGCCTCGTAGCCGTCCTTCCAGATCATGCCCTGCAGCGCCTTCAGCGCGGTGGACTTGCGGTCCTGGTCGATCCACTTGAGCAGCAGCTCGATGATGTCCTGACGGGTGGCCTCGACCAGCCCGGCCTCCCTGGCCGCCTCGTGCAGCCAGTGCTGCACCTCGGGCTTGTCGCCGTGGGTCTCGACGAAGGCCGGCAGCCGCTTGCGCGCGTACGGAAACAGCACCTCGCGGACGAAGTCGATCGAACTGGTGGTGCCCTCGATATCGGTGACGATGGCGCGGATTTCGATCATGGCCGTTCAGGATTCGGGTTTCGGGAAGAGCATCGCCCGCGAGCGGGCTCCTACACGGCAGGCGCCATGCGCGGGAAGCGCTCGGCGATGTCGTCGCCGGTGAAGTTGGCCACCCAGCCTTCCTTGTTGGTGAACAGGCGGATCGCCACGAAGTAGGGCGCCTCGCCCATGTCGAACCAGTGCCGGGTGCCGTCGGGCACGCCGATCAGGTCGCCCTGCTCGCACAGGATGTCGTAGACCTTGCTGCCGAGGTGCAGGGTGAACTGGCCGGAACCGGCGACGAAGAAGCGCACCTCGTCCTCGCTATGGGTGTGCTCGCTGAGGAACTTCTGACGCAGTGCGGCGCGGTCGGGATGGTCCGGGGCGAGGCTGATCACGTCCACTGCCTGGTAGCCTTCCTCGCCCATCAGCCGGTCGATGTCGCTGCGATAGGCGGCAATCACCTCGTCCTGGCTGGCGCCCGGGACGATCGGCTGGCTCGCGGCCCATTGCTCGAAGCGGACACCGGCCCGGGCGAGCTCGGCGGCGATCGCCGCGTGCTCGTCGATCACCGTCAGCGGCGATTGCGGTCGGGTTTCGTCGAAGATGCGCAGGCGGCTCATGATGCCCTCAGTCTCTTCAGGTCAAGTTCGCAGCCGAGCAGGAACTCCAGCGCTTCCAGGTGGCGCCGGGTCTCGGCCATGTCGTGGCCCCAGGTGTAGATGCCGTGGCCGTCGATCAGGTAGGCAGCGAGCGGCTTGCCGGCGTCCAGCCAGGCGTCGATGCGCGCCACCAGCTCGGGCATGTGCTGGGTATTCGGGAACACCGGAATCTCCAGCACGCTTTCGTGGCTGTGGTAGCCGGCGATCGCCTTCTGCAGTTCCCAACCCTGCAGGCGCATCACGCCGTCGGCGGCGAACAGGCGCGAGGCCACGCTCTGCACGCGCGAGTGGGTATGCAGCACCACGTTCACTTCCGGCCAGCGCCGGTAGACCTGGGTGTGCAACGCCGTTTCGGCGCTGGGGCGGGCGTCGGTGCCCACCGGATGACCGTCCAGGTCGATCAGCATGATGTCGCCGCGGCCCAGTCGGCCCTTGTGCTTGCCCGAGACGGTGATCGCCGCGTGGCCAGCGTCGACCCGCATGGAGAAATTGCTGCTGGTGGCTGGCGTCCAGCCCAGCGCCGACAGCTCGCGTGCGGCGTCGACGATGGCGTCGGCGCAGCGTTCGAATACGCTGGCGGGGATCGCGGCTGGCAGGGTCTGGCTCATGCGGTTTGGACGTCCAAATGAGCGTGGACTATACCATGCGCTGCTGCGCGATCGGGCTGTAATGAGAGCCATTCTCGCAAGTCAGGAAGGATTGGGACGGTGCGCGTACCATCGGCGAGGATCCGGCGCAGGGTGTGCCGGACAGATTCCGACGGAGGCTTGCCCATGTCGAAAGAACAAGATATCGAATCACGTCGCCGGTTCCTCAAGGTGGCTGCCGGCACCACCGCCGCTGCCGTGGTCATCGGCAGCCTGCCGCGCTTTGCGCGGGCGGCGGATCTGCCGGCACTGAGCGAGTCGGATCCGACCGCGAAGGCGCTGGGCTATGTGGAGGACGCCACCAAGACCGCCAACGCGAAGCACAAGGCCGGCGACGACTGCACCAATTGCCAGTTCTACAGCGGCGGCCCCACCGGTCGCGGCCCCTGCCAGTTGTTCCCGGGCAAGTCGGTGAACGCGAAGGGTTGGTGCGTTTCGCACACGCCGAAGAAAGCCTGATTGCATCGATCCAGAAGCTTGCATCGGAAGGCCGGCGATACGCCGGCCTTTTCGTTTCTGCGGGTGGGGAAGTGCCGTGCGGGCAAAAGTGCGGCCCGGACACACCAGGCTGAGGAGCTACTCACCTGACGCGCCGAGCCGCGATCCGGGGGCCCACTGCCAAGTGATCAACCCGCGGACTGAGGATGATACTCCCGAGTTCGCCGAATGGGCGATCGGCCCGGCGATTCTTGTTGGAAAATTCTCGTTAATCCATTGAAACAAAAGGGAATATTTAAGCTTCCCTGGAATTTTTCGAGAATCTGTTGCCTATCGCCAGATCACTGCCATTCGTGGCATTTCGGCGATTTTCACAGAAAATGTTCGTTTTCTGACGCTATTTGGCGAACTTACGGGTCTGTGGCAGCAGAGTCCGCCACCGGGGCGCGCAGGTGGCTGTGCCGGTTGCCGTAGCTGAAATAGATCACCAACCCGAGCAGGGTCCAGACGATCATCAGCGACCAGTTGTACCAGGCCATCGTGGACAGCAGGGCGAGGCAGCTGAGGATGCCGAGCGTGCAGATCACCGGCGCGAACGGTACCCGGAACGTGCGCGGCAGTTCCGGCCGGGTATGCCGCAGGATCCACACGCCGGCGCAAACCGCCATGAACGCGATCAGCGTGCCCATCGACACCAGGTCGCCCAGCACGTCCAGCGGAAAGATCGCGGCGAGCAGGGCGATGCCGGCACCGGTGATCAGCGTGTTGAGGTGCGGCGTGCGGTAGCGCGGGTGGATGCGGGTGAACACCTTCGGCAGCATGCCGTCGCGGCCCATGATCATGAAGATGCGCGGCTGCGCGATGATCATCACCAGCACCACGGACGACAGGCCGAGCAGCGCGCCGACCTCCACCAGCCAGCGCAACCATTCCAGTTGCGGGTGGCCGTGCAGGGCAGTCACCACCGGTTCGTCGGTACCGAGCAGGGTGTACGAAGTCAGGCCGGTCATCACTGCGGCCATCGCGATGTACAGCACGGTGCAGATCGCCAGCGAGGCGAGGATGCCGATCGGCAGGTCGCGCTGCGGGTTGCGCGATTCCTGCGCGGCCACCGAGGTGGCCTCGAAGCCGATGTAGGCGAAGAACACCATTGCCGCGCCGCGCAGCACGCCGTCCCAGCCGTACTTGTAGTGGCCCTGCGACTCCGGCACGAACGGGGTCCAGTTGGACGGGTCGACGTAGCGCCAGCCGACCACGATCACCAGGGTGATCAGGCCGACCTTGAGCGCCACCATGGCCGCATTGGCCAGGCTCGACTCGCGGATGCCGACGTAGCAGATCCAGGTGAGCAGCAGGATCAGCGCCACCGCCGGCAGGTTGAACAGCGCCCCGGTGGCAACCAGCTGGTGATCGGCGGTGAATGCCAGCGGCGCCTGGGTCAGCGCCGCGGGCAGGCTCAGGTCCATGTTGAAAGTGGTGCCGATATGCTGGAGCAGGCTGAGGAAATAGCCGGTCCAGCTCACCGCCACGGCGGACGCCGACACGCCGTATTCCAGCACCAGGTTCCAGCCGATGAACCACGCCATCAGCTCACCCAGCGTGGCGTAGGCGTAGGAATAGGCGCTGCCGGAGACCGGGATCAGCGTGGCGAACTCGGCGTAGCACAGCGCGGTGAACGTGCTGCAGATCGCCGCCAGGATGAAGGACAGGATCACCGCCGGTCCGGCATGGTCGGCCGCTGCCTGACCGGTGATCACGAAGATGCCGCCGCCGATCACCGCGCCGATGCCCAACGCAGTGAGCCCCCAGGGACCGAGCGTGCGACGCAGGGTGGGCCCATGCGTGTCGTCGGGTTCGTTGAAGTCGGTCTTGCGGGCGAGCAGTTGCTTGAGCATGTGGCTTCCGGACGTAAGGCCGGCACGACGGGAGTCGTGCCGGCGGCGTGGCGATCAGCGTGCGTGGGGCAGGATCAGTCCGCTTCGACGCCGCGGGCCAAGTTGCTCTTGCGGTAGCCGTACAGGAAGTACACCACCAGGCCGATCACGCCCCAGACGAAGAAGGTGATCTTGGCTTCCTTCGACAGGTTGAGGAACAGCAGCAGGCAGCCGAGGATCGCCAGCGGACAGATCAGCCACGGCAGCGGGGTACGGAACGGGCGCGGGCGCGCGGGTTGGGTACGGCGCAGGATCAGCACGCCCACCGCCACCATGATGAAGGCGAACAGCGTGCCCGAGTTGGTGATGTCGGCGAGGATGCCCACCGGGAACAGCGCACCGAACAGCGCAACGAAGCTGCCGGTGATCAGGGTGATCACGTGCGGCGTGTGGAAGCGCGGGTGGATCTTCGCCAGCGAACTCGGCAACAGGCCGTCGCGCGACATGGTGAAGAAGATGCGGGTCTGACCGTAGGTCATGGTCAGGATCACCGACGGCAGCGCGATGCCGGCGGCGAAGGCGATGAAGGCGGCGGTGTTGTTGTGGCCGAGCAGGCGAATCACATGGGCCAGCGCCTCCTTGCTGCACACCAGCGCGTCCGAACCCTGGCAGGCCGCCGCGAACGCGGGCGTGCCCGGTTCCAGCGCCACGCCGTCCGGGCCCAGCATCGGCTGCGCGCCCACCGAGCCTACCGCGGCGTAGCTCACCAGCAGGTAGTAGATGGTGCACACGCCCAGCGAGGCGATCAGGGCGATCGGGATGTTACGGTTCGGGTTCTTGGTTTCCTCGGCCGCGGTGGAGATCGCGTCGAAGCCGATGTAGGCGAACACGATGGAAGCCGCCGCGCCCAGCACGCCGATGCCGCCCATCGGGCTGCCCCAGCCATTGGGCACGAACGGCGTGAAGTTCGGATCCTTCACCGCCGGCAGCGCGACGATGATGAAGGCGGTGAGCGCGACGATCTTGATCAGCACCAGTACGGTGTTGACCTTGGCCGACTTCGAGGTGCCGATCACCAGCAGGCCGGTAATCGCCAGGCCGATCAGGCAGGCCAGCAGGTTGAAGCTGCCGCCGTCCATCGGGCCCACCTGCAGGAAGTGCGGCAGGCCGAATCCGGCATGCGTAAGGAGGCCGTTGACATAGCCGGCCCAGCCCACGCACACGGTGCTGGCGGCGATGGTGTATTCCAGCACCAGTGCCCAGCCCACCACCCAGGCGGTACCCTCGCCGAGCACGCCGTAGGTGTAGGTATAGGCCGAGCCGGCCACCGGCACCATCGATGCGAGTTCGGCGTAGGCCAGCGCGGCGAACGCGCATACCACTGCGGCGATCACAAAGGCGATCATCATGCCGGGGCCGGCCTTCTGGCCCGCCTCGGCGGTGAGCACGAAGATGCCGGTGCCGATGATCGCGCCGATGCCGAGCATGGTGAGCTGGAAGGCGCCGAGCTGACGGGTGAGACTTTTCTTCTCCGCCGTGGCGATGATCTGGTCGATCGGTTTGACGCGCTTGAACAGCATGCAGTGGCTCCCCCGGGGAAACAGCGGCGTCGCGCTCGAACGGAAACGCGACGAAGAGGGACGCGACGAGCCGACGGACGGCCAACCTTAGCGGAGCGCTGGAAGGGGTACAAGACGCGATGCAGCTAGAATGGCCGCTGTTTTTCCCGTCACCTGCCACAAGTCATGCCATCGCATTTTCCGCAGCTGGGCGCTGCACTGGACGACTATCGCACACGCCATCCCGGGGAGGACGAGCTGGTTGCCGCGTTCAGGGTTTTCCTTGCGTCGCATGCTGCGGTGTTCGAGCGTAGTCACCTGCTGGGCCACTTCACCGGCTCGGCCTGGCTGGTCAGCGCCGATGGCGGGCGCGTGCTGCTGATGCATCACCGCAAGCTGGATCGCTGGCTGCAGCCGGGTGGCCACGCAGACGGTGATGCCGAGCTGGCACGGGTGGCGCTGCGCGAGGCACAGGAGGAGACCGGCGTGGCCGGCCTGCGTGTCGAAGGGAGCATCTTCGACCTGGACCGGCATCGCATCCCGGCACGCGGCAGCGAGCCGGAGCACTGGCATTACGACGTGCGCTACGTGGTGCGCGCTGGCGCGGACGAGTGCTTCACGATCAACCAGGAATCCCGTGCGCTGGCCTGGCGAGCGGTGATCGAAGTGGCGGGGGACGAAAGCCTGGACGTTTCGTTGCGGCGCATGGCGCGCAAGTGGCTCGTCCGTCACCGGTAGGAGCCCGCTCGCGGGCGATGCTTTCGACTTCTGCAAATCCCGGTCAGGAGCATCGCCCGCAAGCGGGCTGCTACCCGTATTTCGGCGGCGCCGGGTTGAGGTGGCCGCAGGCGGCGCAGGTGCGCGCATCGACCGAGCGGTAGAAGCGCTCGAACACCGGCGGGAAATCGTGCTCGATGCTGTCCAGCACGAAGTATTCCTCGTACAGCTTGTGGTTGCAGCGCTCGCAGAACCACATCAGTCCATCCTTTTCGCCCGCCACGCGGCGGCGCTCGATCACCAGCCCGATGGAGCCGGCGGCGCGGTTCGGCGAATGCGGCACGCGCGGCGGCAGGTAGAAGATTTCGCCGGCGCGCAGCGGTATGTCGCGGGCCACGCCGTCGTCCTGCACCTTCAGCGTGATCTCGCCTTCGAGCTGGTAGAAGAACTCGGGGCCTTCGTCGTAGTGGTAGTCGGTGCGCGCGTTGGGGCCGCCCACGATCATGATGATGAAGTCGCCGTCGACGATGCACTTGTTGCCCACCGGCGGCTTCAGCAGGTGGCGGTGCTCGTCGATCCAGCGCTCGAGGTTGATGGGCGGGGTCAGGGCCATGGCGTCGCTCGCATGTGATGCGTGCATCTTAGCGCCAGCGTGCCAATCACACTTCCAGCGTGGCCAGGTCGCCCTTTTCCTCCAGCCAGGACTTGCGGTCGCCGGCGCGCTTCTTTGCCAGCAGCAGGTCCATGATGCGCGCGGTACCGTCGCCGTCGTCCACGGTGAGCTGCACCAATCGACGGGTGTCCGGGTGGATGGTCGACTCGCGCAACTGCGGCGGGTTCATCTCGCCCAGGCCCTTGAAGCGGGTGGTGCTGACCGCACCCTTCATCTTCTCGCGCTCGATCCGCTGCAGCATCGCTTCCTTCTCGGCCTCGTCGAGGCAGTAGAACACCTGCTTGCCCACGTCGACGCGGAACAGCGGCGGCATCGCCACGAACACGTGGCCTTCGCTGACCAGCTTCGGGAAATGCCTGAGGAACAGCGCCGACAGCAGGGTGGCGATGTGCAGGCCATCGGAGTCGGCGTCGGCGAGGATGATCACCTTGCCGTAGCGCAGGCCGGAAAGGTCGTCCTTGCCGGGATCGCAGCCGATCGCCACCGCGAGGTTGTGCACTTCCTCGGAAGCCAGTACCGAGGTGGACTCCACTTCCCAGGTGTTGAGTATCTTGCCGCGCAGCGGCAGGATCGCCTGGAACTCCTTGTCGCGCGCCTGCTTGGCGCTGCCGCCGGCTGAATCGCCCTCGACCAGGAACAGCTCGGTGCGGGTGAGGTCGGTGGCGGTGCAGTCGGCCAGCTTGCCGGGAAGCTGCGGACCCTGGGTGATCTTCTTGCGCACGATCTGCTTGGCCGCCTTCAACCGCGCGCTGGCGCGTTCGATCGCCAGTTGCGCGATGCGCTCGCCCGTCTCCACGTTCTGGTTCAACCACAGGCTGAAGGCGTCATGGATGACGTTCTCGACCAGACCGGCGGCGTGGCGCGAGGACAGCCGCTCCTTGGTCTGGCCGGCAAACTGCGGATCCTGCAGCCGCGTGGAGAGCACGAACGCGAGCCGCTCCCACACGTCCTCCGGCGCCAGCTTCACGCCGCGGGGCAGCAGGTTGCGGATGTCGCAGAACTCGCGCACCGCGGTGGTCAGGCCGCTGCGCAGGCCGTTGACGTGGGTGCCGCCCTGCGCGGTGGGAATCAGGTTGACGTAGCTCTCCTGCACCAGCTCGCCTTCCGGCAACCAGGCCAGCGCCACTTCCAGGCCTTCCACGTCGCGCGCCATGTGATGCACGAACAGCTCGTTCGGCAATGCCTCGATGCCGTCGAGTTCGCCACGCAGGTAGTCGCGCAGGCCGTCCTCGTAATGCCACTCGACGACTTCGCTGGAGGCCTCGTCGGTGAGCTTCACGTTGAGGCCGGCGCACAGCACCGCCTTGGCGCGCAGCAGGTGCTTGAGCTTCGGCAGCGAGATCTTCGGCGAATCGAAGTACTTTGCCTCGGGCCAGAAGCGCAACGTGGTGCCGCTGCGTTTTTTCGGCACCGTGCCGATCACTTCCAGCGGACTGACCTTGTCGCCGTGCGCGAACACCATGCGGTACTCGGAACCGTCGCGGCGGATCGTCACCTCGACCTTTTCCGACAGCGCGTTCACCACCGACACGCCCACGCCATGCAAACCGCCGGAGAAGTTGTAGTTCTTGCCGCTGAATTTTCCGCCCGCATGCAGCCGGGTCATGATCAGCTCGACGCCGGACACACCCTCCTCGGGGTGGATGTCCACCGGCATGCCGCGGCCGTCGTCGCTCACCGACACCGAGCCGTCGCCATGCAACACCACCTCGATGCTCTTCGCATGGCCGGCCAACGCCTCGTCCACCGAGTTGTCCACCACTTCCTGCACCAGATGGTTCGGGCGGGTGGTGTCGGTGTACATGCCCGGCCGGCGCTTGACCGGATCCAGGCCGGAGAGAACTTCGATGTCGGCGGCGTTGTAGCGACTGCTCATGCGGGTGTTTCGATCGGAAAAAGACAGCAAAGCATGGGGCGCGCGGGCGGGCATGGTCAAGCTGGCTGGCGAATGCGCCACGCCGACGGTGTTCGCGGGCGAGAACCGGGCCAGATGTTTGAACCGATCCTGGATGATGCCAATGGCCGGCCCATGTCGCGACATGGCGCAATTTATTGCGGCTAGCTGCCGGCTTGTCGCTGCGCGGAACGGGAGACTAGAGTTGCACGCCAGTTCGCCATGCCGCGTCGGGCATGGCGTGATCTGACCATCAGATCCACTCAGGGGAAGAGCATGAATCGAGGAAGCAAGTTGGCCGTTGCCATGGCAACGGTGTTGGGGCTGGGAGGCTGTGCGCAGCAGGCGCAGGTGATACGGCCGAGTTCGGCACAACTGCAGGCGCTAGAGCCGCTGCCGGTGGTTGAGGTCATTGAGCAGGACAGCTTGGCTGCGCAGGATACTTTTACTGCCGCCAACATCGACGTGGTGCCTGGGCCTGGCGTGCCGATCGTGGCAGCAGCAGCCGGTGGCGCACTCGGCATGGCGATCGTGAATGCCGCAGTCAAAGCGGAGGCAAAGCGTTTCGCCGAGGCGCACGTGCAACCGTTGCGCGTGGCGCTGCAGGGGTTTGATGCGAGGTCGGCGCTGAGCGACTCGTTGCAGCAGGCATTGGCCCCGCAATCCGGGCATTTCGGTAACTACACAATGACGTCAACCAGGCCGATCTCCACGGCCCGTCGTTTGCTGGTGCAAACCACGTATTCGATGACGCCGGATTTTTCAGCACTGCAAGTGATCGCGACTGTTTCGATTCAGGATGTCGGCGCGACCCCGGATAAACCAGTTTATCGGAACGTGCTGGTTTATCAGTCGGAGCGCCAGGTGGCGCCGCAGAAAACCGCGGAAGACAGCAAGCGTATGGTGGCGCAGGAGAGCCAGCGTTATTCCGCATTGCACGTCGATGACGACATCGCGAAGGCAAACGCCGAGCCGAATCGGCGCGACTCGGAAGCGGCCCGCTTGCGCACGAAGATCAACCAGGAGCAGGTTGAGCATCGCCAGCGGTTGGCTCAGGCTACCCTGCCAGTCTGGGATGCCGATACCCGCGCCCAGTACCTGGCAGAAGCGTGGGCAGCCAACCAGGGTGATGCGCTGAAGACCGCGATGCGGGCTAGCGGCGCCGAGATTGCGCATATGCTGCGGCTTGATCTGACTGGCCAGGCTGCTCCTGATCGGATCGAACAGTCGCGCAAGGTATTCAGCGACGACACGAGGGAGATCGACTATGTCAACGGTGGCCGCATGGTATCGATGGCGGCGGGCGATGGCGATGCTTCGCTGAAAAAGCCTTCGCCGATGGTCATGGTGCCGGTCAATGCCGCGGGTCGCCGTTGAACAATGCCGTGGGCTGCCCTCCCGGAAGAGCCCCGGTTCCCCGATGACGGCTTGCTCAGACCCTCCCTGGGGCCGGCTTCAACATCGAGCGTGCCGCCCTTCAAAGTGGAGTCTTCCGGCCAGCAACTGATGTCGTCGCGTCCTCATCGATACCCTTGCGCCTGCAATGAGAACAGATGGGCGTAATGCCCGTTCTCGGCCATCAGCTGCCCGTGGCTGCCGTGTTCCACGATGCGGCCGTCCTGGATCACGATGATCTGGTCGGCCATGCGCACGGTGGAGAAGCGGTGCGAGATCAGGATGGCAATGCGGCCGCCGGAGAGTTCGCGGAAGTGCTCGAAGATGGTGGCCTCGGCTTGAGCGTCCATCGCGGCGGTGGGTTCGTCCAGCACCAGGATATCCGCGCGCGAGCGCATGAAGGCACGCGCCAGTGCGATCTTCTGCCATTGCCCGCCGGACAGCTCGCGACCGTCGTGGAACCACTTGCCGAGCTGGGTCTCGAAGCCGGCCGGCAGGCTGTCGATGAACTCGCTGGCCATGCCCTTGTCGCTGGCCTCGCGCCAGCGCGCCGCGTCCTCGAAATGGCTGACGTCGCCGGCACCGACGTTCTCGCCCACGCGCATCTGGTAGCGCGCGAAGTCCTGGAAGATCACGCCGATGCGTTGCAGCAGCACGCCCTCGTCCCAGTCGCGCAGGTCGGTGCCGTCGAGCAGGATGCGGCCGCTGTCGGGCGCGTACAGCCGGGTCAGCAGCTTGATCAGGGTGGTCTTGCCCGAGCCGTTCTGGCCGACCAGGGCCAGCGATTCGCCGGGGCGGATGTGCAGGTTGATGTCGTGCAGCGTGGGCTCGCCGGCGCCGGGGTAGGTAAAACCGACATGCTCGAAGCGAATGCCGTCGCCGGGCTTTGCGCCGCGTTGCGCGATACCCGGCGAAGGCGGCACCGGGGTTTCCAGGTATTCGTAGAGGGTGGACAGGTACAGGTTGTCCTCGTACATGCCGCCGATCGCCGACAGCATCGCCGAGACCGCCGCCTGGCCCTGGCGGAACAGCATCAGGTACATCGTCATCTGGCCCAGCGTGATGCGCGCCATCACGGTGCTGGCGGCGATCCACGCGTACGCGCCGTACAGCGTGAGCGTGCCGAGCAGGCCCAGCCCGAAACCCCAGCTCTCGCGGCGCACGGTGAGGTCGCGGTCGTCGCGGTAGAGCTTGTCGAAGATGTCGCGGTAGCGGCCCAGCAGCAGCGGGCCGAGGCCGAACAGCTTCACTTCCTTGGCGTGGTCCTCGCGCGCCAGCACGGTTTCCAGGTACAGCTGCATGCGCGTTTCGGGCGAGCGCCAGCGGAACAGGCGGAACGCATCGCCGGAGAACTTCGTCTCGGCAAAGAACGACGGCAGCCCGGCCAGCAGCAGCACCAGCACTGCCCACGGCGAGAACTGGAACAGCAGGCTGCCGTAGCTGAGCAACGAGATCGCGTTCTGGCCCAGCCCGAACGTGCGCGTCACCAGCGACAGCGGCCGGCTCGACGCCTCGCGCCGGGCGCGGGTGAGCTTGTCGTAGAACTCCGAATCCTCGAAGTGCGCCAGCTGCAGGGTCAGCGCCTTCTCCAGGATCATCACGTTGACGCGCTGCCCCAGTTGCGCGCGCAGCAGCGACTGGCACATCGAGAGCCCGCGCTGCGCGCCGGCCAGCGCCGCCACCAACAGGCCTTCCAGCGCCACCCATTCGAACACCGGCCGCAGCGAGGCGTGGCCACCGGCGGTCCATGACCGGCTGGCGTTGACCACCGCGTCGACGATATGCGCACCGACATACGCCACGCCGGCCGGCAGCAGGCCGGCGAGCAGGGTCAGCAGCGCCAGCGCGATGGTCAGCGGCCGACTGGTGCTCCACACCAGCTCCAGCGCGCGCCCGCTGTAGCGGAACACGCCCAGGAAACTGCGCGTGAGCTCGGTCGATTCGGCCGGTTCGGGGGCATGGTGGGGCGGCACGTGGGGAAGTCGTCAGGTCGTCGGCGCCGTTTGCGCGGAACTCCCGAGATGGGGGCCGCGCCGCTTCACGCAAGACGGGAGGCGTGCCGCCTCGCGCCAGTCAGTTTGGCTGAACTTCCACGACCTGCCGGTCCGGCTGGTACAGCGCAGGGAACAGCTGCTTCAGCTGCGCCACCTTCGGCGCGTCGTTGATGACGATGTACGGGTTGCCGGGATGTTCGCTGAAGTAATGCTGGTGGTACGCCTCGGCGGGATAGAACGCCTGCAGCGGCACCACCTGGGTCACGATCGGCGCCGGGAAGGATTTGGCCGCGGTCAGTTGCGCGATGTAGCTGCTGGCGATCCGCTGCTGCTCGGGGTTGGCGTAGAAGATCACCGAGCGGTACTGCGTGCCGCTGTCCGGGCCTTGCCGGTTGAGTTGCGTCGGATCGAGCGCGACCGAGAAGAACACCTGCAGCAAGGTGCCGTAGCTGACCTCGGCCGGGTCGTAATGCACCTGCACCGATTCGGCATGCCCGGTATCGCCTTCGCTGACCTCGTCGTAGTGCGCGGTGTCGGCGTTGCCGCCGGAGTAGCCGGCGATCACCCGGTGCACGCCCTTGACGTGCTCGAACACCGCCTCGATGCCCCAGAAGCAGCCGCCGGCCAGCACCGCGACCTGCTCGCCGTGGACGGTGGTTTTCGGGGCATCGACCGTCGGCGCCGGGAGCGCGCCGCTTTCGGCGGACACCGGCTGGCACGCGCTCACGCCCAGCATCAGCAGGGCGGCCAGCGGGATGACGTGGAGTGGGCTGCGACGGATCATGTTGCGCCTCGCCGGCATGGCCATCGGGTGGCCGGTACCTGTTCTTCGTCGGGCATGGGCCATCGGTTACCCTTGCCGCGTCGGTCGGCCGGGTACCATCACCGGCGCTCGGTCTTCATGGGGTACGGGATGCACGGTTCCATCGATCTGGACGCCTATCTGCAGCGTGTCGGCTGGCATGGTGGTGTTGCTGCCGACGAGGCCACCTTGCGTGGTCTGGCGGTGGCGCACGTGGCCGCGGTTCCGTTCGAGAACCTCAACCCGCTGCTCGGCCTGCCGGTCGAGCTGGACACGCCGGCGCTGGAACGCAAGCTGGTGCACGACGGCCGCGGCGGCTACTGCTTCGAGCAGAACCTGCTGTTCGCCGCGGTGTTGCGCACGATCGGCTTCGAGGTGTCCGGGCTGATCGCGCGCGTGCTGTGGCGGCACCCGGAGGATGCCGTCACCGCGCAGACCCACATGCTGCTGCGTGTCGAGCTGGGCGGCGAAAGCTGGCTGGCCGACGTCGGCTTCGGCAACCAGGTGCTGACCGGCGCGCTGCGGCTGCAGGCCGACGTGGCACAGCCGACCGGCCACGAGCCGTTCCGGCTGGTCGAGCGCGACGGCGAATGGCGCATGCAGTCGCTGGTGCACGGGCAGTGGTTGTCGCTGTACCGCTTCGACCTGCGGCCCAGCCAGATGGTCGACTACGTGGTGGCCAACCACTACGTATCCACGCATGCGGCGTCGCGCTTCCCGCACAACCTGATCGTGGCGCGCACCACCGCCGACCGGCGCATGAGCCTGCTCAATCATGAATACACCGTGCGCCGGCTGGGCCCGGAGCCCGAGCGGCACCGGCTGGGCGGCGTGGCCGCGATCCGTCGCGTGCTGGAAGAAGAGTTCCTGCTGCGCCTGCCGCCCGGCGAGGCGCTGGACCGGCGCCTGGACCAATTGCCGGACTGACCGCCGCCGGGCAGGAGCCCGCTGGCGGGCGATGCTCTTGCGGTCGGGATTCGCGAAGGCAGGGCATCGCCCGCGAGCGGGCTCCTACCGGGAGCGTTGGTCGCGGGGGTTGGGATCGGCCAGCACGTGGATTTCAGCGTCGCCGGTGCGGACGACCTGGCCTGCGCGGATCTTGCAGGTCTTGCGCAGCTCGACGTGGCCGTCGACGCGCACCGCGCCACTGGCCACCAGATGCTTGCCGGCGCCGCCGCTGTCGCACAGGCCGACCAGCTTCAGCAGCAGGTTCAGCTCGACGTAGTCGCCGTCCAGTTCAAAGTCGATGGTTTGCATGGCGTTCCGGAGTGGTGGGGCGTGCTGCTACGGGAAGGGCGTGGCGAACGCGCCGTCGGGCAGCGCGAGGAGCGCGAACCAGGGACGGTCGTGTTCTGCGCCGAAGGTGGCGGCATCGTCGAGGATGCCGAGCAGGATGTCGTAGTCTGCCGGGGCGTACTGGCGCAACTCGTCGGTGTGCTCGAACAGCAGCACGTGCCCCCACGCCGGCAGCCAGCCGAGGTCGCGCAGGCAGTCGGCCAGCGCGTCCCAGTTGTGGCCGAACGTGGCCGGCAGCTGCAGCGACACGGCGAGGCGGCGCAGCAGTTCGTGCTTGTCGCGGCAGCCGGCGAGGTCGCTGCGGCATACGTGCAGTTCCTCGCGCGCGGCGGCGCGCGCCAGACGGTCCAGATCGTCGGCGCCGACGAAGTACACCCCGTTCTGGCTGGGCCGGGTCAGGTCCAGGTCGGAACCGCGCGAGCTCATTGCGCCATCTCGAGGCGACGGAAGCTGCGGTAGTGGTCGTCGCTGTAGTACCAGACCACCGGCGGCGTGCCGCCGGTGACGATGCGCCGCGCGCCGCGGTTGCGCGCGCCGGGCGTTTCCACCGTGTACTCGTGGTAATAGCCGCGCGCCCGCTTCGGCAACAGGCCTTCGTAGTTGCCGAACACGGCGCCGTCCTGCGCATGCGGGAAGGGGCCGCCGCGGGCGATCAGCGCCAGCGTGTCGCGCGCCTCGCGTGGCAGCGCGTCCGCGGCGGGCGCTGCGGGCAGGGCCGGGGCGGCAGCCACCGTCGTCGCCGGTACGGCGACGGGCGCCGGGACGCCGGTGTAGTGCTTCCACAGGATCGCCGCGAGGACGACGACCAGCACGATCAGGGGCTTGAATGAACGCATGCAGGCAGCGGGGCGGAGGACGGCGGCGCGAGCTTAGCAGGGCGCTTGCGCGGGGTGGGGTTCCGCGCCCGCAGGAAATTGCGCACACTCGGGCCGTGGCCGCGCCGCCTGCGCCGCCCCGTTCCCGGAATCGCGATGAGCAACGCCTCCCCACACGCCGAGGGCCGCCTGCCGCGGCAGATCGCCTACATCATCGGTAACGAAGGCTGCGAGCGCTTCTCCTTCTACGGGATGCGCAACATCCTCACCCCGTTCCTGATCACCACGCTGCTGCTGTACCTGCCCGAGGGGCAGCGCACGCTGGCGGCGAAGGACGTGTTCCACACCTTCGTGATCGGCGTGTACTTCTTCCCGTTGCTGGGCGGCTGGCTGGCCGACCGCTTCTTCGGCAAGTACCACACCGTGTTGTGGATGAGCCTGGTGTACTGCGCCGGCCACGCCTGCCTGGCGATCTTCGAGCACAACCGGCTCGGCTTCTTCACCGGCCTGGGGTTGATCGCGCTGGGCGCGGGCGGCATCAAGCCGCTGGTGGCCTCGTTCATGGGCGACCAGTTCGACCAGTCGAACAAGCACCTGGCGAAGGTGGTGTTCGACGCGTTCTACTGGATCATCAACTTCGGCTCGTTCTTCGCCTCGCTGCTGATGCCGCTGTTCCTGCACCACTTCGGCGCGGCGGTGGCGTTCGGCATTCCCGGCGGCCTGATGTTCATCGCCACCGTGGTGTTCTGGCTGGGCCGCAAGCAGTACGTGCTGCTGCCGCCGACGCCGCCGGATCCCCATGCGTTCTCGCGGGTGCTGCGCACCGCGCTGCTGACCCATCGGCCCGGGCAGGCGCGGCCCGGCTTGTGGATCGCGGCCGCCGGCGTGCTGGTGGCGCTGGGCGGCTTCGCCTTCGTCGGCACGCTGGGTTTCGTGATCGTGGCCTGCCTGGCGCTGGTGGCGCTGATCGGCGGCGTCGGCGGTGGCGCCTGGCTGCAGATGGAGCGCGCCCGCGGCCAGCATCCGGACGCGGCGGTGGACGGCGCGCGCAACGTGCTGCGCGTGCTGGTGATCTTTGCGCTGACCACGCCATTCTTCTCGCTGTTCGATCAGAAGGCCTCGACCTGGGTGGTGCAGGGCCACGAGATGACCATGCCGTCGTGGTTCCATGCCGCGCAGATGCAGGCGCTGAACCCGATGCTGGTGATGCTGCTGATCCCGTTCAACAATCTGGTGCTGTATCCGCTGCTGCGCCGCCTCGGCTACGAGCCCACCGCGCTGCGCCGGATGACCGCCGGCATCGCGTTCAGCGGCCTGGCGTGGATCGTGGTCGGCGGACTGCAGGTGGTGATCGACGGCGGCGATCCGCTGTCGATCGTGTGGCAGGTGCTGCCGTACGCGCTGCTGACCTTCGGCGAGGTGTTGGTCTCGGCGACCGGGCTGGAGTTCGCCTACAGCCAGGCACCGGCGTCGATGAAAGGCGTGGTGATGAGCTTCTGGAACCTCACCACGACCATCGGCAACCTGTGGGTGCTGCTGGCCAACGCGGCGGTGCGCAACGATGCGGTGACCGGCTCGATCGCCCGCTCGGGCCTCAGCGTCACCGCGTTCCAGATGTTCTTCTTCGCGGCGTTCGCGCTGCTCGCCGCGCTGGCGTTCGGGTTGTATGCGCGGCGCTATCGCGAGGTGGACAACTACCGCTCCGGCTGACGTATCGCTCGCGTAGGGCGGGCACTGCCCGCCGGCTTTTGCTTCGCGCCGTGACGTGGAGCGGCGGGCAGTGCCCGCCCTACGGCATCGAGTCCACGCGCGACTGCAGCGCCATCGCCGCGGCGGGGTTGCGGTGCTTGGCGGCGCTGATGAAGAACACGAACACGTCGCGCGGCGGCCCTGGCGGTTGCAGCGCGGCGGCGTGCGGCAACTCGGCGATGTCCTTGCCCGCGGCCCAGGCTCGTGCATGGCCGGCCCAGCGATCCAGCGCGGCGGGCGGGTAGCCGGCAGGGTGGATGTCTTCGCTGCGCATCAGCCGCGCGTAGGCGAAGTCGCCGGTGAGGTCGGCCAGCGAGGGGTAGTCGGGCGAGTCGGTGAACACGGTGGGCACGCGCTGGGCGCGGGCCAGTTCCACGTAGCGTGCGTCGAGGAAGCTGGGGTGGCGTACCTCGAGCACGTGGCGCAGCGGCTGGCCGTCCAGTTCGCGCGGCAGCTTGTCGAGGAAGGCGGCGAGGTCGTCGGCATCGAACGGCCGCGACGGGGGCAGCTGCCACAGGATCGGCCCCAGCCGATCGCCCATCTCGGCCAGGCCGCCGTGCACGAAACCGCTGATGCCCTTGCCGGTATCGGCCAGCCGCTTGCCTTCGGTGATGTAGCGCGGCGCCTTCAATGAAAAGATGAAGCCGGCCGGGGTTTCCGCCGCCCACTTCGCGTAGGTCGCCGGCTTCTGCGCGCCGTAGAACGTGCCGTTGATCTCGATTGCGCGCAACTGGCGGCTGGCGTATTCCAGCTCGCGCCGCTGCACCAGCTTGGCCGGGTAGAAGTTGTCGCGCCACGGCGCGTAGTTCCAGCCGCCGATGCCGATGCGGATGCGCGGGCCGTCGTGACTGGTGGAAGCGAACAGGTCGTTCATGGCTGTACTCCCGCGGCGGGCTTGCCCAGGTGTTCGGCGGCGCCGATGCACAGCACCAGCCACGCCGCGCCCGCGGCGTAGCCGGCCATCACGTCGCTGAAATAATGCACCTGCAGCAGGATGCGGCTGAAGCCGACCACGCCGACCAGCAACACCGCCGCGGCGATCACCGCGCGGTGGAAGCGCGGCGGCAGCAGGCGCAGCAGCACGTAGGCGAGCATGCCGTAGAACACGATCGAGCCGAACGCGTGGCCGCTGGGGAAGCTCCAGCCGGGTTCGACCACGAAGCCATGGTCATGCAGCGGCCGCACGCGCTGGAACAGCGCCTTGAGGCTGCCGTTGATCGGCATGATGCCGAGCAGGGCCAAGCTCCACATGCCCGCGAGTTGCCCATGCCGGCGCAGCAGCAGGAGCAGTGCGACCACGGCGGCCGCCGGCGCCACCCACCGCAGGTCGCCCAGCTGGGTGACCGCCGCGATGCCACGCAGCACCGACGGCGGCAGCTGCGCGCGCAGACTTTCGGCCAGGCCGGCGTCGAAGCGCACCAGCTCGCCGGTTTGCTGGCCGGCGACGGCGGCAGCGATGGCGAGGAACAGCAGGGCCAACGCCAGCAGCAGGATCAGCCCGGCCTGCCAGCGCAGCGCGGTCGGCGCGTCGCCGCGCTCGAGCGCATGGCGCCGCCAGCGCGCGTTGTGCCGCCAGGCGAGGTCGCCGGCCAGCAGCGCCAGCAACAACAGCAGCGCCCACAGCCGCAGGGCATGGGCGGCGATCCATTCCACCATCGGATCCATCGTGTTCCTCGGTGCGCCGTGGCCGGCAGGAGGACGTCATGATCGGCGTTGCCGCGCGCCGCGTCGAGCGGATGGCCGTGACTTCCAGCGCTGGCCTTGCCTCCGGTTTGCCGCGATAGTGGCGCGACTGTCACCCGCGGAGCCTCCGAATGTCCCAGCGACCCCTCTCCCTGCGCCTGGCGCTGTGCTGCGCGCTGCTCGTTTCCGCCACCGCCGCCGTGGCGCAGGCCCCGGCCGTGCAGTCGCCGCCGCCGGTTTCCACCGGCGACACGGCGCGGCCGCTGCTGCCGGCGCAGCTGCAGGACTTTTCCGCCTACGTGGACAGCGCGCGCAAGACCTTCGACGTGCCGGGTATCGCGGTGGCGATCGTCAAGGACGGCCAGGTGGTGCTGGAGCAGGGCTTCGGCCTGCGCGAGATGGGCAAGCCGGACAAGGTGGATGCGAACACGCTGTTCGCGATCGCCTCCAACACCAAGGCATTCACCGCCGCTGCGCTGCAGCAGCTGGCCGGCGCCGGCAAGCTGAAGATGGACGACCGCGTGATCGACCACCTGCCGTGGTTCCGCATGTCCGACCCGTACGTCACCCACGAGATGCGCATCCGCGACCTGCTGGCGCACCGCAGCGGCCTCAGCCTCGGCGCGGGCGACCTGCTGTACTGGCCGCCGACCTCGTACAGCACGAAGGAAGTGGTCGAACGCCTGGCCCATGTGCCGATCAGGAACGGCTTCCGCGCCGGCTATGCCTACGACAACATCCTGTTCGCGGTGGCCACGCTGGTGATCGAACAGGCCTCCGGCCAGAGCTACGCCGACTACGTGCGCGAGCACCTGTTCAAGCCGGTCGGCATGGACGAATCGCTGGTCGACATGACCTATCTGAAGCCCGGCATGGACGTGGCCACCGGCCACGCCAAGGCCGACTTCAAGGACCTCAAGCCGGTGCCGCCGATGGCCTGGCTCAACGACCCCGGCGCCGGCGGCATCTACTCCAGCGTGCACGACCTGGCGAAGTGGATGAACGTGCAGCTGGCCGGCGGCGAGCTGCCCACCAAGGATGCCGACGGCAAGCCGGCGCGGCTGTTCTCCGAGAAGAGCCACCAGGAAATGTGGAGCATGCTCACGCCGATCCGCATCGCCAAGCCGCCGGTCCCGGAACTGGCGCCGCTGGTGCCGAACTTCTCCGGCTACGGCGAAAGCTGGTTCCTGACCGACTACCGCGGCAAGAAGCTGGTGTGGCACACCGGCGGCTGGCCGGGCATGGTCTCGCGGGTGACCATGGTGCCGGAGCTGAAGCTCGGCGTGGTGGTGCTGACCAACGCCGAATCCGGCGCCGCGTTCAACGCGGTGACCTGGCGCGTGCTCGACGCCTATCTCAACCCGGAGCACAAGACCGACTGGGTCGCCGCGTACGACAAGGCGGTGAAGAAGTCCGAAGCCAAGGCCGACGACAGCTTCGCCAAGCACGAGGCGGCACGCGACAAGCGCAGCAAGCCGTCGCTGCCGCTGGCGAAGTACGTCGGCAGCTACCGCGACCCGTGGTACGGCGACGTCGTCGTCAGCCAGGAGCACGGCAAGCTGCGCCTGCGTTTCTCGAAGACCGCGCAACTGGTCGGCACGATGACGCCGTGGCAGCACGACACCTTCACCGTGCGCTGGGACGACCGCACGCTCAACGCCGACGCCTTCATCAGCTTCAGCCTCGACATGGACGGGCGCATCACCGAGGTGCGCATGCAGCCGATCTCGCCGTTGACCGACTTCAGCTTCGACTTCCAGGACCTGCGCCTGGCGCCGGTCGCGCCGCCGTCGGAAGCCGACTGATACCTGCTGTACGCCGCGGCCGTCAGCGGCCGTGGCGCGCCATCACCACCATCAGCCAAGGGGAAGGATCATGCGTGGAATGCATCGGATAGGCGCCGTCCTGCTGGCGTGCGGCCTGTGCGCCGGCGCGGCGCTGGCGCGCGACGTCGCGCCACTGGCGCACAGCCCGTTCCGGGTCGAGCTGGGCAGCGCACAGCACGCACCGGTCGCCGGCCGCCTGCTGCTGTTCGCCATCGACGCCAAGGCGGCCACCGCCGCGGCGAAGGATGGCAAGGTGGAGGAGGTGGATGCCAACCCGTTCGGCGCCGTGCAGGCCTCGGTGGCCGCGCGCGAGGTGAGCCGGCTGGTGCCGGGGCAGGGCGTGGAGATCGACGCGGACGCGGAGGCGTTCCCGGCCGGCTGGTCGCAGCTGCCGCCCGGCGACTATTTCGTGCAGGCCGTGCTCGACGTCAACCACGACTACAACTACGGCGGCCGCGGCGCCGGCGACCTGGTCAGCCCGGTGGTCAAGGTGCAACTGCCGGCCAAGGCGATACCCGCGTTGAGCCTGGACCGCGTGCTGCCCGCGCATGAACCATGGGACCTGCCGGCGCGCTATTTCAGCGACACCACCCGCAAGCATCTCGACGAGGCGCGCCATGTGGCGCAGCCGCTGGACTTCGTCAGTCCGGTGCTGAGCGCGTTCTGGGGGCGCCCGATCCATATGCGCGGCTGGGTGCTGCCGCCGCCGGGCTACGACCCGCACGCGAAACAGACCTGGCCGGTGGTGTACTACACCCACGGCTACGGCGGCAGCACGGCGTCGCTCGCCGGCAGCGCCGCGATGGTCTACGGCGCGATGGCCGAGCGGCAGATGCCGCCGATGATCTGGGTGTTCCTGGACGAATCCAGCCCCACCGGCACGCATGAGTTCGCCGACTCGGTGAACAACGGCCCGTGGGGCACGGCGCTCACCACCGAGCTGATCCCGCAGCTGGAAAAGACCTGGCGCATGGACGCGAAGCCGAGCGGCCGCTTCCTGCAGGGGCATTCCTCCGGCGGCTGGGCCACGCTGTGGCTGCAGACGCGCTATCCGAAGGTCTTCGGCGGCACCTGGTCCACTTCGCCCGATCCCAGCGACTTCCACGACTTCACCGGGGTGGACCTGTACGCGCCGAACGCGAACGTGTACCGCAAGCCGGACGGTGCGGCCTACCCGCTGGTGCGTGACAAGGGCAAGGTGATCGCCAGCTTCGAGGCGTTCGCCAGGCTCGAGCGCGTGCTCGGTGCGTACGGCGGCCAGATGGCCTCGTTCGAGTGGGTGTTCTCGCCGCGCGGCGCGGACGGCCGGCCGCTGCCGATGTTCGACCGCGACACCGGCGCGGTCGATCCCGCGGTGGTGGCGTACTGGCGCGAGCACTACGACATCGCCCACCGCCTGCAGCAGCACTGGCCCGCGCTGAAGGGCGACCTCGACGGCAAGATCCACCTCTACGTGGGCACCGCCGACACGTTCTACCTCGACGGCGCCGCGCACCGGCTGAAGGCGGTGCTGGACGCCCTGGGTGCGAAGTCGGACTTCCGCTTCCTGCCGGAGCGCACCCACTTCGACCTCTACCGCATCGGCGACGACCGGCAGGGCCTGCTTAAGCAGATCAGCTGGCAGATGTACGCGCTCGCGCGGCCGCACTCGACGCTGAAGCCGAACGCGGCGCCTTGAGGCGCGTGGCGGGGCGCCGCGCTCCGCCCGCATCCGGCGCTACCCGCTCATCCGCCAGCGGTTGGCCTGGTGGTCGCCGGCGAAGGGAATCGACCCCTGGCGGCATTCACTGCGGCTGCCAGGGGTCGTAGCTGTCGAAGTACCACAGGTGGCCCTCCGGATCGTGGCAGCTGTAGCCGGCGCCGCCGTAGTCCTTCTCGGCGTAGTCGTCGACGATCACCGCACCGGCGGCTTTCGCCTGCAGATAGTGCGACTTGCAGTTCGCCACGATCACGCAGGCGCACTGCGTTTCGCGGCCGCCGATCTCGTCGGGCTGGGCGATGTGCCGGCCGAACGCGTTGTCGCGCACTTCGCCGAGCATGACCATGCCGCTGCCGAAGGTGAGCTGGGCGTGCTCCACGCCGCCGTCCTCGCTCTCATAGACCGCCCGCCGCTCGAAGCCGAACGCCCGGCACAGCCACTCGATCGCGGCGCGGGCATCGCGGTAGCGCAGGCAGGGGATGATGGTGCTGCCGTGGGGACGGGACGCCGGCATGGCGGACTCCGTGGGCGGAAGATCCACGCAGGCTAGCGCGCCGCTTGTCGCCGTTCCGTGCAGCGGCTCAGCCGGTGCGCTCGTCGCCTTCGGGCAGCGGCGGCAGCGTGCGCACCAGCATGCTCTGCGGGCTGGTCATCGGCAGCCGCTCGCTGCGCAGGCGCTCGAGGATCTCGAACAGCAGCTCGCTCTTCACGCCGCCGACCTCGCGCGGGCCGCCGACGTAGGCGACGCAGTTGAACGTCATCACGCCGGCGTTGACGTTTTCCAGCTGCACGAACGGCGCCGGCGCGTCCAGCGTGCCGCGGTGCGCGCGCAGGATGCCCAGCACCAGCTCGCGCACCCGGTTGGCGTCGGTGTCCAGCGGCATCGGCAGCTTGATCTGCACGCGGCCCTGCGCGTTGGCCAGGGTCACGTTGCGCACGTTCTGGGTGATCAGCTGCGAATTCGGCACGATCACGGTGGAGCGGTCGCCCATCTGGATCTCGGTGGCGCGCACGTTGATGCGACGGATGTCGCCCTCGACGTCGCTCGACAGGCTGACCCAGTCGCCCACCTTCACCGGCCGCTCGACCAGCAGGATCAGGCCGGAGATGAAGTTCTGCACGATCGCCTGCAGGCCGAAGCCGATGCCCACCGACAGCGCGCTGACGATCCAGGTGATGCTCTTCAGGTCCACGCGCAGCGCCGCCAGCGTCAGCACTACCACCAGCAGCCCGCCGACGTAGCCGAGCAGGGTGACGATGGAGTCCTGCATGCCTTTTTCCATGGTGGATTTCGGCAGCAGTTGCTCGGCCAGCCAGCGCTTGAGCATGCGCAGCACGGCCATGCCGGCGACCAGTACCAGCACGCCGCCGAAGATGGTGCCCGGGTTGATCGCCAGTTCGCCCAACTTGAAACTGCCCAGAGTCTGCTCGGCGCTGGCCAGCAGGTCCTTCGGGCCGGCGCCGAACGGGGTCAGCACGGTGGCCAGTGCCAGCAGCACCAGCCCGACGCGGCTGATGCCGGCAAGCAGGATGGCGGCCTGCTCCAGCGTGTGCGGCGCCAGTTCGAAGCTGGCCTGCAGGCGCTGGCCGCTGCGCCCGCGCGGCGACAGCAGGGTGTCGATCAGGTCGGTGAGCAGGTGGATCAACAGATACACCGTGGCCACGATCACGCCGACCCACAGCATCTGCACCGCAACGAAGAACGCCAGCGCGATGAAACCGGTGGCCACGCCCAGCCAGCTGAGGGCCACGCCCAGGGTGGCGGCGGCGCTGAGCAGGCCGATCCACAGCGGCCGATGTTCGGGCTCGGCGCCCTCGGCGGCCGCGGCCTGGCGGGCGCGGCGCAGGCGCAGCAGGCCCAACCCGATCAGGCCGCTGATGACCAGCGCGAACAGTCCGCGCGTGGTCACCGTGGCCGGCAGGCTGGTGCCGATCGTGCGGCTGACCCGATCGAGCAGGCCGAACAGCAGCGCCGCCGCGGCCAGCAGCCAGGGCAGCCGGTGCAGACGTTGCGCGGCCAGGTCCGACAGCGCCGGCAGCCGCCACGACGGTCGCCGCACCGACAGCAAGGCGCGGCCCAGCCCGGTCACGTAGGCGGCGAAGTACACCAGCTTGACCACGCTGGCGGCCAGCGCGGCGAGGTCGTCGTCGAGGATGTCGTTCCAGTTCAGTCCCAGGTAGGCCAGTTGTGCCGCCAGTCCGGTGGTGAGCAGCGCGCTCAGCGCCACCGCGGCGGCCATCGCGCTGCGTCGCAGATGGCCGTCCGGCATGTGCTGCGTGGCCAGCCGCAACAGCAGCCGTTCCAGCACCCGGCGGCCGCCGCCCAGCAGCAGCGCCGCGGCGAGCAGGCACCACACCAGCGGCTGGCGGTTCGGCGGCTGCCATGCCTGCGTTACGGCTTCGGCAAAGCGCGCGCCGAGCCGCTTGAGCCGCTGCATGTCGTCCGGAAAGGCGCGTGCCGGATCGGCCCAGAACGCGCGGCTGAACGGCGTGGCCGTGCGCGAGGCCAGCCGCGCCTGGAACTCGTCGTTGCGCAGGCCGCTGATCTGCGCGGCCAGTTGCATCGCATCCTGACCAAGCAACTGTGCCTGCTTGATCTGCGCGTCGAGGTCGGCCTGCGCCTTGTCCAGCTTGCGGCGCTGCGTGGCGACTTCCGGCGCCTCGGCCGGTGCGCCCTTGGCCGGCGCCGGGCCCAGCACGGCAAGCTGCGCCTGCAGCGCGGTCATCTGCGGCGCCAGGTTGGTGGCCAGCTGGCGCGCCTGGTCCTGCACGCCGAGCGCGGTGTTGCGCAGGTCGGCCAGCGGTGCTTCGGATTTCTTGTCCTTCAGCGCGGCCTTGACGGTGTCGAGCTGGTTGCCGAGCTGGTCCAGCGTCTGGGCGGGTGTCGCCGTCGGCGCGGCGGGCGGCTGGCCGCTGTCCTGGGCCAGCAACGCGGTGCTGCCGAGCGTCAGCAGCAGGAGCAGGAAGCAACGGAACAAGATGGGCATCCGCGCATGATCGGAGCGCCGCCGCAGACGGTCAATCGCGTCGGGCGGTCGAGTGGCGATCTTCGCGGCTGGCGTTCAGATTTGGCGAAGCAGGCGCAGGCGGCTCATGCCGGGGGTCTCGCTGCCCGCAACGCGGCGCGCCGTTGCAGGCTGGCCGCCGGCCACACCTGCTCGATGTCGTAGAACTCCGCCACCGCCGGCACATCCGGCGGCAGCACCACCCACGGCTGTTTGGTCGACGTGTAGATATGGACGTCCGGCGGCAGCCGCCACGGTTCGGCCAGCGTACCCACGCGCACGAAGGCCACCGCCTTGCCGCCGCCGGGATAATGGCTCCACAGCGCCACGTGGCATTGCGCGCAGCGCGCGATCTGCTGGCCCTTGCCGCTTGCCGACGGCGTGTCCACCATGACCGGCTCGCCTTGCAGCAGCTGCAGCCGGTCGGTCTCGATCATCGCGTTGATGACGAACGCGCTGCCGGTCTCGCGCTGGCACCAGCTGCAGTGGCAGCAGTGCACGATCATCGGTGCGCTGCTGAGCCGGTAACGGATGGCGCCGCAGGTACAGGCGCCTTCGAGCGTTTCGGTGGTCATGCTGCTGATCCCGCGGGTGGGACAAAGGCTTCATCGTCACACCGCGCCACCGGCGCTTCAAGCACAATGACGTTCCCGCAAGCATGGAATGCCCATGATCTTCCGCTGGTTCGAATCCCTCATCGACGCGTTCAAGGAACCGGCCGACGGCATGCCGCCGACGTCGGTGTGGCGCTTCTACGCGTTCTACCTGCGCCAGGTGTGGCCGGTGTTCGCCGCGGCGATCGCGGTGGGTTTCGTGGTGGCGATCGTCGAGGTGTCGCTGTTCGGCTTCATCGGCCGCATCGTGGACATGACCAAGGGCGTGCCGGCGGCAGGTTTCTTCCGGCAGCACGGCAACGAGCTGCTGTGGATGGGCTTCGTGGCGCTGATCGTGCGGCCGCTGGCGATCGGCACGCACGACCTGCTGGTGAACCAGGCGATCGTGCCCAGCCTGACCAACCGCATCCGCTGGCAGAACCATCGCTACGTGATCCGCCAGAGCCTGGGCTTCTTCCAGAACGACTACGCCGGGCGCATCGCCAACCGCATCATGCAGACCGGCGGCGCGCTGCGCGAATCGGCGGTGCAGATCGTCGACGCGATCTGGTACGTCACCATCTACACCGGCAGCGCGGTCGTGCTGTTCGCGCAGGCGGACGCGTGGCTGGCGGCGCCGCTGGTCGCCTGGGTGTTCGCCTATGTCGGGCTGCTGGCGTTCTTCATCCCGCGCATCAAGCAGCGCTCGTGGCTGGCCTCGGAAGCGCGCTCGAAGCTGATGGGGCGCATCGTCGACGGCTACAGCAACGTGCTGACGCTGAAGCTGTTCGCGCATACGCGGCGCGAGGAAGCCTACGTCGCCGACGCGATGGCCGAGCAGACCGACAAGCTGCGCCGGATGACTCGCGTCACCACCGCGCTGGACGCCAGCATCACCACGCTCAACGGCTTCCTGATCGTGGGCACTTCGGCGCTGGCGCTGTGGCTGTGGAGTGAGGGCCGGGTGACGGTGGGCGCGATCGCGCTGTCGACCGGGCTGGTGATCCGCATCAACAACATGTCCGGCTGGATCATGTGGGTGGTCAACGGCATCTTCGAGAACGTCGGCACGGTGCAGGACGGCATCACCACGATCTCGCGGCCGCGCGCGGTGCAGGACCGCGAGGGCGCGATGCCGCTGGAGGTCACCAACGGCGGCGTGCATTTCGAGCACATCCACTTCCACTACGGCAAGCAGGGCGGGGTGATCGCCGGGCTCGACCTCACCGTGCGCGCGGGCGAAAAGATCGGCCTGGTCGGGCCATCCGGCGCCGGCAAGTCCACCCTGGTCAACGTGCTGCTGCGGCTGTACGACCTGGAGGCCGGGCGCATCCTGATCGACGGCCAGGACATCGCCCGCGTCACCCAGGAAAGCCTGCGTTCGCAGATCGGCGTGGTGACCCAGGACACCTCGCTGCTGCATCGCTCGATCCGCGACAACATCCTCTACGGCCGTCCCGACGCCAGCGAGGCGCAGGTGGTCGAGGCCGTGCGCAAGGCGCGCGCCGACGAGTTCATCCCGAACCTCAGCGACGGCGAGGGCCGTCGCGGCTACGACGCGCTGGTCGGCGAGCGCGGCGTGAAGCTCAGCGGCGGCCAGCGCCAGCGCATCGCGATCGCCCGCGTGCTGCTGAAGGATGCGCCGATCCTGGTGCTGGACGAAGCGACTTCGGCGCTCGACTCCGAGGCGGAGGCGGCGATCCAGGACAGCCTGGACATCCTGATGCAGGGCAAGACGGTGATCGCCATCGCCCATCGCCTGTCGACCATCGCGCGGATGGACCGGCTGGTGGTGCTGGACAAGGGGCGCATCGTCGAGACCGGCACGCACGCGCAGTTGATCGCGCACGAGGGTTTGTACGCGCGGCTGTGGCGGCGGCAGACGGGCGGCTTCGTCGCGGCGGAGGACGCGCCGGTCCAGCTGCCCGGTTGACCCTGTACCCTTCGGCTGGCCGTGGATGATCCGCAATGGTCAAGAAGAACGTCACCTCCCGATTCGAAGCGAAGCTGCTGCGCCCGGCGGAGCCCCGCGAGGCGTCATGGGCGTTCGTGGTGCTGCCCGCGGAAGTCAGCGCCAGGCTGCCGCGGCGGGGCAGGACGACGGTGGAGGGCACGCTGGGCGGCCAGCCGTTCCGGGCCACGCTCGAGCCGGATGGCCGGTTGAGTCATTGGCTCAAGGTGGACCAGGCGCTGCGTGAAGCTGCCGGCGCCGCGGTCGGCGACGTGGTCGCACTCGAACTGGCACCGGTGGCCAGGGAACCGGAGCCGCAGCTTCCGCCGGATTGGCGCCGGGCGCTGGACGGCGCCCCCGCGGCTCGCGCGGCCTGGGAGAGCACCACGACCCTGGCCCGCGTGGACTGGATCCACTGGATCACGTCCGCCAGACAGGCGACCACGCGCGCCAAGCGGATCGCCGATGCCTGCAGCATGCTGGCTTCAGGCAAGCGCCGGGTCTGCTGCTTCGATCCGTCCGGCTACTACAGCAAGGCGTTCGAGGCGCCGGTGGCGGCGGACGGATCGTAAGCGGGTGCGGCGACGGCCGCGCCTCAACACGCCGCGCCGGCGCAGCAGCCGGGTTTGGCGGCGGTGCTCGCGGGATCCCTTGCCGCGGCCGTCGCCGGCACGCCCTCGGTCACGCCGGCCGCCACCGTGATGGCACGCGCCGCGGCGGCGCCCTTGCGCTCGCTGTAGCGATCGACCAGGTAGCCGCGGCGCCCGCGCACCAGCAGGGTGAACTTGAACAGCTCTTCCATCACGTCCACCACGCGGTCGTAGAACGGCGACGGCTTCATCCGGCCGTTGTCGTCGAATTCCTGCCAGGCCTTGGCCACCGAAGACTGGTTCGGGATGGTCAGCATGCGCATCCAGCGGCCCAGCACGCGCAACGCGTTCACCACGTTGAACGACTGCGAGCCGCCGCAGACCTGCATCACGGCAAGCGTGCGTCCCTGCGTGGGCCGCACGCTGCCGTCTTCCAGCGGCAGCCAGTCGATCTGGTTCTTGAACACGCCGGTGATCGTGCCGTGCCGTTCGGGGCTGACCCATACCTGACCCTCGGACCACAGCGACAGCGCGCGCAATTCCTGCACCTTGGGATGGCTGGCCGGCACGCTGTCCAGGATGGGCAGTTCGTGCGGGTCGAACACCCGCGTCTCGGCGCCGAAGTGGCGCAGGATGCGCTCGGCTTCCAGCGCCAGCTTGCGAGTGAACGACTGCGGGCGCAGCGAGCCGTACAGGATCAGGATGCGCGGCGGGTGGTGATGGGCGTCCGCCGGCAAGGCCAGCTTGGCCAGGCTGGGGGTATCCAGCACGTCGGCGGCGATGTGGGGCAGATCCTGGATCGGCACGGGCAGGTTTCCGTTGCTTTGGTTTTATAATTCCATCATTATGGAAATGTGGAAGTCAACCCGGGATCACTCTCCATGCATCCGTGTCGCGTCCTGTTCATCTGCACCGGCAACTCGGCCCGCAGCATCCTGTCCGAGGCCACCCTCAACCATCTGGGCAAGGGGCGCTTCGAGGCGTTCAGCGCCGGCAGTCGACCCACCGGGCGCGTCAACCCCTACGCGATCGAGGAGCTCAAGGCCGTGGGCATCGCCACCGAGGGACTTGCCAGCAAGTCGTGGGACCGCTTCACCGAAGCCGGCGCGCCGCCGCTGGATATCGTCATCACGGTTTGCGACAACGCCGCGAACGAGACCTGCCCGGTGCTGTTCGGCAATTTCGTGAAAAGTCACTGGGGCCTGCCGGATCCGGCCGCCGCCCAGGGGGCGGATGCCGCGGTCGCGGCGTTCCGGCGTGCCCACACGCTGATCCTGTACCGGATCGCGGCGCTGCTGAAGCTGCCGGTGGAAGCGATGGGGCGCGACGAGCTGAAGCAGGCGCTCGATCGCATCGGCAGCCTCACCGGCGAGGAGGCCGGCGCATGAACCAGGCATCGGCGGAATGGCTCGCCCGTCCGCTCCCCGCGGACGGCGCCCGCATCGGCTTCTTCGAGCGCTGGCTCAGCCTCTGGGTACTGTTGTGCATCGTCGCCGGCACGCTGCTGGGCCACCTGCTGCCCGGCGGTTTCGCGGCGCTGGGCGGCATGCAGGTGGCCCAGGTGAATCTGCCGGTGGCCGTGCTGATCTGGCTGATGATCATCCCGATGCTGCTGAAGATCGACTTCGGCGCGCTGGGCGGCGTGCGCCGCCAGTGGAAGGGCATCGGCGTCACGCTGTTCGTCAACTGGGCGGTGAAGCCGTTCTCGATGGCGCTGCTGGGCTGGATCTTCATCCGCCACCTGTTCGCCGGCCAGCTGCCGGCCGCGCAGCTCGACTCCTACGTCGCCGGCCTGATCCTGCTGGCCGCCGCGCCGTGCACGGCGATGGTGTTCGTGTGGAGCAACCTGTGCCGCGGCGAGCCGGCCTTCACGCTGAGCCAGGTCGCGCTGAACGACGCCATCATGGTGGTCGCGTTTGCGCCGATCGTGGCGCTGCTGCTGGGCATCTCCTCGATCACGGTGCCGTGGAACACCTTGCTGCTGTCGGTGCTGCTGTACATCGTGGTGCCGGTGGCGCTCAGCGTGCTGCTGCGGCGCCGGCTGCTGGCGCAGGGCGGCGAAGTGCGCTTGCAGCAGCTGCTGCAGCGGCTGGGGCCGGCGTCGCTGTGCGCGCTGCTGGCCACCCTGGTGCTGCTGTTCGGTTTCCAGGGTCGGCAGATCGTCGCGCAGCCGGCGATCATCGCGTTGCTGGCGGTGCCGATCCTGATCCAGGTGTATTTCAACGCCGGCCTGGCGTACTGGCTCAACCGCCGTTTCCGCGTGCCGCACTGCGTGGCCGGTCCCTCGGCGCTGATCGGCGCGAGCAATTTCTTCGAGCTGGCCGTGGCCACCGCGGTGGGCCTGTTCGGCGTGCATTCCGGCGCGGCGCTGGCGACCGTGGTGGGCGTGCTGATCGAGGTGCCGGTGATGCTGTCGGTGGTGCGCATCGTCAACCGCAGCAAACGCTGGTATGAAGCCGCCCAGGAGTAACGCCATGCAGAACAGGCAAGCCATCACGATACTTGCCGCGCTCGCCCAGGAGTCGCGGCTGGCGGTCTATCGGCTGCTGATCGAACATGCGCCGGAAGGCCTGGCGCCCAGCGCAATCGCGGAGAAGCTGGGTCTGGCCAACGCCACGCTGTCCTTCCACCTGAAGGAGCTGTCGCACGCGGGCCTGGTGAGCAGCCGGCAGAGTGGGCGCTTCATCTACTACGCGCCGGTGATCGAGACGATGGACGAACTGGTCGGCTACCTGACCGATCACTGCTGCAGCCAGTCCGCTGGCACGTGCGCGACCGCCGCGGCCAGGTGCGCCCCGGGCAAGCGGCCAGCCGCGGCCACCAGGCGCCGGCGCGCCTCGGCCTGAGCCGCCCGACGTCGCCGCAATCAGTCCACCAGGTCCTGGATCGCCAGCCCGTGCTCGCGGCAGTAGCGCTCATAGTCCGCCCGCTGGGTGCCGGCCGAGGCACGGCCGGTCACCACGCCGCCGGGACCGAGGAACTCGACCGTGCCCATCACGATCACCAGCGCCAGCATCGGCTCGTCGCCGACGATCTTCCACCAGTCGGTGCTGCCCGGCGGCTCGTAGACGTAGTCGCCCGGACCGATCAGTTCGCCGGTGCACAGCTTGCGCGTGCCGCTGAGGTTGTATGCGTGGATCTCGCCGGTGTGGCGATGCAGCGGCATCACCACGCCGGGCTCCATGCGCAGCAGCTCCACGAAGCCGCGGTCGTCGGCGAAGAAACGCAACGGACTGGACGACTTGCCCGGCGTCGCGGAGGGGATCCATTGCCGTTCGGCCGCGGTGTTGAAGCGGGCGGGCAGGTAGTCGTGCAGGCGAGTGGTGGTCATGCGGGCGGACTCCTTCAGTGGACGGACGGGACGCGCGTTCAGGCGGCCAAGGCGGCGAGGTAGCGTTCGAACGAGGCGTCGACGGCGGCACGGCCGCCACCGATGATGTTGCGGCCCCAGGTGTAGCCGTACACGTCCTCGAACGCGTAGCCCGCGAGGCGCGCCTGCATGCGACGCACGTCGGCCGGCGGCATCGGCATGAAGTTGGGGTAGCTGTGCATGAACGAGACGTGGCGGCGGTCGCTGGCTACGTGCGGCGCGTCGCCGGAGAACAGCGCGCCGCCGGGCCGCGGGCCGTCCTTCCAGTGCAGCACCGTGCTGCCGGGGAAATGGCCGCCAGTGTTGATGAGGGTCACCGCGTCGGACAGGCGGTATGCCTCGCCGCGCCAGAACTGCACGTTCGGCGACGCCCGACGCACCCAGTCGCGGTCCGCCTCGTGCAGCAGGACCGGCACGTTGCCGAGCGCTTCGCTCCACTCCAGCATCGACGCATAGAAATGCGGGTGCGAGATCGCGATCAGGTCCACGCCGGCGCGCGCCCGCAGCGCGGCGACCGCCTCGTCGGTGACCAGGCTCAAGGCTTCCCACAGGATGTTGCCCGCGTCGGTGGGCAGGTACAGCGCGCGCTGGTTGATCGCGAAAGCCGGCGCCAGGCCGATGCCGAGCACGCCGGCCTCGTCGTCCAGGCGCAGGGTGTGTGCGGCTTTCAGCGCCTCGTGGGTCGTCCAGGTCTGGCCATTCGCGCCGACGTACTGGCGCTCGTCCTCGCATACCGGGCAGTGGCTGGGCGTATCCGGGTACTGGGTGCCGCAGGTTCCGCAGATCGTCATCGTCATGGCTTGGCCTCCGTGGAATCGAACGTCGCTTCGAGGTGCACTCTAGGAGTAATCTGGATCCTTGATTGATCCATTCACGAGATATTCGATGGAGCCAGTTTTCCCGTTTCCGCTGAGCCTGCCGCGCAGCCACGGCACGCTCGCCCGTGCACTGCACCAGCAGTTGCGCACGGCCATTCTCGACGGCCGCCTGCCGGCCCACTCGCTGTTGCCGGCGACCCGGAAAGTCGCCGAGGCATTGGGCGTGGCGCGCAATACGGTGGTCACTGTCTACGACCTGCTGATCGCCGAGGGTTATCTGATTCCGCGCAAGGGCGCGAAGCCCCAGGTCGCCGCATTCGCCCGGCGCCGGGCGTCGAAACCGTCCAGGGCGGTCGTCGGCGTCGACGAGTCACGTCTTGCGCCGGCCTGGCGCACGCCGTTCCTGCAGCCGTCGCCCGCGCGCGCGTTGCCCGCGCGCAACTTCCGCCTCGGCATTCCCGACCATCGTCATTTTCCGCATGACGTCTGGCGCCGGCTGATGGCGCAGGCGCTGCGCCAAAGCTCGCGCGAACCGTTCGCCTACGCGCCATCGCAAGGCATCCCCGCGCTGCGCGAGGCGATCGCGCAGCACGTCGCCTTCGCCCGCGCGGTGGCCTGCGCCGCCGACGACGTTATCGTCACCTCCGGCGCGCAGCAGGCGTTCGACCTGATCGCCCGCCTGCTGGTCACGCCGGGGCAGACGAAGGTGGCGGTGGAAGAGCCGGGTTATCCGCCGGCGCGCGCCGCCTTCGCTGCCGCCGGCGCTCTACTGGTGCCGCTGCCGGTGGACGACGAGGGCCTGTGCGTCGAGCGCCTGCCCGACGACGTGCGCATCATCAGCGTCACCCCGTCGCACCAGTCACCCACCGGCGTGGCGATGTCGCTGCGCCGGCGCAGTGCCTTGCTCGACTTCGCCCGCCGGCATCATGCCGTGATCGTGGAGGACGACTACGACGGCGAGTTCCGCTTCGGCGGCCGCCCGCTCGATGCGCTGCAGACGCTGGATCGCGATGCCCTGGTGTTCTACGTGGGCACCTTCTCCAAGAGCATGTTCCCCTCGCTGCGCAAGGGTTTCGTGGTGGCGCCGGCATGGGCGCGCGACGGACTGGTCAACGTCAAGCACTGCGTCGACTCGCACTGCGACGGCGTCACCCAGGCCGCGCTGGCCGCCTTCATCCGCGACGGCCATCTCGCCCGGCATGTACGCCATATGCGGCCGATCTACGCCGGGCGCCGCGCGGCCCTGCTGGACGGCCTGCATCGCGAACTCGGCGAATGGCTGCAGCCGATCCCGTCCGAAGCCGGCCTGCATCTGGCCGCGCGCATCCACGACCCGGCGCTGGCACCGAAGCTCATGCCGGCCGTGTTGCGCGCCGCCGCGGGTGCGGAATCCACCGTCGACTATGCCATGACCCGCGACGTCGAACCGGCCGTGACATTCGGCTACGGCGTGATCGACGCGGAGGATATTTCGGCAGCGCTGGCAGGCTTGCGGAAGTCGCTGAAGAAACTCTAGAGCGTCACGTGGTCACGATCCGGTCTGCGTGGCGTGAGCGCCGTCGCCATGCGCACGCAATGGCCCTTCGTCTTCCGGTGACGGACTGTGCTGCGCGGGAGGTACGGAAGGAGCGTGATGGTCCGGAGCCTGCCCGTTACGGGAGAGTTCGCCGCGCCAGCGCGGCAGTGCGTCGGGATAGTGGGTCTGGATGAAGGCGATCAGGCCTTCGCGCACCAGGCAGCGCAGGTCCCAGCCCCGGCCCGAATCCGACGTGCTGACCAGCGCGCGCAGCTGCATGGCGTGTTCGTCGGTGTCGGTCACCTGCAGGATGCAGACCCGGCGATCCCACAGTTCCGACTCGTGGCACAGCCGCGTCAGCTCCTCGCGCAGCGGCGCCAGCGGCGTGCGGTAGTCGAGCTTGAGAAAAACCGTGCCGATCAGTTGCGCGCTCTGCCGCGTCCAGTTCTGGAACGGGTTCTCGATGAACCAGTTCAGCGGCACCACCAGCCGCCGTTCGTCCCAGATGCGCACGACGACGTAGGTGCCGGTGATCTCCTCGATGCGCCCCCATTCACCCTCGATGATCACCACGTCGTCGAGCCGGATCGGCTGGGTCAGCGCAATCTGCAGGCCGGCGATCAGGTTGCTCAGCACGGGTTTGGCGGCAAATCCTATGGCCAGGCCGGCGACGCCGGCCGAGGCGAGCAGGCTGGTGCCGACCTGGCGTGCGCCCGGAATGGTCAGCAGGATGATGGACGCGCCGAGGATGATCACGACGACGTCGGCGGTGCGGCCGAGCACGCGCACCTGGGTCACCACGCGGCGCGCGCGCAGGTTGTCGGCCACGTCCATCGGGTGGTTGCGGATGGCGGCGTCCTCGAGCGCGCCGATGCAGCGGACCACCAGCCAGGTACCTACCGCCAGCAGTGCGATGAGCAGCAGCTGCTGCAGCAGCGCGAACAGCGCCGACGCGCTGGCGGGCCACGTGCGCAAGGCGACGGTGACCACCAGCAAGGGCAGCAGCCATTCCATCGGTGCGCTGGCGCGATGCAGGATGTCCGAGAAC
Source organism: Rhodanobacter sp. (assembly GCA_024711345.1). GTDB lineage: Bacteria > Pseudomonadota > Gammaproteobacteria > Xanthomonadales > Rhodanobacteraceae > Rhodanobacter. The sequence goes on along the minus strand of JANJTA010000035.1, from coordinate 305,530 downwards.
AGCGGCTGTCTTTTTGCCAGCCGGCCGAGCGCGGCGTAAGCGACGGCGCGCACCAGCAGCGAGATGATCAGGCCTGCCGCCAACGTCAGGCCAAGGCGCGCCCAGGGACCGCGCATCCACAGCGAGAAGAGTTCGGTCATGCGCGGCAGTGTGGCGGGCGCGATGTGGATGGAATGTGCTTGGCCCGCGCCCGCTGCTGCGGTCGGGGATCGCGATGCCATCAGCGAATCGATACGCGTGAAACGCGAGCCTGGCTATGCCGCGCGCTGCTCAAGGATGCGCCGACCCTGATGATGAACGAGGTCGCCAGCGCGCTCGATTCCGAGGCCGAGGCGGCAGCCACTCGCTCGCGGAAAAGCGCTTTGCGGCTCGCTGCCGCTGGGCGCCTTCGACCGTAGCGTCGCCGCGGCCTGCAAGTTCGCGCGGGACGGGGTCAAGGACGATCCCGGGCAGGCGAAGCAACTGGTGTCGGCCCGGAAGGCGTGGATGCATGCACGCGATGCCTGCGGTGTCGATGCCGCGTGCCAGTTGGCCACGATGAAGAAGCGGTTGGGCGAACTGGCGGCTGACGGCCAGGATTGACGGCGGACGACGTGATCAGGGATTTCGTAGCGGCCTGGGTGTGCCGCCTGACCGACAAGCTTGCCCTTCAGGCGATCAGTTCGCGATGCGGGTTGCGACCAAACGGAGCCGATCGGTCCACGTGGAGGGCCGCGGCGATGTAGGCCCAGAGGCCATCCGGCGGTGAAGCGTGTTCGGATGGCGAACCCCCGGGACCTTGCCGTCCGGCGGTGCCGGCCCTGACGTACTTGCCGATGACTGTCGCGGTGCCGCCTGGCGCGTGGTCCGAGCCCGGCAGCGTCCGGCTGAATTCACCGGTCAGCAGCACCACCACATTGCGCCGTGGCAGGGTCATCACGCGCCCGAGGAAAGTGATCAGCGACGGTGTGATGGGGGCCATGATGTCGCGCGCCAGTGTTCCGGCGTCGTCATGATGCGTGTCGAACTGCCGGTCGGGGCGCCCCGTGTAGGCCGGTTGCGCGAAGATCACGCCGGCACCGGCGTGAACCAACGACTCGATGCCGGCGAAGGTCGTCCGCTGGCTGTCGATGGCGGTGCTTGCGGCGGACACGCCATAGGCGCTGCGGATGGCATCGAATTGCGCGATCGACAACTGCCCGTGCGCATCGTCGAGGCTGAGGCAGTGCTCCAGCGCGACACCACCTTCCCTTGGGGGCGTCTCAGCGATGCCTGTCGGCAGGCCGAGGCTGTTCACGACCACGCAGCGGGCCGCGCCCTCCGGCATGGCCGCGGCCATGCGCAGCAGCCGGCTGCCTGATGTGTTTTCCAGCATCGCTGCGCGCGCATTCGCATGCGGGTAGAGGCCGTGCCGGAAATCGATGGAGGCCATATGTGCCAAGGCTGCGTTGGGCAGGGCGCCAAACGAACCCGCGTCGACACAAAGGCCATGGCCGAGGTGACGGATGTTGTCGGCGGTCACCCCGAAAGCGCCGCTTCGAAGGAATGAGTCCGCACTGTTGAACAGGCCTGCCGGGCCGCCGTTGAGCCAGAGCACGACGAGGGTCGGTTGTTCAGGCGCCTCGCGGGCTTCCGCCAGGAAGGGCTGCTTGTTCAGCGCAAGCGCTCCGACGATGGTTACGCCTGCCTTGAGCACCGTGCGCCGCGAAATGGGGTGGTCGTTCATCGCCTGACCTTCAGGTGCGTCTGTCTCATGAGGGTGCCGTGGTGTCCCGGCAAAGCCCGGATCCGGCGTTGCGGTGGAGCAGCCCCGCGCCCAGAATTCAGCGTAGTGGTGTCTGCATATCGACAGGAGGCCATGCTATGTCGCATTCCAGACAGCGTGCCGGCTCGGCCCGGGCGTGGCCGGTAACCGCACTGGCCAAGGATTACCCGCGGGGGCGCCTGGTTCCGCGGCATCGGCACAAGCGTGGACAGCTCATCTACGCCGCGTCGGGCGTGATGCAGGTAACCACCCGCGAAGGCGTCTGGATCGTGCCGCCGCAGCGTTCGCTGTGGGTCCCCGCGGCGGTGCCGCATGAGATCCGCATGGAAGGCCATGTCGCGATACGCACGCTGTATCTGGACCGGGACGCCGGAGCGCCGCTCGGCGACCGCTGCAGGATTCTTGCGATCACGGACCTGCTCCGCGAACTCATCCTGGCGATCGTGAGCGCGCACGAAACCCGGGATGCGCAACGCATGCGCATGATGTTGCCGCTGCTTCTGCACGAGTTGCATGGCGCCGATGAGACCGCCATCCACATTCCCGCGCCGTCGGATCCGCGATTGAAGAAGGTATGCAGTCGTCTGCTGGCCGACCCGATCCGGGCCGATACCCTGGACCAGCTGGCGCAACAGGTCGGCGCGAGCAGCCGGACCCTGGCGCGCCTGTTCGAGAGCGAGTTGAAGATGAATTTCGTGCGCTGGCGCCAGCACGTCCGGTTGGCCCGTGCGTTGAACCGGCTGAATGCGGGGGCGTCGATCAAGAGCGTGGCGCGTGATGCCGGCTATGCGAGTTGCAGCGCCTTCTGCGCGATGTTTCGCCGGATGATGGGCGTCACGCCCACCGGTTACGGCAGGCAGCGGGTCGCCTGAGCCGACAGGGTCGGCCGGCGGCCTGGTGGCCGATGCGCCCCGGCTGCCCGAGCGGCCCCGCAAAAGGGCTTGACCATGGACCTTGATCCATGGTCTAGACTATGCCGCATGAACACGCAAAGCTCTCCCCTGACCATCGGTGCCGTCGCCAAGCGCGTCGGCGTGGCGATCGACACGATCCGTTTCTACGAGCGCGAGGGCCTGCTGCCCGAGCCGCAGCGGCGGGCGTCCGGTTATCGCAGCTACGGCGAGGGCGCGGTGGTGCAGTTGCGCTTCATCCGCCGCGCCAAGGAGCTGGGCTTCACGCTGGAGGAGATCCGCGAGTTGCTGGCCTTGTCGGCCGATCGCCAGCACGGGGTGAAAGCAGTGAAGCAACGTGCGCAGCGGCGGCTGGCGGCGATCGAGCAGCGCATCGCCGAACTGCAGCGCGTGCGCGACGGCCTGGCGCAGCTGGTGGCGTCGTGCCCGGGGCATGGCAAGCCGGAGCAATGCCCGATCCTGCGCGCCCTGGGCGACGATGAGGTGAAGTCATGAGCGGGCAGGGTTCCTGCTGCGCGGGCGGCGACAAGCCGTCGGCCGGCGCGGCGATCGACCCGGTGTGCGGGATGACGGTGGACCCGGCGACGGCGAAGCAGGTCAGCACGCACGACGGGCAGACGTTTTATTTCTGCAGCGCCGGCTGCAAGGCGAAGTTCGACGCGTCACCGGCGGCTTACATGACTGCCGGGCAGAAGCCTGCAGGAGGCTGTTGCGGTGGCAAGGCGGCGGATGGCCACGCGAACCACGCCCACCACGATCATGCCGATCACGGGCATGCGCATGCGCACGCGGTGAAGGACCCGGTCTGCGGCATGACGGTGGATCCGCAAACGGCGAAATACCACGCCGACCATGGCGGCCAGACCTACCACTTCTGTTCCGCGCGTTGCCGCGAGAAGTTCGTGGCCGATCCGGCGGCCTATCTCGGCGAAGGCCAGCCCGCGCCGCCGGTGCCGGCCGGCACCATCTATACCTGCCCGATGCATCCCGAGATCCGGCAGGTCGGTCCCGGCCATTGCCCGATCTGCGGCATGGCGCTGGAACCGCTGATGCCGGCGCTGGACGAAGACGACGGCGGCGAGCTGGCGGCGATGACGCGGCGCTTCTGGTGGCTGGTGGTGTTGACCGTGCCGACCTTGCTGGTGGCGATGGGGCCGCACCTGTTCGGCTGGCATCTGCCCGCACCGTGGGACGCCGTGGCGGCCTGGAGCGAAGCGCTGCTGGCCAGCGTGGTGGTGCTGTGGGGCGGCGCGCCGTTCTTCGTGCGCGGCTGGCGCTCGCTGAAACCCTGGCGCCCGAACATGTACACGCTGATCGCGCTGGGCACCGGCGTGGCGTGGCTGTACAGCGCGGTGGCGTTCCTGCTGCCGGACATCTTCCCCGAGGGTTTCCGCGACGCGCGCGGGCGGGTCGCGGTGTACTTCGAGTCGGCTGCGGTAATCGTCACCCTGGTCATGCTGGGCGATTTCCTGGAGTTGCGCGCGCGCCGGCGCACCGGCGCGGCGCTGAAGGCGCTGCTGGGGCTGGCGCCGAAGACCGCGCGGCGGATCGCCGCTGACGGCAGCGAGGCCGACGTGGCGCTGGAGGAGGTGCAGGTTGGCGACGTGCTGCGCGTGCGCCCCGGCGAGAAGGTGCCGGTGGACGGCGTGGTGCTGGAAGGCGAGAGCCACGTCGACGAGTCGATGCTCACCGGCGAGCCGATGCCGGTGGTCAAGGCGCCGGGTGATCCGCTGACCGGCGCCACGGTGAACCAGGACGGCGGCCTGACCATGCGCGCGCAGAAGGTTGGCGGCGAGACCATGCTGGCGCAGATCGTGGCGCTGGTGGCGCAGGCGCAGCGCAGCCGCGCGCCGTTGCAGCGCGTGGCCGACCAGGTTGCGGCGTGGTTCGTGCCGGCGGTGGTGGTGGTGGCCGTGCTGGCGTTCGCCGTGTGGGCGATGGTGGGGCCGGAGCCGCGCCTGGCGCATGCGCTGATCGCGGCGGTATCGGTGCTGATCATCGCCTGCCCGTGCGCGCTGGGCCTGGCCACGCCGATCTCGATCATGGTGGCCAGCGGCCGTGGCGCGCAGCACGGCGTGCTGTTCAAGGACGCCGGCGCGATCGAAACACTGCGCGGCATCGACACCCTGGTGGTGGACAAGACCGGCACGCTGACCGAAGGCAAGCCGGCACTGGCCGAGCTGGTGATCCTGGGCGGCCAGCCGCGCGAACGGCTGCTGGCGCTGGCCGCGGCGCTGGAGCGACCGAGCGAGCACCCGCTGGCGCGGGCGATCGTCGTGGCGGCGGACGGCGAAGGCGTGCCGACGCTGGCGGCGACGGATTTCCGTTCGCTCACCGGCCGCGGCGTCGGCGCCAACGTGGATGGCAGCCGCGCGGCGCTGGGCAACGCGAAGCTGATGGCCGAAGCGGGCGTGGTGATCGGCGCGGACGCCGCGGCGCGCGCCGAGCAGCTGCGCGGGCAGGGCGCCACGGTGATGTTCCTGGGCGTCGACGGCGCGCTCGCCGCCTTGCTGGCGGTAGCCGACCGGATCAAGCCGGACACGCCCGCGGCGATCGCCGCGCTGCATGCGGCCGGCCTGCGCATCGTGATGCTCACCGGCGACAACGCCACCACCGCGCAGGCGGTGGCGCGCACGCTGGGCATCGACGAGGTGCACGCGGACGTGTCGCCGGCCGACAAGGCGGCGGCGGTGAACGCCCTGTGTGCCGAAGGCCGCCGCGTGGCGATGGCCGGCGACGGCATCAACGACGCGCCGGCGCTGGCCGCGGCCGACATCGGCATCGCGATGGGCAGCGGTACCGACGTGGCGATGGAAAGCGCGCAGGTGACCCTGGTGAAGGGCGAGCTGGGCGCCATCGTGCGCGCGCGCAAGCTGTCGCAGGCTACCGTGCGCAACATCCACCAGAACCTGTTCTTCGCCTTCATCTACAACGCGGTCGGCGTGCCGCTGGCCGCCGGCGTGCTGTACCCGTGGTTCGGCATCACGCTGTCGCCGATGATCGCCGCGCTGGCGATGAGCCTGAGCTCGGTGTCGGTGGTGAGCAACGCGCTGCGGCTGCGCCGGCTGCATCTGTGACGCCGTGCCCGCCACGGGCGGCGCAAGCGACGTTCATTCGTTCGTTTGTTCGGGTGATGCTTTAAGCTTTGTGCTCCCCGTTTGCATGAAGTCACTGCATGAGTCGCACCCTCGCCGAATGGCTGGCGTACCAGGAACATGTCAACGTCCACAGCATCGAGCTGGGACTGGATCGGGTACGCGAGGTCTGGCGCCGGATGGGGGCGCCGGCGCCGGCGAAACGGGTGATCACGGTAGGCGGCACCAACGGCAAGGGGTCCACCGTGGCCCTGCTGGAGGCGATGCTGCGAGCCGCCGACCTGCGCGTGGGCGCGTTCACCTCGCCGCATCTGCTGGAATACAACGAGCGCGTGCGCATCGACGGCGTGGATGCCGATGACGCCGCACTGATCGCCTCGTTCGAGCGGATCGAGGCGGCGCGCGGCAGCGTGCCGTTGACCTATTTCGAGTTCGGCGCGCTGGCCGCGCTGGACCTGTTCGCCCGGGCCGCGCTGGACGTGGCGGTGCTGGAGGTCGGCCTGGGCGGGCGGCTGGATGCGGTCAACATCGTCGACGCCGACGTGGCGGTAATCACCACGGTGGACCTGGACCACATGGAATGGCTGGGCCCGGACCGCGACAGCATCGGACGCGAGAAGGCCGGCATCGCGCGCGCCGGACGGCCGGCGATCGTGGGCGAGCCGGACCCGCCGGCCGGACTGCTCGATGCGCTGGCCGAGCGGGGTACGCGGGTCGAGCGGGCCGGTATCGATTTCAGCATCGAGCGTCACCAGGACGGCTGGCGCTGGCGCCACCGCGACGGCAGCGCGATGGAGCTGCCCGACCCGGCGCTGGCCGCGCCGGTGCAGTACGCCAATGCGGCCGCGGCGATCGCCGCGTTGCATACGCTTGGCCTGGAGGCGTTCACGCCCAGCAGTTTCTTCGCGGCGGTCAGCGCGGGCCTGCATGAGGTGCGGGTACCGGCGCGGTTGCAGTCGATCGGCGGCGCGCCGCCGGTGATCGTGGATGTGGGCCACAACCCGCAGGCCGCCCGCGCGCTGGCCGAGTGGCTGGACGCGCAGCCACCCACGCGGGTGCATGCGGTGTATGGCGCGCTGGCGGACAAGGACGTGGCCGGGGTGATCGGCGCGCTCGGCCCGCGCATCGACCATTGGCACCTCGCCGGGCTGGAGCGGGCCACCCCGCGCGGCATGCCGGTGGCCGCGCTGGCCGCGGTGCTGCACCAGGTGCTGCCGCAGGCACGCTACGACGCGCATGCCGACGTGGCCACCGCGCTGGCGGCGGCACGCGCCGCCGCGCAGCCGCACGAGCGCATCCTCGCGTTCGGCTCGTTCTTCGTGGCCAGCGCGGTGCTCGCTGAACGCATCGGCTGAGGGTGGCCCATGGCGCCCGGCGCGGGCAGGTATAATTGCGTCGTTGCGCACCGCGTTTGCCGCCCTGGAGCGAAAACTTGAAAACACGCCTGCTGGGAGCCGCCGTCCTGATCGCGCTGGCGGTTCTGTTCGTGCCGATGTTCTTTTCCAGTACCCCGCCGGCCCCGGGCGGCGACCAGGCGGTCAGCCTGGCGATCCCGCCAGCGCCGGACCGCGACCTGCAGACGCGCACCATGAGCCTGGCGCCGGACGCCACGGCGGCGGGCGCCGCCAGTGCCGCCAGCGCACCGTCGCCGTCGGCGCCCCCGGCCTCCAGCGACCGGCTGGCCACGGTGAACATCGGCTCCAGCCGCCCGCGCGACGTGGAAACCGACCCCGAGGCCGGCAAGCCGCCGCAACCGACCACGGTGACCATCGGCTCGGGTACCTCGCCCAGCCAGCCGGTGATTCCGCAGCAGACCACCCCGACGCCGACCAGTGCGAACACCGCCACGGCGCCGGCGACCAAGCCGCAGACCGTGGCGATCGCGCCACCGCCCAAGCCGGGGGCCGCGGCCCCGACGGCTGCGCCGGCGCGCGGCAACTACACGCTGAACCTCAGCGCCTACGCCAGTGCGGCCGGCGCCGCCAGCCTGGAACGTCGGGTGCGGGCGCTGGGTTATCCGGTCAGCGGCCACGCCATCACCCAGGCCGGCCAGCCGCGCACCCTGGTCACCGCCGGGCCGTTCGAGACGCGCGCCGCGGCCGAGGCTGCGCGCCTGAAGATCACCCAGTCGATCCCCGGCGTGCCGGCCCGGCTCGAACAGGACGCCAGCCGCGAAAGCAGCGCGGCGGCGACTTCGACGCCTGCGGCCACGAGCACCGCCAAGGCGGGCGGCTGGGCCGTGCAACTGGCGGCGATGAGCGAGCAGGCCGATGCGAATGCGCTGCGCGACAAGCTGCGTGCGAACGGCTTCGACGGCTTCGTCGATTCGGTGCAATCCGGTGGCCGGCGCTTGTGGCGGGTGCGGGCCGGCCCGCAGACCCAGCGCGCCGACGCGCAGCGCGTGCACGACCAGATCAAGGCGAAGCTCGGTATCGACGGCAACGTCGTGCCGGTGCCCTGAGCGTACTGGCGCCGGCACGCAACCCGGGCGGATGAACGGATGAACGGGACCGACTACATCATCCTTGGCGTGCTGGCCCTGTCAGTCTTCGTCGGGCTGTGGCGCGGCCTGATCTCCGAAGTGCTGGCGCTGGCGATCTGGATTGCCGCGTTCTGGGTGGCGTGGATGCTCGGTCCCGCCGCGGCGGCACGGCTGGAGCACGTGATCGAGCTGCCGTCGGCGCGGGTCATCGTGGCCTACGGGTTGTGCTTCGTCGCCGTGCTGATACTCGGCGCGCTGTTGCGTTTCGTGATCGGCAGGCTGATCGAGAGCACCGGGTTGTCCGGCACCGACCGGCTGCTGGGCATGCTGTTCGGCTTCGCGCGCGGCGTGCTGCTGGTGACCGTGCTGGTGTTCCTGGTCGGCTTCACCGCATTCACGCGCGATCCGTGGTGGCGGCAGTCGGTACTGTTGCCGCACTTCCAGCACATGGCGGCCTGGCTGGGCCAGCAGGTGCCGCCGGGCGTGCGCGAATACCTCCACCCGCCGGCGACGCTCGGCCGGTGGTCCGGCTTGCCGGCCGCGCGGCCAGCCCCCATATCCGGCAAGGCGCCTGCGCCGGCCGCCAGCGCGCGGCATCCGGCGTTACCGGCGGCGGCCGGCACGGCCGGGCCGTCCGGGACTTTCTGAATCATCCTCTGAAGCAGGCAACAAACCATGTGCGGAATCATCGGCATCGTCGGTACCACCGAAGTGGCATCGGCGCTCTATGACGGCCTGACGGTGCTGCAGCACCGCGGCCAGGACGCGGCCGGCATCGCCACCGTGGACGGCGCGCGGCTGCGCCTGCACAAGGGCAACGGACTGGTGCGCGACGTGTTCGGGCAGAGTTCGATGAGCGGGCTGCGCGGACGCATCGGCATCGGCCACTGCCGCTACCCCACTGCCGGCTCGGAAGGCTCGGCGGAGGCGCAGCCGTTCTACGTCAATTCGCCCTACGGCATCGCGTTCGCGCACAACGGCAACCTGGTCAACACCGACGCGCTGCGCCGCGAGATGTTCCAGGACGACCGCCGCCACATCAACACGGACTCCGATTCCGAGGTGCTGCTGAACGTGCTGGCGCACGAGCTGCAGATCCAGGACCGCATGGAGCTGACCCCCGACCACATCTTCAAGGCGGTGGCCGGCGTGCATGCGCGCGCGCGCGGCGGCTACGCCTGTCTCGCGCTGCTGCTGGGCTACGGCCTGATCGCGTTCCGCGATCCCAACGGCATCCGCCCGCTGGTGCTGGGCGAGCGGATCAGCGGCGAGGGCCGCGAGTACGCGGTGGCGTCCGAGTCGGTGGCGCTGGACATCCTGGGTTTCAAGCGCATCCGCGACGTGGCGCCGGGCGAGGCGGTGATCATCACCGACGCCGGCCAGCTGTATACCCGCCGCTGCGCCGAGGGCGCGCCGCACACGCCGTGCATCTTCGAATACGTCTACCTGGCCCGGCCCGATTCGATGATCGAGGACGTCTCGGTGTACAAGGCACGCCTGCGCATGGGCGAGAAGCTGGCCGCGAAGATCCTGCGCGAGCGGCCCGACCACGGCATCGACGCGGTGATCCCGATCCCCGACACCGCGCGCACCGCCGCCAGCGCGCTGGCCGGCGCGCTCGGCGTGCCGTTTCGCGAGGGCTTCGTCAAGAACCGCTACATCGGCCGCACCTTCATCATGCCGGGGCAGGGCGAGCGGGTGAAGTCGGTGCGCCGCAAGCTCAACGCGATCGACCTGGAGTTCCGCAAGAAGAACGTGCTGCTGGTGGACGACTCGATCGTGCGCGGCACCACCTCGAAGCAGATCATCCAGATGGCCCGCGACGCCGGCGCGAAGAACGTCTACTTCGCCTCCGCCGCGCCGCCGGTGCGCTATCCGAACGTGTACGGCATCGACATGCCGTCGGCCTCGGAGCTGGTCGCCGCCGGGCGCACCGAGAAGGAGGTCGAGCAGGCGATCGGCGCCGACTGGCTGGTCTACCAGGACCTGAAGGACCTGATCTGGGCAGTGCAGGACGGCAACGAGGAGCTGAAGCAGTTCGACGCTTCGTGCTTCTCCGGCGAGTACGTCACCGGACTGGACCAGAGCTACCTGGCGCAGATCGAGATGCTGCGCTCGGACGACGCCAAGGCCGCGCGGCGGGCGGGTTGAGCCCTGCTTCGTCCATGCAGGAGCGCACAAGTGCGCTCCTGCAGGAAATGCCATGAATGACTTGCACGCTGCCGCCAGGGCCTGTCTCGACGCCACCGATCCCGCCGAAAAGCTGCGTCTCACCCGCCAGGCGTGGCAGGCTTTGCTGGCCGGCAACCTGCAGGCCGACCCGGCCGCGCCGCCGCCCCAGCCGATCGGGCCGCCCGGCCGCCCGGCGCAGCCGCGGCTGGTCGATGCCCGCCAGTTGCCGCAGCGCGGGCTGGGCAGTGCGGAAGGTCGCGCGGCGCTGGTGCATGCGGTGGCGCACATCGAATTCAACGCGATCAACCTGGCGTGGGATGCGGTGTACCGCTTCCGCGGCATGCCGCCGGCGTACTACCGCGACTGGGCCAGCTGCGCCCATGACGAGGCGCGCCACTTCGCGCTGCTGTCCGACCGGCTGGCCGAACTGGGCCACGCCTACGGCGACTTCGACGCCCACGACGGCCTGTGGGAGATGGCTGCGAAGACGGCCGGCAGCGACACCGCGCGGATGGCGCTGGTGCCGCGCGTGCTGGAAGCGCGCGGGCTGGATGTCACGCCCGGCATGATCGAGCGGTTGCGCGGACTCGGCGACGAACGCACGGCGGCGATCCTGGAAGTGATCCTGCGCGAGGAAGTGGCCCACGTCGCCGCCGGCACCCGCTGGTACCGCCACTGCTGCGAGCGTGACCGCCTCGATCCGATCGAGACGTTCTTCGCCCTGCTGCGCGACTACATGGGCGTGAGCCTGCGCGGCCCGTTCAACCGGCCGGCACGGCTGCAGGCGGGCTTCGTCGAGGCGGAACTCGACCGGCTGGCCGCACTGGCCCCGCGGGCGGCCGCCCGCTGAGGCAAAGCGGAAGCGGTCGCCGTTGCCTACAGGCCCGAGGGGTAGGTGTCCGGTGGCTCGTGGCGGGTCCGGTGTGCGGTGATGTCCAGCGGCTCGACCGCGCTGGTCTCGTCGAGGTGGAACAGGGCGTCGAATTGCCGGCTCAGTGAGGCGCTGAAGTAATGGCTGGCCAGCTCCGTCTCGGGCCGGTACACCACGCCGATGGCCCGTTCGAGCAGCGGCGCGGCCAGCTCGTCGGCCAGCGTGCCGGACAGCGGCAGGAAGAAGCGGTCCAGACCGCTGGCGTAGAACAGGTGCTCGCAGCTGTCCTTGTGCGCGGGGCGCACCCAGCGCCGTTCGGCCGGCGCGTCCCAGTCATGCGCGGCGGTGACGTGGCCGGTATAGGTGGTGAAACCCACCAGCAGGGCCTGCGCGGCGCCGGCCTGCTCGCGCAGCAGCTGGCCGACGTTCCATTCGCCGCGCTCGCCCATCTGCGTGGCGCGGGCGTCGCCCAGGTGCGAGTTGTGCGCCCACACCACGATGCGGCCCTGCCGCCCCTGCGCGCGCAGGTGCCGGCGCAGGGCGAACAGCGTCTCCACCATGTGCGCATCGCGCAGGTTCCAGGTGTTGCTGCGGCGGCCGAACATGGCGCGGTAATACTGCTCGGCATTGAGCACGACATAGGCGTTGCGCTCGGCAAAGAACTGCTCGTCCTGCGCCGCCGGACCGTCTTCGGCCAGGTAGGCCGGCGCCTTGCGCAGCAGGTCGACGAGCAGGGCCGCGGCGGCATCGCGGCAGGGCGGGCGCAGGCCGCTGGCGGCCTCGAAGCCGTAGGTTTGCGGTTCGCGCACGTGGTCCAGTTCCACGTAGAGCCGGCGGGCGCGCACCGCCTGGTCGGGGTCGACCGCTTCGAGGTAGTCGATCACCGCGTCGGCGGAGCGGTACAGGCTGTACAGGTCCAGGCCGTAGAAACCCGCCCGTGCGGCAGCCGGCAGCTGCGCATTGCGGGCTTGCAGCCACTGGATGAATCCGCGTACCGCGTGGTTGCGCCACATCCAGGTCGGGAAGCGTTGGAAGTCGCCGAACGCGTCGTCGATCGAGGCGTCGCCGACGCCGCAGACGTAGCGATTGAGACGGTAGGCGTCGGGCCAGTCGGCTTCCACGGCTACCGCATCGAAGCCGAGTTCCCCGATCAGCCGGCGGGTGATCTCCTCGCGCATCGCGTAGAACTCGTGGGTGCCGTGGGTGGCCTCGCCCAGCAACACGAAGGGGCGTTCGCCCACCATGCGCAGCAGCAGGTCGTAGTCGCCATCGCCGCCCTCGAGCGGCACCGCCGCGTCGCGGATGGTGTCGAGCAGGGGAGGGTGGCGGACGATCATGTGCGCCTCGCGGCAGCGGCCGCCACGACGGCGACGGCGCCAGCTTGGCAGCGGAACCGGGCGCCATGTTGATGCAGGTCAACAAGTGCGGCGGTGGATGGCACACAGTAGGTTGCGGGTGCGGCCGTCGTCGCCGGGCGCCGCACGCAGGAGTGCAACCCGATGGTCTCACTGCCGTTTCTCGATCGCGACGACGCCGGCCGGCAACTGGCCGACGCGCTGGCGCATTACCGGGGCACCCGGCCGGTGGTGCTGGCGATTCCGCGCGGCGCGGTGCCGATCGGGCGGGTCATCGCCGATGCGCTGGATGGCGAGCTCGACGTGGTGCTGGTGCGCAAGCTCGGCGCGCCGGGCAATCCCGAGTTCGCCATCGGTGCGGTGGACGAGCGTGGCGAGGTGCTGCTCAACGAGTACGCCGCCGAGGCCGGCGCCGACGCCACCTACACCCGGCGCATTGCGCAGCGCGAGCTGGCGCTGATCCGCGAGCGCCGCGCGCGTTACCGCCCCGGCCGGCTCGCGACGGCGCTTGCCGGGCGGACGGTCATCGTGGTCGATGACGGCCTGGCGACCGGCGCCACGATGGTGGCGGCGTTGAAGGCGGTTCGCGCGCAGGGTCCGGCGCGACTGGTCTGCGCGGTGCCCGTGGCGGCGCCGGACAGCCTGGCGCGCGTGTCCGCTCTGGCCGACGAGGTCATTTGCCTGGCGACGCCGCGCCCGTTCCACGCGGTCGGTTCGCATTACCTCGATTTCGGCAGCGTCACCGACGAGGAAGTGGTCGCCCTGCTGGCCGCGCCGGTGGGCGAGGGGGCTTCGGTTCCGCTGACGGAAAGACCGGTCCGCATTCCCGCCGGGCAGGTGGTGCTGGAGGGCGATCTCGTCTCGCCGTCGTCGCCGCGTGGCCTGGTGCTGTTCGTGCACGGCAGCGGCAGCAGCCGGCACAGCACGCGCAATCGTTACGTCGCCTCCGTGCTGAATCGGCGCGGCTTTTCCACGCTGCTCTTCGATCTGCTCACGCCGCAGGAGGACCGCGACACGGCGGCGCGCTTCGACGTGCCGCGGCTCGCCCGGCGACTGGACGCGGCGGTGCAATGGGCGCGGCAGCAGCCCGCCCTGCGCGATCTGCCGCGTGGCCTGTTCGGCGCCAGCACGGGCGCCGCCGCGGCGCTGATGGTGGCTGCGGCCCGGCCGGACGAGGTCGACGCGGTGGTGTCGCGCGGCGGACGCCCGGATCTGGCCGATGCGTCCAGCCTGTCGCGCGTGCAGGCGCCGACGCTGCTGATCGTGGGCGGCGCCGACGTGCAGGTGCTGGAGCTCAACCGGGTGGCCCAGGCGGCGATGCCGCAGGGCGCAAGCCTCACCGTGGTGCCGGGCGCCACCCATTTGTTCGAGGAACCCGGCGCGCTGGAACAGGTGGCGGCCATCGCGGCCGACTGGTTCGCGCGCTGGCTCTGACACGCCTGCGGCCGACCGCTGCGGGACCGCTGCCGCCATGCATGATGCCGCAGGAGAACCGTCGTGTTCGCCATGGTACTGACCGCCATCGGGCAGCCATTGAGCTTGCGGGAGCTGCCCGAGCCGCAGCCCGCGGCGGGCGAGGTCCGCCTGCGCGTCGAGGCCTGCGGGGTATGCCGCACCGACCTTCACGTGATCGACGGCGAACTGCCGCAGGTGACGCCGCCGGTCATCCCGGGGCACGAGATCGTCGGCCTCGTCGAGGCGCTGGGCGAGGGCGTGACGGCCCCGGCCGTCGGCGAGCGGGTGGGCGTGCCATGGCTGGGTCACGTCTGCGGCGTGTGCCGTTACTGCATGGCCGGCGCCGAGAACCTGTGCGATGCGCCGCAGTTCACCGGCTACACGCGCCCGGGCGGATTCGCCAGCCAGGTGGTCGCCGAAGCGGCCAGCTGCATTCCGCTGGATCGTCACGCCGACCCGGTGGCGCTGGCGCCGTTGCTGTGCGCGGGCCTGATCGGCTGGCGCTGCCTGGCGAAGGCGGGCGCCGCCGAGGCGCTGGGCCTGTACGGCTTCGGCGCGGCGGCGCACATCATCGCCCAGATCGCACGCTGGCAGGGCCGCCGGGTGTTCGCGTTCACCCGCTCGGGCGACACCGGCGGACAGGCGTTTGCGCGCTCGCTGGGTGCGGCGTGGGCGGGCAGTTCCCTCGACTATCCGCCGCAATGGCTGGACGCCGCGATCCTGTTCGCGCCGGATGGCGCGCTGGTACCGCAGGCCCTGCGGGTGGTGCGCAAGGGCGGCCGCGTCGTGTGCGGCGGCATCCACATGTCGCCGATCCCGGCGTTCCCCTACCGGCTGCTGTGGGAGGAGCGGCAACTGCTGTCGGTGGCGAACCTGACCCGTGGCGATGCGAGGGACTTCTTCGCCGTGGTGCCGCGCGCGGGCGTGGCGACCACCACCACCGCGTACCCGCTCGAGCGGGCGAACGAGGCGCTGGCCGACCTGCGTCACGGGCGCATCCATGGCGCCGCCGTGCTGACCTGCCGCTTTGGCTGACGCATGGCGCGGCTGCCGGGTGCGGCCCTGCGGCCCGACGCGGCGCGGCGTGGACGGCGCCGCGCCGGTAACGACGTTGCCGGCGCTGATCCTCGCGCGGCTGCCGGCTCAGCTGATGCGCAGATGATCCTCGACCATGCGCACGCCCGGTGTGGACCACACCGCACGCTCGACCGCCCGGCGCTCCTCCCAGTTGTCGACGTCGCCCTCGATGCTGACCGTGCCGCCGTCGCTGACGGACACGCGGATCCGGCCTGCCTCGATTTCGGCCTGGCGGCGCAGCGCGCCCCGGATGCGCTGCTCGACGTCGGCAGGAATCGCCGCCGGCGCCAGCGCAATCGCGTTGGTCACCCCGAGCACGCCCGACAGGCGCCGCACGCTGGCTTCGGCCGCCTCGCGCTGATAGTTCCAGCGCACCTCGCCGCTGAGCGTGACCCAGCCGTCCTGGACCTTCACGTGCACCGCATCGTGCGGCGTGGGCGAGCTCCAGGCGAGGATGTCGAGCGCGCGCCGGGCGATCTCGTCGTCGTTGGTCTTCTTGGCGGCGGCGAAGCGCACCTGGATCTCCTGCGCGATCGCCTTGACGCCCTTGACCCGCCACGCCGCCCGTTCGGCGGCGACCTTCTGCGTGTAGCTCGGGACGTGTCCGGAGAGCGTGATCACGCCGTTCTCGCATGTCACGCCGATGTCCGCCGAGTCGATGCTGGGTTCGAAGTCCAGTTCGTCGATTACGTCCTGCCGCAATTGCTTGTCGTTCATCGCGCACCTCCGGGGAGGCAGCCAGGGGAGAGTGCATTACCGTCCCGCGCCGCCGCTGCCGTATTGATCGACGTCAACGCGCGTTGCGTTTGCCGGCGTTCGCGGCCACGAAAAAGGCCACCCGGTGAGGAGTGGCCTTTCGTCGTTGTCTGGTCGGGGTGACAGGATTCGAACCTGCGACTTCTACGTCCCGAACGTAATAAATAGCTTTTTTCGTTCAGTTAGTTACGACATAACATCTTGATTTGTATTGTAACTACACTTTGCGACATTTCGCGATATGATGGCATTTGCTGTTACCGTTGCTGTTACGGAGCGAACCGCCATGAGCAAGCAGGCTGCCAAGTTATCCTCCAAGATCATCGATGGCGCCAAGTCGAAGCCGACGCCTTACCGCATCTGGGACACCACCGTCCCTTCGTTGCATCTTCGAGTGCAGCCGTCTGGCATTAAGACGTTCAACGTCCAGTGGAGCCGGTCCACGACCCGCTCGCTAGGCAAGTGGCCTGGCGTCACGGTGGAAGCAGCACGGGTACGTGCGCGTGCGATGTTGGCCGAGGTCGATCAGGAGGGTGCCCCCCTGGCCGTCATCGAGAAGCGGGCAGAAAAGCCCGGCACCTTCGGCGAATTCATGGCGGAGCACTACGGCCCGCACGTCGAGGTGACGAACAAGGCTGGCAAGGCGACGGTGGCGCTCATCAAGAAGCACTTTGGCTTCTTGTACGACAAACCGATGGCTTCTATCACGCGGGCGGAGTTCGATAAGTTCAAGGCGAGGCGGTTGAAGGCAGGATCGCATCCGGCCACAGTGAACCGCGATCTGGATCGCATCAAGGCGGCGCTGAGCAAAGCAGTCGAGTGGAAGCAGTTGGATGCAAACCCGTTGCTTGGCGTGAAACGGATCAAGCGCGATATTGAGGAGCGCGTGCGCTACCTTTCACCGAGGGAGGAGAAGGCCCTTCGCAAGGCGCTTGAGATGCGTGAGGTGAAGTTCAAACGGCGCAGGCTGTCGGGTATCAAATGGCGCGAGGAACGCGGCAAGGAGCCGCTGGAACCAATTCAGGGCTATTACGATCACATCATGCCGATGACGCTGATCGCGTTGAATACCGGTATGCGTCGCGGAGAGATTACTCAGCTGACTTGGTCCGACATTGACTTGAAGGCGAAGCGCGTTACGGTGCGAGCAGGGTATGCGAAGTCCGGCAAGGCGCGGCATATTCCGCTGAACAGTGAAGTGATAGCTGTCCTGACGGAGTGGAAGAGGCAGCACCCCGAAGGTCGTCTGTTCAACCTGATCTGTACGGCGAAGGCATGGGGTGCTCTGATGACCGCGGCGAAACTGGAAGATTTCCGTTTCCACGATTTGCGACACACGTTCGCCAGCAAACTGGTGATGGCCGGTGTGGACTTGAATACCGTGCGTGAGCTGCTTGGGCATGGGGATATCAAGATGACGTTGAGATATGCCCACTTGGCCCCTGAGCACAAAGCAGCAGCGGTGGAGAAGCTCGTGGTGTCACGAAAATGAGGGCTTGCCCTAACGTTCCTCCGGCGATGCTAGGGAGGCTCAAGCAGGCAAAGAAAATCGTGGAGAATGAGCGTGCTGAAGCCGTGGAGGCGAAGAAGCTTGGCACGCGATATCCAGACTTGGGACCTTGTGGATATGACCAAACCACGATTACATTGTTTGAGCGGTTGGTCGAGCAGCCGTGCATGGACGGAGCATGGGTGACCCTATCGAAAGTCTTCGATGATACCCAAGAGCCACCGGATACTGTGCACTTCGCCAATGCTTGCAACGAGATATACAAGACTTGGCTGCTTTCCCCACCTAAGCGGCCAGCAGAGCATCAGCAACACTACGTCTCCCTGGCGCGCGACCTCATTGCCATTGCCAACAAGCTGGTTATCGATCCTGAATTCGGGGCATCCGGCGAAGTGCCAGCAAGACTGTCTGTCGTGGACTTGCTTGATGATTGCGCGATGGAGCGCGTCCTTGATCAGCTCGAAAGCGATCTCGACTCTGATGGTATTGAGAGGGCCGACATCGCTCGGGCATGTCTCGAAGAGGTGATTCCTAATTTCTATGAGCAGGCGAGATCACTCGCGACTCGCTGCCTCCAAGCTGCAGCAGACCTTCCAACGTCTCGGCAGGCAGGACGAGCGACGGCTGGCAGGACATTCTTCGAGCAAAACCTGTCGCGTTGGTTGGAAAGTCATCTGGGAAAGTCATTTCGAGGGCAGCACACCGTGGTTGCTGCAGTGGCTTCGGCACTGTTCACCGAGTTTGATCCGGTCTCCGGCGACAATGTGCGCAAGGTGAGGCGGCGACCTCGCGCGAACAGGAAGATATAGGACCGGAGGATACGGAAAACGGAAGTTTTTCCTCGAAGTTTCGTCTCAAAACTTCCGTTTCAGACTGTTGAGATGTTCGTAACCTGTCCTTGTCGCAACTGGCGACATGTCGCAGGAGGACAGGCTTTATGCCAATTCAGCCACTCAAGCTCAGCTTGCACGCGGTAAGCGAGGCAACGGGCGAGTCGACGTCGGTAGTTTACGACGCGATCAATGCGGGCCATCTCCGTACTTTTCTCGTCGGGCGACGCCGTTTCGCGCGGCCAGAAGCCGTCCGAGCATGGGTCGACTTTCTCCAAGCGCAAAGCGATTCGGGACGGCCGGTATGCTACCGGCCCCGCGCCGCAGTTCGTAGCGGTTCTGGCCGCAGCTCCGATGAGTAAAGTATTCGCTATTCGGAAGACACCCGTAGTTCGTTTCTTCGGACTGCCCCGCGCCAAAGCTCTGAAGGATAGTCGGACCGACGAAGGGGACCGCGGCCTCAGCCTGCACCGGCAAAATCGGGTTTGGATCAGGGCTGAACCAAGCATCAAAGTGCTTGAACTGGCTCACCGGCCTCGGCCAGGCACCGCGCTTTTCGCCGTCTTCGTTAGCGTTCGTGGTCGCATCAGCAAAGTGTCGGCGAGGGCGGCGGCCGAAGGCCGCGCGTGTTGTACAAGCGCGGTAGTTTGGGGGTGCCGTGATGACTAGCCGGAACCCCACCATCAGCCTGCGACTCGCTGGCGATCCAGCAGCCCGTTTGATCATCCTGGACCACGACGAGACCTGGGCGACGCCAGAGCGGGAGCGCCTGGCCTTACCCATTTCCGCCTTGGGATTTTGGGTTGCGCTGCGGTCGCTGCCTCATTCGGTGGAAATGAGGGAGGAGAACTTGTGTAGCCGGCTCGGCTTGACCCGCCACACCCTCCACAAATTGGCGCAGACGTTGGAGGATCACGGTCGGTTGCATCGAGAGTCGGAGCGAGATGATCGTGGACAATTCACCTTGTCCGTGTGGACGATGCACGTCGAGCCCCTTCCACCGGTGCTTCGGTCTCGCCGTGTGCGTAAGCGCGCCACGAGGGCCGTCCATGCACCCGATTCTCCGTGTACGGGAAAATCGTACACGGAGAAAAACGACTCTGTAGTAGTAGATAAAAAAATATCTACTACTACAACTGCAGTCGCGGCTGCCACCGCAGCGAACTTGATCATGCCGGGACTGGACTTGTTCGACGAGGCGCAGCAGGACACATTCCGACAGATGCTGGGTCGATCCGGCCGACCTGACGTGGAGCAACAACTGGTGTTGGACGAACTGGTGTATGCCGTCCGCAGAGGGGAGGTCCGCAAGCCTGTGGGATATCTATTCCGACTCATCCAGCGGGCTACGGACGGCCAGTACCTACCAGACGGCGCACTGATCGTGGCCCGGGAGCGGCGCGACGCGGCTGCCGCTGAGGCGGCTAAGTTGGCCGCCGAGAAGGAGATGGCAGAGCGGCGTGCTCGTCGTGCCGATCCAGCGGCAGAGGAGCGCGCCCGAGCGGCCGCCTCTGCGGCGATCGCGTCGATTGGCGGCTTGTTCGCTCCTCGGCCACGCAAGGCCGAGGAGTCCGAGGACCTCGACCTGGGGCGCCCTGAAATACCAGCGCCATGATTCGGTGTGTACTCGGGAACTACCGGTTTCCTTCATGCACGCGTCACCAAAATCTTCAACAAGGTGACACCATCAGCCCCATCGCGCCGATATTCGCCAGCCTGCCGACCCAGCAGCTGAGTCGATGTCGGCCCAGCAATGGGCATCGCCGGAGCAGGTGGGCTGGGAAGCGCCCAACAATGGGCATCGCCGCAGCAGGTGGGCCGGGAAGCGCCCAGCAAGGAGCGTCGCCGCAGCAGGTGGGCCGGGAAGCGCCCAGCAATGGGCATCGCCGCAGCAGGTGGGCCGGGAAGCGCCCAGGGGCAAGCATCGTCACAGGGCAGGTGGGCTGCGAAGAGCCCAGCAATGCGCACCGCCGCAGCCGGTGGGCCGGGAAGCGCCCATCAATGGGCACCGCCGCAGCCGGCGGCCGGAAAGAGCTCAGCGAAAGTAACCCGTCGAACAGGTCGGTCGATCTCGGCACGCATCAGCTCCAGTGATCAGATGGGATTTCGTTTTCGGCTCATGGATCTGGTGCCACGAAAGATCATGGTGTTACTCCGGCCAACGCGGTTGATCGGAGTAACACGGGTAGCAGATGAGTGTCAGGCACCAATCGATGTACTTGAAAACGAGTTGGGGCCGCGCCAACAGAGAGAATGTTTGAATTCAGGAGGGGCATCGATGGCAAGTAAGAGTCTGAGCACGGAGGATGCCTACCGCCGCCGTGTGGTCCAGCTTAGGCGCCAAGCGTCGGCATGGCTTGGTCGTGAGCTGTTGGGCCAGGTGACGCCATCTGAACTGGTCGATTACCTGGTGAGCCGCCGACTGGCGAGCCAGATGCTAGATGGCCTGGCAGAGGCAGGATCGCTCGACAAACTGCGCCGGAAGGCCCTTGAGCGGCATGCCATCTCGAAGGCGTCATGGCGGCAATATCGTGCGGCCCTCCTTTTTGTGCTCGGGGAGGAACAGTTCGCCGCCAAAAATAAACCTATGGCTACCGAACTGGAAGCGGCGAACGTGAGATTGCGTGAGGAGTCACAGACCGGCTGCTTGAAGCGCACGCGTCGTACTTCCGGGCAGAAGCGCAAGGCATTTCCAACGCGGGACCTCGAGACCATCCTCCAGTATCTGGAAAGCCAAATAGGCGTTCAGCGGCATGCCAACACGCTGCGAATATGGCTTCTCGCCAGCCGCCTTGTTGGCGTGCGACCATCGGAATGGCGTACCGGGGGCTTGATGGAGATTGACGGCGAGCCGGTATTCCGCGTCCGGAACGCGAAGACGACAAACGGTCGCGGCAACGGCACGGATCGCATGCTGCGGCTGACCGGCGCATCGCCGGAAGACGTGGAGCACATCGACGACATGTTGTACATGCTGGTGGAGTTCGAAAAGGAACCCGGCTACCGCTTCGAACGTCATCTGCGGCAACTCGGAGACTACATGCGAACCGTGACCCGAAAGTGCCTCGGCAAGCGAGCGTCATACCCCACGCTGTACAGCCTGCGGCACCAGTTCGCCGCCAATGCCAAGAGCAGCTACACCCAATCCGAGGTCGCAGCCCTCATGGGGCACGGCGTCGACGTGACGGCAACGATCCACTACGGGCGCCGCGCGTCCGGCCAAGGCGCGGTGAAGGTCGCCCCGCTACCCGCGCAGGTTGCCACCGTGCGCAACCATCCCAAGGCATCGTCGCACGTTCGATCGGCTCGTCGGACACGGGATCCCGCGCGCTCGTGACGTGGGATGGGTCGCTGGCGATACGATTCATTCCTCCGAAGCGTCGCCGGATCAAGTGCGCCGATGCTGGCACAGCTTGTAGACGGTTCAGCGCAAGGATTCTGGGGGGATCCGGCGCCAAGTTATGCCAGATCTATCCGTTTTGGCCGCATCGAGCAGATATCTAGTGGAAATCCAGCGACCGCACAGCGACCGTGTTCATGCCGACAGGTCGGCCAGGCGGTGTGCGATCAGATGGCAGCTTCAATCGGCTAGACGACGTTGTGGCATACGGGGTAATAGATCAACTTCATCGCTGTGTCTCCTTGAACGTGGCATTGATGGTTCGACCTTTGTCGTTGTTGGTGGAAAAATCCCGGTTGGCCGTTGACCCCGTCTTCCGTCGTCGGTGCTCGTCCTGCCAAGCCAACCATCCCCAGCGATGCCCGTGGGCATCGTGCAGAGCGTGGTGCCACGGATGATTGGGGGCGGCGTGATAGCGGCAGACCGCTTGGTTATAGGTCGCGGCATCGATCAGCGGGCGCAGGTCGTAACGCACCGTGTCGATGTTCGGCGGCAACGGCGTCCCCAACGCGCTGCGTAACAGCTCGACGTCGATGGAGGAATCGCAGGCCAGTTGTACATGTCGCGGCAAACTCGCGAGCCAGTCCCCCAAGTGATGTTGCAAGGCCGGCGGATCGCCTATCGCTGTACGATCCCGACCCAGATGCGGCCAAACGTGCTCCACCACGAAACGGGAACACATCGCGCGCGGTACACCGGCGCACTCCACGTACAGCATTCGCCGACCGTCCTCCGACACCATGCCGAGGCTGATCAGCCGGCGCGACTCAAGGTCGGTGTATTCGGTATCGAGGAAGATCAACACGGCGCCTGCCCATCCATCACCTGTGGCTCACCGGGATCGCCAACCATGCGCTTCGCCAATCGTCGCTCGAACGCATCCCGTGTCCGCCATTTCCCCAAGCCACACATCGGATCGCAGGCCACCAGACGACGTGCCTCCGACGATGGCCAGTCCTGCTGGTCGTCGTCGAGTGCCATCCAGTCGTCGGGTCGGCGCCGCACGACGTCGTGGCGGATCTGTTCGTAACGGGAGGACTGGTTCACCCACCAGTCCCGCAAGTGGTCATCCTGCAGGAACTGGCTGTGCCATGTCGCGCCGATGACCCGTTCGCGCAACCCCTGGGGCAATCGTCCGCGCGCACGGTCGAATCCCTTGATGCGCACCCACGATGTCGACAGCACGATCTTCAGCTGCGGATACGGTGCAAGCAATGCCTCCAGCAACGCCGCATGTTCGAACAGCTTGCCCTCGCCGCGCAGATAGACGCGGTTGTGGGCATCCAGGTAGACCTCATCTGGATGAAGGACGCCGTCGTAATCGAGATAGAGCAGCATGGCCGGCTCCCCTAGAAACCCCAGAGCGACAGCCACGCGCCACGCAACGCCTGCGCGTCCATCAGCGCATGGTGACGATTGCGCGCTGCCTCCGGGCGGTCGCGCCACCACCGATCCAGGGCGCGGCCCATATCCCGCACCATGTCCCAGCGAATTCCGTGGGGATGCGGGCCGAGTGCCTCGGCATCCACGCCCTCCGGTCCATCCAGCACCGCCTGGCAGAAGGCACGATCCGCACCGTGGTCGTAGCAGATGCTGACGTCGTCAAAATCGGCCAGATAGGTGCGCAACGCGTGCGTCATGGCCGCATCGTCCATCATGGTGCTGCCCCGGCTCAGCAGCGGATATACGGCCACGGCCACCCACGGGGTGGGTTCCGGCAGTTGCGCGCGCTCGGCGTAGAAGATGCGCTCGCCGTCGAGTGGAACCAACGCGATCGAGACCAGTTCCGAGGCCAGCACGTCGGCCCACTCGCAATCGAGGAACAGCAGATTCATAACCAGATCTCCGGAATGCCTGGACGGATGCGATGCATGACGTCAGCCCTGCTCGGCGGGTTCGCTGAATGTGGCATAGGTCGCCAGATCCATCAGCGTGAGTGCGGCGCCCTCCCGGCGATAGCCGGCGCCAGAATCGATCAGATGGATGTTGGCGGCCGACGGCGGCGGCGCCCCGAACACCGAGGTGTGCCCGATCACCAAGGCCTGCAGGTCCGGAATGCGTGCCACCTCGCGGGGTTCGGCGCGAAAGACTCCGCCCCCGAGCACAGCGCGCGCAGTCGCCCGCGAATACAGCACCTCCCACAGCCACGGTGCGTAGTCCAGATGGAAATACGGCGTGTCCCGGTGGATTCCCGGAAACCGCATTGGATCGATGGGCGCCGCCGAAATCGCCTGCAGCGCCTGACGGAACACCGCCCACGTCGGCAGTGGCAGGTGCGCATGCACCAGTCCCACAAGTCCGTGGCGGGTGACGACCTCGATCGCGAACGGCAGCTGATCGGCAACCGCGCGCTGCTGATCAATGGCGGTCGGGCTCAGGAACCGCCTGGCCCACCCGCCGCCGTTGTCCTCCCACGTGGCCAGCATGTCCGGGTCGAAGGCCGACTCGATCATCATCTGCTCGTGGTTGCCGCGCACGGCATGGAACCACGGCCGTGCCAGGAATTCCATGAAGCGTGCTGAGGCCGGCCCGCGATCAATCAGGTCGCCGACGGCGAACAGGCGGTCGCGCGCGTCGTCAAATCCAATCCGCGCCAGCAAGCGCTCCAGTGCCGGGAAGTGACCATGGATGTCGCCCACGGCGAAATCGTGCCCCTTCTCATTCAGTGCGAATCGCTCCCACAGTACACGCGGCTTCTGCATGGTCTGAATCCGGCTGATCAGTGGAAATGTCGAGAGGAGGCGGGGCCATCAGGGGCGTGCTCGGTGCACCTTGTCTGCCGCCAGCCCCAGGTATAGAGCCGGCCCGGTGCGCCGCACACTTCGCAGATCGTGGCCGACGCTTCCCTCGCGTCCTCGATCAGTCGATACGCTTCGTCGTCCGCACCATCGGCATAGACGACCAGCTCGCCCCACTTCTCTTTCACCTGGGTCGCTACGATGTCCAGCCCGGCCTTGCCCGAGTGTTCGGTCAACGCTTGGCTGAGGTTGTAGAGCAGTTCGACCCAACCATCGCCGCACTCAAATCCGAAGGCCATCAGGCTTTGCGTGATCGGTGCGGTGCGATCGCGATAGAGCGCCGGGAACGCATGGAACAGACGCTCGGTATTGACGTGATTCATGGGCGCGCTCCCTCTGGCAGGGCCGCGGCCGGCAATGGCCGCTGGATCTCCTGCCGCATCGCGGCCGTCGGCAAGTGGACGACCAACAGACGCAGCGCCCAGAGCCACAACAACAGGCCCAGTCCGTACGCCAGCATCAGTACGGCGCCGGCGAGGAAGAGATGCCACGCGGCGATCTTTTGCTGGTTCACCAGACGGCAGGTTGCCGCCATGGCTTCCGTGACGCGGCCCTGCCTACGAACGGCGTAAAGCACATGGAACTTGCGGCTCCCCACGAGGCGCGGCATGTGCACCTCGGCTAGATAGAACGTCATCGTGCCCCCCGTACGCAGCAGCGAGTCGAGCATGGGAACCGCGAGCACACCTTCGACATAACCGTCTCCAACCTCGGCCGTGTCGAAGCGCAGGTAGGTGTAGAGCGCTGCGCCGTACTGGTTTTCTTCCGCGCTCCCCCAACTGGCGAGCTCTCCGGTGATTGTGCGAAGTGCCATGCGATGTCTCCTGATGACTGTTGGGCGACGATGGTCATCCACCGGGGACCAGGTGCACCCGATCGATATGCATCGCACTCTACGCTTTTAATACCATCAAAACAATCAATAAGTGTATTAACGTCACGAGTGGTTCAGCTGGTAGCCGCCTGTCTTAAACTGATGGCATTGATAGGAGTGATGGAATGAACCCGACGCCCCCGGATCCTGGCTGCGGCGACATAGCGGACGCAGGAATCTCTTCGTCCCTGCCTGTCTTGACGCTGCGTCCGCGGGATGCGCATTTCGTGGTGATGATCGAAGGGCGACTGTCGCGCGCCGGGCATCTGCCGTTCCAGGTGGCCATTCCCCAGGGACTCCACCACCGACTCCGGCGCGAAGCGCTGGGCAGCCTCAACCAGGTACTCGTTGCCTTGGTGCGCCAAGCGCTGGCTTGGCTGGACGCCGAGCAGCTCACCCTGCATGCGCAGGCACATCCCGGGCCGGTTCCGACTTCACCGAATGTGGTCCTTCCATCGTCAGCCCCCCGGACGGAAGCGCAGCGACGCGAGGAGTTCCTCGTGCTCGACCGGCTTTGGCCGAATGCCGTGCTGGATGCGCGGCCGAGAGACGACCACTGGGTGATCGTCCAGCCGGAGCGTCAGCCGCGGGTCGACGCGCAGCTCACGCAGATCGCCCTGCCGGTCGAGGTACATCAGCGGCTGCTCCACGATGGCGTGGGCGCCGTCAGTCAGTTGGTGATTTCGTTGGCTCGCTATGCACTGGGGCGGCTTGATCAGGAGCAGCAGACCCTTGAGGTGCGGCCGGCCCATTTGTCAACAGATGCGGATCGCGCCGGATCAGGCCTCCGGGCGACCTCGATGAACGCGGCGACGGTACTCGGTACCGATCCGGGCATGACGGTGGCGGCATTGATCCACGCACTGTCGACCTATCCACCGGACAGCAACGTGATGTATGAGGTAGCCGACGAGCGGTGGGGAGGCATCCGGCGCATCGAGTGGGGTCAGATCTGTCCAACTCGACCGCACGAAAGCGATACGACACCCGCGAGCATGGACTATGACACCGCGAGTGTCGTGTTGCTTTCGGGTCAAGCATTCGACGTCAATGTCGTGTTCGACGGCAATGTGTTCGATCTGGGCGACGATGACATGACCATCGCTGACGGCGACTGACTCGACGCCGGAACTCGCTCCTTGCTGGCGAATAGTGCTGATGGCGTTGGATGTGGTGAGAAAAGCCGAGTTCCCACCATGCTGCCAACCCGATGGTCCGGTGGACGAATGGCCCGATTTGCTGGCAAAAGGGCTGACGGTGATGGGTTTGTAGAAACAATACATCAGCGTCAGCTGGTGACAAATGCTCTCGATCGTTTCCATGAAATCCTGTTCTCTCACGACCGTTGATCGACTTCGTGAGACCGCAGTAGGCCGATGCCTGCCTTTGCACATAGAATGTCAGGAGCCAAATTCAAGAGAATGCATCACTTGCCTGTATCGTCGGATGAGACAGGAATCTCAGAGTATTTGCGGAGACAACCGGACAGGACGCGGGGGGATCGAAGGTATGGGGTCAGTCAATGTGATCGCCAATCGGGTGGCGATGCACTGCATGCTGTCGCCCTGTGATCTCGATGCTGCCTTGGTCCTCTGTGATCCAGGCAGCAAGTATTTCACCAGCCTTGTCAGCGTCAGCGCGAAGGGCACATTCCCAAACGATTGCGACCCGCCAGCCTGCTTGGATCAACTTGCTGGTAGCGGAGGCGTCCCTTTCACTGTTGCGCTGGAGCTTGGCAGCCCAGAACTCCGGCCGCGTTCGGGGGAGCCTGAAGTAGGCGCAGTCGCTGTGACGATGCCAGAAGCACCCATGCACGAACACAGTCGCCCGCCACTTCGGCAGCACAAGATCAGGCTTGCCGGGCAATTCCTTGACTTGAAGGCGATACCGGAAGCCCGCTCGCCAGAGACCCTGCCTTACGAGAAGTTCGGGGCCGGTGTCTTTGCCTCGGATCCGTGACATCAGCGCCGAGCGCTTTTCAGTGCTCATTACGTCTTTAACCATATCGGCAGAGTCCTGAAATTGTCCGCAGCACGCAACCGCAATCGAAGCACAATTGGAGTGATTGACATCTTCGCGGGGCCTGGTGGGCTCGGCGAAGGTTTCAGCAGCTTCCAGCCACTGGCGCGACCGGGCCACTATCCTTTCGAGCTGGCTGTCTCGGCGGAGATGGAAAAATCGGCACATGCAACGTTGCGTCTGCGGGCCTTTTATAGATTGCTGCAGCGACAGGAAGGTCAAATTCCGTCCGACTACTGGGACTTCCTGAAAGCCACAGCAACGGGCTCCATGCCAGATCCTGTAAGCCACTTTCGCTTTGGTCGTTGGTCACATCTTTGGCGGGAAGCAGAGCAGGAAGCGCTCAATCTGACCTTGGGAACTACAGCTGACAACAAAGCACTCTTCGATCGGATTGAATCGGTGCGGAACCACTATGACGAAATGATCCTGATTGGAGGACCCCCATGCCAAGCCTTTTCACTTGTTGGACGCGCGCGCCAGAAAAACGTCGCAGGTTTTACGACCAAGGGAGACCCTCGCCATTTCCTCTACAGGCAATACTTGGCCATCTTGGCTGAGTTCAAGCCCGCTGTGTTCATCATGGAGAACGTAAAGGGCATCCTGACCTCAAAGGTCGGGAATCAAGAGATGTTTTCCGCGATCCAAGAGGATCTTTCCAACCCATCGAGAGCATTGGCGGGACACCCCGGTGGGACGAGGGGAGCGGCGAACTATGTTCTGCTCCCCATCCATGTGCCGAATTCAACTGCGCGAACCCAATCATTGGTCGACCACAATCCCTCTGGCTTCGTCATCCGCTGTGAGGACCACGGAATTCCCCAAGCAAGGCACCGGGTCATCATCATGGGGATCAGAACCGACTGCATGAAGCCATCCGTCGCAAGGGTTCCTGGTCTCGACGTGCAGATCGAGCGCGCGCGAATCGAGCAGGCTTTGGCTGGTTTACCACCACTTCGCAGTGGTTTGAGTCGGGATGCAGACAGCGGTGAGGCTTGGCACAAGGTCATGGATGAAGAGCGCCATCGCGTTGCAAGCATCATCAGGTCCCGTTTTTCTGCAGTGGCTGATGTTCTGGATGCGACCGTTCCAGCATCCGGACTACCCAGAAGTTCAACACGCTACGTCCCAGGTAAAACCAACTCCTTGGCTTCATCCCTCAGGGGTTCGAATCCTGGAGTGGTCCTGAACCATGAAACGCGCACCCACATGAAATCGGATCTAGGGCGTTACATGTTTTGTGCCGCATTCGCCGAGATCACCGGCCGCTCACCCACAAGCGGTGACTTTCCACGCCGGCTCGCACCCGATCACGAAAGCTGGGAGACGGGGGCATTTTCCGACAGATTTCGCGTTCAGAAGGCGGGTGGGCCAGCTAGCACCATCACGAGCCACTTGTCGAAGGACGGCCACGCTTTCATTCACTCGGACGTCTCTCAATGCCGCAGTCTGACTGTGCGAGAAGCGGCTAGGCTCCAGACGTTTCCGGATGACTATTTATTCCTTGGAAATCGAACCCAGCAGTTCGTGCAAGTAGGCAATGCAGTTCCTCCAGCACTGGCTAAGCAGATCGCCAAGGTGGTTCATGGAGTGCTGCAAGGGCGTTAGCGGGAACTCGGTTTGCTTCAGGGGACAGAGACATGAGTCGAATTCAAACATTGGAAGTTATTCCCGACCCGGTCTCATTGATCGAGTCAATGCGGGCGGTTGGTTACTCGTTGGAGGCTGCTGTGGCCGACATCGTGGACAACAGCCTGTCAGCAGGGGCAAGCAAGATACAGATCCAGTACGACGCCTCTGAAAGTCCGTTCGTCGCGGTCCTTGATGACGGCAGTGGCATGGCGCCAGACGAACTCACCAATGCCATGCGTCATGGAAGCATCAGCCCTACCGATCAACGAGGTGTCCATGATCTGGGCAGGTTCGGCCTGGGACTCAAGACTGCCTCGTTGTCCCAGAGCAGGAAGCTGACTGTCATCAGTCGGAAATCCGGCATGACAAGCGCTCGGCGTTGGGACCTAGATGTGGTGCGACAGACAGGGAAATGGCTGGTTGTCGTGCCAGACATCGATGACCTCCAGATGGTGCCTCTATACAAGCGCCTGCTCGCACAGGAGACCGGCACGCTGGTGGTCTGGCAAGAGCTGGATCGGCTGACTGCGGGTGCCAGAAATCCACAGCAGGAAATGACGACCAGAATGGAGCCGTTGTTCGAGCACTTGGCATTGGTGTTCCATCGGTTTACACAGAAGGAGATGCCACATCCTGCTGTATCCATCACGGTCAATGGACTTCAGCTCCCCCCTCGCGATCCTTTTCTTGCGTCGAATCCGTATCGCCAAGAGCTCGAAGGTCAGACCATCCGGGAAGCGCGCGGAACTGTAGAAGTCTCACCTTTCATCCTTCCGCCAATCAGCCACTTGTCGGAAGACGAGATCGAGGCGGCTGGAGGTCGTGAAGGATTGCGTGGCACCCAAGGCTTCTACGTCTACCGAGGCCGTCGGCTCGTCATCTGGGGCACATGGTTCAGGCTTGTGCCAAAGCAGGAGTTCTACAAGCTGACGCGGGTGAAGGTCGACATCCCCAACTCGTTTGACGAGCTCTGGGCCTTGGACATCAAGAAGTCTGCAGCCTACCCGCCGGACGCCATCCGCGAACGCCTCAAACAACTCATCCCCCATTTTGCAGAGAAGAGCAGGAAAGCCATCGTCTATCCCGGGCGTAAGGCCAATAACAACTCATCCGCTGTCCCCTTGTGGACCAGGTTCGAACCCAAGCACGGCAGCTTCAGCTATCAAGTCAACGTGGATCATCCGTTGGTGGCCAAGCTGAGCGAGTCACTGGATGCATCAGAGCAGCGCCACTTACAGATGGTGCTCGAATATCTTGGCACATCGCTTCCATACGAAGCGATCTACGCCGATATGTGCGGAGACAAGCCACAAGAGATGGGAAGTGACAACCTAGATCGACTGGTCGAGATGGCACAGAGCCTTCTTGAAGTAACGGACCTAGATGTAAATCGGCTGCTTGAGATCGACCCCCTGGCGCGGTTCCCAGCGCTACACAACGCAATCAAGGAGAGGCTGAGTAATGTCTGATCCATTCCTCACGGCCATGGGCATCATTGGAGATCGGGATCTGACCGAGGAACTCCTTGCCGAGATCATGGCCATGCTTGCCATGATCTTCAAAGATATGAATCTGGAGCCGACCCGACGCCGATTGGAGGCGATGGTTGGAATAAGCATGAGTCCAGGTGAGGGTCTGACCAGTGGCGAGAATGAGCCTTGGGTAGAAGACGCGAAGGCAGCCATCAGGTGGAACTACTGGGATTCCTACGTCAAGCAACTTCAATCCCAAGGCTTCACGAGCACGGTCCTCCGGACGATCGACGAAGACACTGACAACATTCTCACCGAGTGCGGGAATCCTGCCATCGAGGGTGGCTGGAGGATCCAAGGACTTGTCATGGGTGATGTCCAGTCGGGTAAAACAGCCAACTACTGCGGGCTTATCAGCAAGGCCGCTGACGCAGGTTACAAGGTCATCGTCCTTCTCACCGGCATGATCGAGGAACTCAGATCGCAGTCCCAAGAGCGCATGGACGAAGGTTTCATCGGTCAGGACAGCAGCGAGGTCATCGAGGGCATCCGCGGCAAGGCGATTGGGGCAGGGCGCTTCAGAGACAACATTCCCAACGTCCTGACTTCTGTCGACTCGGACTTCCTCACTGCAAACCAGAAAGCACTCAAGGGCATCCCTCTCCAGAACCTTGGTGAGCCTTTGCTGCTGGTTCTGAAGAAGAACACCACTCCCTTGAGTAGGTTGATCAAATTTCTCAAGGCACAGATGCGGCATGGAAACACACATCTTGACGTTCCATTGTTCTTGGTCGACGACGAAGCGGACAACGCGTCTGTCAATGCCAAGAAGGATGAAGACCCCGCCAAGATCAATAGCCTCGTCCGGGAGATTTTGGGCCAGTTCCGGCGCGCGTCATATATCGGCTACACAGCGACCCCGTTCGCAAACGTCTTCATCAATCCGGACCCGGAGCGAAAAGACCTCTTTCCAAGCAACTTCATCTACAGCCTGAAAGCGCCGAGTAGCTACATCGGTGCAGCTTCGATCTTTTTTGAAGACGGGCCGTTTTACAGTCAGCTTGTTGACATAGATGATGCAGCCAAGACATTCCCGGACAAACACACGAAGGAATTGGAAGTCGACGAACTTCCCAAGTCCTTGGAAGACGCCATTGGAGCATTCCTTCTCTCTTGCGCCATCCGTGATCTACGTGAAGAACCGCTGCGACACCGATCCATGCTCATCAATGTCACTCGATTCACCCAGGTGCAATCGAAACTTGCTGATACGGTGAAGGGTCAGCTTTTCATACGGGTCAATGAAATCAAACAATACTTGGCGGACGACGATTTGTGGTCACGTCACCCACCCCTCGTACAACTGCATTCGCTCTTCCTTGAGCAATATGCTGGGTGCGGTGTGGATTGGGACGATATCCGGAGGAAGCTCTATGACTCCGTTGCTTCGATCAAGGTACTGACCATCAATCAGAAGACCGAAGCCGAGGACAAGCTCAACTACAGGCAGTACAAGAACTCGGAGAAGGGGCGACGCGTCATTGCCATAGGTGGTCTCACGCTTTCCCGAGGTCTGACTTTGGAAGGGCTCTGTGTGAGCTACTTCTACCGCAATTCAAAGGCCTATGACACCTTGCTTCAGATGGGGCGCTGGTTCGGCTACCGAACCGGCTATGAAGATCTTTGCCGCATCTGGATGACACCTGAGGCGCAGTACTGGTTCGCGCATATTGCCGGTGTTGTGGCCGAACTCAGATCCGACATTCGACACATGCATTTGAATCGGCTGCCACCGAGCCGATTCGGTATTCGTGTGAAGTCGCACCCCGACACCTTGTTGGTGACCGCCCAAAACAAGATGCGTCATTCCGAAGAAGTTGAGTTGGAGGCCTCCTTCAGTGGCCGTGGCATCGAAACGCCGTTTCTCCCGAAGTCATCCATTACAAATCGGGAGAATGTAGCGGTAACCGATGGGTTCCTGAAGGAACTTGGGCGCGCGGAGAATGTTGGTACTCGTTTCATTTGGCGGAAAGTAGATGCGGTCAAAGTGGCCTCTTACCTCAGGTCGTTGACAATTTTTCCGTTGAACCAAGCTTTCATTCCGGACAGCGAGACCATGGAGCTCCCATTGGTGTCGTTCATTCTCGACAATGATGTTGACGCACTGCAGAAGTGGGACGTCTGCGTTGTTCAAGGTGATGGTGAAATAGCAGATGGGATCGTCTTCGAGGGTCCCGATGGCGCCCCGTCGCAGGTCGCGAAACGTCAACGTCAGTTCGAGCGCACAAGGCCGGGAGCATCCGGATACCTGAAAACCAATAAGCAGCGTGTTGGTGAGATTTCGGACGAAAAAGTTGATCTTTCAGACGAAGTCGCCAAACGTGTTGAGGAAGAATGGCGAAACGCTGATCTTGAAGAACGCGCCGGGAAACGGGCGCCTGGACAAGCCTACCGGGACGTTCGCGAGCGCCCATTGCTCACAATCCACCCGATCCAACCTTCCGACCCAAAATCGGACAACAAGAACGCCAAGCGCATCATGCCTATTTCCGAAATTGGACCAGATCTGTTGATCGCCATCAGCCTCTCCTTCCCAAGGTTCGATGAGACCAAGCGGACATCGGTGCGTTACCGTCTCAACAAGGTATTCCTCCGTAACATTGGCCTACTTGATGAGGAAGAGGACGCCGATGAAGACCTTGATTGAGAAGACTTGGCAAGCAGCAATCGAAAAGGCGCACACCAACCCTCCCAAGTCTGGTGACTACCTTGTCTTCTTGGTCGATGAGCATTCCGAGAAGAAGGTATTCGGTGGTGTGGACAGTGAAGGAAACTTGCTGCTGGCGATTGAGATTCACCGAAAGCCACCGGTGATAGACATGCAATCGGCTGCTTTGGACTATTTCAGACATGAGAGGAAAAGTTCTGATGCATGGCTGATGATTCTTCGTCTCCAAAGGCTCGAGCTTGCTCCAGTCTTTGGGCAGCTATGCCAAGACCTCATCAATGAGACCGAGAGCCTAGAGAGTGAAGGCGCGCTTGTGGAGCTGGTGCGCAGGCGTCTCTTCCTCTGGCAGAAGTTGTTTGAGGACGGTAGGGATGGGTTGCTGGCGGATTTTCAGATCAAGGGCCTGATCGCGGAACTACTTCTCATGGACTCGGTCTTGGCCGAGGGAAAGCACGAGCCGCTTGAGGTCACCACAGCGTGGGTGGGGCCGGCCGGCGGGGACCAGGATTTCCAGTTTTCTCGTGAGGCAATCGAAGTCAAGGCCATTGGACCCAACGCGGAAGGCGTTTCCATCAGCTCACTTCAGCAGCTTGATTCGCCTCTCCCTTTGCGGTTGAGCATTTGGACATTGCGTCCGGCTTCTCCGAATGAGGCCCGTGCAACGACTTTGAACATGGCTGTCGCCAAAGTGGAGCGGCGCTTTGTTCCGCATCCACGCGCCTTGGCTCAATTCAGAGAATCCCTTCTGGAGGTCGGCTATGTCGAAAATTCATTTTACGACGGAATTGCGTTCGAGCCGATCCAAGTCGAAAGCTTCACAGTGGATGAGCGGTTTCCACGACTGACGGCATCGTCGGTTCCAGGAGGCATCAGGACCGCAACATATGTGGTGTCACTGCAGGCGATCCGGGCCAAGCAATGAGGGTTTACGATGGAAGATTCTGAGTTTCTGGTAGAACTTCACCAGATGATCGTCAGGCGTGGTGCAGCCGAACACCTCGTGGATACGATTGCATTCGTCTCTGAGGTCGCTGAGCGATTGGAGGAGGATCCCGTCTTTGGCGAGTTCATCCTCGCCGAGGATTCCAGGCAGGGAACCAAGGGCCGTCAGCTCAAGCTGCACGGTTTCACCGAGCAGGATGAATCGGACGGAACCATCTCCTTGGTCATCGGCCGATGGACCGACGGCGAACAACCGACCACCCTGCTGACCTCAGATGTCGACCAAATGCGAGGCTGGCTCGAGAACTTCGCTGCGGATGCATTGACTGGAAATCTGGACGAACGCATCACCGAGTCCAGCCCGGCTTATCAGTTGGCGAGCACGCTGAAGCGGAAGCGTTCTTCCATCACCTGCATCAGATTCCACATCTTGGCGAACCAGTCGCTGAGCCGATCCTACAGGCGCGAGTCACGGTCCGAGCTCGCCGGGATACCGACCGAAACCCATATCTGGGATCTGCAGCGGCTCAAGGCGCTCTACGAGTCATCACGTGAGAGGGAGGTCCTGGAGATCAACCTCTCAGACTTCGGGGCTGTAGGAATTCAGTGCATCGAGGCCTCCAAAGGAGCAGGCCTCAAATCCTTCCTATGTGTGATCGATGGCAACCTGCTGGCCGATCTTTTCGAGAGATATGGGAGCCGGTTGTTAGAGGGTAATGTCAGGTCCTTTCTGGGAATGAAGGGTGGCGTCAATAAAGGAATCCGAACCACCATCCAAGACGCGCCAGCTCTCTTCTTTGCCTACAACAATGGGATTGCCGCCACCGCCGCCTCTGTGACCGTGACGCCTATGGAAACGGGTTTGCGGATCACCGAAATTTCAGATTTGCAGATCGTCAACGGCGGTCAGACAACATCGAGCATTCTTCGTGCACGGAAGCAAGATCGGCTCGGATTGGATGGCGTGAGCGTCCCCATGAAGCTGACTGTGGTTGCAAGCCAGGACGCGCACGACCTCATACCAAAGATCGCTGAGTATGCGAATACTCAAAACAAAGTAGCGATCGCCGATTTCTTCGCCAATCATCCCTTCCATCGAAAAATGGAAGAGATTTCTAGGCGGATCATGGTGCCTGCCCGTGCCGGTCAGCGTGTGCAAGGCAAGTGGTTCTACGAGCGGGCGCGTGGCCAATACCAGAATGCACGCCTATATCTGACCAAGGCAAAGAAGGACGCATTCGATCTCGAGTATCCCGCCAGTCAGGTCATCAACAAGACCGAGCTTGCAAAGTACGACAGCGCACTGGAAGAGAAGCCCTACTGGGTCAGTTTGGGTGCACAGAAGAACTTCATTCGATTTGCGGGAAAATTCTCGGCCAAGGGCGATCGAACCGAGACTCAGCAGTGGGAGGAGATGAGCCCTCGATTTGGCGACGGATATTTTCAGCAAATTGTCGCGATGGCGATTTTGTGGAAAGCCGGAGAAGATATCGTTTCTGCTGGCCGAGGCTCTTGGTACGAAGGTGACTATCGCCCCCAGATCGTCGCCTACGCGTGGTCATTGATTTTCCACGTGGTTCGGAAGGGAGGCCGGGAACCCAACATTGGAAGGATTTGGGATAGGCAACTGGCTGATGAGAGTTTGCTGGATACCTTCAGGCGAGCGGCGCAGCTTGCGCAGCGCGCTCTTCTCGACCTCCCAGAGGGCTCTTCGAATGTCGGCGAATGGGCAAAAAAAGAGGCTTGTTGGGAGAAGGTGTCAGCGATCCCCCTAAGGCTGGATGCCACGGCGCTTGAATGGTCTATTGACCGGGAAACTGCAAGCCGCACCGAGCGGGAAAAAACGCGGCAAGGTGCTCAGGACGACGGCATCTCCCTTCAGAAGCAAATTGTTCTGAAGTCGGCTAGTGGTTACTGGAGTGCACTGATGAATTGGGATGGTCTACACCAGCATGTTTTTGGGCCTGAGCTGGCCTTGATTCGCCGGGCAGCCTCTCAAAACACGGTTCTTCGGATCGCGTCGGAACGAGATTGGCGAAAGCTTCTGGAAATCGCGGAACGCTGTCAGCTCGAAGGGTTTCGTCACATTGAGAACTGAAACTCATCATCCGGTGTGCGAAGAGGAACCGGTCTCAATCTGACACGCGGACCCTCGGACATATGGTGCCTGCCGCGGTGGCGACAGGCGGCCAAGCTCACGTGTGAACGGGCCAGCTCTGACGACTGCAAATGCGCGGCCACTTCGGCCATGTTTTCGCCTCCCTTAAAAATCAATAACGTCTTGCACCGAGGGTGTGTCGAGCAGTTGTTGACAAACGCAAATTACTCGACCAAGCGTCCGATTTCCGCTCCTGGCCGATCACGGCCCTTGGAGGCT
The DNA here is from genome assembly GCA_024711345.1 of Rhodanobacter sp. Lineage (GTDB taxonomy): Bacteria > Pseudomonadota > Gammaproteobacteria > Xanthomonadales > Rhodanobacteraceae > Rhodanobacter. The sequence continues at coordinate 269,030 of JANJTA010000035.1, read as the reverse complement.
CGATGGCGCCACGGCGAGCTGCAACAGGCAGATACCGACCGGTTTCTGCCGGTGGTGACCGTCTGCTTTCAGGAGCGCCGGCTGCAACGTCCGCTGTGTAGCGAAGCGGAACAGTGCAGCTTCGCGCGTAAAATGCATAGCACGGTACCTAGAGAGCGGGGTGGGGCATGGCAGGATTCGAAGAAGTGCGTCCGCTCGAAGGCATGGGAGCACCGCTGAAGGTGCGCTTCGAGCTGATGCAAATGTTCGAGCGCTGGTTGTCGCGATCGCGTCAGCCACGTCCCATCTTCGGAGCGGACGAAATGGTCGACGAGCTGAGCCTTCTCGACCTGTGCCAGCACTACCGATTGGAGTATCCCGGTGGGGCAGAGGATATTGCCAAGATATGGGATGAATCGGAGCAGCGCATTGCAGACGACGGCCCGATGTTCGATGACCTCGCGCGTTCGGGCTGGGTGTTCTTCGATGGCGGACGCTGGATTATGCAGAGCCCGCCTTTAGGCATGTTCTCGCATATCACCTATCCGAGCCCAAGCACAAAAAACTTTCTAACGGGGCTAGGCAGCGCTCGGCTCGTAGCGAAGACTGACACGCCGCCTCCGGACGCCCAAGCGCTTGCAGCTAGGATATTGGTCGAAAACTGGCTCGAGCGGCACATTCCTACTAGATACCCGGACTGGCTTGCAGGCCGACTGTGGGAGCGGCTGTGTCCGAATCCGCAGCCTCGTACCGTGGACAATAGCGGCAACTCAATTCAGGTAGCGACTCCCGTAGCGAATGAGGCTAGTGGTTCGTCGGCACTGCTAGAGGCTGAGGTCAAGGCTGTCGACAGAGCCTTCTTGGAGTGGTCTGGGTGGTGTGAGGTCCTTGGAATTGCCTGGAAGTGGGACACTGGCTGGGGGGCCATCGAGATGCGGTATTGCCGTGAGGCCGCTCATCGTGCGTTGGCTCGCCAAACCCTTTGGGGTGCCTGGGACAACGATGCCGTACGCTACGCAGAAGTGCTCGAAAAGACGTTCGCTATTCCGCAGGATCAACTGCGGTACGCCGGGACTCCGAGGAAGGTACCGCCGCGAACGCTGGTGTCTCGTGCCGATTGGTTAAAGTGGCCCCAGGTTGAACACTTCATAATGGAGCGGTTCGGAACGAGCACGGTTAGCTTTGCATTTGGCCTGCTTTGTTCCGAGCTTGAGAAGGTCGGCACTGGGCCGAACATCATGACCGCAGCAGCGGCGGTCATATCGTTCGCAGCCGACCATCCGGTGGCGTTGCAGAAATTCCTATGCCAAGTCGATGCCGCGCCAGTGCTGTTGGTGGATATGCTTATGCACCAACGAACCGCCTGCCTAGCTACAAAGTTGGCCATCGAGTGGCGGCAGGAGTCGTGGAGGGGACGGGATAGTGACCGCAATGTGAGCCGTGAAGCCCAGACCAAGGCGTTTGCGGTCCAAGACGCACTATCGCTCCTGGCTTACCACATAGGGATGGGCACGCTCGACCTTGAGGAATACGCGTCTTTGGTTACTTGGTGCTATGTCGACAGCGAGGGCGGCAACAGAGCAGTTGCGGATTCGAGGAGACCGATTGGGCGGCAGCTTCTCGGGATGATATCAAGGGAAAAGAAAGAAGTTCAGTCCGTGGTGCTGCGGCACCTAGTTGACCAAGCGGCCTACGAAAACAACGTGCCCCGGGCGCGCTTCGCGGGAGTCCTTGATGGGCTGGACTGCCTTGTGGACGCGCCCGGGGTGGACGCTCTCCCAATCGTCACACTGTATTTAAAGTTTGCGCGCGACCTGCACTTGGAATGGACCGACGCGTCCAGCCTACCCGCAAAACTGGCCGCACGACTCGTCGCGATTGCATTCACACAAGCTGCGTCTGATCGAGATGCGCTGCTAGTCCCATTCGATAATGCAAAGCTGCTGGGAGAGACGCCGGACGATGAGAAGCCGTCCCTGCGCTTTTCCATTGCTCGAACCCTGAGGGCGCACGTGCGGTTGCTCGCACGCGCCGTGGCCGGTTGGCCTGATGGAGTTATACCGACGGAGCTTCGTGACGCTTTGCAAGTGCTCACTTTGCGCAGCGTCATTGACCACACCGAGAAAGGTCGCGTTGGAGCCCTCACGGATAGGTACAGCCCAAGCCGCCTGCTTACACCTGAGGGGGGCTCTCCGGCACAAGACCTGGCAGCCGCTTGGTGTCGGCTAGACGACATTCATCAGGAAGCCATGCTGCAGGCGCTTGCTCAGTCCGACGACCCGGTCCTACTTGCCGAACTTTGGCAGCATCTGCCCGTGGCGGCGAAGTCCAGCATCCAAGCGAGGTTGCGGCAGCTGAAGCCGGGAGAGGCTTCAACGCCTTGGACTTGGCCTGAGCTGCAGCACCGCATCGAGTCCTTATTGGTTGCCGGCGAATACGGGCTCGCCCGCGAGCACTTGGATAAAGTCCAGCAAAACTTGGACCGCGCGCCCCCAGAGTTCCGGCTTAGCTTTTTTGGCCTCGGACTTCAGTTGCTTCTGAAAGAAAAGAACTGGACGGCACTCGATGGTGCGGTCGTCCCATCGGCACTGGATGTGGCCACGACGCGACAAGCGCAAGACCAACTGGACTTCTACAGGGCTACCTCCCAACTGTTGCGCCCGAGCGGCAATCTGGAAGATGCTCGAGCCGTGTTGCAGCGCCTATCAGCGCGTCCCGGAGCTGCCTCTGCGTATAAGGAGAACGTCTTTGCTGTTGCCATCCAGCAGCTTCTGGGTCCCACCCTTCATCCGTTGACCGGTGCGGACAAGGTGACCGGCGAGGGCCTGCTTGCGGAAATCACTGCTGCGATCACCGTGGATGAGAAGCTAGCCCGCAGCAACCTGCTTGCCAATCGTGCAATGCTCCTGCTGTCCTAGCATCGACCTCCACAATCTACCGCCTCGTAGTCATTGAGGGCTAGCTCGATTTTTCTGGCACATCGTTGTCATCTATCGTCGGAGTCGCTGACGGTGCCGCCGATAGTCGCCCCAATCTGGCATGGGGCGAGCATTAGAGTGACCTTTCCTTCCCGAAAACTTGATGCACCGATGGCTTTCGGTGATATCAGTGCCGCAAAATGCGGTAAATTTAATCGGCATAGCCGTACTCTCAGGAGATATTGTGACCCATCCCCCGTCGAACAGCTTGCTTTGTCTAGCAAATGCCTTTGCTGTCCAGCCAAAGCCGCAAGGAGTCGGTCTCACCACCACTGTGCCCAGTCACGGTGCGCCGCTTAAGCCCGCAGGGGGCTGGTGCTCTTCTCCGGCCTGGGCGCGCAAAGCAATATCGGTGACAGTCTGATGTCTCTTGCGATTGCTGCGGGCGAAGAAGCACCGAAGTGGATCTACGTCAGGAAGCGGTTCAGGACGTTCTTGAACAACCTGGAGCTCACTGATTTGCAGCGCAATGACGGCGAAACGAAGTTCAAAGGTGTGGTCAAGACGCTGAACCATGCGTACTGGAACTCAAACTCGGAAACCGATCACGCGTTCTACATTGGCTCGTGGGCCAAGCTCACTCGCATTCGGCCGCCGCGCGACGTTGATCTATATTTCGTGCTGCCCTTGGAGGTCTACAATCGGTTCGAGCAGTACAACGGCAACAAGCAATCGGCGCTACTACAAGAAGTCAAAGGGAAGCTGCTGGCAACCAACCCGACCAGCGACATCAAGGGTGATGGACCAGTCGTCCTCGCGGCTTTCACCAGTTTCAACGTCGAGATTGTTCCTGCATTCCTGTACGACGACGCCGAGCGTTCGTACTACGTCTGCGACACCAAGAACGGCGGCTCATACAAGAAGACGATGCCGCTGCACGAGGTTGATACGATCACCGCCGCCGATGCACGCAACTCGAACAATGTACGGCGCCTGATCCGCATGCTGAAGGCATGGCAGGCGTGGTGCTCGGTGCCGATCAAGTCTTTCTACCTGGAGCTACTTGCCGTGGAATTCCTTGACCAATGCGACTGGCGAAAAAACGACTACTTCTACTACGACTGGATTAGTCGCGACTTCTTCAAGTGGATGATTACGAAGGCGAACACGTACCTGTCGGCACCTGGAACATATGAGCTGTTGTGGCTTGGTGAAGCGTGGAAGTCGCGTGCCGAATCAGCATATGCGCGGGCAGTGAAGGCGTGTGACTACGAGCTTGCCAATGACGAAGGCAATGCTGGTGACGAGTGGCAGAAAATCTATGGCCTTGACATACCGAAGTGGACCTGATGGACCAGCGCGCACAAGAAATCATTGACGAGTGCAAGCGACAGGAGGAATCCTGCCTGTATACATCCACAGCTCTGTTTAGCTGGCAAAAGGAGACGCGCAAGCTACGTATCGTCTTCATCGTCGTGCCGATCGTCTGTGGCTCCTTCGCCAGTGCACGAATCCTCATGCGAGACCCGACGTATGACTGGGCTGTTGCGATCCTGTCGTTGATTGCGGGCTTATTCCCGGCCATCTTCAAGGCGCTCGACCTCGACGTGAGCCTCGCGACTATCGCCGACAGCGCGAATCGGTTCAAGACGCTGCAAGATGGTTTCCGTCAGGCCTCGCGCATCGGCGCGACGGGTAAAATCGAAGATTTGGAAGAACAGTTCACGTCTTTGATGAAACGCATGGATGATGCGCGGTCAGCAAACCCGACCATCCCTGATAGGCACTTCACGGCTGCTCAGAAGAAGGTACAGGGCGGTGACTATGATTTTGACAGCGTGAAGAAAGTGCCAGGAAAGGTGCAACGGTGATTGGAATCGCCAAGTTTTCGTGAGCTCACCGAGTTATAACAAGGACAAGCAGTTTTGATAGACCATGAGCTTTTCGCGCGACCTCTCAACAACTAGCGAAGACGATATCTGAGCCTTTGCCGCTTTTCGGGCACGCCATCTGCGAGTAGCCATCTCTTGCCGGATTCCGATGTGTCGGTGAGTGTCCCGCTCTTGGCCGAGAACGGGCGTAGGGCGGGTCGGCTAGGCTAAGTTATCTCAGGCGCGCGAGTGTGCACGCATGTCAGCTCAAGTCGCCGGCCGGGGAAGGCATCGCCTTAACGTGCGTGCCTACGCTGCTTGATCTATGCAGAACCCTGTCACTGTGATCAGTTCGTAGCGTCTTTATGCATTAAGAATGCAGGTAGATGAAGTGGGCGGTCATGCCTTGCATCACCGCATAATGGGTAGCGGAAATGAAGCTGAAGCGAGAAGCTCGAACGCTCAAGTCCAAGGCGATGGCATCACTGCGTCGGGGGATGGAAGTGTTCAACAGCCACGATGACCTGGGACGTCATGAGTCCGTCTTATTACATCTTCAGCATAGTGCAGAGATGTTGATCAAGGCGCTTCTGTTCCAGAAAGGCAAGGAAGTTTTCGACAAGGAGAGGGGCACGTCGATAGGCATCAAAGGCGCGGTAAGCATTGCCCAGTCATCTGGCTGGATCGATGAAAGCCAAGCCGGCGCTGTCCGCACCATCGACACCATGCGCGATCAAGCTCAGCACTGGATGATCGTAGTTGCCGAGGATGCGCTCTACATCAATGCAAGGGCATTAGTTACTGCAATCGACCGCATCCTCGCCGAGCACTTCGAAGACTCCTTGGCCGACAATCTGCCGCTGCGCGTGCTCCCTCTCTCAACGCATCCTATCCCCGACTTTCAACTGCTCGTCAATCGTGAGTACGAACAAATCCGGGAGCTCTTGGCGCCCGGAAAGCGGGCCCGCGACGAAGCTCGCGGAAGGGTCCGGGCGCTGTTATCGATGGAGGCGCACGTCAGCGACACAGTCTCCGTGTCGGAGAGAGACGTTAACCGCATTGAGAAGGCCGTCCGAGATGGGGCGTCCATTGAACAGGTGTTCCCGAGGTTGATGACCCTAGCTAGTAATGTTGCTGGTGAAGGCCCCACCATCCGAGTCCACTTCAGCAAGCGGGAAGGGCCGGCGGTTCGTTATGTCTCGGGGGACGATCCCGGTGCTGCTGCCGCCATCCGAGAGGTCGATCTTCAGAAGAAATATCACTGGAGCCCCCAACAGGTCGCTGAGCGTCTGGGTATAAGCACCAACCGAGCGAAGGCTCTTCGCGACTATCTTGGAATAGATGCGGAGCCTAGCAACATGCATGTGTTCGAGTTCGGTAGCCAAAGATTGGCGCGTTTTTCCGATAACGCGATGAAGCTTTTGGAAGCCAACAACAACCCCAAAACGATCGATGCCGCTTGGGCAGCTCGGTCGCACCGTGGCAGACGCAAGCCTGCCGTTGCTCCAGTGCGGCTTGTTCTGCCTCAGAAGGGTTTAGCCTAGGGTCCGCTGCCGACCCAGAGCGGACATCACGGACTTCCCAACTAGGCCAAAGTGCACACGTGCCTCCTCACCGTCCGCTTCCGGACCACCCCGGGTAGCCATCCAGTGGTTTGAGCAACGCATCGACCTCGTCGTTGCCCTCGCGGTCGGGGATGCCAGCGCGCGGCAAATCGTCCAGCTCGTCTTGGTCCGTGCAGGGCAGCAAGGTCAGGGTCTAGTCGTACTCGGGGATTAAAATGCTCGATTCGCTCAGTTCCACAGCCTGCCAGCCTGCCAGCCTTCGAACCACGCATCGCCGCTGTAGGTGGCCGACCCGGATCGGCCTCTACCGCTGCGCAACGCGGCCGCCACCGAGCCCGTGGGCAGGGGCGTGCCGCTGGATACCCAGCCGTGGGCGTCACGAAGCGCGCGGTCTTACTCAAGGCGCGGCCGGCGGATGCTCACCATGCTTCCGACAGCGAAACGAAACATTTCCTTGGGCCCCATTTTGCTGTTATCCAGCTGTTACAACGAAAAAGGCCACCCGGTAAAGGTGGCCTAAGTCGTTGTTTTTCTTGGTCGGGGTGACAGGATTCGAACCTGCGACTTCTACGTCCCGAACGTAGCGCTCTACCAGGCTGAGCTACACCCCGTGGGAAGCCGCGTATCTTAATCGTCGATCGGGGGCTTGGCAACAGGTTCGATGCGCCGATGGACGACCCGCTCGGGAGGGGCGGCGACGTTCTGTTAATCTTGACGGCTGCCGTCGTGCGGCGTGTCGCGCGACGGAATGCCCCCATCGTCAGTAGAGGATTCCATGGCGCTTACCCCGGCCCGCACCATGCCCGGCGTGCTCGAGCTGCTGCCGCTCGACCAGATCGCGTTCCAGCGCATGCTCGACGTGATCCGCCGCAACTACGAGCGCTTCGGCTTCCTGGCGGTGGAGACGCCGGTGATCGAATACGCCGACGTGCTGCTGACCAAGACCGGCGGCGAGACCGAGCGGCAGGTGTACTTCGTGCAGTCCACCGGCGCGCTGGAGCAGGGCGAGAAGCCCGACCTGGCGCTGCGCTTCGACCTCACCGTGCCGCTGGCGCGCTACGTGGCCGAACACGAGCGCGACCTCAGCTTCCCGTTCCGCCGCTATCAGATGCAGAAGGTGTACCGCGGCGAGCGTGCCCAGCGCGGGCGCTTCCGCGAGTTCTACCAGTGCGACATCGACGTGATCGGCAAGGACGCGCTGTCGGTGCGCTACGACGCCGAGATTCCGGCGGTGATCTACAGCGTGTTCCGCGAACTGGACATCGGCCCGTTCACCATCCAGCTCAACAATCGCAAGCTGATGCGCGGCTACTTCGAGAGCCTGGGGGTAGTCGACGGCGAGCAGCAGATGCTGGTGCTGCGCGAGGTGGACAAGCTGGACAAGCGCGGCGCCGACTACGTGCGCGACACGCTGACCGGCGCGGCGTTCGGACTGAGCGCCGAAGTGGCGGCGAAGATCCTCGCCTTCGTGCAGGTGCGCTCGAGCTCGCTGCAAGACGCGCTGGACAAGCTCGATGCGCTGGGCCCGGGCCCGGAAGCGCTGGAGCAGGGCCGCCACGAACTGAAGGAAGTGCTGGGCCTGATTCACGCTTTCGGCGTGCCGCAGACGCACTACGCGCTGAACCTGTCGATCGCCCGCGGCCTCGACTACTACACCGGCACGGTCTACGAGACCACGCTGAACGATCACCCGCAGATCGGCTCGATCTGCTCCGGCGGGCGCTACGAGAACCTGGCCGGCCAGTACACCAAGTCGCACCTGCCTGGCGTCGGCATCTCGATCGGCCTGACCCGGCTGTACTGGCAACTGCGCGACGCCGGCCTGATCGATACGGCCAAGAGCACGGTCGACGTGCTGGTGACCCAGATGGACGAGGCGCAGCTGCCGGCCTATCTGGCGCTGGCCGGCGAGCTGCGCGGCGCCGGCATTGCCACCGAGGTGGTGCTGGAAGGCGGCAAGCTGGGCAAGCAGTTCAAGTACGCCGACCGCGCCGGCATCCGCTTCGTGGTGGTGCTGGGCGAGGACGAACTCGCCCGCGGTGTGGTGACGGTAAAGGACCTGCGCCGCGAGGATCAGTTCGAGGTGGCGCGCGGCGAGCTGGTCAAGACGCTGCGGGTGGAACTGGAGCAGGCCGCGGCGATGGGGTGAGAATGTAGTGGCGAAAATGCTCTTGAATGCCGTCATTCCCGCGAAAGCGGGAATCCAACTTGACCTTGAGCCTTGTAGCAGAAATGGATTCCCGCTTTCGCGGGAATGACGGCTGAAAAAGCATACGGAGGCATGGATGACTCCCAAACAACCAGCCGTCTACATCATGGCCAGTGGCGAACGCGGCACCTTGTACATAGGCGTGACGGGAAATCTCAAGTTGCGTGTATGGGAACACCGCGACGGCGTGGTCGAGGGTTTTACCAGGCGCTATGGTGTGAATCGACTGGTCTGGTTCGAGTTTCAACCCGATTTCCTCTCGGCTATCGCGCGCGAAAAGCAGTTGAAGAAATGGAATCGCGCATGGAAGTTGGAATTGATCGAGGACAGCAACCCGGATTGGCGGGATCGCTGGGAAGAATTGTTGTAATTGCGGCGAATTTGCGTTGCAGGTGATGCGTAACAGCAAGATGGATTCCCGCGTTCGCGGGAATGACGGCAGTGGTGGTATGGCAACAAGTCTGGAGCAACCAGTGAGTGAAACGATTCTTCTCGACGGCAGCAGCCTGACGCGCGCGCAACTGGTGGCGGTGGCACGGCAGGGCGCATCGGTGGCGTTGGACCATACGCAACTCAAGCGCGTGCAGCGCGCCGCCGATTTTCTCGCCGAAAAAGTCAGCTGCGGCGAACCGACTTACGGTGTCACCACCGGCTTCGGCAGCAATGCCGACAAGCTGCTGGGCGCGCATCGCGTGCGCGACGAGTTGCCCGGAGGGAATCCGCACAAACCCGAAGGCACGCTGCTGGAAGAGCTGCAGCACAACCTGATCATCACCCACGCGGTGTGCGTGGGCGAACCGTTCGGCGAGGACGTGGTGCGGGCGATGTTGCTGATCCGCATCAACACGCTGATGCGGGGACACTCCGGCATCCGCGTGAGCACGCTCGAAGCGCTCGCGGCGATGCTCAACGCCGGCGTGGTGCCGGTGGTGCCGGAGAAGGGCTCGGTCGGCGCCAGTGGCGACCTGGCGCCGCTGTCGCACCTGGCGATCGTGCTGCTCGGCGGGGGCGAGGCGTTCTACCAGGGCGAGCGGATGGACGGCGCCGAAGCGCTGAAGCGCGCGGGACTCACACCGATCCGGCTGTCGTTCAAGGAAGGCCTGGCGCTCAACAACGGCACCGCGCAGATGCTGGCGACCGCCGCGCTGGCGCTGGACAATCTGGAGCACCTGCTGGATACCGCCGATCTCGCCGCGGCAATGACGCTGGACGCCTTCGCCGGCCGCAGCGGCGCGCTGCGCGCGGACGTCCACGCACTGCGCCCGCATCCGGGCCAGGTGGCCACCGCCGCGCACGTGCGCGAACTGCTGGCCGATTCCACCCTGCTCGACATCCCGTACCACCTGGTGCCGCGCTTCAAGCCGTGGAGCGCCGACGCGTGGAGCGAGCCGGACGACCAGGCGCTCAGCTTCGACATCGGCTGGGACTGGGTGCCGGCCAACCAGCGCCACGGCCGCGAGGCGTTCTACGCGCGCTTCCTGCCGTTCAAGGGCGGCAAGAAACATCAGCCGCAGGACGCCTACAGCCTGCGCTGCATGCCGCAGGTACACGGCGCGGTGCGCGACGCCTGGGCGCAGGCCTGTCGGGTGATCGACATCGAGCTGAACGCGGTCACCGACAACCCGCTGATCTTCCCGGACAACGGCGACGCGCCGTTCATCGAGGAGCAGGTGATCTCGGCCGGCCACTTCCACGGCATGCCCCTGGCGCTGGCGATGAGCTACGTGAAGGCGGCCATCCCGGTGCTCGCCTCGATTTCCGAGCGGCGCCTCAACAAGCTGGTCGATCCGGCCACCAATGACGGTTTGCCGGCCTTCCTCACCGGCAACGAGGACGGCACCGACTCCGGCTTCATGATCGTGCAGTACACCGCCGCGGCGCTGGTCAACGACCTGGCCACACGCGCACATCCGGCCAGCGTGTATTCGGTGCCGACCAGCGCGAACGCCGAGGACCACGTCTCGATGGGTGCCAACGAGGCGCGCCACGTGCTGGACATGACGGAGGATCTCGGCCACGTGCTGGCGCTGGAGCTGTACACCGCCGCGCAGGCGCTGGATTACCGCCAGGAGATGCTGAACGCGGCGCGCCGGCTGGCGACCCGCGGCGGCTGGCAGGCGCTGGCAGCGAAGGTCGCCAATGCGCCGCGCGAAGGCCAGCCGCACCACGCACAGTTCGTCGCCGAGGTGCAGCAGCTCGCCGCGGCGCTGGCGCATGCCGGCGATTTCCATGCCGGCACCGCGGTGCGCGAGGCGCATGCGATTCTGCGCCGACACATCGGCTTCATGCATCGCGACCGCGCGATGGACAGCGACGTGCGCACGGTCTGCGCGCTGGTGCAGCAGGGTGCGCTGCGCCCGGCAGCGTGACTCATCCTTTTTGACGGAAGCCAAGACCATGAGCCTGATCCAGACCCCGGTGTCCTACGGCGAACTGATCGACAAGATCACCATCCTGGAGATCAAGTCGCGCCGCATCACCGATGCCGCCAAGCTGGCCAACGTGCGCAACGAACTGGACCTGCTCAACGCGACCTGGGCCAACGACGCGGCCTCGCGCACCGACATCTCCGCCGAACGCGCCCGCCTGCTGGCGGTGAACGAACTGCTGTGGGACATCGAGGACCGCATCCGCCTGAAGGAGAAGGCGCAGGCCTTCGACGCGGAGTTCATCGAGCTTGCCCGTTCGGTGTATTTCCGCAACGACGAGCGCGCCGCGTTCAAGCGCGAGATCAACCTCAAGCTCGGCTCGCAGCTGGTCGAGGAAAAGTCGTACCAGGATTACCGCGCGGTCTGACGGATGCGGGTAGGAGCCCGCTGGCGGGCGATGCTTTGAGCGCCGGGATGAGCAGACGTTCGTTTGTTGAGAGCCGGGATTCGCGACGGCAAGAGCATCGCCCGCGAGCGGGCTCCTACAGTAACCGCATGTCGCGCGCCGCGGCCTCGTAGCGTTCGATCACCTCGTCCACGCCGATCAAATCCATCACGCCGGGCTTCTCGATCTTGGTGCCCCAGGGAATTTCGCTGGCCGATCTGCCCAGGTACTTGCGCGCGGCCTCGGCGTACTTGTCCACGCACCAGCGGCGGTCGGAGTAGGGGCCGGAGCGATGCGGGTTGCTCGCCGCGTGCAGGCCCAGCACGCGGGTGCCCACCGCGTTGGCCATGTGCATCGGGCCGGAGTCGGGGGTCAGCAGCAGTTGTGCGCGACCGAGCAGGGCCAGCAGTTTTTTCAGCGTGTCCCTGCCGGTGAGGTCGAGCGGCGCCGACTGGCATGCCGCCAGCACGGCGTCGGCCATCGCGCGCTCGACGGCGGACGGACCACCGACCAGCGCCACGCGCCAGCCGCGCGCGGCGACATGATCCATCACGGCGGCGTAGCGCTCCGGCCGCCAGTTGCGCAGCGCATGGCTGGAGGTGGGGCTGACCAGCAGGGTCGGCGTGTCGCCGGGCAGCTGTGCGGTGGCCCAGGCCTGCGCCTCGTCGGGAATCGGGAGATCCCAGTGCACGCGGGTCTGCTTCAGCCCCAGCGGCTCGCAGAAGCTGCCGATCGCGTCCAGCACGTGTTCGCCGCTGCGCGCCGGGATGCGTTCGTTGATCACCAGGCCATGCAGGTCCTTCGCGCGGGCGCGGTCGTAGCCGATGCGCCGGTCGGCCGTGATGCCCAGGCTGAGCAGGTTCGAGCGCAGCGCCACCTGCATCTGCAGCAGGGCGTCGAAGCGCCGGCCGCGCAACGCCGCGTGCACCGCGCGCATGCCGGCCCAGCCGGCGGCCTTGTCGAAGGTGACGAACTCCACCCCGGGCAGGTCGCCGACCAGCTTGCGTTCCAGCTTGCCGACGATCCAGGTCAGCGAGGTCTGCGGCCAGGCCTGTTGCAGGGTGTGCACCAGCGGCACCACATGGGTGACGTCGCCGATGGCGGAGGTACGCAACAGGCAGATCGAGGCAGGGCTGGTCATGAGGCTGGGTTAGAATCCGCTGGCAATCACCGGGCATGATGATGCAGGAACGAACCCACACCGATGCCGAAGGCGCGATTCTGTTCGACGCCGATGCGTCGCCACAAGTCGGCCAGGACTGGTTCGCACCCGAGTACTGGCACGAGCGCGGCGCGCTGCGCCCGCAGGCCGGTGGTCGCGGTGGGGTGGCGATCGTGGTCACGCCGGTGGGCGAATGCGTGCTGCGGCACTACCGCCGCGGAGGACTGGTTGCCGCGCTGATGGGCGACCGCTATGTGTGGACCGGTGCCGACCGCACGCGTCCGTTCGCGGAATTCCGCCTGCTGGCCGAGCTCGAGCGACTCGAGCTGCCGGCGCCGGCGGTGGTGGCGGCGCGGTATTGCCGGCATGGTCCGCTTTACAGCGCCGATCTGATCACTCGCCGCATTGCGGGGGCGCAGACGCTGGCCGAATGCCTGGCGGCGGGGCGGCTGGACGGCGAACTGGCAGAGGAGGTCGGCGCGCTGGTGGCGCGGTTCCATCGCGCTGGCGTCTGGCATGCCGACCTGAACGCGCACAACGTGCTGGTGACACCTGATGGGCTGTATCTGATCGATTTCGACCGTGGCCGCATGCGTATCCCGTCGCCCGCCTGGCAGCAGGCGAACCTGCAGCGGCTGCGCCGCTCGCTGCTCAAGCTCGGCGCGGCCGCCGGTGGCGAGGCGGCGTTCGAGAAGGCGGTCTGGCAACCGCTGTTGTACCGCTACGGGCGGACGCTGAAGCCATGAACTGGCATCTGCATTTTCTGGGCGTGGGGGCCGCGCACGCGGTGGCGCTGGGCTCGTCGGCCGCGGTGCTGGAGCGTGCCGGCGTGCCGCTGCTGCTGGTCGACTGCGGCCCCGAGACGCTCGACCGCTACCTGGCGGTATACGACGCGCTGCCGCCGGCCGTGTTCATCACGCACACCCACATGGATCACGTGGCCGGACTGGAGCAGTTGTTCATCCGCCTGTGGCTCGACCCGCACCTGCGCGGCACCACCAGGATCTTCGCCCATGCCGCGCTGGTGCCGTGGCTGCAGGCGCGTGTGGGCGACTACCCCGGTGCGCTGGCCGAAGGCGGCGCCAACTTCTGGGAGGCGTTCCGGCTGGTGCCATGCACCCGCGGCTTCTGGCTGGATGGCCTGTGGTTCGACGTGTTCGCCACCCGCCACCACGTGCCGGGCACCTCCTACGGGCTGGCGCTGGACGGCAGCTTCGTCTTCACTGGCGACACCCGACCGATTCCCGAGGTGCTGGCCAGCCGTGTGGGCGGCGGCGAAGTGATTGCCCACGACTGCGGCCTGGTCGGCAACCCGTCGCACACCGGCATCGACGACGTCGAGCGCGAATATCCCGAAGCGTTGCGCAGCCGGTTGCTGCTCTACCACTATGGCAGCGAAGCCGATGGCGCCGCGCTGGCCGCACGCGGTTATCGCATCGCCAGCCGCGGCGAACGCATCGCCTTGCCCGTCCCGACGGAACCGCGGGGCGACGCCGGCTGAACCCGCGCGGGCTTGCTTGCCTGGATGGGGGCCTGCCGCTATTCTTACCGACTCTTTGACGGGCTGGATCGCCGGCGAAGAGCGCTTCGTGCGGAGAGGTGTCCGAGTGGTTGAAGGAGCACGCCTGGAAAGTGTGTATACGGCTTATCCCCGTATCGCGGGTTCGAATCCCGCCCTCTCCGCCAGTTTCTGAACAAGGTGCGACAGCGTGAGGCTGGCGCAACAGCAAGAGCAGCAAGCGTAATCGTTTGACGTCCATGGTGGCCCCGTCGGTCCCCCCGCGACGATAGTTCGCAAACTCCGCCAGGTCCGGAAGGAAGCAACGGTAGCGAATGATTCGGGTGCCGGGGTGTGGCTGGCGGGGCCGCCGCCATTTCGGGGTCGCCGTTTACTGACTTACCCCGCCTGACTTGGCACAATCGTCTTTCGCCCCAAGGTAGTCAGGCATGTCTTATCAGGTACTCGCCCGCAAGTGGCGCCCGCGCAAGTTCGCCGAACTGGTCGGGCAGGAACACGTGGTGCGCGCACTGACCAATGCGCTGGACACCGGGCGCATGCACCACGCCTACCTGTTCACCGGCACCCGCGGCGTGGGCAAGACCACCATCGCGCGCATCTTCGCCAAGTCGCTGAACTGCGAGCGCGGTCAGTCGGCCGACCCGTGCGGCGAGTGCGCGGTGTGCACGGCGGTGGACGAGGGGCGTTTCGTCGACCTGCTGGAAATCGATGCGGCCAGCAACACCGGCGTGGATGACGTGCGCGAGGTGATCGAGAACGCGCAGTACGCGCCGTCGCGCGGCCGCTTCAAGGTGTACCTGGTCGACGAGGTGCACATGCTGTCGAAGAACGCGTTCAACGCGCTCTTGAAGACGCTGGAGGAACCGCCGCCGCACGTGAAGTTCCTGCTCGCCACCACTGACCCGCAGAAGCTGCCGGTGACGGTGCTGTCGCGCTGCCTGAAGTTCAACCTGAAGCGGCTGCTGCCGGAACAGATCTCCGGCCAGATGCGGCACATCCTGGGCGCCGAGAACATCGCCTACGACGACGGCGCAATCGGCGAGCTGGCGCGCGCGGCCGACGGCTCGCTGCGCGACGGCCTGTCGCTGCTGGACCAGGCGATCGCCTACGGCGGCGGCGCGCTGCATGCCGAGGACGTGCGCAACATGCTCGGCAGCGTGGCGCGCGGGCAGGTGCTCGGCGTGCTCGACGCGCTGGCTGCCGGCGACGGCGAGCGGCTGCTGGCCGAGTGCACGCAGATCGCCTCGTACTCACCCGACTTCGGCGGCGTGCTGGACGACATCGCCAGCGTGCTGCACCGGCTGCAGTTGATCCAGCTGATTCCCGGCTACCGCCCGGAGGACGATGGCGGCGACGACGCACTGCTGGCGCTGGCCGGACGGATCGCGCCGGAAGACGTGCAGCTGTACTACCAGATCGCCACTGCGGGCCGCCGCGACCTGGCGCTGGCGCCGGATGCGCGTACCGGCTTCGAGATGGCGCTGCTGCGCATGCTGGCGTTCCGTCCCGGCGATGGCGTACCCGCCGCGCGCACGGAACGACCGGCGCCTGCGCCATCGCGCCCTGCCGCTCCGGCACCGGCCCGGCCTGCCGCCGCAGCGGAACGTCAGCACGAATCCCCACCGTCATCGCGTGCAGCGCCGGCACCGACGCCGACCGTTGCCGCCGCCCCGATCTCGCGGGACGAACACGGCTTACCGGACTGGGAAACGCTGATCGAACGCGCCGGCCTGCGTGGACCATTCGGCCTGCTGGCGCAGAACGCGGTGCTGCGCGAGCGCGACGGCCAGACCCTGGTGCTGGCGCTACAGCCGGCGCACATGAGCCTGGCGGTGGAGCCGATGGTGAGCCAGATGGAGGAGCGCATCGGCCAGGCGCTGGGCGAGCGCATCCGCCTGCGCTTCGTCAACGCCAGCCAGGCCGCCGTCGCGCAGACCCCGGCGGCGCGCGCGGCGCAGGCGCACGACGCGGCCCAGGCCGCGGCCGAGCGGGCGATCGAGGGCGACCCGCTGGTGCAGTCGCTGAAGCGCGAGTTCGGCGCGCGCGTGCTGCCGCAATCCGTCAAACCCCGTGACAACGAATCCGGAGCCGTGTGATGAGAGGACAGATCGGTCAGCTGATGCAGCAGGCCCAGCGCATGCAGGAAGAGATGAAGCGTGCGCAGGAGGAAATCGCGAAACTCGAAGTCACCGGCAGCGCCGGCGGCGGCCTGGTCAGCGTGGTGATGACCGGTGCGCACGAGGTGCGCAAGGTGCAGATCGACCGGCAGACCTTTGCCGACGACCCGGAGATGGCCGAGGACCTGGTCGCCGCCGCGGTCAACGACGCGGTGAACAAGGTCGCCCAGGCCAGCAAGGACAAGCTCGGCGGCGTCACCGCCGGGATGAATTTGCCGGCCGGTTTCAAGATGCCGTTCTGAGGAATCCGGGTTGGTTGCAGGAGCCCGCGGGCGGGGGATGCTCCTCGTCTGGAGCTCCAAAGCGGAAGCATCGCCCGCCAGCGGGCTCCTACGCTAGATTGAGACAAGCATGAGCGGTTCCCCTCTCCTCGCCGATTTGATCGATGCCCTGCGCTGCCTGCCCGGCGTGGGCGGCAAGAGCGCGCAGCGGATGGCCTTCCATCTGCTGGAGCGCGAGCGCGAGCGCGGGCTGAAGCTGGCGGCGGTGATGGAGCAGGCGATGCGGCGCATCGGCCATTGCGAGCGCTGCCGCAACTTCAGCGAGGAACCGCTGTGCGCGCTGTGCGCCAGCACTACCCGCGAACGCCAGGTGCTGTGCGTGGTGGAGTCGCCCACCGACCTGGCGGCGATCGAACAGGCGACCGGCTACCGCGGCCAGTACTTCGTGCTGATGGGCCGGCTGTCGCCGCTGGACGGGTTGGGGCCGGAAGAACTGGGGCTGGCGCAGTTGGCGCAGCGCCTGGGCGAGGGCGAGATCGAGGAAATGATCATCGCCACCAATCCCACTGTCGAGGGCGAAGCCACCGCGCACTACCTGGCGCAGCTGGCCCGTGCCGGCGGGGTGCGGCCGACCCGGCTGGCGCATGGCGTGCCGCTGGGCGGCGAACTGGAGTACGTCGACCGCAGCACGCTGGCGCACGCGTTCGGCGGACGGCAACTGATCGATTGATGGCGCAGGGGAGCGAGCATGACCGACACGATTTTCAGCAAGATCGTCCGCCGCGAAATCCCGGCCGACATCGTCTACGAGGACGACGAGGTGCTGGCGTTCCGCGACCTGAATCCGCAGGCGCCGGTGCACCTGCTGTTCATCCCGAAGCGGCCGTTGGCCACGCTCAACGATGCGACGGCGAATGATGCCGAGCTGCTCGGCAAGCTGCTGCTGGCCGCGGCGGCGTATGCGAAGCAGGAGGGCCTGGCCGAACCGGGCTATCGCACGGTGATCAATTGCAACGAGGACGGCGGACAGACCGTGTTCCACCTGCACGTGCACCTGCTGGCCGGGCGCCGCATGCACTGGCCGCCAGGCTGAGCGTCGCCGTTTCGCTTCCCGCACAAGAAAACGCCGGCTTGAAGCCGGCGTTCTTTTCTTGACCGTTTACTTCTTCGGCGGAGGCGGCGGTGGCGGCCGCACCACGATCACGCGCGGCGGATAGTAGCCGTAGGGATAGCCGCCCCAGTACGGGCCGAAGCCCGGACCCCAGAACGGGTCGTAGAAGCCCGGCGGATAGTTGACCACGACCGGCCGCTTCGGCCACAGGTAGACCACGTCCGCCTCGACCCGCGGATAGGCGTAGTCGAACTCGCCCACCTTCTGCGACACCGTGCCGTGCAGCGTGCCGGTGACGGTCAGCTCGCGGCCGCGGACGAACACTTCCGGGTCGTAGAAGCCGTCGCGGCAGGCGACGAAGCGGCCCTGGTTCTCGCCGCTGTTGCCGGTTTTCGGACGCGCCTGGCTGTCCAGCGGACGCGACAACAGGTAGAAGCAGGTCTGCTGCGGACCCGGCTCGGTCTTGATGATCTCGCCGCCCCAGCGTACCCGCGTGCCGCCGGCGCCGCCCTGCTGGGCGCTGGCGGTGGAAATGTCGGTATAGGTGCCTTCCAGCGGCTTCGGGATCGTCGCGCACCCGGCCAGCAGGGCGAGCGCGGCGGCGAGGGTCAACGGGCGGTACAGGGACATGGGGATCTCTCCATACATGGGCGACGGTCCGCGCCGTCGTGTCGGCTCTTATTTGACCACGGCGACGATACGGAAATCCCGCACGGCGTGCTGGAACGCGCGCAATGGTTCAGTCGGCGGTTCGTCGTGGGCATAACGCAGTTCCAGGTAGCTCCTCATCAATGCCGTCAGCTCGTCGCGCTGGCCGGGCAGCGCCCGGGCAGCGCGGCTCAGGAAGTGCTGCGGGCCTTCGGCGGGGCGGCGTGCGACGCCATGGCGGGACAGCTTCCGCTCCAACTCGCGCAACGCGCCGCGCAGCGGGTCGCGCGGCTGCCGCCGCAGCAGGGCCCACGCCAGCCCGATGGCGACGAACAGCACACCGCTGATCGCCAGCAGCACGCCCAGCGTCGCGGTGTCGGCATCGCGGATGCCGAACGGCGTCAGCAGGCCGCGCTGGCGCAGCGCGTCAAAACCGATAACGCCCTGGTCCCACCAGCGGTTGACGATGTCCCAGCGATTGCGCAGACCCTGCAGCCAATCGTGGCGATACCAGGCGAGCTGGTCGCCGGCGGCGGCCGCCGCGCCCAGCGAAACCCGCTCCGGACGCACCGCGCCGGTGGGGTCCACCCGTACCCAGCCGCGGCCGGCCAGCCACACTTCGCTCCAGGCGTGTGCGTCGGAGTAGCGCACCAGCAGGTAGTCGCCGAGCTTGTTCCAGTAGCCACCCTGGTAGCCGGTGACCACCCGCGCCGGAATGCCGGCAGCGCGCATCAGTACGGTGAACGCCGACGAGTAGTGCTCGCAGAAGCCCTCGTGAGTGCCGAACAGGAAATCGTCGACCGAGTCGCGTCCCAGCGGCGCCGGGGCCAGCGTGTAGCGGAAGCCGCCGTCGTGGAACAGCGCCAGCGCGGCCTGCACGATGGCGGCGTCGTCGCTGCCGTAGCGCTGCCGCCATTGCGCGGCCAGCGCGTGCGTGCGCGGGTTGAAACCTGCCGGCAGGCTCAGGCCGAGGCGGCGCGAGCGTTCATCCAGCTCAGGCTGCAGCCGGTAGCGCAGGGCCGAACGGCCAACGTAGCTGAGCGGGTCGTTGACCGGCCGGTCGGCCATTACTTCGCGGTCGGCCTGCAGGGCGGCCTGCGCCGGCGCCTGCAACGGCACGTCGAGCATCGGCAGTACGCGGCGTCGGGTCGGTTGCAGGCTGATCCGGTATTGGGCGGAACTGGCCACCTCCAGCGGTGCCGGTGGCCGCGGCGGGGCGTAGCGTGGGTCGGGCCGGCGCCAGCTGCGGCCGTCGAAATGCCACATCACGTAGGCGCGGAAGTAGCGCTGGTCCGGCGCCGGCGGCGCACCGTCGAAGCTGACCCGCATCGCCGGGTGGTCGTCGGTGAGCAGCTCGGTGAAGTTGCCCGGCGTCATGCTGTCGCTGAGGCCGGTGCGCGCCTGGTCCCGCGCGGGGGCACCCCACAGCGGCGAGCTCAGCCGTGGCACCAGCAGGAAAGCCAGCAGGGCCAGCGGCAGCGCCGCTGCGGTCAGCGCCAGCGCCGGCAGCAGCGCACGTGGCAGGCTGGGCGCCGGCAATTGCCCGGGTTCCAGCGCGCGCAGCGTGGCCAGTGCCGGCAGCAGGCCCAGCGCGACCACCACGGTGGCGACCAGCCCCTGGTCGAACAGCAGCGCGGCCATCAGGGCGAAGCAGGCGAAGCTGATGCCCACGCGCACGTCGCGCGCGACCTCGGTTTCCAGCAGCTTGAGGATCAGCAGGCCGACCGCCAGCGCCGTGCCCGGCGCGCGGCCGAAGATGTTGCCGTACTGCACGATCACCGCCGCGGTGAGCAGGGCCAGCAGCGGCAGCTTGAGCCAGCGCGGTACCCGGCCAACCCGCTGCCGCCGCTGCCACCAGCGCCAGCCGAGCATCAGCGCCAGCGCGACGGTGAGCCACCACGGCAGGTGCGGCGAGTGCAGCCCGAGCACCAGCGCCATGGTCAGGCTGAGCAGGTCGAACGCGCGGGTGTCGATCGGCCGTTCGCTCGGCGGCCGTGGCCGGCGCGGCGTCACGGCAGCTGCGCCAGCGCGTTCATGCAGCGCGCGTAGTGCAGCGGCCCGCTGCCGCCGGGGATCTCGTTGCCGGGCAGCCACAGGCTGTAGTGACGGCGCTGCGCCTGGGCCTCGTTGAGCCAGCGCGCCAGCCGGGCGATGCGCGCCTCGTCGTCCAGTCCGCCCAGCTGGCGCCAGTCCAGTTGCCAATGCGGATGGCTTTGCGGCTGCTCGAAATCCTTCACCAGCAGGTTCTCATGGCGGGCACTGGCTTTCCAGGCGACGTGTCGCTGCGGATCGCCGGCGCGGTAGTCGCGCAGCGCGGCCAGTTCGTCGCCGCGATGCAGGCGCAACTGGCGGGCGTCGTCGGCGCGGGCCTGCGGCGGCGGCCCGGCCGCTTCCGCGCGCGGCCACACCAGCACGGATTGTTCGGGGTGCAGCCAGCTCCAGGCGCGGAACAGGCCCAGCGGCCAGGTGCTCCATACCCGCAGGCGTGGCAGCGGCTGCCAGCCGCGCCGCTCGGTGCGCAGGGCCAGCTTCACCAGGGCGCTGGCGTGGCCGTCGAGCGCGAAAGCCACGGTGCTGTCGCCGAGATCGACGCGGACGGCATTGCGCGGCCGGCGGGAGTCGAACGCCAGGGTCAGCTCGAGCGGCTGGCCGGCGACCGCGTGGCCGGCGCGGAGGTGGCCCAGGCGCAGGCCGTCGAGGCTGCGGAACGTCACCAGCATGCTGGCGGCGCTGGCTGCGCCGAGCAGGCAGGTGAGCAGCAGACCGGCGTTGTTCGAGTAGTTCAGCGCGCCAACCAGCATCACCAGCAGCAGCACGGAAAAGCCGAGGCCGAAACCGGTGGGCACAATGTAGATGCGCCGCCGGTGCAGTTCGATCGGCAGGCGCTCGGGGCGGCGGTAGCGGGTGAGCGCAGGCAGCCGGCGCTCGGCGCGTCGCTGCAGCTGCTGCAGCAGGTCGCGCATCAGTCCACCGCCACCTCGGCCAGCAGCTGCCGCGCCAGCGTGTCGCCGTTGGCGCCGCGCGCCGGCAGCAAGCGATGCGCGGCCAGCGGCACGAACAGCGCCTGGACGTCCTCCGGCAGCACATGGCCGCGGCCGCTGAGCAGGGCCCAGGCCCGCGCGGCACCCAGCAGCGCGAGCCCCGCGCGCGGCGACAGGCCCACGCGGGTGTCGGCATGCCGGCGGCTGGCGGCGAGCAGCGCCTGCAGGTAGTCGAGCAGCGCGGTGCTGGCGGTGATCGCCTGCGCCTGCCGGCGCAGCGCGAGCAAGGCCGCGCCGTCGAGCTGCGGCATCAGCTGGGCCAGCAGGTCGCGGCGGTCGCTGCCGGTGAGCAGGGCGCGCTCGGCGGTGGCGTCCGGGTAGTCCAGCGAAAGCCGCAGCATGAAGCGGTCGAGCTGCGAGTCGGGCAGCGGGAAGGTGCCGTTGAGGTCCAGTGGATTCTGCGTGGCCACCACGAAGAACGGCTGCGCCAGCGCATGCGTCTGGCCGTCCACGGTGACCTGGCCTTCGGCCATCGCCTCCAGCAGCGCGCTCTGCGTCTTCGGGCTGGCGCGGTTGATCTCGTCGGCCAGCAGCAGGCCGGTGAAGATCGGGCCGGGGTGGAAGCGGAACTGGCCGGTCTCGCGTTCGTACACGCTGACCCCGATGATGTCCGAGGGCAGCAGGTCGCTGGTGAACTGCACGCGCTGGAACTCCAGCGCGAAGGTGGCCGCCAACGCGTGCGCCAGGGTGGTTTTGCCCACGCCGGGTACGTCCTCCAGCAACAGGTGGCCGCCGGCGACCAGGCAGGTGAAGGCGAGTTTCACCTGGCGCGGCTTGCCCAGCAGCACGCGATTGACCTGGGCCATCGCGGCGTCCAGGCGCTGCTGCAGGGGTTCGTCGTGGGGCTGGGTCAGTGCGGACATGAAGCTCCGTTCCTTGCGAAGGCGAGTGGCTGCAGGCAGTGTAGCGGCCGCTTCAGGGCAACTCGACGCCCGCCTCGCGCAGCAGCCGCGCCAGCGCGATCAGCGGCAGGCCGATCAGCGCGCTGGGGTCGTGGTTGTCGATCGCCTCGAACAGGCTGATGCCGAGGCCTTCGCACTTGAAGCTGCCGGCGCAGTCCAGCGGCTGCTCGCGTTCGACGTAGCGGGCGATCTCGGCCGCGTTCAGTTCGCGGAAACGCACGTGGGTGTGGTCGACGTGAGTACGCCGGCGGCCATCGCGGGTATCGAACAGGCACAGCGCGGTGTGGAAGTGCACCTCGCGGCCGGAGCTGGCGGCGAGCTGGGCGCACGCGCGCTCGGCGTTGCCGGGTTTGTCCAGGATCCGTCCGTCGAGTTCGGCCACCTGGTCGGAGCCGATCACCAGCGCGCCCGGATGCTCCCGCGCCACCGCCTCGGCCTTGGCGACCGCCAGGCGCAGGGCGCGGGCCGCGGGAGGCTCGTCCGGCAGCGGGCTTTCATCGGTGCCGGGAGCGCTCTGGCCGAACTGCGGCAGCAGCCGGCGCAGCAGTTCGGCGCGGTAGCGCGAGGTCGAGGCCAGCACGATGCGCGGTGTCTGCAACGTGCTCATGGGTCCGATTCGCGCCGGATGTGTTCGCGCATCGCGCTGTTCAGGTCGGTCTGGGCCTGGTCGAGGGCCTTCAGCAATGGCTGCAGGCGGTCGCGGGTGTCGCGCATGGAGGCGGCGGCTTCATCCAGTTCGTGCTGGCTGGCGCGCGGCGAGCGGTCGCGGATCCACAGGCGCTGCTGCAGCAGCGCACGCAGGCCGGCGTCGATCGCGTGCTGCGCATCCTGTTCGCTGGCGGCCGGCAGGTCAGGATTGAGCGAGATCACCGCATGCGCCTGCTGCAGCCCGCTGCGGCAGGTTTTCAGGTCGGTTTCCAACCGGTCGGCCAGGTCGAGCAGGGTCCTGAGGCTGCTGCCGCGCCGGGTCTGGCGCCGCCGCCACAGCAAGCCCGCGGCCACCAGGGCAATCAGCAGCGCCAGCAACACGACGGCACCGAGCGTCAGATAGGAGTTCAAGGGTGAGGGCTCGGGCGAGGGGATGTTCAGTCTGCCCCATCGGAGCCGGATCAGGCAAAATGGGCGGCTGCCGGGGCAGGGCGATGCTGTTCCGGCGCCACGTCGGTTGACTTCGCGCCGTGTCGAACCTAACATTTCGCGATTATGTCCGTGACACTGCCAGAGTCCGTGGACGCTTGGCGCATGGTCTCGGCGCGGCGTTCGTTCGAGGGAACGCTACCCATCGCGACCCTTTCCCGCCTGTGTGCAGTGTTGGCGGACACCGATGGACAGCTGCAATACGGGCTGGATTTCGGCCGTGACGAACTGGGCATCAGCTACGTCGACGTCCACGTGCGGGCTTCGCTGGCGCTCGTGTGCCAGCGCACGCTGGAGCCGTTCCTGCTGCCGGTGGCGGTGGATACGCGGCTTGGCCTGATCCGGCAGGAACGCGACGAAGCGGGCTTGCCGCCGGAGTGCGAACCGCTGCTGGTGGCCGAGGATGGCCGCTTGAACCCGGCGGATGTGATTGAAGACGAATTGCTGTTGGCGCTGCCGCTGGTTCCGGTCAACCCGGACAGCAGCCTGCCCGACGAAGTGACAGGCCATGAGCCGGACCCTTCCGACGAGGGGCGTACCGAAAGTCCGTTCGCGGTATTGCGCGAACTGAAGAAGTAACCGCCGGCCCGGATCAGTCGATCCGGGCCATGACGCAACCGATCACCTTAGTTTCAACCATCGAGTTTCAGCTGGAGAACCACCATGGCCGTTGCCAAGAGCCGCCGTACCCCGTCCACCCGCGGCATGCGTCGTGCGCACGACGCGCTGAAGACCGTGCAGTTGTCCACCGACCCGACCAGCGGCGAGGTGCACCTGCGTCACCACGTCACCAAGGACGGCTATTACCGCGGCAAGAAGGTGATCGAGACCAAGGGCGCGGTGTCGGTCGAGGATTGATCGGCTTCGCGAACCCCGCGGGGTTCGCGGACTTTCGGTCAGGCGAGACGGCGCGGCAACGCGCCGTTTTGCGTTGACGGACGCCCCGATGTCGCGGCGGGCGGTTGCGCTGGCGCTGCCCAAGGCGTTCAATCCCCTGTTTACATCGATGGACAGCTGAATGGCCCAGATCTATTCCCGCATCATCGCCACCGGCAGCGCGCTGCCGGAGCGCGTGGTAACCAACGCCGACCTGGAAAAGATCGTCGACACCAGCGACGAGTGGATCCGCACCCGTACCGGCATCCGCCAGCGGCACATCGCTGCCGACGGCGAGACCACCGGCGATCTGGCCTTCCGCGCCGCGCAGCAGGCGCTGGAGGCGGCCGGCGTCAAGGCGTCCGAACTCGACCTGATCGTGCTGGGCACGACCACGCCGGACATCATCTTCCCGTCTACTGCCTGCCTGGTGCAGCACCGCCTCGGCGCGAACGGCTGCGCCGCGTTCGACGTCAACGCGGCCTGCTCGGGCTTCATGTACGCGCTTGGCATTGCCGACAAGTTCATCAGGAGCGGCCAGTCGAAGAAGGTGCTGGTGATCGGCGCCGAGACGCTGACCCGCATGGTCGACTGGGGCGAGCGCGAGACCTGCGTGCTGTTCGGCGACGGCGCCGGCGCCGTGGTGCTGGAAGCCGCCAGTGAACCGGGCATCTACGCCACCTGCCTGCACGCCGACGGCGGCTACAAGGAGCTGCTGTGGAACCCGGTCGGTGTGTCGGCCGGCTTCAGGGACGAGCCGAACCATGGCGTGCGCATCAGGATGGCCGGCCGCGAGGTGTTCAAGGTCGCGGTGAAGACGCTCGACGCGCTGGTCGGCGAGACCCTGCAGGCCGCCGGCATGGACGAGTCGCAGGTGGACTGGCTGATTCCGCACCAGGCCAACCTGCGCATCATCGAAGCCACCGCGAAGCGGCTGAACATGTCGATGGAGCGTGTCATCGTGACGGTCGACAAGCATGCCAACACCTCGTCCGGCTCGGTGCCGCTGGCGCTGGACTACGCGGTGCGCTCGGGCAAGGTGCAGCGCGGCCAGAACCTGCTGCTGGAGGCGTTCGGCGGCGGCTTCACCTGGGCGTCGGCGCTGCTGCGCTATTGAGCGTCATGGTCCCGAGGTGCACTCCACGATGCTGCCCCGCTGGGCAGCATCGTGCTTTGTGTCCCGGAAAACGCTGAATACAGCTGCGTATGGCCGGCAATGCTGGCACCATGGCGGTTTTCGTCGACGGGGTTCGCCCATTCCATGAGTTCCATTGCCGCTACGCTCGCTTTCGTTTTTCCCGGCCAGGGCTCGCAGTCGCTCGGCATGCTGGCCGAGCTGGCGGCGGCGCACGCCGAAGTGCAGGTTGCGTTCGAGGAAGCCTCGCAGGGCGCCGGCGTGGACCTGTGGGCGTTGAGCCAGGGGCAGGAAGAACAGCTCAACCGCACCGAGAACACCCAGCCGGCACTGCTGGCCGCCAGCGTGGCGGTGTGGCGCGTGTGGCAGAAGCTCGGCGGCGCGCAGCCGGCGCAGCTGTCCGGCCACAGCCTGGGCGAGTACAGCGCGCTGGTCTGCGCCGGCGCACTGTCGCTGCATGATGCGGCGGCGCTGGTGGCCGAGCGTGGCCGGCTGATGCAGGCGGCGGTACCGGCGGGCGTGGGCGCGATGGCGGCGATTCTCGGCGGCGACGA
Source organism: Rhodanobacter sp. (assembly GCA_024711345.1). Taxonomy (GTDB): domain Bacteria; phylum Pseudomonadota; class Gammaproteobacteria; order Xanthomonadales; family Rhodanobacteraceae; genus Rhodanobacter. The sequence continues at coordinate 243,191 of JANJTA010000035.1, read as the reverse complement.
CGCGCAGATCGCGCAGGTCTGCGCGGAAGTGGCGCAGGGCCAGGTGGTGGCTCCGGCCAACTACAACTCGCCGGGACAGCTGGTGATCGCCGGCAACGTCGAGGCGGTGGACCGCGCGCTGGCCCGGCTCGCCGAGCTGGGTGTGAAGAAGGCGATCAAGCTGGCGGTGTCGGTGCCTTCGCACTGCATGCTGATGCGCGGGGCCGCCGACCGCCTGCGCGAGCGCATGGCGTCGTTGAACTGGCAGCTGCCGTCGATCCCGGTGATCCAGAACGCCGAGGCAAAGAGCTACGCCACGCTCGATGACATTCGCGGCGCGCTGCAGCGCCAGCTTTACCTGCCGGTGCGCTGGACCGAATGCGTGCAGGCACTGGCCGCCGGCGGTGCCACGCGCGTCGCCGAATGCGGCCCGGGCAAGGTGCTGGCCGGCCTGATCAAGCGCATCGACAAGAACATCGAGGCACGCCCGATCGGCACCCCGGCCGAACTCGATGCCGCCCGCGCCGAATGGGCGTGAACACAGCTTCCGCTTCCCGAAGGAACGATCCATGAGCAAACCACTGCAGGGCGAAATCGCGCTGGTCACCGGCGCCAGCCGCGGCATCGGCGCGGCAATTGCGGACGAGCTGGCGGCGCTGGGCGCCACCGTGATCGGCACCGCCACCAGCGAGGGCGGCGCCGCCGCGATCGGCGTACGGCTGGCCGCGCACGGCGGCCACGGCCGCGTGCTGGACGTTACCGACGGCGCCGCGGTCGAAGCGCTGGTCGAGGCGGTCGCGAAGGAATTCGGCGCGGTCTCGATCCTGGTCAACAATGCCGGCATCACCCGTGACCAGTTGCTGCTGCGCATGAAGGACGAGGACTGGCAGGCGATCATCGACACCAACCTCACTTCGGTCTATCGCACCTCCAAGGCGGTGCTGCGCGGCATGATGAAGGCGCGCAAGGGCCGCATCATCTCGATCGCCTCGGTGATCGGGCTCACCGGCAACCCGGGCCAGGCCAACTACGCGGCGGCCAAGGCCGGCATCATTGCGTTCTCCAAGTCGCTGGCCCGCGAGATCGGCGGCCGCGGCATCACCGTCAACGTGGTGGCGCCGGGCTTCATCGACACCGACATGACGCGCGCGCTCCCCGAGGAGTCGAAGCAGGCGCTGCTCGGCCAGATCGCATTGGGGCGGCTGGGCGAGGCGACGGACATCGCCAAGGCCGTGGCCTTCCTGGCTTCGCCGGCGGCGGCCTACATCACTGGGGAAACCCTGCACGTCAACGGCGGCATGTACATGCCCTGACGTATGGCGCGGTTGTCGCCAACGAACCCGTTTTGGGCGACAATCGTACTTTCGCGCCGGTCATGGGGGGGCAGCGTACCTTCGTCATCGGCCAAGCGTGGCGGCCTCGCGGTTTAGCCACTACAATGCGCCGGCCTTTCGCGGGCCTCGCGCCGGCACAGACAATCAATTACTCCCTTGAGAGGTATGGGCAACATGAGCACCATCGAAGAGCGCGTCAAGAAAATCGTCGTCGAGCAGCTCGGCGTGAAGGAAGATGAAGTCACGGCGAACGCTTCGTTCGTGGACGATCTGGGCGCAGATTCGCTGGACACGGTGGAGCTGGTGATGGCGCTCGAGGAAGAGTTCGAGACCGAGATTCCCGACGAGGACGCCGAGAAGATCACTACCGTGCAGCAGGCCGTCGATTACATCAAGGCCCACTCCAAGGATTGATCGCCACGGAATTGGTCGCCACTGACGGCCGGCCTGCTTCGCACGGGTCGATCCGTTCAGGCGGGGACACCGAACGCTGCGCCTTCTTGGCGCAGTTTTCGTTTCTGCAATTTGTAACGTCCGATCCCGTATGGTGGGCGGCCTGCCCGGCGGAGGCGAGCGGGTGGCGCTCCCCGCCATGTGCGCGGGGCGGCTGCCGGCAACGGCGGCTTCACGCAATCACGTAAGGAAATCAGCATGAGCAAGCGGCGCGTGGTAGTGACCGGCATGGGCATCATCTCGCCGGTCGGCAACGACCTGGTCACTGCCTGGGACAACATCCTCAAGGGCGCCAGCGGCATTGGCCCGGTGACCCATTTCGATGCCAGTGCCTACGCCACGCGCATCGCCGGCCAGGTGAAGGACTTCGATCCGACGCAGTGGGTGCCGCCCAAGGACGTCAAGAAGATGGATCCCTTCATCCAGTACGGCATCGCCGCGGGCACCCAGGCGCTGCGCGATTCCGGGCTGGAGATCACCGAGGCCAACGCGCCGCGCATCGGCGTGGCGGTGGGCGCCGGCATCGGCGGCCTCAACACCATCGAGAACACCTCGATCGAACTGCACGAGAAGGGGCCGCGCCGCGTGTCGCCGTTCTTCGTGCCCAGCTCGATCATCAACATGGTCTCGGGCTACCTGTCGATCATCTTCGGCCTCAAGGGTCCGAACGTGGCCTGCGTGACCGCCTGCACCACGGCCACCCACAACCTCGGTCTGGCCGCGCGCATGATCCAGTACGGCGACGCCGACGCCATGATCGCCGGCGGTGCCGAGTTCGCCACCACCGGCACCGCGATGGCGGGCTTCTGCTCGGCCAAGGCCATGTCCACCCGCAACGACGAACCGACCCGGGCGAGTCGCCCGTGGGACAAGGACCGCGACGGCTTCGTGCTGTCCGACGGCGCCGGCGTGCTGATGCTGGAGGAGTACGAGCATGCGAAGGCGCGCGGAGCGCGCATCTACGCCGAGGTGGTCGGCTTCGGCATGAGCGGCGACGCCTACCACATCACCGCGCCCAGCGAGGGCGGCGAGGGTGCCGCGCGCTGCATGGAGAACGCGCTGAAGGACGGTGGCATCAACCCGTCCGAAGTGCAGTACGTCAACGCGCACGGCACCTCCACGCCGCTGGGCGACCTCGGCGAGGTGCTCGCCGCCAAGCGCGTGTTCGGCGACCATGCCTACAAGCTGGCGATGAGCTCGACCAAGTCCACCACCGGCCACCTGCTCGGCGCCGCCGGTGGCGTCGAGGCGATCTTCAGCATCCTCGCCCTGCGCGACCAGGTGCTGCCGCCGACGATCAACCTGGATGAACCGGGCGAGGGCTGCGACCTCGATTTCGTGCCGAACACCGCGCGCGAGGCGAAGATCGAGGTGGCCATCTCCAACTCGTTCGGCTTCGGCGGCACCAACGGCACGCTGGCCTTCCGTCGCGTCTGACCGATCGACCGGGCGTGACCTGCCATCGCCGCACCCTGGCCGGCCGGCGCGACCTGCTCGCGCCGGCCGCTTCGTTTCCCGGGCGCTATCCCTGCCTGCTGGAAAGCGTGGTGCACGGCACCGCGCAGTCGCGCTACGACATCCTGTTCGCGTTTCCGCGCGAGCGGCTGAGCCTGCACGCCGATGGTGGCCTGCGCGATGACGGCGGCAGCGTGCGCGGAGAGCGCTTCCTCGACGCGCTGGATGCCGCCTGGCGCGCCGAACGATTGCCGCCGGAGCACGATGACTTGCCGTTCCACGGCGGCTGGGTACTGCTGCTGACGTACGAACTGGCCGGCGAGATCGAGCCGACGCTGAAGCTGCAACCGCCATCGACGCTGCCGCTGGCGCTGGCCGTACGCTGTCCCGCGGCGGCGATCGTCGACCACCTGCGCAATTGCACGATCCTGGTCGCCGAGGCCGGTTGCGAACATCTGCTCGACACGCTGGAAGCCGACCTCGCGGTCGCGCCAATGATTCCGTCGCTGCCTGCATTGAGCGGCTACGACGAAGACGCGCCGCGGCAGTTCCTCGACGGCGTGGCGCGCATCCACGAGCACCTGCATGCCGGCGACGTCTTCCAGGTGAACCTGTCGCGCGCCTGGCGCGCGCGCTACGCGCAGCCGCCGGTGCCGGCGTCGCTGTACGTGGCGCTGCGCCAGGCCAACCCGGCGCCTTTTGCCGGATTGCTGCAGCAGCCGGGCTGGGCCGTGGTCAGCTCCTCGCCGGAGCGGCTGGTCGAGGTGCGCGGCGGCGTGGCGCAGACCCGGCCGATCGCCGGCACGCGTCCGCGGCTGCCCGGCGACGACGAGCCGGCGCGCATCCGCGAGTTGAGCGCGCACCCGAAGGAGCGCGCCGAGCACGTGATGCTGATCGATCTGGAGCGCAACGACCTCGGTCGCGTCTGCGTGCCGGGCACGGTCGAGGTCGACGAGCTGATGGCGGTGGAGAGTTACGCCCACGTTCACCACATCGTCTCCAATGTACGCGGACGCCTGCGTGCCGAGGTGACGCCCGGCGAGGTGATCGCCGCCACCTTTCCCGGCGGCACCATCACCGGCTGCCCGAAGGTACGCTGCATGGAAATCATCGCCGCGCTGGAAGACGCGCCACGCGGCGCCTATACCGGCGCGCTGGGCTATCTCGATCGCAATGGCGACCTCGACTTGAACATCCTGATCCGCACCCTGACCCTGGTCGGCAACGAAGCGAGCCTGCGCGCGGGCGCCGGCATCGTGGCCGACTCGGTCGCCGCCAGCGAGCTGGACGAGACCCGCGCCAAGGCGCGCGGGCTGCTGCGCGCACTGGGAGTGCCGGAGGGATGACGGTGCGCATGCTGGTCGACGGCGTGGCATCGGCGCAGGTGTCGGCGCTGGACCGCGGCCTGGCCTATGGCGACGGTCTGTTCGAGAGCATCCGCTTCGTCGGCGCGAGTGCGCCGCTGTGGTCGCGGCACATGCAGCGGCTGGCCGAAGGCTGCGTGCGCCTGCGCATCCCGGCGCCCGATCCGGCACAGCTGTGGCGCGAGGCGCAGGAGGTCAGCCGCGGCATGCCGGCATCGGTGCTGCGCATCACCGTCACCCGCGGTGCCGGCGAGCGCGGTTATCGTCCGCCGGCAGTGCCGCAGCCGACCCGGCTGGTGGCTGCCTTCGCCCCACCGCCGGTGGCTGCCGAGGCCTACGTGCATGGCGTGCGCATGCGCGTGTGCGACATCCGGCTGGCGGAGCAGCCGCTGCTGGCCGGTATCAAGCACTTGAATCGGCTGGAGCAGGTGCTGGCGCGGGCCGAATGGGACGATCCGGCGATCGCCGAAGGCGTGCTGCTTGATAGCCACGGGCGGGTGATTTCGGCGACCATGGCCAATCTGTTCGCGGTGGTCGACGGCGAGCTGCTGACGCCCGCACTGGATCGCTGCGGCGTGGCCGGGGTGGCCCGCGCGGAGGTGTTGGCGGCATGCCCGCAGGCGCGGGTCGGCGAGCTGACGCTGGCCGCCTTGCGGGGTGCTGGCGAGGTGTTCCTGAGTTCGAGCGTGCGCGGCATCCTGCCGGTGCGTTCGCTGGATGACCGCGATTATGGGCCGGGTGCGACGACGCGCCGCTTGCAGCAGCATTGGCGTGATCTGGGATTTTCGATGGAGCAGGACGGATGAGCGACCAAGCGGTGCGCACGCGTGCATGGATACGGCGACTGTTGCTGATCGTGCTGTTGCTGGCGGCTGGCGCGCTGGCCTACGGCTGGGTCGGCTACACCCGCTTCGGCACCGCGCCGCTCAACGTGGCCGCGCAGGGCGACAGCATCGACATCGGACGCGGCAGCAGCTTCAAGGGCATCGTGGGCGAGTTGCGCCAGCGTGGGCTCAGCACGGCCAATCCGTGGTACTGGCGGCTGCTGGCCGAGCAGATGCACGTGGCCGGCAAGCTGCATGCCGGCGAGTACGCGCTCGAACCCGGCATCACCCCGCGTCAGCTGCTGGCGAACATGGCGGCCGGCCGGGTGTTGCAGCGCAATTTCACCATCGTCGACGGCTGGACCTTTGCCGAGCTGCGCCAGGCGCTGGCCAGGGCCGAGAAGCTCAACCACGACAGCGCCGCGCTGGACGATGCCGCGATCATGCAGAAGATCGGCGCCGGCGGCGAAGCGCCGGAGGGCCGTTTCCTGCCCGAGACCTACGCCTACGTGAAGGGTGACAGCGACCTGGACATCCTGCGCCGCGCGCATGCCGCGATGGTGAAGACGCTCGACGAGTTGTGGGCGACGCGTGCGCCGAACCTGCCGCTGACCACGCCGTACCAGGCGCTGATCCTGGCCTCGATCGTGGAGAAGGAAACCGGCATTCCGGCGGAGCGCCCGCAGATCGCCGGCGTGTTCGTGCGGCGGCTCGAAAACCACATGCTGCTGCAGACCGACCCCAGCGTGATCTACGGCATGGGCGTGAACTACGCCGGCAACATCCGCAAGAGCGACCTCACCACCGACACGCCGTACAACACCTATACCCGCGGCGGGCTGCCGCCGACGCCGATCGCGCTGCCGGGCAAGCCGGCGCTGGCGGCCGCCTTGCACCCGGCCGCCGGCGACGCGCTGTACTTCGTGGCGCGCGGCGACGGCGGTCACGTGTTCGCCCGCACGCTGGAGGAACACAATCGCAATGTCGACTGCTACCAGCGGAAGCGCTGCCGATGACCAGCCCGCGCGGAAAATTCATCAGCCTCGAAGGCGGCGAGGGCGCCGGCAAGAGCACCTTGCTGGCCGGCCTGCGCGAGTACATCGAGCGGCACGGCGTCGCGCTGGTGCAGACGCGCGAACCCGGTGGCACTGCCGTGGGTGAAGCAGTGCGTGCGATCGTGCTCGATCCGGCCCAGCGGGCGCTGGCTGCCGAGACCGAGCTGCTGTTGATGTTCGCCTCGCGCGCGCAACTGGTGCGCGAGGTGATCGAACCGGCGCTGGCCGCCGGGCAGTGGGTGCTGTGCGACCGCTTTGCCGACGCCAGCTACGCCTATCAGGGCGGCGGTCGCGGTCAGCCGGTGGAGCGCATCGCGGAACTGGAGCGCTGGGCCTGCGCCGGGCTGAAGCCCGATCTGACGCTGCTGCTCGACCTGCCGGTGGCGACCGGGCGCGCGCGCGCCGCCGGCCGCGGCGACGCCGACCGCATCGAGATCGAGGCCGACGCATTTTTCGAGCGGGTGCGCGCGAGCTATCGCGCGCGCGCCGCCGCCGAGCCGCAGCGCTTCCGGGTGATCGACGCCAGCCAGTCGCCCGCTGCCGTGCTGCAGGCGGCGATTCGGGCGCTGGACGCGCTGATCGGCGAGGTGCAGGCATGAAGGGGCTGCCCTGGCATGCCGAACACTGGGCGCGGCTGCAGGCGCGCCGCCAACGCGACGCGTTGCCGCATGCCCTGCTGCTGTGCGGCGCCGCGGGCCTGGGCAAGCGCGCGTTCGCGCAGCGCTTCGTGCAGGGCCTGTTGTGCGCCGAACCGGTGGACGGCGACGCCTGCGGACATTGCCGCAGCTGCCTGCTGCTGGCCGCCGGCTCGCACCCGGACCTGGTTACGCTGAGTTTCGGCCTGCGCAAGGACGGCGTGCAGCGCAGCGAGATCGTGGTCGACCAGATCCGCGAGCTGTCGGCGCGACTGGCCATGGCGAGCCAGTTCGGTGGTTGGCAGGTGGCGCTGATCGACCCGGCCGACGCGATGAATCCCGCGGCCGCCAACGCATTGCTGAAGACGCTGGAGGAGCCGGCCGCGCAGACCATGCTGATCCTGCTGGCCGATGCGCCGTGGCGCTTGCCGCAGACCATCCGCAGCCGCTGCCAGCGGATCGAGTTCCAGCTGCCCGCCAGCACCGATGCGCTGGCCTGGTTGCAGGCCGAAGGCGTGCGCGATGCACCGGCTGCACTGGCCGCGGCCGGCGGCAATCCCGGCCTGGCCAAGGCCTGGGCTGGCGAGGGTGCGCTGGAGCGGCGGCAGGAAGTGCGCAAGGACCTGGCCGCGCTGGCGGCTGGCCGCGGCCAGCCGACTGAAGTGGTCAGGCGCTGGCTGGACAGCGAGCCGGCGCAGCGGCTGTGGTTCGCCGCGCAGGCCAGTGCCGACGAGATCAGGGCGCGCTCGGCACAACGCGCGGGACCGCTGGCCAGCGCGCTGGACGTCGAGGCGCTGGGCCACTGGTACGACGCGGCCAACCGCACCCGCGAGGGCTTGCGCGGCCCGCTGCGCGCCGACCTGCTGCTGCTGGAACTGCTGGCGCAGTGGCGATGAGCGGCCGCGGCGTCCACTCAGCGCCGGCGCTGGCGCCAGCGAGCGAGGCGCCGGCGTTTTCGGCGCAGACCCGGCTGCTGGTGGTGGTGCCGCATCCGGATGACGAGACCATCGCGACCGGGTTGCTGATCCAGCAGGTGCGGGCAGCCGGCGGCGAGGTGCGCATCGTGCTGCTGACCGAGGGCGACAACAACCCCTGGCCGCAGCGCTGGCTGGAGCGGCGGGTGCGCATCCGCGCCGCCGACCGCCAGCGCTGGGGACGTCGCCGCCATGCGGAGATGCTGCAGGCGCTGGCCTGCCTGGGCGTGCCGGCGGCGGCGCTGCAGTCGCTGGGCTGGGCGGATCTCGGTCTCACCGATACATTGCTGCAGTCGCGCAGTCCGTCGGTGGCCGCGCTGGCCGCGGCGATCGACCAGTTCGATCCCAGCCTGGTAGTGGCTCCGGCACTGGCCGACCGCCATCCCGATCATGCCGCGGCGCATGTGCTGGTGCGCCTGGCGCTGGCGGAACGGGCCGAGCCGCCGCCACTGCTGAATTATCTCGTGCATGGGCGCAGTGGCGACGGCGAGGTCTTCGAGGTGCATGGCACGGCGCAGCAAGTGGCGTGCAAGCGCGCGGCATTGGCCGAGCATCGCAGCCAGATGGCGCTGAGCGGCAGGCGCATGCTGCGTCTGGCTGCCCGCCCCGAGCGCCACGCCAGGCCGTCGATGCCGCTGGGCATGTTGCCGTGGCGGCCACCGTTCTGGCTGCGGCCGTGGCTGCGGCTCAGCGTGGTGGACGAGGCGGGAGCGCGCAGCTGGCGGTGGGGTGATGCGCCACTGCGGCGCGACCCGGCTGGCGGGCTCCATCTTTCGATGCCGGCGGCGACGGAGGGCACGCCGTGTTTCGTGCGCCTGGCATTGACCTTGCGCTCGCCCTGGATCTTCGACCACTGGGGCTGGTGCGAACTGTCCGGTCGTGTCGATGACAGCGGCCCGGCTCTTGCGCCGACCGTTTGACCGGACTAGCTTCATGCGGGGGGGAAATGGCCGGGCACGGCCTGCCGTCGCGTCTTGCCTGGCCGTACGGCTGACGCCAGCTGATATCCATGGCTGGTCCGGAGGCGTAGCAGCGACCAAATCTGCGTATCTGGCTGGCCACGGGAATGCATACACCGGATCAGAACTCGATGCAGGTCGATGCGGACTCGATGGCGGGGTCAGGCGAGAGTTTCCGCGCCGCGCTGTCCGAGGTCGGCCAGCTCCTGACGCGCCCGTGGGAGCCGGCGGAGCTGTACGAGGCGGTGATCGAGGTGCTCGAGCGGCAGGTCGGTGCGCGGCTGGTGATGGTGGGGGAACTGGACCGCAGCAACGAGCAACTGCGGCGCGTCGCGCCCGCGCACATTGCGCCCGGCATGGCCGATATCTACCCCGAACGTATCCCGTTTTCGCTGGCGCGACCGGCGTTCTGGCGCGGCGAGCCGCAGCTGGAGGCCGATGTCCGCCACGTCGAGGGCTTGGCGATGTTCCATCCCGCCTATGTGCGGCACGGCGTACGCGCCGTGGTCGCCGTGCCGGTCATGAAGTTCGGCGAGGTATGCGCGGCGCTGGTGGTACGGGCCTCGCACGCCGGTTTTTTCTCGGTGTGGATGATCGAGTTGCTGCAGCGGGCCGCGGCCAGCATCGGCCTCGGGCTGGAGGCTTGCGAACAGCGCATGCGGCTGCTGCAGTCGGCGCACGACGAGGCGCGCCAGCGCCGTGCGTTGCGGCTGCTCGGCGAAATGATCGAGTTGGTTGCCCGCAGCGCGGACGAGTCGGCGCTGCTGGCCGGGGCCTGCCACGCGGCGCGAAGCATCGGCGGCTATCGCATGGCCTGGATCGGCCTGTTCGACGAGGACGATACGGCGGCCCTGCGGGTACGGGCGCAGGAAGGCCTGGCCGACGGCGCGACGGATTCCCGTTTCGTTCCCGGCGACAACGCGCATGCCGGCGATGCCGTGGCGCGTGCGCTGTCGACCGGGCTGGCGCAGGTTTGCCAACCGGCAGGAGCGGACCGGCCGGACTGGACGGCTGGCGCATGCGCACTGGCAGCGTTGCCGTTGCGGGTGGATGGAGCGGTTGCCGGCTGTTTCGTCGTCGGTGCGGATGAGGCCGACGCGTTTGCTGCGGCCGAGGTCCCGTTTCTTGCGGAGATGGCGCTCGCGCTGGGTCTGGGCGTGCAGATGCAGCGCGCCCAGGCGGCCCGCCTGGCAGCGGAGCAGGACCTGCGCTTTGGCCTGCAGTATTTCCGCGCCATCCTGTCCCGGCAGCACGTCGGCATCGCAGTGATGTCCGAAAACTGCCGGGTGAGCTTCGTCAACGAAGCGTTCTGCACGCAGTTCGGCCTGCCCGCGACGCCAGCGGAACTGGAGGGCCAGCCGGCGGAAGCGTTTTATGCGCGCCTGCAGCATGCCTATGAGAACCCCGGGCGCGAATCGCTCAGGATCCAGGAGATCCTGGGCCGGGACGAACCGGTCGAAGGCGACGAGGTGGTGATGAAGGGCGGACGCACCCTTCGGCGCGATTTCACCCCGGTCCGGGTCGATGGCGTGCCGTGGGGGCGGCTGTGGCAGCAGTACGACATCACCGGCCAGAAGACGCATGAGGCGCGGGTCGAACGGCTGGCTTCCTACGACGTGGTCACCGGCCTGCCGAACCGGCGGCTGCTGTTCGAGCTGCTGGAACAGGCCCGCACGCGGGCGACGCAGCAGGGCGCGCTGCTGGCGGTCGGCGTACTCGACCTGGACCGCTTCAAGAGCGTCAACGACGCGATCGGCCACGGCGGCGGCGACTGCGTGCTGGCGGAAGCGTCGGCACGGGTGCTGGGCATGTTGCGCAAGGCTGACGTGCTGGCCCGCCTGGGCGGCGACAAGTTCGCGCTGGTGATCGCTGGCCTGGACAGCAACGAGCAGCTCGATGCGATCAGCCGCTGCATCCTGCAGGCGCTGCGGGTGCCGTTCAGCCTGCTGGGCGAGCAACTGTATCTGTCCGCGAGCGTCGGCTGGACCCTGTTCCCGCTGGACGGGTCGGATGCGGAAGGCCTGGTGCGGCATGCCGACCTGGCGATGTATGCCGCCAAGGAGGAGGGCAAGGACCGCAGCTCGCTCTACGAACCGTCGATGGAGCTGGAGCAGTTGCGGCTGCAGGCGATGCGCGAGCGGATCGCCCAGGCGCTGAAGCAGTCGCGTCTGCAACTGCTGTTCCAGCCGATCGTCTACATCGACGGCTTGCCCGGCCTGCACGGCGTGGCGGGGATGGAGGCGCTGCTGCGCCTGGGCGACACCGACGAGCTGATCGAGCCGGGGAAGTTCATGCACGTGCTGGACGACCCGCAACTGGCCAGGCCGATCGGCCGTTACGTACTGGACGAAGCGTTGCGCTGCTGCCAGTCATGGATGCGTTCGGGCGTCTCGATTCCGGTTTCGATCAATATCAGCACCCGCCATCTGCTGCACCCGGCGTTTTTCATCGACATCGACGCGGTGCTGGAGAATTACCCGGGCGTGATGGACGTCGGTTTCGGCATCGAGGTGACCGAGACCGGACCGTCGATGGATCATGCCCGCGCCAAGCTGGTCATCGAGGAGTGCCGCCGGCGCGGCATCCGCGTCGGTCTGGACGACTTCGGCACCGGCAGTGCCTCGCTGAGCCATATCCAGAAGCTCGACATCGAGCACATCAAGCTCGACCAGAGCTTCGTGCGCGACATCCTCAGCGACGAGCGCAACATGGCGATTGCGGCCGGGGTGATCACCACGGCACGCATGCTGGCCAAGACGGTGATCGCCGAGGGCGTCGAGACGGCGGAGCAGGGCGACGTGCTGGCTTCGCTGGGATGCCACCAGCTGCAGGGTTTCTGGATCTCCCGACCGATACCGGCCGGGGCGGTACCGGGATGGGTGGCCGGCTGGGTGCCGCCGGCGTCGTGGGCCAGCCTCGTCAGCGAACGCCAGTCGCTGCTGGCCGGCGGCGCGTGAAGGTGCTCGCCACGGCGACCGGACCGGTGGTGTCGGCGGACCGCAGCATCTAAGATCGGGTCATCGACCGGGCGGTTCGAACGTTCGGCAGGAGCCAAGCATGAAACCCATGGCGGCCCGGCAGGGCATCATCTCGCTGAAAATCAAGGACGCGGCCTCGCTGTACAACGCCTACATGCCGTTCCTCAAGCATGGCGGCCTGTTCGCGGCGACGGCGCAGTCGTATGCGCTGGGCGACGAGGTCGTGCTGCTGGTGACGCTGGCGGAGGAGACCGAGCGCCTGTCGGTGGTCGGCAAGGTGGTGTGGATCAGCCCGGTCGGCGCGCAGGGCAACCGCACCGCCGGCATCGGTGTCCACTTCAACGAATCGGGCGATGCCGAAGCCGCCCGCAGCCGCATCGAGAACATTCTCGCCGGAACGCTCAACTCCGAGCGTCCCACCCACACCATGTGACACGGCGCCGCTCGCGATCGCGCGAGCCATCGCGTTAATTCGCCGGCGAGTGATGTTCAAGGCTTGTTGTGCCCCTGCGCGCTGATACAATGGCGGGATTCGCGAGTCCACCTCGCGGAACGTCGGGCGCGCGCGGTTGCATGACCTGCGCGCGAGGGCTTCAGCCCATGGCCTTGCCGGCCTGCCGAATCGAAATCGCCAGACCGTGGGTTGCCGAACCCGATCCCACGGTCACTGATGCGCCGATGGCGCGGAGGTAGGTTGCATCGTGCTTGCCGAATACTGGCCCGTCCTGTTGTTCATCGGCGTCGCTGTCGGGCTTGGCCTGGTGCTGCTGGCCGTCGGCCTGCTCGCCGGCCCGCGCCGCCCCGAGGCCGATAAGCTCTCGCCCTACGAGTGCGGTTTCGAGGCGTTCGAGGACGCCCGCATGCGCTTCGACGTGCGCTACTACCTGCTCGCCATCCTGTTCATCATCTTCGATCTGGAAATTGCCTTCCTGTTCCCGTGGGCGGTGGTGTTCCAGCAGATCGGCGTGATCGCAATGATCGAGATGGCGCTGTTCCTGGTGCTGCTGCTGGTCGGTTTTGCCTACGTGTGGAAGAAGGGAGCACTCGAATGGGAGTGATCGATTCCGTCAGCCGGGTGATGCACAACCCGGAGCCGCTGAACCTGGTCGACGACATCCTTCGACCGGCCGGCGACAATCCCGTCGTGCAGCGCGGCTTCGCCACCACCAGCATCGACGCGCTGATGAACTGGGCGCGCACCGGCTCGATGTGGCCGATGACCTTCGGCCTGGCCTGCTGCGCGGTGGAGATGATGCACGCCGGCATGTCGCGGCTGGACCTGGATCGCTACGGCGTGATCTTCCGCCCCAGCCCGCGCCAGTCCGACGTGATGATCGTGGCCGGCACCCTGGTCAACAAGATGGCCCCGGCGCTGCGCAAGGTCTACGACCAGATGCCCGAGCCGAAGTGGGTGATCTCGATGGGCAGCTGCGCCAACGGCGGCGGCTACTACCACTACTCCTACTCGGTGGTGCGCGGCTGCGACCGCATCGTGCCGGTGGACATCTACGTGCCCGGCTGCCCGCCCACCGCCGAGGCGCTGATCCACGGCATCCTGCAACTGCAGAAGAAAATCCGCCGCACGAGCACCATCGCGCGCTCCTGAATGGCCCGTTTCCGAAGGCGCAGTCCATGACCGACACCCCAAACACTTCGCTGGCCGGGCAGCTCGCCGCGCGATTCGGCGACACGCTGGCCATCACCACCGTGCGCAACGAGACCGTCGCCGAGCTGGCCGCCGCCGACCTGCTCGCCGTGGCCGCGGCGCTGCGCGACGAGCCGGCATTCCGCTTCGGCGAGCTGATCGACCTGTGCGGCATCGACTACCTCGGTTACGGCCAGGTCGAGTGGGACACCGAGACCGTCACCGGCACCGGTTTCTCGCGCGGCGTGGAAGGCCAGGCGCAGGGCCGCTTCGACTGGGCCGGGCGCCCGCGCGGCGAACGCCGGCCGCGCCGCTTCGCCGCCGTGATCCAGCTGCTTTCGATCGAGCACAACCGTCGGCTGCGCTTGCGCGTGTTCTGCGAGGACGACAGCCTGCCGCTGGTGCCGTCGCTGACTGCGGTGTGGCCTGGCGTGAACTGGTTCGAGCGCGAGGCGTTCGATCTGTACGGCATCATCTTCGATGGCCACCCCGACCTGCGCCGCATCCTCACCGACTACGGTTTCGTCGGCCACCCGTTCCGCAAGGACTTCCCGCTGATCGGCAACGTCGAGGTGCGCTACGACCCCGAGCAGAAGCGGGTGATCTACGAGCCGGTGTCGATCGAGCCGCGCGTGCTGGTGCCGCGCACCATCCGCGACGATGCCGACCTGATGCAGGCCAAGGCCGAAGCCGCCGACCACTGGCGGGAGAACTGAGCATGCAGGAAATCCGCAACTACACGATGAACTTCGGCCCGCAGCACCCGGCTGCGCATGGCGTGCTGCGCCTGATCATGGAGATGGACGGCGAAACCATCGTGCGCGTCGACCCGCACGTGGGCCTGCTCCATCGTGGCACCGAGAAGCTGGCCGAGTCCAAGCCGTTCAACCAGTCGATCGGCTACATGGACCGGCTCGACTACGTGTCGATGATGTGCAACGAGCATGCCTACGTGCGCGCCATCGAGACCCTGCTGGGGATCGAGGCGCCGGAGCGCGCGCAGTACATCCGCACCATGTTCGACGAGATCACCCGCATCCTGAACCACCTGATGTGGATCGGCTCGAACGCGCTCGACCTGGGCGCGATGGCGGTGATCCTGTACGCGTTCCGCGAGCGCGAGGAACTGATGGACGTCTACGAGGCGGTGTCGGGCGCGCGCATGCACGCCACGTACTACCGCCCGGGCGGCGTCTACCGCGACTTGCCGGACCAGATGTCGAAGTACCGCGAATCGCCGTGGCACAAGGGCAGCGACCTGAAGCGCATCAACAGCTGGCGCGAAGGCTCGATGCTCGACTTCCTCGACGCGTTCACCGCCGACTTCCCGTCGAAGGTGGATGAGTACGAGGAACTGCTCACCACCAACCGCATCTGGAAGCAGCGCACCGTCGGCATCGGCGTGGTCAGCCCGGAACTGGCCCAGCAGTGGGGCATGACTGGCGCCATGCTGCGCGGCTCGGGCGTGGAGTGGGATCTGCGCAAGAAGCAGCCGTACGCAAAGTACGCCGAGATGGATTTCGACATCCCGGTCGGCGTCAACGGCGACTGCTACGACCGCTACCTGGTGCGCGTGGAAGAAATGCGCCAGTCGAACCGCATCATCCGCCAGTGCGTGGAATGGCTGCGTGCCAACCCCGGTCCGGTGATGGTGAAGAACTTCAAGGTGGCGCCGCCGTCGCGGGTCGAGATGAAGCAGGACATGGAAGCGCTCATCCACCACTTCAAACTGTTCACCGAAGGCTATTGCGTGCCCGCCGGCGAGACCTACTGCGCGGTCGAGGCGCCCAAGGGCGAGTTCGGCTGCTACCTGGTTTCCGACGGTGCCAACAAGCCGTTCCGCGTGCATCTGCGCGCCCCGGGCTTCGCCCATCTGTCATCCATGGACACCATCGTGCGCGGCCACATGCTCGCCGACGTGGTGGCCATGATCGGTACCTACGACCTCGTGTTCGGCGAAGTGGACCGCTGAGCCGGCACGACGGAGAAACGCATGAAAGCCACCGGACATTACGAGCAGGTCAGGAACGTCGATCCCCTCGTCGTACTTACCGAGCACACCCGCCAGCACATCGACCACTGGGTGGCCAAGTTTCCGCCCGACCGCAAGCGCTCGGCGCTGATCCAGGCGCTGTTCGGCGCGCAGGAGCAGAACAAGGGCTTCCTCACCGACGAGCTGATCGCCGGGGTGGCGAAGTACCTCGAGCTGCCGGCGATCTGGGCCTACGAGGTAGCCAGCTTCTACTCGATGCTGGAAACCAAGCCGGTGGCCCGCAACAACGTGGCGATCTGCACCAACATCTCCTGCTGGCTCAACGGCGCCGATGAGCTGGTACGGCACTGCGAGAAGAAGCTGGGCATCAAGCTGGGCGAGAGCACGCCGGATGGCCGCGTCTACCTGAAGAAGGAAGAAGAGTGCATCGCGGCCTGCGTCTACGCGCCGGCGATGACCGTGAACGGCCACTACCACGAACGCCTGACCATCGAGAAGCTCGACCAGATCCTCGACGGCCTGAGCATGGATGGCCCGGACCACGCCCATGACGCCGAGGGGAAGCACTGATGGCCGTCGGACCCGCCCCCAAGGAACACCAGGTGGTCTACACCACGCTGCATTTCGACACGCCGTGGTCGATGGACAGCTACGAGAAGGTCGACGGCTACAAGGCGTGGCGCAAGATCCTCGCCGAGAAGCCTGACCCGGCCTCGCTGATCGACGAGATCAAGAAGTCCAGCCTGCGCGGTCGCGGCGGCGCGGGCTTCCCGACTGGCCTGAAGTGGTCCTTCATGCCCAAGGGCGACATGCAGAAGTACATCCTGTGCAACTCGGACGAGTCCGAGCCGGGCACGGCGAAGGACCGCGACATCCTGCGCTACAACCCGCATGCGGTGGTCGAGGGCCTGGCCATCGCCTGCTACTGCACCGGCTCCACCGTGGCCTACAACTACCTGCGCGGCGAGTTCCACCACGAGCCGTTCGAACACTTCGAGGCGGCGCTGAAGGAGGCCTACGCGGCCGGCCTGCTGGGCAAGAACATCGGCGGCAGCGGTATCGACGTGGACATCCATGCGGCACTCGGCGCCGGTGCCTACATCTGCGGCGAGGAAACCGCGCTGATGGAGTCGCTGGAAGGCAAGAAGGGCTGGCCGCGCTTCAAGCCGCCGTTCCCGGCCAACTTCGGCCTGTACGGCAAGCCCACCACGATCAACAACACCGAGACCTACGCCTCGGTGCCGGCGATCCTGCGCAACGGCGCCGACTGGTTCCTCAACCTGGGCAAGCCGAACAACGGCGGCCCGAAGATCTTCTCGGTGTCCGGCCACGTCAACCGCCCCGGCAATTACGAGATCCGCCTGGGCACGCCGTTCACGGAACTGCTGGAGATGGCCGGCGGCGTGCGCAACGGGCACAGGATCAAGGCGGTGATCCCCGGCGGTTCCTCCATGCCGGTGCTGCCGGGCGAGGTGATGATGGGCCTCACCATGGATTACGACGCGATCCAGAAGGCCGGGTCGGGTCTGGGCTCGGGCGCGGTCATCGTGATGGACGAGACCACCTGCATGGTGCGCGCCTGCGAGCGCATCAGCCAGTTCTACCACATGGAATCCTGCGGCCAGTGCACGCCGTGCCGCGAAGGCACCGGCTGGATGCACCGCGTGCTGACCCGCATCGTCGCCGGCAAGGGCGTGCCCGACGACCTGCACCGCCTGAAGGCGGTCGCCGGCCAGATCGAGGGCCACACCATCTGCGCCTTCGGCGAGGCGGCGGCGTGGCCGGTGCAGGGTTTCCTGCGCCACTACTGGAACGAATTCGAATACTACGTCGAGCACGGTCGCTCCATGGTCGACGACAAGCTTGGAGCCGCCGCATGAGCGCGCAGCCAACCCAGAACACCGCGCCGAACCTGGTCAACATCGAGGTCGACGGCAAGCCGATCCAGGTGCCCAAGGGCTCGATGATCATCGAGGCCACCGACAAGGCCGGCATCCCGATCCCGCGCTTCTGCTACCACCGCAAGCTGCCGATCGCGGCGAGCTGCCGGCAGTGCCTGGTCGAGGTGGAGATGGGCGGGCGCCCGATGCCCAAGCCGCAGCCGGCCTGCGCCACGCCGGTGGCCGAAGGCATGAAGGTGCTGACCCGCTCGGACAAGGCGCTGCACGCGCAGCGCAACGTGATGGAGTTCCTGCTCATCAACCACCCGATGGACTGCCCGGTCTGCGACCAGGGCGGCGAGTGCGAGCTGCAGGACATGGCGCTGGGCTACGGCCGCAGCGTGTCGCGCTTCACCGAGCGCAAGCGCACCATCGCCGACGAGGACATCGGCCCGCTGGTCGCCACCGAGATGACGCGCTGCATCCACTGCACGCGCTGCGTGCGCTTCATCAGCGAGATCGCCGGCACCTACGAGTTCGGCAGCATGGATCGCGGTGACCGTCACGTGATCGGCACCTACATCGGCAAGAACGTCGAGAGCGAGCTGTCCGGCAACATCATCGACGTGTGCCCGGTGGGCGCGCTCACCAACAAGCCGTTCCAGTTCAAGGCGCGCGCGTGGGAGCTGGTCGCCAAGCCGTCGATCGCCTACCACGACGCGCTGGGCTCGAACCTGTGGCTGCATACCCGCCGCGGCGAGGTGCTGCGCACGGTGCCGCGCGACAACGAGGCGGTCAACGAGTGCTGGCTGTCCGACCGCGACCGCTACAGCCACCAGGGCATGTACGCTGCCGATCGCATCAGCGCGCCGGAAGTGAAGCGCAACGGCCAGTGGCAGGCGACCACCTGGGAAGACGCGCTGCAGTTCGCCGGCGAGGCGTTGAAGAAGGCGCCGGGCAGCGAGCTCGGCATCCTGCTGCACCCGGCCACCTCGAACGAGGAAGGCGACCTGCTGATGCGGCTGGCCCGCGGCCTGGGCAGCGCCCACGTCGACCATCGCCTGCGCCAGCTCGACTTCGCCGACAACGCCGTGGCGCAGCCGTTCGCGTTGCCGGTGGCCGAGATCGAACAGGTCCGGGCGGCGCTGCTGGTCGGTTCCGACCTGCGCTACGAGATGCCGTTGCTGAACCACCGCCTGCACCAGGCGACCAAGAAGGGCGCCAAGGTCTACGCGGTCAATCCGGCGCACTTCGATTTCAATTACACGCTGGCCGGCGAGGCGGTGGTGGCGCCGCAGGCCATGGTCGACGCGCTGCTGGCGCTGGCCAAGGCCGCCGTGACGGCCGGCGCCTCCGCACCGGCAGCGCTGGCCGAGGCCATCGGCGCAGCGCAGCACGACCAGGGCGACGCCGACGCCATCGCCGCGCTGAAACAGGCGGCGGCCGGGCAGGGCAAGACCGTGGTGATCCTCGGCGAGGCGGCGGCGACCCATCCGCAGGCGTCGTGGCTGCGAGCGCTCGCGCGGTTCATCGCCGACGCCACCGGCGCCGGCTACGACGAGTTGCCGGTCGGCGCGAATGCCGTTGGCCTGGCGCAGCTCGGCGTGGTGCCGGGCAACGGCGGGCTGGACGCGCAGGCGATGCTGGCGCAGCCGCGCAAGAGCTATCTGCTGTACGGCGTCGAGCCGCCGCACGATTTCGCCGACGGCAGCGCCGCGCTGAAGGCGCTGCAGGACGCGGAGCAGGTGGTGGCGTTCAGCGCCTACGCCAGCGCCGCGCTGCGCGAGGTGGCTGACGTGATCCTGCCGATCGCGTTGCTGCCGGAGATCGACGCCACCCTGGTCAACGTCGACGGACTGGCCCAGGGCGTGGCGGCCGGCGCGAAGGCTCCGGGCCAGGCTCGGGCTGGATGGAAGGTGTTGCGCGCGCTGGGCGGCGCGCTGCAGTTGGCCGGCTTCGAGTTCGACGATCTTGCCGGCCTGCGCGACGGCATCGCTGCACGCGCGGTGGCGTCGCGTGGCGGTCTGGCAGCGCGAGCGGCCGGCGGCGGCCTGACCCGCCTGGCCACCTGGCCGATCTACCGCAGCGATGCCGTGCTGCGCCGTGCCACGGCGTTGAACGCACACCCGCTGAACCGGGCGCCAGCCGTACGCCTGAACGCGGCAGAGGCTGCCCGGCACGGCGTCGCCGCCGGCGGGCAGGTGCGTGTTGCCGACGTGCACCTGCCGCTGGTGATCGATGCCGCCGTACCCGACGGCACGGCATGGATCGAAGCGGCCCAGGATCTCACCGTCACGCTGCCGCCCTACGGCGCAGCCATCACCCTGAGCAAGGCGTAAGGCGCATGGGCGAACAGCTAATCAACCAGGTCGTCTGGCCGGTCATCTACATCCTGTGCATCGTGTTGCCGCTGGTGCTGGCGGTGGCGATGTTCGTCTACTGGGAGCGCAAGGTCCTGGGCTGGATGCACGTGCGCATGGGGCCGAACAAGATCGGTCCGTTCGGCTTGCTGCAGGCCTTTGCCGACGTGGTCAAGCTGCTGGTCAAGGAAGTGATCCTGCCGACCAGGGCGAACCGCTTCCTGTACTACCTGGCGCCGATGATCGCGCTGGTGCCGGCGCTGGCGGCGTGGGCGGTGGTGCCGTTCAGCGGCAAGATGGTGCTGTCCAACGCCAACGCCGGCGTGCTGTACCTGCTGGCGATGACCTCGATGGGCGTGTACGGCATCATCATTGCCGGCTGGGCGTCCAACTCGCGCTACGCGCTGCTCGGTGCGATGCGTTCGGCGGCGCAGGTGATCTCCTACGAGCTGGCGATGGGCCTGTGCCTGGTCTGCGTGCTGGTGCTGGCCGGTTCGCTGAACCTCAGCGAGATCGTCAACGCCCAGGCGGGCAGCAAGGGCATCTTCGACTGGTTCTGGCTGCCGCTGCTGCCGGTGTTCGTGATCTATTTCATCTCCGGCGTGGCCGAGACCAACCGCGCGCCGTTCGACATGGCCGAAGGCGAGTCGGAGATCGTGGCCGGCTTCCACGTGGAGTATTCCGGTTCGGCGTTCGCGCTGTTCTTCCTGGCCGAATACGCCAACATGATCCTGCTCAGCTTCCTGGCCGCGGTGCTGTTCATGGGCGGCTGGCTGTCGCCGTTCCCGGCCTCGTGGGGGTTCATCGGGCAGGGCGGTTTCATCTGGCTGTTCATCAAGGCATTCCTGCTCTCCTTCATGTTCCTGTGGTTCCGCGCCACCTTCCCGCGCTACCGCTACGACCAGATCATGCGGCTGGGCTGGAAGGTGTTCATTCCCATCGCCATCGCGTGGGTCTTCGTGGCCGGCTGCCTGAAGTACTGGGGCCTGGTCAGCATCGGCACGGGGGCGTAAGCCATGAATCGCGTTACCGGTTACTTCAAGAGCCTGCTGCTGGTCGAACTGTTCCAGGGCATGGGCGTCACCTTGCGCTACCTGTTCAAGCCGAAGTACACGATGCGCTACCCGATGGAGCACATCCCCAAGTCGAACCGCTTCCGCGGCCTGCATGCGCTGCGCCGCTACGCGAACGGCGAGGAGCGCTGCATCGCCTGCAAGCTGTGCGAGGCAGTGTGCCCGGCGCTGGCCATCACCATCGACTCGGCGCCGCGCGAGAGCGACGGCCAGCGTCGCACTACCCGCTACGAGATCGACCTGTTCAAGTGCATCTACTGCGGTTTCTGCGAAGAAAGCTGCCCGGTCGACTCGATCGTCGAGACGTCGATCCACGAGTACCACTTCGAGAACCGCGGCGAGAACGTGGTGGACAAGCAGAAGCTGCTTGCCATCGGTGACCGCTTCGAACAGCAGATCGCCGCCGACCGCGCGCAGGACGCGGCGTACCGCTGAGGCCCTTCGATGACTCCCCAACTGCTCCAACTCATCTGTTTCTATGCCTTCGCCTTCGTCACCGTGGCGGCGGCGCTGTCGGTGATCACGCTGAAGAACTCCGTGCACGCGGTGCTGGCGCTGGTGCTCACCTTCTTCAGCGCGGCCAGCCTGTGGCTGCTGCTCGAGGCCGAGTTCCTCGCGCTGGCGCTGGTGGTGGTCTACGTCGGCGCGGTGATGGTGCTGTTCCTGTTCGTGGTGATGATGCTCGACATCGACCAGGAGAAGCTGCGCGAGGGCTTCGTGAAGTTCCTGCCGGTCGGCCTGCTGGTGGCCGCCGTGATGCTGGGCGAGATGCTCGGCCTGATCGGCGTGCGCGCGATGCAGGCGCGGGTGATGGGCGCCGACCCCGCCGTGGCCGCCGGCATGCCCAACATCGAGTGGCTGGGACATGCGCTGTACACGCAGTTCCTGCTGCCGTTCGAAATCGCCGCATTGATCCTCACCGTGGGCATCGTGGCGGCCGTGGCGCTGACCCTGCGTGAGCGCCGCGGCGCGCGCTACGAATCGGCCAGCCAGCAGGTCAAGGTCGATCCGCGCAAGCGCGTGCGCATCGTGAAGATGGCCGCCGTCCGCCCCGATGAACCGACTGCCCCCCAGGAGCCGCAGCCATGATCTCGCTCGCGCACTACATCGTGCTCGGCGCGGTGCTGTTCTGCATCGCCGTCGCCGGCTTGTTCATCAACCGCAAGAACGTGATCGTGCTGCTGATGTCGATCGAGCTGATGCTGCTCGCCGTGAACATGAACTTCGTGGCGTTCTCGCGCTTCCTCGGCGACGTGGCGGGGCAGGTGTTCGTGTTCTTCATCCTCACCGTGGCGGCAGCGGAAGCGGCCATCGGCCTGGCGATCCTGGTGCTGCTGTTCCGTACGCGCAGCACCATCAACATCGCCGACATCGACAGCATGAAGGGCTGAACACATGGGTCTTTCCACCTCCATCCTGCTGACGATCGCGCTGGCGCCGCTGGTCGGCTGCGTGCTGGCCGGCTTCCTCGGCAAGTTTCTCGGCCGGGCCGGTTCGCATACCGCCACCATCCTCGGCGTGGCGCTGTCCTGCGCGCTGTCGTTCTACGTGCTGTACCAGCTCACTCTGGGCGGCGTGCCCGAGTACAACCAGAACATCTACACCTGGTTCCAGATCGGTCCGTTCAACGCCAGCGTCGGCTTCATGGTCGACCGGCTGACCGCGCTGATGCTGGTGGTGGTGAGCTTCGTCTCGCTGCTGGTGCACGTCTACACCATCGGCTACATGGCCGACGACGACGGCTACACGCGCTTCTTCAGCTACATCTCGCTGTTCACCTTCTCCATGTTCATGCTGGTCATGAGCAACAACTTCATGCAGCTGTTCTTCGGCTGGGAGGCGGTGGGTCTGGTGTCGTACCTGCTGATCGGCTTCTGGTACAAGCGGCCGACGGCAATCTTCGCCAACCTGAAGGCGTTCCTGGTCAACCGTGTGGGCGACTTCGGCTTCCTGCTCGGCATCGCGGCGGTGCTGTATTTCCTCGGCACGCTGGACTACGCCACCGCGTTCGCCGCGGCGCCCGGGCTGGCCGGCAAGACCCTGCAGGTCACCGCGAATACGCAGTGGGACGCGGCCACGGTGATCTGCATCCTGCTGTTCGTCGGCGCGATGGGCAAGTCGGCGCAGGTGCCGCTGCACGTGTGGCTGCCCGACTCGATGGAAGGCCCGACCCCGATCTCCGCGCTGATCCACGCCGCGACCATGGTCACCGCCGGCATCTTCATGGTGGCGCGCATGTCGCCGCTGTTCGAGATGTCGTCCACCGCGCTGAGCTTCGTGCTGGTGATCGGAGCCACCACCGCGCTGTTCACCGGCCTGATCGGCATCGTGCAGAACGACATCAAGCGGGTGATCGCGTACTCCACGCTGTCGCAGCTGGGCTACATGACGGTGGCACTGGGCGTGTCGATGTACTCGGGCGCAGTGTTCCACCTGATGACCCACGCATTCTTCAAGGCGCTGCTGTTCCTCGGCGCCGGTTCGGTGATCATCGCGATGCACCACGAGCAGGACATGCGCTACATGGGCGGCCTGCGCAAGTACATGCCGATCACCTGGATCACCATGTGGGTCGGCTCGCTGGCGCTGGTGGCGGTGCCGTTCACCTCGGGCTTCTACTCGAAGGATGCGATCATCGAGGCGGTCGGCGAATCGCATCGCTGGGGAGCGCATTACGCCTACTTCTGCGTGATGGCCGGCGTGGTGGTGACCGGCCTCTACACGTTCCGCCAGATGTACCTGACCTTCCATGGCAAGGAGCGCTTCAAGGTGGTCGAGCAGCATGGCCACGGCCATGGCGACCATGGTCATCACGAGCCGGGCGTGCTGGCGCATGCGCCGAAGGAATCGCCCTGGGTGGTGACAGTGCCGCTGGTGCTGCTGGCGATCCCGTCGCTGCTGGTCGGCTTCTTCACCGTCGGCCCCACGCTGTTCGGCAACTGGTTCGGTGGCGCGATCCACGTGAACGAGGCCAACGACGTGCTGGCCGAGCTGGGCCACGAGTTCCACGGCGCGGCGGCGATGGCGCTGCACGGGTTCACCCAGCTGCCGTTCCTGCTGGTGGTGGTCGCGTTCGTGATCTGCACCTACATCTATCTGTTCAACCCGGCACTGGCCGACCGCATCAAGTCCGCGCTGAAGCCGCTGTGGACGGTGCTGGATCGCAAGTACTGGGTCGACGACGTGTACTACGCGCTGTTCGCCCGCGGCGGCGTGCTGCTGGGGCGCGCCTTCTGGAAGGTCAGCGAGAAGGCGGTGATCGACGATGCGATGGTCAACGGCTCGGTGGGCCTGGTGCACCGCGTCGCCGCCACCATGCGCCGCCTGCAGTCGGGCTATCTCTATCACTACGCCTTCGCGATGATCCTCGGCCTGATCCTGCTGCTTGGCGGGTACTGGCTGGTCGGGTCCGGACTGGCCGGGCACTAAGGGAAACGGGATCCATGTTCAATCACTTGCTCAGCCTGCTGATCTGGCTACCCGTCGTCGGCGCCATTCCGGTGCTGCTTGCCGGCTCGGCCCGACCCAACCTCGCCCGCTGGCTGTCGCTGCTGGTGGCGGTGCTGACCTTCGTGGTCAGCCTGTTCCTGCTGGTGCAGTACGACCCGTCCGGCCCGGTGATTCAGCTGGTCGAGAGTCACCTGTGGATCGCCTCGTGGGGCGTCCACTACGGCTTGGCGGTCGACGGCATTTCGGTGGCGCTGATCGTGATGACCACCTTCGTCGGCGTGCTGGTGATCGCCGGCGCGTGGGAGGTCATCCAGGACAAGCCGCACCAGTACATGGCCGCGATGCTGATCCTCGAGGGCCTGCTGATCGGCGTGTTCTGCGCCACCGACGCGCTGCTGTTCTACGCGCTGTTCGAGGCGATCCTGATTCCGATGTTCATCCTGATCGGCGTCTGGGGCGGTCCGCGTCGCGTGTACGCGACGCTGAAGTTCTTCATCTACACGTTCTTCGGCTCGGTCTTCATGCTGATCGCGCTGCTGTACCTGTACCAGAAGGCGCACACGTTCGACCTGGCCACGCTGGCGGCCCTGCCGTTGAGCTTCACGGAACAGGCCTGGATCTTCTTCGCGTTCCTGATCGCGTTCGCGATCAAGGTGCCGATGGTGCCGGTGCACACCTGGCTGCCGGACGCCCACGTGGAGGCGCCGACCGGCGGTTCGGTGGTGCTGGCGGCGGTGATGCTGAAGGTCGGCACCTACGGCATGCTGCGCTTCATCCTGCCGATCGTGCCGGACGCCGGCGCGCATTTCGCCTGGCTGGTGATCGTGCTCAGCCTGGTGGCGATCGTCTACATCGGCTACGTCGCGCTGGTGCAGGAGGACATGAAGAAGCTGGTGGCGTACTCGTCCGTGGCGCACATGGGCTTCGTCACGCTCGGCATCTTCATCGCGTTCATGCTGGTGCGGGACCAGGGCAGGACCGACATGGCCATGCTCGGCATGCAGGGCGCGATGGTGCAGATGATCTCGCACGGCTTCGTCTCCGGCGCCATGTTCACCTGCATCGGCGTGATGTACGACCGCATGCACACGCGTCTGATCAAGGACTACGGCGGTGTGATCAATGCGATGCCGTGGTTCGGCTTCTTCTACGTGCTGTTCGCCATGGCCAACTGCGGCTTGCCGGGCACCAGCGGTTTCGTGGGCGAGTTCATGGTGATCCTGGCCAGCTTCACCGCCAATCCGTGGGTTTCGCTGTTCGCCGCGTTCACCCTGATCATCGGCGCGGGCTACACGCTGTGGCTGGTCAAGCGCGTGCTGTGGGGCGCGATCACCAATCCGCACGTGGCGGAGATGAAGGAGATCAACGCCCGCGAGACGCTCGTGCTGGCCGGTTTCGCCGCCGCCGTGCTGGCGCTGGGCATCTGGCCGCAGCCGCTGGTCCACCTGATGGACAGCTCGGTGTCGCAGCTGGTGCAGCAGCTGGCCATTCACAAGATCTGATCGGGACCGAACATGCCGACTCTCAATGACATCCTGATCCTGCTGCCGGAGTTCTACCTGGTGGCGGCAGCGTGCGTGCTGCTGTTGCTGGACGCCTTCATGAAGCCGGCGCAGCGACCGCTGCTGCACTGGCTTTCGATCGCCGTGCTGCTGGTGGCGATCTACCTGGTGATGGCCGTTCCGCCGTCGCAGGCGCTGACCGCGTTCGGCGGCATGTTCGTGCGCGACGGCGTGGCCGAGATCCTCAAGGTGTTCGCGCTGGGCACCACCGCCATGGTGTTCGTCTACGCGCGGCCGTACCTGATCGACCGCAAGCTGGTCGGCGGCGAGTTCTACACGCTGATGATCTTCGCCGTGCTCGGCATCATGCTGCTGGTCTCGGCCGGCAACCTGGTCACCGTGTACCTGGGCCTGGAGCTGCTGTCGCTGTCGTCGTACGCGCTGGTGGCGCTGAACCGCGATGCGAGACTGCCGCCGGAGGCGGCGATCAAGTATTTCGTGCTGGGCGCGCTGGCCTCGGGCATGCTGCTGTACGGCATGTCGATGGTGTACGGCGCTTCCGGCATGGGCGGTACGCCGACCCTGGACCTGGCGCAGCTGCACAACGTGATGAGCTACACCACGGCGCCGACCCTGCTGTTGTTCGGCCTGGTCTTCATGATCGTGGGCATCGGCTTCAAGCTGGGTGCCGCGCCGTTCCACATGTGGATTCCCGACGTCTACCAAGGCGCGCCCACCCCGGTCACCACCTTCATCGCCTCCGGTTCCAAGCTGGCCGCGTTCGGCATGGCCTACCGCCTGCTGGATGCCGGCATGGGCGACCTGGCGCAGCACTGGCAGCTGATGCTGGCGGTGCTGGCGGTGGCCTCGCTGGCGATCGGCAACCTGGTTGCGATCGTGCAGACCAACCTGAAGCGCATGCTGGCGTATTCGACCATCTCGCACATGGGCTACCTGCTGCTGGGTCTTTCCGCCGCCGGCCCGGAAGGCTACGCCGCGGCCATGTTCTATGCGATCTGCTACGCGCTGATGGGCGTGGCCGCTTTCGGCGTGATGATGGCGATGACCCGCGCCGGTTTCGAGTGCGAGGAAATCGCCGACCTGAAGGGGCTGAACCAGAAGTCGCCGTGGATGGCGTTCCTGATGCTGCTGGCAATGTTCTCGCTGGCCGGCGTACCGCCGCTGTTCGGCTTCTGGGCCAAGGTGCTGGTGCTGGAGGCGGCGATCCACGCGAACATGCTGTGGCTGGCCATCGTCGGCATCGTGTTCGCCATCATCGGCCTGTACTACTACCTGTACGTGGTCAAGGTGATGTACTTCGACAAGCCGGTGGAGGGTGGTGCCGCGCAGGTGCAGGCGGACCGGCCGCTGCGCCTGGTGCTGTCGCTGAATGCGCTGTCGCTGCTGGCGCTGGGCCTGTACTGGGGCCCGTTGCTGGCATGGTGCCGGCGCGCCTTCGGTCTGTGAATGCCGGCCTCACGCTGAATGCGCGGCATCCGAGGCTTGCAAGAAATCGGCCACCTGGTTAAACTCTTCGGACTCTGATGCGGGGTGGAGCAGTCTGGCAGCTCGTCGGGCTCATAACCCGAAGGTCGCAGGTTCGAATCCTGCCCCCGCTACCAGATCTTTCTTGATGCAAGAAAGCCTCCTCGTGAGGCTTTTTTGTTGGGCGCAAGGGATGCGCTGCGCGGGACCGGCTCAGGCGGCGCCCGCACTGGAAAGAGCTGCATGGAGTGGGACATCGGCGAGATAGGGAAATGGGCCGTTGGAGCCCATTTTTTGTTTCTGCGGTTCTCACGGTGGGAAGGCGACCCATGGATACACAGGCACTGGCGCAACGTTTCAGCGGGGTTCTGGCCGAGCTGGGCCTGGAATGCCTCGGCGTGGAGTTCACCCCGTCGCACGGGCAGAGTACCCTGCGCGTCTACCTGGACTTGCTGGACCGGGAGACGGGCGACGGCGAGCGTCGCGAGGTCGGCATCGAGGATTGCGAGACCGCCAGCCGTGAGCTGTCCGCCTTGCTGGACGTCGAGGATCCGATTCCCGGCCACTACGTGCTGGAAGTTTCCTCGCCCGGCCTGGATCGGCCGCTGTTCACCGCGGAGCAGTTTGCGCGGGCCAGCGGACAGGAAGTGAAGGTGCTGCTGCGGGCGCCGCTGGAAGGGCGCCGTCGCCTGCGCGGCAAGCTGGTTTCGGCGGAAGGCGGCCACGTCGTGCTGGACGCCGAAGGCAAGACGTTCGAATTCGAGCACGCGCTGGTGGAAAGTGCGCGTGTGGTGCCGGACTGGGTGGCGCTCGGTTATGCGCCGCAACCCAAGCGCGGTGGCAAGGCGCCCGGCAGGAAGTGATCAGTGCGGCCATTAGCGGCCGCGTTCCAGGTTTTGCGTTCAGGGACGAACACAACAATTCAACCATCGGCATCCGGACGGGATGCCTACGGAGTTGCAGCAATGAGCAAAGAACTTTTGCTGGTCGTCGACGCGGTCGCCAATGAGAAAGGCGTGCCGCTGGAAGTCATTTTCGAGGCGATGGAGGCCGCGCTGGCCTCGGCCGCGAAGAAGCGCTATCCGGACGAGGAGCCCGACATCCGCGTCTCGATCGACCACAACACCGGCGAGTACGAGACGTTCCGCCGCTGGGAAATCATCGCCGACGACGGCGAGATGGAATCGCCGTCGTACCAGCTGCGCCTGATGGACGCGCTGGACGAGCGCGCCGACGCCAAGGTGGGCGAGTACATCGAGCAGCAGATCGAGAACGCCGAGTTCGGCCGCATCGCGGCGCAGGCCGCCAAGCAGGTGATCGTGCAGCGCGTGCGCGAAGCCGAGCGCCAGCAGGTGGTCGACGCCTTCGCCGATCGCGTGGGCGAGCTGGTCACCGGCATCGTCAAGCGCGTCGAGCGCGGCAACATCTACCTCGACCTGGGCAGCAACGCCGAGGCGTTCATCCCGCGCGACAAGACCATTCCGCGCGAATCGGCCCGCGTCGGCGATCGCGTGCGCGGCTACCTGTACGAAGTGCGCTCCGAGGCGCGCGGCCCGCAGCTGTTCGTGTCGCGTGCCGCGCCGGAGTTCATGATCGAGCTGTTCAAGCTGGAGGTGCCGGAAGTCGGCCAGGGCCTGGTCGAGATCAAGGGCTGCGCCCGCGATCCGGGCGATCGCGCCAAGATCGCGGTGCTGGCGCACGACAGCCGCACCGATCCGATCGGCGCCTGCATCGGCATGCGCGGCTCGCGCGTGCAGGCGGTGTCCAACGACCTCAACGGCGAGCGCGTCGACATCATCCTGTGGCACGAGAACCAGGCGCAGTACGTCATCAACGCGATGGCGCCGGCGGAAGTGCAGTCCATCATCATGGACGAGGAAAAGCATTCGATGGACATCGCGGTGGCCGAGGACAAGCTGTCCCAGGCCATCGGCCGCGGCGGCCAGAACGTGCGCCTGGCCAGCAAGCTGACCGGCTGGCAGCTCAACGTGATGACCCAGGACCAGGTCACCGCCAAGAGCGAGTCCGAACAGGAGGCCGCACGCCAGCTGTTCATGGACAAGCTCGAGGTGGATCAGGAGATCGCCGTGATCCTGGTGCAGGAAGGTTTCTCCAGCATCGAGGAGATCGCCTATGTGCCCAGCGCCGAGCTGCTCGCGGTGGAGGGCTTCGACGAGGACATCGTCGAGGAACTGCGCGCCCGCGCCCGCGATGCGCTGCTGACCGAGGCACTGGCGGTGGAGGAAGGCGTCGACGAACATCAGCCAACCGAGGAGCTGCTCGCGCTGGAGGGCATGGACGAGGAAACGGCCTTTGCGCTGGCCGCGCGTGCGGTGACCACGGTCGACGACCTCGCTGACCTGGCGGTGGACGACCTGATCGACATCGAAGGCATGGACGAGGAGCGTGCCGCGGCACTGATCATGGCTGCCCGTGCGCCGATGATCGCGCGACTGGAGAAGGGTGGCTGACCGCGAGCAGCGGCAACCCTGGAGGGGTTGCCGGGAAAGGCTTCCGGTGAAGCCTTTCACCACGGATGGAGGTGGCGGCGCAGATGATGCCGCACGGACGATAGGCGCGGGAACGGCGGAGCAAACAACACGATGTCGGATGTCACGATCAAACAACTCGCCCAGGTGCTGGGCATGCCGGTCGACCGGCTGCTGACGCAGCTCGGCGAGGCGGGCATGAAATTCTCCGACCAGGAGCAGGTCATCAGCAGCACCGAGAAGGTGAAGCTGCTCGGCTTCCTGCGCCGCACGCATGGCAAGAGCGAAGCCGCCGCCGAGGCCGACGACAGCGCGCCGCGCCAGATCACCCTCAAGCGCCGCACGGTCGGCGAGCTGAAGGTGGCGGCGCCCGGCGGCCGCGGCGCCGCGGGCGTGGCCAAGACGGTCAATGTCGAGGTGCGCGCCAAGCGCACCTACGTCAAGCGCAGCGTGATCGCCGAGGAAGCCAGCGCCGAACCCGAGCGCGAAGAGGCTGTGCGCAAGCTGCAGGAATCTCAGCAGCAGCGCGAGCAGGAAGAGCGCGAGCGGGCCGAGGCCGAGCAGCGTCGCCAGGCGGAGGCGCAGCACGCGCTGGACGAACAGCGCCGCAAGGCCGAAAAGGAGCAGCGCGAAGCGGAACTGGCCAGCCCGGTCGCGCCGGCTGCGGCCGAACACGTCGAGGTGACGCCGGAACCGGCGGCTGAAGCGGCGCCTGCGGCGAGCCACGAAGACACCAGCGGTGCCGTCCAGCGCATCGACCAGCGCGACCTGGGCATGATCCTGCCGCGCATCCACGAGCCGCGCAAACGCGAAAAACTGGTCAAGCCGGCGGTGGCGCCCGCGGCCGCGGCCGCTCCGGCGGCGCGTGGCGCGGTGGCCGGCGCGACGGCACCGGCCGCGGCCGCGGCCGCGGGTGGCGAGACCGGTCGCGGCAAACCCAAGCATTCGCGTGAGCGCAACGAGAGTCTGGGCAAGGAAGACCGCGAGGCCGGCAAGCGCTTTGCCGGCGGCCAGATGCATCTGAGCGAGGCCGACCGCGCCCGTCGCTCTTCCAGCAGCAAGCGCGCCAAGCCCGGCCGCAGCGGCGGCCGCGAAGCATTGCGCGGCGGCGCGGCGGCGGCCGGCCCGCACGGCTTTTCGCGGCCCACCGCACCGGTGGTGCGCGAGGTGGTGGTGAGCGATACCAACGTGGTGGCCGATCTTGCCCAGAAGATGGCGGTGAAGGGCTCGGAAGTGGTCAAGGCGCTGTTCAAGATGGGCGTGATGGCGACCATCAACCAGACGGTCGACCATGACACCGCGGTGCTGGTGGTCGAGGAACTGGGCCACACGCCGGTGGCGGACACCCAGAACAACGCCGAGGAGACGCTGGCGGCGCATACCCAGACCATCGAACTGGAAGGCGAGAAGGTCCCGCGGCCGCCGGTGGTGACCATCATGGGCCACGTCGACCACGGCAAGACCTCGCTGCTGGACTACATCCGCCGCACCAAGGTCGCTTCCGGCGAGGCCGGCGGCATCACCCAGCACATCGGCGCATACCACGTGAAGACCTCGCGTGGCGTGATCACCTTCCTGGATACCCCCGGCCACGCCGCGTTCACCTCGATGCGTGCCCGCGGTGCGCAGTCGACCGACATCGTGATCCTGGTGGTGGCCGCCGATGACGGCGTGAAACCGCAGACGATCGAGGCGGTCAAGCACGCGCGCGCCGCCAAGGTGCCGCTGATCGTGGCCGTCAACAAGATGGACAAGGACGGCGCCAATCCGGACAACGTCAAGCAGGGCCTGGTGGCGCAGGAAGTGGTGCCGGAGGACTGGGGCGGTGACGTGCAGTTCGTGCCGGTGTCGGCGAAGACCGGCATGGGCATCGAGGATCTGCTCGATGCGATCTCGGTGCAGGCCGAGGTGATGGAGTTGAGGGCCGTGGTCGACGGCCGCGCCTCCGGCGTGGTGATCGAATCCAGCCTGGATCGCGGCCGTGGTCCGGTGGCCACCGTGCTGGTGCAGCAGGGCACGTTGCGCAAGGGCGATTTCGTGGTCTGCGGCGTCGAGTACGGCCGCATGCGCGCGCTGGTCGACGAGACCGGCAAGCAGGTGGCCGAAGCTGGCCCGTCGATTCCGGTGCAGGTGCTGGGCTTGTCCGGCGTGCCGGAGGCCGGTGACGACTTCGTCGCCGTCGAGGACGAGCGGCTGGCCCGCGAAGTGGCCGAGGAGCGCCAGCTGAAGCGGCGCGAGACGCGGATGGTCAGCAAGAGCAACCGGCTCGAGGACATCATCGCCAAGATGGGCCAGGGCGAGGAGCAGCAGACGCTCAACATCCTGGTCAAGGGCGACGTGCAGGGTTCGGTCGAGGCCCTGCGCGAGTCGCTGACCCAGATCGGCAACGATCGGGTGCGGGTCAACGTGGTGGCCTCCGGCGTCGGCGGCATCACCGAGTCCGACGCCACCCTCGCGGCGGCCTCGAAGGCGCTGGTGATCGGCTTCAACGTGCGTGCCGACGCCTCGGCGCGCAAGGTGATCGAGACCAACGGCCTGGACGTGCGCTACTTCTCGATCATCTATGACGTGATCGATCAGGTCACCCAGGCGGCCACCGGCCTGCTCGGCATGGAAGTGCGCGAGGACATCATCGGCACCGCCGAGGTCCGCGACGTGTTCCGCAGCTCCAAGTTCGGCGCGGTGGCCGGTTGCATGGTCACCGAAGGCGTGGTCAAGCGCAGCAAGCCGATCCGCGTGCTGCGCGACCACGTGGTGATCTTCGAGGGCGAGCTGGAGTCGCTGCGTCGCTTCAAGGAACTGGTCGACGAAGTCCGCGCGGGCATGGAATGCGGCATCGCCGTGAAGCAGTACAACGATGTCAAGCCGGGCGACCAGATCGAATGCTTCGAGCGCACCGAGGTGGCCCGTACGCTTTGATCCTGAGCCCCTCTCCCTGCGGCGACCCTGGGGAGTCCCCTTGCGGGTGAGAGCGGTTGGGATGAGGGGTCACGGCCTGAGTGAAGTTTCATCAAGGTCGTGAACCCTCATCCGCCCCTTGCGGGGCACCTTCTCCCGAGGGGAGAAGGGAGTTGGTCTTTCGGAGTTTTTTTATGCCCTCCCGCGATTTCAAACGTACCGACCGCATAGGTGCCGAACTGCGCCGCGAGCTGGGCTTGCTGGTGCACGCGGCGGTGCGCGACCACGGACTGCCGTCGACCAGCGTATGCGATGTGGAAATCACCCGCGATCTGGACCTGGCCACGGTATGGGTCACGACCATGCTGCCCGAGCAGGGCTTGCCGGCAGTGAAGGCGCTCAACGGGATGAGCCATGAGATCCGGCATGCGCTGGCGCACAGCGGCATGCGCATGCGGCGGGTGCCGGAGCTGAAGTTCAAGTACGACGATTCGGTCGACAAGGGCGAGCGCATCGAGTCGCTGCTGCGCCAGCAGGCGCGCGACCTGGCGCCGCCCGATGGCGGCGAGAGCGATTGAATCTCCCCTGCGGAATTCCGCCGAGTCGATGAATCGTTCGCCGCGCATCCCGTTCCGCGACCTGCACGGCATCGTGCTGCTGGACAAGCCGCAAGGCCTGAGTTCCAATCAGGCGCTGCAGGCCGTGCGCCGGCTGCTGCGTGCCTCCAAGGGTGGCCATACCGGCGCGCTCGATCCGCTGGCCACCGGCCTGCTGCCGTTATGTTTCGGCGAGGCGACCAAGTTGGCCGGCAGCCTGCTGGGTGCGCGCAAGGCCTATCTGGCCGAGTGTCGGCTCGGTCTCACCACGGCCACGGCTGACAGCGAAGGCGAGATCGTCCGGCAACGCCCGGTGCCGCCGCTGGATGCCGCCGCGATCGAGGCACGGCTGGCCAAGTTGCGCGGGCGCATCCTGCAGGTGCCGCCAATGTATTCCGCGCTGAAACAGGGCGGCGAGCGGCTGTATGCGAAGGCGCGCCGCGGCGAAACCGCCGTGGTGCCGCCGCGTGAAGTGGACGTGTACCGGCTGGAGCTGCTGGCGCACAGCGGGGATACGCTGCAGTTGCTGGTGGAGTGTGGCTCGGGCACCTATGTCCGTTCGCTGGTGGCGGATCTGGGCGAGGACCTGGGCTGCGGCGCCCACCTGACTGCGCTGCGCCGGATCTGGGTCGAGCCGTTCCGCGAGCCGCGGATGGTGACCCTGGCACAGCTGGAGCAGGCGGCGGAGCAGGGCGACGAGGCCTTGCTGGCATGGCTGCTGCCCGTCTCCGCCGGATTGTCCGGGCTGCCGGTATTGCGGCTCGATGAGACGCAGAGCCTGGCCATTTCGCGCGGCCAGCAGATTGCCCTGCCGGGCCTGCCGGAAAGCGGGCGTTGCGCGGCGTATGCCAGCGACGGCGTGTTGCTGGCGTTGCTGGAAGCCGATGCCGAAGGTCGTGCGCGCGTCGTGCGCGGCTTCAACCTGCCGCCGGACTGAGGATTTGCTTCGATGGGCCGCCGCGCTCTTGTTGAAACACCGTTCCCATCAGTAGAATAGACAAGTTATTTCAACGCTTTCACTCACCTAGGCGAAGCTTGCGCGTGCATCATCGCGATGATGCACGCGCAAGCTTCGCATCGCCTTTCAAGGAAACGTACAACCATGTCTCTTACCGCAGAACAGACCGGCAAGATCATCGCTGATTTCGGCCGCGTGCCGAACGACACCGGCTCTCCCGAAGTCCAGGTGGCCCTGCTGTCCGCCCGCATCGACCATCTCACCGGCCACTTCAAGGACCACAAGCAGGATCATCATTCCCGCCGCGGCCTGCTGAAGCTGGTCAACCAGCGCAAGCGCCTGCTCAGCTATCTGAAGGATCGCGATCTGGCGCGCTATCAGACCCTGATCGAACGCCTCGGCCTGCGTCGGTAAGGGGAACAAACATGGCAAAAGTAACCAAGTCATTCCAGTACGGTAATCACGAAGTCACGCTGGAGACGGGCGAAATTGCCCGCCAGGCATCCGGCGCAGTGATGGTCAGCATGGGCGGTACGGTGGTGCTGGTCACCGCCGTGGCCGCCGCCAAGCAGAAGGAAGGGCAGGACTTCTTCCCGCTCACCGTCGACTATGTGGAAAAGTTCTACTCCGCCGGCCGCATCCCCGGCGGCTTCTTCAAGCGCGAAGGCCGCCCGACCGAGAAGGAGACGCTGACCTCGCGTCTGATCGATCGCCCGGTGCGTCCGCTGTTCCCGGACGACTTCAAGAATGAAGTGCAGGTCATCGCCCAGGTCGTCTCGCTCAACCCCGAGATCGACGGCGACATCCCCGCGCTGATCGGCGCCTCCGCCGCGCTGAGCCTGGCCGGCATCCCGTTCAAGGGCCCGATCGGCGCCGCCCGCGTCGGTTACGCCGATGGCAAGTACCTGCTGAACCCGACGGCTACCGAACTGAAGACTTCCCAGCTGGACCTGGTCGTCGCCGGCACTGCCGGTGCGGTGCTGATGGTGGAATCCGAGGCGCAGCTGCTGTCCGAGGACGTGATGCTCGGTGCAGTGATGTTCGGCCACCAGCAGATGCAGACCGCGATCCGCGCGATCGCCGAGCTGGCCACCGAGGCCAGCCGCCCGTCGCTGGATTGGCAGGCGCCGGCCCGCAATGACTCGCTGGTTGCCGCGCTCAAGGGCGCCGTGGGCAACAAGCTGGAGGAAGCGTTCCGGGTGCGCGACAAGCTGCAGCGCCGTGACGCGATCGCGGCGATCAAGGCCGACGTGATGGAGTCGCTGAAGGCGCAGGCCGAAGCGAACGCCTGGTCGTCCGCCGAGCTGGCCAAGGAATTCGGCGAGCTCGAGTACCACACCCTGCGCGACAGCGTGCTGAAGACCAAGGTGCGCATCGACGGCCGTCAGCTGGACGACGTGCGCGCGATCACCGCCCGTGTCGGCGTGCTGCCGCGCACCCACGGTTCGGCGCTGTTCACCCGCGGCGAGACGCAGGCGCTGGTCGTGGTCACGCTGGGCACCACGCGTGACGCGCAGATCATCGACGCGCCCGGCGGCGAGTCGAAGGATCCGTTCCTGTTCCACTACAACTTCCCGCCGTTTTCGGTGGGCGAGGCCGGCCGCTTCGGCGCGCCGAAGCGCCGCGAGATCGGCCACGGCCGCCTCGCCAAGCGCGGCGTGCAGGCGGTCAAGCCGGGTATCGAGGAGTTCCCGTACGTGGTGCGCGTGGTCTCGGAAATCACCGAGTCCAACGGCTCCTCGTCGATGGCCTCGGTGTGCGGCTCCTCGCTGGCGATGATGGATGCCGGCGTGCCGCTGAAGGCGCCGGTGGCCGGCATCGCGATGGGCCTGGTCAAGGAAGGCAACGACTTCGTCGTGCTGTCCGACATCCTGGGCGACGAGGACCACCTCGGCGACATGGACTTCAAGGTGGCCGGCAGTGCCGAGGGCATTTCCGCGTTGCAGATGGACATCAAGATCGACGGCATCACCGAGGAGATCATGAAGGTGGCGCTGGCCCAGGCCAAGCGCGGTCGCCTGCATATCCTCGGCGAGATGAACAAGGCGTTGTCCACGGCCCGCTCGGAAATGAGCGAGTACGCCCCGCGCCTGATCACCATCAAGATCCACCCGGACAAGATCCGCGAGGTGATCGGCAAGGGTGGCGCCACCATCCGCTCGATCACCGAGGAGACCGGCACCACCATCGACATCAGCGACGACGGCACCATCGTCATCGGCTCGGTCAACCGCGAGGCGGGCGAGACGGCCAGAAAGCGCATCGAGCAGATCGTTTCCGACGTCGAGCCGGGCCGCATCTACGAAGGCAAGGTCGCCAAGCTGATGGACTTCGGCGCCTTCGTGACGATCATGCCGGGCAAGGACGGTCTGGTGCACGTGTCGCAGATCTCCGACGAGCGCGTCGAGAAGGTGTCCGACAAGCTGAAGGAAGGCGACATCGTCAAGGTCAAGGTGCTGGAAGTCGACAAGCAGGGCCGCATCCGCCTGTCGATGAAGGCGGTGACCGAGGAAGAGCGCGCCGGCGTCTGAGTTTCCCGGCGAGGCGACTCCGCAAGGCCCGGCTCATGCCGGGCCTTGTGCGTTCTGGCGATGGTGATTTTGTGCAATACGCTTTTGCTAGGATGGATGGACCTTGCACGAGGACGCACCGATGGCCGACCCGGCGAACGATTTCATCAGGGATT
Source organism: Rhodanobacter sp. (assembly GCA_024711345.1). Classification (GTDB taxonomy): domain Bacteria; phylum Pseudomonadota; class Gammaproteobacteria; order Xanthomonadales; family Rhodanobacteraceae; genus Rhodanobacter. The sequence goes on along the minus strand of JANJTA010000035.1, from coordinate 206,166 downwards.
ACCAGACGCTGGCGCAGCAGTCGTGGGATGCCTGGGCGCGCCAATTCCAGCAGCCCGTCGCGAATCCGTTCGCGCCGCCGCCGGCGCCGGCGGCCGGCAACGATACGCTGGAACGCACGCTGGCCGGCCTGAAGGGCTATTTCGACTGGCTGCAGGCGGCCGCCGCCGGCAGCTCGGCTCCATCGTCCGGCAACGACTGGCGCCAGCAGCTGCAGCAGATGTTCGGCGGCGCCAGCCAGCCGTTCGCGCAGGCATTCGGCGGCATCGACGGCGCCGGTGCGGAAGGGTTCATGCGGCAGTGGCAAGCCTGGCTGCAGGCGGCGCGGCAGGGTGGTTTCGGCAACCTGCCGGACGCGCCGACGCCGGCGTTCGGGCTGAATCGTGAGCAGCAGATGCAGCAGCAGGCGCTGGCTACGGCGTTGATGGCCTCGATGCAGGCCACGGCCCGCTACCAGGAGTTGATCCAGCGCGCCAATGCGCAGGGCATGCAGCGCCTGCAGGACAAGCTGGCCGAGCCGGGGCGGCAGATCGACTCGCTGAAGGGGCTGTACGACCTGTGGGTGGACGCGGCGGAAGAGGCTTACGCCGAGATCGCCTTGTCCGACGAGTTCCGCGAGGTCTACGGCGAGATGGTCAACGCGCAGATGCATGCGCGCCAGCAGCAGCAGCAGCAGACCGAGCAGATCTGCCAGCAGCTCGGCATGCCCACGCGCAGCGAGGTGTCCAGCCTGGGCGAACGGCTGCAGGCCTTGCGCCGCGAGTTTCGTGCCAGCCGTGCCGGCATTTCCGCCGATCAGGCCGACGAGATCGTGGCGCTGCGCCGCGAGCTGGCGGCGTTGAAGCGCCAGTTGGCCAGTGCCTCGGCGGCGGCGCCCGCATCGAAGAAGGCCACTGCGGAGAAGGTGCCGAAGCTCGTGCGCAAACCGGTGGCTGCGTCCAGATCCGGCGCCAGCCCGCGCAAGCGCAAGTAGGGAGAGCCATCATGCAAATGCCCATCCGCATCGATCCGACCCGGGCGCTGGCCGACATCGCCACCTTCCAGCGCAAGCTGGCCGCCGGCATGGCCAACCTGCGCCACATGCGCGAACCCGAATACGCGAACACCCCGCGCGAGCTGGTCTACAGCGAGGACAAACTGAAGGTGTGGCACTTCACCGGCCACGGCAAGGCCACCGCGAAGACACCGCTGCTGATCGTCTACGCGCTGGTCAACACGGTATGGATGACCGACCTGCAGGCCGACCGCTCGATGGTGCGCAACCTGCTGGAGCAGGGCGAGGACGTCTACCTGATCGACTGGGGCTATCCCGACGGCGCCGACCGCTGGCTCACGCTGGACGACTACATCAACGGCTATCTCGACCGCTGTGTCGATGCAGTGCGCGCGCGGCACGATCTGGATGCGATCAACCTGCTCGGCATCTGCCAGGGTGGTGCGTTCTCGCTGTGCTATACCGCGCTGCATCCGGACAAGGTGAAGAACCTGATCACCATGGTCACCCCGGTGGATTTCCACACGCCGGACAACATGCTGTCGCACTGGTGCCGCCGCATGGACGTGGACCTGTTCGTCGACACCATGGGCAACATCCCCGCCGGGTTGATGAACTACGTTTACCTCACGCTGAAGCCGCTGCGGCTGAACCAGCAGAAGTACATCGGCATGGTCGACATCCTCGACAATCCGGCCGAACTGGAGAACTTCCTGCGCATGGAGCGCTGGATCTTCGACTCGCCCGACCAGGCTGGCGAGGCGTTCCGCCAGTTCATCAAGGATTTCTACCAGGGCAACAAGCTGGTCAAGGGTACGCTGGAGATTGGCGGCAAGCCGGTGGATCTGGGGCTGATCACCCAGCCGGTGCTGAATATCTTCGCCGAGCAGGATCACCTGGTGCCGCCGGATGCCTCGCGCGCACTGGGCAAGCACGTTGGCACCACCGATTACACCCAGCTCGCGTTCAAGGGCGGCCACATCGGCATCTATGTCTCCGGCCGCGCCCAGCGCGAGGTGCCGCCGGCGATCCACCAGTGGTTGCGCCAGCGCGACTGATTCGTCGCCGCCTGCCGTGCGCAAGGCATGTGCGGCAGGCGATAATGGCCGGATGACGATCACCGCCGAAACCCACGATTCCATCCGCGCCGTGCAGTGGCAGGGCGATCATCTGCGCCTGCTCGACCAGCGCTTGTTGCCCGGCGAGGAACGCTGGATCGACTGCCGTGACGCCGCGCAGGTGACCGAGGCGATCCGCAGCCTGGCCGTGCGCGGCGCGCCGGCGATCGGCATCGCCGCGGCCTGGGGCGTGGCGATGGCGGCGCAGCAGGGCGTGCCGCTGGAACCGGTGCTGGCCACGCTGCGCGCCGCGCGTCCCACCGCGGTAAACCTGATGTGGGCGCTGGACCGGATGAAACGACGCCTCGCCGCCGGCGCCGATGCCGATGCGTTGCTGCGCGAAGCGCAGGCGATCCAGGACGAGGATCTTGCCGCCAACCGACGCATGGGCGAGCTGGGCGCCGGGCTGATCGCGCCGGGCTCGGGCGTGGTGACTCATTGCAACACCGGTTCGCTGGCCACCGCCGGCTACGGTACCGCGCTGGGGGTGATTCGTGCCGGCGTGGCGGCGGACCGGATCGCGCGCGTCTACGCCGGCGAAACCCGGCCATGGCAGCAGGGCGCGCGGTTGACCATGTGGGAGCTGGTGCGCGACGGCATCCCGGCGCAGCTGATCGCCGATTCCGCTGCCGCGCACCTGATGAAGTCCGGTGCGGTGCAGTGGGTGATCGTGGGCGCCGACCGGATTGCCGCCAACGGCGATACCGCGAACAAGATCGGCACCTATCAGCTGGCGATCGCGGCGAAGTACCACGGCGTGAAGTTCATGGTGGTGGCGCCATCCTCCACCGTCGACATGGCCACCGGCAGCGGCGAGGAGATCGAGATCGAGTTGCGCGATCCGGCCGAGTTGCTGAGTACCGCTGGCCACCGCACCGTGGTCGAAGGAGCGCAGGCCTGGAACCCGGTGTTCGACGTGGCTCCGGCGGAGCTGATCGACGCCATCGTGACCGAGCGCGGCGTGATCGAGCGGCCGAATGCCATGGCGATGCAGGCCATGTTCGGGCGCTGAAACGCCCTCACCCGGAAGCCGTGATTAGCGCTTGCCGCAGGCGCCAGGCCGGTAAGTCGCGCCCATCGTCCTGCTCAATTTTTCGGCAGTCGCCGCGAGGCTGCCGTCGCGCGCCGGCATCCTGTCGCAAGTCGTTGATTGGAAAGGATTAAATCCTGTCTTTTTGACGTCGTTCATGCTACACTTTCAAGGTTGATTTCGGGGCCTGGCGCATGCGCTTGAGGCGCGGCGCCGGGGCCCTTTTTTTTGTTATCAGGGAAGCCGATTGATGGCAGAGCTCGCCAAAGAAGTGATTCGCGTCAACATCGAGGACGAGATGCGTCAGAGCTATCTCGATTACGCCATGAGCGTGATCGTGGGCCGCGCACTTCCGGACGTCCGCGATGGCCTGAAACCCGTGCATCGCCGCGTGCTGTTCGCGATGAACGAACTCGGCAACGTGTGGAACAAGCCATACAAGAAGTCGGCCCGCGTGGTCGGCGACGTGATCGGTAAGTACCATCCCCATGGCGACCAGTCGGTCTACGACGCCATCGTGCGCATGGCGCAGCCGTTCTCGCTGCGTTACCTGATGGTCGACGGCCAGGGCAACTTCGGTTCGGTCGACGGCGACAGTGCCGCGGCGATGCGCTACACCGAGGTGCGCATGTCGCGGCTCACCCACGAGCTGCTGGCCGACATCGACAAGGAAACCGTCGATTTCGGCCCGAACTACGACGAGAGCGAGCAGGAACCGCTGGTGTTGCCCACCCGCGTGCCGAACCTGCTGGTGAACGGCTCGGCCGGTATCGCGGTCGGCATGGCCACCAATATCCCGCCGCACAACCTCAACGAGGTGATCGCGGCGACGATCGCGCTGATCGACGAACCCGCGCTCTCGATCGACGAGCTGATGCACTACATCCCGGGCCCGGACTTCCCGACCCACGGCATCATCAACGGTTCGTCCGGCATCATCGAGGCCTACCGCACCGGCCGCGGCCGCATCCTGGTGCGCGCCAAGGCCGAGATCGAGACCGAGTCGAACGGCCGCGAGACGATCATCGTCCACGAATTGCCGTACCAGGTGAACAAGGCGCGGCTGATCGAGAAGATCGCCGAGTTGGTCAAGGAAAAGAAGATCGAGGGCATCAGCGAGCTGCGCGACGAGTCCGACAAGGACGGCATGCGCGTGGTCATCGAGATCCGTCGCGACGCGATGGGCGACGTGGTGCTGAACAACCTGTTCCAGCAGACCCAGTTGCAGGTCACCTTCGGCATCAACATGGTGGCGCTGCTGGACGGTCAGCCGAAGCTGCTGAACCTCAAGGACATCCTCGAGGCATTCATCCGGCACCGGCGCGAGGTGGTCACCCGCCGCACCATTTTCGAGCTGCGCAAGGCGCGCGCCCGGGCGCATATCCTCGAAGGCCTCACCGTCGCGCTGGCCAACATCGACGAGATGATCGAGCTGATCAAGACCTCGGCGTCGCCGCAGGAGGCGCGCGAACGCATGCTGGCGCGCAAGTGGCAACCGGGCATGGTCGGCGCGCTGCTCTCCGCGGCCGGCGCCGGCGCTTCGCGGCCGGAGGACATGGACCCGCGCGACGGCCTCAAGCCCGACGGCTACCAGCTGTCCGAGGCGCAGGCGCTGGAAATCCTGGCGATGCGCCTGAACCGTCTGACCGGGCTGGAGCAGGAGAAGCTTTCCGACGAATACCGGCAGATCCTGGAAACCATCCGCGGCCTGATCGAAATCCTGGAAAACCCGGACCGCCTGCTCGCGGTGATCCGCGAGGAACTGGAGGCGATCAAGGCCGAGTTCGGCGATGCGCGCCGCACCGAGATCCAGCACTCGCAGGAGGACTTGAACGTCCTCGACCTGATCGCGCCGGAAGACATGGTGGTGACGCTGTCGCTCACCGGCTACGTCAAGCGCCAGCCGGCCAGCGCGTACCGCGCGCAGCGGCGCGGCGGCAGGGGTCGCTCGGCTTCCGCACTGAAGGACGAGGACGTCGTCGAGCAGCTGTGGGTGGTCAACACGCACGACACCCTGCTCACCTTCACCAGCACCGGCCGCGTCTACTGGCTCAAGGTCTACCAGATACCGGAGGCCGGTTCCGGCGCGCGCGGCAAACCGATCATCAACCTGCTGCCGCTGGGCGAAGGCGAGAAGGTGCAGGCCGTGCTGCCGGTGCGCGAATACGCCGACGACCGCTACGTGTTCTTCGCGACGAAGCACGGTACGGTCAAGAAGACCCCGCTGACCGAATTCGCCTACCAGCTGCAGAAGGGCAAGCAGGCGATCAGGCTCGACGAGGGCGACGCGCTGGTCAACGTGGAACTCACCGACGGCAACAGCGACATCCTGCTGTTCGCCTCCAACGGCAAGGTCAACCGCTTCGACGAGAACACGGTGCGTTCGATGGGCCGCACCGCCACCGGCGTGCGTGGCATGCGACTGGCGGACGGGGCCGAGGTGGTCTCGCTGATCGTGGCGGCCGAGGGCGACATCCTCACCGCGACGGCGCGGGGTTACGGCAAGCGCACCCGGCTCGACGAGTTCCCCAAGAAGGGCCGTGGCACCCAGGGCGTGATCGGCATCCAGTGCTCCGAACGCAACGGCGCGCTGGTTGCTGCGGTGCAGGTCAGCGAGGCGCACGAGCTGATGCTGATTTCCGACAAGGGCACGCTGGTGCGTACCCGCGTGGCGGAAGTCTCCCAGCTCGGACGCAACACCCAGGGCGTCACCCTGATCCGCCTGCCGGCCGAGGAGACGCTGGTCAGCGTGATGCGACTGGAGGCGGACGAGGACAACGGCGAAGACGCCGCATCCGGCGCGACGCCGGAGCCGGCCGATGACGGCGGCTCCCCGACGGCATCCGCCGAGTAAGGCGGGCGGCGAAGCGAAAAACCCCGGCCATGCCGGGGTTTTTCTTTCAGTGGGGAATTGCCGCCAGCATCGCCTCGGCGGTGGACACGCGCAGCTCGCCGGGCGCCTCCACGTGCAGCAGGCGCACCACGCCGTCTTCCGCGTACAGCGCGAAGCGGCGCGCGCGCAGGCCCATGCCGTAGGCGGTGCCGTCCAGTTCCAGGCCCAGCGCGCGGGTGAAGCTGGCATTGCCGTCGGCCAGCATCAGCAACCCCCGGGGCACCTGCTGGTCGCGGGCCCAGGCCTGCATCACGTAGGCGTCGTTCACCGCCAGGCACATCACCTTCACCCCGGCTTCCTCGAACTCGGCGTAGCGTTGCGCATAGCCGGGGAGGTGCCGGCTGGAACAGGTCGGCGTGAACGCGCCAGGGACGGCGAACAACACCACGCGGCTTCCGGCGAACAGTTCGCCGGTGCGGCAAGGGTGGATTTCTTCGCCGACCGCCGACAGTTCCACGTCCGGCAGCGACTGGCCGATCTGGATGGTCATGGTACGGGCTTCCTTCATGGGCAACCCCGCCATGCTAGCGCCCCGGGATGAAGCTTGTCGCCTTGAATCGGGAACCCTGCAAACCCATTTCCCGGGCAGGCGGCATCGCGCCGCAGACCCTTATCGACGAGGAGGTACGAACATGAATCTGAGTCGCAATTTTCCGTGGAATCCGGCCGGCGTGGCCAACATGGGGGACATCCGCGAGGCGTTCGACCGCCTGCTGGGCAACCCGACCGAGACGGACCAGTCCAACGTGGTGACCAGCCAGTGGGCGCCGCGCGTGGACATCAAGGAAGAGGACAAGCGCTTCGTGATCTATGCCGACGTGCCGGGTGTGGATCCGGAGCAGATCGAGGTGAGCATGGAGAAGGGCATCCTCACCATCAAGGGCGAGCGCACCGTGGAGAACCGCGAGCAGAACGGCAAGTTCACCCGGCTGGAGCGCTCGCACGGCGTGTTCCACCGCCGTTTCGCGCTGCCGGACAGCGCTGACGCCGACGGCGTCACCGCGCATGGCAAGCACGGCGTGCTGGAGATCGTCATTCCGAAGAAGGCGGAAACCACACCGCGCCGCATCACCATCAACACCGGCGCCTGAGGCGTTTCGCGAGTGTTGCGCGGGCGACCTGCCGCGGACCATGATCCGCGGCAGGTCGTCGCGTGTGGACGGGATCGAACCGGCGGGAGCGGTGCGTGGAATTCAAAGACTATTACGACATCCTGGGCGTGAAGCCCGAGGCGAGCGAGGCCGAGATCAAGGCCGCGTATCGCAAGCTGGCGCGCAAGTACCACCCGGACAAGAACAAGGAAACCGGCGCCGAGGAGAAGTTCAAGGCGATCAACGAGGCCAACGAGGTGCTCAAGGACGCCGAGAAGCGGCGCTCCTATGACCAGCTGCGTGCCGGCGGCTACCGGCAGGGCGAGCAGTTCCGGCCGCCGCCGGGCTGGCAGGGGCAGCAGGGTTTCGGCGGCGGCGACAGCGACTTCAGCGATTTCTTCGAGAGCCTGTTCGGTCGCGGTGCTGCCGGCGGCCATCGCGGGCAGCCGCGCTCGCGTCGCGGCCGCGACGTGCAGGCCTCGGTGCAGATCGACCTGCAGACCGCGTTCGACGGTGGCCGCACGCGGCTGGCCATGCAGGATCAGGCAGGTGGCGAGCGTGTGCTGGAAGTGAAGATTCCGGCGGGCATCCAGCCGGGCCAGGTGATCCGCCTGTCCGGCCAGGGCCATCCCGGCATGGGCGGCGGACCGAATGGCGACCTGCTGCTGGAGGTGGGCATCCGCGACGATGCGCGTTTCCGGCTGGACGGCCGCAATGTGGTGCACGTGTTGCCGATCGCACCGTGGGAAGCCGCGCTGGGCGCCACCGTGCCGGTGCCGACGCTGGCCGGCACGGTCGACCTGCGCATCCCGGCCGGTTCGCAGTCGGGGCGCAAACTGCGCCTGAAGGGGCGTGGCATGCCCGGCGCGAATCCGGGCGATCAGCTGGTGGAGCTGTCGATCCGGACGCCGGCGGCGGAGAGCGACAAACAGCGCGCCGCGTACGAGGCGCTGCACGAGGCATTCGCCAATTTCGATCCGCGTCACTGAATCGCGGGCGGCACAAACGAAAACGGCGCCTGAGGCGCCGTTTTTCGTGAAGCATGGGTGGGGGAGTGAGATCAGCCCGGCAGGAATTCCTGCAGCGCCTTGAGCAGTTCCTCTTCCTTGATCGGCTTGGTCACGTAGGCCTTGGCGCCCTGGCGCATGCCCCAGACGCGGTCGGTTTCCTGGTCCTTGGTGGTCACCAGGATGATCGGAATGTGCGCGGTGTCGGCGTTCTTGCTGATCGTGCGGGTGGCCTGGAAGCCGTTGAGGTTGGGCATCACCACATCCATCAGGATCAGGTCGGGCTTTTCCGCCTTGGCCACTTCCACGCCCGCGGCGCCGTCTTCGGCCGAAAGGGTCTCATGCCCGAGTTTTTCGACGATCCGCTTGATGCCAAGCAGTTGCGACGGGGAATCGTCGACGATCAGGATGCGTGCCATAAGGTGGTAATCCCCTGCGAGTTTCGTTGATTCTAAGCCGTGGTGGCGCGACTTCCAAGCGCGCTTTCGTCAAACCCCGTCGCTCACGCGCACCAGGGTGCGTCCGAACGATTCGCCGGCGAGCATGTGCGCAAACACCCCGGGCAGCTCCTCGAGGCTGGTCTCGCGGGTGACGATGCGCTGCAGGTGGCGTGGCTTCCAGTCGCCGGCGAGGTGTTGCCAGATCCGCTCGCGCAGATGGCGGGCGGTGCCGGCCGAGGCGATCCCGAGCAGGCTCACGCCGCGGATGATGAATGGCATCACCGTGCTGTCCAGGGCGATGCCGCCGGCGTTGCCGCAGATCGCCACGTTGCCGTACGGCGCGATGAGCGGCAGCAGACCGCCGAGCATGCTGCCGCCGACGTTGTCCAGCGCGCCGCCGAAGCGGGCGGAGTCCATCGGCTTGCCGCTGAAGGCGAGCTGGTGGCGGTCGATGCATTCGCTGGCACCGAGCTCGCGCAGGAAGTCGAAGTGGTCGGTCTTGCCGCTGATCGCATGCACCTCGTAGCCGGCGCGGCTGAAGATGTCGATCGCCAGCATGCCGACGCCGCCGCTGGCGCCGGTCACCGCGATCGGCCCCAGCGTCGGCGACTGCCGGTTGTCCTGCATGCGCAGCAGGGCCAGGGCCGCGGTGAAGCCGGCGGTGCCGATGATCATGCTTTCGCGCTGGCTCAAGCCGGCCGGCAGCGGGATCGTCCAGCGCGCGTCGAGCCGCGCGTATTCGCCGTAGCCGCCGTCGCGCGTCTCGGACAGGCCGCTGCCGGTGCACAGCACCGCATCGCCTTCCCTGAACGCCGGATCGGTCGAGGCGACCACGTGGCCGGCCAGGTCGATGCCGCCGTTCAGCGGGTACTGGCGCAGGATGCGGCCCTTGCCGGTGCCGGCCAGCGCGTCCTTGTAGTTGGTCGAGGAGTAGGCGACCTTGACCAGCACCTCGCCGGGCGACAGCGCACTGGTGTCCATGCTTTCGATGCCGGCGCGATAGCCGGCGTCGTCGTTGTGGATGCGGAAAGCGCGGAAACGGGGCATCTCGATCTCCTGCGGAATCAGGCGTCGACGCTGCGGGAGGAAATCCACTTGGGCGTGTAGCTGCCTTCGTACTCCCGCATCCAGTCGAACAATGCGGCAATGTCGTCGCCGAACCAGATGCTGTCGCGCTGCGCCGCCTTCACGAAGGATTCGTCGACCATGTGCTCCATCAGCGTGCGCAGGTCTCGATAGTAGCCGCGCACGTCGAGAAAGGCGCAAGGATAACGGTGCAGGCCGAGCTGGGCCCAGGTCAGCATCTCGAACATCTCGTCCATGGTGCCGAAGCCACCGGGCAGGGCGACGAAGGCGTCGGACAGCTCGTACATGCGCGTCTTGCGCTGGTGCATGGTCTCTACGACCACCAGTTCGCTCAGGCCCGGATGCGCCACCTCCAGCTCCACCAGCTGGCGCGGAATCACCCCGACTACCTTGCCGCCGCCGGCGAGCACCGCGTCGGCCACCACGCCCATCAGGCCGACGTTGCCGCCGCCGTAGACCAGCGCGATGCCGCGCCGGGCCATCTCGCTGCCGAAGGCGTGGGCCTGTTCCGCGTACTCGGGATGCCGGCCGCTGTTGGAGCCGCAGTAGACGCAGATGGCGGTGGGTTGGGGCATGCGTATTCCTTCTTGTAGGAGCCCGCTTGCGGGCGATGCTTTCCGGATCCCGCTAGTTAAGGCATCGCCTGCGAGCGGGCTCCTACGGGAGACGAGACGGCCCGCCCATGTCGCCACGAGCGGGCCGCGTGGATCCCGTGCCGTTGGCCATCCACGGCCTGCACGGGATGAGCCAGCCTGTGCTCAGTTGCCCTTGTGGATGGCGCGCTTGTCCACCGACAGCGCGGCCTCGTGCACGGCTTCGGACAGTGTCGGATGCGCGTGGACGATACGGGCGAGGTCCTCGGAGGAACCCTTGAACTCCATCGCCACCACGCACTCGGCGATCAGCTCGGACACGCCCGGGCCGACCATGTGCACGCCGAGGATGCGGTCGGTGTCGGCGTGGGCGAGCATCTTCACCTGGCCCATCGCCTCGTTCATCGCCACGGCGCGGCCGATGGCGGCGAACGGGAAGGTGCCCACCCGGTACGGGATGCCGGCGTCCTTCAGTTCCTTCTCGGTCTTGCCGGCCCAGGCTACTTCCGGCTCGGTGTAGATCACGAACGGGATGGTGTCGTAGTTGACGTGGCCGGCCTTGCCGGCGATCCACTCGGCCACCGCCACGCCTTCCTCGCTGCCCTTGTGCGCCAGCATCGGGCCGCGCACCGCGTCGCCGATCGCCCACACGCCGTCCACGCCGGTGTGGCAATGCTCGTCCACCAGGATGCGGCCGCGCTCGTCCAGCTTCACGCCGGTGTCGTCGGCCAGCAGGTCCCTGGTGTAGGCACGGCGGCCCACGGCCACCAGCAGCTTGTCGACCACCAGCTGCTGCTCGCCGCTCTTGTCGGTGTAGGTGAGGTGCACCTCGCCCTTCTTCACCTCGGCCTTGTTGAGCTTGGCGTCGAGCTTGATCGACAGGCCCTGCTTGGCGAATTCCTTCGCGGCGAGCTTGGCGATGTCGGCGTCGGCGGCGGCGAGGAAGTCCGGCAGCGCCTCGATGATGGTGACCTCGCTGCCCATGCGCCGCCACACGCTGCCCAGCTCCAGGCCGATCACGCCGGCGCCGATCACGCCCAGGCGTTTGGGCACTTCGGTGAAGTCCAGCGCGCCGGCGTTGTCGACGATGTGCTTGCCGTCGAACTTGGCGAACGGCAGTTCGATCGGGATGGAACCCGAGGCGAGGATCACGTTCGTCGCGCTGATGGTCTGCTTGCTGCCGTCGGCGGCGGTGACCTCGACCTGGTTGCCCTTCAGCAGCTTGCCGGTGCCGAAGTACGGAGTGACCTTGTTCGCCTTGAACAGCTGGCCGATGCCGCCGGTGAACTGCTTGACGATCTTGTCCTTGCGCCCGATGAAGGTGGCCATGTCCACCTTGGGGTTGTCGACGCTGATGCCATGCGCCGGCAGGTTGTGCGCGAGGTTCCAGTACTGGCGCGAGGAATCGAGCAGCGCCTTGGACGGGATGCAGCCCACGTTGAGGCAGGTGCCGCCCAGTGCCGGCTTGCCGTCCTTGCCGGTGAAGGCATCCACGCAGGCGGTCTTCAGGCCCAGCTGCGCGGCGCGGATCGCGCCCACATAACCGGCCGGACCGGCGCCGATGACGATGACGTCGTATTTTTCGCTCATGGTTTTCCTCTTTGCTCTTTCCCTCTCCCAGCGGGAGAAGGTGGCGCGAAGCGCCGGATGAGGGTGCGGACGGAGCGAGGCGTTGCGGTATCACCGAACCCTCACCCCCAGCCCCTCTCCTTGCGGGAGAGGGGCTCAGGCGGTTACAGGCCCAGCAACATCTTGTGCGGATTCTCCAGCTGGTTCTTGATGTCGACCAGGAACAGCACCGCGTCCTTGCCGTCGATGATGCGGTGGTCGTAGCTGAGCGCGATGTACATCATCGGCGCGGCGACGATCTGGCCGTTCTCGACGATCGGGCGCTCCTTGATCGTGTGCATGCCGAGGATCGCGCTCTGCGGCGGGTTCACGATCGGGGTGGACAGCAGCGAGCCGAAGGTGCCGCCGTTGGTGATGGTGAACGTGCCGCCCTGCAGGTCGTCCAGCGACAGCTTGTTCGCGCGCGCCTTGACGGCGTAGTCGGCGATGCCCTTCTCGACGTCGGCGAAGCTCATGTCCTGCACGTCGCGCAGCACCGGCGTCACCAGGCCCTTGTCGGTGGCCACGGCGATCGAGATGTCCTGGTAGCCGTGGTAGACCACGTCGTTGCCGTCGACCGAGGCGTTGACGAACGGGTAACGCTTCAGCGCCTCGGCGGCAGCCTTGACGAAGAAGCTCATGAAGCCGAGCTTGATGCCGTGTTCCTTCTGGAACGCCTCGCCCAGCGTCTTGCGCATCTTCGACACTTCGCTCAGGTTCACCTCGTTGAACGAGGTGAGCATGGCGATCGAGTTCTTCGACTGCATCAGGCGCTCGGCGATGCGCGCGCGCATGCGGGTCATCGGCACGCGCTCTTCCGGGCGCGTGCCCGGGGTCGGCTTCGCGGCCGGCGCGGCGGCGGGAGCCGCGGCGGGGCGGGCGCCGGCGTTGACCACGTCTTCCTTGATGATGCGGCCGTCGCGACCGGTGCCGGCGATGGCGGAGGTGTCCACCTTGTTCTCGGTGGCGACGCGCTGTGCGGCCGGCGAAAGCTCGGCGGTGGCAGCCTTCGGCGCGGCGGCGGGCGCGGGAGCCGCGGCGGCCGGCGCCGGTGCAGCCGCTGCGGGAGCCGGAGCAGCGGCCACGGCGCCTTCCTCGATGATCGCGATGACCTGCTCGCTGTTCACCGTGTCGCCGACCTGGTGGCGGATTTCCTTCAGCACGCCGTCGACCGGCGAGGGCACCTCCAGCACCACCTTGTCGGTTTCGAGGTCGACCAGGTTCTCGTCACGCTTGACCGCGTCGCCGGCCTGCTTGTGCCAGCTGGCGATGGTGGCGTCGGAGACGGACTCGGGCAGGACGGGGACTTTGAGTTCGATGGACATAGCAATCCTTGGAGGGTCTTTATTCTGCGGAGTGGTCGGTGCCGACCGGGGCGGTCAGCGCCTGTTCGACGAGTGCGGTCTGTTCGGCGACGTGGGTGTTGTGGTGGCCGGCGGCCGGCGCCGGCGAGCGAGCGCGGCCCGCGTAGGAGAGGCTGTGCCTGGCTCCGATGCAGGCCTGCAGATGATGGCGGATCTGGAACCAGGCGCCCTGGTTCATCGGTTCCTCCTGGCACCAGATCACTTCCCTGGCAGCAGGATACTTGTCCAGTTCGGCCGCCACTTCCTCGCGCGGGAACGGGTACAGCTGCTCGACGCGCACGATCGCCACCTCGGCGAGCTTGTTCTTCTCGGCTTCCTCCAGCAGGTCGTAGTAGACCTTGCCCGAACACAGCACCACGCGCTTGACCTTCTTCGCGGCCAGCTTGCGATGTTCGCCTATCACCAGCTGGAAACCGCCGTTGGCCAGCTCGTCCAGCGTGGACACCGCCAGCTTGTGGCGCAGCAGCGACTTCGGCGTCATCACGATCAGCGGCTTGCGCACCGCGCGCAGCATCTGCCGGCGGATCATGTGGAAATCCTGCGCCGGCGTGGTCGGCACGCAGACCTGCATGTTGTCCATCGCGCACAGCTGCAGGAAGCGCTCCAGGCGCGCGGAGGAATGCTCCGGACCCTGGCCTTCGTAGCCGTGCGGCAGCAGCAGCACCAGGCCGCACAGGCGGTTCCACTTCGCTTCGCCGGAGCTGATGAACTGGTCGATCACCACCTGCGCGCCGTTGGCGAAGTCGCCGAACTGGGCTTCCCAGATGTTGAGCGTGTCCGGGTCGGTGGTGGAGTGGCCGTACTCGAACGCCATCACCGCTTCCTCGCTGAGCAGCGAGTCGATCACCTCGACGTCGGCGCCGGCGCGCACGTTGGCCAGCGGCATCCAGGTATGGCCGTCCTTCTGGTCGTGCAGTACGGCGTGGCGGTGGAAGAAGGTGCCGCGGCCGGAGTCCTGGCCAACCAGGCGCATGTCATGGCCGGCATCGACCAGGGTGGCATAGGCCAGGTTCTCGGCGAAGCCCCAGTCGGCCGGCAGTTCGCCCGCGGCCATCTTGCGGCGGTCGTCGTAGATCTTCGCCACGCGGGCCTGCAGGGCGAGGTCGGCCGGCACGGCGAGGATCTTGTTCGCCAGCTCCAGCAGCTTCGCCTTCGGCACCGTGGTGTCGACCGGCATGGACAGCTTGCCGCCGAGGAAGCGAGCCCAGTCGACGTGGCCGTCGCGCTTGGGTGCCGGGTCCAGCTCGGTCATCGGCGCGCCGGCTTCCAGCCGCGCACGATAGGCGTCGAACTGCTTGGCGGCCTCGCCCTCGGCCAGCACGCCTTCCTTCACCAGCTGCTGCTGGTACAGGTCGCGTGCGGTCGGGCGCTTGCGGATGATCTGGTACATCACCGGCTGGGTGGCGGCCGGCTCGTCAGCCTCGTTGTGGCCGTGGCGGCGGTAGCAGACCAGGTCGATCACCACGTCCTTGCGGAACTGCTTGCGGAATTCGTAGGCGAGCCGGGTCACCAGGATCACCGCTTCCGGGTCGTCGCCGTTCACGTGCAGCACCGGCGCGTTGACCATCTTGGCCAGGTCGGTGCAGTACATGGTGGAGCGCGCGTCCTGCGGGTTGGAGGTGGTGAAGCCGACCTGGTTGTTGACCACGATGTGCAGGCTGCCGCCGATCCTGAAGCCGCGCGCCTGCGACATGTTGAACAGTTCCATGTTCACGCCCTGGCCGGCCAGCGCGGCGTCGCCGTGGATCAGCACGGCCATCGACTGCGTGTGCGCGGTGTCGCGGCGGCGGGTCTGGCGCGCGTGCACCGAGCCGCTCACCACCGGGTTGACGATTTCCAGGTGCGAGGGATTGAACGCCAGCGCCACGTGCACGCCGCCCTTGGGCGTCTTGACGTCGGCGGAGAAGCCCATGTGGTACTTCACGTCGCCGGAGTGGGCCGGGTCGTCGGGGTGGTCGAAGCGGCCCTCGAACTCGTCGAACAGCGTCTTCGGCGGCTTGCCCAGGATGTTGACCAGCACGTTGAGGCGGCCACGGTGGGCCATGCCGATCACCAGCTCCTTGATGCCGTTGTCGCCGGCGGCGCGCACCACGTCGTCGAGCATCGGGATCAGGCTGTCGCCGCCTTCCAGCGAGAAGCGCTTCTGGCCCACGTATTTCGTGTGGAGGTAGCGCTCCAGTCCTTCGGCGGCGGTGAGGCCGTCCAGCACGCGCTGCTTGCCGGCCTTGTCCAGGCCGCTCTGGCCGCTGGCCTGTTCGAGGCGGCTGTAGATCCAATTGCGCTGCTCGTGGTTGCTGATGTGCATGAACTCGGCGCCGATCGTGCTGGCGTAGGTCTTCTGCAGGCGGCTCAGCAGCTCGCGCAGTTTCAGCCGCTGGCCGCCGCCGGCGTAGTTGCCGGTGTCGAATTCGGTGTCGAGGTCGGCGTCGGAGAGGCCGTGGAAGGCGAGGCCCAGATCCGGCGCCGGCATCTTCTCGGTCAGGCCGAGCGGGTCGAGCTCGGCGGCGAGGTGGCCGCGCGAGCGGTAGGCGGTAAGCAGGCGCAGCACGCCAGCCTGCTTGCGCGCGTGCTCGTCGCTCACCGGCGCGGCGGCGGCGCCGTTGTGGCGCTGCTTCTGTGCCGCCTCGATGCGCGCGATGGCCGCGGCATGGGAGACGTCTCCCGATTCGCGGCCCTTGAAGGTTGTGAAGTAGTTGGCCCATTCGGCGGGCACCGACGAGGCGTCGGCCAGCCAGGCGTCGTAGAGCGATTCGACGTAATCGGCGTTGCCGCCAGCGAGTTGGGAGGAGTCGAAGAACTCGCGGATCAGGTTTGTAGTCACGTCACCACCGGCAGGGAAAGGATGCTTGCAACCATCCGTGTGACCTTTGAGGTCGCGGTTCCAGCCCGGTTTTCAAGCCCGGCAGGCCGTGCGTACGGATGACTGGGGAGAATCCTGACGATTATAGCCTTTGGCTGCTGCAACGCGGCAAGCTGCGGGCGGCCTGGAAGGCCCTTCCGGCAGGGATCTCCGACGATGGTCTAAGGCGTGTTTTGCCGCACCCGGCGATTTCCCGCGATTTGCCGCACCCGCGCGGCGGCGTTCGGCCGAATCACCGCTCGGCAGGCCCGGCTAAAGCCCCAGCGCGAGCAGTTCGCTGGCTGGCTCGGCGCGCTCCCACACTTCGTCGAAGTGCTGCTGCAGCGGCGCCTGGCTGGCGCGGTCGTGGCGGGCGGCGCGGCCCGCCGCACGATCCGCCTCGGGCAGGAACAGGTAGCCGCCGGCGTCGTTGAGCAGGTAGGCCGAGATGTAGGCGCGATCGGCTTCCTCCACCGGCGTGCGGATCCGGATCGCACTGGGCAGGCGCTGGGCCAGCGCGACCAGCCGGTGGTCGTTGCGCAGGGCGGCAGCCGGGTCGTGCAGCAGGATGCGGATGCGCGCGCCGCGACCGGAAATCGCGATGCGGCGCAGCTCGGCCAGTTCCTGCGTGCTGGCATAGCTGTCGTTGTCCAGCAGCGGCAGGTAGATGGACAGCTGGTGGCGCGTGTCGACCAGCAGTTGCAGGCGCGCGGCGGCGGTCTCGCTGCGCGTGCCGGCCGGCAGGGTCTCGACGTCGCGCGGCGGCGCGGCGTCTTCTTCCGGGGCGGACAGCGACAGGCGCATCGCCCGGTGCATCAGCCCGGCGTCCTCGAACTCCTCGCCGTGCGCGACGAAGCCCTCGCGCTCGTAGAAGCCGAGCGCGCTGACCTGGGCGTCCAGCGCCACTTCCGGCCAGCCCTGCGCGCGGGCGCGAGCGACCAGCTCGCGCAGCAGCGCCACGCCGACGCCGCGGCCGCGCCATTCGCGCAGCACGGCCATGCGGCCGATCTTGTGCGCCGGCGTGAGGCGGCCGCAGCCGATCGGCTGGCCGGCCTCGTCGCGCGCCAGCACGTGCCAGCAGTCCACGTCGAGCCCGTCGCGCTCGCGCGGCTCGGGCACGCCCTGTTCGCGGATGAACACCACCTCGCGCAGGTCGAGCAGGGCGCTGCGCTGTTCGGCGCGCGACCACTCGGCGACTTCGACGTGGAAGTCCTGCAGCTTCATCGGTGGCGGGGCTTGCGCGGCAGCAGATGGCCATCGTTGACCAGGGCCAGCAACAGGGCGCGTTCGGCGGCGCCGGGCTTGCGCGCGACGCTCAGCGTGCGCTGTTCGCACAGCTGCTGCGCCAGCGCCGGTGTGGCCGGATAGGCCTGGCCATTGGCGTACAGCGTGCAGCCGGACTTGCCCCGGCTCCACGCCAGCCGCGACCACGGGTGGCGCAGCAGCTGTGCGCCGGCATCGAGCTGCTTCGCCAGCGCCGCTTCGGTCAGCGGCTTGCCCGGCGGGGCCGGCGCCTGCGCACTGCGGTAGCGGGTGATGAAGCGGCCGAACCAGTCGCGCAGCATGTCCTCGCGCAGGGCGGCGGCAAACGGCAGCGCGTCCTTCAGCCGCTCGATCGCGGCGCGGTCGATCTCGCCGCTCGCGGTGGCGGGTTTCAGGTCCGGGTCGGCGTAGCGCAGTTCCTCCGGCAGGTGTTCGGCGATGTAGTCGGCGAGGTCGCCGGTCAGCTCGGCCTGCGAGGGCGCGCGCATGCCGACGGAGAAGGTCATGCACGGGCCGCCGAACGCCACGCCGTCATGCGGCACACCGGGCGGCAAATAGAGCATGTCGCCCGGGTCCAGCAGCCATTCGTGGGTCGGTTCGAACTGCACCAGCTGCTTGAGCTCCACCTCGGGGCGGAACGCCTTCGGCGCCAGCGGGTCGTCGCTGATCGCCCAATGGCGCTGGCCCAGACCCTGGATCAGGAACACGTCGTACTGGTCGACGTGAGCGCCGACCCCGCCGCCGGGCTCGGCATAGGACACCATCACGTCGTCCACCCGCCAGCTCGGCAGGAAGCGGAATGGCTCCAGCAGTTGCGCCACGTCGGCGTCCCACTTGTCGACGTCCTGCACCAGCAAGGTCCAGTCGCTGGCGGGGGTGCTGGCGAAGTCGGCTTCGTCGAGCGGGCCGGACTTGACCTGCCAGCGGTCGCGCTTCACGTCGTGCACGATCAGCCGCGCCAGTGCGGTCGGCTCGCAGGCCAGGCCGGCCAGGTCGTCCGGCTGCAGCGGCGGCCGGAAGTCGGGGAAGGCGTGGCGGATCAGCAGCGGACGCTTCTGCCAGTAGTCGCGCAGGAAGCGGGCGGGCGACATGCCCAGCGGCTGCTTCGCGGAGCCGCGGACTTCGATCGGAAAGGGGATGGGCTTGGTCATGCCCGCATTGTAGCGGTGGCCGCTGTCGGCGACGTCAGTACAGCGCCCTCACCACGTTGCTGAGTCCCAGCGCGAGCACGGCGGTGGCGGCCAGCAGGGTCGCGGCCCGTGCCGGCATGCGTCGGACCAGCAAGGCGCCCAGCGGGGCCGCGACGATGCCGCCGGCGATCAGGCCGAGCACGGCCGTGCCGTGGGCCGCGCCCAGGTGCAGCAGGAAGCTGACACTGGCGGCGGCGCTCACCACGCACTTGGCCAGGTGCACGGTGCCGATCACCGTACGCGGCGTGGCGCCGCGGGCGACCAAGGTGGTCACGGTCAGCGCGCTCCAGCCGCCGCCGGCCATGGCATCGGCGAAGCCGGCGACCAGCCCCAGCGGACGGGTGGCGCGCGGTATCGCGTCGTCGTGGCCGCGGTCGGCCCGGGTCGCCCGTCGCAGCAGGAACACGCCCATGCCCAGCATGTAGACCGTGAGCGCCAGTCGCATCCAGCTTGCCGGGGCGTGGGTGACCACGTAGGCGCCGATCACCGCACCGACCACGCCGGGAATGGCCAGCGTCCAGAACAGCTGCCGCCGCACGTTGCCGGCCGCGAGGTGGCTGAGGCCGGAGGCGCCGCAGGTGAAGGTTTCGGCGTAGTGCACGCTGGCGCTGGCCACCGCGGGAGGCAAGCCCAGCCCCAGCAGCATTGCCGCCGAGACGACGCCGTAAGCCATGCCCAGCGCGCCGTCGACCAGCTGGGCGAGTGCGCCCACGGCGGCAAAGGTGAGGAATTCGGACAGCGGTGGCATGGGCGGAAAGGCATCCGTGCGCGATGCGGAAAGTGTAGCAAGTATCGAAAGCGGGCTCATGGCGCGGAAATAAGGCCTCGGCATAAGCACATGCCGGCATATCCTTTTTCACGATGCAGGCAAAAAAACTAATGTGGACGTCAAGACGTATAGGCGTCCAAATGGAATCAGCGTGAATACCATCGCCGTGCCGAACCTTCCCGCGCCGAGCCTCGATGCGGACCAGCTCGCCAGACTGAGCCGGGAGCTGCAGGACCTGACCGTGGCCCAGCTATACTGGATCGCCGCATGGAGCGCCGCGCAGGCCGAACAGGCGCAGCGTGGCGGTGGGGCGACTCCAGCGCCGGCGGGCCCGCTGGCCGAGCGACTGACGATCGTCTACGGCAGCCAGACCGGCAACGCGAAGCGCATCGCCGAGCAACTGGCCAGGCGCGGCGAGGCGGCCGGCCTGCGGCTGCGACTGCTGCGCGCCGATGCCTACCCGCAGCGCGAGCTGGCGCAGGAACGCCAGCTGCTGCTGGTGATCAGCACCCAGGGCGACGGCGAGCCGCCGGACGACGCGCGCGGCCTGTTCGAGTTCATCAGCGGCAAGCGCGCGCCGAAACTGCCGGCGCTGCGCTTCGCCGTACTGGGTCTGGGCGATTCGAGCTATCCGCAGTTCTGCACGATCGGGCGCCAGCTCGATGCGCGGCTGGCCGAGCTGGGCGCCACCCGCTTCAGCGCCTTCGGCGAGGCCGACGTGGAGATCGAGGCGGTCGCCGCGCCGTGGACGGAGCAGGTGCTGGAGCAGACCCGCGGGCTGCTGAAGCCAGCAGGCCCTCTGGCGCGAGTGACTGCGCTGCATGCGGTGCCGAACCGCAGCGCGCATTCCCGCGAACGGCCATTCGCCGCCACCGTGCTGGCCAACCAGCGCATCGTGGCGCGCGACAGCACCCGCGACGTGCGCCACATCGAGCTGTCGCTGGAAGGCTCCGGCCTGCATTACCAGCCGGGTGATGCGCTGGGCGTGTGGCCGCGCCATCCGCCGGCGCTGGTGGCGCAGTGGTTGCAGGCGTTGCGGCTCGATGGCGAGGCCGAGGTGAATCACCAGGGCCGCAGCCTGCCGTTGCGGCAATGGCTGGAGCGCGAGCGCGAGATCACCCGGCTGCACCGCGGCTTCATCGCCGCGCTGGCGGCTGCCGGCGGTCACGACGAGCTGGCCGCGCTGCTGCGGCCGGAGCGCTCGGCGGAGCTGGCGGCCGTGTTGGCCGCCGAACAGCCGATCGACCTGTTGCGCCGCTATCCGGCGACATGGCAACCCGAAGCGCTGCTGGCCGCGTTGCGACCACTGGCGCCGCGGCTGTATTCGATCGCCTCCAGCGCCAGGGCCGTGGGCGAAGAAGTGCACCTGACCGTGGCCGTGGTCGACTACGAGGCGCACGGCAGCGCGCACTGGGGCGCGGCGTCCTCGCTCATCGCTGCCACCGGCGAGGACGGCACCCTGCCGGTGTTCATCGAGCCGAACGAGCGCTTCCGCCTGCCGGCGGACGGCTCGCGCGACATCATCATGATCGGCCCCGGCACCGGCGTGGCGCCGTTCCGCGCGTTCGTGCAGGAGCGGCGCGAAAGCGCTGCCAGCGGCCGCAACTGGCTGTTCTTCGGCAACCGCCACTTCGCCGGCGATTTCCTCTATCAACTGGAGTGGCAGCAGGCGCTGAAGGACGGCTCGCTGCACCGGCTCGATCTGGCGTTCTCGCGCGACTCCGAATCAAAAACCTACATTCAACAGCGCCTGCGCGAACAGGGCGCCGAGCTGCATGCGTGGCTGAGGAATGGCGCGCACCTCTATGTCTGCGGCGATGCGGAGCACATGGCCCACGACGTCCATGCCGCGCTGGTCGACGTGATCGCGACCCACGGCAAGCAGTCGCCCGACGAAGCAAACGCATGGCTCGGCGAACTCCTGCAACAGGGCCGCTACGCCCGGGATGTGTATTGATATGCGCAGGAAACTCTCGCACCTCGAACACATCAAGGCGGCCAGCCGCCAGCTGCGCGGCAGCATCGCCGAAGGCCTGGCCGACCCGGTCACCGGCGCGATCGGCGACGACGACGGCAAGCTTCTGAAGTTCCATGGCAGCTACCAGCAGGACGACCGCGACCTGCGCGAGGAGCGCCGCCGGCAGAAGCTGGAGCCGCTGTACGCGTTCATGCTGCGCGCACGCCTGCCCGGCGGCGTGGTCACGCCGGCACAGTGGCTGGTGTTCGACCGGCTCGCCCGCGACTACGCCAGCGCCGGCCTGCGCATCACCACGCGGCAGACCTTCCAGTGGCACGGCATCCTCAAGCGCAATCTCAAACCCGCCATCGCCGCGATCAACCACGCCATGGCCAGCACCATCGCCGCCTGCGGCGACGTGCTGCGCAACGTGGTGGCCACGCCGCTGCCGCAGCAGTCATCGCTGCATGCCGAGGCCTATGCCTGGGCGGCGAAGCTGTCGGCGGAGCTGGCGCCGCGGACCACCGCCTACCACGAGCTGTGGCTGGACGGCGAGAAGCTGGTCGGCGAGGCACCGCCCGAGCCGCTGTACGGCACGACCTACCTGCCGCGCAAGTTCAAGATCGGCATGGCGGTCCCGCCGCTCAACGACGTCGACGTGTTCGCCCAGGATCTGGGCCTGATCGCGATCGCCGAGCAGGGCGAATTGCGCGGCTTCAACCTCGTTGTCGGTGGCGGCATGGGCGCCAGCCATGGCGATCCGTCCACCTACCCGCGGCTGGCCGAGGTGATCGGCTTCGTGACGCCCGGGCAGCTGCGCGAGGCGGCCGAGCAGGTCATCGCCATCCAGCGCGACTGGGGCGACCGCGCCGAGCGCAAGCATGCGCGCCTGAAGTACACCCTGGACGAGCGCGGCACCGACGCGTTCAAGGCCGAGCTGGAGCACCGTCTGGGCTTCGCCCTGCAGCCGGCGCAGCCGTTCCGTTTCGACCACAACGGCGACCGCTACGGCTGGCTGGAGGGCGAGGACGGCCGCTGGCACCTGACGCTGCACATCGAATCCGGGCGCCTGCTCGATCGCGGCGAGCAGCGCCGGCTCAGCGGCATGCGCGAACTGGCGAAGGTCCACACCGGCGACTTCCGCCTGACCTGCAACCAGAACGTGATCGTGGCGAACGTCGCTGCGGGCGAGCGCGAGCGCATCGATGCGATCGTGCGCGCGCACGGACTGGACGGCTACCGCAAGCAGAGCGCGATCCGTCGCCACGCGATCGCCTGCGTGGCGCTGCCCACCTGCGGCCTGGCGATGGCCGAGAGCGAGCGCTACCTGCCGACGATTCTCGACAAGCTGGAGGCGCGGCTGGAACAGCACGGCCTGCTCGATGCGCCGATCCTGCTGCGCCTGTCCGGCTGCCCGAACGGCTGCTCGCGGCCGTATCTGGGCGAGATCGCCCTGGTCGGTCGCGGGCCGGGCCGCTACGACCTGCGCCTGGGCGCCGACTTCGGCGGCCAGCGGCTGAACCAGGTCTATCGCGAGAACGTGGACGAAGCGGCGATCTTGGCGGCGCTCGATCCGCTGTTTGCGCGATACGCCGCCGAACGCACCAACGGGGAATACTTCGGCGACTTCCTGCGGCGCGCCGGCATCCTCGTGCCGTCGCCGTCGCCGTCGCCGCGGCGCATTCCCTCGGAGCCGGTGGCATGAGCGCCGCGCTGCTCGAACAGGCGCCGCACGAGCCGCGCGCGCTGGCCGAACTGAACGCGATGCTGTCCCGCTTCAGCGCCGAGCGCCGGGTGGCCTGGGCGCTGGAACACGTGGCCGGCCAGCACGTGCTGTCGTCCAGCTTTGGCGCGCAGTCGGCAGTGTCGCTGCACCTGTTGACCCGCCAGCGCCCGGGCATTCCGGTGGTGCTGATCGACACCGGCTACCTGTTCCCCGAGACCTATCGCTTCGTCGACGAGCTGACCGAACGGCTTGCGCTGAACCTCAAGGTCTACGGCGCGCCGCTCAGCCCCGCCTGGATGGAAGCGCGCCACGGGCGGCTGTGGGAGCAGGGCGTGGCTGGCCTCGACCGCTACAACCGGCTGCGCAAGGTCGAGCCGATGCAGCGTGCGCTGGCCGAACTGCGCGCCGTCGGCTGGTTCGCCGGCCTGCGTCGGGGGCAGTCGCGCAGCCGCGCGGCGATCGAGTTTGCCGGGTTCCGCCACGGTTGCTGGAAATTCCACCCGCTGGCCGACTGGAGCGATCGCGAGGTCGGTCAGTACCTCGCGCGCCACGGCCTGCCGTACCACCCGCTGTGGCAGCAGGGCTACGTCTCGATCGGCGACAGCCACACCAGCCGTCGCTGGGAGCCGGGCATGGACGCCGAGGACACGCGCTTCTTCGGACTCAAGCGCGAGTGTGGGCTGCACAGCCTCGCCTAGACGCGCGGCCCGAGGCCGACGGTGCGGCGGCATGCCGGCCGGGCTTCACGCCGCATCGGGCAGCGCGGCGGGCAGGCGATCATGCCAGTGCGGCACCGCCGGCCATTCGCCCGGCGCAGCACCGGCGAGCGTGCGCACCACGTCGCGGCGGTCCAGTTGCGGCGCGAACTGGGCGATGAACTCCAGCACGTATTCGCGCAGCACGCTTTCCCGGCGCAGCACGATCCAGGTCGTGCACTGGGGAAACAGGTGCCCGGTCGGCAGCGTGCGCAGGTCGGTGTCGCTGTCCAGCATGGCCATCTCGGCCAGCACGCCGATGCCCAGGCCGGTGCGCACGTAGGTCTTGATCAGGTCGGCATCGCCGGCGGTCATCGCGATCTGCGGTTGCAGGCCGGCCGCCTCGAACGCGCGGCGCAGCGAGGAATCGGGTTTCAGCGAGGAGTCATAGCTGACCAATGGCAGCGCGGCCAGCCCGGCCAGCGTCGGCGGCTGGCCATGTTCGCCCAGCGGATGTCCCTGCGGCGCCACGATCACGCGCTGCCAGCGGTAGGCCGGCAACGCGATGCCGGCGGGCGGCGGCGCGCCGGCGGTGCTGATCACCGCCAGGTCGACGTGGCCGGCTTCCAGCTGCGCCAGCACCTCGCCGTCGCGGCACGGCTGCAGGTGCACGCTGACCTGCGGGTAACGCCGGTTCAGCGCGCCGATGGCGGCGGGCAGGGCGAAGCGGGCCTGGGTGTGGGTGGTGGCGATGCGCAGCTCGCCGCGCGTCTCGTTGCGCAGGTTGGCGGCGATCGCGCGGATGTTGGCCGCTTCGGCGAGGATGATGCGCGCGCGCTCCAGTACGTGCTGGCCGGCGTGGGTCACTGCGTCCAGGCTCTTGCCCTTGCGTGCGAACAGCTGGAAACCCAGCTCGTCCTCAAGCTGCCGGAGCCGTTTGCTCAGGCCGGGCTGGGTGGCGTGGACACGCTCGGCGGCCAGGGTGATGTTGAGGCCGGAATCGGCGATGGCTACCAGGTAGCGCAGCTGGGTGAGGGTCATGGCGAGGCTCTCGTGGGCGGCGGGAATCGTGCGGTCGGGGTGCGAACGAGGCACGGATACATCGCGCGGCGCGGAGCGTCGTGGGGTTGGCGACAGCGGCGTGGAGGGTTGCGGACGGGAACATGACTGGACGTCTATACGGCTATTTGTTATCCGCGTCAAGCACCGCAGGACTCATGCCTTTACGGCATATGTGCGCCCGCACGGATCATTTGCGACCGGATCGGCGGCCGCATAGCGTGGCCGATCTCTTGCCGCTGCTGTCGCCCATGCCCGCCACCAGGCTCTATCCGCTGTTCGCCGACCTGTCCCGCCGCGCCGTGCTGGTGGTGGGTGGCGGCGTGGTGGCCGAGCGCAAGGTGGCGGCCCTGCTCGGCGCGCAGGCGCAGGTCACGGTGAACGCGCCAGCGCTCACCCCACGGCTGCAGCGCTGGGCCACGGCGGGCCGGATCGCCCACCGCGCGGAACCGTTCCGCGAGGAATGGCTGGAGCGGGTGTGGCTGGTGGTGGCGGCGACGTCCGATGGCGAACTGAACCGGCTGGTCGCCAGCCTCGCCCAACTGCGGCGGATCTTCGTCAACGTGGTGGACGACGCGGCGCTGTCCAGCTTCCAGGTGCCGGCCGTAGTGGAGCGCGCGCCGCTGACCGTGGCGATCTCCAGCGGCGGCGCCGCGCCGATGCTCGTGCGGCTGCTGCGCGAACGGCTGGAGGCTCTGCTCGACCCCTCGCTGGGCGCACTGGCCACGCTGGCGGCGCGTCTGCGCCGGCGCATCCGTCTGCGCCATCCGCAGCCGGCGGCGCGGCGCCGCTTTTACGAGGAGCTGTTCGCCGGCCCGGTCGCCGCGCTGCTGCGCCAGGCCCGGCCGGACGAGGCGCGGCGGACGGCGGAGCAGGCGCTGACGGCGCCCTCGTCCGCGCCCGCCGGTTCGGTGGTATTGGTCGGCGCTGGCCCCGGCGATCCGGGCCTGCTGACCCTGCGCGGACTGCGCGCGTTGAACGAGGCCGACGTGATCCTGCACGATCGCCTGGTCAGCGCCGAGGTGCTGGCGCTGGCCCGGCGCGACGCCGAGCGGATCGAGGTGGGCAAGCAGGCCGGCCACCACCACGCCACCCAGGACGAGATCCATGCCTTGCTGCTCGAACGCGCGCGGGCCGGGCGACGGGTGGTGCGGCTGAAGGGCGGCGACCCGTTCGTGTTCGGCCGCGGCGGTGAGGAGCTGCAGTTCCTGCGCGCCCACGGCATCGCCTACGAAGTGGTGCCCGGCATCACCGCGGCCGTCGCCTGCGCGGCTTGCGCCGGCGTGCCGCTGACCCATCGCGACCACGCGCAGTCGGTGCGTTTCGTCACCGCGCATTGCCGCGATTCGCTGGACACGCTGGACTGGCGCGCGCTGGCGCAGGAGCGGCAGACCCTGGCGATCTACATGGGCGTGGCCGGGCTGGCGCGCCTGCAGACGCAGCTGATCGCACACGGCCGCGCGCCGGCCACGCCGTTCGCGCTGGTCGAGAACGGCTCGCTGCCGCGGCAGCGGGTGGTTACCGGCACGCTGGCCCAACTGGCCGGGCGGGCGGCGCTGCATGCAGTGCGTTCGCCGGCGCTGCTGATCGTGGGCGAGGTGGCGGCGCTGGCCGGCGCGCTGGCCTGGTTCGGCGCGCCGCCGCTGGGCGGCGCGATGCCCGCCGCCGCGCGCCGGCAGGTCCCGGCGGCGGCCACGACGCGCCCGACTGAAATCTTCACGGGGACCAGTGCATGATCGCGCCGCGCTTCTCCCGCCATCCGACCGGAGTACGTCCATGATCCACGACAGCATCCTCGGCACCATCGGCGACACGCCCGTGGTGCGGCTCAACCGCCTCGCCCCGAAGCACGTCGAGCTGTACGTGAAGGTGGAGGCGTTCAACCCCGCCGGCTCGGTGAAGGACCGCCTGGCCCTGGCGATCATCCTCGACGCCGAGCAGCGCGGCACGCTGAAGCCCGGGCAGACCGTGATCGAGGCCACCTCGGGCAACACCGGCGTGGCGCTGGCGGCGATCTGCGCGGCGCGCGGCTATCCGTTCGTGGCGGTGATGAGCGAGACGTTCTCGGTCGAGCGGCGCAAGCTGATCCGCGCCTACGGCGGCAAGGTGCTGCTCACTCCCGCCGCGGCGCGCGGCACCGGCATGGTGAAGGTGGCCGAAGAACTGGCGCGCAAGCACGGCTGGTTCCTCGCCCGCCAGTTCGAGAACCCGGCCAACCCCGCCTACCACCGGCAGACCACCGCGGCGGAAATCCTGCGCGACTTCGCCGGCCGCCGCCTCGACTACTTCGTCAGCGGCTGGGGCACCGGCGGCACGCTCACTGGCGTGGGCGAGGTGCTGAAGGTGGCGCGGCCGGAAGTGAAGGTGATCGGCGCCGAACCCGCGGTAGCCGCGCTGCTCGCCGGCAAGGAATGGGCTTCGCACAAGATCCAGGGCTGGACCCCGGACTTCGTGCCGGCGGTACTGAACCCCAAAGTCGTCGACCAACTGGTGACGGTGGACGACACCGTGGCCCGCGACACCGCGCGCGCGCTGGCGCAGCAGGAAGGCATCTTCACCGGCATCTCCTCCGGCGGCACGCTGGCCGCCGCGCTGGACGTGGCGAAGAATGCACCGGAAGGCTCGGTACTGCTGGCGATGCTGCCCGATACCGGCGAGCGGTATCTCTCGACGTTCCTGTTCGAGGGAGTCAATGAAGGATCGGATGAGGTGGAGTGAGGGAAACGAAGGGACCATCCGTCTTGATCTCGATCTGCCGAAGTCAACGGTTTGTCCCTTTCGATGCGGCCTGATCCTGCAGCGGTTGGTTGCGCCCAGAGATGGCTGCGATTGCGTTCCACGTGCGGGTATCAGGGGCAAGCTGCCAATAGGCGCCTCAGCCCACCACGCGCGCCCGTTTCCCCACCGAAGCCCGCGAATCCCACTCCGCAATCAGCTTCTGTCCCACCCGCGCCAGCGCCTTGATCGCCGGCAGCAGTTCGCGGCCGAGTTCGGTGAGGGCGTATTCGGCGGAGGGCGGGGAAGTGTCGAGCAGGCGGCGCGACACCAGGCCGCGCGATTCCAGTTCGCGCAGGCGCGCGCTGAGCACGCGGGCGGAGATGCGCGGGATGTCGTGGCGCAGTTCGCCGAAGCGGCGCGGTTCGCCGCTGAGGTACCAGATCACGTTGGGTGCCCAGGCGCCGCGCAGCAGCGCCAGGCTTTCGGTGAGCGGGCAGGCGGGCGGCGGCACGACCTTGCTCTTGCGTACGGGGAGGCCCATGCGGTGGCTCGGTAACCGGGGAGTTACCGCATTCTAGGACTAACCGACGGTTAGATGGTATCCAATGGTAACCATGGTGGCGTAGCATGCGCAGGATGCATGCGCGGCGTCGATCGGCGCGTGTCCTTTTTCCCCGTCCCCCATCAGGAGTCATCGCATGAAGCTCTACTACTCCCCCGGCGCCTGCTCGCTTTCCCCGCACATCGTGGCGCGTGAGGCCGGCCTTCCGCTCACGCTGGAGAAGGTCGACGGCAAGGCCAAGCGCACCGAGCACGGCGCGGATTTCTGGCAGATCAACCCGAAGGGCTACGTGCCGGTGCTGGAGCTGGACAACGGCGAAGTGCTGACCGAAGGTCCGGCGATCGTGCAGTACCTGGCCGACCAGAAGCCGGCCACCGGCCTCGCACCCGCCAACGGCACGCCGGCGCGCTACCGGCTGCAGGAAATGCTGGGCTACATCAACTCGGAGATCCACAAGAGCTACAGCCCGCTGTTCAAGCCGGATACGCCCGAGGCCACCCGCACCGAGCGCAAGGAATACCTGACGCGGCGCTACCAGCTCATCGAGAGCGTGCTGGCGAAGCAGCCGTTCCTGCTGGGCGACAAGTTCACCGCCGCCGACGCTTACCTGTTCACCGTGACCAACTGGGCCAAGCACGTGGCGCTGGACCTGTCCGCGTTCCCGTCGCTGCTGGCGTTCCAGAAGCGCGTGGCCGAGCGCCCGGCGGTGCAGGCAGCGCTGGAGGCCGAGGGGCTGGTGAAGAAGGCCCTGGCCTGAGACGCAGCGGGCCGCGCGGCCCACAACGAGACTCCCTCCCCTGCGCGCAGGGGAGGGTTGGATGGGGTGCTTTTGATTCTCGGCGATCCCGGAGAACTCCCTCACCTGAAGGACTCCGTGTGATCGCCTGCCTCCCCCCCTGCGAGCAGGGGAGGAGAATGGCGGCTTCGTGCAGCTCAGATGTTCTTCGCCAGCCCTTCGGCCAGGCCGATGTAACCACCCGGCGTGAGTTCGAGCAGTCGCTGCTTCGCCTCGGCGGGCAGCTCCAGCTTGCCGATGAATTCGCGCATCGACTCCTTCGTGATGCCGTGGCCGCGGGTCAGCGCCTTGAGCTGTTCGTAGGGCTGCGGCAGGCCGTAGCGGCGCATCACGGTCTGCACGGCTTCGGCCAGCACTTCCCAGCTGGCGTCGAGATCGGCGGCGAGGCGGTCGGCATTGACGGTGAGTTTGCCCAGGCCCTTCTGCAGCGATTCCAGCGCGACCAAAGTGTGGCCGAACGCGGTGCCCAGCGCGCGCAACACGGTGGAGTCGGTGAGGTCGCGCTGCCAGCGGCTGATCGGCAGCTTCTCGGCGAAGTGGCCGAGCAGCGCGTTGGCGAGGCCGAAGTTGCCCTCGGCGTTCTCGAAGTCGATCGGGTTGACCTTGTGCGGCATGGTCGACGAGCCGACCTCGCCCTCCTTGAGCTTCTGCCTGAAGTAGCCCAGCGAGATGTAGCCCCACACGTCGCGCGCCAGGTCGATCAGGATGGTGTTGGCACGGCGCACCGCGTCGCAGTATTCGGCCACGCCGTCGTGCGGCTCGATCTGCGTGGTGTAGGGGTTCCAGTCCAGGCCCAGGCTCTGCACGAAACGCTGCGAGAACGTGCGCCAGTCGATCTCCGGGTAAGTGATGACGTGGGCGTTGTAGTTGCCCACGGCGCCGTTGATCTTGCCGGGGATCGCCAGCGCGGCGAGCTGCTGGCGCTGGCGCTCCAGCCGCGCCACCACGTTCGCCAGTTCCTTGCCCAGCGTGCTGGGCGAGGCGGTCTGGCCGTGGGTGCGCGAGAGCATCGGCAGCGCGGCGTTGGCATGCGCCAGCTCGCGCAGTTTGGCGATGATGCGGTCGAACGCCGGCAGCAGCACCTGCTCGCGCGCGTCGCGCAGCATCAGCGCGTAGGAGAGGTTGTTGATGTCCTCGCTGGTGCAGGCGAAGTGCACGAACTCCCTGGCCTGCGCCAGCGCGGGATCGGCGCCGATGCGTTCCTTGATGAAGTACTCCACCGCCTTCACGTCGTGGTTGGTGGTGGCCTCGATCGCCTTGATGCGCGCGCCTTCCTCGATCGCGAAGCAGTCGGCGATGGTATGCAACTGCTTGACCTGGGTGGCCGTGAACGGCGGCAGTTCCTTGATGCCCGGCTCGGCGGCCAGCGCCAGCAGCCATTCGATCTCCACGTGCACGCGGCGGTGCATCAGGCCGAATTCGCTGAAGATCGGCCGCAGCGGCTCGACCTTGCCGGCGTAGCGGCCGTCCAGCGGCGACAGGGCGGTGAGGGCGTGGTTGGACATCGGGGCGTTCCGGCACGGGGAAACGGCCATTTTACATTGACGGCGGCGCGATGCCCGTCGGCCTATAGTTCGCAGGTTTTCCCTCCCTCAAAGGAACAGGACCATGAGCGGCTTCCGCATCGAACACGACAGCATGGGCGAGTTGAAAGTGCCCGCCGACGCGCTGTATGGCGCGCAGACCCAGCGCGCGATCGACAACTTCCCCATCTCCGGCCTGCACCTGCCGCGCCCGTTCATCCGTGCGCTGGGCCTGATCAAGGCGGCCGCCGCCGAGGTCAATCTGGGCATGGGGCACCTGAAGAAGAACCAGGCGGCGGCGATCCGCAAGGCGGCGCTGGCGGTGGCGGGCGGCGAACACGACGCGCAGTTCCCGATCGACATCTTCCAGACCGGCTCGGGCACCAGCACCAACATGAATGCGAACGAGGTGATCGCCCACCTGGCGGTGGCCGCCGGCGCGAAGGTGCATCCGAACGACCACGTCAACTACGGGCAGAGCTCGAACGACGTCATCCCCACGGCGATCCACGTCAGCGCCACGCTGACCGCCAGCGAGCAGCTGTTGCCGGCGCTGAAGCACCTGAAGAAGGCGATCGACAAGCGCGCGCGAGAGCTGAAGAACACGCCCAAGACCGGCCGCACCCACCTGATGGACGCGATGCCGATCACCTTCGGCCAGGAATTGTCGGGTTGGTCGGCGCAGGTCGCCGCCGCGATCGAACGCATCGAGGACGCGCTGAAGCGCATGCGCCGGCTGCCGCAGGGCGGCACCGCGGTGGGCACCGGCATCAACGCCGATCCGAAGTTCGGCCCGGCGATGGCTGCGCAGCTGAAGAAGCTCACCGGAGTGAAGTTCGAGTCGGCGCAAAACTATTTCGAGGGCATGGCTGCGCAGGACGCTGCGGTGGAACTGTCCGGCGCGCTGAAGACGCTGGCGGTGGCGCTGATGAAGATCGCCAACGACCTGCGCTGGATGAACTCCGGCCCGCTGGCCGGCCTGGGCGAGATCGAGCTGCCGGCGCTGCAGCCGGGCTCGTCGATCATGCCGGGCAAGGTCAACCCGGTGATCCCGGAAGCCACCGCGATGGTGGCCGCGCAGGTGATCGGCAACGACGCGGCGATCACCATCGCGGGGCAGAGCGGCAACTTCCAGCTCAACGTGATGCTGCCGCTGATCGCGCACAACCTGCTGCAGTCGATCGGCATCCTGGCCAACGTCAGTGTGCTGCTGGCCGACAAGGCCATCGCCGGCTTCCGCGTCAACAAGGCGCGGGTGAACCAGGCACTGGCGATGAACCCCATCCTGGTCACCGCGCTGAACCCGGTGATCGGCTACGAGAAGGGCGCCGCCACCGCCAAGCTGGCGTACAAGCAGCACCGCCCGATCATGGAGGTGGCGCTGGAAACCACCGGGCTGTCGAAGGCCGAGTTGCAGAAGCTGCTCGACCCGATGGCGCTGACCCGCGGCGGCATCCACGGCGAGTGAGCCGCGCACCCGCGCCGCATGCAGCGGCGCGGGCGGCCCCGGATCAGGGATGCGGGTGGGCCATCATGGCCAGCTCGCCGGCCGCCAGGGCCAGTTCCAGCGTCTGCTGGCCGCGGCGCACGGTGAGCCGGCTGGCTTGCTGCCGCTGGGCGCCGGGGTGGTCGCGCAACTCGGCCACGTGCGCCACCGGTTGGTCGTCGACGGCGGTGATCAGGTCGCCGCGCCGCAGCCCGGCGTGCTGCGCCGGCGTGATGCGGATGACCCGGATACCGGTGCCGTCGGGGGAGGCGAGCTTGAGCTCACGGCCACCGGCGTCGTGCCAGCTCAGGCGGTCGGTGGTGCCCTGCAGCTGCACGTGCCAGCCGGCTTGCGCCGGCAGCGCGAACACGGAAGCGCTGGCGAGGGCGCCCAACAGGATCAGGTGTCGCATGGGTGATCTCCTTGTTGCGGGGGTGAGGAAGCCCGCCGCGGTGTCGTCGGACACCACGTGGGGAAGCGGGCTTGGGGAGGTGAAGCTAAGTGCGGCTGGGCGCGGAGCGGTTCAGTCCGAAAACACGGCAAAGCCTTTCTTGCCGTTCTTGTCCTTCATGTCCTTGCCGCAGTCGTCGACGTCCTGCTGCGTCATCGTGGCGTAGGGCTTGAACGCGGGCAGGGCGGCGGCCAGCTTCTGCTGCGAGACCAGCATGTCGGGCAAACGCTTGCACAGCTGCATGGCGGCGGCCTGGATCTGGTCGGTCTGCGGCTTGATGCTCGCCTCGATCTCCTTGTCGCTCTTGCCGGTGAACGCGCCCCACAGCGCCTGCTTCGCCGCGGCGACGCCAATGTCCGCACCGCTGGCACCGATGTCCATGCCGGCCTCGGCGATGCCGACGATCTGCTGGCGGTAATCCAGCAGCATGGCGTGCTGCTGCGGCGTGGCCTCGACCGGCTTGCCGGCGATCACCAGCGTGCCCTGCGGGGTGATCACCGCCTTGGGCAGGGTGCCATCGTGCGGGTGCGGCCCGCTGCCAACGTGGATATTGCCCAGGCTGATGTCCTGGGTGGCCAGTTCCTTCTTGGCCTGCTCGATGCCCTTGCGGACCTGTGCGGCAATCACGGAGGAAGAGGTTTGTTCGCGGGCTTCGCTGGCCGCCTGGGCGACGTCGCTGGCGGCGCCCGGCTGGCCGGCGTCCGTGCCGGAGCGGCTGCAGGCGGCCAGCGGCAACAGCAGAGCCAGCGCGAGCGTGTTCAGGGTGGTGCGTTTCATGGGCGTGCTCCTTTCTCGCATCTGAAGGGAAGTCAGCTGTCGTCGCGCCAGCGGCGGAACCAGACGGCACCGGCGAGCAGACCCAAGCCGATCACCGCGCCGATCCACAGGTTGGGCGATGCCAGCAACTGGTAGGTGTTGCCCAGGTCCATGAAATCCATCCCGGGGGTGCCGCTGAC
This sequence comes from Rhodanobacter sp., assembly GCA_024711345.1. GTDB lineage: Bacteria > Pseudomonadota > Gammaproteobacteria > Xanthomonadales > Rhodanobacteraceae > Rhodanobacter. The sequence goes on along the minus strand of JANJTA010000035.1, from coordinate 172,954 downwards.
CGCGAAGTCGCCCTGGTGACCGAACACGCTGCCGGTGCCGGGGAAGACGCTGAACAGGCCGCGCTGCACGATGTTCTTCCAGAACCAGATGGTCGGCAGGTCGAACAGTCCCATGATGCCGAACCAGCTGACCAGCAGGCCGGTGGCCACCGGCAATGCCACGGCCCACAGGAACGGCTTGTTGCGTGCCCAGGCCGAGCAGAGCAGCAGCCAGCCCACCGAGGGCAGCGCCCATAGCAGATACAGCGGGATATAGCCGACCAGGTTGAACATGACGCGGAACGGATGAGCCAGCAAGAGCAACTGCCATACGTTCACGCCGTGGAAAGACAGCGTGACCGCGAGGATCAGCAGTTGCAGCATGCCTACGACGATGCCGGTGAACACGGCGACGATCGGAGCCAGCACGGTGGCGCTGACGACCTTGGACAGCACGGTGCTGGCGTCGGAAATCGGCAGCGACTTCCAGAACAGGATGCTGCGGTCGCGGCGGTCGTCGTACAGCGCGCCGAGGCAGTAGAAGAACACCACGAAGCCCAGCACGACGATCAGCAGGCCCATCGCCGAGTACATCGCCACGTCCAGGGCGAACCCGACCTTGCTCAGGTCGCCGGCGTCCATGTCGGCGATGACGCGTTGCAGGCCACCGCTGGCGCCGAAGTTGATGCCGTGGCGGGCGCCGACGACCTCGGCGGTGATGATGCCCATGATGTTCAGCAGGAGGAACACGCCGCCGGTGACGATCGGGGCCCAGAAGAAGCCGCCCCGGTGCTCCCAGAATTCGCGCTTCACCAGCCAGTACATGGTTTTCCAGGCAGTGGTATTCATGCGTAGGTTCCTTTCATGGTGGCGACGAACAGGTCACTGACGGAGGGGCGGCGGATTTCGCCCAACTGCTCCAGCGTCGCGCGGTCGGCGCCGTCGAACAGGAAGATGCTCTTGCCGAACACCTGGCGTTCGTCCAGCGGCTTCAGCGCGCGGGTCGCCTCGGCCTTGTCGGCGCCCACCATCACCTCGATGAAGCGGTCGCCGACCGTGTCCATGTCGGCATCCAGCACGATCCTGCCGTCGCGGATGAACATCAGGTCGGTGAGGATGTGCTCGACTTCCTCCACCTGGTGGGTGGTGACGATGATGGTCTTGTTCTCGTCGAAGTAGTCCTCCAGCAGGTTCTGGTAGAACTGCTTGCGGTAGAGGATGTCCAGGCCCAGGGTGGGCTCGTCCAGGATCAGCAGCCTGGCGTCGATCGCCATCACCAGTGCCAGGTGCAGCTGCACGATCATGCCCTTGGACATCTGCCGCACGCGCTGCTCGGGCTGCAGCTTGGTGCGCGCCAGGAAGGCCTCGCACTTGGCGCGGTTGAAGCGCGGGTGCACATTGGCGACAAAGTCCACCGCCTGGCGCACCTTGATCCAGCGCGGCAGCACGGCCACGTCGGCAATGAAGCAGACCTCGCCCATCAGCTTGTCGCGCTGCTTGCGCGGGTCATAGCCCAGCACGTTGAGGCTGCCGTCGAAGTCGGTGAGGCCGAGGATCGCCTTCAGCGCCGTGGTCTTGCCGGCGCCGTTGGGGCCGATCAGGCCCACGATGCGGCCGGGCTCGATCTGGAAGCTGACGTTGTCCAGCGCCAGCGCGGACTTGTACCGCTTGCTCAGGCCACTGGCCGTGATCACCGCGCTCATGGCGTCTCTCCCTTGTCGATGCCGGCCTCGCGCAGCAGCGTCTTCAGGTCCAGACCCAGCCGCTGCAGCCGGGCGAACAGCTGCGGCCACTCCTCGCGCAGGAAGCGCTCGCGTTCCGATTTCAGCAGCGCCTCGCGCGCGCCTTCGATGACGAACATGCCCAGACCCCTCCTTTTCTCAACCAGTTGTTCGTCGACCAGTTCCTGGTACGCCTTCGACACGGTCAGCGGATTGATCTGAAAATCCGCGGCCACCTGGCGTACCGACGGCAGCGGGTCGCCCTCGTTCAAGGCGCCGTCCAGGATCATCGCCACCACGCGTTGCTGCAGCTGGCGATAGATCGGGACGCTGTCGTTCCAGGTCATGGTCATGTGTTATTCCTTGCTGATGCGGCCGAACTTGTTGCCAAACGAATAGTAGGGCATGACCAACTGCGACCCGAGCAGGCTGAGCTGCTCCGTGCCGCTGGTTCCGTCCAGGTGGCCGACGGCCGGGATGGTGGCTACGGCGGGGCCGATGTCGGCGAGCAGGGCGGCGCTGCGCATCTCGGCGGCGCTGGGGCTGACGTGGATCGGCGCCAGGTCGATGGCGCTGGCGGCCTGGGTGCGGTTGGCCTGGACCGGCTGGCTGGCGACGTTGTAGTTGACGGCACTCAGGCTGGCGGCGGTGAGCAGGACGGCGGCGATGCTGGCGATCAGATTCTGCGCTTTCATGACAGGCCTCCTTAGTGACCTCGTTGAGTGGTGTTGTAGTGAACTATAACACCATATTTCGAGCTGTCAATCGGTTCATGCCGATTTCGCAACATGACTGATGGCCTAGACGCCGAAACCGCGCCGTGGCGCGCTCCGGCAGGGTTGGCAGCGCGCCGGCAGCGGCCAGCATGGTTCAATGGGCGGTCTTTTGGCCTCGACGGAGCAGCGCATGGATCTCGCAATGAGCGGCCGGCTGGTGGTGGTCACCGGCGCCAGCAAGGGCATCGGGCTGGCCTGCGCTGCCGCATTCGCCCGCGAAGGGGCGACGGTGGTGGGCATCTCGCGGGATCCGGCCAACCTGCAGGCGGCGCAACGGCGGCTGGCCGCGGCCGGGCTGGCGTTGGCGGTGCAGGCGGCGGACCTGAAGGACAGCGTGGCGGCGGGGCTGGTGATCGAGCGCATCGAGCGCGATCACGGCCCGATCGAGGTGCTGGTGAATTGCGCCGGCGCCGCCCGCCGCACGCCGCCGGCTGAACTGGATGCGACCGTCGTGCTGGCGGCGATGCAGGCGAAGTATCTCAGCTACATGCATGCGATCGACCCGGTGATCAGGCGCATGGGCGCGCGCGGGCGCGGCAGCATCGTCAACGTGATCGGGCAGGGCGGCCGGCAGGCCAACCCGCAGCACATCGCCGGCGGCTCGGCCAACGCCGCGCTGATGCTGGCCACCGTGGGCTATGCGAATGCCTACGCGGGCAAGGGTGTGCGGGTCAACGCGATCAATCCCGGCATCACCCGCACCGGCCGCGTGGAGGAGGGCCTGGACGCCGACGTGCGAGCCACCGGCCTGCCGCGCGAGGAGCTGTTGGCGCGGCAGCTCGCCGGCATTCCGCTGGGGCGTCTGGCCGAACCCGAGGAGATCGCCGACGTGGCGCTGTTCCTGGCCTCGGCGCGGGCCAGCTACGTCACCGGCGCGATCATCCCGATGGACGGCGGCAGGACCTCGGCGATCTGAGCCCATCGACGGAAAGGCCGGCGCCAGCGCCGGCCTTTCATCACGCCTCCTGCCGCGTCAATCCTTGGCGGCGTAGACCTGCTTGCCGCCAACCCAGGTCTGCAACACCTTGGTGTTCCAGATCCTGCTGGCGGGGTCCTTGAAGACGTCGTGGTCGACCAGGATGAAGTCGGCCCACTTGCCCGGCTCCAGCGTGCCCAGGGTCTTCTCCGCGTGTTGCGCGTAAGCCGCATCGAGGGTGAACGCGCGCAGCGCCTGTACCGGCGTCATGTCCTGCTGCGGATACCAGCCACCCGGCGGCTGGCCGTTGTGGTCCTCGCGGGTAATGGCCGAATACAGGCCATAGAACGGGTTCGGCGACTCCACCGGGAAGTCCGAGCCGCCGGCGATCACCGTGCCCTGCTTCAGGAAACGCTGCCACGCATAGGCGCCGGCGATCCGCTGGTGGCCGATGCGGTCTTCGGCCATGTTCATGTCGGAGGTGGCGTGGGTGGGCTGCATCGAGGCGATCAGCTTGAGCGGCACGAAGCGCGGGATGTCCTCAAGCGACACGATCTGCGCGTGCTCGACGCGGTTGCGCAGCGCGATGGCGTCGGGGTGGGTCTTGTAGGCGGCGGCGAAGCTGTCCAGTACCTCGCGGTTGGCGCCGTCGCCGATGGCGTGGATGGCCACCTGGTAACCCTTGGCGAAGGCCTTGTCGATCTTCGCGGTCAGCTCGTCGGGTTGCAGGAACAGCAGGCCGCGGTTGTGCGGGTCGTCGCTGTAGGGCTTGAGCATGGCCGCGCCGCGGCTGCCCAGCGCGCCGTCGGCGAACAGCTTCACCGCACGCACGCTGAGGAAGTCGCCGCCGTAGCCGACCAGCGGGCCGTGCTGGCTGACGGCGTCGAACGCGGCGCCGGTATCGCGGATCATCGCGTAGATGCGCGCGGTGAGCTTGTGCGCATCGGCGTACTCGCGGTACAGGCGGTAGGTGTCCAGGTCGATGCCGGCGTCGCCGACGCCGGTGAGGCCCACGCTGGCCATCTCGGCCAGCGCGGCGTCGAGCGCGGCGGCCCGCTCCTGCGCGGTGGGCGCCGGCACCTTGCCGCCGATCAGGTCGGTGGCGCCGTCGACGAATACCCCGGCCGGGTTGCCGTGGGCGTCGCGCTCGATGCGCCCGCCGGATGGGTCCTTGGTGGCCGCGGTGACGCCGGCCAGCTTGATGGCGGCGGAGTTGGCCCAGGCGGCGTGGCCGTCGACGCGGCTCAGCCACACCGGGCGATCGGCCACCACGGCGTCCAGTTCCTGCGCGGTGGGGAAGCGGCCGAGCTTCCAGATCTCCTGGTTCCAGCCGCCGCCGACGATCCATTTCGCGTCGGGATGCGCGGCGGCGTAGGCCTTCACCTTGGCCAGCGCCTCGGCCAGCGATTGCGTGCCGGTGAGGTCGACGCTGGTGCGGGCGTAGCCGAGGTCGAGCACGTGGCCATGGGCGTCGATCAGGCCCGGCAGCAGGGTGCGGCCGTGGCCGTCCACCACCCTGGCGCCGTTGGCGCGCGCGGCCAGTTCGGCATCGCTGCCGGTGGCCACCACCTTGCCCTGGTCGACCAGCAGGGCCTGGAAATGCTGCAGCTTGCCGTGGCTGTCCAGCGTGTAGCCGTTGACGTTGCTGACCAGCAGGTCGGCGGCCGGCGCGGCCGGCGCGAGCGCCAGCAGGGCCAGCAGTGGCAGATGGAGCAAGCGGTTCATGCGCGGTTCCCCATGACGATGGAACCGGCAGTGTGTCGGCACGCGCGCGGTTTTTCCACTGCGGCGCCCGCGCCGTGGTGCGCACCGTGGCTGACGCCTTCTGCGCGGGGCAGGGGCGTCAGCCGGTGTGCGTGGATCAGGCCGCTGCGGCCATCAGCGTGCCGATGCTCTGACGGGCCGAGGCCAGCGCCGCGAGCTTCTGTTCCTCGCCGACCGCGATGCCCTCGGCGCGCACGAACTCCACTTGGTTGATGCCGATGAAGGCGAACACGGCGCGCAGGTAGGGTTCCTGGAAGTCCATCGCCGCGGCCGGCGCATCCTTGCCGTAGAAGCCGCCGCGGCTGGAGGCGATGATCACCCGCTTGCCGCCGGCCAGGCCTTCGGGGCCGTCGGCGGTGTAGCGGAAGGTCTTGCCGGCGACCAGGATGCGGTCGAGCCAGGCCTTGAGCGAACTGGAGATGGCGAAGTTGTACATGGGCGCGCCGATCACCACCACGTCGGCGGCGAGGAATTCCTCGAGCATTTCGGTGCCGGCCACGGCGGCGGGATCGCTGGCGTCGGCCACCGGGGCCCAGTGCGGCAGCGGCTGCGCAGCGAGGTCGTGGTAGCGAACCTTGGCGGCGGGCGTGCTGCGCGTCAGCTCGGCTACGATGTCGGCGGTCAGTTGACGCGACACCGAGTAGCCACCCAGCGCGCTGGAGTCGATATGCAAGAGTTTCATGAGGGGAGTCCTGATCGGGCCAAGGGATTGGCGACGGGAATCAAGATATATTCGGAACAATGTCGCGATAAGATGGCGGATGTCGAACTTATCGTTCTTGAATGGAAACGATCATGACGATGCTGAGCGGTGCCCTGCAGGACCTCAACGACCTGTATTTCTTCGCCGCGGTGGTCGAGCATGGCGGCTTTTCCGCGGCCGGCCGCGCGTTGGGCGTGCCGAAATCGCGCCTGAGCAAGCGCGTGGCCCAGCTCGAGGAACGCCTCGGCGTGCGCCTGCTGCAGCGGACCACGAGGCGCTTCGTGGTGACCGAAGTCGGCGAGCGCTTCTATGCGCACTGCCGCGCCGTGCTGGAAGAAGCGCAGGCGGCGCAGGACGCGGTGGACGAACTGCGCGCCGAGCCACGCGGCGTGGTGCGCTTGAGCTGCCCGGTGTCGCTGGCGCAGACCGTGCTGGCGCACGTGCTGCCGGATTTCCTCGCGCAGTATCCGAAGATGCAGGTGCGACTGCTGTCCGGCAACCGCCGGGTCGACCTGATCGGCGAGGGCTATGACCTGGCGATCCGCGTGCGTACCAAGCTGGACAGCGACGCGAACCTGGTGATCCGCACCTTCGGTCTGTCGCGCACCAAGCTGGTGGCCAGCCCCGCGCTGCTGAAGGCGCTGGGGCGCCCGGCCCAGCCGGGCGACCTGGCCCGGCTGCCGGCGCTGTCGATGAGCGAGCACGAGGGCGCCCAGCTGTGGGAGCTGATCGGGGCCGGCGGCGAGCAGACCAGCGTGGAGGTGCAGGCACGGCTGATCACCGGCGATTTCGCCGTGCTGCTGGAGGCGGCGCGTCGCGGCATGGGCGTGGCATTGCTGCCGGAGTTCGTCTGCGCACCGGCGATCGCCGCCGGCGAGCTGGAAGTGGTGCTGCCGGAGTGGAGCATGCCCGAAGGCACCATGCACTTCGTCTACCCCAGCCGGCGCGGCATGTTGCCCGGCGTGCGCGCGCTGGTGGATTTCCTGGCCGAGCGGCTGCCAGCCACCACCTTGCTGAAGCACGAGCAGTGCAAGCAGCGCCCGCTGGATGAACTTCCCGCGGCGTGATGCGCGCGGATGCCCCGATGCAGTACGCTGCCGGGTTTACGGACATTTATACGGCCAAACGATGATCGCGACCAAGCTTCCCAAAGTCGGCACCACCATCTTCAGCGTGATGAGCCAGCTCGCGCTGCAGCACAAGGCGGTCAACCTGGGTCAGGGTTTCCCCGACTTCGAGCCGCCGCAGGGCCTGCGCGACGCGCTGACCCGCGCCATGAACGAGGGCCGCAACCAATACGCGCCGATGCACGGCACGGCGGCCCTGCGCGAGCAGATCGTGCTGAAGACCGAGCGCCTGTACGGCCGCCGACTCGATGTCGATACCGACATCACGCTCACCTCCGGCGCCACCGAGGCGATCTTCGCGGCGATCGCGGCCACCGTGCGGGCGGGCGAGGAAGTGATCGTGTTCGACCCGGCCTACGACTGCTACGAGCCGGCGATCGAGCTGCAGGGCGCGCGCGCGGTGCACATTCCGCTGACCGTGCCGGCCTTCGCGATCGACTGGCAGCGCGTGCGCGACGCGGTGACGCCGAAGACCCGCATGATCATGATCAACACGCCGCACAATCCGTCCGGCGCGGTGCTGTCCGCGGCCGACCTGGCAGAGCTGGCGGCGATCGTGCGCGACACCGGCATCGTGGTGCTGTCCGACGAGGTCTACGAGCACATCGTCTACGACGGCGCGCGGCACGAGAGCGTGCTGCGCCATGCGGAGCTGGCCGAGCGCAGCATCGTGGTCTCCTCGTTCGGCAAGACCTACCACTGCACCGGCTGGAAGGTCGGCTACGCGGTGGCGCCGGCCGCGCTGAGCGCGGAGTTCCGCAAGGTGCACCAGTACCTCACCTTCTGCACCTTCCACCCGGCGCAGGCGGCGTTCGCCGAGTTCATGGCCAGCGACCCGCAGCATTACCTGGAGCTGCCGGCGTTCTACCAGGCCAAGCGCGACCGCTTCCGCGCGCTGCTGGCGCCGTCGCGCTTCAAGCTGCTCGACGTGCCGGGCGGCTACTTCCAGCTGGTCGACTATTCGGCGATCCGTGACGAGGACGATCTTGCCTTCAGCCGCTGGCTGGTCGAGCACGGCGGCGTGGCGGCGATTCCGCTGACGCCGTTCTACGAACACGCGGCGGGTACGCGGTTGCTGCGGCTGTGCTTCGCCAAGAGCGATGCCACCATGGAGGCGGCTGCCGAGCGGCTGTGCCGGCTATGAGCAACGAGGGCGTGAGCCTCGAGCCGCTGCGCGTCGCGCTGGTGCAGGGCGCCACCCGCTGGCACGACGCGCCGGCCAACCGCGACTACTACGGCGCGCTGGTGCGCCAGGCCAGGGGCAGCGACCTGATGGTGCTGCCCGAGACGTTCCTGTCCGGCTTCAGCAACGACACCCATGCCAGCGCCGATACCATGGACGGCGAAGGCGTGGCGTGGCTGCGGGCGTTGGCGGCCGAGGTGGGCGCCGTGGTCTGCGGCAGCCTGGCGATCCGCGAGGACGGCGTGGTCTACAACCGCCTGCTGTGGATGCGGCCGGACGGCAGCTTCGCGCAGTACGACAAGCGCCACTTGTTCCGCATGGCCGGCGAGCACACCCGCTACGGCGGCGGCAGCGAGCGCCTGGTGGTGGAGCTGAAGGGCTGGCGCATCCTGCCGCAGGTCTGCTACGACCTGCGCTTCCCGGTGTGGCTGCGCAATCGCCGACTGGCCTCGGCCGGCGGCGGCATGGATTACGACCTCGCCGTCTTCGTGGCGAACTGGCCGGCACCGCGCCGTCAGCCCTGGCGCACGCTGCTGCGCGCGCGCGCGATCGAGAACCTGTGCTACGTGGTCGGCGTGAACCGGGTCGGCGTGGACGGCAACGAGATTCCTTATGCCGGCGACAGCGCGGTGCTCGACCCGGTCGGCGAGCCGCTGGTGGAACTGGGCGCGCAGGAGCAGGTGGCGACGGTCATGCTGGACCCGGCTCCGCTGCTGGCGCACCGCGAGCGTTTCCCGGCGTGGATGGACGCCGACACGTTCACGCTCGATCCGGGCTGAACCGCCGCTCGATACCGCTCGTGTTCGATCCGTCTGCAGGAGCCCGCTGGCGGGCGATGCTCCTGCTTTCGCGAATCCCGACAAAAGCATCGCCCGCCAGCGGGCTCCTCCGATCGTTCGGCTCAGAAAAGAACGCCGCCTCGAGGGCGGCGTTCCGTGAAGGACCTCAGAGTATCGCCAGCACCGCTTCCGGCGGTCGCCCGATGACGGCCTTGCCGTTGGCGACCACGATCGGGCGTTCGATCAGCTTCGGGTGCGCCACCATCGCGGCGATCAGGGCGTCGTCGTCGAGTGCAGGATCGTCCAGCCCCAGCGCGCGGTACTCCTCCTCGCCAGTGCGCAGCAGTTCGCGCGCGGTCATGCCCAGTTGCCGCAGCAGCACGGTCAGTTCGGCGGCGCTCGGCGGCGTGTCGAGATAATTGACCACCTCGATTTCCCCGCCGTGCTGCTCCAGCAATGCCAGCGTGGCGCGCGACTTGGAGCAGCGGCTGTTGTGATAGATGCGCAGCATCGTCCGGTCGCCTCAGCGGTTGCCCGAACGGTTGCCGCCACGCCCCGGCGAGCGGCCGCCGCCGTGCCGGCCGCCTTGCGGCCGATTGCCGCCGTGGCCTTGCGGGCGCGCCGGATTGCCGGGCGCGCGATTGCCCTGGCCCTGTCCGTGCGGGCGCGGACCGCGGTTGCCCGGCGCACGGTTGCCGCCCAGACCCGGACCACGCGATTCATTGCCGAAACCGCCGTAGGGACTGCCCGCCGCACGGCCCTGGTTGTCGCCGGCCTGGCGGCGGTTGCCGGGGGCACCCCCCGGGGTGCCGCGCGAAGCGCCGGCACGGGGGCTGCCGTCGCGGCTCTCGCCGGCAAACCAGCTGCGCACCGACGGCAGTTCCTGGCCCGGTGCCACGCGCCGGCTCTTCTTGCCGCCGCGCTTGCCGCCCGCCGCACCGCGTTCAGGGCGCATCAGATTGCCGTTGACTTCCTTGCCGTCGCGCCGCGGCGGCTTGCGGCCGCGCACGGGTTCCTCGCGGATGCGGTCGTACGCGCGCAGCTCGCGCGCCTCGTCCTGGCCGCCGGTCCAGGCGGTGCCGGCGCCGCGTTCGGGGCGGTATTCGGTGACGTTGCGGCTGGTGCGGCGCTGGTGCAGCACCGGGCTCAGCGTCAGCACCGGTTGCGCGGCGCCGAGGCCGCTGGTCTGGCGCAGCTGCTTGACGCCCTCGGCGTCGAGCGCCTCGCATTCGCCACGGCGCAGGTGGCGCGGCAGCTCGATGCCGCCGTAGCGGATGCGCTTGAGCCGGCTGACCAGGAAGCCCTGCGAGTCCCACAGGCGGCGCACTTCGCGATTGCGGCCTTCGCGGATCACCACGCGGAACCAGCTGTGGCTGCCGCCGCGGCTGATCACGGCGATCTCGTCGAAGCGGGCCGGACCGTCGTCCAGTTCCACGCCGGCCTTGAGTTTCTCGATCACTTCGTCGGGCACCTCGCCGTGCACGCGGCACAGGTATTCGCGCTCCAGCCCGCTCTTGGGATGCATCAGCGCATTGGCCAGTTCGCCGTCGGTGGTCAGCAGCAGCAGGCCGGTGGTGTTGATGTCGAGCCGGCCCACGGCGACCCAGCGCGCACCCTTCAGGCGCGGCAGCTGCTCGAACACGGTGGGGCGGCCTTCGGGATCGTCGCGGGTGGTCAGCTCGCCTTCGGGCTTGTGGTAGATCAGCACCTCGGTGTCGTCGCGGCTGTCGGTGGCCACCACGAACTGCTTGCCGTCCATGATCACGCGGTCACCGGCTTTCACGCTCATGCCGATGCTGGCGGGGGCGCCATTCAGCTCGACTTCGCCGGACTGGATGCGCTGTTCGAGCATGCGGCGCGAGCCGAGGCCGGCGTTGGCCAGCACCTTGTGCAGGCGTTCTTCCAGGGCGGGGGCGTCGCTGTCGGCGCGCGGTTCGCGCTTCAGGGACAAAACGGATTTTTGCGGCGCATTCATGCGCGGTACTCCTCGGGGTCTTGCTCGGCGGCGTCGGGTTCGGCGTCCGCGGCGGGGGTCGCTGCCTCGTCGGCAGTGGTTGTCGGGGGCTCGGCGGGCAGGCTCGGGTCGGAGCCGGCGTCGCCGGATTCGGAAGCGGCCGGTGCTTCGGTGGCGGTCGCGGTGTGGTAGTCGTCGGCTGCCGCATCGACGGCATCCTGCTCGTGCAGCAGTTCCTCGTCCGGGTCGATCGGCAGGTCGCGCACGACGCGGGCGGGCAGGGGTTCGGGCTCGAAGCGCAGTTGCGGGTCTTCCAGGTCGCGGATCTCCGACAGCGGCGGCAACTGGTCCAGCGATTTCAGGTTGAAGTAGTCGAGGAAGGCGCGGGTGGTGCCGAACAGCGCCGGCTTGCCGGGCACGTCGCGGTAGCCGACCACGCGGATCCACTCGCGCTCCTCCATCGTCTTGATGATGTTGGAGGACACCACCACGCCGCGGATCTGCTCGATCTCCGGACGCGTGATGGGCTGGCGGTAGGCGATCAGGGCCAGCGTTTCCAGCAGTGCGCGCGAGTAGCGGCTGGGTCGCTCGGTCCACATGCGCGAGATCCACGGGTGGACGTCCTGGCGCACCTGGTAGCGGAAGCCGGAGGCCACTTCCTTCAGCTCGACGCCGCGGCCGGCGCAGTCTTCGGCCAGTGCCTCGAGCGCCCTGGCGACCTGTTCACGGCTGACCTCGTCGGCCTCGTTGAACAGCTCGCCCAGCTGCTGCACGGTCATCGGCTGGGTGGAGGCCAGCAGGGCGGCCTCGACAATGGGTTTGAGTTGCTCGATCTGCATGACCTTGGATTCGGATGCCGGTTTGATCGGTACTGCTCAGTGGATGTCGTTCATTCGCCGGACGATTCGACCAGCGCCGATTCGCCCGCCGGGTCGTCGTCCGCCGACGCGGCCGTGGGCTCCTCGCCGTGGCCCGCCTTGGCCTTCACGTAGATCGGTGCCAGCGGCTCTTCCTGGACGATCTCGATCAGCATTTCCTTGGCCAGCTCCAGCATGGCCAGGAAGGTCACCACGATGCCCAGGCGCCCTTCGCTGACATCGAACAGGCTCTCGAAGCGGCGGAAGCTGGCGTCGTCCAGCCGGCTCAGCAGCTCGCCCATGCGCTGGCGCACGCTGAGCGTCTCGCGCTTGATCGCGTGGTGCCCGAACAACTCGGCCCGGTGCATCACGTCCTTCAGGGCCAGCAGCAGCTCGGTCAGCTCCAGCGGCGGCGGCAACCGGATCACGTTGCGTTCGCCCACCTCGGCGTGCACCACCGTGGTGTCGCGCTCCAGCCGGGGCATCGCCTCGATATCCTCGGCGGCGCGCTTGAACCGTTCGTACTCCTGCAAGCGCCGTACCAGTTCGGCACGGGGGTCCTCTTCCAGCCCTTCCTCGGCCGGCGGTCGCGGCAGCAGCAGCCGCGACTTGATCTCGCCCAGGATCGCGGCCATCAGCAGGTACTCGGCGGCCAGCTCCAGCCGCATCACGTCCCGCATCAGCTCGATGTAGGCCATGTACTGCCGGGTGATCTCGGCAACCGGGATGTCCAGGATGTCGAGGTTCTGCCGGCGGATCAGGTACAGCAACAGGTCCAGCGGCCCCTCGAACGCCTCCAGGATGACCTCGAGCGCATCCGGCGGGATGTACAGGTCCTGCGGCATCTGCAGCAGCGGCTGGCCGTGCACGATGGCCAGCGGCATTTCCTGCTGTTGCGGTACCGGCGCAAACGCGTCCTGCGGTGCGGCGACCTGGCTCTGTGGCGCGACGGGCTCGGTGCTCATCAATGCGTGTCATGGGCCGCCTTCGGCGGCGGTGCGTTCAACATGGTCGGATCATTCCCTGTGCCCACGCGGCATCGGATGTCCGTGCTCGGAACACGCGGTGAGGCGGTATTCCCGGGTATTCGTTCTTCACGCTTGTTCGATCGGGGCGCGGCGGACGCCATCGTCACCGCAGGCATGACGAACCCACTCGGCGGTGGTTCGGTCAGGCGGGTCGTCAGCGAACGTCGCGCGTCTGCGGGTTGTCAGCCGCTGCAGACGCCAGGCCCGAGGAGGGCGGAAAACGACGCCACCGGCGGTTCACTGATCGGTTCGAGAGCAATCGAATGGATGCCAGGGAGCCGGAAGCGCTCGGCAAAAAACATGTCCATGGAGCCACGCGTGGGCCAAGAGTAGCGGCTGGCCGGCGCCAAGTCCAGCATGGCGTCTGCCCGCGCAGCGGTATCGTCGCGCATTGTTTTGCCGCGCTGCCGCCGATAGGCTGGCCAGTGCGGGACCGACGCGTCGGCGGCGTGGCACGGCGGCATGTGACCCAACGCGTCGAATTGGGTCCGTTCCGTGACCATGCCGCGTTGGGCGATGCCGAACTGACGGCGCCGGGGTCACCTGGCGCGGCGACCGTGAGGCGGCTTTCGGCGATGAGCATCGCGGCATGTCTCTGCGCCGCGCAGACGATGCCGTGACGGTGTCTGATGCAGCATGGCACCAGGCGTGGCACGGTGGTTGCTTGGACAACGCCTGACCACCCGATCAGGCGCGGCGCGTTCATCGGTGAAGGCGCGGTTCGGGGTGGCGTCGGCAATGGCGTCCGGATGGGTGCAGCTACAAAAGGCGGTGGAACTGATGGCGATCGACAAGAACGGGCGGGATGGCGGCGCACCGGAGCAGTTGCGTCCGGCGCGCATGCAGATCGAGACGACGGTGCTGATGAGCAACAATGGCGAGTCGCGCCCGACCGAGCTGGTCGATATTTCGGCGACCGGGGCTTTGCTGCGCCGGCCGCTGGGCTGGTCGGGCCACGTCGGGCAGAGCTGGGTGCTCGACATGATCTTCGGCAACAACCTGCACATCCACCTGGAGGCGGTAGTGGCGCGCATCTCCGATCACCACATCGGCTTTTCCTACAGCCGCATTCCCGAGGACAAGCAGGTGCCGCTGTGGAACCTGCTGGGCGGTTACGCCGACATCCTGGAGCACTGGAAGGACGGCTGAGCCGGCTCGGCCATTCGACGAAAAACGCCCGCATTCGCGGGCGTTTTTGCTTGAAGATGGCCTGTGAGGCTCAGGCCCTGGCTTTGTTCTCGTCGCGCAGTTCGCGGCGCAGGATCTTGCCCACGTTGCTCTTGGGCAGGCTGTCGCGGAACTCGATCAGCTTGGGCCGCTTGTAGCCGGTGAGGTTCTCGCGGCAGAACTGCTTGAGCGCCTCCTCGGTGAGGCTCGGGTCCTTGCGCACCACGAACAGCTTCACCACTTCGCCGGAATGCTCGTCCGGCACGCCAACCGCAGCCACCTCGAGCACGCCGGGGTGCGCCATCACCGCATCCTCGACCTCGTTCGGATAGACGTTGAAGCCGGACACCAGGATCATGTCCTTCTTGCGGTCGACGATGTAGAAATAGCCGTTCGCGTCCATCTTCGCGATGTCGCCGGTGTGCAGCCAGCCGTCGGCATCGAGCACCTTGGCGGTCTCGTCCGGGCGGTTCCAGTAGCCCTTCATGACCTGCGGGCCCTGCACCATCAGTTCACCCACTTCGCCGACCGGCAGCGGGGTGCCGTCCTCCGACCAGATCGCCACGTTGGTGGACGGCACCGGCAGGCCGATCGAGCCGTTGTACTCCTTGAGGTCGAGCGGATTGATGCACACCGCCGGCGAGGTCTCGGTCAGGCCGTAGGCTTCGGCCAGGGTGCAGCCGGTGACCTTCTTCCAGCGCTCGGCCACGGCGCGTTGCACCGCCATGCCGCCGCCCAGGGTCAGGTGCAGCTTCGAGAAATCCAGCTCGGCGAAGCCGGGCGTGTTGAGCAGGCCGTTGAACAGCGTGTTGACGCCGGTCAGCGCGGTGAAGCCGGACTTGCGCAGCTCCTTGACGAAGCCGGGCATGTCGCGCGGGTTGGTGATCAGCCAGTTGAGCCCGCCCAGACGCATGAACACCAGGCCGTTCGCGGTCAGCGAGAAGATGTGGTACAGCGGCAGCGCGGTGATGATCACCTCTTCGCCGGGCGTGACCAGGTCGGTGCCGATCCAGGCGGCGGCCTGCAGCATGTTCGCCACCATGTTGGCGTGGGTCAGCATGGCGCCCTTGGCCACGCCGGTGGTACCGCCGGTGTACTGCAGGAAGGCGATGTCGTCGTGGCCCAGCACCACCGGCAGCAGCGGATGCGCCGCACCGCGCGCCAGCGCGTCGCGGAAGCGCACCGCGTGCGGCAGCGAATAGGCGGGCACCATCTTCTTCACGTGCTTCAGCACGAAGTTGATCAGCGTACCCTTGGGGAAGCCGAGCAGGTCACCGATGCCAGTGGTGATGATGTGCCGCACCTCGGTGTCGGCCACCACCTGCTGCAGTGTCGCGGCAAAGTTGTCCAGCACCACGATCGCCTTGGCGCCGGAATCTTCCAGCTGATGCTTCAGCTCGCGCGCGGTGTACATCGGGTTGGTGTTGACCACCACCAGGCCGGCGCGCAGCGCGCCGAACAGGGCGATCGGGTACTGCAGCACGTTCGGCATCATGAGCGCGATGCGGTCGCCCTTGCCGAGGCCCAGCACGCCGGTGAGATAGCCGGCGAACTGGCGGCTCATCTCGTCGATCTGGCCGTAGCTGAGCTGGCGGCCGAAGCTGGCGAACGCCGGGCGGTCGCGGAAGCGGGTGAACGCTTCTTCCAGCACCGCCGGTACCGAAGCATATTGACTGACGTCGATCTGTTCAGGCACGCCGGCTGGATAGCTCTCCAGCCACGGACGTTCGTTGCTCATGCTTTGGGTTCCCTGTTTTGTCGGTGGCGATGGAACGGATGATGGAATCGAAATGGGGTTGGCACCATCATGAGCCATGCGCCCGTCGATTGGAGCATACGCCCGCGTACAGCGGCAAGCCGCACTGCAACGAGTTGCGTCGATGATGGCTTCGGGAAAAACCGTCTTTCTGCTGATCGCTCTCACGCTGTTCGCACTGGCCTTGCCGGCGTGTCGGCGCACTCCCGATGAAGCGCAGGTGCGCGCCGCTATCGTGGGGGCTGCGCATGCGGCCGAAGCGGGTTCGGCCAGTGGCGTGGGCGAATCGTTGAGCGAGGATTTCGACGGCAACGCCGGCGCGCTCGACCGGCGCGGTTTGACCGGCATGGTCCGGTTGCTCGCGCTGCGTGGCGAACATGTCGGCGTGACGATGGGGCCGATGTCGATCGAAGCCCGCGGCGAACGCATGGTGGCCACCTTCACGGTCACGTTGACCAGCGGCGGCAAGCTGCTGCCGGACCAGTTGGGCGTGTACCAGGTGGAATCGGCTTGGCGCAAGGAAGATGGCGAATGGCGCTGTTACACGGCGAGCTGGAAACACGTGGTGTAGGGCCACGAAGCGCGTAGGGCGGGCACGGCCCGCCGCCTAGCGTCGAAGCGCGATGCAAAGTCGGGTGCTGGCGGCCCGTGCCCGCCCTGCGTGGTTTCGCTCCGGATCCCGAATCCCGAAAAAGCATCGCCCACCAGCGAACCCCTGCGCAAAAAAACGCCCCGGGGAGCGGGGCGTTTTTCGTGTACGGACTTGCGTTGGAGCTCAGGCGGCCTTCTTGCCCGCCAGCTGACGCAGCACGTACTGCAGGATGCCGCCGTGACGGAAGAACTCGCGCTCCTTCGGCGTCAGCAGCATCACATTCACGGCGAACTGCTTCTTGCTGCCGTCGGCGGCGGTAGCGGTGACCGTGGCCTCACGCGAGTTGCCGTCGTTCAGGCCGGTGATGTCGAAGGTCTCCGTGCCGGTCAGGCCCAGCGTCTGCGCGTTCTGGCCGTCCTTGAAGGTGCACGGCAGCACGCCCATGCCGACCAGGTTGGAGCGGTGGATGCGCTCGAAGCTCTCGGCGATCACTGCCTTCACGCCCAGCAGCAGGGTGCCCTTGGCCGCCCAGTCGCGCGACGAGCCGGTGCCGTACTCCTTGCCGGCCAGCACCACCAGCGGAGTCTTTTCCGCCTTGTACTTCATCGCCGCGTCGTAGATCGGCAGCTGCTCGCCCGAGGGCACGTGCAGCGTGTAGCCGCCTTCCACCCCGTTCAGCATCTGGTTCCTGATGCGGATGTTGGCGAAGGTGCCGCGCACCATCACGTCGTCATTGCCGCGGCGCGAGCCGTAGGAGTTGAAGTCCTTCGGCTCGACGCCCTTGGAGATCAGGAAACGGCCCGCCGGGCTGTCCTTCTTGATCGCGCCGGCCGGAGAGATGTGGTCGGTGGTGATCG
Source organism: Rhodanobacter sp. (assembly GCA_024711345.1). Classification (GTDB taxonomy): domain Bacteria; phylum Pseudomonadota; class Gammaproteobacteria; order Xanthomonadales; family Rhodanobacteraceae; genus Rhodanobacter. Next base: position 155,795 of record JANJTA010000035.1, on the reverse strand, counting down.
AGTCGCCGAACACGCCCAGCGCGCGGGCGCCGTGGATGTCTTCCACCTTGCCCAGCGCCATCGTCATGTCGTCGAAGTAGGGCGGGTTCTTGATGTAGGTGGAGTCGTCCCAGCGGTACACCGCGCCGTCCGGCGAGGCGATCGCGTTCCAGCGGCTGTCGCCCTTGAACACGTCGGCGTAGTTCTTGGCGAACATTTCCGGGTTGATCGCGCCGGCAATGGCGTCGGAGATTTCCTGGTTGGTCGGCCAGATGTCCTTCAGGTACACCGGCTTGCCGTCGCTGCCGGTGCCGATGGCATCCTGGGTGAGGTCGATGTTCAGCGTGCCGGCCAGCGCGTAGGCGGCCACCAGCGGCGGCGAGGCCAGGTAGTTCAGCTTGACCTCGGCGTGCACGCGGCCCTCGAAGTTGCGGTTGCCGGAGAGCACCGCCGACACCGCCAGGTCACCGTCGGCGATGCCCTTGCTGATCTCCGCCGGCAGCGGGCCGGAGTTGCCGATGCAGGTGGTGCAGCCGTAGCCCACCAGGTAGAAGTTGATCTTCTCCAGCTCCTTCAGCAGACCGGTTTTCTCCAGGTAGTCGGTGACCACCTTGGAGCCGGGCGCGAGCGAGGTCTTGACCCACGGCTTGGCCTTCAGGCCCTTCGCCGCGGCCTTCTTGGCCAGGATGCCGGCGCCCAGCATCACTGCCGGGTTGGAGGTGTTGGTGCAGGAGGTGATCGCGGCGATCACCACCGAGCCGTCGGCGAGGCGGAAGCTCTCGCCGTTTTTCTCCACCAGCACGCCGCTTTCGCCGATCGCGTTGGACGGATTGCCAATCGCGGCGGAGCCGCCCTCGTTGGCGTAGCGCTCGACGTCGCCGTTGCCCCGCTTGCGGTTGGCGGTGAGCGGGCCGACCACTTCGCGGAAATTCCGCTGCGCATCGGCCAGCAGCACGCGGTCCTGCGGGCGCTTCGGACCGGCCATCGACGGCTTCACGTCGGCCAGGTCGAGTTCGAGCACCGCGGAGAAATCGGGAACCGGGGTGTTCTCGTCGTGCCACAGGCCCTGCACCTTGGCGTAGGCCTCGACCAGCGCGATCTGCTCCGCGCTGCGGCCGGACAGGCGCAGGTAGTTCAGCGCTTCCTGGTCGATCGGGAAGATGCCGCAGGTGGCGCCGTACTCGGGCGACATGTTGCCGATGGTGGCGCGGTCGGCCAGCGCCAGATGCTTCAGGCCCGGGCCGAAGAACTCCACGAACTTGCCCACCACGCCCAGCTTGCGCAGCATCTGGGTCACCGTGAGCACCAGGTCGGTGGCGGTCACGCCTTCACCCAGCTTGCCGGAGAGTTTGACGCCGACCACCTGCGGAATCAGCATCGACGAAGGCTGGCCGAGCATCGCCGCCTCGGCCTCGATGCCGCCCACGCCCCAGCCCAGCACGCCCAGGCCGTTGATCATGGTGGTATGCGAGTCGGTGCCGAACAGCGTGTCCGGGTAGGCCCAGCTTTCGCCATCCACCTCGCTGGTGAACACCACGCGCGCCAGGTGCACCAGGTTCACCTGGTGCACGATGCCGGTGCGTGGCGGCACCACCTTGAAGCTGTTGAACGCCTTCTGGCCCCAGCGCAGGAAGCTGTAGCGTTCCTGGTTGCGCTGGAACTCGATCGCCACGTTCTGCTCCAGCGCATCCTCGGAGCCGAACACGTCCACCTGCACCGAGTGGTCGATGACCAGCTCGACCGGCGTCAGCGGGTTGATCTGGGTGGCGTCGCCGCCCAGCTTCACCACCGCGTCGCGCATCGCGGCCAGGTCCACCACGCACGGCACGCCGGTGAAGTCCTGCAGGATCACGCGCGCCGGCATGAAGGCGATCTCGGTGGAAGGCTCGGCCTTGGCGTCCCACGTCGCCACGGCCTCGACTTCCTTCGCGGTGACGTCGACGCCGTCCTCGTGGCGCAGCAGGTTCTCCAGCAGGATCTTCATCGAGTACGGCAGCCGCTTCAGGTCGAAGCGCTGGCCCAGCTTGGTCAGGCTGGCAAAGGCGTACTTCTTGCCGTTGACCTCGAGAGTGTCGCGTACGGAAAAGGTGTCTTTCATGGGGACGTGCTCCTGGCTGGATCCTGCGGCTGGGATGACTCGATGACGCTGCCGGAACGGCACGGATGGCCGTTCCGGCAAAAACGCGATTATCGCGCAAACCCCGCAGGGCCGCGACTCGGCGGTAGCCGGCGAAGGCTGCACTGCAGCCACGTCAGGCGCCGGCGTGCCGCCTCGACGGGGTACACTGCGCGCAGCTTTGCGGCGGCTTCGCCGCACAGGATGGATCCGATGCCCGGCACACGCAAACGCCTTTGATGACATGCAGCATGCGATGATTTCGATGAGCCTGGCCGCGGTCTCGCTGCGCGATCTTGCGCTGGTGCAGGCGGTGCACCGCCATGGCAGTTTCAACAGTGCGGCGCGGGCGATGCATATCAGCCCGTCCGGGCTGTCGCACCAGGTGCAGAAGGTGGAACAGGCGCTGGGCGCGCCGCTGTTCGAGCGCGGCGGCCGCAAGATCGTGCCTACCGCCGGCGGCCAGCGCCTGCTGCAGCAGATTGATGCGCTGCTGGCGGCCGCCGAACATCTGCAGCAGGTGGCCCGCGCCGGCGCGGTGGCGTTCGGTGGCGAGCTGCGCCTGGGCGTGCCGGCCTCGCTGGGGCCGTATCTGCTGCCGCACCTGATCGCGCCGTTTCCGCAGCATTTCCCCGGCGCACGGCTGGGCATCTCCGAGGGCAAGCCGCGCGGGCTGCTGCGCCGGTTGGGCGAGGGCGAACTCGATGCGGTGCTGGCGCCGCCGGCGATGGCGATGAGCGGAATCGCTTCGCGCCCGTTGTTCTTCGAGCCGTGGGAACTGATGTTGCGCGCCGACCACCCGCTGGCCGGCCACGACAGCATCGCGCTGGCCCAGCTCGACCCGGCCGAGGCCACGCTGATGGCCGAAAGCCACGCCGACGGCCTCGACGGCGACGGCAGCGAGCACGGCCACGTGCAGGACGTCAGTCTGGAAAGCCTGGCCGCCCTGGTCAGCCTGCGCGGTGGCTATGCGCTGGTGCCGGCGCTGGCGCACGAGCGGCTGGCCTCGATGCCGAACATCGCGCTGGCGAAACTGAAGGGGCCGGCGAGTGGCCGCGAGATCGCGCTGTACTGGCGCGACGCCTCGCCCTGGCACGACGACCTGCAGGCGTTCGCCGAATTGCTGCGCAAGCTGGCGCGGCAGCGGCCCGGCCTCCGCGTCAGGGGCGCGAAGGGCTGACCCCTGCGTGTAGGAGCCCGCCGGTGGGCGATGCTCTTGGGCGGCGGCAGACGTTCGTCCGTTGAGAGCCGGAATTTGCCAAAGCAAAAGCGTCGCCGCGAGCGGGCTCCTGCACGCGAGCGTCATGAAGACGAAAGGCCGCCTTGCGGCGGCCTTCCATTCAAGCGCGTGGGACGACGGCTCAGCCGCGCGAGGCGCGCTTGCGGTCGATCTCGGTGAGGTGCCGCTTGCGCAGGCGGATTTCCTTCGGCGTCACCTCGACCAGTTCGTCGTCGTCGATGAAGTCCAGCGCCTGCTCCAGCGAGAACTTGATCGCCGGGGTCAGCTGGATCGCGTCGTCCTTGCCGGCGGCGCGCATGTTGGTCAGCGGCTTCGGCTTGATCACGTTCACCGTGAGGTCGTTGTCCTTGGCGTGGATGCCGACCAGCTGGCCTTCGTAGACCGAGTCACCTTCGGCGGCGAACAGCCGGCCGCGTTCCTGCAGTGGCCCCAGCGAGTAGGCGGGGGTGGTGCCGCCGGCGTTGGCGATCATCACGCCGTTGGCGCGCTTGGCGATCTGGCCTTCTTCCTTCGGGCCGTAGTGGTCGAACACGTGGAACAGCAGGCCCGAACCCTGGGTAAGGGTCTTGAACTGGTTCTGGAAGCCGATCAGGCCGCGCGCCGGGATCATGTACTCCAGCCGCACGCGACCCTTGCCGTCGGGCTCCATGTTCTTCAGCTGGCCCTTGCGCATGCCCAGGCGCTCCATCACCGGCCCCTGGTGGGTTTCTTCCACGTCGACCACCAGCTGCTCGTACGGCTCCATCTTCTGGCCGTCGATCTCCTTGACGATCACCTCCGGGCGCGACACGGCCAGCTCGTAGCCTTCGCGGCGCATGTTCTCGATCAGCACCGACAGGTGCAGCTCGCCGCGGCCGGAGACCAGGAACTTGTCGGCGTCCGAACCCTGCTCGACCTTCAGCGCCACGTTGTGCACCTGCTCGCGCTCGAGGCGGTCCTTCAGCTGGCGGCTGGTCAGGAACTTGCCGCCGGAAAGGTCCTTGTTCCCGGCGAACGGCGAGTTGTTGACCTGGAAGGTCATGCTGATGGTCGGCTCGTCCACGGTCAGCGCGGGCAGCGCCTCGGGCGCGTCCAGTGCGGTGACGGTATCGGAAATGGTCAGGTCGGCGATGCCGGAAATGGCCACGATGTCGCCGGCCTCGGCGCTGTCCTGTTCGATGCGCTCCAGCCCCATGAAGCCGAGCACCTGCAACACCTTGCCCTGGCGCTTCTTGCCGTGGCGGTCGATCACCGCCACCGGCATGTTCTTCTTCAGCGTGCCGCGCTGGATGCGGCCGATGCCGATCACGCCGACGAAGTTGTTGTAGTCGAGCTGGCTGATGCGCATCTGGAACGGGCCGTCCGGGTCGACCTCGGGCTTGGGCGCGTGCTGCATGATCGCCTCGTACAGCGGGGTCATGTCGCCCTCGCGCACGTTCTCGTCCAGCGAGGCGTAGCCGTTCAGCGCCGAGGCGTAGACGATCGGGAATTCCATCTGCTCCGGCGTGGCGCCGAGGCGGTCGAACAGGTCCCACACCTGCTCCACGACCCACTCGGGACGCGCGCCGGGGCGGTCGACCTTGTTGATCACCACGATCGGCTTGAAGCCCATCGCGAACGCCTTCTGCGTCACGAAGCGCGTCTGCGGCATCGGGCCGTCCATCGCGTCGACCAGGATCAGCACGGTGTCCACCATCGACAGCACGCGCTCCACCTCGCCGCCGAAGTCGGCGTGGCCGGGGGTGTCGACGATGTTGATGCGGTTGCCGTTCCAGGTGATGGCGGTGTTCTTGGCCAGGATGGTGATGCCGCGTTCCTTCTCCTGGTCGTTGGAATCCATCACGCGCTCGGCCAGCACGGTGCGCTCGCTGAGCGTGCCGGACTGCTTGAGCAGGCAATCGACGAGGGTGGTCTTGCCGTGGTCGACGTGGGCGACGATGGCGATGTTGCGCAGGTTTTCGATGGACATGGGATCGACTTGGGCGGCACGAAGGCCGTCACGCAGGTTTTTGAAAGGCGAATTGACCGATTATACGGACTTGTGGGACAACTTGCCCGTCATTTCGATCGCTCGTTCACCTGCCGCTGCCTGACCGAACCCGCAGGAGCCCGCTCGCGGGCGATGCTCCTGCTCTGGATACCTCGGAAGACTCGGGGACAAGAGCATCGCCCGCGAGCGGGCTCCTATATTACGCCGAGGACGTAGTAGGCGCCGATCACCACCAGCACCGCCAGGGTCTTGATCACGGTGATGGCGAAGATGTCGCGGTAGGACTGCCGATGGGTCAGTCCAGTCACCGCCAGCAGGGTGATCACCGCGCCGTTGTGCGGCAGCGTGTCCATGCCCCCGGAGGCCATCGCGGCCACCCGGTGCAGTACCTCCATCGGGATGCCGGCGGCGCGCGCGTTGGCGATGAAGGTGTCGGCCATCGCCCCCAGCGCGATGCTCATGCCGCCGGAAGCCGAGCCGGTGATGCCGGCCAGCGCGGTGACGGTGACCGCCTCGTTGAGCAACGGGTTCGGAATGGTGTGCAGCGCGTCGGCCACCAGCTTGAAGCCGGGCAGGGCGGCGATCACCGCACCGAAGCCGTATTCCGAGGCGGTGTTCATCGAGGCCAGCAGCGCACCGCCGACCGCGGCCTGGCTGCCGGCGGCGAGGTGCGCGGTCACTGCGCGCCAGGCGAACACCAGCACGCACAGGATGCCGACCAGCAAGGCGCCCTCGACCGCCCAGATCGCGGCGACCTTGGACACCTCCTGCACCACCGGCCTGGCGTTGCCGACCACGCTGGGCAGGAACGATTGCGTCTCGCCGTACATGCGCGGGATCAGGTCGGTGAACAGCTTGTTGCACACGCCCACCACCACCAGCGGCAGCAGCGCGACCAGCGGATGCGCCAGCTTGCCGCCTTCGAACGGGGCCGGCTCGTTGACCAGGTTGTCACCGTAGCCTTCGCCGGCCGCGGCGGCCTTGCGCCGGCGCCAGTCGAGGTAGCTCAGGCCGACGGCCAGGATGAACAGCGCGCCGAGCGTGCCCAGCCACGGCGCCGCCCAGGTGTTGGTGCCGAAGAACGCGGTGGGGATGATGTTCTGGATCTGCGGCGTGCCCGGCAGCGAATCCATGGTGAAGGTGAACGCACCCAGCGCGATGGTGCCGGGGATCAGCCGCTTGGGGATGTCCGACTGGCGGAACAGCTCGGCCGCAAACGGGTACACCGCGAACACCACCACGAACAGCGACACCCCGCCATAGGTCAGCAGCGCGCACACCAGCACGATCGACAGGATCGCCCGGCTGCGCCCGACCAGGCCGATGGTGGCCGCCACGATCGACTTGGAGAAACCGGACAGCTCGATCAGCTTGCCGAACACCGCGCCCAGCATGAAAACCGGGAAGTACAGCTTGAGGAAGCCGACCATCTTGTCCATGAACAGGCCGGTGAACATCGGCGCCACCAGTGCCGGCTCGGTCAGCAGTACCGCGCCCAGTGCGGCGATCGGCGCGAACAGGATGACGCTGTAGCCGCGATAAGCCGCAAACATCAGGAAGCACAGCGCGGCCAGCACGATCAGAAAAGCCATCCGTGAATCCCCGGGAAGCATCCGGCCAGCGACGCCGGCCATGACGATGGCTGCGGAGTATCCGCAGCAGCGCGCACCGGCGGCACTGTACGAAGGTACAAGTGTCCGCACCGCAGTGGATGCCTAAGCTCGTTTCATCAGCATCCATCATCGGTGGTTGCGCTCGCTGCCGAATACACCACGGGGAAAGGGGAAACCATGAAACGCACGTATCTGAGTCTGGCGATCGGCTTGGCCACCGGGTGGCTGTACATGGCGCCGTCGTACGCGCAGCAGGCCGCGGCTGCCGGCAGCGAAACGGCGCAGCCGAGCCACGCCAAGCAGCTCGACCAGATCACGGTCACCGCACGCAAGCGCGAGGAGACCCTGCAGGACGTGCCGATCGCGGTCAGCGCGTTTACCGCGCAGGCGCTGGAAAAGCAGAACGTGCAGAACCTGGCCGACCTGCAGGGCAAGGTGCCTTCGCTGCAGATCTACGCCGCGCGCGGTTCCAACACCACGCTCACCGCCTACATCCGCGGCGTCGGCCAGGCCGACCCCACCTGGGGCTTCGACCCGGGCGTGGGCATCTATCTGGACGACGTCTACCTCGCCCGCCCGCAGGGCGCGGTGCTGGACGTGTTCGACGTCAGCCGCATCGAGGTGCTGCGCGGCCCGCAGGGCACGCTGTACGGCAAGAACACCATCGGCGGCGCGATCAAGTACGTCTCCAACCCGCTGCCGGTGAAGACCGAGGGCTTGGTGGAAGCCACCGTCGGCACTCACGGCGAAAAGGACGTCAAGGCCAGCCTCGGCGGCGCCAGCGCGGACCAGGTGTGGCGCGGGCGCATCGCCTACGCCAGCGGGCACAACGACGGCTTCGGCAAGGACATCCTCACCGGCAGCCGCAACGGCAACAAGAACACCAACGCCGCGCGCGCCACCATCGGATTCTTTCCCTCCAACGTATTCAACATGCAGCTGTCGGTTGACGGCGTGCGCGACAACTCCAACCCGCGCGGCGCCAAGATGCTCACGGTGAACAAGCTCGACCCAGCCTACCAGCCGCTGGAGAGCGATTTCGACACCCGCAGCGGCTTCGCCCAGCTCAACCACACCAAGCTCTACGGCAGCGCGTTGACGATGAACTGGATCGTCAGCCCGAACTGGTCGCTGAAATCGGTGACTGCCGTGCGCGGCTCCTCGACCGACACCAACATCGACTTCGACACGCTGCCGGAGAAGATCGCCGACGTGAACGCGGTCTACAAGGACCACCAGTTCAGCCAGGAATTCCAGGCCAACTACGACGCCGGCGGCAGCCTGCACGGCGTGTTCGGTGCGTACTACTTCGACGGCCGTGCCGACGGCGAGATCCACAACATCTTCCTCGGCTCGCCGCCGTATTCCACGCTGGGCCTGTCGCAGTACGGCAGCACCGGCGGGCGCATGGGCACCAAGAGCTGGGCCGGCTACGGCGACTTCACCTGGGACATCAACCCCAGCTGGAGCCTGGACGTGGGCCTGCGCTACACCCATGAGACCAAGACCGCACTGATCCAGAACTTCGGCTTCTCGGACGAGACCTTCACCACCCGCACCAGCACGCTGGCCGACTTCAGCGGCTCGCACGCGACCAGCAACGTCTCGCCCAAGGTCTCGCTGGACTGGAGCGTGAACGACCAGGTCAAGCTCTACGCCAGCTATTCCGAAGGCTTCCACTCCGGCGGCTACAACATCCGCGCCAACTGCGTGGCGGTGCCCAGCTCGTGCCGTCCGATCGACGACGAGAAGGTGCAGTCGTACGAGCTGGGCAGCAAGATGTCCTTCTTCGACGGCGCGCTGATGATGAATACGGCCGTCTTCCACAACGTGTACTCGAACATCCAGCTGTCGGTGTTCAGTTCCTACACGCTGTCCAACGGCAGCCAGGGTTTCTTCGGCGACTTCACCAACGCCGGCAAGGGCCACATCGACGGCGTGGAGGAGGAGTTCGCCTGGAAGCCGGCCGAGAACTGGACGCTGAGCGGCAACGTCGCGTACCTGCATACCAAGTACACCGAGTACATGACCCGCGGCGTCAACATCGCCGACCAGCAGAAGTTCACCAATGCGCCGAAGTGGTCCGGCGGGCTGTCGCTGGAGAACACCACGCCGCTGTCCGACGGCGGCAGCATCACGGCCCGGGTGAACTACACCTATCAGTCCATGGTGTATCCGGAGACCACGCTGTCGCCGCTGATCGCCCAGCCCGCGTACGGCCTGTGGAACGCCGGCGTGATCTGGCAGATCAACCAGCCCTGGTCGCTCAGCCTGCAGGGCACCAACCTGGCCAACAAGTCCTACCGCACCACCGGCTACAACGTCGGCGCGCTGGGCATCTACACCGGCTTCTACGGTGCGCCGCGGATGGTCACGCTGACGGCGAAGTTCCGCTTCTGAGGCGATCGTTTCTCCCCTTCCCCGCGGGGCAGCAGCCGGCTCCCGCGGGGTGTTTTTTCGAAGCTGCCCTCGCCGGCATGAACGGGTAACCTCGCGCCGGCGAATGCGTCCGCGCGGCTCCATCAACCCGCCAACGGAGACCACCCATGCGCAAGCCCCTTGGCCTGTTGACCCTGCTGCTGTTCGCACCGCTGGCCCGCGCCGGCGACGCGCCGCCGCTGCCGACGCTGAAGATCGACGCCTCGCGCACCGCCGCGGTCGGCCTTTCCTCCGGCGCGTACATGGCCGGGCAGCTGCAGCTGGCTTATCCGGAGCTGTTCCCGAATGCGGCGATCGTCGCCGGCGGCCCTTACGGTTGTGCCGGCGGCAAACTGGACGTGGCGCTCGGCAGCTGCATGAAGGGGACGCCGGCGCCGGATGTCGCCGAGCTGGTGGCCCGTGCCGCGAAGAGCGCGGCGTCGGGCGACATCGGCGCGCTGAAGGATCTGGCCCACGCCCGTGTCTACCTGCTGCATGGCAAGGACGACGCGTTGGTGGCGCCCGCCGTGGCGGAGGCGGGGGCGCGCTTCTACCGGCAGCTGCGCGACGCCACGCCGGCACTGAAGGACATGCAGGTGCACGACGACGGCCAGCGCGCGTTCGCGCACAACCTGCCGGTGGCCGCCCGCGGCGACGACTGCGACAAGTCGGTGGCACCGTATCTCGGCCACTGCGGTTTCGATGCGGCCGGCGAGATCTTCGCGCAGATGTTCGGCAAGCCGCCACGCGCAGCGGGCAGGGCGCAGGGCGACCTGCGCGCGTTCGACCAGGGTGCGCTGCGCCCCGGCGGCGCCGATGCGTTCCTGGCCGACACCGGCTACGTCTATCTGCCGCCGGACTGTCTCGCCGGCAAGCCGTGCGGGGTGCTGGTGGCATTCCACGGCTGCAAGCAGAACGCCGATGCGGTGGGCAAGGCCTTCGTCGAGGACGCCGGCTTCAACCGCTGGGCCGACGTCTACGCCGTGGCGGTGCTGTACCCTCAGACCCGCGCAAGTTTCGCGCCCTTGAATCCGCAGGCATGCTGGGACTGGTGGGGATATTCCGGAACCGACTACGACAGCCGCCATGGCGTGCAGTTGCGCTGGGTGGTGAACGCGGTGCGCGCGCTGGGGCTGCCGGCGGGGCATTGATGGCGCGGCGCCGCCGCCCGATCGGCGGTATCGATGTAGGAGCGCACCTTGTGCGCGATGCCCTTGCTTGTCACCGCATTCAGAGCAAGAGCTTTCGTCCTCCTTCGGAGGGCGAGTCACTTTTCTCTGGGTGGCCAGAGAAAAGTAACCAAAAGAGAGGCCACCCCGATGGCGCGCCCTCCAGGCATCCTGCCTTCCGGGTGCGCGGGTGGGCTACGGGGTTTTTCGACAGCACATCCTGTGCTGGCGAAAAACTGGCCGGCATCCCTGCCGGCCACCCTGCGGGCTTTCCTTCGCCCACCCGCCGCGCCATAGGGGCCCCGGGTAGAGCAGCGCGCTCCCGGCGCGCACTCTTCAGAAGAACCAGAGCAAGAGCAAAGCGGCAAAGCGCTACTTTGCCGCTTTGGCTTTTCAGCTTCATCACCGAGTGCGGGCCAGGATGGCCCGCTGCTCTACCCGGGGTCCCTTGCGCGGCGGTGAGTCGGGGACGACAGGCCGCGCAGCGGGTGAGTCCATGGATGGACTCGCCTTTTCGCGCGGGCAGGAGCCCGCTCGAAAAGCCCGGCCCCGACTCACGGACTGGCCGGGCATGGATGCCCGGCGAGCGCCAAGCGGGGTGCTCTTTCTCTTTGGTTACTTTCTCTTTGGTTACTTTCTCTTTGGTTACTTTCTCTTTGGTTACTTTCTCTTTGAGCACGCAAAGAGAAAGTGACTCGGCCTCCGCAGGGGGAAGAAAGCTCTTCGCTCCCAAAACATCGGGGCCGAAGCCGCCCCCGCAGGCGCGGATGCCATGCTGAGCACCACCCTCATCGCCATCGCCGCGCTGTGCTGGCTCGGCCTGCTGTTCGGCGTGGCGCTGCTCGGCGAACGCCGCTCGCGCATTTTCGAGAAGCGCTGGGCGATCGTGTACGCGCTGTCGCTGGCCGTCCATTGCACCTCGTGGACGTTCTACGGCACGGTGACCCAGGCCAGTCGCTCCGGCTGGTGGCTGCCGCCGACCTTCGTCGGGGCGATCCTGATGTACCTGTTCGCGCTGGGTTTCCTGCGCCGGCTGGTGCAGCTGGTGCGCGAGTACAACGCCGGTTCGCTGGCTGACCTGATCGCGGTGCGGCTGGGACGCCACTCCGGGCTGGCGGCGCTGGTCACGGTGGTGGTGGTGATCGGCATCGTGCCGTACATCGCGCTGCAGCTGAAGGCGGTGGCGATGAGCTACGGCATCCTCAGCCACGGCCAGCTGGCCGAGTCCAATCCATGGCAGGACAGCGCACTGTACGTGGCGCTGCTGATGGCGCTGTTCGCCATGCTGTTCGGCACGCGGCGCGCCTCGACCATGGCGCATAACCGCGGGCTGGTGCTGGCGATGGCGTTCGAGTCGCTGTTCAAGCTGGGCGCGATGCTGGCGCTGGGCTCGCTGCTGTTCGCCGCCGTGCCGACGGGCGTGCCGGACTACGTGCCACCGCCGCCGGACAGCGGCGGCTTCCCGGCGCTGATCCTGCTCGGCGCGCTGGCGATGTTCACCATGCCGCACCAGTTCTACGCCGGCATCGTCGAATGCCGCGAGGACGGCCAACTGCGCACCGCGCGCTGGCTGTTCCCGCTGTACCTGCTGCTGATCTCGCTGCCGATCCTGCCGCTGGCGCGGCTGGGCGACGCCTGGCTGGGCGCCAGCGGAGTGTCGTCGGACATGTACGTGCTGGCGTTGCCGCTGGCGCGCGGCGAGCATGGCCTGGCGCTGGTCGCCTTCCTCGGCGGGCTGAGCGCGGCCACCAGCATGGTGGTGATCGCCACGCTCACGCTGAGCCTGATGGTGGTCAACCACCTCATCGCGCCGCTGCGGGTGCGCGCCGGCTGGGGTCGCGACGAGCATGGCGACCTGCGCGGCGAGCTGCTGAACTATCGGCGCGTGGCGATCCTGGTGCTGATCCTGCTGGCGTGGGCGTACAGCCGCCTGCTGGCGCGCAACGAGGCATTGGCCGACATCGGCGCGATCTCGTTCTCCGCGCTGGCCGGGCTCACCCCGGCGATGCTGGTGGCGATGTACCGGCCGCAGCTCGGACCGCGCGCGGTGATGGCGGGGCTGGCTGCCGGTACGCTGGCCTGGGCCTACGCGGTGCTGCCGACCTTGTTGCCGGCCGCGCCGGCGTGGCTGCACGCCGGTCCGCTCGGCCTGCACTGGCTGGCGCCGGACGGCCTGCTCGGATTGGGCAACTGGAACCGGCTGGGCCGTGCGGTGGTGGCCGGCCTGCTGGTCAATATCGCGGTGACGCTGGCGGTGGCCGGCTCGCGCTTCGGCCGTACGACGCGTGCGGTCAGCGTGGGCGATGTGGGCCTGGTCGAGCTGCGTGCGCTGGCGATGCGCTTCCTGTCGCCCGAACGGGTCGAGCACCTCTTCGCCAGTGCGCCCGCGGTGGGGCCTGCCGGCAGCGCACGAGTCGCCGAGGTCGAGCACGAGCTGGCCGCGGTGATCGGCGCTGCCTCCGCGCGCCTGTTGCTGGAAGTGGTGCACCGGCAGGGCCGCGAGGATCTGGACACGGTGGTCGCCATCGTCGGCGAGGCGGCGCAGGATCTGCGCTTCAACCAGCGCGTGCTGGAGGCCGCGCTGGAGAACATGAGCCAGGGCATCTGCGTGGTCGACGCCGAGCTGCGGCTGGTGGCCTGGAACACGCCGTATGCGCGCTTGTTCGACTATCCGCCGCAGCTGTTGCAGGTGGGCCGCCCGGTCGCCGAGCTGACCCGCCACAACATCGGCCTCGGCCTACTCGGCCCGGGCGAGGTGGAGGCGCGCGTGCAACGCCGGCTGGCGCACATGCGCGAGGGCACCCGGCATCTCTCCGAGCGGCGCTTCCCCGACGGCACCATCGTCGAGATTCGCGGCAACCCGATGCCCGGCGGCGGCTTCGTGGCCACCTTCACCGACGTCACCGCCTTCCGCCAGGCCGAGGCGGCGCTGAAGCGCATCAACGAGACGCTGGAACTGCGCGTGGAGGAACGTACTCGCGAGCTGGCCGCGGCCTCGGCCGAGGCGCAGGCGGCGAATGAGGCCAAGAGCCGCTTTCTCGCCGCGGTGACGCACGACCTGATGCAGCCGCTGCACGCGGCGCAGCTGTTCGCCCATGCGCTGACCGAGCGCGGCGGCGACCCTGCCAATGCGCGCCATCTCAACGGTGCGCTGGCCGCCACCGAAGGCCTGCTCAGCGGGCTGCTCGACGTGGCCCGGCTCGAAGGCGGGCGGCTGCATCCGCAGCCGCGCGCGTTCGCGCTGGCCGAGGTGCTCGACCCGCTGGCCGCCGAGTTCCGCGCCATCGCGCTCGACCGCGGGGTGCGTTTCGAGATGGTTGCCACCCGCGCCTGGGCGCACTCCGACCCGCAGTTGCTGCGCCGGGTGCTGCAGAACTTTCTCTCCAACGCCCTGCGCTACGCCGAGCACGGCCGCGTGCTGCTCGGCGTGCGCCGGCAAGGCGATCGCCTGCGCGTGGAAGTGTGGGACAGCGGCCCGGGCATTGCCCCGGAGGAACGCCAGCTGATCTTCCAGGAGTTCCGCCGCGGCAGCGCCGCGGGCGGGCAGGGGCTGGGGCTGGGACTGTCGATCGCGCAGCGCATGGCCGACCTGCTCGATCATCCGCTCGGCCTGCGCTCCTGGCCCGGCCGCGGCAGCGTGTTCCATCTCGACGTGCCGCTGGCGCGCGCCGCCATCCGCTTGCCGCCACCCGCCGATACGCCGCGTGCGTTGCCGGTCGGCCGCGCGCTGGTGCTCGACAATGAACCGGCCGCGCTCGCCGCGCTCGGCAACCTGCTGAGCAGCTGGGGCTGGCACGTGCACGCGGCACGAAATTCCGCCGAGGCGCTGGCGGCGCCGTGGCGACCGGACCTGCACATCCTCGACTTCCACCTGGACGGCGGGCGCACCGGGCTGGAGGCATGGGAACTGCTGCGTGCGCGCCACGCCGACGTGCCGACCGTGATGCTCACCGCCGACCGCGATGGCGAGCTGCGCCAGCGCTTGCTGGAGATCGGCATCGGCGTGCTCTACAAGCCGCTCAAGCCGCTGGCGCTGCGGCAGGTGCTGCAGCGCGTGGCGGTCGGCATGCCGCGGTCGTGACAGACGGACGCCATGCCCCAGGCAGGGTGGTCGCGTGCCTGCCGGGCATGATCGGGCTGCCGGGCCCATCGTCGCGGCTCCCGGCCCGTCCGCCGCTGGCCCGGACGTCCGACGCCTATGGCTTCGGTCGCGGAGTCGTTGCCACGCTCGGCGGCAGGACCGGCAGCGTGACAACAGGCTGCTGGCCGGTCAGTGCGCCGAGGAACGTCTGGATCTTTCCGACCTCGTCGTCGGTCAGCGTGGCGCCAAGCTGACTGCTGCCCATGATCGCGATCGCCTGCCGCAGGTCCCAGACCTTGCCGGTGTGGAAATAGGGGGCGGTAAGGGTGATGTTGCGCAGCGAGGGCACCCGGAATACGTACTCGTCACTGACGGTCTTGGTCACGGCGAAACGTCCCTTGTCGCCCGGCGGCAGAATCTCGGCGCCGGGGCGCTCGACGACTCCGAACGGGGCATACATGCCGCCGCCGATGTTGACGCCGTTATGGCAGGCGGCGCAGCCCTTGCTGATGAACAGCGCCAGTCCCTCTTGCTGAGCGGCATCGAGCGCCTTGTCGTCGCCCGCGAGATAGTGGTCGAACGGCGCATCGGGCGTGATCAAGGTCGCCTCGAACACCGCGATGGCCTTGCGAACGTTGTCGAGCGTGATCGGGTCGGATGCGCCGGGATAGGCCTTGGCAAATGCGGTGGCATAGCCTGGAATGCCCTTGAGTTGCTCGACCACATGGGTTTCCGTGGTGCCCATTTCGACCGGGTTGACCAGCGGTCCGCCGGCCTGTTGTTCGAGATCCTTCGCCCTGCCATCCCAGAATTGGGCGATATCGAACACGGCGTTGTAGACGGTCGGCGCGTTGCGCCCGCCACGCTGCCAGCGATGGCCCAGCGACGTTTCCTGCAGGTCGACGCCACCCATGCCGACCATGTGGCAGGAATTGCAGCTGATGGTGTGGCTTTCGGAGAGTCGGGGCTCGAAGTAGAGCATCTTGCCCAGGGCCAGCCTGGCAGGTGTCGAACTATTGCCCGGCAGCGATGGCGCACTGGCGGGTATCGGCTTGAACAGCCCCTGTGCTTGTTTCATCAAGGCCGACTGCGACCAGGCCGCGCCTGGCGCACAGCAAGCAAGGGCAATCAGGGATGCGACCGCTTTCGAGTACATGGAGAAACCTCCTTGCTCGCTTGCGCGACGGCCCCGCGTGAAATGGAGTGGCATCGGTGGATGTCATGCCGGGACAGATCGCCCCTCCAGGGCCGGCCGGCAGCATGGTCGACAACCGCTCGCGGGGGGCGGCGTCCGCCACATGCCGCAGGATGATCGCGCAGCCCTCCCGGCGCTTAGTTGATCCGCATCAACAAGTCGGCTGGATATCCCGGGGCGTGCGGACTGCCCGTCTGGAGGACCGGCTGGCGTGCGGCGGTTGAATTCGATGCGGTCGGAAGCTCAACCTGTTCTGGCCGGCTCCCCGAGCTCCAGCGCCCGCAGCACCATCCCCGCCTGCGTTCTGTTTCGCACCTTGAGCTTTTCGAAGATCGCCGTGACATGGGCTTTCACCGTGCGTTCCTGGATGCCCAGGCGGTCGGCGATCTGCTTGTTGAGCAGCCCCTCGGCAAGCAGGGCGAGCACGCGGGATTGCTGTTCGGTGAGGCGGGCGAGGCGGCTGGCGAGGTCGGTGTCGGCCGGGTCGACGGGCAGGGCGGCGACGGCCTCGGCCAGTGCGGGCGGCAGCCAGCTGCCGCAGTCGAGCACGCTGCGGATCGCCGCGCCGATCTCGGCGGGGCTGGCGCTCTTGGGGATGAAGCCGGCGGCGCCATGGTCGAGCACGCGGCGCACGATGCGCGGGTCGTCATGGGCGGACACCACCAGCACGGCCACGCCGGGGTGCTGGCCGCGCAGCGCGGCCAGCCCGGACAGGCCCTGGCTGCCGGGCATGTGCAGGTCGAGCAGGACCAGGTCGGTGTCCGGCTCGGCCGCCAGTGCGGCGAGCGCGTCGGGCAGGTCGGCCGCTTCGCGCACGCTGCAGTCGCCGAGGTTCGCGCTCGCCGCCAGCCGCAGTGCGGCGCGGAACAGCGGGTGGTCGTCGGCAATCAGCAGGCTGGTCATGATCCCGAAGTTAGCGGGCGGCGCGCGCCGCGTCGAGTTCCCCGCATGGACTTTCGTACGATGGCGAGCGCCGCCGCGCTTGCTATGGTGGCCGCATGCAGACTCTCGCCCGTCGTTCGCCCCGGCTGTTCTTGTCCGCGCTGGCATCCGTCATGCTGTCGGCCTGTGCCAGCCACGGGACGAGGGAGGTATCGGCCATGCATGAAGTCGATTACGGCCAGGTGCGGGTGACCGAACACCGCGGCCACGACGATCTGTTGAGCGCGGGCCTGGGCCTGGCGGGGCTGGCCGCGCCGCCGTTGCCGTTCGCCAACCCGCTGCATCCCGCCGCGGAAGCGCTGCGCCGGCGCGCGATCCAGACCAGTTGGAAGGGCATTGCCGACCTCGGCCCGCTGGGCGGTTACGGCCGCGTGTACGGCGGCGTGCCGGACGTGCCGGGGCGTGAATACCAGGCCTTCGCGCGTATCCCCGGCGCGCGCTCGCCGCATCGCGTGCTGCTGCAGTTGCCGGACGGCTTCGACCGCGGCAAGCGCTGCCTGGTGGTGACCGCTTCGTCCGGCTCGCGCGGCATCTATGGCGCGATCGCGCTGGCCGGCGCCTGGGGTTTGCCGCACGGCTGCGCGGTGGCCTATACCGACAAGGGCACCGGCGCCGGCTACTTCGACTACGCCGACGACAGCGGCGTCGCGCTGGACGGCGGTCGCGCGAAACGTGGCGAGGCGGAACTGGAATTCCAGCCGCCGCCGGCACCGCCCTCCGCCGGCATCGCGATCAAGCACGCACACTCGGGCGACAACCCGGAAGGCGACTGGGGCCGGCACGTGATCCAGGCGGCGCAGTTCGGCCTGGCCATGCTCGACCGCGCGTTTCCCGGCGAGGCGCCGTTCACGCCGCAGAACACGAAGATCATTGCCGTGGGCATCTCCAACGGCGGCGGCGCCGTGCTGCAGGCGGCGGGGCTGGACCAGGAACGCTTCTTCGCCGGCGTGGTGGCGCTGGAACCGAACGTGCACGTGCAGGACCACGGCCGCGCGCTGTACGACTACGCCACCGAGGCGGCGGTGTGGCTGCCGTGCGCGCTGAGCGCGGAGCAGTTTGCCCCGGTGCCGTTGGCGCGCGGGCCGCGCGGCGTGCCGTTGCCGGCCTGGCCGATCCGCTGCGCCAGCCTGCGCGCGCAGGGCAAGCTCGGCGGCAACAGCGTGGCCGCGCAGGCGGAACAGGCGCGGCAATACCTGCACGCACACGGCTGGACCGACGAGGCGATGCAGACGGCGGCCAGCTCGACCGCCTTCGACCTGTGGCGGGCGATCGCCGCCGGCTACGCCTCGGCCTACCTGCGCCGCGGCGCCACCGACATGCCATGCGGCTTCCATTACGCGGCGATCGGCGCGGGCGGCTTGCCCGGCGTGGCCGATCCGATGACGCGTGCCGCCTGGTGGGCGGACGGTTCGGGCATTCCGCCGGGCAATGGCATCGGCCTGTTCGGCGGCATGAACGTCTCGGCCGACCCCACCCTGGTTGGCAGCGAATGCCTGCGCGCGCTGTGGACCGGCGACGACCACGAAGCGCAGATGCTGCATGCCTCGGTCGCGGCTACCGCGGCGCGGCTGCCGCGCAAGGATCTGCCGCTGTGGGTGCTGCACGGCGCCGGCGATGGCCTGCTGCCCACCGCGTTCAGCTCCGAGCCCTACGTGGCATGGCTGCGCGACGAAGGGCGTCGGCCGATCTACTGGAAGGTGCCGCACGCGCAGCACTTCGACGCGTTCCTGGCGCTGCCGGGCTTCGGCGAGCGCTACGTGCCGCTGCTGCCGTATGGCTACGCGGCGCTGGACCGCTTGTGGGCGCATCTGTACGAAGGCGCCGCGTGGCCGCTCGATGCGCCGGTGCCGGCCGCGCGGCCGCGCGGCCCCGCTCCGCTGGAACGTGGCACGCTGGGTCTGTAGATGGCGCTGGGTTATCCTTGACCGCTCGCACGCCGGTGCCCGGCGTACCGCCGTCTTCACACCCAAGGATTCGCGATGACCATCCACGTCACCTTCACCACCAACCGCGGCCCGATCCATCTGCGCCTGCACGAAGACAAGGCGCCGGTCACTGTCGCCAGCTTCGTCAACCTGGCCCGCCGCGGCTACTACGACGGCCTGTCGTTCCACCGCGTGATCGCCGATTTCATGATCCAGGGCGGCTGTCCCGAGGGCAGCGGCCGCGGCGGCCCGGGCTACAAGTTCGAGGACGAATTCAACCCGTCGCTGCGCCACGACAAGCCGGGCGTGCTGTCGATGGCGAATGCCGGGCCGCGCACCAACGGCAGCCAGTTCTTCATCACCCATGGCCCGACGCCATGGCTGGACGGCAAGCACAGCGTGTTCGGCGAGGTGGTCGACGCGGCCGACATGGACGTGGTCAACGCGATCCGCCAGGGCGACACGATCGAGAAGGTCAGCGTGGAAGGCGACGTCGATGCGCTGCTGGCGGCGCAGGCCGACCGCGTGGCGGAGTGGAACGCGGTGCTCGACCGACGCGGCTGAGCGAGCGCCTTTGTGCCCGGAAAGAAACCGCCGGCCATTCGCCGGCGGTTTTTTTATGGCTGGTCCGGGCGGCTCTGCACGCGGCATTGTCGTCCCGGAGTGCCTGTGGCAACCCCCCTATCCGTCGCCATGCAGTGAGGCCGATGCTGGCGACAAGCGCTGCCGGTTTGCCGATTGCGGTAGCGCGGGGCGGCGACCCGTCCGATCGCGGCCACCTGAAGCCAGGCATGCCGGTCTCCTTCACGGGTTGAGGTCCCGGTATCCGGGGTCCGTCATGCGGTGGCCGCGTACTCCCGGCACGCACGCAGCCGCCCCGGTTCGGGCAGCGTGATAAAATGCGCGCCTTTGCTTCCTCCCCGCGTGAGAATTCCATGCCCCAGCTCGCCCAGCGTGTCGGCCGCGCCAAACCCAGCGCGATCATGGTGATTGCCGAGAAGGCGAAGCAGCTCAAGGCTGCCGGCCGCGACATCATCAGCTTCTCCATCGGCGTACCGAACTTCCTGCCGGGCGAGCACGTGTATGCCGCCGCGCGCGAGTCGCTGTCGCGCGACTCCGGCCAGTACGGCAGCAACCGCGGCGCCGACGCGCTGCTGGACGCATTCCTGAAGCACATCGAGGCGCTCGGCTTCAGTGGCTACACGCGGATGCACCTGTCGATCGGCATCGGCGCCAAGCAGGTGCTGTACAACCTGGCCGAGGCGTTGCTGGACGAGGGCGACGAGATCTGCTTCGCCGCGCCGTACTGGACCACCTACCGCGACATCGCCGACATCGTCGGCGCGAAGGCCAACGTGCTGCACTGCGGGCCCGAACAGAACTACAAGCTCACCCCGACCCAGCTCGACGCCGCCTTGGCGCGCAAGCCGAAGGTGTTCCTGTTCAACAACCCCTCCAACCCCACCGGCATGGTCTATACCGCCGGCGAGATCGCCGCGCTGGCCGACGTGCTGGCGAAACACCCCGACACCTGGGTGATCACCGACGACATCTACAATTCGATGGTGTTCGACGAGGTCGGCTACCACAACTTCGTGTTCGCCAGGCCCGAGTTGCGCGACCGGGTGATCTTCGTCGACTCGGTGTCCAAGACCTATGGCATGCCGGGCTGGCGCGTGGGGCTGCTGGCCGGCCCCGAGGTGGTGGCCAAGGCGGTCACCACGCTCAATTCCAACCACATCACCAGCCTGCCGGAAGTGGTTACCGCCGCGGCAGTGGCGGCGCTTTCCGGTCCGCAGGACGTGCCGCGGGCGAAGTGCGCCGAATTCGCCGACCGGCGCGACACCGTGTTCGCCGCACTCAGCGCGATCCCCGGGGTGGTCTGCCCGCGGCCGCAGGGCGCGTTCTACGCGTTCCCCGACATCTCCTCGGCGTTCGGCAAGAGTCATGGCGGCACGAAGATCAACAACGACGTGGAGTTCTGCGCCGCGCTGCTGGAAGCCAAGGGCGTCGCCTGTGTGCCGGGCTCCGCCTTCGGTGAGCCGCGCGCGATGCGCATTTCCTACACCTGCCCGGCGGCGCAGTTGCAGCCGGGCCTGCAACGTATCCAGCAGTTCTTCGCTGAACTTGCCTGAAGCCAAGGGTTCTTCAACCGAATCCCGAATCCCGTATTCCCAATCCCGGAGAATCACCATGAAAGCCCCCGTTCGAGTTGCCGTCACCGGCGCCGCCGGCCAGATCGGCTACGCCCTGCTGTTCCGCATCGCCGCCGGCGACATGCTCGGTCCCGACCAGCCGGTGATCCTGCACCTGCTGGAAATCACCCCGGCGCTGCCTGCCTTGCAGGGCGTGGTGATGGAACTCAACGACTGCGCGTTCCCGACCCTGGCCGGCGTGGTCGCCACCGACGACGCCAACGTCGCCTTCAAGGACGTCGACTACGCGCTGCTGGTCGGCGCCCGCCCGCGCGGCCCCGGCATGGAGCGCAAGGATCTGCTGGAGGCGAACGGCGCGATCTTCGGCCCGCAGGGCAAGGCACTGAACGCGCACGCGAAGCGCGACGTGCGGGTGCTGGTGGTCGGCAACCCGGCCAACACCAATGCGCTGATCGCCCAGCAGAACGCGCCGGACCTGGATCCGAAGTGCTTCACCGCGATGGTCCGCCTCGACCACAACCGCGCCAAGAGCCAGCTCGCCGAGAAGACCGGCAAGCACAACACCGACGTGAAGAAGATGACCATCTGGGGCAACCACAGCTCCACCCAGTACCCCGACCTGCACCACGCCACCGTCGACGGCAAGGCCGCGCTGTCGCTGGTCGACCAGGCCTGGTACGAGAGCGAGTTCATCCCGACCGTGCAGCAGCGTGGCGCAGCGATCATCAAGGCGCGCGGGGCTTCCTCGGCCGCGTCGGCCGCGTCGGCCGCGATCGACCACATGCGTACCTGGGCGCTGGACACGGCAGAGGGCGACTGGGTCTCGATGGGCATCCCCTCGGACGGTTCCTACGGCATCGCCCCGGGCGTGATCTACGGCTACCCGGTGACCGTGAAGGACGGCAAGTACGCCATCGTGCAGGGCCTGGAGATCAATGCGTTCTCGCGCGCCCGGATGGACGCCACCGACAAGGAACTGCGCGAGGAGCGCGCCGGCGTCGAGCATCTGTTCGCCAGGAAGTAAGCGCCCGGTTCATCGCAGGCGAAAGAGGGCGGCCATGGGCCGTCCTCTTGCTTTCTGCCTGGGCTGCTCCGACTGCCGGCGACTACGACCATCGTCGCGATGATGCCGCCGGCGGCGTGTTCTAGGCTTGCAGCAACGAAGCCCCGGAGCCCGCCCATGCGTTACGAGGATTTCTACCGGCAGTCGGTCGACGAGCCGGAGCGGTTCTGGGCCGAGCAGGCGCGGCGGATCCACTGGCATACGCCGCCGCAGCAGATTCTCGACCAGTCGAATCCGCCGTTCCGGCGCTGGTTCGTCGGCGGCACCACCAACCTCTGCTACAACGGGGTGGACCGGCACCTGGCCGAACGCGCGGAGCAGCTGGCGCTGGTAGCGGTCTCCAGCGAAACCGGCATCACCCGCGAGTTCACCTATCGCCAGCTGCATCGCGAGGTGAACGCGTTCGCCGCGGTGCTTGAGTCGCTGGGCGTGGGCAAGGGCGATCGCGTGGTGATCTACCTGCCGAACATCGCCGAGGCGGTGTTCGCCATGCTGGCGTGCGCACGCATCGGCGCGATCCACTCGGTGGTGTTCGGCGGTTTTGCCGCACACAACCTGGCGCTGCGCATCGACGACGCGCAGCCCAAGCTGCTGGTCTGCGCTGATGCAGGCATGCGCGCGGGCAACGTGATTCCGTACAAGCCGCTGGTCGATGCCGCGCTGAACGAGTCCTCCGCACCGCCGCCGCACGTGCTGATCGTGGACCGCAAGCTCGATCCGCAGATGACCCGGGTGGCCGGGCGCGACCTCGACTACGCCGAGCTGCGGGCGCGCCACGAGGGCGCGGACGTGCCGGTGGCATGGCTGGAATCGAACGAGCCGAGCTACCTGCTGTACACCTCGGGCACCACCGGCAAGCCGAAAGGCGTGCAGCGCGACGTGGGCGGCTACGCGGTGGCGATGGCGCTGTCGATCCGCACCGTGTTCGACATCGCACCGGGGCAGGTGATGTTCGCCACCTCGGACGTGGGCTGGGCGGTCGGTCATTCGTACAACGTCTATGGTCCGCTGATCGGCGGCGCCACCAGTTTGCTGTACGAGGGGCTGCCGACGCGGCCGGATGCAGGCATCTGGTGGCGGCTGTGCGAGCAGTACGGCGTGCGCACGATGTTTTCCTCGCCCACCGCGATCCGCGTGCTGAAGAAGCAGGACGAGAGCTGGCTGAAGAAGTACGACCTGTCGAAGCTGAAGTGGCTGTTCCTGGCCGGCGAGCCGCTGGACGAGCCGACCGCGCACTGGATCACCGGCGCGCTCGGCGTGCCGGTGATCGACAACTACTGGCAGACCGAGACCGGCTGGCCGGCGGTCACGTTGATGCCGGGGCTGGAATTGAAGCCGGTGAAGTTCGGCTCGCCCGGCCTGCCGGCGCCGGGCTACCGGATGAAGGTGATCGACGAGAACACCGGCAAGGAAGTCGCCGCCGGCAGCAAGGGCGTGCTGGTGTTCCAGCCGCCGCTGCCGCCGGGCTGCCTGACCACCGTGTGGCGCGACGACGATCGCTACGTGCACAGCTACTTCAGCCACTTCAAGGAGCTGCTGTACAGCTCGCTGGACTGGGCGGTGCGCGACGAGGACGGCTACACCTTCGTGCTCGGCCGCACCGACGACGTGATCAACGTGGCCGGGCACCGCCTCGGCACGCGCGAGATCGAGGAGTCCGTGGCCAGCCACCCGGCGGTGGCCGAGGCGGCGGTGATCGGCGTGAAGGACGAGCTGAAGGGACAGGTGCCGATCGTGTTCGCCACGCTCAAGCAGGACGCCGGCGACGGCGCCGGGGCCGTGGCGAAGGCGATGCAGCAGCGCGTGGTCGACCAGCTTGGCGGGGTGGCGAAACCGTCACGCGTCTACGTGGTGAATGCGCTGCCCAAGACCCGTTCCGGCAAGCTGCTGCGGCGTTCGCTGCAGGCGCTGGCGGAGCACCGCGACCCGGGCGATCTGTCCACGCTGGACGATCCGGGGGCGCTGGACGACATCCGTCGCGCGCTGGAGCGGGGGCCGGAGGCCTGACTCCCCCATTGCCTTTGGGAAAGGGGGGGGAGGGTTCGGGGGAAGCGTAATGTTTCGCGCTGAACGCACCCTCGCCCCAACCCCTCTCACCCGCACGGGGACTCCTTTCAGTCGTCGCAGGGAGAGGGGTTTGAAGCAGGTCAGGCCGCGGCGGTTTCGGCCACCGGCGCCGAGGTGCGGATCAGGTGGTCGAACGCGCTCAGCGCGGCGGTGGAACCGGCGCCCATCGCGATCACGATCTGCTTGTACGGCACGGTGGTGGCGTCGCCGGCGGCGAACACGCCGGGCAGCGAGGTCTGGCCGCGCGCGTCGATCACGATCTCGCCGCGTGGCGACAGTTCCAGCGTGCCCTTGAGCCACTCGGTGTTCGGCAGCAAGCCGATCTGCACGAAGATGCCTTCCAGCGTGAGGCTGTGCATCAGGCCATCGGTGCGGTCCTTGTAGACCAGGCCGGTGACCTTCTGCCCGTCACCCAGCACCTCGGTGCTCTGCGCGCTGACGATGACGTCGACGTTGGGCAGGCTGCGCAGCTTGCGCTGCAGCACCTCGTCCGCGCGCAGCTTGCCGTCGAACTCGAGCAGGGTGACGTGGGCCACGATGCCGGCCAGGTCGATCGCCGCCTCGACGCCGGAGTTGCCGCCGCCGATCACCGCCACGCGCTTGCCCTTGAACAGCGGGCCGTCGCAGTGCGGGCAGTAGGCCACGCCCTTGTTGCGGTAGTCGTCCTCACCGGGCACCCCCATCTGCCGCCAGCGCGCGCCGGTGGCAAGAATCACCGTCTTCGACTTCAGCGTGGCGCCGCTGGCCAGCCTGATCTCGACCAGGCCGCCGGTGGCGTCGCTGGCCGGCACCAGTGTCTCGGCGCGCTGCAGGTTCATCACGTCGACGTCGTAATCCCGCACGTGCTGCTCCAACGCCGCGGCCAGCTTCGGGCCCTCGGTGTACGGCACGGAGATGAAGTTCTCGATCGCCATGGTGTCCAGCACCTGGCCGCCGAAGCGCTCGGCCGCCACGCCGGTACGGATGCCCTTGCGTGAGGCATAGATTGCCGCCGCGGCACCGGCCGGGCCGCCGCCGACGACGAGCACGTCGAACGCATCCTTGGCCTTGATCTTCTCGGCCTCGCGGGCGCTGGCG
The DNA here is from genome assembly GCA_024711345.1 of Rhodanobacter sp. Lineage (GTDB taxonomy): Bacteria > Pseudomonadota > Gammaproteobacteria > Xanthomonadales > Rhodanobacteraceae > Rhodanobacter. The sequence goes on along the minus strand of JANJTA010000035.1, from coordinate 130,785 downwards.
CCGGTGTCGAGTTTCGCCAGGATCTGCTCCAGGCTCATGCGGCCCTGGTCGAACACCTCGCCGTTGAGGTAGACGGTAGGCACCGACATCACCTGGCGTGCTTCGACCTCGTCCTGGTACAGCGCGCCGTCAATGGCCACGTGCCGGATCTTCGGGTTGAGCACGCTCATCAGGTTCAGCGCCTGCACCACGTCCGGGCAGTTCTGGCAGGACAGCGAGAAATAGGTCTCGAACTTGTAATCGCCGTCGAGCTTGCGTACCTGCTCGATCACCTCCGCCGCGGCCTTGGACGGATGGCCGCCGACCTGCAGCAGGGCGAGCACGAGCGAGGTGAATTCATGGCCCAGCGGAATGCCGGCGAAGCGCACGCCGATGTCGCTGCCGACACGGTTGATGGCGAACGAGGGCTTGCGTGCGTCATCGTCGCGACGCACCAGGCTGATGCGGTCGGACAGCGAGGCGATCTGCTCGAGCAGCTCGTTCAGTTCGGCGGACTTGGCGCTGCCGTCAAGGGACGCAACGATCTCGATCGGCTGCGTGACCTTTTCCAGATAGGCCTTCAACTGGGTAGAGAGATTGGCATCCAACATGGCAACTCCGTGGGTTTCTTCAGGGTGAGTGCGGCCAGCACCCGGCAGGCCGGGCGTTGCTTCGCAGTCGTGTTGCGGTGGGGCGGGCCCGGGAGAACTCCGGGCCCGCGGCGCCTGGGCGCGGTGACGCTTAGATCTTGCCGACCAGGTCCAGCGACGGAGCCAGGGTCTTCTCGCCTTCCTTCCACTTGGCCGGGCACACTTCACCCGGGTGGCTGGCGACGTACTGCGCGGCCTTGACCTTGCGCAGCAGTTCCTTGGCGTCGCGGCCGATGCCGCCGGCGGTGATCTCGACGATCTGGATCTTGCCCGCCGGGTCGATCACGAAGGTGCCGCGATCGGCGATGCCATCGGCTTCGATCAGCACCTCGAAGTTGCGCGAGAGCTGGTGGGTCGGGTCGCCGACCATGGTGTACTGGATCTTCTTCACCGCCTCGGAAGTGTCGTGCCAGGCCTTGTGCGCGAAGTGCGTGTCGGTGGACACCGAGTAGATCTCCACGCCCAGCTTCTGGAATTCGGCGTAATTGTCGGCCAGGTCTTCCAGCTCGGTCGGGCACACGAAGGTGAAGTCGGCGGGGTAGAAGAACACCACCGACCACTTGCCCTTCAGGTTGGCGTCGGTGACTTCGATGAAGTTGCCGCCCTTGAGGGCTTGGGCCTTGAACGGTTTCACTTCGGTATTGATCAGGGACATCGTTGCTTGCTTCCCGTGGTGGTTGGAGGATGAAGGAATGTTATGGCTTCTAATTAGATAAATCTAATTGATTGTCGGCATGGGTTCGATTGGCTGAAGCTATCGAACAGGCCCTACAGAGGTGCGGCCGGACGAGGCGACTTCAATCCCGGTCCCGGCCAGTCCATCGTGTCGCGCGTGGATGAGGTTATGGCGCTGCCGCGAGGCGGTCGCGCAACTGGTAGTCGACCACCGTGGCGGTGACGATGTCGCTGCCCACGTTCACCGTGGTGCGCATCATGTCGAGGATGCGGTCGACGCCGATGATGATGCCGATGCCCTCGGGCGGGATGCTGAACGTCGCCAGCAGGCCGGCGATCATCGGCAGCGAGCCACCGGGGATGCCGGCCACGGCCACCGCGCTGAGCACCGACAGCAGCATCAGAATGGCTTGGTGGCTCAGGGTGAGTTCCACGCCGAACGCCTGTGCCACGAACAGCACCACGCAGCCCTCGAACAGGGCGGTGCCGCTCATGTTCATGGTCGCACCCAGCGGCAGCACGAAGCCGGCGGTGCTGGGCGCGAGTTTCAGGTCATCGTGCGCCACCGCCAGCGAGGCGGGCAGGCAGGCGCTGCTGGAACTGGTCGAGAACGCGGTGATCAGCAGCGGCCGGATCTGCCGGAAGTATTCCAGGGGCGAACGCCGGGCCAGGTAGCGGACCCACAGCGACATGGTGCCGAACAGGTGCAGTGCCAGCGCCACGGTGCAGCCGGCCACGAACACCGACAATGCCAGCAGCACGTCCACACCGACCTTGACGATCACGCTGTAGATCATCGCCGGCACCGCGTATGGCGCCAGCTGCAGCGCGAAACCGACGATCTTCGTCATCACGTCGGTGATGGTGTCGAGCGCCATCTGCACCCGCCTGCGCTCCTTCTCGCGCAACTGGGTGGCGGCCGCGCCGACCAGGATCGCGAACAGGATCAGCGGCAGCACGTCGCCCAGCGCGTCGCGGCTGGGGCCGGCCACCGCGCCGAGCAGGTTGCGCGGCATGAACATCTCCACCAGCGTGGCGAGGCTCATGCCCGGCTGGGCCGCTTTCCTGTCGATCGTCTGTTGCGCGCTGCCGCCGTACTCCTGCATCAGCTGGCTGCGCGCCTGCTCGTCCAGGTGGTGGCCCGGCTGCACCGTGTTCATCATCACCAGGCCGATCGCCACGGCGATGCCCATGTTGAGGAAGAACAACAGGAAGGTGCGGCCGGCCAGCGGGCCGAGCCGGTCCAGCCGGCCGAGCTGGGTCACGCCGGAAGCCAGCGAGGTGAACACCAGCGGGATCACCACGAAGAACAGCATGCGCAGGAAGATCTGGCCGAACGGGTCGAACACCGCGCCGGAGATTTTCTGCATCAGCGCCAGCGTGGCGGGATGCCACTGGCCGATGCCCAGCGTGACCACGGCGGCAACCACGCCGATCACCAGGCCCCAGAGGATGCGTTTTGCGAGAGGAGTCGATGTGCTCATCCGGCTGAATGTACGGGGTGGCGGCGGATTCGTCACGCAAGAATTTGTGTTTTGCCGGGGCCCCGCCAAAGGGCGCGGCGGAGGTCCCGCCACGCATGGCCAAAGGTCCAACCCCGGCCAGCGGCCGGCGTAGGCTAAAATGGGCGCTTTGATGGAGGCCCCATGACACAGCCAGCATCTCCCGGCGCACGTTTTCGCGCAGCCCTCGCCGCCGAACAACCCCTGCAGGTCATGGGCGCGATCACCGCCTACGCCGGCCTGATGGCCAAACGGGTCGGCTACAAGGCGCTGTACCTGTCCGGTGGCGGCGTGGCCGCCAATTCGCTGGGCATGCCGGACCTTGGCATCAGCACGATGGAAGACGTGCTCACCGACGCGCGGCGCATCGTGGACGCCACGCAGCTGCCGCTGCTGGTCGACATCGACACCGGCTGGGGCGGGGCGTTCAACATCGCGCGCACGATCCGCTCCTTCATCAACGTCGGCGTGGCCGCGGTGCACATCGAGGACCAGGTCGGCCAGAAGCGTTGCGGCCATCGCCCGGGCAAGGAGGTGGTGCCGAAGGAGGAGATGGTCGATCGCGTGAAGGCGGCAGTGGATGCGCGCACCGATCCCGGCTTCGTGATCATGGCGCGTACGGATGCGGCGGCAAAGGAGGGCATCGACGCGGCGATCGAGCGCGCGGCGGCCTACGTCGAGGCCGGCGCCGACATGATCTTCCCCGAGGCGATGAAGACGCTGGACGACTACCGCAAGTTCAAGGCGGCGGTGAAGGTACCGATCCTGGCCAACCTCACCGAGTTCGGCTCCACCCCGTTCTTCACCACCGACGAGTTGCGCACGGCCGGCGTGGACATCGCGCTGTACTGCTGTGGCGCCTATCGCGCGATGAACAAGGCGGCGCTCCACTTCTACGAAACCGTGCGCCGCGAGGGCACCCAGAAGCACATCATCGACACCTTGCAGACGCGCGAGGAGCTGTACGACTTCCTCGGCTACCACGCCTATGAGGACAAGCTCGACACGCTGTTCTCGCAGAAAGGCTGACCGTCACCTGGTCATCGTCGTCGTAGGAGCCCGCTCGCGGGCGATGCTTTCGGGCTTTTGCGAATCCCGAATCCCGGTCCAAGGCATCGCCCGCGAGCGGGCTCCTACAGGAATCAAGAGCACCAACCTGCACCCTGGAGATTTCCTGATGAGCGAGCAAGTCCTACCCAAGGCCAAGAAGTCCGTCGCCCTGTCCGGCGTGGCCGCGGGCAACACCGCGCTGTGCACGGTCGGCCGCAGCGGCAATGACCTGCACTACCGCGGCTACGACATCCACGACCTGGCCGCCAAGGGCTGCTTCGAGGAGGTGGCCTACCTGCTGGTGCACGGCGTGCTGCCGAACTGGACCGAGCTGCAGAACTACAAGGCCCGCCTGAAGCGCCTGCGCGGCCTGCCGGCGCCGGTGAAGGCCGCGATGGAGCTGCTGCCGGCCGCCACCCACCCGATGGACGTGCTGCGCACCGGCTGCTCGGTGCTGGGCACCGTGCTGCCGGAGAAGGACGACCACAACGTCACCGGCGCGCGCGACATCGCCGACCGCCTGATGGCGAGCTTTGGCTCGATGCTGCTGTACTGGTACCACTTCAGCCACAACGGCAAGCGCATCGAAACCGAGACCGACGACGACTCGATCGCGGCGCATTTCCTGCACCTGCTGCACGGCAGGAAGCCGAGCGACCTGCATGCGCAGTCGCTGGACAAGTCGCTGGTGCTGTACGCCGAGCACGAGTTCAACGCCAGCACGTTCAGCGCGCGCGTCATCGCCGGCACCGGTTCGGACATGTATTCGGCGATCACCGGCGCGATCGGCGCGCTGCGAGGCCCGAAGCACGGCGGCGCGAACGAGGTGGCGATGGAGATCATCGCGCGCTACCGCACTGCCAACGACGCGGAAGCCGACATCCGTGCCCGCGTGGAGCGCAAGGAGATCATCATCGGCTTCGGCCACCCGGTCTACACCGTGTCCGACCCGCGCAACGAGATCATCAAGGAAGTCTCGCGCAAGCTGTGCACCGACGGCGGCAACCCGACCCTGTTCGACGTCTCCGAGCGGATCGAGAAGGTGATGGGCGAGGTCAAGAAGATGTTCCCCAACCTCGACTGGTTCTCCGCCAGCGCCTATCACATGATGGGTGTACCCACCGCGATGTTCACCCCGCTGTTCGTGATCTCGCGCACGGCCGGCTGGAGCGCGCACGTGATCGAGCAGCGCCAGGACGGCAAGATCATCCGCCCCAGCGCCAACTACACCGGTCCGGAAGACCAGGCCTACGTGCCGATCGACAAGCGCTAGACAGACATTTTTTCGATGCGAAGGGGAGCCGCGAGGCTCCCTTTTCGTGTCGGCGAGGTGAAGGTTGCTTGAACCGAAACTGACTGGCGGTACGGTCAGTTTCGACCTCGGCGCGCACGGAACCTTCGTGCTGTATCACTCCTGTTACAGCTGTTAAGCACCTTGTTTCCTGTCCGTTCATGTAGCTAAGCGCGCTGGAATGCGGGGTATCGGCCCGACAGCGGCGATGGCTGTTGCAGGAGCGATGCGGTTGCCGTGCCTTGGAGGGGTGAACCCGGTTGCAGTTCACTGGCAGGTTAATCGGTCAGTGGATTGATTTTGCACGGGATCGTACCGGGGAGGATGAAATCTTCCCGCTGGCTCAAAAGTTGCTTCGGGGATATTTGCTGCAAAGCGAGCAAAAAACAGGGGGTCACCGCGTCGTTCCGGAGAACAGACATGCGAAAGACTCTTTTGATGACAGCGATATGCGTTGGCTTGGGATTGACCCTTCCTGCCCTGGCGAACGACACACAAACCGGAGGAGCCGGACCCTCTGCGCAGAGGCACTCCTCTGCAGTGCAGACCACTGACAACTCGACACATTCGGACAGCTCCACGCATTCACGCCAGCGCAACAACAATGGCGACGCCTATGCGGACGGACAGGGCAGTGCGGCCGCCAACAATGGCGGATCGGCCTCATCCTCGATCGCGTCCTCGTTCAACTCCAGCAAGGCCGTCGCGATCAGCCGCCTCGATGGCACCGTGACCGACATCCGTGCACATGACATCGGCAATGTCGCCAACAACTGGGGTAATGCCAACGGCGGTCGTGGCGGATCCGGTGGCGACGGCTACGGTGGCGATGCCCATGGTGGTCGTGGCGGATCCGGTGGCGACGGTGGAAATGCCTACGCCCGCAGCGGCCATGCAGGCGGGTCGGGCAGCTCCAGTGGTGATGCCGGCGCCCTGAGCGCGGCAGCTGGTGGCGACGGTGGAAATGCCCGCGCCCGCAGTGGTCATGCAGGCGGATCGGACAGCTCCAGCGGCGACCCCGGCGCCCAGACCGCGGCAACTGGTGGCGATAGCAGTGGCGGCACCGGCTACGCACGCAACCGTCAAAGTGGTGCAGGCTCCGGCACGGCAACGAGCGGTGCCGGTGGCTGGGCCGGTGGCGCTGGCACGGCTGGCGCGGCTACGGCGAGTAGCGGCGCATCGACGTCCGCTGGCGGAACCAGCGGGGCGGCAAACGGCACCGGAGGCATGGGTGGCGCTGGCACAGGTGGTGCGGCTACTGCGAGCAGCGGCGCGTCATCGTCCACTGGTGGCACCAGCGGGGCGGCAGACAGTACCGGAGGCATGGGTGGCGCGGGCGGCAGCGGTGCGTCCGCTACGGGCGGCGAAGGTCTCGCCGGAGCGGGTGGTTCCGGTGGCGCCGGTGGATCGAACTCGGTGAATGCGGGCACGTTCGACATGTCCAACAACATGTCCGGCGCAGCTGCGGCAGCCGCCGGCGTCACGGTCATGGCGCAGAACAGCGGCGTCGGCTCGCTGATCCAGCAGAGCGTGAACGTCCAGTCCAACCTCAACGTCGGCCCGTGACCGAAGCCTTGCGCGGTGGGGCGCCCGGCGCTCCATCGCGCTTCACGGACAGGGCATCCGGAGTTGCCCTGTTGCACGCGGTCGTCATGGAGACAGGAGAAGCACCATGCGAACAGTCAGCTCCGTGTCGTGGTCCACGATGTTGCTGTTTGGCGCGATGACGTGGAATGCCGTGGCGACGCAGCCCGGCGTCCCGGCCCCGGCCGCTGTCGCGGCGACGCCTTCCGCCAAGCCCGTCTGGCTCGACGGGTGGGGCCGCAGCGCGGACAACCGGACCCTGGCGATGTCCAGCGGCGGCAGCGAGGTCAGCGAAACCATCACCCTGAACGGCACGGTGGCGGACAATACCGTCGACCATGTGGTGACCGGCTCGAACGTGATCGGCAACGGCGCCTTCAACGGTGCCGCCGGCGTGCCGATGGTGATCCAGAACACCGGCAACGGGGTGCTGATCCAGAACGCGACCATTCTCAACGTGCAGTTCCAGCCATGACGGGTCGGTTGCGCTGCGCGTGCTGGCTGGTTCCGGCATTCGTCGCCGGTATGCTGGCCTCGGCGCCGCTGGCGGCCTCGTCGGTCGCGTTGCCTGGCGTGCAGGGCGGTAGCTACGGCCTGCACCTCACCAGCCTGAAGGAAATCCGCTACCGCAACACCATTCGCCAGAAATACGATTTCAGCTGCGGCTCGGCCGCCGTGGCGACTCTGCTCACCTACCAGTACGGCTACCCGGTGGACGAGCAGCAGGCGTTCGCGCAGATGTATGCGCACGGCAACCAGCCGAAGATCAACCGGGAAGGATTCTCGCTGCTCGACATCAAGCGCTTCCTGCAGGCCAACGGTTTCGAGGCCGACGGCTTCCAGGTGTCGCTGGACAAGCTGCAGGAAGAAGGGCTGCCCGCGATCGTGCTGATCGACGAGAGGGGCTACCACCATTTCGTGGTGATCAAGGGCATGCGCGCCGGGCGCGTGCTGGTGGGCGACCCTGCCCGCGGCACGCGTTCGATTCCGCGCGAGCAGTTCGAGGCGGCGTGGAAGAACCGCCTGGTGTTCGTGATCCACAACCGGCGTGCCCTGGCGATATTCAACAGCCGCGACGACTGGCGCGCTGCGCCGATGGCACCCATCCATTCCGCCATCGATCGTACCGGCCTGGGCAACATCACGCTGCCCAAGCGCGGTCCGGGGGACATCTGAGTGCCGTGATGAATCCTGCCTCGACCCGGTTCCTTCGTTACCTCGCACTGGCTTCGCTGCCGGCGATGGCCAGCCTTGCCCATGCGCAGGAGCCGTCGATGGTGCTGGCGCACTGGCCGGCTGCTGTGAGCGAACATCGCCTCGAAGCAGTCCGCGGCGGGTTCGACTTCGGCCACGGGTTGCTGGCCTCCTTCGGCATCGAGCGCGCCGTCTACATCAACGGCCATCTGGTCGCCAGCAGCAGCGCGCAGGTACCGGACGTCGGCCGGATGACGCCCGACCAGGCCGCGGCCCTGGCCGCCACCACGGGTACGGTCGAGGTGATCCGCAACGGCGCGGGCAACAGCGTCGATGCGTCCGCGTTCAACCAGGTGACCGCGGCGACGGTGATCCAGAACAGCCTCGACAACCAGGACATCCGCAGCCTGACCACGATCCATGCCGCAGTGAACAGCCAAGTTGCCTTTCGCAGTCTGAACCTGCAGCAGAGTCTGCAGGCCGGCCTGATCGGCTCGCTCGGACACTGACTTTGACATGACGTAGCCAAACCTGCGCCACCACAGGGCGCCATCCGATCAGCGGGGAAAACGCGATGTCGCGCAAATCATGGCGAAGCAGATGCTCGACCGGCTGCGCGGGGTTGTTGCTGCTCGGCGGAGTGGCCAGCGCGCAGGATCCGCCGTCGCCCGAGGTGCTGCCGCCGACAGGTTCGAGCGAGCTGTCGGCGGTGATTCGCCAGAGCATACGCGAACAGGATGCGCGCATCGCTGCGATGCGTGCCGAACTGGCTGCCCAGGACGCGCAGATCGCAGCCATGAAGCGCGAGCTTGCGTCGCAGCAGGCAGATTACCGCGCCTTGCGGCGGGCGGTCGGGCTCGACACGCTCGAGCAGCAAAGGGCCGGCAACATTCGCGCAGGTGGTCCGGGCGCCAGCGCGCTGCCGATGCCGGCGGGTGAAGCCTCCGCTGAGGTCGTACCGTCCGGACAGACACCGGACCGCACGGTAGGGCAGGCGCCCGAGCGCGATGAGCGACCGCCGGCCGTGGCGCCGATCTTCAACCAGCCGGGCGTACTCACCCCGCGCGGCAAGCTGGTGGTGGAGCCGTCCTATCAGTTCGGCTACTCGTCGGCGGATCGGGTCGCGCTGATCGGCTACACGGTGATCCCGGCGATCCTGATCGGCCTGATCGACGCGCGCCAGGTCAAGACGACCACGCAGACCGGCGCGGTTGCGCTGCGTTACGGACTCAGCAACCGGCTGGAAATGGAACTGCGGGTACCGTATGTCTACGGCCACACCGATACGATCAGCCGCGAGATCTTCACCGGCAGCGCCACCGACAAGGTGTTCACTTCCAGCGGCCACGGCATCGGCGACATCGAGGCCACCGCCCGTTATCAGCTCAACGACGGCGGCGCGGACCGGCCTTACTACGTCGGCTGGCTGCGCTTCAAGTCGCGCACTGGCAGGGATCCGTTCGAAGTCACCACCGATTGCGTCCAGCGCTGCGTGCAAAACGCCACCGGCACCGGTTTGCCGCTGCAGTTGCCGACCGGTTCGGGGTTCTATGCATTGCAGCCCGGCGTGACCTGGTTGTACCCGTCCGACCCGGTGGTGTTCTTCGGCAACCTCAGTTACCTGCACAATTTCCCGCGTCACAACGTCAGCCGCACCGTGCTGCTCGGCGGCAAGGAGCCGCTGGGCACGGTGCGGGTGGGGGATATTGTCGATGTCAGCATCGGCATGGGCCTGGCGCTGAACGACAAGGCGTCGATCAGCATCGGCTACGACCAGAGCTTCATCGGCATCACCAAGCAGAACGGCAAGACCGTAGCCGGCTCGGCCAAGAGCGTGCTGGGTACCTTGCTGCTTGGCGGCTCCTATCGCTTCAGCGACAAGCGCAGCATGAACTTCACGCTCGGCGTCGGCGTCACCCGCGATACGCCCGATGCCACCGTGACGGTCAGGGTGCCGATGATGTATTGAGCGCGGCTCGACGGCCTTCGGCGGGGATGGCCATGGCCCGTGGCGTCGATGCGCCCGGCGATGTTTCAGCCGGAGGAGAGCTTCAGGCGCTGCCGGCGCCGCTGCACCAGCCAGCCGCCGCCGCAGATCACCAGTATGGCCAGGGCATCGAGGCCATACGCAGCCCAGGGGCGCGCGTCGAACCAGCCGCTGAGCAGATGGTCGTGGGCGATCATGCGCCCGGCGGTGATCGCGATCGCGGCGGCGCCGATGTACATGATGACGGGGAAGCGGTCGATCAGCTTCAGGATCAGGGTCGAGCCCCACACCACCAGCGGCACGCTGATCAGCAGGCCCAGGATGACCAGTAGCAGATGCCCCTTCGAGGCGCCGGCGATCGCCAGCACGTTGTCCAGGCCCATCAGGGCGTCGGCGGCGATGATCGTGCGCAGCGCGCTCCAGAACGTGTTGCCGGCCTTGATGTCCGGCCCGTGCTCGTCGCCGTGATTCAACAGCTTCCAGGCGATCGGCAACAGCAGCACGCCACCAGCCAGCATCAGTCCCGGCAGCTTCAACAGGTAGACCACCACGGCGGTCAGCGCGAAACGGACCGCGACGGCACCGAAGGTGCCCCAGAACACCGCCTTCTTCTGCAATTCGCGGGGCAGCCGGCTGGCCGCCATGGCGATGACGATGGCGTTGTCGCCGGCCAGCACGAGGTCGAGCAGGATGATGGCCAGCAGGCCGGAGAAGAAATCGGGAGCGGTGAAGTTCATGGGTGGTTCCGTGCGCGTCGGACGATGCAGCGGACACGGACGCGCGCGGACCGTGGCCACCGCAAAAGTCTCGTTCGCAGGACGACTGCCGGGTGACCGGAGCGATGCCTCGCTCGTGCTGACGATCACTGCACCGCTACAGATGAGCCTGTGGCGGGAACTACTCCCTTTTGGGCGAGCGGCGATTGTCGGGGCGCGGGAGGCTCGCGGTCAAGCGACGCACGCGGCCTGCCGAGCCCGCCAGTCGGCTAAAATGCCCGTTTTCCCTGCCGCGAGATCCCAGCATGAGTGCGCACGACATCCGCTCCGCCGTACGTCCCGATCCCGACCAGCCGATGGTCGACATCGCCAACTACGTGGCCGATTACCGGATCGACTCGAAGGAGGCCTACGACACCGCGCGCTACATGCTGCTGGATTCCCTGGCCACCGCGATGATGGCGATGAAGTTTCCCGAGTGCGTGAAGCACCTCGGCCCGCTGGTGCCGGGTGCCACCCTGCCGGGCGGTGCCCGCGTGCCGGGCACCAGCCACGAGCTGGATCCGGTGCAGGCCGCCTTCGCGATCGGCACGCAGATCCGCTGGCTGGACTTCAACGACACCTGGCTGGCGGCCGAGTGGGGACATCCGTCGGACAACCTGGGCAGTATCCTGGCGGTAGGCGATTACCTCGGTCGCAAGGCGGAACGCGAAGGCGGCCAGCCGCTGACCGTGCGCGACGCGCTGGGTTACGCGATCAAGGCGCATGAAATCCAGGGCTGCTACGCGTTGCTGAACAGCTTCAACCGGGTCGGCCAGGACCACGTGATCCTGGTGCGGCTGGCCTCCACCGCGGTGGCCACCGCGATGCTCGGCGGCGACAAGGAGCAGATCACCACCGCGGTGTCGCACAGCTGGATCGACAACGGCGCGTTGCGCACCTATCGCCATGCGCCGAACACTGGCCCGCGCAAGAGCTGGGCTGCCGGCGACGCCTGCCGCCGTGCGGTAACCCATGCCATCAACGCCGTCCACCGCGGCGTGGTCGGTTATCCGTCGGCGTTGTCGGCGAAGACCTGGGGTTTCTACGACGTGGCGTTCAAGGGCAAGCCGTTCGAGTTCGAGCGTCCGTTCGGCAGCTACGTGATGGAGAACGTGCTGTTCAAGATCAGCTACCCGGCCGAGTTCCATGCGCAGACCGCGGTGGAATGCGCGATGAAGCTGCATGACGAAGTGGCCGGCCGGCTCGACCAGGTCGAGAAGATCGTCATCGAGACGCAGGAAGCCGGCTGCCGCATCATCGACAAGACCGGCCCGCTGGCCAACTATGCCGATCGCGACCACTGCATCCAGTACATGGTGGCGGTGCCGCTGATCTTCGGTCGGCTGGTGGCCAGCGACTACAACGACGACGTGGCCGCCGACCCGCGCATCGACGCGCTGCGCGACAGGATGACGGTGGTCGAAAATCCGCAGTTCACGCGCGACTACTTCGATCCGGCCAAGCGCTACATCGGCAATTCGGTGCAGGTGTTCTTCAAGGACGGCAGCAGCACGGAAAAGGTCTCGATCGACTATCCGATCGGCCACCGCAAACGCCGCGCCGAGGGCATCCCGGTATTGCTGCGCAAGTTCGAGGCGGCCATGCGCGGGCATTTGCCGGCGCACCGGGTGGAGGCGATCATGGCTGCCGCGAAAGACCCCGCACGGCTGGACGCGATGCCATTGCATCATTTCCTGGGACTCTTCACGTTGTAAAGACGACGTGAGTGGAAGATTAAGTCCGGGACGATGCGAACTTTCCTGAACGAAGTTTCACCGGCGAAGGGGTCGTTGGCGGTCGAAGTATTTCCTGCTTAACGATTTTGCTACAATCCCCGCCGCTTGCCGCCTAACCGCCAAGCAGGGGGCTTTGAAAAGCCCCCACTGAAGTAGTTCAGTTCTGACGCGCGACTTCCGGTTAGGGTTGTACGGACGCGAAATCTAATAAATGAGGAGACACCTGATGAAACGTAAGGGCTTGTATTTTCTGATCGCGCTGGCCCTGGGCGGCGTAGGTGCCGTTCATGCGCAGGACACGGCTGCTCCTGCCGCCACCGAGTCGACCACCTCGTCCTATGACGGGCGCTGGTATATCGCGCCGACCGTGGGCGGTTATTACAACGACACCGACCGCAATACTAATAGCCGTCAGTTCTATTACGGCTTGGGCGTGGGTCGGTTCATTTCGCCGAATGCGTCGATTGATCTTTTCGCGGATCGCACCAAGCGCGATCGCGATTCCCAGGTCGGTGGCGGCAATTGGTCCAATAATACGGTCGGCGCCGCAGTGCGTTTCTATGCGGGCGACTGGAACGCGTGGCGTCCGTACCTGCTGGCCGGCGTGATGGGCAGCAACCACCATTCGCGCGGTGACAGCGGCTGGTCGCCGGCGGCCGAACTGGGTGGTGGCGTTTCCAAGACGGTCACCGACAGTTCCGACGTGCGCATCGAAGCCGGCTACCGCTATGACTGGGACGACAAGACCCAGCCGGCGCAGGATGGCTATGGCGACTGGTTCCTGGGCTTCAGCATCGTGTCGCGCTTCGGCGCTCCGGCGGCCGCCGCTCCGGCGCCGGTTGCGGCGACTCCTCCGCCGGCCGACTGCTCGACGAAGGACAGCGATGGCGATGGCGTCAACGATTGCGACGACAAGTGCCCGGCTACGGCTGCCGGCACGATCGTCGGTCCGGACGGTTGCCCGCAGAAGGTCGTGATCGACCTGCGCGGCGTGAACTTCAAGTACGACCGCCCGAAGAAGGGCGAGACCGACATCTCCAAGTCGCTGGCCGAGCCGAGCGCCGATTCGATCGCCGTGCTGAACCAGGCCATCGACACCCTGCAGCGCTACCCGCAGGTGAAGGTGACGGTTGCCGGCTACACCGACTCGAAGGGCACCGACGAGTACAACCAGGCCCTGTCCGAGCGTCGCGCCTCGATCGTCTACAACTACCTGACCAGCCATGGCATCGATGCCAGCCGCCTGGAAGGCCCGATCGGTCACGGCGAGAGCAACCCGATCGGTGACAACGCCACCGACGCCGGTCGCGCGCAGAACCGTCGCACGGAGCTTCAGGTCCAGCAGTAATCGGAGCAGGCGACATGCAATGAAGAAAACCCGGCTTCGGCCGGGTTTTTTTTCGCCGCGGCGAGGGAGTCGCCGCGCTTGTCGCTCGCAGGATCGGCCTATACGCTGTCGCGATGCCTCATCAGCCTCCCCGTTCTCCGGGCCTCGCCGCCTCCGGTGCTTCGTCGCCGCGCCATGGGCTGGCGCGTATGCTGTCCAAGCTGGGCGTGTGTTCGCGCAGCCAGGCCGGGCAGTGGATCCGCGAGGGCAGGGTCAGCCTCGACGGACACGTGATCCGCGACCCGGAGTGGCCAGTCCTGATCGACCGCCAGCAACTGGCCGTCGATGGCCGGCCGGTACAGCGTGCCGCCTGCGTCTATGTCGCCTTCAACAAGCCGCGCGGGTTGGTGGTCAGCGCAGCCGACGAGCAGGGACGCGCCACCGTCTACACCGCTCTGGCCGATGCCGGCCTGCCGTGGCTGGGACCGGTCGGGCGGCTGGACAAGGCCAGCGAGGGGCTCCTGTTGCTCAGCAACGACAGCGTTTGGGCGGCGCACCTCACCGAGCCGGGCCATCGCGTGGACAAGACCTACCACGTGCAGGTCGACGCCATCCCCGATCCCGCGCTGCTGGAGCGCCTTGCCCGCGGCGTCGTGGACAAGGGCGAGCGCCTCGCCGCCAGGAGAGTGGTGTTGTTGCGCGCCGGCGAAAAGAACGCCTGGCTGGAGGTCGTGCTGGACGAGGGCAGGAACCGCCACATCCGGCGCCTGCTGGCCGCGCACGGCATTGGTGTGCTGCGGCTGGTTCGCGTGGCGATCGGCAGCCTGGTGCTGGGCGACTTGCCGAAAGGCCAGTGGCGCCATCTGCAGCCGGAGGAAGTAGCCATGCTTTCGCGCTGATCGCGTGCACTCCGACCCGCTTCCTCAGCGATCGGTTGGCACGCGTACGCTCTCCCGCACCACGCGCAAGGTGCGTTCCAGTGCCGGATGGGGCCGCGCCGGATCCGTCACGGCGTAGATCGTGTTGACGCAGGGGCTTCCCGCGTGCGCCACGACCACGACGTCGCCGCGTGCCTCGGCGTCGCGCGCGCTGGCGCGCGGCACGATGGACAGCCCGCGCCCGGCGGCGACCCAGTCCAGCACCTCCTCCAGCTCCTCGAAATGCGCCACGCTGCGCAGCCTCGCAACGGGACATGGCCGAGGCTGTGCAGTCGGCCACCGTCGAAACGTAGCGCTATCGTCCCGACCTCAGCGCATTGCACTGACGCTTGGGCAGTGGCGTGGCAAATCCGTCCGCCTATCCGATCACCCCGAGTTGCCTGCCAACCTTGGTGAACGCGGCGATCGCGCGGTCCAGATGCTCGCGGGTGTGCGCCGCGCTCATCTGCGTGCGGATGCGCGCCTGGCCCTGCGGCACCACCGGGTAGAAGAACCCGGTGACGTAGATGCCTTCCTCCAGCAGGGCGGCGGCCATCGCCTGCGCCTTCGGCGCGTCGTAGATCATCACCGGCACGATCGGGTGCACGCCCGGCTTGATGTCGAAACCGGCGGCGGTCATCCGCTCGCGGAAGTAGCGCGTGTTTTCCTTGAGCTTCTCGCGCAGCTCGCCGGCGCTGGAAAGCATGTCGAACACCTTGATCGCCGCGGCGACCACGTGCGGCGGCAGCGAATTGGAGAACAGGTACGGCCGCGAGCGCTGACGCAGCAGCTCGACCACTTCCTTGCGGCCGGTGGTGAAGCCGCCCAGCGCGCCACCCAGCGCCTTGCCCAGCGTGCCGGTGAAGATGTCGATCCTGTCCATCACGCCGTTGACCTCGGCCGAGCCGCGGCCGCTGTCGCCGAGGAAGCCGGTGCAGTGGCATTCGTCGATGTGCACCATGGCGTCGTATTTCGCCGCCAACGCGGTGATCTGGTCGAGCTTGGCGATGAAGCCGTCCATCGAGAACGCGCCGTCGGTGGAGATCAGCTTGGTGCGCGCGCCGGCGGCGTCGGCCGCCTGCAGCTGCTGCTCCAGGTCGGCCATGTCGCTGTTGGCGTAGCGGTAGCGCTTGGCCTTGCACAGGCGGATGCCGTCGATGATCGAGGCGTGGTTGAGCGCGTCGGAGATCACCGCGTCCTGTTCGCCCAGCAGCGGCTCGAACAGGCCGCCGTTGGCGTCGAAGCAGGCCGCGTAGAGGATGGTGTCCTCGGTGCCGAAGAACGCGGCGATCTTCGCTTCCAGCTGCTTGTGCAGATCCTGCGTGCCGCAGATGAAGCGTACGCTGGCCATGCCGAAGCCATGGCTGTCCAGCGCATCCTTGGCGGCCTGGATCACCGCGGGATGGTCGGCCAGCCCCAGGTAGTTGTTGGCGCAGAAGTTCAGTACCTTGCGGCCGCCCTCCAGCTCGATCTCGGCGGACTGCGGCGAGGTGATGATGCGCTCGGCCTTGAACAGGCCCTGTTCGCGGATGGCATCGAGTTCGCTGGCGTAGCGCGCCTTGGCTGAGTAGCTCATGGGGAATTCCGGCCGGTGGGCAAAGCGCTATTTTGAACGCTTGGCGCCGTGCTGGGAAGGAAGCCGCGGCACCGGCGCCCGCGCGCGCTACTGCTTCAGGCCGAAATCCACGCGCGTGGTCCTGCCCTTGTCGTCGATGCCCTGGGCATCGAGCCTGGGTTCCTGCAGCGTGACGCGCGAGGCGTCCAGCTTGCCCTGCAGCCACGCCTGCACGGCCGTGGCGCGGCGCTCGGCCAGCGCGCGCATGGCCCCGGAGTCCACCGCCACGTCGGTCTCCATCAGGCTGCGCATCTCGTCGGGCTCGAGGGATTTTTTCAGGCCGAGGAAGTTGCGCGGCTTGTTCTGCAGATCGTCGTGGCGGTAGGCGCGCCTGAGGTACTTCTCGTATTCATCCGGGGTGACGCTGACCGCGGCCAACGCCACTTCCGAGGTGTCGGCGTTCTTGCCCGCGGTGTCCAGCGCCTTCTCGCGGCGCACCAGGTTGTCCACCGTGACCTTGCGCAGGCCGTCCTGGTCCTTGCTCGGGTCGACCCGGCCGACGATGCCGAGCTTCAGCGAGGGCTTCTGCTGCAGCATGGCCACGATCTTGCCCAGGCGCTCCTGCGCCTTGGCGTCGAGCACGGCCGAACCCGGCGCGAACTCGACGTAGCCCAGGTCCTCGTGGCTGCCGCCGAAGGCGCCGGCCAGCAGGCGGAACGGCGCGGTGGCAGCCTTGGCGATCAGGTTGCCGAAGGCGCGCCAGATCATTCCGCCCAGGCTGAACTGCGGGTCGTCCAGCGAGCCGGACACCGGCAGGTTCACGTCGATGTTGCCCTGGGTGTCCTTGAGCAGCGCCACCGCCAGCTTCACCGGCAGGTGCCTGATGCCGGGACTCTCGTTGCGCGCGCCGAAGGTGAGCTGGGTGATGAAGATGTGGTTGTCCGCCGTGAGTTGGCGCTGGTCCAGCAGGTAATGGACGTCCGCGTTGAGCTTGCCGGCGGTGATCGGGTAGCCGGTGTACTTGGTGGAGTAGGCGGCGAGGCGGGTGAGTTCCACCTCGTTGGCCTTGCCCTTGATGTCCAGGAATGCCACCGGCTGCAGTGGGTTGATGCTGCCGTCGATGTCCACCGGCGAGTCGTCGTCCAGCGCCGCCTGCACCGATAGTGCTGCCGGTGGATCGCCCGGCGTGGTGCCGAAGGCGCCGATCCGGCCGGTGAGCCTGGTGAGGTTGGCGGTGTAGTTGGGCTTGATGAAGTTGTCGGTGTAGTTGAGCTGGCCGTTGACCAGGGTGATGCCGCCGATATGGATGTCCGCCGCTGGCGTGGCCGCTGCCGCGGCAGTGACCGGCGCACTCGACGCCGGGGCAAGCGCCGGCGCGGACGGCGGCAGCGGTGCGCCGGCTGCGCGGGTTACCGATACCGGTGCGGCTTCGGGCGAGGCGACCACGTCGGACAGGTTCAGCCTGCCGTCCGCGTTGATGATCATGCGGGCGTAGAACGAAGTCAGCGCCAGCGCGCCGATGCGCACGCGCGGCGTGTCCGCGCCGAGATCGGCATCGAGGTTGGATGCGCTGAGCGTGCGCCAGCGCAGGAAGTCGTCGCCGCTGAGCTTGTCCTGCACGCGCACGCGTTCCAGCGCCGCGTTGCCGCGGTAGCGCAGCTTCGGCGTGTTGCCGCGGCCGTCGTAGCGCAGCGTGCCATTGCTGGTGAGTCGGGCGCTGGTCACGCTGACGTTCAGCGGCACGCTGACGTACGGCTCGAAGCGGGCGATGTCCAGCCGCCGGGTCTCCAGTTGCAGGTCGGCGCCCAGTGGCGACGGCCGCAGCATGCCGGAGGCGGTGAAGCTGCCGCGATCGATGGCGCCTTGCAGCTTGAACGGGCGCGCCTCGCTCAGCCTGTCGTCCAGATTGTCGAGGCCGCCCTTGAGCGATTTCAGCTGCACGGTGACGGGCTTGCTGCCGACGGCGAGGTCGGTGAAATCGACTGCGCCGTCGTCGAGGTCCAGGTGGGCGATGCTCCAGCGCCAGGGCGAACCGTGGTCAGCCGCAGCCGCGCGAGGCCTGTCCGGTGGCAGCAGCCCTTCGAGCAGGTCGATGTTGCCGTTGCGCTGGCGCTGCAGCGCCAGCTTGAGCTGGCTGACGCTGACCGCCCCCAGCTGCGCCTGGCGGCTGGCCAGGTCGAACTGGCGGACTTCGACCTGCAGCTTGTTCCAGGCCAGCGGGGAGCCGTGCTCCTTCGACGGCGCCTCGAGCGCGAAGTCGCTCACCGTGGCGTGCGCGTCGGCGAGATGCACGTTGACCGTCTTGCCCCAATCGAGCTGCAGCTGGCCGTCGGCATCAAGCTTGCCCTTCGCCACGCGCGCGCCCATGGGCGGGGCCACCGCCTGCAGCGGGGCCGCGTCTACCCGCCTGAGGCCGAGCCGGGTCGCCAGCCGGCCGGCAGCCAGGTCCAGCGTGCCCTTGGCCGACAACTCGCCGCCGCCGAGCCGGGCGGCCAGCTCGATCCGGCCGGCCGGTGCCGGTTGCAGGCTCAAGCCCTGCAGGCTGCCGTGCAGATTGTCGATGGCGAGTTCGTGCTGCGTGGCGCCGGTATAGCGGATGGCGCTATTGGTCAGCCCTAGCGCGGCGATGCGCAGGTCGGTCGGCGTGGCCGGGGTGGCCGGCGCGGGCGCTGCGGAGCTGGTGGTCAGGCTGTCGAGATTGGTGTGGCCAGCGGCGTCCACGGTGTAATGCAACCTGGCCTGGTCCACCTGCAGCGCACCCAACCGATAGCGCGAGAGCAACGGCTGCACGTCGGCCAGCTCGGCGCTGCCATGGCCGAGTTCGAGGATCGGCTCGCCGTGGTGGTTGCCGAGAACGAAGCCGTCCAGCTGCAACTGGCCGGTCAGCTTGAGTTGCGGCGTCGGCCGGGTCTGCACGAAATGCAGGTCCAGCTTGCCGCTGAGCCGCCCCTTGGGCACGGCCATCGGCAGCGGCACGGGCACGTAGGCCAGGTAGCGCGGCAGATCCAGCTGGTCGAGCTGGAAGTGCACGACGGCCTCGCGGGTGTCCGCGAAGGGCTTGGTCTGGCCGTCGATGCGCAGCGGGCTGCCGTCCACGCGCAGCGACAGCAGCGGCTGCACGAACACATCGGTGTCGCTGGGCAGGTTGGCGATGAAGGGAATGCCCAGTTCCAGCTGCTCGACGTGATGGCTGGCCCTGGCCAATTGGTCGTCGAAGCGGATGTCGCCGGCGTGCACGGCGATGTTGGAGAGCGAGAAGCGCGTCGGCGGCGCCTTCGGATCCGCGGGCTTCGCGGCTTGGCGTTCCAGCAGGTCGGTGAAATTGAAGCGCCCGTCCGGCGTGCGCACGATGCGGACTTGCGGGTGCTGCAGGCGCAGTTCGTCCAGCACCGGCGCCCAGCGCAGCAGCGAGGTCCATGAGGCGTTGATCACCGCCTGGTCGATGTCCACGAACGGCGAGCGGCCGTCGCGGTCGGCGATGTGCAGCCGATCCAGCTGCAGGCGCAGGGTATACGGGTTGAAATGCACCGCCGCCACCGTCACCGGCCGCGACAGGGCGCTGCTGGCGCGCTTCTCGATCTGGCTGCGGATGATCGAT
The DNA here is from genome assembly GCA_024711345.1 of Rhodanobacter sp. Classification (GTDB taxonomy): domain Bacteria; phylum Pseudomonadota; class Gammaproteobacteria; order Xanthomonadales; family Rhodanobacteraceae; genus Rhodanobacter. The sequence continues at coordinate 110,982 of JANJTA010000035.1, read as the reverse complement.
GGGGCGGCGAAGAAGCCGAGCAGCCCGAACACCACCAGCACGATGGCAGCGATCAGCGCAATCTTGCGCGTGCGGCGCGAACGATAGAGCTGCCCGGCCTTGTCACGGGCCGCCGCCAGACGGGCAGCGGCCATGGAGTGGAGGGCATTCATGCGGGCTTCCCGATGGCGTCATGGGCCGGCAGTGCCGGGCACTTCCTGCAGCCGGCAGCAGCCGGCCGCAGGAAGTTTACGCAGATGTGGCGAAGCCGGTGAAGGCGGGTGGTCGCCGTCGTCCGTGCTTGTTCAGCTCCAGGAGCAGACCACCTTGCCGCAGCTGCCGGCGTCCATCAGGTCGAAGCCCTTCTGGAAGTCGTCGATGCGGATCTGGTGGGTGAGCACCTTCTGCAGCGGGAAGCCGGTGAGCACCATCTGGGTCATCTTGTACCAGGTCTCGTACATGCGCCGGCCGTAGATGCCCTGCAGGGTGAGGCCCTTGAAGATCACCTTGTCCCAGTCGATGCCGGCGCCCCTGGGCTGGATGCCGAGCAGGGCGATCTTGCCGCCGTGATACATGCAGTCGAGCATATCGTTGAAGGCGCGCGGGTTGCCGCTCATCTCCAGGCCCACGTCGAAGCCTTCCATGTGCAGGTCCTTCATCACGTCCTTGAGCGACTGGCTGGCCACGTTCACCACGCGGGTGGCACCCATCTCGGCGGCCAGCTTCAGGCGGTAGTCGTTGACGTCGGTGACCACCACGTTGCGCGCGCCCACGTGCTTGGCGATGCCGGCGGCGATGATGCCGATCGGACCGGCGCCGGTGATCAGCACGTCCTCGCCGATCAGGTCGAACTCCAGCGCGCAGTGCGCGGCGTTGCCGTACGGGTCGAAGAACGCGGCCAGTTCGGACGGAATCTGGTCCGGGATCGGCCACAGGTTCGAGGCCGGCATGGTCATGTACTCGGCGAAGGCGCCGTTGCGGTTCACGCCGATGCCCACCGTATTCGGGCACAGGTGCGGACGCCCGCCGCGGCAGTTGCGGCAGTGGCCGCACACGATGTGGCCCTCGGCCGAGACGCGGTCGCCGACCTTGTAGCCGGTCACGCCCGGGCCGACTTCCACGATGCGGCCGACGAACTCGTGGCCGATGGTCAGGCCCGGCTTGATGACACGCTGGCTCCACTCGTCCCACTTGTAGATGTGCAGGTCGGTGCCGCAGATCGCGGTCTTCTCGATCTTGATCAGCACCTCGTTCGGGCCGACCTCGGGCAGCGGCACTTCCTCCATCCAGATGCCCTGCTCGGGCTTGCGTTTGACCAGGGCTTTCATCATCTGAGGCATGGGAGTTCCGTGGGGATGGCGAGGAAAACGACATTATAGAAGGCGGCCGGGACGCCGGCGTCGTGCACTGCAACGTTGTGGTCCCGCGCTTGTGCTTTTACTGTCGCGAGACGAGTGCCACTGAGCGGAGCGGGCGAATGCGTTTGAGCACGATGGGGAGTTCGGTCCGGAAGGGCCGCTGGCGTTGCGTCGCTTGCGTGCTGGCAGTGGTGGCCGGCCTGGCGGCAGGGCCGGCAGCGTGGGCGGCGGCGCGGGGTGCCGAGGCGCCCTTGCAGTTCCGCATCACGGAAGGGAACATCGAGAACGCGTTTTTCCAGGATGGCCCCATCGCGGCCCATCTGCTGCTCAGCTCCGGCGACAAGCCACGCGTGCTGGTCGCGTTCCCGGCCGGCAACAGCGGTGCCGGCGTGTGGTTCGAGCCGACCGACCAACCGGTGCACTGGGCGCTGGACGGCGTGAAGGGGCAACACCGTATGGTGGCTGGCCACGCCTGGAACGGCATCGTTGCCGAGGCCAGGGTCAGCGCCGGCCGACTGGTGCTGAAGGACGCTGTGCTGGGCAGCATCCGCGTGTTGCGCGATTACCAGCTCGGCCAGGGCTACGCGCAGCAGGTGGCGGTCACGCCGCAGATCGTGGCCGTGCCGCAGCTCACCGAACGCTCGGTCCATTGGCAGCGCCAGCGGCTGGACGGCGCGCCGGGCTACGCCATCGCGCTGAGCACGGACAACGGCCGCTTCGTCCGTGAGGGCGGGCACATCGTGTTGCGTCCGGACCGCGCGGGCGAGGCGTTGCGCCTGCGCATCGAGGCCAGCACCGGCGAGACGCCGTTGACCCCGTTCGCCCATCTGCTCAACGACCGCGCGCAGCCCGACCTGCGCAGCCGCGAGGCGCTGCAGTTCCTCAGCTACCGCGAGAAATTCCTCGCCGGCTCCTGGCGCTTCGATACCTACTTCGGGCGCGACACGCTGATGTCGCTGCGCCTGCTGATGCCGGTGCTGCAGCCGGCGGCGGTCGACGCCGGCATTGCCTCGGTGCTGGCGCGCCTGTCGTCCGATGGTCAGGTCGCCCACGAGGAAGGCATCGGCGAGTTCGCGGTGTTGCAGCACCTCAAGCAAGAGGGCAAGCCGTCGGCCGCGCCGATCTACGACTACACGATGATCGACGGCAACGTCATGCTGCCGCCGGTCGCGGCGGCGTGGCTGCTGGAGGATCCACGCGGCCGCGAAGGCGCCCGCGCCTTCCTGGCCGGCAAGCTCGGGGCCGGGCGGCAGGGCGATGCACTGGTGCGCAACCTGCTGTTCGTCGCCGCCGGCAGCGAAGCCTTCGCGCGCAAACCGGTGTACACGAACCTGGTCGCGCTCAAACCCGGCGCCAAGGTCGGGCAATGGCGCGACAGCAACGAGGGCATCGGCCGTGGCCGCTATCCGTACGACGTCAACGCGGTCTGGATGCCGGCCGCGCTGCGTGCGATCGGCCAGTTCCTCGATGCCGGCCTGCTGGACGACTACACCACACCGGCGCAGCGCGAACGTCTGCGCATGGCTGCGGCCAGCGCCGGTGACTGGGAACGGCACGCCAGCGCCCTGTTCACCGTGCACCTGTCGAACAAGCTCGCTACCGGCCAGGTGCACGACTACGCCAGGCAGATCGGCGTGTCCGATGCCGCCGCCCTGAAGGCCATGGATGACGCGGGCCTGGAATTCCCTGCCATCGCGCTGGACGCGCAGGGCAAGCCGATTCCGGTACTGCATTCGGACGAGGGCTTCCGCTTGCTGTTCGGCAGGCCCGATGCCGCTGCGCTGGATCGCAACTTCGCCAGCCTGATGCGGCCGTTCCCGGCGGGCCTGATGACGGACGTGGGCATGCTGGTCGCCAACCCCGCCTATGCCGATCGCGAGGTGTGGCCGCGCTTCGGCAAAAACGCGTACCACGGCACCGTGGTCTGGGCGTGGCAGCAGGCCGTCATGGCCGCCGGGCTGAAACGCCAGCTGGCCCGCGACGATCTGCCCGCGGCGACCCGCAAGCACCTCGTCGCAGCACAGACGCAGCTGTGGCAGGCGATCTGCGCCGCCGGCGCGGTACGTACCTCGGAGCTGTGGTCGTGGTCGTACGCCGACGGCCATTACCGCATCGCGCCGTTCGGTGCGGGAAGCGCGGACGAGGACGAATCCAACGCCGCGCAGCTGTGGAGCACGGTGTTCCTCGCCCTGCCGCCGCCGGCCGGGCAGTTCTGCCACTGAGGTTTTCCCTGCCGGGCGCCGTCGCGTGATGGCGCCAGCCCTGCTCAGGCGGCAACCATGTGCAACGCAGCGTTACCCGCGCAGGCGTTTCGTTCTATCGTCGCAAGTTGTTGCGAATCGCTTGGGGATACACGAATGCGCTTGCGGAAGATGGGTTTGGTCATGGCCATGATGCTGGCACCGGCGGCACAGGCCGACGAGGGCATGTGGATGCCTTCGCAATTGCCGGGCATCGGCAAGCAGCTGCGTGCCGCGGGTTTCCAGGGCAACCCCGCCGACCTTGCCGATCTCACCCGCGCGCCACTCAACGCGGTGGTGAAGGTGGGCGGCGCCACCGGGGCCTTCGTCAGCGACCAGGGCCTGGTGCTGACCAACCACCACGTCGCGTTCGGGGTGATCCAGTACAACAGCACCGCGCAGCGCAACCTGATCGAGCAGGGCTACGTGGCGGCCGACCGCGGCGAGGAGCTGCCGGCCAACCCGGACTTCCGCCTGCGCGTCACGGTCGGTTTCGACCAGGTCACCGAGCAGGTGCTGGCCGACGCCCGCGGCAAGACCGGCCGCGCCTACTACGACGCAGTGGACGCGGCGAGCAAGGCGCTGGTCGCCGCGTGCGAGCGCGAGGAGGGCATGCGCTGCAGCGTGGCGAACATGTTCTACGGCCGCGACTTCTATCTGGTGAAGCAACTGGAGCTGCGCGACGTGCGGCTGGTCTACGCGCCACCGCGCGCCATCGGCAACTACGGCGACGAGGTAGACAATTTCGTGTGGCCGCGCCACAGCGGCGACTTCACCGTATTGCGCGCCTACGTCGGTCCGGACGGCAAGCCGGCGGACTACTCGAAGGACAACCGGCCCTACACGCCGCCCGCGCATCTGCAGATCGCCCGCGATGGCGTCAGCGAGGGCGACTTCGTGATGCTGGCCGGCTATCCCGGCATCACCTACCGCCACCGCAGCGCCGCCGAGTTCGCCGACCAGGTGCGGTGGCGCCTGCCCGCGTCGGTGGCAGCGATGAAGCAGCTGCAGGAGGTGATCGAGGGCGCCGGCGAGCAGGACGCCCAGGCGAAGATCCGCTATGCCTCGCAGTTGCAGTCGCTGAAGAACGGCATCAAGCGCTTCAGCGGCGAACTGGACGGCCTCAAGCGCAGCGATGCGGTGGCCGTGCGGCAGCGGGACGAGACGGCGATGCTGGCCTGGCTGGACCGGCAGCCCGAAGCCCGCGCGCTGCGTCCGCAGATCGATGCCGCGATGGCGCAGATCGCCGCCGGCAATGCCACCCGCGAGCGCGACCTGCTGCTTGGCCTGATCCAGTCGCAGACCCAGCTGATGCGCTCGGCGCTGCGCCTGCAGCGGCTGGCGCACGAGCGCGCCAAACCCGACGCCGAACGCGAGAACGGCTACCAGCAGCGTGACGAGGAACTGATCGCCAGCGGCCTGCGCCAGGTCCAGCGTCGCTACGATCCGGCGGTCGAGAAGCGCCTGCTGGGCGCGTTGCTGACCCGTTACCAGCAACTGCCCGCCGCGCAGCACGTGGCGGAGTTCGATGCCGCGTTCGGCGGCACCCCGGCGGAGCTGGCGACCGCGCTGGATCGCGTCTACGCCACCACCCGGCTGGGCGACGAGGCGCAGCGCCTGCGCTGGATGGACGCCGATGCCGCCACGCTGGCCGCGAGCGACGACAGCCTGCTGCAATTGGCGGCGAAGCTGCAGCCCGCGTTGCTGCGCATCGATGACGAACGCAAGGCGCGCGACGGCGAGTTGCTGCGCCTGCGTCCGGCCTACATGCAGGCGCTGATCGCCTATCGCCAGCAGCAGAATCGCGCGGTCTACCCGGATGCGAATTCCACCCTGCGCGTGAGCTACGGCAAGGTCACGCCATTGCGAGCACGCGACGCGGTCGGCTACGAGCCGCTGACCAGCACCGCCGGCATCGTCGAGAAGAACACCGGCACGGCGCCGTTCGATGCGCCGAAGCCGCTGCTCGATGCCATCGCCAGGGCCGACTACGCCGGCTACCTGGATCCGAAATCCGGTGCCATGCCGGTGAACTTCCTCAGCAATCTCGACACCACCGGCGGCAACTCCGGCTCGCCGGTGCTCAACGCGAAGGGCGAGCTGGTCGGCCTCAACTTCGACAGCAACTGGGAAGCGGTCAGCGCCAGCTGGATGTTCGACCCGCGCTACAAGCGCGCGATCCACGTCGACCTGCGCTACATGCGCTGGCTGATGGACAAGGTCTATCCGGCGCCGTGGCTGCTGCGGGAGCTGGGCGTGCCGGCGCGCTGAACGTCGCAGGCATGACTTGCGGCATATGCCGCGGTCGCCCGGCTCGGGCATAAGTCGCAAGTTATTGCGTCCGCCTTGCCGGCCTCCGGGCCGGCTTTCATCAGGAGAACCCCGTGCGTCGTCTATTGCTTGCCGCGGCCGTGTCCGTCGGCCTCATCTCGTCCGCCCACGCCGTCGAAGGCATGTGGCAGCCCGCCCAGCTGCCGGGCATCGCGGCCACGCTCAAGCAGCACGGCCTGAAGCTGGACCCGAAGACGCTGACCGACCTCACCGCCTACCCGATGGGCGCGATCGTCAGCCTGGGCGGCTGCACCGCCTCGTTCGTCTCGCCCGAAGGCCTGGTGGTGAGCAACCACCACTGCGTCTACGGCGCGCTGCAGCTGAACTCCACGGCGGAAAACAACCTGATCGAGCAGGGCTTCCTGGCGAAGACGAAGGCCGATGAACTCTCCGCCGGCCCGTCCTCGCGCATCTTCGTCACCGAGGAAATCCGCGACGTCACGAAGGAGATCACCGCCAAGCTCAGCGACGCGATGAGCGGCGCCGAGCGCTACAAGGCGATCGAGCAGGCGATCAAGGAACAGGTCAAGGCCTGCGAGAGCGAAGGCTACCGCTGCGACGTCTACACCTTCCACGGCGGCTACAGCTACCAGCTGATCCGCCAGCTGGAGATCAAGGACGTGCGCCTGGTCTACGCGCCGCCGGAATCGATCGGCAAGTTCGGCGGCGACGTCGACAACTGGATGTGGCCGCGCCACACCGGCGACTTCGGCTACCTGCGTGCCTACGTCTCGAAGGATGGCAAGTCGGCCGCCTTCTCGAAGGACAACGTGCCGTACCGGCCGAAGCACGTGCTGAAGGTGAACCCGCAAGGCGTGGAAGCGGGCGATTACGTGATGGTGGTCGGCTACCCGGGCCGCACCAACCGCTACCGCCTCGCCGACGAGGTGCAGGGTTCGATCGACTGGGTCTACCCGACTCAGATCAAGGTGTACGAAGACACGCTGGGCATCATCAATACCGCCGGCAAGGCCGACCCCAAGGTGGCGGTGAAGTACGCCAGCATGGTCGCCGGCCTCAACAACTACCTGAAGAATTTCGGCGGCCAGCTCGAAGGCCTGCATCGCGCCGACGCGGTCGCGGTGAAGCGCGCGCAGGAAGCGCAGCTGGAAGCCTGGCTGAAGCAGCAGGGCGGCGCCGGGAACACCGCGCTGGCGGCCGACATCGGCAAGCTGCGCCAGCAGATCGCCGCCGACCAGGCGAACCGCGAGCGTGACCTGGCCATCAGCCTGGTCAGCCGCGCGCAGTTGTTCGGCAGCGCGGTGCGGCTGGTGCACCTGGCGAAGGAGCGGCCGAAGGCCGACCTCGAGCGCGACACCGGCTACCAGCAGCGCGACTGGGTGCGCATCGAAGGCGGCCTGAAGCAGATGGACCGCCGCTACGATCCAGGCGTCGACCAGCAATTCATGGTCTACGGCTTGCAGCGCTACGTGGCGCTGCCGCAGGCGCAGCGCCTGCCTGCGCTGGACGCCTGGCTGGGCGGTGCGAAGAGCGAGGCGCAGCTGAAGCAGAAGGTCGCCGCGTTGTACGCCGGCAGCAAGCTCGGCAACGCCGACGAACGCCTGAAGTGGTTCGCGGCGGACAGCAAGGCGATCGACGCCAGCGCCGACAGCATGCTCAAGCTGGCCCGCGCGGTGCAGCCGCAGCTGAAGCAGCTGCAAGACGAAAGCGACGCGCGCGCCGGCGAGATGAGCAAGCTGCGCCCGCGCTACATGCAGGCGATGATCGCGTGGAAGGATGCACAGAAGCTGCCGGTCTATCCGGACGCGAACAGCTCGCTGCGCATCACCTTCGGCAACGTGCAGGGCGTGGCGCCGCGCGACGGTGTCAGCTACGCGCCGTTCACCACCGCGCAGGGCATCGTGGAGAAGGACACCGGCGTGGAACCGTTCAATTCGCCCAAGGAAGAGCTCGCCGCGATCAAGGCCAAGGCGTTCGACAGCTACGCCTCGCCGAAGCTGGGCACGCTGCCGGTGAACTTCCTGGCCGACCTGGACATCACCGGCGGCAACTCCGGCTCGCCGGCGATGGACGCCAACGGCCAGCTGGTCGGCCTGGCCTTCGACGGCAACTGGGAGTCGGTGAGCGGCGACTGGCTGTTCAACCCGCAGCTCAACCGCTCGATCCAGGTCGACGTGCGCTACATGCTGTGGGTGATGCACCACCTCGACCACGCCGACAACCTGCTCAAGGAAATGGGCGTGCCGGCGAAGTAAGCCGCGCCGTCTGCCTCACGAAGGGCCGCCTGCGGGCGGCCCTTCGTTTTCCGGTGGTGCATGCCGCCGATCTATCCACAGCCAATGTGGATACATGTCGAACAAGCGTGTGGACAACTCCGATACGCGTCGCCGCAACAGACACTTGCCTTGGATTGCCGAGGTTTTGCCCAGCCGCGCTGGGTTACTCTTGCGCACGGTTTCCCGGCATTCGCCTGCATGAGTCTCGATACCCGCCCGCTAGCCATCTTCCTGATGGGGCCCACCGCCTCGGGCAAGACTGCGCTGGCCTGCGAGCTGGCGGAGCGCTTTGCGCTGGACCTGGTCAGTGTCGATTCGGCGCTGGTCTACCGCGGCATGGACATCGGCACGGCCAAGCCCGACGCGGCAACGCTGGCGCGTTATCCGCATGCGCTGGTCGACATCCGCGATCCCGGTCAGCCGTATTCGGCGGCGGATTTCCGTGTCGACGCGCTGGCGGCGATGCAGCGGATCAGTGCGCAGGGCAGGGTGCCGCTGCTGGTCGGCGGCACCGGGCTGTACTTCCGCGCGCTGCAGCAGGGACTGTCCGATCTGCCGGAAGCCGACCCGGCGACCCGCGCGCAACTGGCCGCCGAGGCGACGCGGCTTGGCTGGCCGGCCATGCACGCGCGGCTGGCAGCGCTCGACCCGGCTGCCGCCGGCCGTATCGGCTGCAACGACGTGCAGCGCCTGCAGCGGGCGCTGGAGGTGATCGAGCTGACTGGCCGGCCGCTGTCCGAACTGCAGCGCGGCGGCACGGCCACGCCCTTCCCGTGGCGGGTGCTGAAGCTGGCGCTGCTGCCGGCCGACCGGCGCGTGCTGCACGAGCGCATCGCCCGGCGTTTCGACGCGATGCTGGCCGAAGGCTTCCTGGACGAGGTGCGTGCGCTGCGCGCCCGCGGCGACCTGCACGCCGACCTGCCGGCGATCCGCGCGGTCGGCTACCGGCAGGCGTGGGAACACCTGGACGGCCAGACGGATGCGGCCACGTTCCGTGAGCGCGCCATCTTCGCCACCCGCCAGCTGGCCAAGCGGCAGATCACCTGGCTGCGCAGCGACTACGGCGCCCGCCTGTTCGACCCCGACCGGCCCGGCGGGGCCGTCCATGCCGCCACCGCGGCGAGCCTGTTTCTGGCCGGGCCGGGCGCCGCGGCGCCACTAACGTGACCCAGTCCACCTGCGCCGCGCAAAAATCTCCTTTCATCAAGTATTTGAAAGCAGCTAACATCCGGTCATGTTGGGCCGGGGCGCCGTTGGCGTTTTTTCTCCGGCCTGTCCGTGGCAAGGGGAGAACAAGAAATGTCCAAGGGGCAGTCGTTGCAGGATCCGTTTTTGAATGCTTTGCGGCGCGAGCGCGTGCCGGTGGCCATCTATCTGGTCAACGGCATCAAGCTGCAGGGTACGGTCGAATCGTTCGACCAGTTCGTGGTGTTGCTGCGCAACCAGGTGAGCCAGATGGTGTACAAGCACGCCATTTCCACCGTGGTGCCGAGCCGCAACGTGCGCATCGGCAATGGCCACGACGGCCATGAGGGCCACGACCACCATGCCGAGGCGCCGGCCGCATCCACCGACGCGGACGCTTGACAGCAGGGGTCTGCGCCCGCATGAAGTGGGTCTGCTCCTGAAGGATCACACCCACTCGTGTTTGACCGACAAAAGAAAGGCGACTGCGCCGTGCTGGTGCTGCCGCATACCCGCGGCGAAGGTGACACGGCGCGGCGCGCGGCGGAGTTCACCGAGCTGGTGAAGTCCGCCGGTGCCGAGGTGCTGGGCGTCGTCAGCGCCCGCGTCGAGGATCCCAACCCGCGTTACTACATCGGCACCGGCAAGGCGGACGAAGTGGCCGAGGCGGCGCGTGCGCTGGGGGCCGACCTGGTGCTGGTCGACCACGTGCTGACCCCGGTGCAGGAACGCAACCTGGAGAAACACCTGGGCATCCGCGTGGTCGACCGCGCCGGCCTGATCCTGGACATCTTCGCCCAGCGCGCCCGCTCGCACGAGGGCAAGCTGGAAGTGGAGCTGGCCCAGCTCAAGCATCTGGCCACCCGGCTGGTACGCGGCTGGACCCACCTGGACACCCAGCGCGGCGGCGCCATCGGCAACCGCGGCCCGGGCGAAACCCAGCTGGAAACCGACCGCCGCCTGCTCGGCGAGCGGGTCAAGATGCTCACCAAGCGGCTGGAAAAGGTGCAGACCCAGCGCGGCCAGCAGCGCCGCGCCCGGCTGCGCAACACGGTGCCGCGGGTGGCGCTGGTCGGCTATACCAACGCCGGCAAGTCGACCCTGTTCAACGCGCTGACCACCGGCGGCGTATATGCCGCCGACCAACTGTTCGCCACGCTCGATCCCACCGTGCGCAAGCTGGAGGATCTCAGCTGCGGCCCGGCCGTGCTGGCCGATACCGTCGGCTTCATCCGCGAACTGCCGCACGACCTGGTCGCCGCATTCCGCGCCACCCTGGCCGAGGCGCGCGACGCCGACCTGCTGCTGCACGTCAGCGACGCTGCCGACGAGGAGCGCGAGCGCCTGCACCGCGTGGTCGACAACGTGCTGGAGGAGATCGGCGCCGGCGACGTGCCGCAGCTGCAGGTGATGAACAAGATCGATCTGGCGGGTGCCGAGCCGCGCATCGAGCGCGATGGCGCGGGCAAGCCGGTGCGGGTGTGGCTGTCCGCTGCCACCGGCGCCGGTCTGGACCTGCTGCGCCAGGCGCTGGGCGAACTACTCGGCGGCGATCGCGTGCAGTCGGCGCTGCAGTTGCCGCTGTCGGCCGGGCGCCTGCATGCCCGCTTGAAGGCGGCCGGGGCGATCAGCGGCGAGACGGTGGACGAACACGGCTGGCAGCTGCGCATCGACGCGCCGCGCAGCGTGATCGCCCCGCTCGGTGGCGGCGATCCCACCGAGACCCGCCTGCTGCGCCAGCTGCTGGCCGTGGCGGAATGACGCCCCGGCGCGAGCCGCGCTCTGCTAGAATCCCCGCTGTTTGCGCGGCGCCGGAAGGTGGTTGGCGCAGCATCCCTGCAGCCTTGGCTGAATCTCGTGTACAACCCGGTGCAGTGCGTGTTCCGGCCGTGGTTGCCGGCCTCCCGACGGCCCCTAGGAGACTGACTCGTGGCATGGAATGAACCCGGCAACAACGGGCAACGTGATCCGTGGAACAGGAATCGCCAAGGCGGCAAGTCGCCGCTGGACGATCTGCTCAACAACGCCAGGAAGCGGCTGGGCAAGCTGGGGCAGGGCCCGGGCAGCCTGCTCACCGGCGTGCTGGTGCTGCTCGTGGTCGGCCTGCTGTTCAGCAGCTACACCATTGTCGGCGCGCGTCAGGCGGGCGTGGTGCTGCGTTTCGGCGCGTACTCGCGCACGCTGCCGCCGGGCTTCCACCTGAAGCTGCCGCAGCCGATCGAATCGGTCACCAAGGTCGAGGCCACGCGAATCCGCTCGGTCAACGACAAGGTGGCCATGCTCACCCGCGACGAGAACATCATCACGATCGACTTCACCGTGCAGTACCAGGTGGACGATTCGCGCAAGTACCTGTTCTCGCTGAACGACCCGGACGGCACCATCGGCGCGGCGGCCGAGGCCGCGGTGCGCTCGGTGATCGGCAGCAGCGACATGGACCAGATCCTGTCCGCCGCCGGCGCCAGCCTGGTCACCCAGGCGCAGGAAACCCTGCAGAAGACGCTGGACACCTACGATTCCGGCCTGCGCGTCACCGAGGTCAGCTTCCAGAACGTGGCGCCCCCGAACGAGGTGAAGGACGCCTTCGACGACGTCAACAACGCCCGCGAGGACAAGCAGAGCATCGAGAACTCCGCCCTGGCCTACGCCAGCAAGGTAGTGCCGGTGGCGCGCGGCGACGCCGCGCGCATCGCCGCCGAGGCGGCCGGCTACAAGGCCGAGCGCGTCGCCCGCGCGACCGGTGACGCCGCGCGTTTCGAATTGCTGCTGAAGCAGTACAAGGCTGCGCCGGAAGTGACCCGCAAGCGGCTGTGGCTGGAGACGATGGAACAGGTGATGGCGAAGAACCCCAAGGTGATCGACGGCTCCAACGGCCGCAACATCATCAACCTGCCGGCGCTGCCGGGCGCGCCGGCGGCAACGCCGCCCGACGCGGGCACCACCGGCGCCGTGGTGTCGCCGCCGACCGGCAGCGCGGCCGGCAAGGGGACGCAGCCATGATGAAGGCCGGTTCCGCCATCGTCGTCTTCCTGGTGATCCTGCTCGGCCTGAACAGCATGTTCGTGGTCGGCGAAGGCCACAGCGCGCTGCTGCTGCAGTTCGGCCGCATCGTGCACACCGACTACCCGCCGGGCCTGCACTTCAAGCTGCCGGTGATCCAGCAGGTGATGCATTTCGACAAGCGCATCCTCTCGCTGGACGCGCCGCCGGAGCGCTATTTCACCTCCGAGAAGAAGAGCGTCAATGTCGACTTCTACGTGAAGTGGCGGGTGGCCGACAACGCCGCCTACTACCGCGCCACCGGCGGCGACCAGCTGCAGGCCGCGCAGCGGTTGACCCCGATCGTGAAGGACGCGCTGCGCTTCGAGTTCAACGCGCGCACCTTGCCCGACCTGATCTCCGGCGGACGCAAGGACATCACCGAGCGCGTGCGTGCGCAGACCGACGCTTCGGCGCGCAAGAACCTCGGCATCGCCGTGGTCGACGTGCGCATCAAGCGCATCGACTTGCCGAACGAGGTCAGCGAGTCGGTGTACAAGCGCATGCGCGCCGAACGCCTGCAACTGGCCAACGAACTGCGCTTCACCGGTCAGGAAGCGGCCGAGAAGATCCAGGCCGACGCCGATCGTCAGGGCCAGGTGCTGCGCGCCGATGCCCAGCGCGACGCGGCCAAGGTGAAGGGCGAGGGTGACGCGGAAGCGGCCGCCATCTACGCGCAGGCGTACAACCAGGATCCGGAGTTCTTCACGTTCTACCGCAGCCTCGCGGCCTACCGTACCTCGTTCGAGGACGGCAGGGGCGTGCTGATCATGAAGCCCGACGACGAGCTCCTGCGCTACTTCGAACAGCCCGCGCCGAAGCGCTGAGCCGGCTTCGATGCACCAGCTCGCCGCCGCGGTCTGCCTGATGCTGGTGCTCGAGGGCCTGTTGCTGTTCGCGGCGCCGCAAGGCTGGCAGGCGATGGTGCGCGAGGCGCTGAAACTGCCGCCGCGTACCCTGCGGCTGTTCGGCGCCGGCGCCATGGCGGCTGGCCTGGTGCTGTTGCAGTTTTTTCATTGAAACGGGTCGCCCCGTCGCGGCGCGCCACCCACCTGAGCGAGAACATCGCGGAGTAATGCAGCATGGGCAAGTCAGTAGTCATCCTCGGAGCCCAGTGGGGCGACGAGGGCAAGGGCAAGATCGTCGACCTGCTGACCGAACGGGTGAGCGCGGTGGCGCGTTTCCAGGGCGGCCACAACGCTGGCCATACGCTGGTGATCAAGGGCAAGAAGACCGTGCTGCACCTGATTCCCTCGGGCATCCTGCGCGACGATGCACTGTGCCTGATCGGCAACGGCGTGGTGCTCTCGCCCGAGGCGCTGATCAGCGAGATCGCCGAGCTGGAAGCCAGTGGCGTGGAGGTGCGCTCGCGCGTGAAGATCAGCCCGGCCACGCCACTGATCATGCCGTACCACATCGCCGTCGATAAGGCGCGCGAACTGGCCGCCGGCAAGAGCGCGATCGGCACCACCGGCCGCGGCATCGGCCCGGCCTACGAGGACAAGGTGGCGCGCCGCTCGATTCGCGTGGCCGACCTGATGTACCCGCACGAGCTGCCGGCGCTGCTGAAGACCGCAGTGGACTACCACAACTTCATCCTGACCCAGTGGCTGAAGGTCGAGCCGGTCGACTACCAGAAGGTGCTGGACGACGCGCTGGCCTGGGGCGAGTACATCCGCCCGCTGGTCGACGACGTGGCCACCATCCTGCACGACGTGCGCCGCGACGGCGGCAACATCCTGTACGAAGGCGCGCAGGGCGCGCTGCTGGACATCGACCACGGCACCTACCCGTATGTCACCTCGTCCAACACCACGGTCGGCGGCGCGCTGGCCGGCACCGGCGTGGGCGCGCACGACATCGACTACGTGCTGGGCATCTGCAAAGCCTACGCCACCCGCGTCGGCAGCGGCCCGTTCCCCACCGAGCTCAACGACGAGATGGGCGAGCGCCTGCGCAAGGTCGGCAACGAGTTCGGCGCCAGCACCGGCCGCCCGCGCCGCTGCGGCTGGATCGACCTGGTGGCGCTCAAGCGCGCCACCCAGATCAACGGTATCAACGGCCTGGCCATCACCAAGCTCGACGTGCTCGACGGCCTGGACACGGTCAAGGTCTGCATTGCCTACGAGTACCGCGGCAAGCGTCGCGAGCTGGCACCGCTGGATGCCGACGGCTGGGCCGAGTGCAAGCCGGTGTACCTCGAATTCCCCGGCTGGCAGGAATCCACCGCCGGCATCCGCGACTGGAACAAGCTGCCGCCCGCCGCCCGCGCCTACCTGCGCGCGGTCGAGGAACTCTCCGGCTGCAAGCTCGCCCTGGTCGCCACTGGCGCCGACCGCGACGACACCATCGTGCTGGACGATCCGTTCGCGTAAACGTTGCCGCATCGTCGTCTCGTGAAACAGGCCCCGCATGTCGGGGCCTATTTCGTTTGGTCGGGTGTTGGGGTTCGCTGGCGCTCACCCCAACCTACGTATATCGGGCACTCGGGTCGTTTGGGGTGCGCGCTTGCGAACCCCAACATCACCCGCCACGCTCGCCATCAATCCCAACCCGATCCGGATCACATCCCCAATCCGCCGTGACTGTTCCCTCACGGGTATAGCGGTGGATGGACGAATACGGCCAATCTCTCGCCTTGGCGACGTGACCGTGCTTCACCGGATTGATGTGCACATAATCGACGTGTCGTGCAAGGTCACTCTCATTGCGGATCTGGTGCTCCCAGAAGCGGCGTTGCCAGATGCCGCGTTCACCCTTGCGCAGCCGGGAGCCACGAATGGTTTCGCCATGTTCAATCGTGCGGGAAAAAGCGGCCTTGATCAGTAGCCAGCGGGTAGAAAAATTGGCGTCGCCCGGCGGCAATGTCCATACGGCATGCATGTGCTCGGGCAACACGACCCACGCGACGATCTCGAACGGATGCCGCTGCTTTACCGTTCGTACTGCTTGACGAAGCGCGTCGATACGCTCGATCAGCAGGCGGCTGGAGCGGTCGGCCAGATTGACGGTAAAGAAACAGGTTGCGCCGGTGGCGCGGGCTCTTCGATAACGCATCGGGTCGTCCTTGGCGATGTGGGTGTTGGGGTTCGCTGCGCTCACCCCAACCTACGCGGGTGGTTCCGGCTTCCATCTCGTGGGTTCCGCGCGCTCGCCCACCGGCAGGTTGAGCGTTTCCTTGATCTCTTCCATCACGATGTAGCTTTTCGAGTCGCGCACGTTCGGCAGGGTCAGCAAGGTGTTGCCGAGCAGCTTGCGGTACGAGGCCATGCCCGAGATGCGCGCCTTGATCAGGTAGTCGAACGCGCCGGAGACCAGGTGGCACTCCAGCACGTTGGGCAGGCGCAGCGCGGCGTTGCGGAATTCCTCGAAGATGTCGCCCGACTTGTAGGCCAGGCTGATCTCCACGAACACCAGCAGGCCGGCGCCGACCAGGTGCGGGTCGAGGCGCGCGTGGTAGCCGGTAATCACGCCGTCGCGTTCCAGCCGGCGCACGCGCTCGGTGCATGGCGTGGTGGAGAGGCCCACCCGCTCGCCCAGCTCAGTGAACGAGATACGCCCCTCGTCCTGCAGCACGCGGAGGATTTTCCGGTCGATTTTGTCGAATTCCTGCCGTTTTGCCGCCATATGTCCACCATGGATTGCCAATTCGGCAGCTATTTTACCTGCGACAACGGCAAAAGACGGAAAACAAGCCTGATGGATCGTTCCTATACTCGCTGGCTGTCATTCCTGCGGCCGGCCCGCAGGCCATCGTCGGCAAGGGGAGCGCAATGCGGGTACTGATTCTGGGCAGCGGCGTGATCGGCACGTGCAGCGCGTGGTACCTGGCGCAGGCCGGTTTCGAGGTGACCGTGGTGGATCGCGAAAGCGCGCCGGCGCGCGAAACCAGCTTCGCCAACGCCGGCCAGATCTCGCCCGGCTACGCCTCGCCGTGGGCCGCCCCCGGCGTGCCGCTGAAGGCGCTGAAGTGGCTGTTCATGCGCCACGCGCCGCTGGCGATTCGTCCCGGCCTCGATCCGCAGCAATACCTGTGGCTGCTGCAGATGCTGCGCAACTGCACCGCCAGCCGCTATGCGATCAACAAGGCGCGCATGGTGCGCCTGTCCGAATACAGCCGCGACTGCATGGACGAATTGCGCGCCGAAACCGGGCTGGATTACGAAGGCCGCCAGCTCGGCACCGTGCAGCTGTTCCGCACCCAGGCGCAGCTGGACGACGCGGCCAAGGACATCGCCGTGCTCAAGCAGTACGGCGTGCCGTACGAACTGCTCGACCGCGCCGGCATCGTGCGGGTGGAGCCGGCGCTGGCCGGCGTGGTCGACCAGCTCAGCGGCGCGCTGCGCCTGCCGAACGACCAGACCGGTGACTGCGAGCTGTTCACCCGCCGGCTCGCCGCGCGGGCGCAGGAGGCCGGTGTCGAGTTCCGCTTCGGCGCCACCGTGGAAAAGCTCGAGCACGACGGTGGCCGCCTCGCCGGCGTGCGCATCGACGGCAAGCTCGAGCGCGCCGACCGCTACGTGCTGGCGCTGGGTAGCTACACCCCGCAGCTGCTGGCGCCGCTGGGCATCCGCCTGCCGGTGTACCCGCTGAAGGGTTACTCGCTGACCCTGCCGATCACCGACCCGGCAATGGCGCCCACGTCCACCATCCTCGACGAAACCTACAAGGTGGCGGTGACCCGCTTCGACCAGCGCATCCGCGTCGGCGGCATGGCCGAGGTGTCCGGCTTCGACCTGTCGCTGTCGCCGCGCCGTCGCGCCACCCTGGAAAAAGTGGTCACTGACCTCTACCCGCGCGGTGGCGACATGGCCCAGTCCACCTTCTGGACCGGCCTGCGCCCGGCCACCCCGGACGGCACACCGGTGGTCGGCGCCACCCGGCTGGACAACCTCTACCTCAACACCGGCCACGGCACCCTGGGCTGGACCATGGCCTGCGGTTCCGGCCGCTACCTGGCCGACCTGATCGCCGGGCGCAAACCGCAGATCAGCACGGAAGGTCTGGACATCTCGCGCTACAGTTCACGCCCCGCCGCGGGAGTCCCTGCCTGATGCGCCCGGCACGTGCCCTGATCGACCTGGCCGCGCTGCGCCACAACTACCGCCTGGCGCGCGAGCTGGGCGGACGCAAGGCGCTGGCCGTGGTCAAGGCCGACGCCTACGGTCACGGTGCCGTGCGCTGCGCGCAGGCACTGGAAGGCGAAGCCGACGGTTTCGCGGTGGCCTGCATCGAGGAAGCACTGGAACTGCGCGAGGCCGGCATCCGCGCCCCGATCCTGCTGCTGGAAGGCTTCTTCGAAGCCGACGAACTGGCGCTGATCGACGCCCACGACCTGTGGTGCGTGGTGCAGGCCGAATGGCAGATCGACGCGATCGAACGCGCGCGCCCGAGCAAACCATTCACGCTCTGGCTGAAGCTCGATTCGGGCATGCACCGGCTTGGCCTGGCCGCGACGGATTACCGCGCCAGCCTGCAGCGCCTGCAAGCCATGCCGCACGTGCGCGAGGTGGTGGCGATGACTCACTTCGCCCGCGCCGACGAACTCGACTGCGTCCGCACCGATGAGCAGCGCGCGCTGTTCCACCAGGTGTGCGACGAGCTGCACTTGCCCGCCAGCCTCAGCAATTCCCCCGCGCTGCTCGGCTGGCCCACCGCGCAGGGCGAGTGGGCGCGGCCGGGCCTGATGCTGTACGGCGCCACGCCGTTCGCCGGCCCGCATCCGGTCGCCGACCGCCTGGAGCCGGTGATGACGGTGAGCTCGAAGGTGATCGGCGTGCGCGAGCTGGCGGCGGGCGAGCCGATCGGCTACGGCGCCCGCTTCGTCACCCAACGCCCCAGCCGCATCGGCGTCGTCGCGATGGGCTACGCCGACGGCTACCCGCAGTTCGCCCCCAACGGCACCCCGGTCAGCATCGACGGCCGCCCCGGCGAGCTGGTCGGCCGCGTGTCGATGGACATGCTCACCGTCGACCTCACCGACCATCCCGCCGCCGGCCTCGGCAGCGAGGTCGAACTGTGGGGCAGGCAGGTATCGGTCAGCGAACTGGCACTGCACAGCGAAAGCAGCGCCTACCAGCTGCTGTGCGGACTGAAGCGCGTGCCGCGCAGCTACGTCGGCGAGTGAGTGCTGCCTGGTGCCTGCAGGAGGGCAGCAGGCAAAGCTCCAGACCTCCGCGACGTCCAGCCCCGATCTCGGTCCCTGCGACCCGCTGCGGCCACCATCGCGCGATGGAACCAATCAGGGGAACGCCATGACCGCATTCACCGACCGCTTCAGCCGCGCCGTCGACTACGCCCGCATCGCCCACGCCGCGCAATGCCGCAAGGGCTCGAACATCCCGTACCTCTATCACCTGCTCGGCGTGGCCAGCCTGGTGATCGAGTTCGGCGGCAACGAAGACCAGGCCATCGCCGGCCTGCTGCACGACACCATCGAGGATGGCGGCGCCGCGCATGCAGCGACCATCCGCGCGCAGTTCGGCGACGCCGTCGCCGACATCGTCAAGGACTGCACCGACGGCACCGCCGAAGGCAAGGCCAGCCACACCGACGCCGAGGCCAAGCGCCGCGACTGGATCGAACGCAAGCTCGCCTACCTCGCGCACCTGAAGACCGCACCGGATCAGACCTTGCTGGTCAGCGCCTGCGACAAGCTGCACAACGCCCGCGCCATCGTGCAGGACCTCGAAGACCCGGAGGTCGGCCCCCGCGTGTTCGACCGCTTCACCGGCGGCCGCGCCGGCACCCTCGGCTACTACCACTCGCTGGCGGAAATCTTCGTGGCGCGCGAGGTACGCGTCGCCAAGGTAGTCGACGCCACGGTGGGCTGGATGCACGAGCTGGCCGGGGCGGAGGCGCGCATGGCGCTCGGGAGTGTGGTGGACTGATGGCGCGCAAGTTGTCGTAGCGCCGGCCCGAAGGCCCTGCATGGCAGGGCCTTTTCGCTTGCCGAAGGCTGTGGCCGCGGTACAGACTAGGAAGTCATGTGCGCCACTCCCCCGCGGTGCGAGGCAGCTGCTGCCAGCGACTGCGCGGATGCGGTGTGGCCTTGCTTTTCACGAGATCAAGATGGCCATCAAGAAATCCGAGCTCTATTCCTCCCTCTGGGCCAGCTGCGACGCCTTGCGCGGCGGCATGGACGCCAGCCAGTACAAGGACTACGTGCTGGTGTTGCTGTTCATCAAGTACGTCAGCGACAAGTACGCCGGCGTGCCGTTTGCGGCGATCACCGTGCCCAAGGGTGCCAGCTTCAAGGACATGGTGGCGCTGAAGGGCAAGAGCGACATCGGCGACCAGATCAACAAGAAGATCATCGCCCCGCTGAAGGCGGCCAACAAGCTGTCCGAGATGCCGGACTTCAACGACGCTACCAAGCTCGGCAGCGGCAAGGAGATGGTCGACAGGCTCACCGACCTGATCAGCATCTTCGAGAACAAGGCGCTGGATTTCTCGAAGAACCGTGCCGAGGGCGACGACATACTCGGCGACGCCTACGAATACCTGATGCGCCACTTCGCTACCGAAAGCGGCAAGAGCAAGGGGCAGTTCTATACCCCGGCCGAAGTCAGCCGGATCATGGCGCAGGTGCTGGGCATCCGCGACGCGAAAACCAGCAACGCCACCACCGTGTATGACCCGACCTGCGGCTCGGGATCGCTGCTGCTGAAAGTGGCTGACGAAGCACGCACCAAGCTGACCATCTACGGCCAGGAAAAGGACGCCACCACTGCCGGCCTGGCGCGCATGAACATGATCCTGCACGACAACGCCGAGGCGCAGATCGTGCAGGGCAACACGCTGACCGACCCGAAATTCATGGACAAGGGCGCGTTGCGCACGTTCGACTACGTGGTCGCCAATCCGCCGTTCTCCGACAAGCGCTGGAGCACCGGCCTCGATCCGCTCAACGACCCATTCGAGCGCTTTGCGTCATTCGGCACGCCACCGGCCAAGCAGGGCGACTATGCCTACCTGCTGCACATCGTGCGTTCGCTCAAGAGCACCGGCAAGGGCGCGTGCATCCTGCCGCACGGCGTGCTGTTTCGCGGCAACGCCGAGGCCGAGATTCGCCGCAACCTGGTGCGCAAGGGCTATATCGCCGGCATCATCGGCCTGCCGGCCAACCTGTTCTACGGCACCGGCATTCCCGCCTGCATCGTGTTCGTCGACAAGCACGACGCGCATGCGCGTAAGGGCATCTTCATGCTCGACGCCAGCAGCGGCTTCATGAAGGACGGTCCGAAGAACCGCCTGCGCTCGCGCGACGTGCACCAGATCGTCGACGTGTTCACGCGACGGCTGGATATCCCGAAGTATTCGCGCATGGTGCCGTTCGCCGAGATCGAGAAGAACGACTACAACCTCAACCTGCCGCGCTACATCGACAGCCAGCAGGCCGAGGACAGCCAGGATATCGAAGGCCATCTCAAGGGCGGCATCCCGCTCGCCGACGTCGATGCGCTGCAGCGTTACTGGGAGGTCTGCCCCGACCTGCGCAAGACGCTGTTCAAACCCAACCGTCCCGGCTACGTGGACCTCGCCGTCGACAAGGCGGCGATCAAGTCCGCCATCTACGAACACCCGCAGTTCGCCGCCTTCATCGACGGCATGAATATCCATTTCGATCGCTGGCGCAAGAAAAACGCCGCTGCGCTCAAGGCGCTCGATGCGGGCTGCCACCCCAAGGACGTGATCGCCGAGTTGTCGGAAAAACTGCTGGCGCATTACGCCGGCCAGCCGCTGATCAACGGCTATGACGTCTACCAGCACCTGATGGACTACTGGGCCGAGACGATGCAGGACGATCTGTACCTGATCGCCGCCGACGGCTGGCAGGCCAGTACCTATCGCGTGATCGAGCAGAAGAAGAACAAGGACGGCAAGGTCACCAAGGAAACCATCAAAGGCTGGGCCTGCGACCTGTTGCCGAAGCCTTTGATCGTGGCGCGCTACTTCGCCGCCGAGCAGGCTGCCATCGACCAGCTTACGGTCGATCTCGATGCCACTGACGCGCAGCTGACCGAGCTGGAGGAGGAGCACGCCGGCGAAGATGCCGTGTTCTCCGGCTTCGACAAGATCAATGCGAAAGCGGTGAAGGAGCGGCTGGACGAGATCGGCGACGATCGCGAAGCGCGCGACGAGATCGCCGTGCTCAAGCGTTGGCAGAAACTCGACCGCGCGAAATCCGCGTTGAAGAAGCAGATCAAAGAGGCTGACGCAGCGCTGGACGACGCGGCATATGCGAAGTACCCGCAGTTGCCCGAGGCCGAGGTCAAGACATTGGCGGTGGACGACAAGTGGCTGGCTGCGCTGGATGCGGCCGTGCACGGCGAGATGGAGCGGATCAGCCAGGGGCTGACGCGGCGGGTGCGGGAGTTGGCGGAGCGCTACGAGGCGCGCTTGCCGCGGCTGTTGGATCGGGTGGCCGAGTTGCAGGCGAAGGTCGATGCGCATCTGGAGAGGATGGGCTTCGCATGGCGGTGAAGGGGACTGAGGCCAATTATTCGAGCCTGTCTGAGCTATCAGTAGATGCGGCGTCGCCCGGATACAAACTGACCGAAGCGGGCGTCGTTCCAGAGGATTGGGAGATTTCCACGGTAGGCGTCGAATTTTCGGTTCAACTGGGAAAGATGCTGGATGCTGAAAAGAACGTCGGAACATCCAAGCCTTTCCTCGGGAATCGAGCTGTTCAGTGGGGGCGCGTCGATCCGACATGCATTGGACAAATAAAGCTCACTGCACGTGATCTGCAACGCTACCGACTTCGCGATGGCGACTTACTTGTTTGCGAGGGCGGAGAGGTTGGTCGGGCCGCAATCTGGCGCAATGAACTCGATGAGTGTTACTACCAGAAGGCGTTGCATCGTCTGCGTTCGAAGCGCGGCTATAGCCCAGCATTGATGCTAAATGTTCTTCGTAAGTACGCGGCTTCCGGGGTGCTCCAGAACTTCGTCACGCAGACAAGCATCGCCCATCTTCCGAAGGACAAGTTCGAAGAAGTTCCTATCCCACTTCCCGGGAAAGTCGAGCAAGAAGCCATCGCCGAGGCCTTGAGCGATGCGGACACGCTGATCGAATCGCTGGAACAGCTCATCGCCAAGAAGCGCCAGATCAAGCAAGGCACCATGCAGGTGTTGCTGACCTGCAAGCAACGTCTGCCTGGTTTCGACGGCCCTTGGCAGACAAAGAATATTGGAAATCTGCTTTCCATCATGCATGGCAAGAGCCAGCATGCCGTGGAGAACGAGAGCGGGAGATACCCCATTCTCGCGACGGGCGGGCAGATCGGCTTGTCTAGTCGATTTCTGTATGACAAGCCCTCGGTCCTCATCGGTCGGAAGGGAACGATTGATCGACCGCAATACATGGACACGCCATTCTGGTCTGTAGACACACTTTTTTATTCAGTGATTCATGAGCCGAACGTACCCAAGTATTTGTTCTATCGGTTTTGCCTGATCGACTGGAGAAAGCACAACGAGGCATCAGGCGTGCCCAGCCTCAACGCGCGGACGATTGAGCAAATTGAACTGGACGTTCCGTTGGGTGAGGAGCAAACCGCCATCGCCACCATCCTCACCGACATGGACACCGAACTCGCCGAACTGGAAACCCGCCTCGCCAAGACCCACCAGCTCAAGCAGGGCATGATGCAGGAGCTGCTTACCGGAAGGATTCGCCTGATATGAAAATCTCCACCATCCTCGATCACATCGACAGCGGGCACATGGCGCTGCCCGAGTTCCAGCGCGGCTACGTGTGGAACCGTGACCAGATACGCGGCCTGTTTGATTCGCTGTATCGCAGACATCCGGTGGGCGGGTTGCTGGTATGGGTGACCGAGTCGAGTGGGGCTTCCCATCGCGGTGACGGCACGCTGGCGGCAGGCGTGGTGAAGTTGCTGCTGGATGGCCAGCAGCGGATGACCTCGCTGTATGGCGTGATGCGCGGCAAGCCGCCGCGATTCTTCGATGGCAACCCGCAGGTATTCTCGGGTCTGCGCTTTCATCTGGAGGAGCAGACGTTTGCGTTTTATCAGCCGGTGAAGATGCGTGACGATCCGCTGTGGGTCGACGTGACCGAGTTGATGAAGAAGGGCACGTCCGGGCTGGGCGAGTTCGTGACCCGGCTCGGCACGCAGCCGGAGCTGGCGCCGAAGATCGGCGAGTACGTGGCACGCCTCAGTCGTTTGCTGAGTGTGGCCGACATCGACCTGCACGTGGAGGAAGTGACCGGCGCGGACAAGACGCTGGATGTGGTGGTCGACATCTTCAACCGCGTCAACAGCGGTGGCACCAAGCTGTCCAAGGGCGATCTGGCGCTGGCCAAGATCTGCGCCGACTGGCCCGAAGCGCGCGACATGATGAAGGCCAAGCTCGCCGAGTGGACTGGGGCGGGCTACCACTTCAATCTGGACTGGCTGCTGCGCTCGGTGAATACGGTGTTGACCGGCGAGGCGAAGTTCCAGTTTCTGGATGGCAAGACCGCCGACGAAGTGCAGAACGGCCTGAAGCGGGCCACCAAATACATCGACACCAGCCTGAACCTGATCGGCGGTCGGCTCGGACTGGATCACGACCGGGTGTTCTTCGGCCGCTTCGGCGTGCCGGTTATCGTGCGCTACCTGGATCAGCACCCCGGTCAGATCAACGAGAAGGAGCGCGACAAGCTGCTGTTCTGGTTTGCCCAGGCCGGCATGTGGGGGCGCTTCTCCGGTTCCACCGAGTCGTTCATCGACCAGGACCTCGGCGCGCTGGAAGGCGCCGATGGCGGCTTGGACAAACTGCTGGAGCAACTGCGCCTGTGGCACGGCGGGCTCAGTGTGGAGCCGGGCAACTTCACCGGTTCCAGCCTCGGCGCGCGCTTCTATCCCGTGCTGTACCTGCTGACCCGGATGAGCCATGCCCGCGACTGGGGCACCGGCCTGGCGCTGAAATCCAGCCTGCTCGGCAAGATGAGCAAACTGGAGGTGCACCACATCTTCCCCAAGGCGCAGCTCTACAAGAAGAAATTCATGCGCGCGGACGTGAATGCGCTGGCCAACTTCTGCTTTCTGACCAAGGACACCAACCTCAATATCAGTGACCGGCTGCCGGAGGAGTATTTTCCTGAAATCGAGCGGGCGCACCCCGGCGCGCTGGCCTCGCAGTGGATTCCGATGGATCAGTTGCTGTGGAAGATCGAGAACTACCCCGCCTTTCTCGACGCACGCAGGGCGCTGCTCGCCGACGCGGTCAACCAGTGCATGACCGAGTTGTTGCATGGGGATACGCGCTGGATGGCCGGTCGCCCGCTGGCGGTGCCGGCCGCCGCCGCGGTCAGCGGTGGCATTGCGGACGAAGAGGAAGAACAGCGACTTGAAGAGCTGAACGACTGGGTGGAGGCGCAAGGCCTGCCGCGCGGCGAGCTGGCGTTTGATTTCTCCGACCCCGACACCGGCGAGCAGAAGGCGGTGTTCGACCTGGCCTGGCCCAGCGGCTTGCAGGAGGAGCTGAGCGAGCCCGTGGCGGTACTGCTGAACGAGAGCGCGGGAACGATCGCGCTTGCCAGCCAGGCGGGATTTCGTTGTTTCACAGACGTTGGCGAGTTCCAGCAGTACGTGATGACCGAGGTGGTAGCGGAGGATGTGCCTGCGTGAGCAACCGCTACAATGCAGGGGACGCGCAAGGCGCCTATGAGCCGGGTTCCGGCGATCGGGTGCTGCGCAACAAGCTCGGTATCACCGACAGCGAAGAAATTGATGCCGTCGAATTGCTGCTGCTTGAACAGCTCTATCAGGCGGTGCTGGTCGAGGACTTGCCGGACCGGCGCTTGCGCGTGGCGGACCTGAAAACCTGGCACTGGCGCTGGTTGGGCAACGTCTATGGCTGGGCCGGCCAGGAGCGTTCCGTGAACATGGGCAAGCGTGATTTTCAGTTCGCGGCAGCAGCACAGATCCCGCGCTTGTTGAGCGTATTCGAACGCGACTGCCTGGCGCGCTTCACCCCTTGCCACGACTTCAGCGATGACGCGCTGCTCGAAGCGATCGCTGTGACCCACGTGGAGTTCATCCTGATCCATCCGTTTCGCGAGGGGAACGGACGGCTGTCGCGGCTGCTGGCGGACGTTATGTCGGTGCAGGCAGGTAACGAACCGCTGGATTACAGTGCGTGGGACGCGGACAAGGAGGGGTATTTCAAGGCGATCCACGCCGGCATGGCTGGCGACTACTCGGCGATGCGGCAACTGGTGGCTTTGGCGCGCGCCGATTGAGCCAGGTTTTCAGCGGGCCAGCTTGATGTCGAAGAACTTGCCCGACTTGCTGTTGCGCAGTGTGCGCTCTAGCTGGCGGATGCTCTTGCCCGTCTCGATGGCCGTGGAGCTGGTCACCGCACGGGTGATCGCCTTCTGGCTCGGCGCTTTGGCAGCGCCTCGCGGTTTGGCAAGGGCGGTAGGCTTGGCAGGTTTCATGGCGTCCATTATACCGGGTAGCGTCGTGCTATTCAGCACGAAAACGGGAGGCTGGCGGCGTGGGATCCAGCTTGAGTACAGGGGCAGCGAATGAATGACATCAGCAAGCCGGAACGGGTCACCCAGAACCGCGTGATGGCGCTGTTCCGGGACGAGTTGAAGTATCACGGGCTCGGCGACTGGAGTGATCGCGACAACAATCGCCAGATCGAGGACGGCCTACTGAGCGACTGGCTCACCCGGCGCGGCTGCTCCCCAGCGCAAATCGGCGTGGCACTGCACAAGTTGCACACCGAAGCAGACAACCCCAGCCGCACCCTGTACGAGAACAATCAGGCCGTCTATCAGTTGCTCCGTTATGGCATACCGGTACAGACGCAGGTGGGACGCAACCATGAGACGGTGCACCTGATCGACTGGGCCGATCCCGAAGCCAATGATTTCGCCATCGCCGAGGAGGTCACCCTCAAGGGCGGCTTTGAGCGGCGGCCCGACCTGGTGCTGTACATCAATGGCCTCGCCGTCGCAGTGATCGAGTTGAAGAACAGCCGGGTCAGTATTGGCGATGGCATCCGCCAATTGCTTTCCAACCAGCAGCCGGCGTTCAACGAGTGGTTTTTCAGCACGGTGCAATTCGTGTTTG
The DNA here is from genome assembly GCA_024711345.1 of Rhodanobacter sp. Classification (GTDB taxonomy): domain Bacteria; phylum Pseudomonadota; class Gammaproteobacteria; order Xanthomonadales; family Rhodanobacteraceae; genus Rhodanobacter. Next base: position 84,518 of record JANJTA010000035.1, on the reverse strand, counting down.
CCGGCAACGATTCGGAGGGGCTGCAGTACGGCACGATCAAGACGGAGGAGAAGTTCTTCCTGAAGTGGAAGGAGGACGAGGCCGACGACAGCCGTTACAAGCTGGACAAGTACCTGTTGAAGATGTGCCGCAAGGAGCGGCTGATCGAGCTGATCCACGATTTCGTGCTGTTCGACGGCGGCATCAAGAAGGTGCCGCGGGTGCACCAGTATTTCGGCATCAAGGCCGCGCAGCAGCATGCCCGCCAACGCAAAGGCGGCATCATCTGGCATACCCAGGGCAGCGGCAAGAGCATCGTGATGGTGCTGCTGGCCAAGTGGCTGCTGCAGGACAATCCGCATGCCCGCGTGGTGGTGATCACCGACCGCGACGAGCTGGACAAGCAGATCGAGCGGGTGTTTCACGATGCGGGCGAGAAGATCTATCGCACCAGCAGTGGGCGCGACCTGGTGCACCAGCTGAGCCAGGCCGCACCGCGCCTGCTGTGTTCGCTGGTGCACAAGTTCGGCCGGCGCGACGTGGATGACTTCGACCAGTTCATCGCCGACCTGCAGGGTCAGCCCAGCGCGACGGTGGGCGAAGTGTTCGTGTTCGTGGACGAGTGCCATCGCACGCAGAGCGGCAAGCTGCACAAGGTGATGGCGGCGATGATGCCGAACGCGGTATTCATCGGCTTCACCGGCACGCCGCTGCTGAAGAAGGACAAGCAGACCAGTCTGGAAGTGTTTGGCGGCTACATCCACACCTACAAGTTCAGCGAGGCGGTGCAGGATGAGGTCGTGCTGGATCTGGTCTACGAGGCGCGGGACATCGACCAGAAGCTGGGTTCCCCCGAAAAGATCGACCAATGGTTCGAGGCCAAGACCAAGGGCTTGAATGACTGGCAGAAGGACGAGCTGAAGAAAACCTGGGGCACCTTGCAGCGCGTGCTCAGCTCCCGCTCCCGCATGGAGCGGGTGGTCGAGGACATGGTGTTCGATTTCAGCGTGAAGCCGCGACTGTCCAGCGAACGGGGCAATGCCATTCTGGTGGCGCGCAGCATTCTGGACGCCTGCAATTACTTCAACCTGTTCCAGCAGACGCCGCTCAAGGGTCGCTGCGCCGTGGTGACGTCGTACAACCCGCAGGCGAAGGACGTGACGCTGGAGGAAACCGGCGCCAACAACGACACCGACAAGCAGGTCATCTACAAGACCTATACCGATCTGCTGAAAGACGTGGAAGCGCAGTCGGGCAAGAGCAAGACGGAAACCTACGAGGATCGCGCCAAGAAGCTGTTCGTCGAACAGCCGTCCAACATGCGGCTGCTGATCGTGGTGGACAAGCTGCTGACCGGCTTCGATGCGCCGCCATGCACGTATCTCTACATCGACAAGTCGATGCAGGATCACGGGCTGTTCCAGGCGATCTGCCGCACCAACCGGCTCGATGGCGACGACAAGGACTTTGGCTACATCGTCGACTACAAGGACCTGTTCAAGAAGCTGGTGAACGAACAGGGCACCGGTGCGCTGCAGGTGTATTCGTCCGAACTGGACCACAGTGCGGGCGGTGCCGATCCGGAAGTGCTGATGCAGGATCGGCTTGAGAAAGGCCGTGAGCGGCTGGACAGCGCGCTTGAGGCGCTGGTGCTGTTGTGCGAGCCGGTCGAGCCACCGAAAAGCGATCTGGACCACATCCGTTATTTCTGTGGCAACACGGAAATACCTTCCGATCTGAAAGAGCGCGAGCCACGCCGTGTGGCGCTGTACAAGGCCGCGGTGGCGCTGCTGCGCGCGTACGGCAATCTCGCGGACGACCTGTCCGGGGCCGGCTACGACGGTGGCGACATCAAACGCATCAAGGGCGAGGTCAAGCGCTTCACCGATCTTCGCGAAGTCATTCGCCGGGCCAGCGGCGAGACGCTCGACCTGAAACCGTACGAGGCGGACATGCGCCACCTCATCGACACCTATATCGAGGCGAAGGCACCCCGAAAGATTTCTCCGTTCGACGATCTCGGGCTGCTGGATCTGATCGCCAGGAGCGGAATGGCCGAGGCGGTCAGCACGTTGCCTGAGGGCATCAAGGGCAACAAGGATGCGATAGCCGAAACCATCGAGAACAATGTCCGCAGCAAGATCATCCAGGAGCATCTGAACAATCCGGCGTACTACGCCAAGATGTCGGCGTTGCTGGACGAAGTGATCAAGTTCCGCAAGGAACAGGCAGACAAGTACGAGGAGTACCTGAGGAAGATCGCCGACTTGGTTGGCAAGGTGCAAGCGGGCCACGCTGACGACATTCCGGAAGTATTGAAACGCAGCGTGGGACTGCGGGCGATCTACGACAATCTCAGGATGCCGCCGGTTCCGGCTGCAGCGATGAATCTCCAGGATGAGGCTGGCCCATTGCCCATGCCCGATCCCAAGCTGAAGCTGGCGGTGGACATCGACGAGGCGGTCAGGCGCGAGCGGCATGCGGACTGGCGCGGGAATACTGCCAAGGAAAATCACATCAAGCGTGAGGCCTTGTTGCCTCTGCTCGGCAACGATGTGGCCGAAGTTGAGCGTCTGTTCGACATCATCAAACAGCAGCCGGAATACTGATGGTCACCCGGCTCGATTTGGGCAGCGTCCGCGTGGATGTGGTTCGGAAGAACATCAAGAACATCCATCTCGGCGTGTACCCGCCGGCCGGGAAGGTTCGCATTGCCGCGCCGGAGTGGATGGAGCTGGATGCGATCCGGCTGTTTGCCATCAACAAGCTCGGCTGGATCAGGCAGCAGCAGAAAAAGCTGCTCGCGCAGGAACGGGAAACGCCACGCGAATACCTGGAGCGCGAAAGCCACTATGTCTGGGGACGGCGTTACCTGTTGCAGATCGTCGAAGTGGAGGCGCGTCCTTCGATCCGGCTGATGCACAGGCATCTGCGGCTACAGGTTCGCCCTGGCACGGACGTGAAGAAACGCGAGGTTCTGCTGGCTGACTGGTACCGCGGCAATTTGAAGCTCGCCGTACCGGAGTTGCTGGCGAAGTGGGAACCGATCGTCGGTGTACGGACTGAGCACTTCTATGTGCAGCACATGAAAACGAAGTGGGGAAGCTGCAACCCGAAGGCGCGGAATATCCGCCTCAACACCGAACTGGCCAAGAAGCCACCTGAGTGTCTCGAATACATCGTGGTGCACGAATTGGTGCACCTGCGCGAGCCAACCCACAACGACCAGTTCGTGGCGTGGATGAACAAGCTGATTCCAAACTGGCACGACCGCCGTGACATGCTCAATCGCTTGCCGGTACGCAACGAGCATTGGAGCTACTGACCCAAGTGCTCAGCTTTTCACCCTGTGCCTGACGAAGGAGCCCCCGCAAGCGGGGGCTCCTGGGTTTTTACGCTGCTTGCCGCTCAGTGCTGCGCGTTCGCGCTGGCGTCGGCGCTGCCGTCGGCCTGCGCCGAGGCGGAGATGCCGCTGCGGGCCGAGCCGTGCGCGCGGGCCTGGCCCCCGGCGTTGGCCGAGCCGCTGCTGCCCGCGGTCGAGCCGGCGTTCGCATCGGTGTTGCCGCGGGCCGTGCCCGAACCGGATGCGTCGACCGATTGGTTCCCGGCGTTGCGCACGGCGCTGGATGCGCGCGGCAGCAGGCGCGGCGTGGTCGGCGCGTCACCCGACGGCTGGCTGGCAGCGTTCGCGCCGGCCGAGCTGGCCTGCGACGCGCTGCCGGCCGCGTCCGTGCCGAGCGAGCCGGCGGTATGCGCCGACTGGGTGCCGGTGGCGGCGGCTTGGCGGGCGGCGCTCAGGCCGGCGTTGGCCGAACCTTCGGCCGCACCCTCGGCGCTCGCGGAGGCGTTGCCGGCCGTGTTCTGTACACGGTCCAGTGCGCCCCGGGTCCCGCGTTTGGCCGTCGAGACGGCTGAACGGGCCTGGCTGGCGGCTTGGCCGGCGGCACCGGTCGCGGCGTCGCGCATGCCAGAAGCATCGACGGCGCCGGTCGCAGTCGAGCCCAGTTCGCCAGCGCCACCCAGCGCAGCCTGGTTGCCGGCGGTGCCGGCGTTGGCGCCGGCCGCACCGGTGAGGCCGGCGGCGGCGTTAGCGGCCGCCTGGCCGTTCACCTGGCGGGCGGTCTGGCCGGCGCTGTTGGTCGCCGAAGCGGCGGTCGCCGCGGCGCGCTGGCGCAGGCGCTCGGCGCGCCGTTCGGCAGCGCGCGTGTTGATGTCGGGGGCATGGAGGTTGCCCATGCCGCGCGCGGAGCCGCCGATCTGGCCGCCCACCTGGCCCATCGTGGAGTTGATCGGGCCGCCCAGGCCGCCGGCGATGCCGCCGCCGAGCGAGCCGCCGCCCAGCACCTGGGCATGCGCCGGGACCATCGCGGCCAGGGCAAGCGCGCCGGCGAACAAAGCGGTGTTGAGGGTTTTGTGGTTGAGGGTCGTGTTGCGCATGGTGGGACCTCCTGCCTGCGGCCGATCCGCGGCTTCCGAGGTCCAGTACGCCGGCGCCGGGACGATCCTTCCATCGCCGCGGGTTGCGGTCGGTTTTCGTTCAGCTTCAGGGCGACAGCAGGCCGTAGCCGTAGCGTGGGTCGTGGCCCGGACCGCCGAGCGGGCGAGCCTCGCCGATCAGTTGCTGCTGCACCTGCGCCGCGGCGCCCGCGCGGGGAGCGTCCAGCAAGCGGGCGGCTTTTCGCGCCGCGATCGGCGCCGCGAACGAGGTGCCGCGCAGCGCGTCGCGGCCGCTGCCGAGCACGCCGGAGGCGCAGAAATCCACCTGGTCGCCACTGCCGGCTTCGGGCAGCACGCGATCGCGCGCGTCGACGCCGCTGACGCCGATCACGCCCGGATACGCCGCGGGAAACAGCGGCGGCGCGGCGGGTCCGTCGTTGCCGACCGCGCTGACCAGTACGTGGCCGCGCGCGATCATCGCTTGCACCGCGCGCGCAAGCACCGGGTTGTCGGGGCCGACCAGGCTGATGTTGATCACCGCCACGTGCTCGCGCGCCATCCACGCCAGTGCGTCCACGAGGTTCGAGGTGGCGCCGCCGACTGCATCGCCGCACCACAGGTCGGCGGCGTACAGCGTGTCCGGATCGCCGGCGACGAGGCGCGCGGCGACCGCGGTGCCGTGCCGCGACGGGTTCGCGGTGTCGCAACCATGCCGCTCGATGCGCGCATGTGCCAGTGCCGGATCGGCCGGGTCGACGCCGCCATCGACCAGTCCCACGCGTCGCGTCGATGCGCTGGACGGCGGCGTCGCCGCGCTGGTTGCGTTGGCCACGTCGGCATGGCCCGCGGGCAGGTAGAGATGCTGGTAGGTGAACGTCGCGTCCGGCGCGGCCTGCTGCAGGGCGCGCATGGCCCTGGCCGTGCTGCGACGGTGGGTGTCGTGCAGCACCACGAAGTCCAGCCCCAGGGTCGCGTCCGCCGGCGTCGCGCGATCCACGCTGAAACCCAGCGCCCGCACCGCATCGCGTTGCGCATCCGACAGGCCGATGGCGAGGAATTCGCCGCGCAGGATCGGCGCACCGTGGGGATCGACGTCGACGCGCCGGGGCTCGCTGCGTCGCAGTGCGTCGATCTGCAGTTTCCGCGTGAGGGCCAGCGATCCGCGCAGCAGGTCGTCGACGCTGCGCAAGGGCGCGGCCGGGAGGGTAGCGGGCAGGCCCGTGCCGGGCAGCTGCACGTTCGGCAGGTTCTGCACCGGCCCGAGCAGCTGCGCCTGCGCAGGCCTTGCGCTCACCATGGCAAGCGCGATGGCCAGCAACGGAACGAGCAGGGCGGATGGGCGGCGCAGGGGCATGCTCAACGACCTCGGGGGCAACCGGGTCGAATGCTAGCATTGGCCCGCTTTACGCCCTCCAACTGCGCCGTTGCGCGCGAGGGAAGGAATCCACCCCTCCGGACGTAATGGAAGGTGATGCGTGAATTCGAGCGATGCCGTACGCGAAGGACTGATCCCGCTGTTGCCGCGCCTGCGTCGTCTGGCGCGGGCGCTGGCGGGGCAGGTCGCCGACGCCGACGACCTGGTGCAGATCGTGCTGGAACGCGCGCTGGCCCGCGCCGCGCAGTGGCGGCCGGATGCCGCGCTGGACAAGTGGGTGTTCGCGATCGCACGCAATGCCTGGCGCGACGAACTGCGCGCGCGCGGTCGGGCGCAGCACTTGTTCGCGCCCGAGGAGGCCGGCGAGATGGCCGCTGACGGCACCGCGCAGCCCGCGCAGCGGCTGGAACTGGCGCTGGCGCTGGCGGCCTTGCCGCCGGACCATCGTGAAGTGGTGGCGCTGGTGCTGGTCGAGGGCATGTCGTACGGCGAGGCCGCCGAGCTGCTGGAGGTGCCGGTGGGTACCGTCACCAGTCGCCTGGCCCGCGCCCGCGCCAGCTTGCAGGCCCAACTCGGGAAAGACGCATGAATCCGATCGACGACGACACCTTGCAGGCTTACGTGGACGGCGAACTCGACGCCTCGGAGGCCGCGCGCATCGATGCCGCGCTGGCGCACGACGACGTGCTGGCCCGTCGCGTGCAGCAGGCGCGCGCGCTGCGCGCGCAATTGCGCGCAGCGTTCGACCCGGTGCTCGACGAGCCGGTGCCGCAGCGTCTGTCCGCCTTGCTGCAAGCGCCAGCCGCACCGGCGGCGGCGCCATTCGTGCGTCCGGCTTCCGGACATGGCACGGTTCGTCGCCGCGCGCCGCGCCGCTGGTTCGTGACGGGTGCCGCGCTGGCCGCGTCGGTGGCGCTGCTCGCGGTGACGCTGTGGTGGTGGCGCCCCGGCGGCGAGCTGGTGCGCACGCAAGGTGGCCAGTCGTTCGCCGCGGGGGCGCTGGAGCACGCGCTCGATCATGCACTGGCGAGCGAACCGGATGCGAAGGCGCCGGTGGCGATCGGCCTGAGCTTCCGCAGCAACGACGGGCGCCTCTGCCGTACCTTCGTGCTGCGCCGTGCGCCGGCACGAGCCGGCCTGGCCTGCCACGGCGATGCGGGCTGGGAGCTGCCGGTGCTCGGTGCGGCGGCTCCGGTGGCAGGCGGCGAACTGCGCCAGGCAGCGAGTGCCTTGTCGCCCGAGGTGCAGGCGGCGGTCGATGCACGCCTGCGCGGCAGCGTGTTCGACGCACGGCAGGAGCGCGCCGCGCGCGATGCCGGCTGGCGCTAGCGGCGCGGCTGCGGTTGCCGCCGCGGGAACAACGGACCCCCAGCGGGAACTTGACCTGCGCTTCGCGGGCCCGTCGTTACCGTCGTGGCGAACGGCTGCTGCCCGACGCCGTGCTGCGACAGCCGGCGGCGTCGAAGGCCAGCGCGTGGCCGTTTCCACCTGCGAGGAGGAACCATCCGTGGCCGATGAAAATGCTAAGAAACCGATCGATCAGCTTGCCGACACGGTGGCGCAGCTCAAGGAGATGCGGCACTACTCGAAGAACAACGTGGAAACGCTGACTGCCGCGTGGCTGTTGTTCGACGGCGAATTGTCCAGGCTGAAGCAGGCGGACAAGCTGGCCGACCTGATGGACCGCCAGGGGCAACTGCACGAGGCGCTGGAGACGGTGATCAACGACCTGGACGAGCTGCTGGCGAAGATGCAGCCCGAGCCCGGCGCATAGCGGCTGCGGGGCATTGCCGCTGCCCATGCGGGCTGCGCCGCGATGGACGCTGAGGCGGCGTGCTGGCGCCTCGCCGGCCTGATATATATGCGCCACGGGCCAGGCATACGGGAACTTCCGGGGGCGGCGGGATGGTGGATATCGAAAGCAGGGTGGAGGCCGATGGCGCCGTCTATCGGACGTTGCTGGAATCGACCCGGGCGATCCCGTGGAAGATCGACTGGGACAGCAAGCGGTTCGCCTACATCGGGCCGCAGATCGAGGCGCTGCTGGGTTGGGCGCCGTCGAGCTGGGAGGACGTGGGCGACTGGGCCAGCCGCATGCATCCGGAGGACCGCGACTGGGTGGTGGATTTCTGCGTGGCGCAGTCGCAGGCCGGGGTGGACCATGAGGCCGACTACCGCGCGCTGACCCGCGACGGCCACTACGTGTGGATCCGCGACGTGGTGCACGTGGTGCGCCGGTCCGACGGCACGGTCGATTCGCTGATCGGCTTCATGTTCGACATCAGCGAGCGCAAGCGCACCGAGCAGCAGCTGGTCAGCCTGCAGAAGGAGATGGAGGAGCTTTCGTTCCGCGACGGCCTGACCGGCGTGGCCAACCGGCGGCGCTTCGACGCCGTCATCGAGATCGAGTGGAGCAACGCGCGGCGCAACCGGCAGCCGCTGTCGCTGCTGATGATCGACATCGATTATTTCAAGCAATACAACGACCGCTACGGCCACCTGGAGGGCGACGCCTGCCTGAAGCAGGTGGCGCGGGTGCTGGGGTCGGCCGCCACGCGCGCGCGCGACCTGCTGGCTCGCTTCGGCGGCGAGGAGTTCGTGCTGGTGCTGCCGGAAACCGACCAGGCTGCCGCATGGAAGCTGGCCGAGCGCTGCCGCGAGCTGATCCTGGCCGAGCAGATCCCGCACGAGTCGTCCCCGATCGGCCCCGCGCTGACGATCAGCGTCGGCGTGGGCAGCGCGATCCCGGGTCACGACGACGAGTTGCGGGCATTCATCGACACGGTGGACAAGCGGCTGTACCAGGCCAAGCAGCAGGGCCGCAACCGCACCGTGACAGGGTAACCCCGGGCATCCCTTGCGAAGGCAAGTCCATGGAGATCGACATGCGCAAGATCATCTTTTTCGTGGCGCTCGCCGTTTCAGCGCTGCCGGTTTTTGCCGCCACACAGTCCTATGCCGAGGCCAAGGCGCTGGCCGATCGCGACGAGGCTTCCGTGTCGAAGACCCGGTCGGCTGCGCTACTCGCATCGCAGGGGGAAGCGATCAACCGGATCGTCCCCGCCTGCGCAGGGGCCATGGGGCCGGCGGGCATGCCCCCGTTCGTGGTCGTGGTGGAGCTGGACGCAGCCGGCAAGATCGTCGCGACATGGCGCGAGGGCAACTCCGATTTCGCCGTCTGTTTCGAAAAGCAGCTGGGCGCGCTCTCGCTGTTCGCCCCGCCGCGTGCGCCGTTCTACACCTCGTTCGAGATGAGCATGGCGCCGGGCGACTGACGCCTGCATGCCGCGTGGAAACGAAAAGGCCCCGCAGGCGGGGCCTTTTCATGCCGGCGTCGAAGTGCGGGCGGCTAGGCCTCGACCTCTTCCTTGTACGCGTCCACCGGGATACAGGCGCACTGGATGTGCTTGTCGCCGTAGACGTTGTCGACGCGGGCCACCGGCGGCCAGTACTTCTGCAGCTTCAGGCTGGCCAGCGGAAACACCGCCAGCTCGCGCGGGTAGGCGTGGGTCCATTCGCTGCCGCTGACCATGGTGGCGGTATGCGGGGCGTTCTTCAGCGGGTTGTCCTCGCGCTCCAGCTTGCCTTCCTCGATCGCGCGGATCTCGTCGCGGATCTGGATCATCGCGTCGATGAAACGGTCCAGTTCGTAGCGCGATTCGCTCTCGGTCGGCTCCACCATCAAGGTGCCGGCGACGGGGAAGCTCAGCGTGGGCGCATGGAAGCCGAAATCGATCAGCCGCTTGGCCACGTCCTCGGCGCCGATGCCGGTGGCGTCCTTGAGCGGACGCAGGTCGAGGATGCACTCGTGCGCCACCAGCCCGTTGCGGCCGGTGTACAGGGTGGGGTAGTGCGGCGCCAGTCGCTTCGCGATGTAGTTCGCGTTGAGCAGGGCGACCTGGGTGGCCTTGCGCAGGCCTTCGGCGCCCATCATCGCGATGTACATCCACGAGATCGGCAGGATCGACGCGCTGCCGAAGCTGGCCGCGCTCACCATCGCGTTGCCGCCGCTGCCCTGCGTGCGCACGCCGTCCGCACCGAAGGTCTTGGGCAGGAACGGGGCGAGATGGGATTTGACCGCGCACGGACCCACGCCCGGGCCGCCGCCGCCGTGCGGAATGCAGAAGGTCTTGTGCAGGTTCAGGTGCGACACGTCCGAGCCCCACTTGCCGGGCTTGGCCACGCCGACCAGCGCGTTCATGTTGGCGCCGTCGGTGTACACCTGGCCGCCGTGCTGGTGGACGATGTCGCAGATCGCCACGATGTCTTCCTCGAACACGCCATGCGTGGACGGGTAGGTGATCATCAGCGCGGCGAGCCGGTCCGCATACTTCGCCGCCTGCGCGCGGATGTCCTCCACGTCGACGTTGCCGTTGGCGTCGCAGCGGGTCACCACCACGGTCATGCCGCACAGGTGGGCGGAAGCCGGGTTGGTGCCGTGGGCGGACTCCGGGATCAGGCAGACGTCGCGATGCGCTTCGCCGCGCGAGCGGTGATAGGCGCGGATCGCCAGCAGCCCGGCGTACTCGCCCTGCGCGCCGGAGTTCGGCTGCAGGCTGACCGCGTCGTAGCCGGTGCACTCGACCAGCATCGCCTCCAGGCCGTCGATCAGTTCCTTGTAGCCTTGCACCTGCGCGGCCGGAGCCAGCGGATGGATGTTGGCGAATTCCGGCCAGGTGATCGGGATCATCTCGGCAGTGGCGTTGAGTTTCATGGTGCACGAGCCCAGCGGGATCATCGTGCGGTCCATCGCCAGGTCCTTGTCGGCCAGCGCGCGCAGGTAGCGCAGCAGCTCGTGCTCGCTGTGGTGGCTGTTGAACACCGGATGGGTGAGGAACGCGCTGTGGCGCACCAGTGCGGCGGGCAGGGCGTCGGCGGTGGCGGCATCGAGCGCGTCGATGTCGGCGATGGTGGCGCCGAACAAGCCGGCCAGCGCGACCACGTCGGTGCGCGTGGTGGTTTCGTCCAGGCTGATGCCGACGCTGTGGCCGTCGATGCGGCGCAGGTTGATGCGCGCCGTGGCGGCCTTCGCGTGCAGCGCGGCGGCATCGACGCCGGTGACGTGCAGGGTGTCGAAGAACTCCTTGCCCACGGCGACGCCGACCTGGCGCAGCGCGGCGGCGAGGATCGCGGCCAGGCGATGCGTGCGGCGGGCGATGCGGGTAAGGCCCTTGGGCCCGTGGTAGACCCCGTACATCGAGGCCATCACCGCCAGCAGCACCTGCGCAGTGCAGATGTTCGAGGTGGCCTTCTCGCGGCGGATGTGCTGTTCGCGGGTCTGCAGGGTCAGGCGGTAGGCGGGCTTGCCTTCGGCGTCGACCGACACGCCGATCAGGCGGCCCGGCATCGAGCGCTTGTAGGCATCGCGGCAGGCCATGAACGCGGCGTGCGGGCCGCCGAAGCCGAACGGCACGCCGAAGCGCTGCGAGTTGCCCACCACGATGTCGGCGCCCCATTCGCCGGGCGCGGCGATCAGGGTCAGCGCAAGCAGGTCGGTGGCCACCGCGACCAGGCCGCCGCGCGCGTGCACGGCGTCGGCGACGGCCTTGTAATCATGGATGCCGCCGAAGGTGTCCGGGTACTGCAGCAGCACGCCGAAGGCCTCGGTGCCGGCCGCGTCGGCGTCGGCGCCGACCACCAGCTCGATGCCCAGCGGCTCGGCGCGCGTGCGCACCACTTCCAGCGTCTGCGGGTGCACGCCGCTGGACACGAAGAACACGTTGGACTTCGATTTGCACGAGCGCTTGGCCAGGGTCATCGCCTCGGCCGCGGCGGTGGCCTCGTCCAGCAGCGAGGCGTTGGCGATCTCCATGCCGGTGAGGTCGGCGCACATGGTCTGGAAGTTGATCAGCGCCTCCATGCGGCCCTGCGAGATCTCCGCCTGGTACGGCGTGTACGCGGTGTACCAGGCCGGGTTCTCCAGCACGTTGCGCAGGATGACGTTCGGCGTGAGGGTGCCGTAGTAGCCCTGGCCGATGAAGCTGCGGAACACTTCGTTCTTGTCGGCGATCGCGCGGATCCTTGCCAGCGCGTCCTCTTCGGTGATCGCGCCCGGCAAGGCCAGCGGCGCGGCGGACTTGATCGCGCCGGGGACGATCGCGTCGGTCATCGACTCCAGCGAATCGTGGCCGATCACATGCAGCATCTGCGTGATCTCGGCGTCGTCGGGGCCGATGTGGCGCTCAATGAACGCGCCGTGGTGTTCGAGTTCGCGCAGGGAAGTGGGGTTGTGGCTCATGGTGGGCATCCGAAGGCTCGCGTGCCGTGCCGCACGCGGGGCGCCCCTCTGTCCTTTTGCCTGAGAGTTTGGAAACGCGATGGTTGCGCTTCGTGCCCCTTCGGCGCCGGATTCAACCGGTCTCTCCAGAGTGTTCGCACATGATGGTATGGGAGCCTGAGCGATTACGGGCGTTGCGTCTTCGGCAGCGGCACGTGCCCGTCTCCGGGACGCCCGCTTCTCCCACCATGTGTTTACCGCAGCGATTATACAGGGCGGCGGCGCGTGTTGCGGCTCGCCCGAGTGCGGTTCAGGAAGCTCCCGCGTTATGCTCGGGCACCCCATTGCCCGACCCACCGGAGTCCCATGATCCGCATCGGCGAAATCGACCACGTGGTGCTGCGCGCCATCGACATCGCGGCCATGCAGCGCTTCTACTGCGAGGTGCTCGGCTGCCGCGAGGAGCGCCGGCAGGACGAGATCGGCCTGGTGCAACTGCGCGCTGGCGCCTCGCTGATCGATCTGGTCGCCGTCGACGGCAAGCTCGGCCGCCACGGCGGCGCCGCGCCGGGCAGGGAAGGCCACAACATGGACCACCTGTGCCTGCGCGTGGAGGGCTACGACGAGGCGGCAATCATCAAGCACCTGCAGGCGCATGGCGTGCGCATCGGCGAGGCGGGTTCGCGCTACGGCGCGCAAGGCGAGGGCCCGTCGATCTATCTGTACGACCCGCAGGGCAACATGATCGAACTGAAGGGACCGGCGAACTGAACGAACGCTGCTTCGTTGTAGGAGCCCGCTCGCGGGCGATCGCTTTTGCCTTTTCGCGAATTCCGGTTGTCGACCCGAGAGCATCGTCCGCAAGCGGGCTCCTACAAAGGGGGCGGGACGTCGACCAAACGCAGAAAAGACGAAAGCCCGCATCGCTGCGGGCCATCCTGACTTCAACCAAACCCCGATAAAGACGAAGGCCGCCTCGGGAGGCGGCCTTCGTTTACAATTGGTGCCCAGGAGAGGACTCGAACCTCCACGGAGTTGCCCCCGCTAGCACCTGAAGCTAGTGCGTCTACCAATTCCGCCACCTGGGCAGGTGTCACACCGCTCGGCGAGCTGCGTGAGCCGCGTAATTTAGGCATCCGCCGGCAGCTTGTCAACACTTTTTCACATCCATTCACTGCGACGTGGCATGCTCCGCGGCGCAAACCCCACAAGGATCCTCAGTGACCAGAAAAACTCCCCCTCGTTCCGGCCAGTCCCGCGATGCGAAGCCCGCGAAAAAGCCTGCCGGACGGACGCCGCGAGCCGTGCCGGACAAGCACACCAAGGCTGCCGCCGTGCGCCGCGACCCGCATGCCGATCGCGAGGCGCAGCGCTATGCGCAGCCGATCCCCAGCCGCGAGGCGATCCTCGCCCTGCTCGAAGACCGCGGCGAGCTGCTGACCGAGGCGCGCATCGCCGAGGCGCTGGAACTCCATGACGAAACCGACCTGGCGGCGCTGCGCAAGCGGCTGGCCGCCATGGTGCGCGACGGCCAGCTGCTGCTGGGCCGGCGCGGCGGCTATGCCCCGACGCAGAAGCTGGACCTGATCGCCGGCGTGGTGCTGGCCAACGCGGAAGGCTACGGCTTCCTGCGTCCGGACGAAGGCGGCGAGGACCTGTACCTGTCGCCGCAGCAGATGCGCGCGGTGATGCACGGCGACCGCGTGCTGGCCAGCGTGGTCGGCATCGACCGCCGCGGCCGCCGCCAGGGCGCGATCGCCGAGGTACTGCAGCGCCGTTCGCCGCGACTGGTCGGCCGGGTGGTGATCGACAACGGCGTGACCCTGGTGACGCCGGACGACCGCCGCCTGAACCAGGACGTGATGATCAAGCCCGGCTGCGAGCTGGGCGCGCGTTCCGGCCAGATCGTGGTGGCCGAGATCACCGACCCGCCGACATTGCAGCGCGGTCCGATCGGCGAGATTCGCACGGTGCTGGGCGAGCGCCTGCAGCCCTCGCTGGTGGTGGAAATGGCGATCGCCAGCCACGACCTGCCGCACGAATGGCCAGCCGAGGTGCTGCGCGACGCGGCGCAGGTGGAATCGGTGGTGACCGCCGCCGAGCGCGAGGGCCGCACCGACCTGCGCAAGCTGCCGCTGGTGACCATCGACGGCGCCGACGCGCGCGACTTCGACGATGCCGTGTACGCCGAGCCGCGGCGCGGCGGCGGCTGGCGGCTGATCGTGGCGATCGCCGACGTCTCGCACTACGTGCAGGTCGGCAATGCGTTGGACAGGGAAGCGTTCGAGCGCAGCACCTCCACCTACTTCCCCGGTTTCGTGGTGCCGATGCTGCCGGAGACGCTGTCCAATGGCATCTGCTCACTGAATCCGCAGGTCGAGCGGCTGTGCATGGTCTGCGACATGCAGGTCGACGCCGAAGGCAGCGTGGTCAAGTCGAGGTTCTACGACGCGGTGATGCTGTCGCATGCGCGGCTGACCTACGACAAGGTCTGGCAGGCGGTGGGCCTGCGCGAGGCGGATGCGCGCCATGAAGTGGCCGACGTGCTGCCGCAGCTGGAGCACCTGCATGCGCTGTACAAGGCGATGGCGGGCCAGCGCAAGCGCCGCGGCGCGATCGACTTCGAGACGCCGGAGGTGAAGTTCCGCCTCGACCAGACCGGCGGCGTCGAGTCGATGGGCGCCACCGAGCGCAACGACGCGCACAAGCTGATCGAGGAATGCATGATCGCCGCCAACGTGCAGGCGGCGCTGTTCCTGGAGAAGAAGCGGATTCCCGCGCTGTTCCGTGCGCACGAGCCGCCGCCGGCGGAGAAGTACGAGGACCTGCAGCAGTTCCTGCGCGAGTTCAAGTTGCGCATGCCGCCGGTGGACGAGGTGACGCCGGCGGACTTCGCCGAAATCCTGCGCATGGTGCAGGACCGTCCCGAACGCGAACTGATCCAGAGCGTGCTGTTGCGCTCGCAGAGCATGGCGGCCTACCAGCCCGACAACCGCGGCCACTTCGGCCTGTCGCTGCAGGCATACGCGCACTTCACCTCGCCGATCCGCCGCTACCCCGACCTGCTGGTGCACCGAGCGATCCGTTTCGCGCTGACCGGCCGCAAGCCGGTCGACTACGCCTACACCCCCGCCGAGATGGCGGCGATGGCGATCCACTGCTCGCAGCGCGAGCGCCGCGCCGAGGAAGCCGAGCGCGACGTGGACGAGCGCTTCAAGTGCGCGTGGATGGAAAAGCACATCGGCAGCGAGTTCGACGGCGTGGTCACCGGCGTCACCTCGTTCGGCCTGTTCGTGGAGCTGGACGAGTCGAAGGTATCCGGCCTGGTGCACATCAGCCAGCTGATGAACGACTACTACCACTTCGACGCCGTCCGCAAGCTGCTGAAGGGCGAACGCACCGGCGCGCAGTTCCGCCTTGGCGATCACGTGCGGATCAAGGTGCTGCGTGCCAGCCTGGAAGACCGCAAGATCGACTTCCGGCTGGTGTCGCCGCGCACCCCGGTGGCGCCGCCGGCCGGCAGCGCCAAGGCCTATGACTATGCCGCCGCGGGCGAGCGTTACTCGCTGCCGAAGAAGCCCGCGGCCCCGGTCAAGGCGCAGGGCATGTTCGGCCGGGCGGCCAAGGCGATCGGCCGCGCGTTTGGCCGCAGGGAAGTCGAGGCCGCTGCGCCGCCGGTGCCGGCCCCGCGCAAGGCGGCGGTGAATGATCAGCCGCCGTCACGTGCGGCGGTGGCAACGCGCCAGCATGCGGGTGGCGGCGGGCAGCCGCAGGGTCGCAAGGTCGAGCCGTCATCCGACCGTCGTCCGCGCAAAGGCGGTTCCGCCAAACGCGGGCCGGCCCCGGCTGTCGCCCCGCAGGCGCCGAAGAAGCACGGCGGCCGCAGATCGAAACCGAAAGGCAAGTCATGAGCGAGAGCTGGATCGTCGGCATCAATCCCGTCGAGGGTGCGTTGAGCAACGACGCCGAGCGCGTGCGCGAGGTGCTGGTCGAGCACGGCCAGCGCAACGCCCGCGTGCTGGAGCTGGCCGAGCGGGCGAAGAAGCTGCGGATTCCGGTGCAGTATCGTTCGCGCGACGAGCTGGACCGACTGGCTGGCGAGGCGCGCCACCAGGGCGTGGCGGCGCGCTACGAAGCGGCGCCGGCAGCGCAGGAGAGCGACCTGGCCGGCCTGCTGGAGCGCGAAGGCAGCGACGCCCTGGTGCTGGTGCTTGACGGCGTCACCGACCCGCACAACCTCGGCGCCTGCCTGCGCAGCGCGGCGGCGGCGAAAGCCACCGCGGTGATCGTGCCGAAGGACCGTGCGGTCGGTCTCACGCCAGTGGTGCGCCGCGCCTCGGCCGGCGGTGCCGACCGCGTGCCGCTGATCGCGGTGACCAACCTGGCGCGCACCTTGCGCGAACTGAAGGACGCGGGCGTGTGGATCACCGGCCTGGCCGGCGACACCGACACCAGCATCCACGACGTCGATTTCAGGGGACCGGTGGCGCTGGTGCTGGGCAGCGAAGGCGACGGGCTGCGCCGGCTCACCCGCGAACTGTGCGATTTCGTGGCGAAGATCCCGATGCCGGGCACGATGGAGAGCCTCAATGTCTCCGTCGCCACCGGCGTGGCATTGTTCGAGGCGCTGCGCCAGCGCGGGGCGGGACGGTGAACTTCTTCTGGTACGACTGGGCCGGCTATTTCGGCGTGGCGCTGGTGCTGCTGGCGTTTTTCCTGCTGCAGGAGCGCAAGCTGCAAGGCAGCGGGCTGGTCTACCAGCTGATGAACGTGCTGGGCGCGATCGGGGTGATGCTCTCGCTGGCTTTCGGCAGCTTCAACCTGGCGGCGTTCATCATGCAGGTGGCGTGGCTGCTGATCGGCAGCTACGGCATCGTGCGCGGCATCCAGCGCCGCCGCGGCACGCGCGGGCTGCCGTAACCGCTCGCCGGCGCAGGGACGACCTTGCGCGCCTTTCCAACGCGGGGACGGCCCTGCAGCCAACCGGAGAGCGTCGTCATGGCGTGGATCTACCTGCTGCTGGCCGGTCTGTTCGAGGTGATCTGGGCGATCGGCCTCAAGTACACCGAGGGCTTCAGCCGACTCTGGCCCAGCATCGGCACGCTGGCGGCGATGGCGGTCAGCATCGTGCTGCTGGCGCTGGCGGTGAAGACGCTGCCGATCGGCACGGCCTATGCGGTATGGACCGGCATCGGCGCGGTTGGCGCGGTGGCGCTGGGCATCGTGCTGTTCGGCGACCCGGCCACGCTGCCGCGGCTGCTCTGCGTGGCGCTGATCGTGGTCGGCATCGTGGGCCTCAAGCTCACCGCAGGCCCGTCGTAGGAACCCGCTCGTGGGCGATGCTTTTCCGTCACGTGGCGAAGGGCATCGCGCACTTCAGTGCGCTCCTACGGGCATCAAACGCCTATTCGCCCAGCTTGGTGGTCTCCGGGCTCGAGGTGAGGTCGCGCTTGCTGCGCTGCTTGTCCAGCGGCTCGCCGGTGACCTGGAACCACACGTTCTCGGCGATGTTGGTGGCGTGGTCGCCGATGCGCTCGATGTTCTTGGCCATGAACAGCAGGTGGGTGCACGGCGTGATGTTGCGCGGGTCTTCCATCATGTAGGTGAGCAGCTGGCGGAAGTAGCCGGTATAGGCTTCGTCCAGCACCACGTCGTCCTTCCATACCTGGTAGGCGCGTTCGGCGTCGCGGTCGCGGTAGGCCGCCAGCACCTGCCGCACCTCGGCCGCAGCCAGCTTGGCCAACTGGTGCAGGCCGCCGACCGGCGCCACCGGCGCCACCATCGACAGCGGGATCGAGCGCTTGGCGACGTTGGCCGCGTAGTCGCCGATGCGTTCGATGTCCGAGGCAATGCGCAACGCCGCGTACACGTTGCGCAGGTCGCCGGCCATCGGTGCGCGCAACGCCAGCAGGCGCACCACGTCGTGGCCGATCTCCTGCTCCAGCTGGTCGATCGCGTCGTCGTTGCCCACCACGCGCTGGGCGGCGCGCTCGTCGCGGCGTTCGAGCACGTCGATGGCCGCTTCCAGCTGGGTCACCGACAGCTCGCCCATGCGCACGATCTCGCCGGTGAGGCGGGCCAGTTCGCTGTCGTAACTCTTGATGATGTGATCGGTGCCGGTGTTCATGTGCTGCCTCGTGTCTGGTTCCCTTCTCCCCTCGGGAGAAGGTGCCCCGAAGGGCGGATGAGGGTGCGGGCGGGACGCAGCGCCGAGGCTTCGCCCGTACCCTCACCCCAACCCCTCTCACCCGCAAGGGGACTCCCTTCGGTCGCCGACGGGAGAGGGAGTATTAGTTAACCGAAGCGTCCGGTGATGTAGTCCTCGGTCTGCTTCTTGCCCGGCTTGGTGAAGATCTTCTCGGTCTGGTCGAACTCGATCAGTTCGCCCAGGTACATGAAGGCGGTGAGGTCGGAGACGCGCGCCGCCTGCTGCATGTTGTGGGTAACCATGACGATGGTGAACTGGCTTTTCAACTCTTCCACCAACTGCTCGATGCGGCTGGTGGCGATCGGGTCGAGCGCCGAGGTGGGTTCGTCCAGCAGCAGCACTTCCGGCCGCAGCGCGATCGCGCGGGCGATGCACAGGCGCTGCTGCTGGCCGCCGGACAGGCCGAGCGCGTTCTGCTTGAGCTTGTCCTTCACCTCGTCCCACAGCGCTGCGCTGCGCAGGGCCTGCTCCACGCGGCCTTCCATGTCCGTCTTCGACAGCTTCTCGTGGTGGCGGATGCCGTAGGCGACGTTCTCGAAGATGGTCATCGGGAACGGCACCGGCTTCTGGAACACCATGCCGACCTTGCTGCGCAGGCGGTTCAGCGAGTAGCCCGGGTCCAGGATGTTGGCGCCGTCCAGCTCGATCGAGCCTTTCGCCTCCAGCTTCGGGTAGATCGCGTAGATGCGGTTGAAGACGCGCAACAAGGTGGACTTGCCGCAGCCGGAGGGGCCGATGATCGCGGTGACCTGCTTTTCCGGGATGTCCATGCTGATGCCCTTCAGCGCATGGAAGCCGTTGTAGTAGAAGTGCAGGTCGCGCACGACGAGTTTGGGCGCGGCGGCCGCCGCCACCGGCGCGGGATTCGTGGCGAGGGCGGAATCAGTCATGGGACACCTTGGTGCGGGAAAGGATCAGGCGCGAGACCAGGCTCAGCAGCAGCACGAACATGGTAACCACGAACGCGCCGGCCCAGGCCAGGGCGTGCATGGCCTCGCCTGGATCGTTGGCGTACTGATAGATGATCTGCGGCAGGCTGGACATCTTGTCCATCGGGTTCCATGCCATGTAGTTGTTGCCGAACGCGGTGAACAGCAGCGGCGCAGTCTCGCCGCTGATGCGCGCCAGTGCCAGCAGCACGCCGGTGATGATGCCCGAACGTGCGGCGCGGATCAGGATCTGCAAGGTCAGCTTCCACTGCGGCACGCCCAGCGACAGCGCCGCCTCGCGCAGCGTGGACGGCACCAGCCGCAGCATCTCGTCGGTGGTGCGCACGATCACCGGCAGCGCGATCAGCGCCAGCGCCACGCCGCCGGCGAAACCGGAAAAGGTGGTGGAGCCGTGGGTGAGGGCGGTACTCGGCAGCACGATGATGGTGTAGACGAACAGGCCCATCACGATCGACGGCGCCGACAGCAGGATGTCGTTGAGGAAGCGGATCGACTCGCCCAGCTTGGTGCGGTTGGCGTATTCGGCCAGCCAGGTGCCGGCCAGCACGCCGATCGGGGTGGCGATGCCGATGCCGATGAAGTTGATGACCAGGCTGCCGACCATCGAGTTCAGCAGGCCGCCGTCTTCGCCGTAGGCGGTGACCTTGGTGAACAGCTTCAGGTCCAGCGCGCCGATGCCCTGGCGCAGGGTTTCCCACAGGATCCAGGCGAGGAAGGCCAGGCCGACCAGGGTGGCCAGCATGCTCAGCGTCATCGCGGCCGCATTGGTGACGCGGCGGCGCAGGTACAGCGCGCTCATCAGCGTCCCTCCTTGCTGGCCAGCCGGCGCAGCATCAAGCGGGCGATCAGCAGCACGATGAAGGTGACCACGAACAGCAGGAAGGCCAGCGCCATCAGGGCAGACTTCTGCAGACCCACCGCTTCGCTGAACTGGTTGGCGATGGTCGAGGCGATCGAGGCGCCGGGGTCGAGCAGCGAGGCCGACAGGTGCATGGCGTTGCCCAGCACGAAGGTCACCGCCATGGTCTCGCCCAGGGCGCGGCCGAGGCCGAGGAAGATGCCGCCGATCACCGCCGAGCGGGTG
Organism: Rhodanobacter sp.; assembly: GCA_024711345.1. GTDB lineage: Bacteria > Pseudomonadota > Gammaproteobacteria > Xanthomonadales > Rhodanobacteraceae > Rhodanobacter. The sequence goes on along the minus strand of JANJTA010000035.1, from coordinate 64,268 downwards.
TATGGCAGCACGATGTCCCACGACACTTCCCAGGTGCTGGAACCCAGCGCATAGGCCGACTCCTTCAGTCGCGTCGGCACGGTCTGGAACACCTCGCGCATCACCGAGGAGATGAACGGGATGATCATGATCGCCAGCACGATGCCGGCCACCAGGATGCTGGCGCCGAACGGATAGTCGCTGCCGAACAGCTTGCCGACGAACGGCACGTGCTCGGCCACCCACGACAGCTTGCCGTCGTCGGGCTTGTTGCCGAGGTTGCTGGTCAGCCACGGCTTGATGTGGTCGGCGAAGAACGGGGCGAAGATGAACAGGCCCCACATGCCGTAGATGATCGAAGGGATGCCGGCCAGCAGCTCGATCGCCGAGGCGACCGGCGTGCGCAGCCAGGTCGGCGCGACTTCGGAAAGGTAGACCGCGATGCCGAAGCTGATCGGCACGGCGATCAGCAAGGCGATGAACGAGGTGATCACCGTGCCGTAGACCGGCACCAGCGCACCGTAGACCTCGTTGCCAGGATCCCATTCCGAGCTGACCAGGAAGCGCCAGCCGAACGTGCCGAAGGCGTCGCGGCCGCCCCACAGCGTGGCGCCGGCGGCGCCAAGCAGGGAGGCCAGCACGATCAGCGCGCAACCCAGCAACAGCCAGCGGAACAGCCGCTCGTGGCGGGCGTCGCGACGGCTGCGCTGTTCCAGGATGTCGGTGGCGGGGATGGCCGTTTCGGTGGCTGGCATGGAAATCCCGTGCTACGGGTGAAAACTCGAAATCCCCCGCCGATACGATCGGCGGGGGATCTCCGGTTACCGCATCAGTGCTTGAACTCGGACGCCCAGTAGGCCTCGATCTGGCTGACCAGCGACGCCGGCAGCGGCACGTAGTCGAGCGAGACGGCGGCCTGCTGGCCCTGCTCCAGCGCACTCTTGAAGAAGTCGAAGGCGACCTTGCTGTTGGCGGCGTTCTTCGGCGACTTGTACATGATCACCCAGGTGGTGGCGGTGATCGGCCAGGCCTTGGCGCCCGGGGCGTTGGTCATGATCAGGTTGAAGTCCTTCGCGCTGGCCCAGTCCGCGGTGGCGGCGGCGGCGGCGAAGCTGTCGGCGTTCGGCGTGATGACGTTGCCGGCGGCGTTCTTCAGCTCGACCCAGCTGATCTTGTTCTTCACCGCGTAGGCGTATTCGACGTAGCCGATCGAGCCCTTGATCTGGCGCACGTACTGCGACACGCCCTCGTTGCCCTTGCCGCCCACGCCGGTCGGCCATTCCACCGCCGTGCCGAACTTCACCTTGGTCGCCCACTCGTTGCTGACCTTGGACAGGTAGTTGGTGAAGTTGAACGAGGTGCCCGAACCGTCCGAGCGGTGCACGACGGTGATCTTCACGGCGGGCAGGGCGAGGCCGGCGTTCAGCGCGGCGATCTTCGGGTCGTTCCAGCGGGTGATCTTGCCCAGGAAGATGTCGGCCAGGGTGGCGCCGTCCAGCTTGAGCTGGCCCGCCTGCACGCCGGTGACGTTGACCACCGGCACGATGCCGCCAACCACGACCGGGAACTGGCCCAGGCCGTACTTCTGCAGGTCCTCGGCCTTCATCGGCGCGTCGGAGGCGCCGAAGTCGATGGTGCCTTCCTTGATCTGCGCGATGCCCGCGCCCGAACCCACCGACTGGTAGTTGAGGTGGTTGCCGGTCTTCTCGGCGTATGCGGCCGACCACTTGGACATGACCGGGTAGACGAAGCTGGAGCCGGCGCCGGTAATGTCGGTGGCGTGCGCGGCTGCACCGAAGGTCGAGGCCACGGCAAGCGCGGCCACGGCAGCGAAGCGAAGCGGGGTTTTGTTGGTGGTCAACACGGTAGCTCCTTGGAGGGAAGTCGGATGCGACCCCGCCATTTCAGGCTTTTCGTGTTGCCATTGGATGAAATGAATGTTGCAGACGTATGACAGGCTGTCACATGGCCGCTTCGCGCCGTCCCTGCGCCGGGGTCAGGCCGCGTCGAGCCCGCTGCGGGCCTGCTCGAACAGCTCCAGCTGGCGCCAGCGGTTGACCACGCTGCAGAACAGCTCGGCGGTGCGCTCGGCGTCATACACCGCCGAGTGCGCCTCGCGGCTGTCGAACGCATGGCCTGCCGCCTGCACCGCCTTGCTCAGCACGGTCTGGCCGTAGGCGAGGCCGCCGAGGCTGACCGTGTCGAAGCAGCTGAACGGGTGGAACGGGTTGCGCTTGTGGCCGCAGCGGCGCACCGCCTGGTTCAGGAAACCGAGGTCGAACGCGGCATTGTGGCCGACCAGGATCGCCCGCTGGCAGCCGGCCGCGCGCATCGCTTCGCGCACCACGTGGAAAATGTGGTCCAGTGCCTGCCGCTCGGCCAGCGCGCCACGCAGCGGGTTGGTCGGGTCGATGCCGGTGATCTCCAGCGAACGCGGGTCCAGGTTGGCGCCGGGGAACGGCTCCACGTGCGTGGAGACGGTGGGCTGCAGGTGCAGGTAGCCGCCTTCGTCCATGGCCAAGGGCACCGCGGCGATCTCCAGCAGGGCGTCGTGCTCGGCGTCGAAGCCGCCGGTTTCCACGTCGACCACGACGGGCAGGAAGCCGCGAAACCGCTCGGCCATGCGCGGTGCGACGATGTTGCTGCTGGGAATATCCATCGGCGAAGCATATCAGCGGCATCATATGGCGCGAGATGCGTGCCTTCCCGCGGCGCTGTCTCCGATTTGTCATCAAAGCGGCACCCAACCGTAAAAATCCCCGGGCAGACTTGTTAACCAATCGCTAGCCGGCCATCGGATCGACGGGGCGATCGAGATGCTTTCCACCCACTTGCGGAGAATCACATGCGTTCCAAACTGATTGCGGTGGCGATTGCCGCCGGCCTTGGCCTGACCAGTGTTGCGGCTACCGCGGCGCCGGCGCAGGGCAGGACGGCCGTCGCCAACAACGGCGAGATCGAACAGCTGAAGGCCCAACTGGCCGCGCTGCAGGCCAAGGTGGACGAACTGGAACAGCGCACCGACGCCCAGTCCGAGATCAACGTCAGCACCGGCCAGGCAGTGGAGAAGGCCACCAACGTGACGGCGGCCAGCGACAAGAAGCTCGCCGCGCTGTCGAAGGCGATCAACAACACCACGCTGTCGGGCAAGATGTTCTTCGACTTCACCAGCATCGACGACAAGAACAGCGACAAGGGCAAGAGCGACAAGTCCGGCATCGGCCTGGACGTGAAGCGCTTCTACCTGGGCGTCGACCACAAGTTCAACGACATCTGGTCGGCCAACCTCACCACCGACTTCAACTACGCCAGCAGCGACGGCCAGACCAGCGTGTTCGTCAAGAAGGCCTACGTGCAGGGCAAGTTCGACGACGCCGCGGTGTTCCGCGTCGGTTCGTCCGACATGCCGTGGATCCCGTTCGCCGAGAAGTACTACGGCTTCCGCTACGTCGAGAACACCATCACCGACCGCCTGAAGTATGGCAACTCGGCTGACTGGGGCCTGCACCTGGGCGGCGACATCGGCGCCAGCAAGTCGCTCAACTATGCGGTGTCGGTGGTCAACGGCAACGGCTACAAGAACCCCGGCCGCAGCAAGGGCGTGGACGTCGAAGGCCGCGTGGGCTTCGTGCCGTTCGAGAACATGGTGGTGGCGGTCGGCGGCTACAGCGGCCACCGTGGACAGGAGACCGAGAACATCGACGCCGCGCACACCGCCGAGCGCGGCGACTTCATGCTGGCCTACGCCAGCAAGGCGTTCCGCCTCGGTGCCGAGTACTTCACCGCGAAGAACTGGAACAACGTGCTCAGCCCGCTGGCCGACAAGGCCGACGGCTACTCGGTCTGGGGCAGCGTGGCGGTGGCCGACAACGTGAACCTGTTCGCCCGCTACGACAACGCCAAGCTCAGCAAGACGCTGGATCGCGACGCCAAGGACACCTATTACAACGCCGGCGTCGAATACCAGGTGACCAAGGGCTTCAAGCTGGCCGGCGTGTGGAAGCACGGCAAGGTCGAGAAGTCGGTCGCCACGCCGGTGCCGCCGCACGTGCAGAACACCAAGACCAACGAGATCGGCGTGTTCGGCGAAGTGTCATTCTGACGCCATGCCGCTGACACGTGCGGGCGGCATGCTGCCCGCACGGGTTGAGCGACAGGCGGTCTATCGCAAGGGAGTTCCACCCAGGGAAGGAAAACGGCGGGCATCAGCCCGCCGTTTGCTTTTCCGCCGCCGGGTGATCCGTCGTCAGCGTTGGTCCAGCGTGGCCCCGGTCAGCAGGCCGCGGGCCAGCATGCTGCATTGGCGCCGGTACAGCAGCAGCTGCCACTGGCGCCCGCCGAGTTGCCGCCACAGCACCGCCGAGCGCACGGCGGCGAGCAGGTTGGTGCGCACCTTTTCCACCACGCTGGTCTGCTGCAGCTGCTGCGGGTTGCCGCTGACCATCACGCGCGGCTTGAGGATCGACAGCGTGGACGCGTAGACCTCGGCCAGCCGGCTGTTGACCTGGCTGGAATCCTGGCCGAAATGCTCGACCTGCCGCTGGGCGGCGATGATGCCCTGCTGCAGTTTCTCCAGCAGGTCCGCGCGCGCCGACAGGCTGCGCTCCAGCCGCATCACGGTCACCGTCATGCGCGTCACCGACATGTCGGGGGTGCTCTGGTCCAGTTGCGCGATCAGCGTGCGCAGGCCAAGACGCACGTTCGAGATGTTGCCGTATACGCCGACCACCGAAGGCGCGTCGATGCGGAACACGCTGGCCACGCTGGCTTCCATCGCGGCCTCGTCGCAGCGCCCCTCGTTGGCCAGCTGCTGCGCCAGGGCGCAGGCCTGGAACAGGCCGGCGAGGGCGAGGACGCGCTCTTCGGTCATGGAAAAGGTCTCAAACACGAGCTTGCGGTTCTCCTGCGGAACGCGTGGGGGACGACTGGAACGGCGGCAGCAGGCCGCCGTAGGGTGCGTCGGTGGCGGCAATCACGGCGCCGCCGAGGCAGACCTCGCCATCGTAGAGGACCACCGACTGGCCGGGGGTGACGGCACGCTGGGGTTCGTCGAAGCGTACCTCAAGTCCGTCGTCGCCCACCTCGACCGCGCAGGTCTGGTCCGCCTGGCGGTAGCGGGTACGCGCGGTGCAGCGGAAACGGGTGGCCGGTGCGGCGCCGTCGATCCAGCTGGGCCGCTCCGAGCGCAGATGGCGCGAGTACAGCCAGCGGTTCTCGCCGCCCTGGGCCACGTAAAGCACGTTCGCCGCCACGTCCTTGCCGACCACGTACCACGCCTCGCCGTCGGCGCCGTGACGGCCGCCGATGCCCAGCCCGTGGCGCTGGCCCAGCGTGTAGTACATGACGCCCTGGTGCTCGCCGACCAGCTCGCCGTCGGGCGTGCGCATCTCGCCCGGGCGGGCGGGGATGTACTGGGCCAGGAAGCCGCGGAAATCGCGCTCGCCGATGAAGCAGATGCCGGTGGAGTCCTTCTTCGCATGGGTCGGCAGCCCCGCCGCGCGGGCCATCTCGCGCACGCGCGGCTTCTCGATCCCACCCAGCGGGAACAGCGTGGCGGCCAGCTGCTGCTGGCCCAGCGCGTGCAGGAAATAGCTCTGGTCCTTGGCCGCGTCCACCGCGCGCAACAGCCGGTAGCGGCCGTCCTTGCAGTCGATGCGGGCGTAGTGGCCGGTGGCGATCTTCTCGGCCCCGAGCGCGCGGGCCTCGTCGAGGAAGGTCTTGAACTTGATCTCGCGATTGCACAGCACGTCGGGGTTCGGCGTGCGCCCGGCGCGGTACTCGGCAAGGAAGTGCTCGAACACGCCGTCCCAGTATTCGGCGGCAAAATTGCGCGCGTGGAACGGGATGCCGAGCCGGCCGCACACGGCCACGGCGTCCTTGCGGTCGGCATCGGTGGTGCAGGGGCCGCTGCGCTCGTCCTCCTCCCAGTTCTGCATGAACAGGCCTTCGACCTGGTAGCCGGCCTGCTGCAGCAGCAGGGCCGCCACCGAGGAGTCGACGCCACCGGAGATGCCCAGCATCACCTTCATGGCTTGCCGTCTTCCGACAGATGATTCAGGACACCCAGCGGCAGCCGCTGGCCGGCCAGCCACAGGTCGATGCTGTGCAGGATCATCGGGCTGCGCAGGCGTTCGCCCAGGGCGGCGATCTCGGCGCGGCTCAGCCATACGGCGCGGCGGATGTCGGTGTCCAGCGCACGCTGCGGGTCGTGGCCGAGCGCACGCGCGGCGAAGCTGAAGCGGATCACTGCGTCGCCATGCTCGGTGCTGCGCCACTGGTGCACGCCGATCAGGTGCTGCAGCTCCACCGTCCAGCCGGTTTCCTCCAGCGTCTCGCGCCGGGCGGCTGCGGCAAGGCTTTCACCGTCTTCCAGGTGGCCGGCCGGCTGATTCCAGGCAAGCCGGCCGTTGACCTCTTCCTCGACCATCAGGAAGCGCCCGCCGTCGGCCACCACGCAGGCGACGGTGACGTGCGGGCGCCAGACTTCGGCGGGGGCGGAGGCTGCGGACATGCGGGAACGCGGGGCTGGAAAAAGCGTCATTGTGCCATCACCTCTGCCCTCGCACCGCGACAGGTGGACACGCCGTCGCAGCGTATACTCCCAGCCAGAAACACGATGCCGGAAAACATGGCCCATCAACCCGACAACGAGCACGACAGCGGCCGCGGCCTGGCGCTGGAAACCGCCAAGCCCGAAGTGGCGCGACCGCCACTGTTCCAGGTGCTGCTGCTGAACGACGACTTCACCCCGATGGACTTCGTGGTCGAGGTGCTGCGCACCTTCTTCAACCTGGACCAGGAGCAGGCGGTACAGGTGATGCTGCACGTCCACACGCGCGGGCGTGGCGTGTGCGGTGTATTTACCCGCGAAGTGGCCGAAACCAAGGTAACCCACGTCAACGAGTATTCACGTTCCCATCAGCACCCGTTGCTGTGCACTATGGAAAAGCTTTGAGCGCCCCCATTTTGGGCTCATTGCGGCGCTGAAGGCCGCTCACCATGCAAAGCGGAGACGATCCGAATGTTCAGCAAGGATCTGGAAGTCACCATTGGCCACTGCTACAAGCGGGCCCGTGAACAGCGCCACGAATTCATGACGGTGGAGCACCTGCTGCTGGCGCTGACCGAAAACCAGTCGGCGCTGGGCGCGCTGCGCGCCTGCGGTGCGGACCTGCCGCGGCTGTCGGCCGACCTGGAACGCATCATCAACGAGACCGTGCCGGTGCTGCCGCCCGGCGACGAGCGCGACACGCAGCCCACGCTGGGCTTCCAGCGCGTATTGCAGCGCGCCGTCTATCACGTGCAATCCTCCGGCCGCAAGGAAGTCACCGGCGCCAACGTGCTGGTGGCGATCTTCGGCGAGAAGGATTCGCACGCGGTGTACTTCATGCACCAGCAGGAGATCACCCGGCTCGACGTGGTCAACTACATCTCGCACGGCATCGCCAAGATCGGCGACGAGCCGGCCGCCGGCGTGTCCGGCGGCGAGCGCGAGGGCGAGGAGGGCGGCGAGCCGAAGGGCAACCCGCTGCACGAGTTCGCCAGCAACCTCAACGAGCTGGCGCTGGAGGGCAAGATCGACCCGCTGATCGGCCGCGCCGACGAGATCGAGCGCACCATCCAGGTGTTGTGCCGCCGGCGCAAGAACAACCCGCTGTACGTGGGCGAGGCCGGCGTGGGCAAGACCGCGCTGGCCGAGGGCCTGGCCAAGCGCATCGTCGACGGCGAAGTGCCCGAGGTGCTCGAAGACGCCACCATCTGGGCGCTCGACCTGGGTGCGCTGGTGGCCGGCACCAAGTACCGCGGTGATTTCGAGAAGCGCCTGAAGAGCGTGATCGCGCAGCTGAAGAAGCAGCCGGGCGCGATCCTGTTCATCGACGAGATCCATACCATCATCGGCGCCGGCTCGGCGTCGGGCGGCACCATGGACGCGTCGAACCTGATCAAGCCGATGCTGGCTTCCGGCGAGCTGCGCTGCATCGGTTCGACCACCTTCCAGGAATACCGCGGCGTGTTCGAGAAGGACCGCGCACTGGCCCGCCGCTTCCAGAAGATCGACGTGGTCGAGCCGACCGTGGCCGACAGCATCGAGATCCTCAAGGGGCTGCGCTCGCGCTTCGAGGAACACCACCACGTGGCATATACCAACGAGGCGCTGAAGGCGGCGGTGGACCTGTCGGTGAAGCACATCCCCGATCGGCTGCTGCCGGACAAGGCGATCGACGTGATCGACGAGGCCGGCGCGCGCCAGCGGCTGCTGCCGGAAGACCAGCGTACCGGCAAGGTCGACGTGGGCGAGGTCGAGTACATCGTGGCGAAGATGGCGCGGATCCCGGCCAAGCAGGTCTCCGCTTCCGACCGCGACGTGCTGAAGAACCTGGAGCGCAACCTGAAGATGGTGGTGTTCGGGCAGGACCCGGCGATCGAGGCGCTGGCCGCGTCGATCAAGATGGCCCGCTCGGGCCTGGCCGACCCGTCCAAGCCGATCGGCTGCTTCCTGCTCGCCGGTCCCACCGGCGTGGGCAAGACCGAGGTGACCAAGCAGCTGGCGATGCAGCTCGGCATCGAGATGATCCGCTTCGACATGTCCGAGTACATGGAAGGGCATTCAGTGTCGCGGCTGGTCGGCGCGCCCCCGGGCTACGTCGGTTTCGACCAGGGCGGCCTGCTGACGGAAGCGGTGACCAAGCATCCGCACGCGGTGCTGCTGCTGGACGAGATCGAGAAGGCGCACCCGGACGTGTTCAACATCCTGCTGCAGGTGATGGATCGCGGCGTGCTCACTGACACCAACGGCCGCGAGGCGAACTTCAAGAACGTGGTGGTGGTGATGACCACCAACGCGGGCGCGGCGATCGCCGCGCGGCGCAGCATGGGCTTCGTCGAGCAGAAGCACGAGTCGGACGCGATGGAAGTGATCCGCCGCATCTTCACGCCGGAGTTCCGCAACCGGCTGGACGCGATCATCCAGTTCGCCGCGCTCGACTTCGAGCACATCCTGCGCGTGGTCGACAAGTTCCTGATCGAGCTGGAAAGCCAGCTGACCGAGAAGCGGGTGAGCCTGGACGTGGATGCCGACGCCCGCCGCTGGCTGGCCGAGCACGGCTTCGACCCGCAGATGGGCGCGCGGCCGATGGCGCGGGTGATCCAGGAAAAGGTGAAACGCGCGCTGGCCGACGAGCTGCTGTTCGGCAAGCTGGCCGAGGGCGGCGTGGTCCGGCTGAGCGTGGCCGATGGCCAGCTGAAGGTCGACTGCAAGGCGGCAGAGAAGCTGCCGGCCGTGGTCGAGTAAGGCGGACGGTTAGGCAAAGCAAAGGCGGCGCGTGGGCGCCGCCTTTGTCATGTCCGGTGCCGCCGCCTCGCGGGCGCGGCAGCCGGCAACACCGCCGCGCTTATTTCATGCGGTAGGTGATGCGGCCCTTGCTCAGGTCGTACGGGGTCATTTCGATCTTGACCTTGTCGCCGGTAAGGATGCGGATGTAGTGCTTGCGCATGCGACCGGAAATGTGGGCGATGATCACGTGCCCGTTTTCCAGTTGCACACGAAACATGGTGTTCGGCAGGGTCTCCTGGACCGTGCCTTCCATTTCGATGACGTCGTCTTTGGCCATGTGTTCCGGGGTTCACGCACAGCCGTCATGGCTGCGTAAGCCGTCGATTATGCCACGGATGGGGGCATGGTCAAAGAATCATCAGCGTCGGCCCGGGCGGCGCAGGTCAGGCGAAATGCTCGTCCAGCTTGCGCTGGATTTCCTGTTCGATCACGCCTTTCAGCGGCGCCAGCAGCAGGCCCAGCTCGGCCTTGACCTGGATCTCCTGCTGGCCCACGGCGATCGAACCGCTGACGCCGGGGCGGGAAAACAGCAGGGTGTCGTCCAGCCAGCGCCCGTTCATGCCGAACTTCTCGTGCATGCGCGCGGCCACCTGGTCGACCACGGCGCGGGCTTCGGCAATCGGCAACTGGTGCGGGCGGCGGATGTCGATCCTGGGCATGGCGGGCTCCTGGCAAAGATGCATCTTAATGCGATGTGGCTGCATGCTAGAGTCTCGCGGTCCATCGACCGGTTGATCCATGCGTATCGAATTCCCCCATGCGGCCCGCGAGGATTTCCACTGGGCGCAGGCGCAGTTGCGCATCGGCAGCGCGCCCGACAACGACCTGGTACTGGCCGCCAGCCAGGCGGCGCCGCAGCACCTGCGCATCCAGCAGGACCGCCGCGGCTGGGTGCTGCAGGTACTGCCGTCGGCCGACCGCATCTACGTCAACGCGCGGCCGGTGCGCGAGCGCGCCTTGCTGCGCGCCGGCGACGTGGTCAGCGTGGGCGACTGCCGCCTGCTGCTGCGTGATGACGAGGACCCGACCCGGCGCCCGGCGCTGGATGTGCCCGCGCAGGGCCGTTGCACCGTGGCCCTGCGTGCTGTGGCCGGTCCGCTATCGGGCCGCGTGCTGCCGTTGCAGGACAGCCTGACGCTCGGGCCGCACGGCGACTATCCGCTGGAGTTGCCGCAAGGCGGCGTCGTGGCGCTGCGGATTTTCTGGGAAGGGGGTCAGCTGTGGCTGGAGACCACCCGCGCGTGCGAGCAGCACCCGCTGCGGGTCAACGGCGTGGCGGCGCAGAAGCTGGCCCTGCACCCCGGCGACCAGATCGGCGTGGCGATGCACCGCTTCGTGCTCGACGGTCCGGGCATGGAGCCGGAACCCGAGATCGTGCCGGCCGAACCGTTGCCGCCGCGCCTGCCGGAAGAGTCGGCTGGCCCAAGCGGCGAAGTGTGGTGGCTGATCGTCACCGCCGCTGTGCTGGCGCTGGGCATCGCGCTGGTGCTGCTGATCCGCTTCTGATGACGGATTCCGGCAGTTGACGGCGTCATGCTGCGCCGCGCCATAATGCGCGGAACCCCCTTCGACAAGGACGCAGGCGCACGTGAGCAGAGTCTGGAATTTCAGCGCCGGCCCGGCGGCGTTGCCGCTGGCGGTACTCGAACGCGCCCAGCGCGAGATGCTGGACTGGAACGGCAGCGGCGCCTCGGTGATGGAACAGTCGCACCGCGGCAAGCGCTTCATTGCGATGGCCGCGCAGGCCGAGGCCGACCTGCGCGAGCTAGTGGGCATACCCGCGGACTACGCCGTGCTGTTCCTGCAGGGCGGTGCCACCCAGCACTTCGCGCAGATCCCGATGAACCTCGCTGGCGAAGGCGACAGCGCCGACTACGTCGTCAGCGGCCACTGGAGCGCCAAGGCGGCCAGCGAGGCGAAGCCCTACCTGCGCGTCAACCTGGCGGCCAGCAGCGAGGCGGACGACTACCTGAAGCTGCCGCCACGCGAGCGCTGGCGACTCGACCCGAACGCCGCCTACGTGCACTACACGCCGAACGAGACCATCCATGGCGTGGAGTTCCACGATGTCCCCGATGTCGGCGGCACGGTGCCGCTGGTGGCCGACTTTTCCTCGAACATCCTGTCCGAGCCGCTGGACGTGAGTCGTTTCGGGCTGATCTACGCCGGCGCGCAGAAGAACATCGGCCCGTCCGGCCTGGTCGTGATGATCGTGCGCCGCGACCTGCTGCAGCGCACCGGCCGGCCGATGGCGAAGATCTTCCGCTACGCCGAGCACGCCGCCGCCGACTCGATGCTCAACACGCCGAACACCTGGGGCTGGTACGTGGCCGGGCTGACCTTCCAGTGGCTGAAGGAACAGGGCGGGCTGGGCGCGATGGCCGCGCGCAACCGGGTCAAGGCCGAACTGCTGTACCAGGCCATCGACGGCTCTGGCGGCTACTACCGCAACCCGGTCGAGCCGTCCGCGCGCTCGCGCATGAACGTGCGCTTCACCCTGCACGACGCTGCGCTCGACGCGGCGTTCCTGCAGGAATCGGAGGCGGCCGGCCTGCTCGCGCTGAAGGGCCACAAGGCGCTGGGTGGCATGCGCGCCTCGCTGTACAACGCGGTGCCGCCGGAGGCGGTCGAGGCGCTGGTGGCGTTCATGCATGACTTCGCGCAGCGGCACGGCTGAGCGGACGCGGACGATGTTTTACGGCAAGATGCCGCTTCTTCATTTGGACTTCCATCCATCCAGGCGGCTGAACGCATGACCGAACCGAAGACCCCGTTGAGCGAGATGCGCGAGCGCATCGACAGCATCGACCGGCAGATCCAGCAGCTGATTTCCGAGCGCGCGAACCACGCGCGCACGGTGGCGAAGGTCAAGGGCGAGGGGCTTTCGGCGATCGACTACTACCGCCCCGAACGCGAAGCCCATGTGCTGCGCATGGTGGTGGACCGCAACCAGGGGCCGCTGTCCGACGTCGAGATGGTGCGGCTGTTCCGCGAGATCATGTCGTCGTGCCTGGCCCAGGAAGACCCGCTGAAGATCGGTTTCCTCGGCCCGGAAGGCACCTTCAGCGAGCAGGCCGTGCGCAAGCACTTCGGCCACGCTGCCTACGGCCTGCCGCTGGGCAGCATCGAGGAGGTGTTCCAGGAAGTCGCCGCCGGGCATGCCGACTTCGGCGTGGTGCCGGTGGAGAACTCGGGGCAGGGCATGATCCAGGTCACGCTGGACATGTTTCTCACCTCCGCGGCCACCATCTGCGGCGAGATCGAGCTGCGCGTGCACCAGTGCCTGCATTCGCGCAGCGGCCGCCTGGAGGACGTGCGCCGCATCTATGCCCACGCGCAGTCGCTGCAGCAGTGCAAGACCTGGTTGCGCATCAACCTGCCCGAGGTCGAGTGCGTCGCGGTGTCGAGCAACGCCGAGGCGGCGCGACTGGCGCTGCATGCCGACGACGTCGCGGCGATCGCCGGCGAAAGCGCGGGCAAGGTCTACCGGCTGAAGACGGTGGCGCAAGGCATCGAGGACCGCGCCGACAACACCACCCGCTTCCTGGTGATCGGCCGCACGCTGTTCCCACCGTCCGGCAACGACCGCACTTCGCTGCTGGTCACGGTGAACGACAAGCCTGGCGCGCTGTACGACGTGCTCAGCCCGTTCGCGAAGCACGGCGTCAGCCTGAACCGCATCGAGTCGCGCCCGGCGCACACCGGCAAATGGCAGTACGCGTTCTTCATCGACGTCTCCGGCCACATCGACGACCCTGCCTTGCAGGCGTCGGTGCAGGAGATCGGCACGTCGGCGGCGACCATCCGCGTGCTTGGCTCCTATCCGGTGGCGCTGCCTTGAGCGGCCGCCTGGACTGGAGCAGCGGGGCCAGCGGCCCGCTGCATGGCAGCGTGCGCGTGCCCGGCGACAAGTCGGTGTCGCACCGCGCGCTGATGCTGGCGGCGATCGCCGAGGGTGACTCGCGCATCCGCGGCTTTCTCGAAGGCGAGGACACCCGCGCCACCGCCGCCGTGCTGACACGGCTGGGCGTGCGCATCGAGACGCCGTCGGAAGGCGAGCGCGTGGTGCGCGGCGTGGGCCTGCATGGTCTGCGCGGAAGCGCGCAGCCACTGGACTGCGGCAACGCCGGTACTGGCATGCGCCTGCTGGCCGGCCTGCTGGCGGGGCAGGCGTTCGACAGCACGCTGGTCGGCGACGCCTCGCTGTCGAAGCGGCCGATGCGCCGCGTCACCGATCCGCTGGCGCTGATGGGCGCGCGCATCGACACGCAGGGCGGCCTGCCGCCGCTGCTGGTGCATGGCGGGCAGCGGCTGCACGGCATCCACTACGCGCTGCCGGTGGCCAGCGCGCAGGTGAAGTCGGCGCTGCTGCTGGCCGGGTTGTATGCCGATGGCGAGACCGAAATCATCGAGCCGCATCCGACCCGCGACTACACCGAGCGCATGCTGGCCGCGTTCGGCTGGCCGATCGCGTTCGAGCCGGGTCGGGCGAAGCTTTCCGGCGGCCACGCGCTGCATGCCACCGACGTGGAGGTGCCGGCTGATTTTTCCTCGGCGGCGTTCTTCCTGGTCGCCGCCAGCATCGTGCCCGGTTCCGAGTTGCGTCTGCCGGCGGTGGGGCTCAATCCGCGCCGCACCGGTCTGCTCGAGGCCTTGCGCCTGATGGGCGCGGACATCGTGATCGAGCACGCGCGCGAGGCGGGCGGCGAACCGGTGGGCGATCTGGTGGTGCGCCACGCGCCGCTGCACGGCGTCGAGCTGCCCGAGGCGCTGGTGCCGGACATGATCGACGAGTTCCCCGCGTTGTTCATCGCCGCCGCGGTAGCCGGCGGCACGACGGTGATCCGCGGTGCGGCCGAACTGCGCGTGAAGGAATCGGACCGCATCACCACCATGGCCGCCGGCCTGCGCACGCTCGGCGCGGCGATCGAGGAAACCCCGGACGGCGCGGTCATCCATGGCGGGCGGCTGGGCGGCGGTACGGTGGAAAGCCACCTCGACCATCGCATCGCCATGAGTTTCGCGGTGGCCGGCCTGGTCGCCGCCGATCCGGTGCGGATCAGCGACTGCAGCCACGTCGCCACGTCGTTTCCCGGCTTCCGGGAACTGGCCAACGGCTGCGGCTTTGCCCTGCGGACCGCGGCCTGACATTACCCATCGATCGGAATCACCATGTCCAACGCCGTGCCGCCGTTCATCGTCGCCATTCCCGCCCGCTACGGCTCGACCCGGTTGCCGGCCAAGCCGCTGCGCGCGATCGACGGCGTGCCGATGGTGGTGCGGGTGGCGCAGCGCGCGCTGCAGGCTGGCGCCCGCCAGGTGGTGGTGGCAGTGGACGACCGTCGCATCGCCGACGCGCTGGCCGGGCAGGAAGGCGTGGACGTGTGCATGACCCGCAGCGACCATGCCTCGGGCAGCGACCGGCTGGCCGAGTGCGCACAGCACTACGGCTGGGCTGACGACAGCATCGTGGTGAACCTGCAGGGCGACGAGCCCTTCGCGCCCGCCGCCGGCATCCGCGCGGTGGCGCAGGCGCTGGCCGGCGACGACGCGCCGATGGCCACCCTGGCCACGCCGATCATCGATGCCGAGGAACTGTTCGACCCGAACGTGGTGAAGCTGGTGCGCACCGTCAACGGCCGCGCACTGTATTTCAGCCGCGCGCCGCTGCCATGGGCGCGCGACGCGTTCGCCGTCGACCGCCACGCGCTGCCGTCCGGCTCGCCGTTCCTGCGCCACATCGGCATCTACGCCTACCGCGCCGGCTTCCTCGACCGCTACAGCCGTCTGCCGCGTACGCCGCTGGAGCAGACCGAATCGCTGGAGCAACTGCGCGTGCTGGAACACGGCCATGCGATCGCCGTGCGGCTGACCCCGGAGCCGTTCCCGCCCGGCATCGACACCGAGGCCGACCTGGAGCGCGCGGAGCAGTGGTTGCGCGCGCAGCACTGAGTCTCCATGTGATGAGGTCATCGCCGCTAGAATGACCCCATGCAGTCCGCGCAACCGCCCCCCTTCGACGGCAAGGCCTTCGTCCGCACGCTCACCACTTCGCCCGGCGTCTACCGCCACTTCGACGCGGCCGGCGAGCTGCTCTACGTGGGCAAGGCGGGCAACCTCAGGAAGCGCGTCGGCAGCTATTTCCTGAAACCGCGGATGGAGCCGCGCATCGCCGCGATGGTGGCGCAGATCGCCCGCGTCGAGATCACCGTGACGCGCACCGAGGGCGAGGCGCTGCTGCTGGAATCGCAGCTGATCAAGTCGCTCAAGCCGCGCTACAACATCCTGCTGCGCGACGACAAGAGCTACCCGTACATCTACCTCTCCAGCGGCGAGGACTACCCGCGGCTGGCCTTCCATCGCGGTGCGAAGAACCTGCCGGGGCGCTACTTCGGGCCGTACCCCAGCGCCTACGCGGTGCGCGAGAGCCTCAACCTGATGCAGAAGCTGTTCAAGGTGCGCCAGTGCGAGGATAGCTACTTCCGCAACCGCACGCGGCCTTGCCTGCTGTACCAGATCGGCCGCTGCAGCGCGCCCTGCGTCGGCCTGATCAGCGTGGAGGACTACCGCAACGACGTGCGCCACGCCGAGATGTTCCTGGAAGGGCGCAGCAACGCGGTGATCGACGAACTGGCCGAAGCGATGGAGCAGGCCAGCAAGGCGCTGCAGTTCGAGCGCGCGGCGAAACTGCGTGACCAGGTGGCCGCGCTGCGCCAGCTGCAGGCGCAGAACCATGTGCAGGGCGCCAGCGCGGACATGGACGTGATCGCCTGTCGCATCGAGGCGGGCCTGGCCTGCGTCAGCGTGCTGTTCTTCCGCAACGGCGTCAGCCTGGGTACGCGCGACTTCTTTCCGCGTCTGCCGCTGGACGCGGAGCCGGCCGACGTGCTGGCCCAGTTCATCGCGCAGTACTACCTGGATCGCCCGGTGCCGCGCGAGCTGATCCTGGGCGAGCCGCTGGCCGACCAGGCCATCCTGGCCGAGCTGCTCGGCCAGCAGGCCGGCCATGCGGTGGAGCTGAAATCCAGCGTGCGCGGCGAGCGCGCGCAGTTTCTGCAGATGGCCGAGCGCAACGCGCAGGCCTCGTTGACCGCACGGCTGGCCAGCCGGCAGACCCTGGGCACGCGCTTCGACGACCTGCAGAAGGTGCTCGGCCTGGACGAGTCGCCGCGGCGCATCGAGTGTTTCGACATCAGCCACACCATGGGCGAACTCACCGTGGCCTCGTGCGTGGTGTTCGGCCCGGAAGGCCCGGAGAAATCACACTACCGCCGCTTCAACATCGCCGGCATCACGCCCGGCGACGACTACGCGGCGATGCATCAGGCGCTGACCCGACGCTTCCGCAAACTGGCCGAAGGCGAGGGCGCGCGCCCGGACGTGCTGCTGATCGATGGCGGTGGCGGGCAGGTGGCGCAGGCACTGGAGGTGCTGCGCGATCTCGGCGTCACCGGCATCGAGGTGGTCGGCGTGGCGAAGGGGCCGGGCCGGCGCGCCGGCGAGGAAACCCTGGTGCTGGCAGGCTCCGGCCGCGAGCTGCATCCGGGTTCGTCGTCGCCGGCACTGCACCTGGTGGCCGCGGTGCGCGACGAAGCGCACCGCTTCGCCATCAGCGGCCACCGCAAGCGGCGCGAGAAGGCGCGCGAGCGCAGCGTGCTGGAAGACGTGCCGGGTATCGGTGCGCGTCGGCGTTCCGCCCTGCTGAAGGCGTTTGGCGGCATGCAGGGACTGGAGCGCGCCGGCGTCGAGGAGCTGATGCAAGTGAAGGGCATCGACCGCGGCCTGGCCGAACGCATCTACGCCAGCCTGCACGGCTGATCGCCGGCAGGCGCATTCACTCGGCAGTGGCGCACCGGCGTGCGAAACTGCGGCAAACCATCGGGACGAACCATGCACATCAACCTGCCGACCTGGCTGACCCTTTTCCGTGTTGCCCTGCTGCCGGTAATGGTGGTGGTGTTCTACCTGCCGTTTCCGGGGCACAACATCACCGCGGCCATCGTGTTCGTGCTGGCGGCGGTCACCGACTGGCTGGACGGCTACCTGGCGCGGCGGCTGAACCTCACCTCGGCGTTCGGCGCGTTCCTCGACCCGGTCGCCGACAAGCTGATGGTGGCGGTGACGCTGTTCCTGCTGGTCGAATCGCACCGCGGCGGCTGGCCGGGCGTGCTGATGGCGGTGACGGCGGCGGTGATCGTGGGGCGCGAGATCAGCGTGTCGGCGCTGCGCGAGTGGATGGCCGAGATCGGCATGCGCGCCACCGTCAAGGTGGCCTTCATCGGCAAGCTGAAGACGGTGATGCAGATGGTCGCGCTGGTGGTGCTGATCGTGCAGCACGAAAAGGCCGCCGAGGCGCTGCGGCTGTACCACATCGGCGAGGGCCTGCTGGTGGTCGCCGGCGTGCTGACGATCTGGTCGGGCCTGCACTATCTGCGCGCCGCGTGGCCGAGCCTCCGCGCGGACGGTGCGTCGGGCAACGGCCAGGCCTGAGTACCGGCGCCGAGGAGGCGGCGCAGGCTTGACGAGCCGCATTCACGTATTAGAATGCGCGCCTCCGATGCGGGAATAGCTCAGTTGGTAGAGCACGACCTTGCCAAGGTCGGGGTCGCGAGTTCGAGTCTCGTTTCCCGCTCCAGTTTGCAGAAAAGCCCCGGCCCGCCCGGGGCTTTGTCGTATCGGCGCCCGCTCGCGCACGTCGTGGCGGAAGCCGTGTCGAGGCTATTCACAAGCAACTTCGTTCTGCTATGATTCGCGGCTCCGATGCGGGAATAGCTCAGTTGGTAGAGCACGACCTTGCCAAGGTCGGGGTCGCGAGTTCGAGTCTCGTTTCCCGCTCCAGTCTTCAGGCATAACCTCGGTCCACCGGGGTTTTGTTTTTTACAGGCAAGCTGCGATCATCATGGTCGCGATGCACCAAGCAATGGCCAGGTGGCAGAGTGGTCATGCAGCGGACTGCAAATCCGCGTACGCCGGTTCGATTCCGACCTTGGCCTCCATTGCAATCAAGCACTTAAGCGCCTTCGGGCGCTTTTTTGTTGCGTTGAATCTTGCGTTTGTGGGGCGAAATCGCTTGCTTGCCACCCGGTTTCGGGCGGTAAACTCGTGGAAGGTTGAGCGTTTTCCGTGGACGGGAGTTTTGGCGATGGCGACGAAGCGCCGACGAGGGGATACCTGGCACTACACGATCAAGCGGCTTGGGTTGTTGCCCAGGCCGCTTTATTTGAGCTTCGCCGATGAGGCCGAGGGTGATGAGTACGTGCGGCGCGTGGAGGCGCTGCTCGATCGCGGCGTGGTGCCGGACGAGTTTGCGGAAAAGCGCGAGATAGCGAACACGCTGCGCGATGGGGTGCGGCGCTACCTGCTCGACCAGCACGTCACGGTGGAGGACAAGCGGTTGCTGGACGTCGTCACGATGCGGCTGCCGCGCGAGCTGGGCCTGCCGGCGTTGAGCTTCGTGTGGGCGCAGGGCTGGGTGTCGGCGTTGAAGCGGGAACAGAACCTGTCGCCGAGCACGGTGCGCAAGCACGTGGGCGCGTTGGCGCGGTGCCTGGACTGGCTGGCGGCGCGCGGCGAGTTGCCGTTCAACCCGCTGCGACTGCTGGCCAAGGGTTATGCCACGTACACGCCGCACGATGTTGAGGCGGTGACAGTGATTGATGGCGAGGCGAAAGAGGAAGAAGAGCGCGACCGCCGGTTGGAGGATGGCGAGGAACTGCGCATACGCGCGATCCTGGCCGGCGAGAAGCCTGAGGGGCGTCAGCGCGCACTGGCGCGGCGGGAGGTCGAGGCGCTGGTGGTGCTGTTCGACCTGGCGCTCGAGTCGGCGATGCGGATGCGCGAGATGTACACGCTGGAGGTGCGGCAGGTCGACCTGCCGCGCATGACGGTGTTCCTCGACAAGACCAAGAACGGCGACAAGCGGCAGGTTCCGCTATCGTCGGTGGCGCGTGCGGTGCTGGCCGGCTACGTGCAAGGCATGGCGCCGGATGCGTTGCTGTTCCCGTGGTGGGACGGCGACCTGAGCCGGCGCAGTCTGGAACGCACCACGTCGCGGTTGTCGCGGCAGTACGCGCGGATCTTCGCGGCGGCCAAGTGCGTCGACCTCCGCTTCCACGATCTGCGGCACGAGGCCACCAGCCGGCTGTTCGAACGCACGGAGCTGAGCGACTTGGAGATCGCGAAGATCACGGGCCATCGGAACCTGGCGATGCTGGCGCGGTATGCGAACCTGCGGGGGAGCAAGCTGGCGAGTCGGTTGTGGTGAGTTCGCGGAACAACGTCGGGCGTGATGGCCACAGGTCACCGATCGAGTGTGTCCAATAGGTTCCGGTGGGCCACTCGCCTTCGTAATGGCACAAGTGAATGCCGGTGCTGCCTGCCTCGATAGCCTGGAAGGTGCGGCCGTTTTTCGGACAGTAGGACGCTTCGCGCCAGCCGAAGTCTTTCAGGCGCAGCCATGCATCGAAGAACATGTCGATCGCCGCCTGTTCGTCCGGCATCAGTGCGGCGCGGCGCGCTTCTTCCTCTGCGACCTTCTTGAGCAAGGCATCGGCCTCGCTCTGGTACAACGGTTCGTGGCTGAACCTGCCGCGACCGTCGATGAATGTCTTGTGGCCTACGATTTCATCCGCCATGGTCGCAGTTCCTTACTTCGGTGTTAGGCCGCTTGGCGCAGTCCGTCGTCTGAATCGGTGCCGTCGTCACCTTCAAGCATGCATTCGCCGCAGCCGATGTGGCCGGTTTCTTCGCCGCACTCGCTACAAATCACCTCGCCGCTGCCATCGCAATCGGCTGGGATCGGCGCATCGCAATTCGGGCAGGTTTCGGTTTCCATGTTTCGCTCCGTTCGGGCACGCGCCCTAACACATCATTCGAGACGGACGGCAACAAGTTGCCGCCGCTCAATTTAAGGGTTATCCCTGTGCTTCGTACCTGCTCAGGTCCGGCTTCGGTGCACGCGCGCGGCGTGTCCTGCTGCTGGCGGCGTCGACGGGTTGGGTGTTGCCGCCCTTGCGCATGCGACGGCGCTGCTCGGCTTGCTTGCGGCCTTCCTCGCGCACGTAGGCGAGCAGGTCGGCGCGCAGCAGCACGGTGTGCTTTTGGTTGAGCTGCAGGGCGGGCACGGCGCCTTCGCGCACCAGGTCTTTCATCGCCTCGAGGCCGAGGTGCAGCAGCGTGGCGGCTTGCTCCAGCCCGAGGGTTTCGTCGTTGGCGGCCGCGGTGGTTGGCATGTCAGCCATGGGCTTTCCCCTTGAGCGTTTTGCGCCGCTTGGCGGCGCAGGCCTGGCACACCTTGCGGCCGCGGATGATGACGGGCTCGCCGGTGGCCCAGTGGGCGGACGACGAGCAGTGGAATTGGCCGGTGGCGCGTTCCGCAGCGGCGGTGAGGCGGCGTTCTTCGCGCTGCTGGGTGGATTCGCGGGTCATGCGACGAGCCTTTCCCGTACATCGACCGGGTCGAGGTTGGCCCGCGCGATCGCGCAGAGGGGCGGCGGGCTGACGCTGTTGCCGACCATGCGCACGGCCGCGCTGATGGTGAGCGGCTTGCCGCTGGCGGTGCGGTCGATGATGTAGTCGGCGGGGAAGCCCTGAGCGCGGTATAGCTCGCGCGGCTTGAGCATGCGCAGGCCGATGTCCACGATGACGTAGGGCGTGCCCTTGATCGTGACGGTGACCAGTGCGAGGCGGTCTCGGGTGGTTACCGTGTCGAGCGATTCGCGCAGGTCGCGCGGGGCGCCGTTGCCGTAGTAGTTGACCAGGAACGCGGCGACGCGCAGCGCGCCGGCTTCGTGTTCCGGGCTCAGCGTGCATTCGACCACGGCGTGGTGTTCGCCACCGGCGCTGATGGTGGCCAGCGGGTCGACCACGTCGGCGGCGCTGCTGGTGCCACGCAGCTTGGCCATGTGCGCCGTCACCAGCCGCTGCTGGTTGCCGCTGCCGGTGATGCTGTTCACCGGCTCATCGGCGCCACGCGAGCGGGCCGGGTTGCCGTTCTCGCCGCCGCCGTTGGCTTGCTCGAGGAAGGCGGTGACGACGGCGCAGTCGGCTTTTGCGGTGACTGTATATCCCGGCTGGTTGACCGGGCGTGGCTCGGTGTCGCCCGCGCGGCCACCGACGCCGGCCAGCAGTGCGGTGACCAGCGCGTGTTTGGTGCCTCCACCGACGACGGTGCCGAGTGGCGACTGCAGATCGAGCGCGCGCGGGGCCTGGCCGGCCCGCTCGCCGTAGCCGGTCTGCACCAGTGTCGGCGCCACCACTGCATGCGCGCCGCCCTTCGGCCACGCGGTGACCACGCCAAGCGGATCGCTGGCGGGCGCGATGCCATTGGCCGAAGCATTGGCGCACTGCACGATGAACGGTTCAGCTGCCTCCACCACGTAGCGCATCACGCCGCGAGCAATGCGGCGCTGGGTGGCGTCGGCCAGCGGCTTCTTGCGGGTGAAGATGGAAGGGCACGGGATGGACCAGTCGATGCAGTCGGCGGCGGTGACATACGGCTGTGCGCGGCCGGGCCCGTGCGTCGGCCCAGGCCAGACGATGGGCTCGCCGTCGCGGCGCGCGATGAGGAACAGGCGCTCGCGGCTGGTGCCGGCGCCGTAGTCACAGGCGCGCAGGATGCGCCACTCCACGACGTAACCCAGCGCGCGCAGCGCGGCGACGAACTGCCGCCAGATGCTGCCGGCGCGCTTCTTGTCCGGCACCAGGAACTGCTCGCGCAGCGGGGTGCGTTCGCCGGGTGCGGCCACGGTGCCGTCGAGGCGCACGACGCGGCCGGTGGCTTTGTCGCGCTTGGCGACCAGCGGGCACCAGGTGAGGATCTGGCGCACGTTCTCCAGGCTGATGAGCCGTGGTGCGAGGCCGTGGCGTGCCAGCGTGCCGGCAACCTTGACCATGACCCAGCTGAGCGAGCGCGTGGCGCGCGATCGCGGCTGGCCGCCCTTGGCCTGGCTGAAATGCGTGCAGTCCGGGCTGCCGTGGAACCAGCCCACCGGGCGGCCGGCGACTTCGCGCAGGATGTCCACCGCCCACACGTCGGCTTCCATGTGCCGGGTGAACGGGTGGTTGGCGGCGTGCATGCCGAGCGCGTCGGGGTCGTGGTTGACGGCCACGTCGGGGTCGCGGCCCAGCGCCTGGCGCAGCGCTTCGCTGGCACCGCCGCCGCCGGCGAAGAAATCGACCACGATTTCGCAGGGGCGCAGGGCTGATGTCAGCGGTTTGGTGGGGAAGTTGAAGGCGTGCTGCTGGGAGCCGTCAGCCATGAGTGAGCGCCTTGTTGTCGGCCAGCTTGCTGATGTCGCGCACCACGGCCTGAACGCGGTCGAGGCAGACTTGCGCGGATTCCAGAGGGGTGGCGTGGTCGAATTCGGACTTGATTTCGACGGCGGCGCCGACGGCCTGCACATGCATGCTGACCCAGCAATGCCAGCCGCGGTCCATCCGGGATAGCCTGGGTCTGCCGAAGCGGCACAGGTGCAGGAGGATTTGCTCGAGGTCAGCCATTGACCGGCTCCTGGTGGGCGGTGGCGAGCATGCGCTGCAAGCGATCAATTTCAGCCGCGAGCAGCGCACCCGCTTTGACGTGGTCGCGGATGCGGCCGGCGATGCCTTCGCCAGGCTTCCACCAATTCATGCCCCATGGCCAAAGGATGTGTTCGCCGACATGCGTTTCTCGAAGCGCATACGCTGCCGCCGCCATCGGGAGACTGCCCGGAGCACTCTCCTTGTCGTCGTGCTCAGAGGTCCATCCTTCGACATCTTTCTGCCGCTGGCGCTCGGCCGCGATCAGCGCGACACCATCAACCGGCACGGCGGCGCCTCGGCCGCTGACCGTTTTCATGGCGGCTAGCACGCGCACCTGAATTTTCGCCACCAGTTGCGAGTGATCCAGCTCGGCCATCTCGGCAATCTCGCGGGCGGATTGAAGGGCGATCGAGTCTTCATCCATACCCGCGGCTTCGGGCACATCGCCAAGCGCCTCGCCGATCTGCGCCTGGAGTTCGCGCGCTTTATCCCTCGACAGGTAGGAATACATGGCGCCGATGTACACGGCCACGCGGCCGTCGGGCATGGCGCAGGCGATGGGTTTGAGTTCAGGCATGGGAAACCCTCAAGGTGATGCGCCGGCCTTCGATGCGGTGATCGAAGCGGCGCTTGGTATCGGTTAGCGCGATGCATGGATGGCGATCGCGGAACATCTGCTGCAGGCGGTGGCTGTCGGCGCCCGCGAAGTGGCCGCGGTAGCTGGCCCAGGTGGAGCTGAGCTGGCGCAGCTCGGCCGGGGTGCAGCGCACGCCAGTCGGCGTGCAATGGGTGCGGTGCCAGGTGGCCAGCGCGGTGGCGGCGTGCTGCACGACGCGGCGGCGCACGCGGGTGTGCGTGGGGTAGGTGACGTAGCCGAGGAAGTCGATGCCGTCGGTGAGCGGACGCAGGCGGATGTCGGCTTTCAGCTCGAGCCGGAGCGTGTCGCGCAGGAACGTGGTGATCTGGCCCAGCCACTGCTGGAGCTGCTCGCGGCTATGGTGCACCAGCACGAAATCATCGACGTAGCGCAGGTAGCGGGGTGCGCGCAGGGTGCGCTTGGCGAACTGGTCGAGCGCGTCCAGGTAGACGTTGGCGAAGAATTGCGACGACAGGTTACCGACGGGCAGGCCACAGCCGGGGGAGGCGTTCTCAAGCCGCTTGTGCGCGGGCACGCGGGCGCGCTCGGCGGCGGTGGAGCGATGCACCACGCCCTGGTGTTCGACGGACTGGCGCAGCAGGGCATGGGCCACGTGCTGCACCATGAGCGGCAGGCGGCGGCGCTGCATGCGCTGCTTGAGCATGCGGTACAGGGTGGGGCGGTGCACGCTGTTGAAGAAGTTGCGGATGTCGAGCTGCAGGTACCAGCCGCCGCCCTGGCCGCTGTGCACCTGGCGCACCATGGTGCGCAGCGCGGTGACGGCGGCATGGGTGCCCTTGCCGGTGCGGTTGGCGTAGCTGTGGTGGATGAAGCCAGGTTCGTGGATGGCTTCGAGCTGCGGCACCAGCCAGTGGTGCACGATGCGGTCGGCGAAGTCGGGCGCGTGGATCTGCCGCGCCTTGGGCTTGGTGGCGATGAAACAGGTGGTAGCGCGGGGTTGCCACTGGCCGGCGTTGATCTGCTGTTGCAGGTCGAGCAGGCCGTCGATCCACTGGGCTTCGAACTGCAGCTGGTTCTGGCTGGGCACCTTCTGGCGCCGGGCGCGCTGCCAGGCGCGGTGGAGGTCGCGGAAGCTGACCTCGCCTTGTGGTGCACCCTGATACTCACCGGACGCCGGCGACGACACCGACCGCACCGCCCGCACCCGCCCGTTGTTGTTCTGGTGGTTGTAGTTGGCGTTGCCGTTGTTGAAGTTGACGTTCCATGCGTAGACCGAGGGGGACGACGCTATCCCGTGCGCTTGTGACTCTTCCGCACGGCCCATGGCGGGTTGGCACGGTTTCGTCATGGCTTGACCCCGGCTGGGGTGGCGCGGGAACTCAGTATCTGGTCACGCTGGCCGGCGATTCGATGCGGGCCATTCTGGACATTGGGATGCAGCTGGCGATGCCAGCCGCCCGTCTGCCGGCCGAGGTCGGCGGCGAGGCGGGCGAGCTGTTCGAACTGACCAAAGCTGGCGAAGGCACGGATGCGGCTGCCGAGTTGCATGGACAGCTTGAGATCGTCCACCGCCCACACCAGTTGTCCGACCCATTCCGCCTGTCGTGCGCGATCGCGCCAGGCGCGGTGCGCGAGGCGTGCCACTTTCATGGCCTGGGCACGCAGGTCTGCGCCGAAGCTGTACTTATGGAAGCGCGCGAACCGCCGCACGGCCTGCTCGATATCCACGAGCAGGCGTTCGGCGAGTTTCACGATGGGCGGGAGGGAAAATGACATGCTGGGCTACTCAGCCAAAAGGCCGATTACTGACCGGACGCCGGCGACGACACCGACCGCACCGCCCGCACCCGCCCGTTGCTGTTCTGGTGGTTGACGTTGGCGCCGCCGTGGCCGAAGCCGACGTTCCATGCGTAGACCGAGGGGGACGACGCATCGACGGTGCTGGACCAGTACCAGCCGCCCTTGCAACTGGGGAAGGCGTCGGTGTCGATGGCCGGGTCGTGGCGGCTGCGATCGGCCAGGGCGAACAGTTCCTCGGCGGTTGGCATGCGCCAGTCGGTGAAGCCGGCGAGGGTCAGTGCTTCGCAGGCGGCGGCGCACTTCTTGAACGGCAGCGGCTTGTCGGTGATATCGGCGGCTGACCACATGAGGTCGGTGCGGGTATCGAGCACGGCCACATGGTCGGTGGCGTTGTCGGGCAGTTGCGCGCCGTCGGCGCCGATCTTTTGGAAGTGGGACACGGTGAATCTCCGTTGGAAAGGGAAGGCCAATAGGCCGATTACTGACCGGACGCCGGCGACGACACCGACCGCACCGCCCGCACCCGCCCGCCGTTGACCTGGCGGAAGTAGAGGGCGTAGCCGTCGTAGAAGAAGACGACCCATGCGAAGACCGAGGGGGACGACGCCAGCGGCGTGGATGTCCAGTACCAGTCGCTTTCGCAGTCGAACCGGCTGGTGTCGATGGCGGGGTTGCTGCGGGTGTCGTCGACCAGCGTGAGCAACTCGGCGCGGGTGGGCAGGCGCCAGTCGGTGTAGCCGCCCAGGCGTACGGCCTCGGCGACGGCCTTGGCTTCTGCCCAGGTCTTGCCCTTGGCGACGGTGGCCTTGGACCACATCAGGCCGGTGGCGTGATCGACCACGACGCCATCGGGTGCGGCGGCGGCTGGGTGGGCGATCGACGCGGCTTCGGCCAGGTGCTCGGTGTTGAGCAGTACGCCCGGCGAAGGCACATGCAGGTGGATGACGCCGATGTGGATGACGGTGGCTGGATTCACGGGGTGGCTCCTTTTCGGTTGGCTTTGCGCAGCAGGCGCTGGATGTCGGCGCGCTGGGTGGCGCGGTGATGGCGGCGGTGGCCAAAAGGCCGATTACTGACCGGACGCCGGCGACGACACCGACCGCACCGCCCGCACCCGCCCGCCGTTGATCTGGTGGAGGTAGTAGGCGTTGCCGCCGCCGAAGTAGACGCACCATGCGTAGACCGAGGGGGCGACGCATAGACGGTGCTGGACCAGTACCAGCCGCCCTTGCAGCTGGGGAAGGCGTCGGTGTCGATCGCGGGCGAAAAGCGGCTGTGGTCGGCGATGCCGAACAGCTCTTGCAGCGTCGGCAGGCGCCAGTCGGTGAAGCCGGCGAAGGCTTTCGCGTTGAGGTCGGCAATCAGCGCCGGCGCGTCACAGAACGTGGCGGTGCCGGCGTCCTTGGCCGTCCACATCAGGCCGGTGCGCTGGTCGATGACGGCGGCATGCGTTTTCGCGGTGGCTCGGGCGGCTTTGCCGGTGGCGGTGATTTTCTGGAAGTGGCTCATGGCTGGTCCTCGGCCTGCGCGTCGAGCGCGGCCCTGCGGTGGATGGTTTCGGTGGTGGCGCGGAGTTGCGCGACGTAGCGCGGTGCGGGTACGTCGGGTTCGGTGTAGCGCGGGTCGCCGTGCAGGTGGGCATGCCACTCGTCGAGCAGCGCGGCGGAGCCGTCGAGTTCGGGCACCCAGGTGGTCATGAGCGATTGCCCTCGCGCAGCTGGGCCAGGGCACTGCGCAGGTCGCGCTGGGCGGCGCGCTGGGCCAGCTCGGTGCTGGCTTCGCGTTCGGCGTGGATGGCTCGCACCAGGGCGGCGACGGTGTGGCGCACGTTGCCCACGTCGGCAGCGAGCTTGCGCTCGCCCTGCAGCGCCAGCTCGAATTCGGCGCGGCGCAGTGTGTCGTTGGCGTGGGGAATGGTGGTGGCGGTCATTGCGCACCGCCTGCGCCGACCAGGGCGGCGGCCGTCATCTGCCAGTAGATTTCGCGGTCGTCTGCCGCGCTCTTGTTCCACGTCTTGCAGTACGTCGCGCCAGTCCCGCACCGGCGAACCAGCCCGGCGCGCTCTGCACGGCGAAGCGCGCGCCCGACTTCCGCGGTCGTGGGCGACGTCGTGTGCAGGCCATTGAGCCAGCGGGCGCGGTTTGCGATCAGCCCCGTGCCGCGCGGCAGGTTCCACTCGGCGCGCACCTGTCGCGGCGCAATCGTGCCGCCAAAAGACGCGAGCGAGGCCATTGCCGCCAGCACATCCACCGGCCCGCTCATGCCAGCCACCCCGCCCAGCTGAGCACCAAAATCAGCGCCGCCACGATCACGCCGCAGCTGAGGAATACGGCGCTGTCGATCCAGTCGAATGGTTCGCGCGTGTCCGGTTCGGCCGGCGCGCAGAAGTTGACCGGCTCTGGCGCGCGCGGTTCGCGCATGCGACGTTCGCGCTCGGCGAGGTGGAGGGCTTCGCGGCGGGCTTCGTTGTACGCCCGCAGGGCGCGGCGCTGGGTGTATGTCTGGGTGCTCATGCGGCCTCCAGCGCGGCTGGCAGCGCGATGCCGGCGAAGTCGGCGACGGCGGCGGCTGCGTCGGCGGTGAGTTCGAAGCACACGCGGCGGCGGCCGTCCTCGCGCAGCCACAGCGCGAAGGCTTGGTTGTGGTGTTGCGCGATCAGCTCGATGGCATCACCGACGGCGTACGCCAGCTGCACCAGCGGCTGGCCGCGGGTGGCCAGGGCCTGGTACAGCGACACGCTGTAGCTCGGCGGGCTTTGCGGGCTGCGCGTGACGTGCATGGTGATGCCGCGCGCGGCGCTGGGGAGGCTGATGTCGTTGGCCATTACGCCACCCTCCGGCGCCGCGAGGCGCGCAGCGGCAGGGCGAGCTGGGCGCAGTCGGCGCCCCACTGGGCTTCAGCTGCTGCCAGTGTGTCGTGGCGGGCGGTGCGCGCGCCGCAGCGGCATTCCAGGCTATGCCGGGCGACGGCGGCGATGAACTGCACGGGCTCGCGGCTGCTGCGGCCGCTGGTGCGGATGTGGCGCGGCTCGCTGCCGCACCGCTTGCAGCGCACGAAGCGCGCGGCGGGGTGGGTGATGATGCGTTCGATCATGTCCGGCTCCTCGTGCTGGATGGCACGGGAAGCGAGACTATTACCGCTAGTTAGTTTGTGTCAATAGCGCGGCTAGTTCATCTTTCGAAAACCCATTCATAGGCTTCGTCGTAGCCATCGGTGAGGGTGACTTTGCGGAAGCCCATCGCGCTCCACTGTTGCGGGAATTCGCTGTGCGAGAACTGGTAGGCCGTGACTTTCGATGCCAGCGCGTACTTGATGGTCAGGCGGTCGTGCTGCTTGCCGGCGAGGGTGATGTCGACGTTGATGCCCTTGGAGAGCATCACGTCTTCGAGCTTTCCACGGTAGGCGATGCGCTCGATTTCCTGCGCGGCGTGTAGCGCTTCCTGACGTGCGGCCTGCACCTTGGCCGCGGCGGCGTCATGTGCGGCGCGCCATGCGGCGTGGTGCATTTCGTAGTCGGAAAGGATCTGGACCGCTTGTGCGTGTTCGGGTGCCGTGGGCGGGACGGCGCGCAGCGCGGCCAGCGCCTCGTCGAACCAGGCATCACCGGGCCACGCGGCGTCGGCGTTGGCCATGAGCGCCAGCATGTTGTGGCCGCGGTCGATGGCTTGTTCCGCCGCTGGCTTTGGCACGGACGGCGGGCGCACGATGGACGGTGATGCTGCGGTTGGTGCGGGTTGGGTGGCGTACTGGCGCAGGCCGATGAGGGCCGCTATGCCGAATCCAATGGCGACGACGATGCCGCGCTTGCGCAGGGCCATGTGACCTCCTGTACGGTCGCAGTGTTTGCGATTGTGGCGTGGTCCAGTAAATTCGATCGGGGAAGGAGACAGGGATGCAGGATGAACTTGATGTTGCGCTCAGCGATCTGCTGCGCCGGCTTTCTTTGGCGGCGCCGAGCGTGTCACCAGTTGCTCGATTGTCTTCAGCGTCTCCGCAACAGTTGTCTCTTTCACTAGCGCAGGGTGCAGATGTTTCCGGAGGCGTTTCGCCACGTCCGCGGCTTCGATTGGTCTATGGATCGCGGCGATCGTCATCACAGTGACGACCATGGCGCGCAACGCGTCCACTTCACGTCGCAGGTCAGCGAGCGCTTGCGCTGCCGCGTCATAGTGCCCTGGCGTTTCCCTGACCGCTTGCGATTGCAGCTTTCGAAAGGCTGGGCTGAGGATGCCCGGGTCGTCGAACCCCAATGCCTTGGCCAGCGCTGCAGCGCGCTTCGCCGGCACGGGCAGCCGGGCGCCGGACCAGTGTGAGATCTGGCCCTGCGTAACGCCGACCGCGTTGCCGACGATTTCCTCGGTGAGGTTCGGGTCGCTGGCTATTTTCGCCTTGATCATGGCGGCGATCCGGATTTCTTCCGAGGTCAGCGGCGGCTTTCTCGAGGGCTTTTTCATGACTAGCAAAGCTATTAGGTAAGTGTTTTTGTTGCCACTAGGCAGGCTATTGCGTTGATGTGACTAGCTGCGCTAATGTGCGCAACCATGAACGTAGACGCGATCACGCGAGCAGTGGAGCTGGCCGGCGGACAAACCGCGTTGGCCAAACAATTGGGCGTATCCCAAGGGCTTGTGTGGCACTGGTGTGCGGGCCGGCTGAAGGTGCGTGCGGAACGCTGCGGTGCCATTGAAACGGCCACGAACGGCCAGGTGACGCGCGCGATGCTGCGCCCCGACGTCTTCGGCGAAGCACCCGCCGCCGACCTGCGAGAGGCCGGCTGACATGCGGATCTCAGTGGTCGCCCACAATTTCCCGATACGCGGCTTCGTTGGCGAAATCCAACAATGCCTGGGTGTTGACGTTTCGGCCGGTGTGCCGACACCAGGCAACGAAGTCGGCGGATCGTGCCTGAGCCTTGATGGCCCGGACGCCCTGGTGTTTGAGGCGTTCGATGCCCTCGTTCGCAGCGGCTTCCCATGCACTGAAAGTCGCGTGCCAGCTGCGGTCGGGGAGGATTGATCGAAATGCCTCGTAATCGTCTTCCTCAAACCAGGCCATGCCAGCGGCTTGAACAGGTTTCTGCATCGTCGGTCTCCGGTAGCGGTGGTGGGTTGGCACTCCCATCGTACCGGCAGGCCGGCATCTTCCTGCGCGAGGCCGGCTGATATGGCCCGTTGTCCGCGTACGTATGCCGAGGCCGTCGCGATACGCGACGCTGCAGAATCTCGCCTGCTGCGGCAACGTGCCGAGCAGGCGAGTAACCCGCTGGTCAGCGCGCTGCTTTCGGCAAAGTCCAGCCTGCTAGCTCTTCGCGCATCGCGAATTCCAGGTCGGCATCGCTCATCGTCTGCACGTCGCGCGGGAGCCAGTGATGCTTCTGCATGAGGTAGTAGCGCACGGCTTCCAATCCGTGCAGGCCGCTCTTGTACTTCTCGCGCTTTGCGAGCTGATCGCCGAACACGTCCAACGCATAGGTAAGGCCTGCATTGGCCTGATGCAGTCCGTTCCTGATTTCGTAGTTCTGATTCATGCGGCCCTCCTGTGGGCGGTTTGGTTGGCACCTTCCAGCTTACCGGCAGGGCCGCGCTTTGTTCGTTCCCCGCGTTGTTCCCCATGGTTTCTCCGAGGCTGACTGTCATGTACGACGACCCGACCCATATCCGCGACCACGAAATCAAGGTGCGGCTTAGCGATGCGGAGCTGGCGGTGGTGGATGCGCTGGCTCGCTACAACCGACGTCAGCGCGCCGCCTTCATCCGTGAACTGGTGATGGCCAGCGTGTCCCGTTGTGAGGCACACGAGGCACAGAGTACCGACACGAACCAGGCGGCCTGAAGGCCCTTATGAGGGCCTTAACGGGGGGCGGCCATGCCAGAAATCGCGATTGATGTGACTGAAGCCGAGCTGCGCCGGATCGAGATGGCTGCGGCGGCGACAGGCAAGACGGTGGAACAGATGGTGGCGGATGAACTGCGGGCGCGTTATGCGCTGCTTGATCTGCCCGGCAAGGTGATTCCGCTGCGACTGCGGCCGAAGAAAGGGGGCGCGGGCGATGGACATGATTGATGTGGCGCAACGGCGGCAGATGGAAGACATCGAACACGCACTGGCCGGGCGCCAAACGACCGGGCTGCGGCGTACGCATTGCATCGACCAGGATTGCGGCGCGCCGATCGCGCCGGTGCGCCAGGCGATGGGTGCGCAGTTATGCATCGACTGCCAGCGCGATGCCGAGCGGAGGGCCCAGTCATGGGCTCGCACGGCCATCTGACATGCAGGCAACGCAAACAACCGCCGTCGCGCACGGCGCGCGAAACCATCGCCGCTGTGCAACGGTTTCTGGAACAGGGCTGCACGCCGGAGCACCTGGCACAGGCCCGGGCCGAGTTGCAAGCTGCCCGGCAGCCGCGCCAAGCGGCGCTGCCGCTGTCGGTGAAGTCGTGACGGCGTGGGTATCGCCATTGCCGGATGGCCTGCGCATGTCCGTGCAGGTGTACCGCCCCGGCCACGACGTGCGGCGCCTGGCCGGCATCATCGTTGAGCGCGCATGGCGCAGGCAGGGCGTGCGCGTATACCGCTGGCCCTGCGGCACGGTGGCGGTGGTGCTGGTGGGCTCGCGTGCCGATGCGGTGATGCTTGGCCAATGCATCGACCATCTTCTGGTGACGTACTCCCGGCATGACCTGCGCGGCAAGCCTGGCCCCGGCCCCAGCCTGGTCGACGTGCTGCACGACCTCAACTGGGCGAGGGCGACGACCGCATGATCGCTTTCGCCCCGTCTCCCCCGGATGCGTTCACAAACCTGAACGGGTGTCGATTCTCGTTCACAAACCTGAACGTCGTTCATGTACATGAACCGTTCAGGTACCTGAACGGGTCCTCCCGCCGCGATGCCTTATGCGGGTGGCACGGCCGCAAAAACCGTGTAGTTAGCGAGGCGGGAAGTTACTGAATGGCCGCCACGAACTACAGTGATGTGCTGGACCAGCTGCGCGCCGCCGGGCTTCAGGTCGACTCGCTGGAGATCGGGCGCATGGTGCGCTGTCGGGTCGAGGGCGATCGCGAGCGGCGCGGCTGGTACATGCTGCACGAGTTGACCGGGCAGGGCGGCGACCTGCTGATCGTCGGCAGCTTCGGCGTGTGGCGCGGATCCGACAACGGCGCGCAGAAGGTGGCGCTAACCAAGACCGCCTTCACCGTCGAGCAGCGCGCCGCGATCCAGCGGCGGATGCTGGACGACCGCAAGCGCGCAGACCAGGTGCGCGCCACCGAAGCCGCGCGAGCCGCGGCACGTGCGACCAAGGTCTGGGCGATGTGCTCGCCCACCGGCGACTCCGACTACCTGGCGCGCAAGGGCGTGCAGGCACACGGCTTGCGGTTCTCACCCTCCGGCGCGTGCGTGGTGCCGATGCTGGACACGTCCGGCAAGATCCACGGCCTGCAGGTCATCCGCCCGAAGAAAGAGCGCGGCCGCGACAAGGACTTCTGGCCGGCCGGCCTGGTCAAGAAGGGTCACTTCCATCTGATCGGCACGCCCACGTGGATCGTGCTGGTGGCCGAAGGCTACGCCACCGCCGCCAGCCTGCACGAAGCCACCGGCCTGCCGGTGGCTGTCGCGTTCGACGCCGGCAACCTCGGCCCCGTCGCGGCCAACCTGCACAAGCGCTACAAGCTGGCGAAGGTGCTGATCTGCGCCGACGACGACGTATTCGCTACCTGCCCGCACTGCAGCGCGCGCATCAACATGTCGCCCTGGCGCGACGGCCCGATCTGCCCGAACGCGGCGTGCCAGAAAGAACACGGTCGCGTCAACACCGGCGTCACCAGCGCCAGCGCCGCCGCGCTCGAGGTCGCCGGCGCGTGGATGGTGCCGGTGTTCGCCGACGCGAACGCCCGCCACGCCGCCTTCATCGACCGCGGCATCAAGCTCACCGACTTCAACGACCTGCACGCCGCCGAAGGCCTGCACGTGGTGCGCACGCAAGTCGAGGCCCGCCTCTCGGAATTGGGCTGGTCCCCGGCTGGCCGCAAGCCGCGGTCACCGGCCAACGGGGGGGAGGGGAATAGCGAACTGCGCCCCATCGAAACCATCGACGAACTGCTCGAGCGCTTCGCGCTGGTGTACGGGCAGGGCGGCACCGTGTTCGATCGGCAGGAACACTGCCTGCTCGCGCTCAGCGACATGCGCGACGCCTGCATGTCGCGCGAGATCCACCGCGCCTGGGCCGAGCACCCCGACCGCGCCATCGTGCGCGTGCGCGAAGTCGGCTTTGACCCCGGCGGCGAGGATCCCGCCATCAAGTGCAACCTGTGGGCCGGCTGGCCCACCGAAGCCAAAGCCGGCAACTGCGAGAAACTGCTCGACATGCTGCGCTACATGTGCAGCGACGACGGCGCCCCCAACACCCTCTACAACTGGGTGCTCAACTGGATCGCGTACCCCATCCAGCACCACGGCGCCAAGATGAAAACCACCCTGGTGCTGCACGGCCCGCAAGGCACCGGCAAAAACCTGTTCTTCGAAGCGCTCATGGCCATCTACGGGCAGTACGGCCGGGTGATCGACCAGAACGCCATCGAAGACCGCTTCAACGACTGGGCCAGTCGCCGCCTATTCCTCATCGCCGACGAAGTCGTGGCGCGCTCCGACCTCTACCACGTCAAGAACAAGCTCAAGGCCTTCATCACCGGCGAGTGGATCCGCATCAACCCCAAGAACATGGCGGGCTACGACGAGCGCAACCACGTCAACATCGTGTTCCTCTCCAACGAAGTCATGCCCGTGGTCATCGACGAAGACGACCGCCGCCACGCCGTCATCTGGACACCCGCCAAGCTCGGCCCCGACTTCTACCGCGAGGTGCTCGCGGAGCTGGCCGCCGGCGGCGTGGCCGCGCTGCACCACCACCTGCTGCACCACGACCTCGGCGACTTCGGCCCCGGCACCCTGCCGCCCTACACCGACGCGAAAGACGAGCTGATCAACCTCAGTCTCGACAGCACCGTGCGGTTCTTCCGCCAGCTCGCCGCCGGCGACATCCACGGCGTGCGATGTCGCGCCGCGCTCGCCGTCGACGTGTTCGACCTCTACCGCGTGTGGTGCGCGCGCACCAACGAGCGCGCCGCGCCCATGCCGAAATTCACCAACGCGCTCGAGCGCAAATGCGGCGTGCACAACCAGCGCAAGCGCTACACCGATGTCACCAAGCCTGACGGCCGGGCCGGGCCACACGCCGTGCTCTACCTCGGCGGTGATGCCTGCCCGCCAGGCGAGTCAGAGGCCGACTGGCTGGCCGAACAGATCAAGGCCTTCCGCCGCGCCGTCGGCGTGTTCAAGGGCGAGGCGTATGACTGACCCGCGCACCAACGGAATAACTGTACCAGTGCGCTATGTGCGCCATGCTGTGCGGCATCCCGTGCGGCATCAAACCCTTGTGGCGCCTCACTGTGCGCTATGTGCGCCATCCCCTACGCACACGAGCGGGCGCGCGCACCTGCGCGCACACCCGCGCGTGCGCCCGTGCGTCCGCGCCCATGCCGCACATAGCGCACATGGCGCACACGCCGCGCCGCTCAGCCATTCGCATAGCGCACACCATGCCGCACACACCCGCCGCATGCCGCACACCCGCACGCGCGCGCCCGTTTTTCTTCTTTTTCGCCTGCCGCGAAAGGAAAAGTAGTGGAGGACTCCCTGTGACCAGCGCCGCCGACCAGCCCGAAACCGCCAGCCTCGCCGGCTTTGCCCGGATCCTTGGCGTCAAGCCCTCCGCCGTCACCGCGTTGCGCCACGCCGGCCGCCTGGTGCTCACCGACGACGGCAAGCGCGTGCACATCGCCGCCAGCCAGCAACGCATCCGCGACACCGCCGACCCCAGCAAAGCCGGCGTCGTCGCCCGTCATGCTGCCGAGCGCGCCGCCAAGGCCGCCAGCGAGCCCACCACCGCGCCCGTCTCTTCCGCGCCAGCCGCAGGGGCGGGGGATGACGACAGCGCCACCGATGCGCCGGCCGGCAACGCCGACTACCAATCCAGCCGTGCGAGGCGCGAGCACTACCAGGCGCTGGAAGCCCAGCGCGCCTACGAGGTCGCCATGGGCAAACTCATGGACGCCCACGAAGTGGCCAGCGCCGTCGCCAGCGCCGCCACCACCCTGCGCGCCCGGCTGGAAGGCCTTCCCGACGTGCTCGGCCCGCAGCTCGCCGCCATCAGCGACGAAGCCCAGGCCCGCGCCACGCTGGCCGAAGCGATCGAGCATGCGCTCGAGGAAGCGTCGCGGCAGTTCGCGAATATCGCGAAGGCGGTGACGGCGTGATCGATCCCGTCATCATCGGCAACGCCACGTTGTATCTAGGCGACTGTCGCGAACTACTGCCGCAACTTCCAAGGGGGGGGCGATGGTCAGTGATCCGCCCTACGGCATCGCCTACGCCAAAGGCTCCGGCGGTAAAGGCAAGCACACGGTGCGCAATACCGAAACCATTGCAGGCGATGCGGAACCGTTCGACCCGGCGCCTTGGATCGACTTCGCAGATGTAATCCTGTGGGGCGCTAATCACTTCGCGGCGCGGCTTCCGCACGGGCGCTGGATTGCATGGGACAAGCTGGCAGGCATGGAGGCGTTCGACAGCTTTTCGGATGTGGAGTTTGCGTGGCACAAGGGTCGCGGCAAGGATCGCATTTTCAGCCACCTGTGGAAGGGCATCTGCAAAGCCAGTGAAAAAGGCATCGGGAAAGAGCGTTATCACCCGACGCAGAAACCGATTGCGCTGATGGAGTTTTGTATCCGGCAGTGCAGCGACGCAGGAACGATTATCGATCCATACATGGGCAGCGGAACCACCGGAGTTGCCTGCGCAAACCTTGGTCGCGCCTTCATCGGTTGTGAGATCGAGCCGCGATATTTCGACATTGCCTGCCGCCGCATCGAGGACGCACAGCGCCAAGGGAGGCTGATCGCATGACCCTCCCCGCCGCCCCGCGCATCCACGCCGCCATCGCCCGCGCGCTCGCGCCGCGAAAGCCGCTCACCGTGTCGCAGTGGGCGGATGCGGAGCGCGTGCTGTCGGCGAAGGGCAGCGCGGAGCCGGGCCGCTGGCGCACGCACCGCAACCCGCCGCTGCGAGAGCCCATGGATTGCCTCAGCGCGCGCAGCACCGTGCAGGACGTGGTGCTGATGTTCCCCATCCAGTTCGGCAAGACCGAAGTGGCGGTGAACTGGCTCGGCTACAGCATGGACCACGACCCGGGCCCGGTAATGGTGTGCCTGCCCGGCGAAGTGTCGATGAACAAGTGGGTGGCGCAGAAGCTCAACCCCATGCTGGAGGAAACGCCAGCAGCGCAGCGCGCGCTGACCAGTGTGGCCAGCCGCGACAGCAGCAACACGCGCACCTTCAAGGATTTCGCCGGCGGCCAGCTCTACCTCGAGCACGCCGGCAGCCCCAGCCGCCTCAAATCCACCACCGTCAAGAAACTCATCGTCGACGAGCTGGACGAGTTCGCCGGCAACCTCAGCGGCGGCGACGACCCCGTCGAAATGCTCGACGGCCGCACCTCGTCGTTCCCGGCCACCGGCAAGCGCCTGTACATCAGCACCCCGCAGATGCAGGGCACCAGCCGCATCGAATACCTGTGGGCCAAGTCCGACCAGCGTCGCTACCTGGTGCCATGCCCGGACTGCGGCCACCAGCAGCCGCTGGAGTGGGCCGGCCTGCACTGGACGCCCGACGGCGGCCAGTGCTGGTACGTCTGCCGCGAATGCGGCGTGTGCATCGACGAACACCGCAAGGCCGACATGATCGCCGCCGGCCAGTGGGTGCCCGAGCACCCCGAGCGTAAAATCCGCGGCTACACCATCAACTGCCTCTACTACCCCATCGGCCTCGGCCCGCGCTGGCTCGACCTGGTGGCCAAGTGGCGCGACGCCCAGGGCGACCCCGCCAAGCTCAAGACCTTCGTCAACGACCGCCTCGCCGAGCCGTGGGAAGACCCCGCCATGCGCGCGGTCAAGCACAACGTCATCGCCGATCGCGCCGAACCCTACCGCCTGCGCAGCGCGCCGGCCAGCGTGCTCGCCATCACCGCTGGCGTCGACACGCAAGATAACCGTCTGGCCGTGCACTTCACCGGTTGGGGCCGAGGAATGGCCTTCTGGACGCTCGACTACGTCGAGCTGCCCGGCGACCCTGCCGACGACGCCGTATGGGATGCGCTCACCGACCTGATCAACAGGCCGATCGAACACGCCTGGGGCGCGCTGCTGCGCGTGGAGGCCACCGCCATCGACGCCGGCGGCCACCGCACCGAGGCGGTGAAAGCCTACGTGCGCCGCCGCGTCATCCGCCGCCCGTTGTGCATCTTCGGCGCAGTGCCCAACAACGCGCCGGTGCTCAGCAAGGGCAAACTGCAAGACGTCAACTGGCGCGGCCAGGCCGACAAGCGCGGCGTCATGATCCACCACGTCGGCACCGTCGGCATCAAGCACTGGCTGTACTCGCGCCTATCCACCGACGCCGACAAGCAGGCCGACGCCCGCACCGTGCACCTGAGCGAGGATCTGCCCGCCGACTACTTCGGCGGCCTGGTGGCTGAAACCTACAACCCCACCAAGAACCGCTTCGAAAAGCGCAAGGGCGCCCCGCGCAACGAACCGCTCGACACCTGGGTGTACAGCTACGCCGCCGCCCACCACCCCGAACTGCGCCTGCACCGCCTGACCAAGGCCGACTGGGATGCCCGCGAAGCACGGCTGCAGTCGGCTGTCCAACAACAGGGGCCTGAAAAGGCCCCGGAAACGGACGTCAAGACGTCCATCGCTCCACGTGGAACGCTCCCACGCCGCCGCGGCGGCTTCGCAACCAACTGGTGACACGCATGGCCCACCTCGATCTCGTTGCCGACATCTTCCAGCGCATCGCCGAAAAACACGCCAAGCTGCCCATCAAGGTGTTGCAGCAAGTGGAGCAGGATGTGCGCGCCGACTGGGGTGGAGAACGCCACTACATCGCCAAGGTCGGCGAAAGCGGCAAGGCCCAGCTCGCCGAGCGCGACCGGCAGATCTGCCGCGAGCACCACGCCGGCGACCACGACGAACTCATCGCCCGTCGCCACGGCATCAGCGTCAAGCGCGTGCGGCAGATCCTCGCCTGCGACACCGGAAACGGTTTGCCTTAGTCGTTTCCGAAACTCCGGCCAGCCTGCGCGCATGGCCGACGAAAACTCCTGCATCCCCGCCGAGATCACCGCCGGCGATACCGCCACCTGGCGCCGCACGCTGGCGCTTTACCCGGCCAGCGCCGGCTGGGTGCTCGCCTACAAGTTGGTCAGCCGCACCGCCGCGTTCACCGTCACGGCCACGGCCACGGCCGACGGCGACAGCTTCGTCGCCACTGTGCCGGCCACCGACACTGCCACGTGGGCCGCGGGGCAGTACCAGGTGCAGGAATATGTCACCCTCGGAACCGAGCGGCACACCATCGGCGTCACCGCGCTGCGCGTGCTGCCCGACCTTGCCGTCGCCACGACCGGCATGGACAACCGCAGCCACGCGCAGAAGGTGCTCGACAGCCTCGAGGCCTGGCTGGAGAGCAAGGCGCCCGTGGCCGGTGCCATGGAAATCAACGGCCGCAAGATCAGTTGGTACCCGCTGGCCGACCTGCTCAAGCTGCGCGACCGCTACCGCGCCGAGGTCGCCGCCGAGCAGCGCAGCGGCCGCCCGTTTGGCGCCCGCATCCTGGTGCAGCTGTGATGTTCGGCTGGTTCCGTCGTTCGCCCAGGGTGCCCGCCGCCGGCCTGCGCCGCTTCGACGCCGCCATCGTCAACCGGCTCACCGCCAGCTGGCTCAGCGTCAACACCTCCATCGACGCCGAGCTGCGCACCGACCTCGACCGCCTGCGCGCCCGCAGCCGCGACCTGTTCAAGAACAACGAGTACGCCGCCAAGTTCGGCCGCACCGTCAAATCCAACGTCGTCGGGCCGGAAGGCTTCCGCTTCCAGGCACGCGCCGCCGACGCCGGCAGCCTCGACACCATGGCCAACAAGGCCATCGAAAAGGCGTTCTGGCAGTGGTCGCGGCCCGACCAGTGCGACGTGCGCGGCAAGCGCAGCTTCGCCGACCTTTGCGCCGCCGCCATGCTCGCCGTGGCGCGCGATGGCGAATACCTCATCCGCAAGCGCCGCGGCGCGGGCGCCGGTTTCTTCGGCTACCAGCTGCAGCTGCTCGACGTGGACCGCCTCGACACCCTCTACAACGTCATGCCCGGCAACGGCCGCAACGCCGTCATCAACGGCGTGGAGGTGGACCAGTGGCGCAAGCCCGTGGCCTACCACCTGTGGAACCGCCACCCCGGCGAAGCCGCCGATGCGGAGCGCCAGCGCGAGCGCGTGCCGGCTGATGAAATCTTCCACGGCTTCATCCCGCTGGAGGACGAGCAGACGCGCGGTGTGCCGTGGCTTCACGCCGTCATGCGCCGCATGAACGACCTCAACGGCTACCGCGAGGCCGCCGTCATCGCCGCGCGCATCGGCGCCGCCAAGATGGGCTTCTTCACCGCCCCGGACGGCGACCCCTCCGCCGTCGCCGACGAAAAAACCAAGGACGGCGAGTTCATCACCGAGGCCACCCCCGGCACCTTCGGCGTGGTGCCTGCCGGCTACGACTTCAAGACCTTCAACCCCGACTACCCACACGCGCAGTTCGACGCGTTCTGCAAGGCCGCGATGCGCGGCATCGCCAGCGGCGTACCCGGCAGCTATCACAGCCTCGCCAACGACCTCGAGGGCGTGAGCTTCTCCAGCATCCGCAGCGGCACGCTGGAAGAGCGCGACGAGTGGATGGCCATCCAGCGCTGGCTCATCACCAGCCTGCTGGTGCCCGTGTACGAAGACTGGCTCGACATGGCCCTGCTGCGCGGAGCCGTACTGCTGCCCAACGGCAGCGCGCTGCCGCTGGCCAAGAAAACCAAATTCCTCGACCACCAGTGGCAGGGCCGCCGCTGGCAGTGGGTGGATCCGCTCAAGGACATGGCCGCCAGCGTGCTGGCGATCGAGAACGGCCTGGCCAGCCCGCAGCAGATCGCCGCGCAAACCGGCCGCGACATCGAGGAAGTGATCGACGACCTCGCCACCTTCCAGCAGCTGCTCAAGGCTCGCGGCGTCGTGCTCACCGGCACCACCGCGCCCACCGGCACCATCGCCAGCGCCGTCGCCGCCAGCGGCAACGACGCCGGCAACCAGGACACCGCCGCCAAGAAAACCAAGGCCGCCAACAGTGGCGCGTGACCGGAAACGCTTTGCCTCAGTCATTTCCCGCCGTCCTGCGAGGCTGACCCCATGACCATCAAGACGCCCAGCGAACTCACCCCCGGCAGCACCGGCGAGCGCTTCCTGCGCATCGACGCCGAGCGCGCCACCATCGACGAGGCCGCGCGCACCGTCACGCTGGCCTTTGCCAGCGAAACCCCGGTGGATCGGTACTGGGGCGTGGAAGTGCTGGACGTGCAATCGCGCTCCATCCGCCAGGGCCGCCTCAAGAGCGGCGGCGCGGTGCTGATGGACCACGACCAGCGCGACCAGGTGGGAGTGATCGAATCGGTGCAGATCGGTGCGGACCGGGTGGCCCGCGCCGTGGTGCGCTTTGGGAAAAGCGCGCGCGCCAGCGAGATCTTCCAGGACGTGGTGGACGGCATCCGGCAGAACGTCTCCGTCGGCTACCGCATCTGGGACGTCATCCTCGAGTCCGAAACGGACGGCATCGGCACCTATCGGGTCACCGACTGGGAGCCCTACGAAATTTCCCTGGTGAGCGTGCCCGCCGACGCGAAAGTCGGTGTGGGCCGCAGCGCCGAAAAACCCAAACCGCATTCCCCGGAGAACACCATGAGCGAGCAGCAGAACCAGCCGGCCGCGCCGGTCATCGACACCAGCAAGATCACCGCCGAAGCCCAGCGCAGCGGCGCCGAAAACGAGCGCAAGCGCATCAGCGACATCACCGCCGGCGCCGACCAGCTCGCCAAGTACGAAGGCATGCGCGAAGTGGCCTCCGAGGCCATCCGCAGCGGCTGGAGCATGGACCAGTTCCGC
The DNA here is from genome assembly GCA_024711345.1 of Rhodanobacter sp. GTDB lineage: Bacteria > Pseudomonadota > Gammaproteobacteria > Xanthomonadales > Rhodanobacteraceae > Rhodanobacter. The sequence goes on along the minus strand of JANJTA010000035.1, from coordinate 22,960 downwards.
GCCAAGGCGCTGGAAATCGTCACCAGCAAGCCGCTGCCCACCGCCGACATCGGCATGAGCGACAAGGAAGTGCGTCAGTACAGCGTCGTGCGTGCGCTGCACGCCATGGCCAACCCCACCGACCAGCGCGCCCGCGAGGCCGCCGCGTTCGAGCATGAGGTGTCGCAGGCGGCCGCCAACAAGCAGGCGCGCAGCGTCAAGGGCATGCTGGTGCCGTTCGACGTGCTCGCCGCGCGTGCCGACGACATGGTCAAGGGCACCGCCGCCAAGGGCGGCAACCTGGTCACCACCGACCTGCTCAGCGGCAGCTTCATCGACCTGCTGCGCAACGCCATGGTCGTCAACCGCTTGGGTGCGCAGTACCTCACCGGCCTGGTGGGCAACATTGCCATCCCGCGCCAGAGTGGCGGCGCCACCGCCTACTGGGTGGCCGAGTCCGGTACCGGCTCCAACAGCAGCCAGTCCATCGACCAGGTGCCGATGAACCCGAAGACCCTCATGGGTCGCACGCAGATCAGCCGCAAGCTGCTGATCCAGTCGTCCATCGACGTCGAGGGCTTCGTGCGCAACGACCTCGCCAAGGTGCTCGGCCTGGCGTTGCAGGCGGCGGCCATCAAGGGCGGCGGCGCCAACGAGCCCACCGGCATCCTGGGCACCGCCGGCATTGGCTCCGTCGTCGGCGGCGCCAACGGCGCCAACCCCACCTGGAAGAACATCGTGGGGCTGGAAACCGCCGTGGCGGTGGCCAACGCGGACGTCGGCACGCTGGGCTACCTCACCAACGCATCGGTGCGCGGCTACCTCAAGGGCGTGCAGAAGTTCACCACCAATCCGGGCGGCGACGCCATCTGGTCGTCCGGCAACACGCCGCTCAACGGCTACCAGGCCGGCGTCACCAATGCGGTGGCCAGCAACGGCACCAAGGGCACCGGCACCGGCCTGTCGAGCATCATCTTCGGCAACTTCGCCGATCTGATCTTCGGCACCTGGGGCGGCCTGGAGCTGCAGGTGGATCCGTACAGCGCCGGCGACTCGGGCAGCGTCATCGTGCGCGCGTTCGAGGACGTGGACCTCGCCGTGCGCCACCCGGAGTCGTTCGCCGCCATGACCGACGCCATCACCGTCTAAGCCATGGAAGCCTGGGCCGACTTCGCCGCCGCCTCGCGTGAACTGCTCGCCACCCTTGGCGAGCAGGGCACCGTGGTACGCGGCGCGTCGGCCCCGGTCACGCTGATGCTGTACGTCGACGACGCCGTGCAGGACGTGGGCCAGTACGGCCGCGTCGTCGGCAACAAGCGCGTGCTCGGCATGCTGCGCGACGACTGGCAGCCTTCCCGCGGTGACGTCATCACCGTGCGCGGGCGCACCAGCAAGGTGGAAGAAATCCTTACCGACGACGGTATCGTCGTCACGGTGGTGATGCATGGCTGACCCGTCGCGCAGCTGGGCGTTGATCCTGGCGCTGCAGGCGCAGCTGGCCACCATCACGGTGGCCAACGGCTACATCACCGACGTCGGGGCCAACATCTGGACCACCGATGGCCAGCGCACCGATGCGCTGGGCCTGATGATCTACAGCGAATCCATCACCGGCCCGGGCCTCGACCACGAGCGCCCCGGCAAGCCCGTGCGCGACTTCACCCTGCTGGTGGAAGCCGCCATCGGCACCGACCTCGACGACGCGCAACAGCAGATCCACGCCATCATCGAAGACCTCGAAACCTGCATGAAAGCCTACGCCCGCGCGCAGGCCATGCGTCCCGAAGCCATGCAGGTCACGCCCATGAGCGTGGCCGACATCGCCATCCTCGACCGGCCGGAAGGCGCGGCCGTCATCGCCATGCAGGCGCGCATCGTGGCGAGGTACTTCCGGTGAGCAAATACACCAGCTTCGCCGTGGAACTTACCGGCGCGCTCGACGCCATGCAGCAGCTCAGCGCCGTTCCCGCGCGCATCCTGAGCGCGCAGAAGCGCGCGCTCGGCACGCTGCGCCGCCGCCTCGGCACCGAGGCCAAGCGCGATATCGGCGCCGAGTACAACCTCAAGGCCGGTCGCATCGCCGAAGGCCTGCAGGTCAAGAACACACCCGACGGCATGGCGCTCATCGGCAAGGCCCGTGGCATCAACGCTATCCAGTTCGGCGCCACCTGGTCGCGCCGCATGAAAGGCGGTGCGCGCTACGCCATCAAGCGCGGCGGCGATCGCGGCGGCCGCGATGGCGCCTTCATCGCCACCGGCAAGAGCAACAACCGCCTCGTGTTCGAACGCAAGGGCAAGGCACGCCTGCCGCTGCAGGCCGTCTACGGCCCCAGCATCGGCCAGATGCTCAAGCACGGCCGCCGCCCCGAGCGCCTCGCCGAGTTCGCCATCCGCGTGCTGCAAGCCGAGCAGCAACGCCTGCTGGGGGTGCGCTGACATGCCTGCCGTGACCCTGCTGCGCGACCACACCCACGCCGGCACGCTGTACCGCGCCGGTACGCCTCTGCGCGTGGACGTCGCCACCGCCGCCTGGCTGGCCGCGCACGGCGTCGCGCAGCCGGCTGAACACCAGACCCTCAAGAGCGCGGCACCGGCGGCGGGTGAGCCCGCCGCCGCGCCCATCCGCAAGCACAAGTCCATCACACCGCACACCGCGGACCACGACATCACCGGAGACGACCATGAGCGCTGATACCTTCTATTACGGCCAGGGCCGTATCTACCTCGCCGAGCGCGACGCTGTCACCGGCGTGCCCGGCCTGCAGCGCTGGGTGGGCGACGTGAGCGCGTTCAGCGTCAAGCTGGCCGTGGAAAAGGTCGAGCACAAGGAAAGCTACAGCGGCCAGCGCTCGCTGGTGCGCAGCTTCCCGATCGGCAAGAGCGCCACCGTCGACATGACCCTGCACCAGGTGGACGTGGACAACCTCGCGCTCGCGCTTACCGGCAACAGCACCAGCACCGCCCTCGGCACCGTTTCTGCGGAATCGCTGCCGTCCGCGCTGGTGGCCGGCTCGCAGGTGAGCCTGGCCAACCCCGGCGTTTCCAGCGTCGTGGTCACCGACAGCACGGGCACGCCCCTGACGCTTGTGGAAGGCACCGACTACACCGTCGACGCCGCATTCGGCCGCATCACCATCCTCAATGTCGGTACCTACGTGCAGCCGTTCAAGGTGGCGTACAGCTACAGCGCGCGCAAGGCCGTTGGCATGTTCACCACGGGCCAGAAGAACTTCGCGCTGCGCTACGAAGGCGTCAACCTGGCCGAGGGCAACGCGCCGGTCATCGTCGACCTGTACAAGCTGGCCCCCGACCCGCTGGCCGAGCTGGCGCTCATCACCACCGGCAATGACGTCGCCGGCATGCAGATCACCGGCGGCGTGCTGCTGGACAGCAGCAAGCCGGCCAGCGGCGCGCTGGGCCAGTTCGGCAGCATCACGCAGGTGGGCTAAGCCATGGCCCAGCAGCCCGCCGTCGGGCAGGGTGGCGCCGACGACCTCGCCATCCTGCACCCCGAGCGGCACGCCACCATCGCCGGCGTGCCGCTGGTGATGCGCGAATACGGCTTCGTCGAAGGCATGCGCCTGCATGCCCTCATCACCCCGATCGTCGACGCGATCAAGGCCGTGGCGCTGTCCGGCGAGCTGGCCGATACGGATGCGTTGCGTCCGGTATTCGGCGACCACGCCGATGCCGTCACGCAGCTCATCGCCACCGCCTGCGACCAGCCCGTGGCCTGGGTGGCCGGCCTCAACGACAACGACGGCAGCAGCCTGCAGCTGTTGTGGTGGGCGGTGAACAGCCATTTTTTCGTACGGCGCGTGCGGGAAAGCCTGATGGTGCATCAGCTCAAGGCCTCCGCTGGTCTGACGTCTACGCCACCCTCGCATGCGCCGGCCACGACCCCAGCCGCCTCGGCCAGTACACGGAGCGTCAACTGATGCTGTATTTCGTCGCCGCGTTGCGCCGCGAAAGGCAACAGCGCCGCAGCGACATCGCGGACATCGCCGCCGGCCACCGCGGTGGCGAGTTCGGCAAACAGCGCCTGCGACAGCTGAAGGATTGATCCATGGCCGTGCAGGACTATGAACTGCTGCTGCGCGTAAGGGCCGATCTGCAGCAGGCCCTTTCGGGGCTGGACAACCTCAAGACCAAGCTCGGCAGCACCAGCGCCACCGCGGACGGACTCGGCAAGGGCGGGCAGGGTGCCGCCGCCGGTCTCAACAAGATGGCCGACGCCAGCGACCGCGCCGGCAACAATGCCAAGAAACTCAGCACCCAGGCCAAGACCACCGAGGTGGATTTAAAGCGCCTCGGCCAGGCCATCGTCGCCGCGTTCGCCATCGACCAGATGGTCGAGTTCGGCAAGAAAGCGGTGGAGGTGAACCTCAGGTACCAGCAGGCGTTTTTCACGCTGCAGGCCGCCACCGGCAGCGCGCAGAAATCCGGGCAGGAACTGGAATACGTGCGCGGCGTCGCCGAGCAGCTCGGCCTGGAATACCTCAGCACCGCGCAGGCCTACAGCCGCCTCGTGGCCGCGGCCAAGAACAGCGAGCCGCTGCGCGCCAGCGTGCACAGCATCTTCGAGGGCGTGTCGCAGGCCACCACCGTGCTGCACCTCAGCGCGGACGAAACGCAAAGCGTGCTGCTCGCCGTCGAGCAGATGATGAGCAAGGGCCGCGTGCAGACTCAGGAACTGGTGCTGCAGCTCGGCCAGCGCCTGCCCGGCGCGTTCGAACTCGCCGCCGAGGCGCTCGGCACCAACACCGCGCAACTCACCCAGTGGCTGGAAAAAGGCCAGATCGCCGCCGACGCGTTCCTGCCGCGCTTCGCCGAAGCCCTGCAACACGCCTACGGCCCTGCCAGCCAGGAAGCGGCCAAGGGCCTCAACGCCGAAATCAACCGCCTGCGCAACGCCGTCACCGACCTCTACGTGGAGGCCGGCAAGGACAGCATGGGCCCGTTCACGGAAACGGTGCGCGAACTCACCGACACGCTGAAGGACCCGGCCACCGCCGAAGGCTTCAATCTGTTCATCAGCGGCTTGGCGAAAATCGCCGAGTGGTCCGTCACGGCCATGAGCGAGGTCAGCAAGTTCACCAAGTTCGTCGGCGAGGAAATCGCGCGGCGTACCGGCAATTTCGCGATCGACGACACCGCCGGCATCGAAGCGGCCATCGCAAGCGCGACGGAAAAGCAGAGCAACCTGCAGAAGTCCCTCGACAGCTGGAAATCCATCGGCTCGCGCGATGGCATCCGTCAGCAGATGCAAGACAACGCCGCCGAAATCACGCGCCTACAGAACCTGCTCGCCGTCGGCCAGCGCCTGCGCGACCAGGCCAACAAGCCCGCCGCTGGCCCGGACATGCTGCCCACCGTCACCGTGCGCGCGCCGTTCCAGCCAGGCGTAGGCACCAGGGGCGCCGGCGCCAGCGCCGGCAAGGACCAGAACGACAAGTACCTCGCCGCCGGCGACGCCCTCATCAAGCAACTGCAGGGGCTGCAAGGCGCGCTCGACCCCGCCGCCGCCGCATGGGTCAAGTACAACCAGGAAGTGGAGAAAGCCACCGCCGACGCCGAGCAGGCGAAAAAGGCCAAGGGCGCCAACGTCGCCGCCATCGACGCGCGGAAAAACGACATCATCCAGCTCGCCGCGCAGCAGCGTGACGCCGCGCTGGACCAGCTCAGCGATAAGGCCACCACCGCTTGGGAAAAACTCAAGGCCAGCCTGCGCACGCCGGCCGAGGTGCGCATCGACAAGGCGCTAGAGCAAATCCGCCAGCTCAACGACCTGCTCAACAAAGTACCCATCAGCGCCGGCGACTACCAGGCTGCGCTGCGCGCCATCGGCCAGTCCACCGTCGCCGAACTCCCGAAATACCAGGGCGTCGACGCCAGCGTCGGCGGCGTGAACAGCGAGCTGGCGAAAAACTTTCGCGCGCAGCAGGAACTCGAGGCCGCCTACACCCAGCAGTCCGCCGACCTCAAGGCGCGGCTCGACGGCGACGATCTTGCGCGGCATCAGGCCTACCTCGCCGCCAAGGCGCAGCTGGACTCAGACTACGCCGACAAGAGCGCCGTCATCGAACAATCCCGCCACCAGCTATCGATCACCGCCATGGGCGATTTCTTCGGCCAGGTGGCGCAGCTGCAGCACAGCCAGAACAACAAGGTCGCCGCCATCGGCAAGGCCGCCGCGATCGCGCAGGCCATGATCAACACCTACCAGAGCGCCACCGCGGCCTACGCCTCGCTGGCCGGCATCCCCTATGTCGGCCCGGCGCTCGGTATCGCCGCCGCCGCCGCCGCCATCGCCGCCGGCCTCGCCAACGTCGCGCAGATCCGCTCGCAGAACACCAACTTCGACGTCGGCGGCTACACCGGCCCCGGCGGCGTCAAGGAACCGGCCGGCGTGGTCCATCGCGGCGAAGTGGTGTGGTCGCAGCGCGACATCGCCCGCGCCGGTGGCGTGGGCGTAGTCGAGGCCATGCGCCTGGGCTACCGCGGCTACGCCGACGGCGGCTTCGTGGGCAACCCCGAGCCGGCCAGCCCGCCGGCGGATATACCAGCCGGCGCCGGCAGCACCGCGCTCACCTTGCACAACCACAACTACATCGACATCGACGACCTGCGCGAGCGGATCCTCAGCGGCCCGGCCGCGGAAACCCATGTCGTCAACCATGTCATGCGCAACGGCAACACGATCAAACAGGGAATCGGCTGATGGCCTACGAAATCGGCTTCGTCGACAACACCGGCACCGAGGGCCTGGCGCACTGGCAGATGCTGCTCAAGATCAAGACCTTCGCCGAGGCCAACGGCTGGACCACGCTGCGCTACGTGATCCCCACGGACGGCAGCAACCGCGAGCTGATCATGCGGGGCGTGGGCCTGAGCGGCACCGAGCAGATCTTCATCGGCTTCCGCAGCTACCACAGCGTGGCCAGCGACTACTACAACCTCAGTGTCGCCGCGTTCACCGGCTACGTCGGCGCGGCGGCGTTCACTTCGCAGCCGGGCTACATGGAAAGCGGTGTCCCCGCCCACAATTCGCGCATCGACTACTGGCTGTGCGCGAATGCGCAGCGCATCGTGTTCGGCTTGAAAGTCGGTGTCGGCAACTACCAGAGCGCGTACGCCGGCAAGTTCTTGCCCTACGGCACGCCCGGCCAGTACCCGTACCCGGTCGCCGTTTTCGGCATGCTCAACGGCGTACCGGCGACGCGCTACTCCGACACGAATTACTCGATGGGCTACAAGGGCTACATCGCCGCCAGCTCGGCGTACAACGGCCCGAACGCGCGCATCCGCGACGTGATGGGCACCTGGCAACAAGCCTACTCCGCGCCCTGGAACGCCGGCATCAACCTGCGCGAAACGGGCGGCTACTACCTGGGCAAGCGCCTCGCGCTCTACAACCCCGGCAACGTGTGGGGCGAGCTGGATGGCGTGCGCTTCATCAGCGGCTTCAACCAGAACGTCGAGAACACCTGCGTCATCGACGGCGTGACCAACGTCGTGCTGCGCGACGTGACCCGCACCGGGTTCGGCGACTACTACCTGCTGGAGCTCAAGTAATGGCCTACGTCACCGGCACGGCCAATTCCTATGCCGACCTGCTGGCCGCGCTGCAGGCCGCGTGCACGGCCAACGGCTATACGCTCACGGGCAACGTGCTGAGCAAGGGCACGCTGTTCGTCGAGGCCAAGGTGGTGGGCAGCACGCTGCAGATCCAGGGCGGCAGCGGCCAGTCCGGCGGCGTGCTCAGCGGTCGCAGCAATGCGCAGCCGTCGCTGATCGGGCTGACCGTCTACACCGGCCCGACCGCCGCGGTTGCCCATCCCATCGTGTTTCCGGTGACCTACGAGATCCACCTCAACGCAGCGCCGGACGAGGTCTACCTGTTCGTCAACTACGAGACCACCTGCTACCAGTACCTGGCGTTCGGCCAGAGCGATCAGCCGGGCCTGGTCGGGTCGGGCAACTGGTACTACGGAACGGCCGGCACGAATACCAGCGGGTCGATCTGGGACTTCCGTACGATCGGCGGTGGTGGCACGAACGGCTCGACCTTCAATCCGGGGCTCTTCGATGCTCTCCAAGGTTATGGCGGTGGCATCGGCGGCATCGACCATCAGATGGACGCTGCCGGGCAGTGGAGCAGCTATGTTTCGTACCCCGACCGCTGGCCGATCCAGCAGAATTCGCCGAGCGCGTGGAATGGCGAGTCCGTGCTCAGCCCCATCATCGTCTACACGTTCCGCCCGTCGAGCCTGTTTTCGCCGGTGCTGCAGACCAGGCACATCCGCTGGGTGATGCTGGACAACCTGGTCGACCGCCAGATCATCGACCTGTCGCCCGACAAGTGGATGGTGTACCCGCTGTGGCGTCGCAGCTCGCCGCGTACCTATGAGCCCACGCCCGCCGGCGGCGGCACCGGCACGCTGGGCTACGCCGTGCGCTACACGGGGCCGTGACGACGTGGCCGTGATCCTCGCCATTGCGGGTGCCGCTGCCGCCGCAGGCTACGTCAACCCGCACGTGTCGGCGGCCCTGCGCAGCTTCGCGGTCGACTACTGGCCGGCGCATGCGGTCGATGCGGCGCCGGTCTCGTCGCTGTCCGCGATCGCCCGCGTCTGGCCCGCCACCGTGCCCGCGGCGATCGCCGCGACACCGGCCAACGGCTATATGGCCGACTACTACTACCGCGTGCACCTGATTCCATCGCGCATCGACCTGGGCAACCTGGTCAGCGCGCAGACGCGCAGCGTCGTGGTCTGGAACGCCTGGCCCGACCAGCCGCGATCGCTGACCGACCTGCAGCTGCTCGACGCCGACGGCATCACCGCGACCGGCGAGGGCGCATTGCCGCTCGCGTTCGCGCCGCTGCAGCAGCGCGCCTGGACGATCAACGTGAACACCGACGGCCCAGGCGTGATCGCGGCCACGCTCGCCTGGTTGTTCGCCACCGGGGACAGCGTGCAGGCCAGCATCACCGGCAACCGCCTGGTCGCGTGGATGCTGCCGCCGGATTGGGCCGATGGCGTCAGGGAAACGCTGGCGTGGCTTACCGACGTGCAGCAGAGCGACAACGGCGACCAGCTGCGCGAGGTGTTGCGCCAGGCGCCGCGCCGCGACTGGCAGTTCGCAGTGCTCGCCGCAGGCGCCGACCGGCGCATTCTTGAAAGCGCGCTCTATGACTGGGGCGCCCGCACCTGGCTGCTGCCGGTGTGGACGGACGTGACCTGGCTGGCGTCGCCCGTCGCCGCCGGCGCCGGCAGCATGGCCATCGACACGCGCTATCTCGATTTCGCTGTGGGCAGCTTGGCCATGTTGTACCGCGACGCGCGCCATTGGGAAACGGTGGAGATCAGCGCGATCAGTGATGCCACGCTCACGTTCGCGCGGCCGACCGTAGCTGGCTACGGCGTGGGCGATCGCATCTACCCCTGCCGCCAGGCGCGCTTGGTGGATACGCAATCGGTCAGCCGCCGGACCGACGACATGATGACCGCGACAGTACGCATGCAGGCAGTGGAACCCTGCGACTGGCCGGCCGCTGCGCCCGCTGCCGCGTATCTCGGCGTGCCGGTGCTGGAAGATGCCGCGGATTGGGGCGGCGGCCGCGAAGCTGGCTACGCGCGGCAGCTGCAGATCACCGACAACAGCATCGGCCGGCCCGACGTGCTCGACCCCAGCGGCCTCGCTTGGCTCACGCTGCCGTTCACCTGGCTGCTGCAGGGGCGCGCGGCACGTGCTGCGCACCGCTCGCTGCTTTATTGGCTGCAGGGGCGTGCGCAGGCGTTGTGGGTGCCCAGTGGCGCGGCAGACCTCACCCTGGCCGCTCCAACCGCCGCGGCATCCGCGACGCTTGTCGTCGACTGGGCCGGCGTCACGCTGTACCAGCGCCGCCAGCCGGGTCGCCGGCATCTGCGCATCGAGCTCGCCACGGGCGTCGTGTTCTACCGTCGCATCCTGGCCAGTACCGACGGCGGCGACACGGAGCAGCTCGCGCTCGACAGCGCCCTCGGCGTGGACGTGGCGCCTGCCGACGTGCGCCAGATCAGCTGGTTGATGTTCGCCACCCTGGCCGGCGACGGCGTGGACATCATGCATGACACCGACAGCATGGGCATCGCGCGCAGCAGCGCGAAGTTCGCCGGCGTGCCGGCGGAGGAACCATGAGCCTGTTCGCGCGCAAGACCGAGCTGTTCGACTGGTCGCGTGGCGTCCAGCACTGGCGCTACGCCAGCGGCGATCGCGACGTGGTATTCAACAGCCAGGCCTACCAGCACGCCGCGCTCAAGCGGTCGTCGCTGGCGGATACCCAGGAGCCGGCCAAGAACCGGCTGGACGTCACCGCGCCGCTAAGCCTGCCGCTGCTGGAGCTGTACGCCGGCGGCAGCGTGCCGATGGAAGTCATCCACCTCACCGTCTACCAGATGCGCAACAGCCTGGTGAGCATTGCGTGGAAAGGCGTGCTCACCAACCCGACGTTCAGCGGCCGCGACGTGGTGCTCCACCATTCGCCGCCGTCGGCGGCGGCCAGCGCGCTTGGCATGACCCAACCGTGGAGCAAGACCTGCCACAAACCGCTGTACAGCACGGGGCTTGGCGCCTGCAACGCCAGCCGCACCGCCATGCGCGTCGATGGCACGCTCACGTCGGTGACCGGCGCCGTTATCCAGTGCGCCGCGGCGGCGGGCAAGCCTGACGGCTGGTTCACCCGCGGCTGGGTGCAGTGGCAGGCGGGCCTGGCGACCGAGCGGCGCGCCATCGTGAACCACGTGGGCGATACGTTGACGCTGCTCATGCCCATGTCGGCGCCCGTGGGCACCGCCGTTGTGCTCATGCCGGGCTGCGACCAACTGGCCACCACCTGCCGGGACAAGTTCAACAACATCGTCAACTACGGCGGCATGGCGTGGTTGCCGGACAAGAACCCTTTCGGCACCGACCCCATTTATTGACTGGAGGCCATCATGGTTGTGCTCTTCGTTCTCCTGATCGCCGCCGTGGTCCTGGCCGCGGCGGTCATGGCCCGCAAACAGCCGCCCGCGCCGTCGGACAGCAGCCTCACCGTGCCCGTGGCCGAGGACGGCCGCGAAATCATGGACATCGGCGGCACCAACTGGATCGACGACGGCAACGTGGTCGACTACGGCGGCCTCTACACGCTGCCTGTGCGCGCCGACGGCGGCAAATGATGGACGGCCTCCGCGTGCACATGCGCCATGCCCGCGCCGCGCGCCTCGCCGGCGCCGGCGTGCTGTGCGCGCCGGGCATCCGCGAGTGGTGCCGCCAGCGCGGCGTGGATCTGCACCAACTGGCCACCGAAGGCCTGCCGATCGCGCAGGTGGATGCCATCGACGACGCCTACGCGCAGCGCGCGGCGGCGCTGGCGCGCGAGGAGGCCGGCCGTGGGTAAGAACAGCAACCCCGTCATCGGCGCCTGGTACGGCATGAAGTGGCTGCTCATGGGAATCTGCTACGGGCCGGTCGACCAGATCGACCGCCTCACCGCCGGCGGCCGCGAGTTCTGGCGCGGCTCGATCACCGCCAATACCGACCTCGCGGTCAACTCGCCGGAGCTGTTCGGCGGCAAGCACAAGGAAGGTGGCCTGCAGGGGACGCTCTCCGTGTTGATGGGCGCCGAAGACCAGGCGCCGCCCGCGGCGCTGGTTGCGGTGCACGGCGACCTGGTGCCCGGCTACCGCGGGTTGGTGATGCTGCTGTACAACGGCCTGCTCAGTGCCATGTCGCCCTACATCAAGCCGTGGGCCGTGCGTGCCTCGCGCTGGACCGCAGGCTGGCGCACGCCGGTGTGGCAGCCGGCGCTGGCCAAGGTCGGCATGGGCATGAACCCCGCGCACTTCATCTACCGCGCGCACACCGACCCCGTGACCGGCCTGGGCCTGGACCCCGCCGACACGTTCGACCTCGCGCGCATGCAGCAGGCCGCGCAGACGCTGTACGACGAAGGCCTCGGCTTGTGCCTGCGCTGGTCGCGCAAGGACGTGGTGGGCGATTTCGTGCAGCGCGTGTGCAACCACGCCGGCGGCGTGATGGCCACGGATTTCAGCACCGGCCTGCAATACCTCAAGCTGCTGCGCGGCGACTACGACATTGCCACGCTGGATCTGCTGGACGAAAGCAACATCCTGGAGCTCAGCAGCTACGAGCCGGGCGTGCTCGCGGGGTCGGTCAATCAGGTGATCGTGAAGTACCGCGACATCGAGACCAACAAGGACGCCACCGTGCCGGCCAACATCCTGGCCAGCATCGAGGCGCAGGGCGGCCGCATCATCAGCCAGACCAACGATTATCCGGGCGTCTGGAACAAGGACCTGGCCGGCCAGCTGGCCGAACGCGACGCCCGTGCCTACGCGGCGCTGCCGGCGAAGATCAAGCTGTCGGTGCGCGGCGACCTGGACATTCGCAAGGGCGACGTGCGCGCATTCTCCTGGGCCAAGCTGCAGATCTCGCGGATGCCCATCCGCATCCTTGACATCGACCGCGGCACGCCCACCGATAATCGCATCACGCTCACCTGCAGCCAGGACGTCTACGCTATGCCCAGCTCCGGCTGGGTGAGCGGCCAGCCCGGCCTGTGGGTGAAGCCCGACCTTACGCCGCAGCCCGTGGTGGCGCAGCGGCTGGTGGAGGCCAGTTACCGCGACCTCGCCGCGATCATGCGCCCCGCCGATCGCGCGCAGCTCACCGCCGACAGCGGCTTCGTCGGCGCCCTGGCCGCGCGGCCGACCAATGCGGCCTACGGCTACCAGCTCACCACGCGCATCGCCACCACTGGCGATTTCAAGCCCGTGGCCAGTGCACCGTTCGCGCCCACCGGCCTGTTGCATGCCGTGATGGCGCAGGAAGCCGGCCCCACGCTTGTCACGCTCGACTCCGCCGTCGACATCGATCAGGTCGTCGTCGGCAGCGAGGCGATCGTGGACGGCGAAGTGTGCCGCGTGGTGGCCGTCAACGCCGGCACCGCCGCGGTGACCCTCGCGCGCGGCTGCGTGGACAGCACGCCCGCCACGCACGCCGCCGGCGCGCGAGTCTGGTTCACCGACGGCACCACCGGCGCCGACCCCACGGAGTACATCACCGGCGAAGCGATCCAGGCCAAGCTGCTCACGGTCGCCGGCCTGGGCACACTCGACCCGGCCGCAGCAATCACGACCAGCGTTACGCTCGCACAGCGCCAGATCCGCCCGTACCCGCCCGGTAACCTGCTGATCGCCGGCGCGGCATATCCCGCGGTGGTCGAGGGCGCGCTCGCACTCACCTGGTCGCACCGCGATCGCACCTTGCAGGCCGACCAGCTGATCGACACCGCGGCCTCCAACATCGGCCCGGAAGCCGGCACTACGTACACCGTCGCGGTCTACCTCAACGGCGTACTCGACAGCACCGCCAGCGGCATTACCGCCACGACCATCACGCCGGCAGTAAGCGGCGACGGCACCGTGCAGGTGCAGGTCACCGCACAGCGCGACGGCTACACCAGCTGGCAGGCGCTTACCGCCACCTTCGACTACTACCGCACCGCGCGCCGGATCACCGAGAGCGGCGAGCTGCGCACCACCGAAAGCGGTGCCCAACGCATCGTGGAGACCTGAACATGGCCCTCAAGATTTCCCAACTAGCACCGGTCACTGCATTGACCGGCACCGAGCCGATCGAGCTGGGCATCGCCGGCGACAAAAGCGCGACTGCAGCGCAGATTGGTGCCATGTCGACGCCGGGCTTTAAGAACTATCTGATCAACGGCGATTTCGCCATCAATCAGCGCGTCTTTGCTGGTGGCGCGCTGGCTGCCGGCGTCTACGGGTTCGACCGGTGGAAAGCGGGCACGGGCGGCTGCAACATCTCGCTGAGTGCAGGAGTTTTGACGCATACCAGCGGTCCACTGGTGCAAGTGATCGAGGCGCCTAATCTGGCCGGAAAGACTATTACGGTGAGCGTCGACGGGCTGAGCGGCGGCAACCTGTCGGTGAGTGTGGAGGGCGTGGCGGGAGTGATCGTCGCGTCGGCTGGACGATCGGGCGTGTCGATCGCCGTGCCGGGCACCAGCACGGGTAACGTGACGGTGACGCTTACACCCGCGAGCGGTGCGGTGAACTACAAGCGCGTGCAGGTTGAGCTGGGAAGTGTGGCGACGGCGTTTGAGTGGCGTCCGGTGGCGATCGAGCTAGCGCTGTGCAAACGCTACTACGAGAAGTCGTATTCCGACGGCGTAGCACCTGGGGCGATCGCGCAGCAAGGGAAATCGGCGGTGGCGTTTTCCGGCGTCACGGCAGGATCGAATCTGGGGCAGGCATCGACACAATTCACGGCGGCAAAACGGATACCACCGGCAATCACTATGTACAGCTCCGCCACAGGTGCGGCCGGCAAGTTGCGCGACAACGCTAACGGCGTGGACGTAGCCGGTTCGCTGGCGGGTGGTGCAACCACCAGTTTCATCTGGTGGGGCAACACCGCTGGTGGCACGCAAGTGAACCTCGACATGCAATGGACTGCTGACGCGGAGTTTTGAGCCATGTATCAACTGACGAAGCATCCCAATGAAGTGATCCGGCTCGATGATGGCGCCATCGTTCCGCGCGGCCACCGCTGGTGGAACGACTACGAGGCGTGGTTGCAAGCCGGGGGCGTGCCGCAGCCCGAACTTGATACTCGGGCCGCCGATGCGCGAGCGCAGCGCGATGGCTTGCTCCGCGCCTGCGACTGGACCCAATCCCCGGACTCGCCGCTGACCGCGGCGCAGAAGTCCGCCTGGGCCGCCTACCGTCAGGCGCTGCGCGACGTGCCTGAACAGACCGGATTCCCCGACACCATCGACTGGCCGGCGCCGCCGGCGGTCTAGTTGCCATCCGCCGGCGGCGGAAACACTTTGCCTCAGTCGTTTCCGCCGCGTCGTGCACCCTGCGGCCATGACGTTGCCGCTACCGATGCCGACCGATCGTGCCAAGCCCATCCAGCTGGCCTGGGGCGCGCGCGTCAGCACCGCCTTTGCACAGGTGGTGTTCAGCATCTGCAAGGAATTCGGCTGGGGGCCGCAGCACGCGAGCTGGCTGATGGCGTGCATCGCATTCGAAACCGGCACTGCGTTCAGCCCATCGGTGCGCAACGGCGCGGGTAGCGGCGCCGTGGGGCTCATCCAGTTCATGCCATCGACGGCGCCCGGCCTGGGCACCACGGTCGAGAATCTCGCGCTGCTCTCGGCGGAATCCCAGCTCGACTACGTGCGCAGCTATTTCCGCCCCTACGCCCGCCGTATTGCCAGCCTGTCGGACATGTACATGGCCATCCTGCTGCCGAAGTACATCGGCCAGCCGGAAGACGCCGTGCTGTTCTCCGGCGGCGTCGCCTACCGCCAGAACTCCGGGTTGGACGCCAACCGCGACGGCAAGGTCACCAAGGCCGAGGCCACCGCGAAGGTGGCCTCCATGCTCGCGCGCGGCCTGCAGCCGGGTGTATTCGCAACGTACGAGGGCGCGACATGATGATGCTGGAGACCCGCGCCGGCGCCTTCGTCGGCTTGATCTACTCCGCCGCGGCGGCCGCCGCGACATGGACAAGCCCGCTGGAATTCGTGGGCCTGCCCGCGCCGATCGTCTTCATGGCCCTGGCCGGTGTGGCGTTCGGGCTCATCCTGCAACCGCCGAAAGCGTCGCGCATCGTGATGTTCCTGCTCACGCTCGCGTATGCGTTCTTTGCTGCGGTGGCCGCGGTGCTGTTGGGCAGCATCCCGCACCTGGAATGGATGCGGGACGCCGGCCCGGCTATCGCCGGCCTGCTTGGCTTCTTCGCGCAGGCTGCCGTTCCCGCCGCCCGCGGCCGGCTGCAACGCGAAATCAACGACAGGGGATCCACCGGCTCGAGCGGAGGCACACCATGATCCTCACCGCCATCGGTTGGCTCGCTGCCCTGGTGGCGGCGCTCACGGGGTTGGCGATGCTGCAAGACGCGCACCGCACCCCGGCCGACACCAGTCCGCGCGGCTGGCTGCGCCACGTGCTGCGGCTGGCCTTGCTGGTCGGCATCACCGCATCAGCCGTCGTGCTGCTGGTGCTGCCGGAAGCGCGCACGGCATCGCTCTATGAAGTCGCCCTGCGATGCTGCCTCACCGGCATCATGGCCATGCAGTCGCCGTGCCCCTGGTGGCGCTACGTGTTCAAAGGGCATGGCGGCGCGCCCATCGACTGCCGCCGCCCGACATGACTGCTCGCGCGCTGATCTTCGTCCGCGCGCACTGGCGCGCCATCTTGGCTGCGCTGCTGCTGGTCGTCCTCGCCATTGAGGCCATCGGCGCCGTCCACGACTACGGCCAGCGCCAGTACCAAGCCGGCCGCAACGCTGTCATCGCGGAGGATGCCATCGCCGCCGCACAGGCCCGCCTCGACGCCGACACCCGCGCTGGTGTCGCCGCGCAGGCTGGCATCGACATGCATGCCAGCCTGGACATCGCGTTGCCGAAAATCGAGGTCAACACCCATGCCGCCGTCGATCGCATCCAGACCGTCTACCTGTCGCTGCCTGCTGGCAGCCCTGCTTGCGTGCGCCCTCCCGGCGTGCAAGCAGAACTCGACGCGGCCCTACGTGCCGCCAATGCCGCCGCCAACGGTCACCTGTGACCTAACCCAGCCGCCGGCGCAGCTGCCGCCGCTGCCGGCTATCACGACGCCCGCAGCGCAAATGCTCCCCAGCATGGACAGCTGGGCGACCGACGCCATGGGCATCTATGCCGGCGAAGTAACCATCCGCCAGCGCGAGCATGCGTGCATGCGCAAGTTGCGCGAGCGTGGGGTAATCCGCTGAGGCGAACGATGCTTGCGGGGGCGGCTCCGGCGGGCGTACGCTGCAGGCATCGCGCCAGCGCGCAACATAGCGCGGGTGGCAAAGCGAGGCGGCAGCACGCGCAACCCGTTGATACCATGTGCTATCAACGCCCTGCAAATCCGCGTACGCCGGTTCGATTCCGACCTTGGCCTCCATTGCGCAACCGGCTGCAGGCAGCCGCAGGAAACCCGCCCTCGGCGGGTTTTTTTGTGCCGTTTCGAACGGCGGCTTTCGGCTCTCCGCATCGTGCCGGTCAAGGCGCGCATGAGCATGTTTGCCGCAGAGGCATGGCCATTTCGCGCTTGTCCTCGCCCGTGGGACGGTCGATCGCGTCGTTGCCGCGGTTTTTTTGCGGTTTTTGCCGCTCGACCCGTTGGCGGCACCGCTGAATTCCCCTACATTCAGCGTGCCGCGAGGCATACGAACCAACAACCACATATTCACGAGGGGAAACCCATGGCAAAGACGCAGAAAGCAGCTGCAAAGAGCAAGCCGGCCTCCAAGGCCGCACCGGCCGCACCCAAGCCGATCAAGGAAGTCCTGGGCAAGTCCGGCCTGGTGGCGCACATCGCCGAAGCCAGCGGCGTGGTGGCCAAGGACGTGCGTGCCGTGCTGGCAGCGCTGGAAGGCGCGGTGGCCGGCTCGGTGCACAAGAAGGGCGCCGGCTCGTTCCAGTTGCCTGGTCTGCTGAAGATCACCGCGGTGAACGTGCCGGCCAAGCCGAAGCGCAAGGGCATCAACCCGTTCACCAAGGAAGAGCAGTGGTTCGCGGCCAAGCCGGCGTCGGTCAAGATCAAGATCCGCCCGCTGAAAAAGCTGAAGGACGCGGCGGCCTGATCGCTCCGTTCCTCTAGTTCCGAAGTCGAAAGTGCGGCGGGCGATCCCGCCGCACTTTTTTTGTGGGCGCGCCGCAGGCAGGAGAGAGGTGTGCCCGGACCCGGAATCGAACCGGGATACCCGTGAGGGTGAGGGATTTTAAGTCCCTTGCGTCTACCAGTTTCGCCATCCGGGCGTGGCGTCCGCGGTGCTGCGCGGGCGGGCGCATCGTAGCACGCGACGCGTCTGTGGCCGGCTCAGAACAGGCTCTTGAAGATGTGGATGCCGGCGCTGTACTCGCCGACGATCGTGCCCACGCTGACCAGGAAGAAGTTGAGCAGGGTGCGCGCCACGCGATTCTTCCACCAGCCGCTCCAGTGCACGATGTCGTCGCGCAGGGTGTCGAAGTCGACCACCCGCGGGCGGCGCGCCCAGGCCTCGGCCATCGCGCTGATGCCGCCGGCCGGGATGCCGGGGCGGAACGGCTTGATCGGCGCGGCGATGAACGCGGCGGTGATGCTGAACGGATGGGCGCCGGCGAGCAGCGCGCCGAGTGCGGCGAAGCCGCCGGTGAACAGCACCCAGGCCAGCAAGGCCTGTGTGCCCAACGAGGCGTTGCGGTGGAAGGCCCAGGCGATCGCGGCGAAGACCAGCAGCACCAGAGCGGCGGCCACCCACTTCGGCCAGCGCGCCTTCGGCGGCGGGACGGCCAGTTCGGCCACTTTGGCGGCGGGGTTGTCCTGCTGCTCGCGCAGCAAGGTGCACAGGCCCTTGAGGTGGCCGGCGCCGATCACCACCAGCACGCGGCGCTGTTCCGTCGTGGCTGTGCGCGCGGCTTCCTCGCGCAGGCGGGCGGCCATGAATGCGTCGCGCTCGCCGATCAGGCTGTCGTAAAGCGGCTTCGAGCTGCTGGCGAACTCGCTGAACGCGCTTTCCAGCAGGTCGCCCTGTTTCAGTTTCTCGATCTCGCTTTGTTCGATGTCCTCGCGCTCGAACACGCTGGCCAGCAGGCCGCCGAGCAGGCCGAAACGCTGCCAGAAGCCGACGCTGCGCCAGGCGCGCTTGAGCGTGGTGCCGACTTCGCGATCGATCAGCCACAGCGGCAGTCCGCGCGCCTCGGCGCCGTCCATCGCCGCCTTCATCTCGGCGCCGGGCTGGATGCCGGACTGGTCGGCCAGGCGTTTCTGGAACGTCGACAGCACCAGGCTGGCGGCGACCATGCCGGCCTTGCCCTGGCGGATCACCTTGAACAGGTCCATCTGCTTGAACGCTTCCGGGTCGCGCATGCTCTGCGCGCGGCTGTCGCACAATTCCACCGCCACCGCGTCGAAGTGCTCATGCTCCAGCAGTGCCTCGACCGCCTCCATGCTGCTGCGCGAGACGTGCGCGGTGCCCAGCACCACGTATTCCACGCCGTCGCGCTGCACGCGCTCGATCGGCTGGCCGTGCAGGGCGGCGGGCGGCGCGGTGACTTCGGTTTCGGGGGCGCTCATGCGTTCAGCAGGCCGATGGTGGGGAGAGATCCATGCATGGGGACGCATCCCGCGCGAAGCAAGTGAAGAATGCGGCCAGGGATGATCGCATTAATCCCGAAAGCGCTTGAGCAGGTCGGCGTAGGCGTCGATGCGGCGGTCGCGCAGGAACGGCCAGATCCGTCGCACGTGCTCGCTGCGCGCCAGGTCGAGCTCGGCCAGCAGCAGTTCGCGCGCGTCGGTGCCGGCCTGGGCCAGGAACTCGCCCTGCGGACCGGCGACGAAGCTGGAGCCCCAGAACTGGATGCCGGCGCCCACCCCCGACGGATCGGCTTCGAAACCGGTGCGGTTGCACGACAGCAGCGGCAGCCCGTTGGCCACGGCATGGCCGCGCTGCACGGTGATCCAGGCGTCGCGCTGGCGGTCCTTCTCGGCCTGTTCGTCGTTCGGGTCCCAGCCGATCGCGGTGGGGTAGAGCAGCAGTTCGGCGCCGGCCAGCGCCATCAGGCGTGCCGCTTCCGGATACCACTGGTCCCAGCACACCAGCACGCCGAGCCGGCCGACCGAGGTGTCGATCGGCTCGAAGCCGAGGTCGCCCGGGGTGAAGTAGAACTTCTCGTAGAATGCCGGATCGTCCGGGATGTGCATCTTGCGATAGACGCCGGCGATCGCTGCGGAGCGGTCGAACACCACCGCGGTGTTGTGGTACAGCCCGGCGGCACGACGCTCGAACAGCGAGGCGACCAGCACCAGCTGCAGTTCATCGGCCAGCTTGCCGAGGCGCGCGGTGCCCGAGCCAGGGATGCTCTCGGCCTGGTCGAAGATCTCCACCGACTCGTGCTGGCAGAAGTACGGGCCGTTGTGCAGTTCCTGCAGCAGCACCAGTTCAGCGCCGGCGGCGGTGGCTTGGCGCAGGCCGGTTTCGATGGCATCGAGGTTGGCGTCGCGGCTGCCGCGGTCGGTTTCCTGCAACAGCGCGACCTTGAGGGTCTTGCGGGTCATCGGCGTGAATCCTCAGGCTTGGGCCGGACCTTGCAGTTTAGCCGATGCGAGTCAGGCGATCCCGGCCGGCAACTGCATGGTGATGCAGTGCAGGCTGCCGTTCTGCCAGATCAGCGGGCGGCATGGCACCTGCACCACCTCCCGGCCCGGGTGCGCCTCGCCGATGATGCGCGCGGCCTCGGCGTCGGCGGTGTCGCCGTAGGCCGGCACCAGCACGGCGCCGTTGACGATCAGGTAGTTCGCGTAGGACGCGGCGAGCCGGCGGCCTTCGTCGAGAACGGGCTTTGCCCACGGCAGCGGGTGCAGCCGGTACGGGCGACCGTCGACGGTGCGCAGCGCGGCCAGTTCCTCGCCCATGCGCTGCAGTTCGGCGTGGTGATGATCGGCCGCGTCGTCGCAGGCCTGGTACACGATGCGCTCGCCCGGCGCGAAGCGGGCGAGGGTGTCGATGTGCGCGTCGGTGTCGTCACCTTCGAGGTAGCCGTGGTCCAGCCACAGCACCCGCGCCGCGTGCAGGCCGTCGCGCAGGATCGCGTCCATTGCCTCGCGCGACTGCTCGGGGTGGCGCTGGTGCAGGCACTTCCAGGTGGTGAGCACGGTGCCGGCGCCATCGCTTTCGATGCCGCCGCCTTCCAGCGCCCAGTCGATGCGCCGGTGCGCGGCCTGGCCGAACACGCCGGCCTGCACCAGGCCGGCGACCAGCGCATCGTCCTGCGCGGCGCCGAACTTGCCGCCCCAGCCGGTGAAACGGAAGTCGGTGAGCTGGAAGCCGCCGGCGTCGTCGGCCAGGGTGATCGGGCCGGAATCGCGCAGCCAGGTGTCGTCGTAGGGCAACTCGACGAAGCGGACTCTCGCAAGGTCCACGCCGGCGCCGCGCAGCTGCGCCTGCACGTGCGCGCGCAGCGCCGCGTCCGCGACCACCACGATCAGCGGCTGGAAGCGGGTCACCGCGGCGGCCAGCGCCACGTAGGTGGTTTCCACCGCGGCCAGCCGCTCGGCCCAGTCGGTGCCGGCATGCGGCCACGCGATCAGCACTGCGGCCTGCGGTTCCCATTCCGCCGGCAGGCGCAAGGAGTGGTCGGTCATGACGGGGATTCTCGTGGCGTGAAGTTTGGCGCCTGCGTCGACGCCGGGCCGTGCATTTTACGCGATGGCGGCGTGCCGGCACGGCGCCATCGCCGTTGTGCGCGCACGCGGGAGCGCTCGCCGGGATGGCGCACGCCGTGCGTGGCATAAAAATGCGGCCCGCGTCGCCGCGGGCCGCGTCGGTCGGAAAGTCAGCTCAGTTGGCGTCCGCCGGGTTGGTGTTGTTGCCGGCCGGCGTGTTGAGCACCGCGTGGATCACGTGGCTGTGCTCGAAGTACACGATGAAGTTCGAGTATTCCCAGCGGTTGATCTGCGGATGTTTCTTGCTGTCGCCGCCGCGTGGAGACAGCTTGCGCTGCGGCGCGCCCCAGGTCTTCTCGACCTGGGCCATGCTCAGTCCGCGACGGGGCAGGTTCATGTCCTTTTCCTGCTGCACGCGGTGGATCAGCAGGCTGTCGCCGTGCTCGCGCGACTGCGCCGCACCGGCCGACTGCGCTACGGCCAGGCCGGCGGCAGCGGCCAGCATGACGACGATCGGCAAACTGAACTTGACCATGGCTCCCCTCTCCATACAAGGCTGTATGCGGCGTCGTTGTAGCAGAACCGTCGGGGCTGCGCCACGCCGGCGCCCGCCGAATGCGATGGGTTCGGCATTCGCCTGCGTGCGGCGGTGCCGGGGCGATTCGCCGTCATCGCCGCTATCATGGGCGGCTGCGGGCGCCGACCCGCCTGCTTCCGACCCAGGCTTTTCATGATTTCCTTCCGACACTTCGCCTTGCGCCGCGGCAGCCGGCTGCTGCTTTCCGACATCGACCTGGTGATCCAGGGCGGCTGGCGCCTCGGCGTGATCGGCCGCAACGGCTGCGGCAAGTCCAGCCTGTTCGCCGCGCTGCAGGGCTCGCTGGAGGGCGACGCCGGCGAGCTGGAGATGTCGGGCAAGCTGCGCCTCGCTTCGGTGGCGCAGGAAACCCCGGCGCTGCCGGACGCGGCAATCGACTACGTGCTGGGCGGCGACGAGGAACTGGCCGCCGCGATCCGCGACGAGGCCGAGGCCGGCGAGCGCGGCGACATGGAGGCGATGGCGAAGGCGCACCACCGCATCGAGGAGCTGAACGGCTACGACGGCCGCGCCCGTGCCGGCCGCCTGCTGCACGGACTGGGCTTTGCGCCGGAAACGCATGAGCGTGCGGTGCAGGAATTCTCGGGCGGCTGGCGCGGGCGACTGAACCTGGCGCGCGCGCTGATGTGTCCGTCCGACCTGCTGCTGCTCGACGAGCCGACCAACCACCTCGATCTCGACGCCGTGCTGTGGCTGGAGGAATGGCTGCGCCGCTACCAGGGCACCTTGCTGATCATCTCGCACGACCGCGAGTTCCTCGACGGCGTGATCACCCACACGCTGCACCTCAACGAAGGCAAGGCCCGGCTGTACACCGGCAACTACAGCGCGTTCGAGCGCCTGCGCGCCGAGCAGCTGCGTCAGCAGCAGATCTCGCACGAGCGCGAGCAGGCCGAGCGGGCGCACCTGCAGTCCTTCATCGACCGCTTCAAGGCCAAGGCCAGCAAGGCGAAGCAGGCGAAGTCGCGCATGAAACGGCTGGAGAAGCTGTCCGGCACCGAGGCGGTACGTGCCGAGCGGCCCTTCAGCTTCCAGTTCCCTGCGCCAGGCCGGCTGCCCGATTCGATGCTGCAGTTGGAGGACATCGTGGCCGGCTACCAGGTCGATCCGTCCGCCGGCGGCCACGAAGTGGCGA
>JANJTA010000016.1 GCA_024711345.1 Rhodanobacter sp. | reverse complement strand
CCCGCGGCAAGCCACGCAAGCTCGCCTTGGGCGCGGCCATGCGCAAGCTGCTCCACATCGCCTGGGGCGTCATCCGTTCCGGCAAACTTTTTGATCCCAAAACCGCACTTGCCTGACGAGAGCCAAGACGGTATCTACGGCGGACGAGGTCAGGCGGCCGTGACCCAGCGGGTGGCTTCCTCGATTTCCGCGCCATGGAACAGGCGGAACTGCGCCGGGATGGCAAACCTGAAGGCGATCGCCGTACCGCGCAGCCACGGCACGTCGGTGACCAGCGCGACGCGCTCCCAGCCGCTGAAGTGGCGCATGCCCAGCTTGGCGTCGTCCCACAGGGCGCCCGGGTCGAAGCCGGTGAAATCGTCGGCGGTGACATACAGCAGGCGCAGCTTGCGGTTGACCGCGAACGCGGCCTCGACATCCGGCACGACGACGTTCTCGTAATCTTTCGCCGTCACCTGGCTGTGGGCACGGAAGCCCAGCGTGCCGGGCGGCAGTCCTTCGATCAGCGCGATCACAGGCGTTCTCCGCTAGCGGGATGATTCCAGTCTGGCCCCGCCCGCGTGAAAAACGCGCAAGCGGCGTCAGGCCGGTTCGATGTGCCGCAGCAGCAGACGCGGGCTTTCGCGGCCTTGCCAGTCGTTGATGGTCAACTCGTAGGCCGCGCGCAGCCGCGGTGGCGGCGGCTGGCCGTGCCAGGCGTTGAACATCACCGCGTCATGCATGGCGCCGTCGCGCGGGTCGCGCAATTGCAGGCGCAGATGACTTTCGCCCATCGGCTTCCAGCCGGCGCACTCGAACAGGTTGTCGAACAGCGGCTCGGGGAAGGCCTGGCCCCACGGCCCGGCGGCGCGCAGCTGGCGGGCCAGCGCCAGCGTGACGGCGCCCGGCGGCAGTTCGCCGTCGGTATAGAGCACCGCCTGCAGTCGCTCGGGCTCGATCAGCTCGCGCGCGATCGCGTCGAAGGCGACGGCGAAGCGCGGGTAGTCGCCGGTTTTCAGGCTCAGCCCCGCGGCCATCGCATGGCCACCGAAGCGTTCGATCAGGCCGGGCTGGCGCGCGTCGATCGCGGCCAGCGCGTCGCGGATGTGAAAGCCCGGAATCGAGCGCGCCGAGCCACGCAGGTGATCGGTGTCGTCCTCGCCGGCGGGCGCGAACGCGATCACCGGGCGGTGCAGGCGCTCCTTCAGTTTCGAGGCCACCAGGCCCACCACGCCGGCATGCCACGACGGCTCGAACAGCGCCACGCCGACCGCGTCGATATGACCCAGGCCCGCCGCCATCACTTCGGCCTCGGCCACCATCGAAGCCTGCAGGTCGCGCCGCTCGCGGTTGATCGCGTCGAGCTGTTCGGCGTAACGGCGCGCCTGCACCACGTCGTCGGCGAGCAGGCAGGCCACGCCCAGGCGCATGTCCTCCAGGCGCCCGGCCGCGTTCAGCCGCGGCCCCACGGCAAAGGCCAGGTCGGTGGAACAGAGCGTGGCCAGGCTGCGCTTGCCGGTCTCGACCAGCGCGGCGATACCAGCGCAGGCACGGCCGCCACGCATGCGTTGCAGGCCGGCCTCGACCAGCACGCGGTTGTTGAAATCCAGCGGCACCAGGTCCGCCACCGTGCCGAGCGCGACCAGGTCGAGCAGCGCAGACAGATCGGGTTTCGCCGCGCCGAATGCGCGCTGCTCGTGCAACTTCGCACGCAGGGCGAGCAGCAGGTAGAACATCACGCCGACACCGGCCAGCGCCTTGCTGGGGAACGCGTCGCCGGTGAGATTCGGATTGACCATGGCGTCGCACGCCGGCAACTGCTCGCCGGGCAGGTGATGGTCGGTGACGATGACCTTGATGCCGCGCGCCTGCGCCGCTGCCACGCCGGCCACGCTGGCCACGCCATTGTCGACGGTGACGATCAGCTGCGGCGTGGGCTGCAGCGAGGCGACGAAGGCCGGGCTCAGCCCGTAGCCGTGTGCGAAGCGATTGGGGATCGCGTAGTCCACCCGCCGCGCGCCGAGCAGGCGCAGTCCGCGCACCGCGACCGCTGTACCGGTGGCGCCGTCGCAGTCGTAGTCGCCGGCGATCAGGATGGTCCAGTCGTCGCGGATCGCCTCGACCAGCAGATCGACCGCCTGCGCCACGCCGCCCAGCAGTTGCGGCGACAGCATCCGCGCCAGCCGGTGCTCGGCCTGGGCCGGCTCCAGCACGCCGCGTGCGGCGTAGATCCTTTGCAGTACCGGGTGCACCGAATCCGGCCAGCCACACGGCTCTCCCTTGCTCTCGCGCCGGCGCAGTTGCAGCACGCTCAACGCCCTGCCCCGCGCCAGAGGCGCCAGCGGTGCCGGGGCTTGTGCAGCCAGCGTTCACCGCTGGCGAAATGCAACACGACCGACTGGCGTTCCAGCAGCGGCTGCAGCGCCGGCCACCAGCGCGCGGCAATCTCCTGCGCCGGCAGGTCCTGCAGGTCGATCAGCCAACCGGCCCCGCCGCCGGCAATCGCCTCGGCCGCGCGCGGCTGCTGGGCCATACCGGCACGTGCGGCCAGCGCACGCAGCAGCAGGTCGTCGCTGACCACACCCGTCAGTTCGCTGGTCACGGGCGGGGGCAGGCACCCGCCACCCCACAACCACAGGCTGTTGACCGGCGACTCGCCGCGCGCTTGCCGTGCGGCATTCAGCGGATGCTGGTGCAGCAGTACCTGCACGTCGTTGAGCAGCACGCGCCAGCGGCGTCCTTGCGCTCCCTGCGGCAGATGCTGCGCCAGGTCTTCGCCCAGCGCCTGCTCGGGCGCGGCGAAGCCGGGCAGCGATGTATCGGCCGGCAGGCGCAGGTGCCAGTGGTCCGGCGTGGAAAGCTCCAGCTGCATGCCGGCCTCGTCGAACACCGGCCGCAGCGGCTCGGCCAGCGCCTGCGCCTCGTCCACGTTCAGGCCCATGCGGCCGCAGGCGAGCAGGCGCACGCCGTTCATGTCCGGCTGCACCCAGGCCGGGTCGGCCGCCAGCCAGGTATCCTCGCCCGCATCGCCGGCGAGGAATTCGCGGGTGATCGCCGCGGCGGGCACGCCCGCATCGATGCCCGGGAAATGGTCGCCCAGGCCGCCCAGGTAGCCGACACCACCGTCGGGCAAGCGATCGGCGCGGGGCAGCCATTCGCGCAGCGGATGGGCCGGCTCGACGCGTGCGAGTGCGGGCAGCCACAGTTGCAGCGATCGTTCCGGCTTGGACATCTCTTCAGGCTTCCAGTAGTTCGACCAATGCCAGCCACTCGGTTTCCAGCGCTTCCTTTTCGCGGCGCAGCTCGGTCTGGCGCTGGCCCAGCCGCATCATCTCGCTGGTCGGGCCGTTGTAGGTGGCCGGATCGGCCAGCTGCGTTTCCAGCGCCACCAGTTCGGTGTCGATGGTGGCGGTGCGCGTCTCGATCTTCTTCACCCGCTGGCGCGCGGTCTTCTCGTTCTCGCGCTGGGCGACGGCCTGGCGCCGACGTTCCTCGGGCGAGACATCCACCCTGGCCACCGCCGGCTTGGCGACCTTCTTGCTCGCGGCGGTGCGCGTCTTCAGCCAGCGCGCATAGTCGTCCAGGTCACCGTCGAACGGCGCCACCTCACCGTCGGCGACGCGCCAGAAGCTGTCGCAGACCATGCCGAGCAGGTGGCGGTCGTGCGAGACCAGCACCAGCGCGCCGTCGAAATCGGCCAGCGCGTCGGCCAGCGCTTCGCGCATGTCCAGGTCGAGATGGTTGGTCGGTTCATCCAGCAGCAGCAGGTTCGGCTTGTCCCATGCGATCAGCGCCAGCGCGAGGCGTGCGCGTTCGCCGCCGGAAAAGCCGTCCACCGATTCGAACGCGCGGTCGCCGGCGAAATTCCAGGTGCCGAGGAAGTCGCGCATGACCTGGGTGGCCACGCCGGGCGCCTTGTCCAGCAGGTGGTCGAGCGGGCTGGCGCCTTCGCGCAGGCTTTCTACCGTGTGCTGGGCGAAGTAGCCGATCTTCAGGTCCTTGTGCGACTTGCGCTCGCCGCCGAAGGGTTCCAGTTCGCCGACCAGGGTTTTCACCAGGGTGGACTTGCCGGCGCCGTTGGGACCGAGCAGGCCGATGCGTTCGCCCGCCTCGATGCTGAAGCGCACGTCGGACAGCACGATGTGCGCCGCCTCGCCGCTGCCCGCTGCCGGGTCGGCCGGGTAGCCGGCCACGATGTCCTCCAGCTGCAGCATCGAATCGGGCAGCCGCCCGGGCACGGGGAACTGGAAGCTGAAGGGCCGCTCGGCGCGCACCGCCTCGGTGCCGGACAGCTTCTCCAGCCGCTTCAGCCGCGATTGCGCCTGCTTGGCCTTGCTGGCCTTGGCCTTGAAGCGGTCGATGAACTTCTTGAGGTGGGCGATCTTTTCCTGCTGCTTGGCAAAGCTGGCCTGCTGCAATTCGAGCTGCTGGGCGCGCAGATCCTCGAACTTGCTGTAGTTGCCGCCGTAGCGCGTGATCTGCGCGTTGTCGATGTGCATGGTGACGTTGGTCACGGCATCGAGGAACTCGCGGTCGTGGCTGATGACGATCATCGTGCCTTCGTAGCGCTTGAGCCAGGCCTCCAGCCAGACCAGGGCATCGAGGTCCAGGTGGTTGGTGGGCTCGTCGAGCAGCAGCAGGTCGGATGGGCACATCAGCGCACGCGCCAGCTGCAGGCGCATGCGCCAGCCGCCCGAGAAGCTGTTGACGGGCTTGTCCAGCTCGGACACCTTGAAGCCCAGGCCCAGGATCAGTGCCTGCGCGCGTGGAATGGCGTCGTGGTCGCCGGCATCGGCCAGGTCGGTGTAGGCGTGGGCGATGGCCATGCCGTCGTCCTCGGCTTCGGCCTGGACCAGTTGGGCGCGCAGTTCGACGAGGCGGGTGTCGCCGGTGACGACGAAGTCGGTGGCGGACTCATCGGTTTCGGGCATGTTCTGCGCGACCTGCGCCATGCGCCACTGCGCGGGGATGTAGAAATCGCCCCCGTCTTCGTGCAGGGAGCCATTGAACAGGGCAAACAGGCTGGATTTGCCCGCACCGTTGCGACCCACCAGACCGACTTTTTCGCCGGGGTTGATGGTGGCGTTGACGCCATTGAGCAGCACCTTGGCGCTGCGGCGCAAGGTGACATTTTTAAGAGTGATCATCAGGAGGAAAAATAGGAAACCAGGGCCTGGCGTGTCACCAGAAGCACCTGGTCTTCGCCCGCGCTGGTATCTATCCAGTACACGGGCAGCTGCCCGAAGGCCGCTTCAAAGTGGGCGCGTTCGTTTCCGATTTCGAGAACGAGGACGGCATTTTCGCTCATGCGTGCGGGGGCGTCCTGCAGAAGCTGGCGAATGAAGTCCATGCCGTCAAAGCCGCCCGCCAGGGCGAGGGTGGGTTCTGCCCGGTATTCGGCGGGCAGTTGCGCCATGCTGGCCGCGTTGACGTAGGGCGGGTTGCACAGGATCAGGTCCCACGGGCCGGGCAACTGGGCCAGGCCGTCCGACAGCTGCAGCGCGATGCGGTCCTGCAGGCCGTGCCGGTCCACATTGATGCGGGCCACGGCCAGTGCATCGGGTGAAATGTCGGCGCCCGTGACCTCGACCTCGGGCCAGGCCATGGCCGCCAGCACGGCCAGGCTGCCGTTGCCGGTGCACAGGTCGAGCACGCGGCGCGTGTGCTCGCCCAGGAAATCATCGATGCTGCCATCGGCCAGCAATTCGGCGATGAAGCTGCGCGGCACGATGGCGCGCTCGTCCACATAGAACGGCACGCCCTGCAGCCAGGCCTCGCGGGTCAGGTAGGCGGCGGGTTTCCGGGCGCGGATGCGTTCTTCAAAAAGTGCAGCTGCCAGCGCAAGTTCATTCTGGTCTACAGGCTGATTTGCCACGGAATCGGGGCCATCGCCCAGGTCGCTGTCGAGCGGCAGTCCGAGGCGCCACAGCACCAGCCAGGCGGCTTCGTCCTGGGCATTGGTGGTGCCGTGGCCGAAGGAAACGCCCGCGGCGGTGAGCAGTGCGGCGCCAGACTGCACCAATGCGCCCACCGTGGCGCCTTGCAGGGCGGGCAGGGCGGTGGTGGAGCCGGTCATGCCGCGGCCACCTGGGTGGCTGCGGGTGCCAGGCTGACCATCTGGTTCAGGTTTTCGAGGGTGCGGCGGTAGATGGCCTTGAGCGGTTCGATGTCGGCAACGACCACATGCTCGTCAATCTTGTGGATGGTGGCGTTGGGCGGCCCCAGCTCAATCACCTGGGGGCAGATCTGCGCGATGAAGCGGCCGTCGCTGGTGCCACCGGTGGTGGACAGTTCGGTGGTCAGTCCGGTTTCGGCCAGGATGGCCCGCTGCACGGCCGTGACGAGGTCGCCCGGCGTGGTCAGGAAGGGCTGGCCGCCCAGCGTCCACTGCAGGTCGTATTCGAGGCCATGGCGGTTCAGCAGGGTGTGCACGCGCTGCTTGAGCTTTTCGGCGGTGGATTCGGTGGAGAAGCGAAAATTGAAGTCCACCACCACCTCGCCCGGAATCACATTGGTGGCACCAGTGCCGCCATGCATGTTGCTGATCTGCCAGCTGGTGGGTGGAAAGAAGGCATTGCCCGGGTCCCACTCGGTGGCGGCCATCTCGGCCAGCGCCGGCAGCGCCTGGTGGATGGGGTTGCGTGCCAGCTGCGGGTAGGCGATGTGGCCCTGGATGCCGCGCACGGTGAGCTTGCCGCTGAGCGTGCCGCGCCGGCCGTTCTTGATCATGTCGCCCGTCTTTTCGACCGACGTGGGCTCGCCCACGATGCAGTAGTCGAGCGGCTCGCCGCGCGCCCGGAGCTGCTCCACCACCACCTTGGTGCCGTCCACCGAGGGACCTTCCTCGTCGCTGGTGAGCAAAAAGGCAATCGAGAGGTGCGGATCGGGGTGCGCGGCCAGGAATTCTTCCACCGCCACGACGAAGGCGGCGATGGAGGTTTTCATGTCGCTGGCGCCGCGGCCAAAAAGTTTGCCGTCCTTGTGCGTGGGCGTGAAGGGGTGGCTGCTCCACTGCGCCAGCGGGCCGGTGGGTACCACGTCGGTGTGCCCGGCAAATACTATTGTCTTTGTAGCTTGCTGCGCAGATGGTGCGCGCGCCGCAGGCCGTTTTGCCCACAAATTGCTGACGCGGAAATGGTCGGGGCCGCTGTCCAGCCGTTCGCACACAAAACCCAGCGGGACCAGGCGTGCCGCCAGCAGGTCAAGGCAGCCGGCGTCCTCCGGCGTGAGGGAGGGCAGGGAGATGAGCTGTTCGGCCAGGTGCAGGGTGCGGGACATCGGGGAGTTCAGGTGAGGCCGGGTCAGGCGGCTTTGACGTCCAGCACGATTTCGGTGAAAGAAGGCTGGTCGTCGGGGATGTCCCGCGCCTCTTTCTGGGCCCTGGCCGCGTTGGCGGCCAGGGCGAAGTCGTTTTGCAGACGCCACATGAGGTTGGTGGGCGAGTCGGCGTGGGCCAGGCCTTCCTTGCGGTCGATCTTGCCTTCCATGATGTGGTGGGCCAGGGCTTCCTCGAAGGTCTGCGAGCCTTCGGCC
>JANJTA010000038.1 GCA_024711345.1 Rhodanobacter sp. | reverse complement strand
TCTGTCGTGTGCTCGTCCGATCTATAGGCCTCGCCCAGCACCGGCCCGATCACGCCCCCCGGGTTGACCCCCGCAAGCTCCCGCGCCCCGCCCTCGCGCGCGGGCACGATCAGCTCGTCCTCGTGCTTCGGGAGGTCCGGCGGGAACGGCGAGGCCACGTGCAGCACGTAGTCGCAGCCGGCCACCGCTTGCGGCCAGCCGGCATCGCGCTCGAGGTCGGCCTCGACGAAGGCCAGCCGATCACCCGGCTCGGCCCCGCCCTGCCGCAACATCGCGCGCACCGCGTCCTCGCGGCCGCGGCTGCGCACGCTGGTGCGCACCCGATGCCCCGCGGCCAGCAACTGCACGATGCAGTGGCTGCCGATGAAACCCGACCCGCCGGTGACCAGTACCGTGCCCATGACGATCCTCTGGATGTGTCCGCTTGCCGCGCCGGGTCGCGTGTTCAGCCCCGGCTGGGAATCTGCAGCCCGCGCTGCACCGCCGGGCGCGCCAGGCCGCGTTCGAGCCAGCCGGCGACGTTCGCGTAGCGGTCGAAGTCGACCAGCTCGCGCGCCTCGTAGAACGTGATCAGGTTGTTCACCCAGCCCAGCGTGGCGATGTCGGCGATGGTGTAGTCCTCGTCCATCAGCCAGCGCCGGCCGGCGAGCCGCTCGTCGAGCACGCCGAGCAGGCGTTTCGATTCGTTGACGTAGCGCTCGAGCGGCCGCTTGTCCTCGTACGCCTTGCCGGCGAACTTGTTGAAGAAGCCGACCTGGCCGAACATCGGCCCGATCGACGCCATCTGGAAGAACAGCCACTGGATCGTCTCCCAGCGCCGCGCCGGATCGGCGGGCAGGAACTGGCCGCTCTTCTCCGCCAGGTACAGCAGGATCGCGCCCGACTCGAACAGCGCCAGCGGTTCGCTGCCGGGGCCTTGCGGGTCGATGATCGCGGGGATCTTGCCGTTCGGATTGAGCGCGAGGAACTCCGGCGTGCGGCTCTCGCCCTGCATGATGTCGACCAGATGCGGCTCGTACGGCAAACCGGTTTCCTCCAGCATGATCGACACCTTCACGCCGTTCGGCGAATTCACCGAGTAGAGCTGGATGCGCTCGGGATGGCGTGCTGGCCAGCGCGTGCTGACGGGAAAATCGGATAGCCCGGTCACGTGGTACTCCTGCGGGGTGGGGAAAGCGCACGGTAAGTTGTCCCGCCAGCGGGTTCAACTCGCCGTTGCCGGCACGCTGCCGACCCCGCTACCGCAACCCCATGCGCCGCGCGCCAGGGCGGCGCGTCACGCTGGCGCCCGCTGCCACGACCAGAACCCGATATCGCGCCGGCGGCGATAGCCCATCCGCTCGTACATCGACGCCGCACGCCGGTTCTGCTGGCTCACGTGCAGGAACGGCAGGCGGCCACGTTCGAGGTTGTCGTTCGACAGCAGCGCCAGCAGGCGGCGCGCGTAGCCGCGGCCGACGAAGTCGGGGTGCGTGCATACCGCGCTGATCTCCTGCTGTGCCTCCATGCCCAGCCGCTCGCCGATCATCGCCGCCAGCTGGCCGTCCTGGTAGATGCCGAAGTAGCGTCCCAGCTCCATCGTGCGCGGACGGAAGTAATGCGGATAGACCAGCGCGGTCAGCGCCAGCACGTCGGCGCGATGCGCCGCGGTCAACTCGATCACCGGCGGCCCGTCGACCGCTGCCATCGGCGCGGGGCACACCATCTGCGCCAGCGGTGCGAACGCCTCGAGCCTCCCGCCGCCTGACGACGATGGCGCCACGCCCAGCAGGTAGACCGTCTCGCCCGGTTCGACCAGCGACGCCAGCGCTTCGGTCACGTTCGCCTCTGCGCTGGCCACGCCGAGAAACGGCGCAAAGGCGGCGGGATAACGCGCCACGTCGCCGTGGCGCAGCGCGATGGCCCGGTGCCGGCTGCACAGGGCGGACCAGAACGGGTTGTCGAGTTCGGCCTGGTTCATGCCGCCATGCTAGCGCGCCGGCACCTCGTGTCGAGGTGCGACGCCGACCCCGGAACCGCCGGCGAAACCCTGCGCCGCTGCCGCGCGCCCACGGACGGGTGTTGCCCACCCTCCGGCACGAGCCGCCTACAGGATCTGGCAGGCTTCCAGGTAGTTACCATCGGGATCCGTGAAGCCGAAATAGCGCACGCCGGCCCCGGTCCCGACCGGCTCGGGCGTACCGCCGTGGGCGCCCACGAAGGCATGCGCGGCATCGGCATCCGCAACCGCCAGGATCGGGTAGGTTCCCGCGCGTCCCACGGCGGCGCGGCCCGCGTCACCCGGTTCGCGTTGCCACAAGGTCAGGCTGGCGTTGCCCAGCGGCAGCACCGCCAAGCCTTCGCCGCCGTCGAAGTAGAGCGGCTCGGCTGCCAGCAGGGTCCGGTACCACGGCAAGGCATGGGCGAGATCGCGCACGCGCACGATCACCGTGTCGATGCGCAGGAACGGCGTGGTGGGCGGCATGCATGATCTCCGGCAACGTCGGCAGTGGGAACATGCCTGCGCGGCGCGCAGGCATTCCGGCGATCGTCCGGGCAAGTGCCGAAAAACTCAAGCGGGTCGCTGGACTGCCGCGGCAACGACGACCCGCGCCATCTTCGGCCACCTGTCACGACGGGCACTTCGTCGCGATGCGCCCGCCACTCCCATCCGGGCGCGGCAGGACAAAGCCGGTGCTAGCGCAGGCCCACCGTGCCGTTCGCCGCCTTCACCAGCCTGGCCGGGTCGTAGCCCACGCCGTCCTTGAACACCAGCGCGACGCGCTCGATGTCCTTGATGTTGGTTGCCGGGTTGCCGTCGAGCAATACCAGGTCGGCGGCCTTGCCCACCTCGATCGAACCGATGGGCTGGTCCTCGCCCATGAAGCGGGCGCCGTTGAGGGTAGCGACCTGGATCGCCTGCAGCGGGGTGAAGCCAGCTTCCACCAGCAGCTCCACTTCGCGCTGGTCGCCGTAGCCGGCGATCACGCCGCCATAGCCGGTGGGATCCAGGCCGGCCAGCAAGGTGCCGCCCTGCTGCACGAACGCGCGCTCGAAGTCCTGCTCCAGCTTGAACACCTTCGGCCACGGCGAATCGATCATTTTTGCGACACGCTCGCGGGTCGCCAGGTATTCCACCCGGGTTTCCGGCAGCATCGCGTCCAGCACCCGCGGCTCCACCGGCGCGCGGCCGGGCACGAAGGTCTCGAACACCGGCAGGGTCGAGGTGACCGCCAAGTGCTTCGCCACCAGGGTGCGGATCAGCTGCTGGATGCGCGGATCATCCACGCGCATCGTCGCCAGCTGGGCCAGCGCGGCCTTGGGGTCGGGGCAGACGTCGGGCTGCTTGCCGGCGCTGAACTCGGTGTCCACCGGCAAACCGTGTTCCAGGTCGTCGATGCCCAGCTCGGCTGCCTCGGTGAAACCGATCGCGCACAGGTGGCCGGTCACCTTGATGTGCTTCGCGTGCGCCGCCGCGATCGCCGCGGACAGCTCGGCGCGGGTGATGTGCATGTACGCCTTGAACGAGGTCGCGCCCACGCCGATCCAGTAGTTGACCGTGTCGGTGGCGTCGGCCGCATCCGCCAGCTCGTGCATCTGCGGCGTGAAGCTGCCCTTGCCCTCCAGATACGGCCCGGTCGTGTGCATCTTCGGTCCGGGGATCTTGCCGGCGTCGATCGCCTTCTTCAGCTCCAGGTCGGTATACGGCTCGGTGCTGCCGGTGGTGCGGATACTGGTGACGCCGCCGGCCAGGTACAGCTTGGGAAAGCTCGACGCCTGCTCGGGATAGATCGCCTCCTTCGCTTCCGGGTTCACCTTCGGCGCCGGATAGAACATGTGGTCGTGCATGCCGACCAGGCCCGGGATCAGCGTATGCCCGCTGCCGTCGATCACGGTCGCGCCCTTCGGCAGCTTCACGCGCCTGCCGACCGCCGCGATGAGGCCGTCGCGCAGCAGCACCGTCTGGTTTTCCCGCGCCGGCGTGCCATTGCCGTCGATCACCCGCACATGGGTGATCGCGATCAGCGGCTGCGCGTATTTCACGTACTGCAGCGTCCGTGCCGACAGCTGCGGCGCCTGCGCCCAGGCGGACGCAACGGCGCACAGCCCGGCCAGCGCGGCAGTCAACAAGGCATGGCGGCGGATGCGTGGCGGCGCCGGGACAGGCGCGAGGCGGCGGGCTTGCGCGGGCATATCGGGTTCCCCTTTGGCAGGGCCGGCAGCGGCCCGCGAGAGCGCCAAGTTACTCCGATGAAATCCGCGATGTAACAATGACGCGAGCTCGTTCCGTCTGCCTGCGTCCTGTTTTCCAGCCCCCGCGTCCCCATATCCCGCCGATGACTCCGTTGCAGCGATTCCTCGAAGCCCATCCGCGTCTGTTCGTGCTGACCGGCGCCGGCTGCAGCACCGATTCGGGCATTCCCGACTACCGCGACCGCGACGGCCAATGGAAGCGTCCGCCGCCGGTGAACTACGGCGCGTTCATGCACGAGCCGGCCACGCGCCGGCGTTACTGGGCACGCAGCATGGTCGGCTGGCGGCGCTTCGGCAGCGCGCAGCCGAATGCCGCGCACCACGCCTTGTCCAGGCTGGAGCGATGCGGCCAGGTCGAGTTGCTGGTGACGCAGAACGTGGACCGCCTGCACCAGCACGCCGGCAGCGAACGGGTACTCGACCTGCATGGTCGCCTCGACCAGGTGCGCTGCATGGGCTGCGACTGGCGAGGCGAGCGCCACGCGTTCCAGCAGCGGCTGGTCGAACGCAACCCGGCCTGGACGCAGCTCGATGCCATCGACGCGCCGGACGGCGACGCCGAGCTGGAAGGCCTCGACTTCGCCTCGTTCGAGGTGCCGCCCTGCCCGCGCTGCGGCGGCATCGTGAAGCCCGACGTGGTGTTCTTCGGCGAAGCGGTGCCGCGCGAGCGGGTGGAGACCGCCACGCGCGCCTGGCAGGCCGCCGATGCGGTGCTGGTGGTGGGTTCCTCGCTGATGGTCTATTCCGGCTACCGCTTCGTGGCGGCCGCCGCGCAGGCGGGCAAGCCGGTGGCGGCGGTGACGCTGGGCCGCACCCGCGCCGATGCGCTGCTCACCCTGAAGGTCGACGCGCCCTGCCAGGAAGCGCTGGCGTTCCTGCACGCGGACGAGCCGGCGGCCACCGCGCCGCGGGCCTAGCGCGGCTGCCCACGACCCCGGCACGCATTGCCGCGCGCTCGTCACAGGCGATGGCCTGCCGCAACCAGAAGGTTGCATTTCATGCCATGTCGGCGCAAGCTCACATGCAACCTGGAGGTGGCATATGAGCGATCGCATCGAGAAGTGCATCGAGCTGAAGGCGCCGGTGGCGCGCGTGTGGCGCGCGCTGACCGACTACCGCGAGTTCGGCGCCTGGTTCCGCGTGGAGCTGTCCGGGCCGTTCGAGCCCGGCGGGGAAGCCGTCGGCCACATCACCTGGCCCGGCTACGAGCACATCGTCTGGCGCGCCGTGGTGCAGGCGATGGAACCGGAGCGGCTGTTCAGTTTCAGCTGGCATCCCTACGCCATCGAGCCGGGCGTGGACTATTCTGCCGAACCGCCGACCCTGGTCGAGTTCCACCTCGAAGCGCACGGCGAGCACACCGTGCTGACCCTGGTCGAGTCAGGCTTCGAGCGCATCCCGGCCAGCCGCCGCGCCGAGGCGTTCCGCATGAACGACGACGGCTGGAGCGCCCAGATGGAGAACGTCCGCCAGCACGTCGAAGGCAGCGCGGCGGATGGCCATGCCGGCTAGCGCACGCGCGCGCCTGGCGCGGCGCCTGCCGCAGGCCGCCACGATGTTCGCCGCGCTTGGCGACCCCACACGGCTGGCGCTGGTGACCCGGCTGTGCGACGGCTCGCGCCGCTCGATCACCCAGCTCTGCGCTGGCCAGCCGCTGACCCGGCAGGCGATCAGCAAGCACCTGCGCGTGCTCGAGGACGCCCGCGTCATACGCAGCGAGCGTACCGGCCGCGAAAGCCTGTACACGCTCGACCCGCAGCCGATCGGCGAACTGCGCGCGTACATCGACCTCGTGTCGAGCCAGTGGGACGACGCGCTGGCACGGCTGAAATCCTTCGTGGAGAAGTGAGAGCCGGTCAGCTGGTGTGATCGAGGATGATCTTCCAGCCGTCGGCGGTCTTTTCCCACAGCAGCGAGAACACGCCATCGTCCTGCGCCACCTCGCCATGCGTCGCACGGTCGAGGTGGAAGCGGCCGGTCACCACCGCGTAGCGCAACTCGCCCCTGGCGCCCGGCAGCATCCGCACGTCCAGTTCGGAGAAGGTGAGCCGGCCCATCTGCTGCGTCGTCGCGTAGTGCTTGCGGTAGCTGTCGAGAATGGCGCGGTAGCCCTTGCGCACGCTGCTGCCGATGAAGGTGGTGTCGGGCGCGTCCTTGTAGCCGCGCATGTAGCCTTCCACGTCGCCGCGGTTCCACGCCGCCGCCTGCTGCGCCATCACCTGGCGGATCGCCGCGGCCTCGCCGCCGGGGCTGGCCGCGCGGCCGCGAACCGTCCCGCCCAGGCCCGCCAGCGCCAGCAGCATGCCGAGCCCGATAAGCCATGGTCTGGTCGTCATGCCGCACCCCTCGCCCTGTGTGATGGCCCAGTATCGCCGGCAACGCAGTGCGCCGGAACCGCCGACGATGCCGCTGCGGGGTTTGCGTGGCCCGTCGCGGCAAGGCGCCGAAGCACCGCCCCGACCCGGCCCGAGCTACGCCACGGCGGCGAAGCAGGTTGCACTCAACCACCGCGCTACCTACTCTCGACAGTCCTTGCCATGGAGCTGCCTGCATGCGCCCGATCCGCATTCTCGCCCTGTGCGCCGCCGCGACTGCCGCACTCGTTGCCGGCTGCCAGCGGGAAATTCCCGCCGCGCCTGCTGCCGCCACGCCGCCTGCCAGCGCGGCAACGGCCAACGACGACGCCCGGCTGGATGCCGCCGTCGACGGCTTCATCGACGGCATGTTCGAGCGCTACCCCACCATGGCCGCCAACGCCGGCAAGCACGAGTTCGACGGCAAGCTGCCCGACTACAGTCAGGCCGCGCTGAAGGCGGATGCCGACTGGCTGCATGCCGAGCGCGCCAGGTTCGCCGCCTTCGGCGACGACCGGCTCGACCAGAGCGGGCGCTTCCACCGCGACTACGTGCTCGCGGTGATCGACGGCCAGCTGTTCTGGCTGGAGGAGTCCGGCTTCCCGTACAGCAATCCGGCCTTCTACACCAGCGACCTGTCGCCCAGCATGTACCTGACGCGCCCCTATGCACCGCTGCCGCAGCGCATGGCGGCCTTCGTCGCCTATCAGGAAGCACTGCCCAAGGCCGTCGCCCAGATCAAGGCGAACCTCAGACTGCCGCTGCCGGCCACGTACATCGAGCTGGGCGTGAACAGTTTCGGCGGCTTCGCCAGCTTCTTCCGCAACGATGTGCCGGCGATCTTCACCGGCGTCAAGGATGACGCCCTGCAAGCCCGCTTCAAGGCATCCAACGCCGCCGCGATCAAGGCCATGCAGGATCTCGCCGACTGGCTGAAGGCGCAGCAGCCCCACGCCACCCAGGACTACGCGCTGGGCGCGGCGAAGTTCTCGCGCATGCTGCACGCCACCGAGCGGGTCGACCTGCCGCTGGACCGGCTCAAGGCGATCGGCGAAGCGGACCTGCAGCGCAACCTCGACGCGCTCAAGGCGGCCTGCGCCAAGTTCGCGCCGGGCAAAACGCTGAGCGCGTGCGTCGCCAAGGAGGGTGCGGACAAGCCGGCCGGCGGTGCCGTGGAAGGCGCGCGTGCGCAGCTCGCGGGCCTGCGCCAGTTCATCGTCGACAAGGATCTGGTGACCATCCCCGGTCCCGAGCAGGCCGAGGTCGAGGAAGCGCCGCCGTTCAACCGCTGGAACTTCGCCTACATCGAGATCCCCGGCCCGTACGAGAAGAACCTGCCCTCGGTGTACTACATCGCGCCGCCGGACCCGGCCTGGAGCAAGGCCGACCAGCAGGCCTACATACCGGGCAAGGCCGACCTGCTGTTCACCTCTTCGCACGAAGTGTGGCCGGGCCACTTCGTGCAGTTCCTGCACGCCAACCGCGCGCAGTGGAAATTCGGCCAGCTGTTCGTCGGCTACGCGTTCTCCGAAGGCTGGGCGCACTACGCCGAGGAGATGATGTTCGACGCCGGACTGGGTGGCGGCGCGCCGGAGGCTCACATCGGCCAGCTCACCAACGCCCTGCTGCGCGACGTGCGCTACCTTTCCGCCATCGGCCTGCACACCGGCGGCATGCCCGTCGCCCAGTCCGAGCAGATGTTCCGCGACAAGGCCTTCCAGGACCCGGGCAACGCGCGCCAGCAGGCGGCCCGCGGCACCTACGATCCGGCCTACCTGAATTACACGCTGGGCAAGCTGATGATCATGCAGCTGCGCCAGGACTGGATCGCCGCGCATCCGGGCCCGAACGCACTGAAGGCGTTCCACGACCAGTTCCTCAGCTATGGCGGCCCGCCGATCCCGCTGGTGCGCGCACAGATGCTGGGCGGCAAGCCGGTGGCCAGCCTGTGGACGGCGCCCGCGGCGGAAACGGCCGCGGCCACGTCCAGGTAAGGCCACGCGCCGGTCGATTTCCGCCGCGCCCGTTCGTCCTGAGGGTGAGGGCTCGTCCTCCGCCACGGAAAACCGCCATGACCACCAACACGCTCCGCCTCCACCGCGTGCTGCGCGCGCCGCCCGAGCGGATCTACCGCGCCTTCCTCGACCCCGAGGCGATCGCCAAGTGGCTGCCGCCGCACGGCTTCACCTGCAAGGTGCACGAGCTCGACGCCCGGGTCGGCGGCCAGCACCGGATGACCTTCACCAACTTCTCCAGCGGCCACGGACACAGCTTCGGCGGCACCTACCGCGAACTGGTGCCGGGCGAGCGCATCCGCTACAGCGACCGCTTCGACGACCCCGGCCTGCCCGGCGAAATGACCACCACCGTCACCCTGCGCGCGGTGTCCTGCGGCACCGACGTGCAGGTGGTGCAGGAAGGCGTGCCCGCGGTCATCCCGGTCGAGCAGTGCTACCTGGGCTGGCAGGAATCGCTGCTGCTGTTGGGCCAGCTGGTGGAACCGGACATCCCGGGCTGAGCGGCGCCGCGGCGGCTCGACGCCACCGTGTCGATTTCGCGCACGTCCGCTCGTCGTCACCAAGAAGGCGGCCCTGCCGGCCGCCGTTTGCGCAGGAGACCGCCATGTCCTATGTCGATGGTTTCGTGATCGCCGTGCCGGACGCCAACCGCGAGCAGTTCATCGCGCATGCCCGCCACTTCGACGCCATGTTCCTGGAGTTCGGCGCCACGCGGGTGGTGGAGTGCTGGGGCGACGACGTGCCGGACGGCAAGCTCACCGACTTCCGCCGCGCCGTGCAGGCCAAGGCGGGCGAATCGGTGGTGTTCTCGTGGATCGAATGGCCCGACAAGGCCAGCCGCGACGCCGGCATGGAGCGGATCATGCAGGACCCGCGCATGCCCGGCCCCGGCGACATGCCGTTCGACGGCAAGCGCATGATCTTCGGCGGCTTCGTGCCGGTGGTCAGCCTGCCCGCCTAGCGTGCGGCGCGCTCACTCCTCTTCTTCCTCGAACTCCACCAGCGCATCCAGCTCGAACGCCAGCGCCTCGACCGCCTCGCGCACCTTGCGCGCGGTGGAGGCGTTCGGCGCCTCGATCTCCAGCTCGTGCGCGTCGGGCCCGTGGGTGTCGCTCAGGCCGGCGGAGCTGGAATCCGCGTCGTCCATGCGGTCCATCATGTCCGCGACCTCCTCCACGCGCTCGATGCCGTCCATGCTCTGCAGCAGATTGGTTACGGCGCGGACGTCATCGTCGCTTCCGGTCAGGCGCAGGCGTAGTGTCGGCATGGCGGCATCTCGTGGCGGATGGCGAATCAGCCTAGGCAGGCCCAGGCCAAGATGGCGTGACGATGGCCACCCAAGCCGTCCGCGAGGAAGCCGGCCCCGCTAGTTGTGCAGGGCTTCGCCGCAACCCAGCGCGGCCGTCGACGGCAGCGCAGCCGGACCGCGCGTCCGCTGCAGGTGCGCCAGCCCCCAGACCCTTGCCTCCTCCACCAGCGGCAAGACCGTTGCTCCGTAACCGCTCAGGCGGTACTGCACCGGCGCCGGTACCGGCCCGCCCGCCAGGCGCTCGACCAGGCCATCGGTTTCGAGCTCGCGCAGCTGCTCGGTCAACACCTTGTGCGAGATCGGCGCGACGCGGCGCAGCAGGCCGGAAAAGTGATGGGGCTCGCGCGCCAGCCAGTACAGGATGGTGAGCTTCCATTTGCCGCCGACCGCGACGAAGGCCGCGTGCAGCGGGCAATCCGCCAGCGGATGGAACGTAGCCGGCGGATACGCACCTGGACGTGCCTTCTTGTCGCTGGACATGGCTGCCTCTAGCTTCAGTCGATCGAACCACGCCGGAGCATGCCATGCCGAGCCATTACCGCGCTTTCCTGTCGTGCCTGGCCATCATGGGGCTGCCGTACCTGCCGGTTGCGCCCGCCGGCGCGCAGACGGCGCAGGCCGCCAAGGCAGGCGCGGAAACACCGCGCGATGGCCAGCACGATTTCGATTTCGAGATCGGCACCTGGCGCACGCGCCTGAAGCGGCTGGCGCATCCCCTGTCGGGATCCAGCGAGTGGCTGGAATACGAGGGCGTCACCACCGTGCGCAAGGTCTGGAACGGCCGCGCCAACCTGGTCGAACTGACGGCCGACGGCCCGGACGGCCATTTCGAGGGCCTGAATCTGCGGCTCTACAACCCGCGCTCGCACCAGTGGAGCCTCAACTTCGCCAACAGCAGCAGCGGAACGCTGGGGCAGCCGACCATCGGCGGATTCGTCGACGGCCGCGGCGAGTTCTACGACCAGGAAGACTTCGACGGGCGCGCCATCTTCGTCCGCTTCGTGATCACGCCGCTCGATGCCGACACGATCCGCTTCGAGCAGGCCTTCTCGGACGACGGCGGCAAGACCTGGGAAACCAACTGGGTGGCCACCGACACGCGGATGAAGTAGCGGGGCGAAGCGAAGGACGGGTTCCTTTGCCCAACCCGACGGTGGATGGGTGAACCCGAGCCGCTTCGCCCGGCCCCGGCTGCTGCTCACTTGGGCTTGCTTACCACCTGCCCGTCGACCGTGGCGAAGACGTCCGTCTGGCCGTACTTCGATACGTCCGCGAAGGCCAGCTCGAATTGTCCCTCGCTCATGCCACACTTCTTTGCCAGCACGGCCTTGTAGGGTCGCAGCATGTTGTTGGCGTTCTGCCAGGTGCGCTTGTTGAAGCGCGCTACCAGGTAGTTGTAGAGCACGCGGATGTCGGGGTGATCGAACTCGCGGGCGGGAGCCGTCAGGTACAGGTTCATGTACTG
The DNA here is from genome assembly GCA_024711345.1 of Rhodanobacter sp. Classification (GTDB taxonomy): domain Bacteria; phylum Pseudomonadota; class Gammaproteobacteria; order Xanthomonadales; family Rhodanobacteraceae; genus Rhodanobacter. The sequence goes on along the minus strand of JANJTA010000038.1, from coordinate 91,404 downwards.
GGGCGAACGGAACGTATCGCTGGCCGGCGTGCTCTCTCTCATGGAATCGTCGGCCGGTACGCAATCGCACAGGAAATCCCAGAGCGAGCGGTTGGTGTACACGTCGGCCAGCGAGGGGTACAAGGCCGCCGTCTCGGCGGTGGCATTGTTGGCCTTGATCTGCGCGGCGCGCCAATACGAAGTCGTGTATTTCGGAAGTTGCCGGAAGCGCTTCACGGGGGGCTGCTTCAGGCGGTACAGGCCGCCGCTGGCGTGTTCGCAGCAGATGATCCACCACTGCAGGCGATGGGTGTATTCGCCGTGGTTGATGGAAGCGCCCGGGTCCTTCCAGTGACGCGCCTGCCGCAGCAGCAGGTCGTTGAAGCTGTCGGGGTGGACGAACCCGGACAAGGTGGGCAACTCGGTCGGCGCGGCCTCGCCGCCGTTGAATCCCCACTTCAGCTCCTCCGCCATGAGGATCTTCTTGAGGATGCCGCCGAACTTCGGCGGCTTGTCCAGCAGCCACTCCGGCCTGGCGACATTCTTGTAGACCTGGTCGTTCCCCGCTCGTTGCGTGAGCGTGGGCGACTTGATGCGAGGATCCTCGGAGTTCAGCTGCGCGAATTCGAGCGCCATCCGCTCATTCAACGTCTTGAGGTGTTTCAGGCACACGGCCTCGTCCGTCAGCAGTGCGCCGATCTGGCACAGATCGTGGAACAACGCCGACTCACCGGCGTACACCATCAAGCCGTCCCGGTTCTGGAATGCGCCCTTGAACTTGGTCTTGTCGTCTTTCTGCTTGTCGGAGTCGAAGTGGGGGAAGAATTTCTGGATCTCTGCACCGATTTGCGCCGGACTCATCTTTTCCATGATCTTTCCTCGATCGGAGCGACTGGGGCTGCGTCAACGGCCCGCAGCCGGTTCCGCGGCGTGGCCGACACTCGGTTATCCAGAACCACGACTTCAACCCACCGGCACTGCGTCGAAAGCGAACCCAGCACCGTCTCCGCCTTCGGCGGCCGAGCGGCTAAAACAGCGTGCAGCCCCGGCGGCCCGAAAGCACCTTGGCTTCGTGGATCTCCTTGTTGACCCGGCCGGAGTGCCGCAACTGCTCCTTCTTCACGGCGTCGTCGCCGGGTCCTTCTTCGAGCATGGCCCAGATGCTGCTGGCGCGGTCGGCTCGTTGCTGACACAGCGCGTCGCCCAGGCACGCAGCTTCTCGTCGCTCGATCGGGGCATGCCGCTCTCCCGCAGCCAAGGAGACGGCATCGTACTCCCGGGCCTGGGCATGGCGACAAGTGACCTGCCGCGGCCCGTGTGACTAAATAAGCCGTCCGCGACACCGGGATTGCCCCGGCACCTTTCCCCAGCGAGGAACCCGCCCATGCCCTATCCGCGCCAGCTTCCCGCCACCGGCACCTGCCGCTGCGGCCGCGTACGCCTGCGCGTCACCAAGCCGGCCATGCTCAGCATGGCGTGCCACTGCCACGGCTGCCAGAAGATGACCGGCAGCGCATTCTCGCTGTCGTTGGCCCTGCCCGCCGACGGCGTGGAGGTGATCGCCGGCGAACTGGTCCGCGGCGGCCTGCAGGAGGAACACAGCCACCTGTACTGTGCGTTCTGCAAGTCGTGGGTGATGACCCGCCCGGCCGGGCTCGACTGGCTCGTCAACCTGCGTCCTTCGGTGCTCGACCCGCACGCCGACTTCGTGCCTTTCATCGAAACCTGCACCGATGCCCGGCTCGCCTGGGCATCGACCCCGGCCCGGCACAGCTACGCCGGCTTCCCGGCGATGGAGGATTACCAGCCGCTGGTCGAGGCTTACGCCGCCGCGACCGCGGATGCCTGAGCGGAGCACCGCATGCGCCTGCACATCCTGTCCGACCTGCACCTGAGCGCGCAGGGCATGCCGCCGCCCGAAGTGGTGGCGGACGTGACCATCCTTGCCGGCGACATCCGGCGTCCGGCGGCCGAGGCGATGCAATGGGCCGCCGGCCTGGGTCGCCCGGTGCTGTACGTCCCCGGCAACCACGAGTTCTACGGCGGCGCCATCCCGCAGGTGCGCCAGGGGCTGGCCCGCAGCGCCCGCGAACACGGCATCGAGCTGCTGGACCAGGACACCTGCACGATCGGCGGCGTGCGCTTCGTGGGCGCCACCCTGTGGACGGATTTCGAACTGTTCGGCGTCGACGGCAAGGATCTCGCGATGACGGCGTCGGCGCAGTTCATGCGCGACTTCGCCGCCATCCGCAACGCCGACGGCAGCGTGTTCACCCCGGCCGACGCCTGCGCGCTGTTCGCCGAACAGTACGCCTGGCTCGCCTCCGTACTGGAACAGCCTTTCGCCGGGCCGACCGTGGTCGTCACCCACCACGCGCCGACCCCGCGCAGCGTCCACCCGCGCTTCGCCGATTCGCCGGTCAGCGCGGCCTTCGTGTCCGACTGCAGCGCGCTGATGGGTCGCGCCGCGTTGTGGATCCACGGCCACACCCACGACAGTTTCGACTACACGGCGAACGGCACCCGGGTGGTATGCAACCCGCGCGGCTACAGCGTCGGCGGGGTGAACGAGAACCCGCACTTCGATCCGTGCCTGTGCATCGAGGTGGCGACCGGCGCGTAAGACGAAGCAGCCCTTTTCGCCACGGGCAAACGTCTCTCCAGGCCCTGGTCTCGCGGCGTTGCCGTGGATCGCCACCGGTCCGGCCGGCCATCGTCCCTGGCCATTCCGGCCTATCGACACTGCGGACAGCGGCCGGCAACATGCCTCCCGATCCCCGATGAGACGCAGGAAGATGGCTGCCGGACCGACCTGGATACTCGCCACCGCCGCGCTGACGATGGTCGCCGGCCCGCTGGCGCTCGGGCTGGCCGGCTTCGTCTTCGCGCGCGCCCCGCACGCCGCGCCCGCGACGTCCGCCCCGGGCTGGCGCCTCACGGCGGCCTCGACCCTGCTCTACGTGCTGGCCTTCAACCTGACGTTCTTGCTCCAGGAACTGGCCCTGGTGCTGCCGAAGGCGCTCACGCCCGGCCTGCACCCGACCCTGTACCACAACAACCACAGCTGGGAAGGCGCGAACCTGCTCGCCGCGCTGTTCCAGGGCACCGGGGCGCTGGCCACGCTGGCGGTCGGCCTGTGCTGCCTGTGGCTGCTGCGGCGCCCGCGGCCATGGCCGGGCAGCGCCCGACTGATGCTGTTCTGGATGGCCTACGTCGGCTGCTTCATGGCGCTGCCGCAGTTCGTCATCGGCGCGCTCAGCCCGGGCAGCGACGTCGGCATGGCGATGGGCTATCTGCAGCTCGACGCCGACGCCCGCCTTGGCGCGGGCCTGCTGGCGCTCGGCCTGATGCCGCTGGTTGCCCTGCAGCTGCGCCAGCCTGCGCTTGCGCTCGCGGATTCGCCGGCAGCCATCGCCAGTCCCGGCACCCGCACGCGATTCGTGTTCCGGACCGTGACGCTGCCCGCCCTGCTCGCCAGCGCGCTGGTCATTCCGTTCCGCATCCCGCGCGAGCCGCTGGAGGTCGTCCTCGTGCCGCTGCTGGTGGTGCTGCCCGGCATCCCGTGGATCCAGGCAGGAGCCTGGCGCACGCGCGGGGCCGCGGCCAGCGGCGCCGCGACCGCCTGGCGACTCGCCTATCCGTTCGCCGCCGTCGTGGCCTTGCTGCTGTTCTTCCAGCTCGTGCTGAGGCCGGGCATCCGGTTCTACTGACCGGGCACCGCCCCCGCGTCGTTGGAAACCGCCCGGCCGCGCGGCGCGTGTCGATCCACGCGCTCGCCATTCGTCGCAGGCATGAACGGCACTCTCGCCGCCCTTGAACCCGGAGAACCGCCATGCCCAGCAAGAACACGATCTGCCTCTGGTACGACGGCACCGCGCTGGACGCCGCCACGTTCTACGCCAGGACGTTCCCGGACAGCGCCGTGGGCGCCATCCACCGCGCACCCGGCGACTATCCGGCGGGCAAGCAGGGCGACGTGCTGATGGTGGAGTTCACCGTCATGGGCATCCCCTGCCTGGGCATGAACGGCGGCCCCGGCATGCCGCACAACGAGTCGTTCTCGTTCCAGGTAGCCACCGACGACCAGGCCGAAACCGACCGCCTGTGGCAGGCGATCATCGACCACGGCGGCCAGGCCAGCGAATGCGGCTGGTGCAAGGACCGGTGGGGCCTGTCGTGGCAGATCACCCCGCGCGCCCTGATGGCCGCGGTCACCGACCCGGATCCCGCCGCGGCCAAGCGCGCGTTCGAGGCCATGATGGGCATGAGCAAGATCGACATCGCGGCGATCGAGGCAGCGCGGCGCGGCTGAAAGCCGCCCGCACTGGAAATGACCGACTGGCTCTACCGCACAACCTTGCTGATCGTATGGGCCGGATAGCACCTGCCGAGTGGCACGCTCCACGCGACGAAAGCCCGGATAACTTGGCAGCACCTGCGCTCCCGCACTCGGCTTGAAGGAAGTTCACCTTGGCAACCTCCGCAATGGAAACCTCGCCGCAGGCTTATGCACGCTTTGGCGGCCTGCTCTACCTGGTCATCATCGTTGCCGGCGCCATGGGCGAGTTGTTCGTGCGCGGCAAGCTGGTCGTGGCCGGCGATGCGGCGCAAACCGCCGGCCGGATCATGGCCTCCGAATCTCTGTGGCGACTCGGCATAGGCGGCGATCTGTTGATGCACGTGTGCGACGTCTTCGTGATGTGGGCGCTGTACGTCTTGTTGCGGCCGGTCAGTCGCAACCTGGCGCTGCTCAATCTTCTTCTGAACCTCATCCAGACCGCCGTGCTGGCCGTGAACAAACTGACCCTGCTGGTGCCGCTGCTTCTGCTGGGCAACAACGCCTACCTGAAAGCCATCGATATGGCCCAGCTGCAAGCGTGGTCCTACGCCGCCATAGAGATGCACGAATATGGCTTCGGCGTGGGGCTGATCTTCTTTGGTTGCGTGTGTCTGGTGGAGGGCCATCTGATCCGCAAGTCCGGTTTCCTGCCACCGCTGCTGGGCGTGCTCATGCAGATAGCCGGACTTTGTTATCTCATCAACAGCGTCGCCCTGCTGCTCGCACCCGAGTTCGAAGCGCGGCTGTTCCCGGCGATCCTGATGCCTTGCCTCGTGGCCGAACTTTCTCTCGCACTGTGGCTGCTGGTGAAAGGCGTGAACGTCGACCGCTGGAAGGAACGGGCATTGATTGCCCGGACAAGCGCCCTTGAATGACACGGTTTCCATGGCGCCATGCCATCACCTGGAGCCCTCCCATGACCCCCACCATCACCGCCTTTGAAAGCTCGCCCGACCGCGCCCAGGGCCTCGCGCGCGACATGCGCGTGCGCTGGGCGCTGGAAGAAGCGGGCCAGCCTTACGAGGTTCGCCTGGTGTCGTTCAAGGCGATGAAGGAACCCGCGCACCGCGCGCTGCACCCGTTCGGGCAGATTCCCACCTACGAGGAAGGCGAGCTCGCGCTGTTCGAGTCCGGCGCCATCGTGCTGCACATCGCGCAGCGCCATGCCGGCCTGCTGCCGCACGACGCGAACGCGCGGGCGCGCGCCGTCATGTGGATGTTCGCCGCGCTCAACACGGTGGAGCCGCCGATCCTCGAACTGCAGACCGCGAAGTTTGCCGAAGGCGACAAGCCCTGGAGCGCGGAACGCCTGCCGCTCATCAAGGATCGCATCCGCGCCCGGCTGGACGACCTTGCCGTTCGCCTGGGCGACGCCGACTGGCTCGACGGCGCGTTCAGCGCGGGCGACCTCATGATGGTGCACACGCTGCAGCGGCTGAAGCCCTCGGGCCTGCTGGACGACTACCCGAACCTCGCCGCCTACGTCGCCCGCGCCGAAGCGCGGCCGGCCTATCGGCGCGCCTTCGCCGCGCAGCTGGCCGTGTTCACCGGCGCGCATCCGGCTGGCTGAGGGCCGCTGCGGTTTCCGGCCGCAGCCGGCCCGCAGATTTCAACCCTTCGTTCGCCCACGTCGAAAACGCCGCCTGCCGTTCGTCGCAGGGAAGGCAGCACGCATGCCTTGTCCCCTTTCCACCTGCTGAAGGATCTTCGCCGTGTCCCGCATGATTTTCGTGAACCTCCCCGTCGGCAATCTCCGTGCGTCCATGGACTTCTACCGATCGCTGGGCTTCGACAACAACGCTCGCTTCAGCGATGAAACGGCGGCGTGCATGGTATGGAGCGAGGCCATTTACGTCATGCTGCTCACCCACGCCAAGTGGCGCACTTTCACGGATCGCCCGCTCCCGCCCGCAGGCTCCAGCGAAGTCGCGCTGGCGATTTCGCTGCCCGACCGCGCCGCCGTCGACGCCATGATCGAGGCAGCCGCCAAGGGCGGAACCGCCGACGTCAACCCCACGCAGGACCTCGGCTTCATGTACAGCCGCAGCCTGGCCGATCCCGACGGGCACGTGTGGGAACCGTTCTGGATGGACCCGGCAGCGATTCCCCCGGGCGACCAGCCGGGCTGAACACGCCGACATTCCGGCCCGACGGCGAAACCGACACCCCGCTTCGGCGCCCGCCAATCCGGCGCTCCAGGAAGGCGCACGCTTCGAGGACACTTCGCCTGCACTTGTGCGCCGAAGGCGGAGGCGTAGTCTTTTCCTTCCCCGATCCGGGTCCACAACGGAAACCCGCGGCAGAGTCGAATTCCGGAGCAGGGCGTTCGAGGAAGGCACGCCCCTGTTCGCGGAAGACGCCGGGGAAGGCGGAGGGCGTGCCATGGTCGAGTGGATCGAATACGCCAAGATGGCCGGTGCCTTCGTCGGCGCGCTGGGCATCGCCACGCTGGCCAAGCTGTACCACGACAAGGTGGTGGCCGGCAAAGACACCGAGCTGAAGATCAAGGATGCCGAACTGGCTCGCGTGCGGGCCGAGCTGGACAAGGCCCAGGCGCGTGCGCAGAGCGCCGAACAGGATGCGGTGCCGGCGCATCGCGACCTGACCCGGCTGCGCAGCCAGCTTGGCGAGATGCTGGAACGGCTGGCGCAGGCCATGCAGGTGCAGGCAGCCTCGCTGTACATCCCGCTTTTCAATGCCGGCGACGAGCGCGGCAGCGCACCGCGCAGCTTCGCTTTCGTCGCGGCATGGAATATCGAACCCGCCGCGACGGCGGCGATCCTGAAGATGAAGCTGGTCGAAGCGTGGACCGTGGTGGGCGAGTGCTGGAACAAGGGCACGCCGATCACCGTCAACAACCTGCAGCGCAACGTCCGCCACGTGCCGTCGTACGACAAGCAGTCCGGCTTCGTGCCGGTCAGCACGCTGGTGTCGCCGGTGCGCTGGCAAGGCCGGCCGGTGGGCGTGGCGCAGTTCTTCAACAAGACCGTGCCCGGCCGCACCTACGAAGTCGATGAACAAGGCTTCCGCGGCGAGGACCGGCAACTGCTGGCCGAGGCGCTGCAGGAAGTCGACGACACCGGCATGGCGGGCAAGCTGCACTACTTCCAGTCCAACCCGGACGCGCTGCGCTTCCTCGGCCTGCAGGGCGAGCTGGATCTGGAAAACGCGGTGATCATGTACGTGGACCTGACCCAGTCCTCGGCGCTGTATCGCGAGATGCCGCTGATCGAGGTGGCGCGCCTGATCAACCGCTTCAGTCGCAACATCTACAAGCGGGCGAACCCGTTCGGCGGCGTGCTGGAGAAATTCAACGGCGACGGCGTGCTCATCCGCTTCCACTACGACGAGGCCGACACGCGCGCTCCGCTGGGCAACCCGGCGCTGCGGGCGATGTGCGTTGCCGCCGAACTGGTCGACGAATTCCGCAGCTTCAAGTCGTCGCACTGGCACGGCGTGGCGCAGGATCTCGCCGATGCGATCAAGCTGCGCGTCACCATCGCGCTGGGACCGGTGATCTCGACCAGCATGGGGCCGCAGCAATTCCAGCTGCCGACGGTGATGGGCCAGTGCGTGAACCGTTCGGCCAAAATGAGTGCCTATGCACCGCGCGACCGCGACGTGGTGCTGGTCGACGACAACGTGGGCCGGGCGCTGGAGCAGATCGACCCGGGCTACCTCGCCGCGCTCGCCGATTTCGACCAGTGGCTCGACCCCCGTGCCAGCCAGGCGGCCAGCCTGGCCGGCCATCGCTATTTCGAAGTCGAGCTGGAGCCGTTCCGGCGCGCCGCGGCCACCTCGCGGCGGACGCCCTGACCGCGCTCCTTCGACACCCTGCGTCATGGGAAACCGGCGCGACCGTGCCCGCGCCGGTGGCCCTGACGCCGCACATCCCTATACTTGCAAACCTTCATCCCCTGGCTCAGTGCCCCGCCCATGCCACGCCTACGCCTTGCCGAACCCCTCGTGATGCTGGCGACCGTGGTGCAATGGCTGGCGTTGTCGATGCTGACCGGCGCCGTGGTCGGCGTGGGTTGCAGCATCTTCCTGCGCTTCCTGTTCGCCACCGAGGGCCGCGTCTACGCGGTGCCGCTGGGGTGGCAGATGAGCCTGTTGATGCTCGGCGGGCTCGCCAACGGCTTGTTGCTGCATTACGGCTACCGGCTGAGCCGCAGCGGCTACAGCGACTCGCCGATCGTGGCGGTGAACGAGCAACGCGGCAGGATGCCGTTCCGGACCCTGTGGGTGAAGCCGCTCGCCGCGCTGATCACCCTGGGCTGCGGCGGCTCGGCCGGCAAGGAAGGGCCGTGCTCGCACATCGGCGCCAGCCTGGCCGCCGGCATCGGCCGGGTGCTGCACCTGAACCCCGAGCTGCGCAAGCGGCTGCTGGCGTGCGGGGTCAGCGCCGGCTTCGCCAGCGTGTTCGGCACCCCGATCGCCGGCGCCATCTACGGCGTGGAGATGCTGGCTATCGGCCGCATCCGCCACGATTTCCTGTTCCCCGGCATCGTGGCCGGCGTCACCGCGTTCCAGGTCAGCAAATACCTGGGCGTGCCCTACCCCGTCTACCACATCGCCTTCGTCAGCGACTTCACCGAGTTGCTCTTCCTGAAGACCGTGCTGATCGGCATCCTGTGCGGCGCGGCGGCGTGGGTATTCGTCGAGCTGCTGCAGCAGGCGAAACGGCTGTTCGGGCGCCTGCGCGACCGCTACGCGCTGTGGCCGCCGCTGGTGCCGCTGCTGGGCGGCGTGGTGCTGTCGCTGCTGATCATGGTCGTGCCGTCCGACTACCTCGGGCTGAGCCTGCCGATCATGGAGCGTGCCCTGCACGGCGAGACGATGCCGTACCTGGGTTTCCTGTGGAAAGCGTTGCTGGTGGCGATCACGCTGGGCTCGGGTTTCTACGGCGGCATCGTGACCCCGCAGTTCGTGATCGGTGCCGTGCTTGGTGGCGCGTTCGCGCATCTGTTCGGGCTGGCGCCGGCGCTGGGGGCGGCGGTAGGGCTGGTAGCCGTGGTCGCCGCGGCGTCCAACGCGCCGATCGCCGCCATCTTGATGGGCATCGAGCTGTTCGGCGCCGATTCGACGCTGTACGTGGCCGGCGCCTGCGTCGCCGCTTACCTGATCATCGGCCACCGCAGCGTCTACCCGGCCCAGCAGATCGCGTTCAGCAAATCGTCGTGGATCTTCGCCCATGCCGACCTGCCGGTCGGCCAGGAAAAGACCCGCCTGTCGTACGGCCTGCTGCGCTGGTGGAGTGAGCGACGGCGCGGCGCTTCCAGTCCCCGCGGCCGCCGGGACCGCTGAAAAGGGCGTGACCCGCCACACCCGCCCTTTCGGCACGACCGCCGGATACCGTCGGCCAGGTCCGATGGCCGCGCCCCGCTGGCCGCTGGCTATTCCAGGCTCAGGTCGTAGATCACCGTGGCCGGATCGCGCGGATCCAGGCGGCGCTGGAAGCCGATGTGCGCCGCGAGGCGATCGCCGCCGCCGGAGCGGCTCGGCGCGTAGGCGTACATGTGCCGGATGCCGCGCGCCCTGGCCGCGGCGATCAGATGGCGCATCAGCAGCGAACCGACACCGCGCTTGCGCCATTCGCCGCTCACCGTGAGCGAAGCGTCGCAGCGGTCGCCGGCAGCATTGACATGAAACTGCGCTGCGCCGATCTCCCGCTCGCGCCCCTCGTGCGGGATCAGCGCGATGAAGCCCACGGCACAGGCCGGGTCGAGACGGGTGAGCTCGCGCGCCACCTCCGGCGTCGGGTCGCGGACCAGGCCGAGAAAGCGCGAACTGCGGAACGCGGGCGACAGGTGGTTGAGAAACTCCAGTTCGAGCTCCGCATCCTGCTCGTTGATCGAGCGGATCCGCACGGCCGTGCCGTCCGCGAGCTTCTCGTTCCAGCCTTCGCTTGAGGGTGCATGGGTCGGTGCCATGGCATGCTCCGTCATCCAGCAGGTGAGCCAAGCCTAGCAGCTGCCCCCGATCGTCAATTGACCAGCATCAATGGATCGGGATTGCCGCGCCGGTGACAGGCGGCGTGGGGCAGTCTGTGCTCCGACGGTCACGAACGGAGCCAGCGGGGCTTGCCGGCAGGAAGTGAACCAGGCCCCATGTCGGGTTATCCCATCTTCCGGGAGGCTTCTCGAGACCCCTACAGCAGAACGCAGCAGCCCACTTTCGTGGCTTTGACCGCCCCGTCGTCAAAGTGGGTGGCGAAACGCGGGGTGTCATGCTCCGTTTTATTCTTGAAATCGGGAATATTCGCTTCACCGTGTTGCTTGAAGTCCGCCATCAAGATGCAGCGGAACTTGTGCTTGCCTGCTTTATGAGCGCGAAATCATCCTGGCCGACGACGATCGTCATTCGTGTTTGCTCCAATAATGCGCAGAATTTCAGGGGCGGTGACGGCAAGCCGCCGGCGAAACCGCCCTGGCACTTTTACAAAACTGCCGGCAGCACCTTCAGATCTTCCACTTGGTGCCGGAACCCGTCACCTGGCTGCTGGTTGCCACGTACCCGACGCCGTCAGGATTGATCCGCCACCAGCCGTCGTCCGAGGCAGCCGCCGAAACCAGATAATCCATCAGCATCTTGTCGATCGACGGATCCGCGTGGATAACCGTCTTCTCGACCAGCATCTTGTAGAGGTAGCAATAGGCGCCGACCATCTCGATGCGCAGCGTCGAATGCGCCTTGCCCGGCGTCTTCCGGTTTGCCGGGTCCTGCTTGTAACCCAGCATGGCGTCCATTTCCGAGAGCGAACCCGCGGTCGGATTGGAGGCATGATGCGCCTTGATGGCGTGCACCCTTCCGCCGTAGGTCTCGCTCGCCTTGCGGTGGTGGTGCCCGGATACCGTCACCGCCAAACCTTCCCTTTTCAGCTCGCCGGACGAACCGACGGCATAGGGATTGGTTCCGTGCGAATACATGTACTGGTTGATGGAATCCGCCAGCAGATGATCGCGGTTGGTCAACCCGCCGGCGCCCCACGGCGCCACCCGGGACACCAGGGTTTTGTACGCTCCGGTATCCCACTTCTCGAGCTCGCCGCTGGTGGTCCGGTCCTTCCGCTGAAAGGAAAACAGCAGGTTGTTCGTCAACGGATCGCGCACCTCCTTCAGACTGCCCTGCCCATGTCGGCGCCCGGCACACTTGAACCTGACGAACTGCTCGCCGCTCAGCGTCGCCACGACCGGAGAAGCGGGCAGCGTTATCCCCCGCGCGTGCGCATAGGCGCCCAGTTGGGTGTCATCGGTACCGTAGACAATTTTCGCCAGCACGATCGTGAGCCGCATGGAGCCTCCTGCTGAAAGCCGGGTTTGATTTGTCAGGACCGGTCGTTCCGGCGATCCTGATTCGCAGCGAAGAAAACATTTGCGCCGTCGTTCTTCCCCCAAACTTCGCTCGCCCCTGACGGCAGGAAATTCCAGGGGGGAACGAACCGCGACGGCGCGGATGTCGCGGGCGTCCTCATTTGGCCGGCACGACCAGCTTGAAGGCGCGCGCCGTCAGCACGCCATCGGACATGCCGAGCAACGCCCTGGTCTTGGGGCCGAAATCCTTCTTGTTCATGTACACGAACCCGGACGCCAGCTCGTCGAACGTCACCAGCCTGTCGGCCAGCGACGCCTTGCCGCCGCCCAGAGCGGGATCGCGGATCCAGCAGACGCGGCGCGTGGTGTCGCACTGGTAGATCAGCACCGCATGCCGCCACGGGATGGGCTTGCCCTGAACTGCCGCCCAGCACGCCTCATGCTCCTCCTGCTTTTCGACGCGCACGTCCACGGTATGAATCGGCATGCTTCAGATCCCCTGCTGACCATGGCCACACCCGATCGACGACGGCCCCACCCCGTCGAACACGTCCATCGCGCAATCACTCCCCCAGCGCACGTAGTTGCGCGCGCGTCTGCAACTTCGTGCGATTCGCTACTGCCCCCGACAAGGCCCGGAACGATAGCCGGATTCGAGTGGAGTGAACAGGTGGACCGAACACAATCCGCAGTCGCCGGCAACAGGACTCGGTTGCCGAAGAAACTGGCTGCGGCAGCCGGGAAAAAAACCCGGCGCGGCAAGCTCGCCAGCCCGGCGGTGGAGAAAAACTCGGTGGTCGGCGAAACCCCGGGCCGGAAAGCGAGAGTAGACTGGCGCCTCGGGTTCAGGGCATCCGTATCGGGTCGAGGTGGCTTCCAATCCCCGTGCCGCGCCGCCATGTTCAGAACGAAATCCTTTCCGCGGTCCATCCTGGGCAGCGCCGCCTTGCTGGCCGGGGCCGCCGGACTGATCAGCCTTCCCGCGCACGCCGACGACGACAGCTGGCATGTGGCGGTCCGCGCCGAACAAGCCGTGCCCGGCGGCTGGGTCCGCGTGCGGGAAAACGCCATCGAGGGCACGCAGCTGCCGATCCACGACGGTCTTGGCGTCGACCATATGCAGACCCTCAGGCTGGACGCCTGGAAGCCGCTTTCCGACGCCAGCGAGCTGCACTTCGGGTTTTCCACCAGCCGGCTGAGCGGCCACGCGCTGATCGGCACGCCGGCGTATTACAACGGCACCACCATCGCTCCCGGGCGCCTGGACACCGTCACCCGTTTCCAGGATTTCGTCGCGTTCGACGCGTCGTACTGGCACCGGCTGGCCGGCTTCGGCCATGGCGGCCGCTTGTGGGGCAGCGTGGGCGCGACCTACGTGATGCTCAACTTCCGGCTCGACGGCAGCATCGCCGCCGACAGCGCCGGTCACGAGTTGAAGGAGGACTTCTATGTGCAGGAGCTTCCCGTGCCCACGCTGGGCCTGCACTTGCGCTATCCGTTGACCGACGCGCTGAAGCTCACGGCAGACGTCGCGCTGGGACGGCTGCCCTGGGTCAACAGCCTGCGCACCGAAGGAGGCGAGGTGCGGCTCGCTCAGACCCATGAGGAAGAGGAACTGGGCCTGGAGTACAAGTTCGCACCGCACTGGCAGGCGGTCGCCTACGTCGTCCATCGCTATCTCGGGCAGGACGAACGCAGCCGGGAAGACGGCAACGTCATCCATCTCAGCGCGAACGGCATCGGCCTCGGCGTTGGCTACCAGTTCTGAGCCTTCGGAAGGGGCAAGCGGCAATGCGATAGAGGCGCTCGCCAAACCCTCGCCCTTGCACCCAGTTCGCGCGACGTCCCCCCGCTACTCAAGGCGGGGGGACGTCGGCTGAAGAAAAGGGATCGGGCAGTTCTCCGGATTTGATTGCCTCCGTCCCCTTATCCCCGAGCGGCGCTACGCGCAACGAAGGTCCTGAGTGTCTACGGAACCCTGGGCGGTTCAGGGCGCTTCCACGGGTCCACGTGGGTCATCAGGTTGAGAACCCGGTGGCGCTGCAGCACCCGCTGGCGGGCCGCCACCGCAATGTCGTGCCCCGCTTCCACGCTGATGGACGCCTCCACCTCCAGGTGCGCATCCACCACGATCATGTCTCCCATCTTGCGGGTACGCACGTCGTGCACGCCGCTGATACCGGGGGTTTCCAGCAGCGTCTGGCGAATGGCCTGCACTTCCTGCTCGTCCACTGCCCGATCCATCAGGTCATGCAGGGCATCCCGGGCAAACTCCCAGCCCATTCTGGTCACCATGAGACCCACGATCAGCGCGGCAATGGGGTCCAGAATGGGGTAGCCCGCCAGGTTGCCGGCAATGCCCACGCCCACCACCAGTGACGATGCCGCGTCGGAACGGGCGTGCCAAGCATTGGCCACCAGCATGCTGGACTTCACCCGCTTGGCCACGGACAGCATGTAGCGAAACAGCGTTTCCTTCGCCACCAGGGCACCCCCGGCCACCCACAGGGCGACCACATGCACCTGCTGCACGGTTTCCGGCGCCTCCAGCTTGCGAAAGGCCGACCACAGCATGCCCAGACCCACGGCCAGCAGCAGGCTGCCCAGCACGAGCGACGCCGCCGTCTCAAAACGCTGGTGGCCGTAAGGGTAGTCCTCGTCAGCGTCCTTCTTGCTGTAGTGGCCAGCGAACAGCACGACGAAGTCCGCCACCAGGTCGGACAGCGAATGGATACCGTCGGCGATCAGGCCCTGCGACTTGGCGAACACGCCCACCACGATCTGCGTGGCGGTCAGCGCCAGATTTACGCCGACGCTGACCCAGGTGCTGCGCGACGCCGCCGCCGCGCGCTCCTCGGGGCAGTGTTGCGTGTCTTCGGGGTCATCAGGAAGTTCAATGAAATTCATGGCAACAAGGCAGTGGGGTAGGCAAACGCGCATTCGGCGTTCACGCCGATTTGCGCCCCGGATTAAGGACAAATGGACACACGACCCAGCCGTGCGGACTCCACGGCGCTACGAGACGCGGCGCCGATCAGCTCATGTGGCGATCACTCTGTGCGGCAACTGCCGGGAACTCGCCCGGATGGCCGCCCAGGCTGACCGGAACCGACAGAAAGGTCGTCAGGACAACGGGCACCAACGCGGCGCGAACCACGTCGAAATACTGGCGCATGAAGCGATAGGGGGTAGGTGTGCACAGAGAGTTCCCTGGGGTTGCTGGTGAATGCCTGGATATTGGCCCTCCCGGCTTAAGCGAGACTGAGGGTGTCCATGGCCGCTTAAGAAAACCCTAAGAACCCGGCGGCACCCTTGTCAAAAAAGGAGTTGCCATGAACCTGTTCTCTCTGTCCGCCACTTTTCCGCGCGCGCTCGCAGCCCTGACGCTGGCCTGTGCCGCCCTCGCGCCCGCCGCCCGGGCCGTCACGCCCGCCGAGCAATTGGCCGGTTATACGGCCCAGGCCGGGGCTCCCGCCTCGCCCGCCCGCGGGCAGCAACTGTTCACCAACAAGCACGGTGGCGAGTGGAGCTGCTCCTCCTGCCACGGCGCCGTCCCCATCCAGGCCGGCAAGCACGCCTCCACCGGAAAGACCATAGGCGCCATGGCGCCGGCCTTCAATCCCGAGCGCTTTACCGATCCGGCCAAAACCGAGAAATGGTTTCGCCGCAACTGCAAAGACGTGCTGAGCCGTGAATGCACCGCCGGCGAAAAAGCCGATGTGCTGAGCTGGCTGATGACGCTCAAGCCCTGAAGACCTGCATTTCCATTCACTCTCACGGAGGATTCCATGCCATACCCACTACACACCCGGATCGGCCGACTTGCCTTGGCGCTGCTCGCCGCCAGTGGCTTTGCCCTGCCGGCCCTGCCGGTCCTGGCGGACGGCAACGGTCGCATGGTGCCCCTGACACCCAAATACAAGGAAGAATGCTCCGCCTGCCACGTGGCCTACCCTCCCAGCCTCATGCCGGCGGCGTCGTGGAACCGGATCATGAACAACCTGCCCAACCACTTCGGCACGGACGCCTCGCTGGATCCGGCTACGGTTAAGGAACTGTCGGGCTGGATCAACGCGCATGCCGGCACCTACAAGCGCGTTCGCGAAGAGCCGCCACAGGATCGCATCACGCGCACCGCCTGGTTCATCCACAAGCATGACGAGGTATCTGCCGCCACCTGGAAACGCGCCTCGATCAAGAGCGCATCGAACTGCATCGCCTGCCACACCACGGCCGACAAGGGAGACTTCAATGAAGACAATGTCCGCATCCCCCGTTGAGGAAGCCGTGCCCGCCGTCACGCACACGCCGGCTGCCGCCCCGATCCTGGTCTGGGACGCACCGGTTCGCGTCTTCCACTGGCTCATGGTGCTGAGTTTTGCCGGCGCCTACTTGTCGGCCGAGAGCGAACACTGGCGCCTGCTGCACGTCACCCTGGGCTACACCATGGCCGGCCTGGTGGCCTTTCGCATCGTTTGGGGCCTGCTGGGCACGCGCTACGCGCGCTTTTCCACCTTCGTGCGCGGCCCCCGGGCCGTTGCCCGCTACGTGCGCGTCCTGCTGCAAGGTCGGCCGGAACACCACACCGGACACAACCCGGCCGGTGCGCTGGCCATCCTGGCCCTGCTGGGCCTGACCGTGGTCATCGCGGCGTCGGGCTGGACCACGTACAACGACCTGGCCGGCGAATGGGTGGCAGAAGCCCATGAGGCGGCTGCCAACCTGATGCTGCTGATGGTGGGCGTGCACATTGCCGGCGTGGTGGTGGCCAGCTGGCTGCATCGCGAAAACCTGGTGCGCGCCATGATCACCGGGCGCAAGTCCGGCCAGCCCGCGGACGGCGTGCGCAGCCCATGGCGGACGGTGGCCGTCCTGCTGCTGGCGGGCGTGCTGGGATTCTGGTGGCTGCAATGGCAAGGCGCCCCCACGGGCAGCGGCGCTGCCAGCCCCTCCACGGCAGCCGTGCAGAAACACGGCGGCGACGGCGACGGCGACGCCGATTGAGCGCCAATTCGTACGACCGAAAACCGGAGTCCGAAAACCTGGGTCAGCGAAAACCGGAAAACCGGGGTGAGGTAGTCAGTTCACCTTAACTTTCTCCGTCCCGGTTTCTGCTCCACGATATAGATCCGCCCCGCCCTACCCCCACGGCCAGCTCGGCGCCCCAGGTGGCGACGTCCAGTGTCGCCCTGGCGTAAAGCACGATCTGGCAAGCGATCGCCGCGACTCCCGGCTACTGCCAGGTTGGATGCTGCCGCACGACGTGCGACGCGCTGCCCAGGGGCAAACGCGCGGGCAGCGCAAGGTAGGTGGCCCACTCTTCACGCACACCGGGTTTCGTCCGGTGCGAGGGCTCCAGCTCCTGCGCATTCACGTCTCTGTTGATGTCTCGCAGCTTCTCCACGTCGCGGACGATGGCATCGCCCATGATCGACAGCGTGACGTCGGACAACTCGGCGTGATCGCTGCAGGTCACCACATTGCCAAGGGCCCGGAGGCTAGCGAGCAGCAGGTTGATCTCGTCGACCTGATCCAGGGTGACGCCGAAGAGGAAGCGATTGCCGGCTTCATCCTTCACCGGCTCGGCGGCATCCGGTGCTGCGGCTTGCGTGCAAGTCTCCGCGTCCGCATCGACCTCGCCTGCTGCCGCCCTCTCGCCAAGTTCTGCCGGCCACGAGAGTTCGTCCAGCACCTGAGCGATCTGCTCCTCCAGCAGTTCCAGGCAGATCGCCACCTCGCCCGGGCGAATCTCCGAGAACCATTCCCGGTCCTCGTCCGGCCTGCGCGGTCGCGCCAAATTGGTCAGAAACCCCACGTACTCGCGTAGCTGCTTCAGCCGCAGCTGGCTGTCCTCCGGCAGGAAATAGCCCGTCGTTCCCAGATCATCCGAATCGAACGTCGACATGGTCGCCTCCTCGTTCCATGAAATGCCGTCGGAAGCAGGAGTCAGGGAAACAGGGGCAGAGTCGGCTCTACGCCCCTTCCTTCAACAAATGCATTCCGACGCCCGTTATCACCCCCGCCATCCATGGCCATAATCCAACTATAAATTGCTCATGTCAACAACCATAAATGGCATATCCGCAAATGCGCGTGCGCAACAATGGACCGCACTTGCCAAGCCTCGCCGCGCGCAAGCGCGGGGACGATGCGACAACCAGGAATTGGAATGGCAGCACCCTACGAGCACTTCGCGAACCGCCTGCGCAAGGCGCTGGACCGGACCGATTTTGTTCCTGGGCGCGGAAGGACAAGTGCCCTGGCCGCCCGCTACGCGGTATCGCGGGAAACCGCCCGCAAGTGGCTCACCGGCCTCGCCCTGCCCGAGCTCCCGCGCATCATCGAACTGGCCAAGGATTTCGACGTCAACCTGGAATGGCTCGCCACCGGACGAGGCCCCCTTGCGCCGGGCGTGGGGGAAACCGGCGCCCTTTATCGTCGCCTGAGCGACAACGAAGGCCACTTACTCGATGCATTCCGCAAGCTGCCCGAATCGAAGCGACAATTGCTGGTGAAGTTCCTCTCCTGAAAGCAGGAAGGAATGGCGCCAGAGACAATTTACAGACTGAGTGGTGCTTGGAAAATCGTCCCTGGTAAATCGCCCCCTGAGACCTTTTCTCGGGCTTCCGTTCCCGGATGACGCGCAGCAAGGCTCAGTTGTCGTCCGAAAGCACCTCGGCCAGCGAGCGCATGGAGGTGAACCAGATCTTCGGCTCATCGGGGCGCGGCCGGTGGTCGCCGCGGGCGACGGCCAGGGCGCGGGCACGGATCGCTTGCTGGGACGCGATGCCGATGGTCGTTCTCTTCTGACTTCGTCTCCTCGAGTACATGGTCCACGTCAGCGAAGAAGTCTTCGAGCAGTTGCTGCGCATCGCTAAATTTATACGGCACGCCCCTGTCGTAGGCTGCCAGTGGCGGTGGTCGTAGGCCAGCCGTCGCCGACCTTTTTTCCTTGTTTTGTCGAATCGCGATTCGCCCGTTCGTCGTGAGGCGAATGGCAGCCACTGGGGCTGCGCAGCCCCGGAGCATGGCATGAGCAAGTACATCATCTACTTCAACTAGGCGTGGGTCGGCGACCACACCGAGGCGTGGTTCGCCGCGCGCGGTCCGCTTGCACGCGCGGTCGTGGACGACATGAAGGCGGCTGGCGCCTACGTGTTCGCCGGGGGTCTGGAGGAAGACCCGGAAAACGCCTTCATCGCGGATGCCACCAGCGGCACGCTGACCTTCACCGAGGGGCCGTACGTGCGGAACCCCCAGTTCCTGGGCGGATTCGCCGTGATCGACGTGGCCGACGAGCAGGCAGCAAGGCACTGGGCCGGCAAATTGGCCGAAGCCTGCGGCTGGCCGCAGGAGGTTCGCCGGGTCAAGTAGCCGTGGGAAGAAGGCAGCAGTGGAGACGGAGATGGTTAGCCAAGCTCAACTCCCCCCGGTTTCGAATGGGCTCGCTTGCTACCCGACTGACCAGATTTAATCTGCCACGTCCCTTTAATTCCTTTTGGCCACCCCGTTGTGGCCGCGAGCACGTCCTGTGCTCGCAGTCGTACTCAATTGACTAGCTGCAATGGCCCGCCGAGCAACACGGGTTGATCGCCCGGGGTGGCATCCGGGGCGGAAGCCATCACGCCCCGGTCATTGACCCAAGGCAGCGAACGGCGAGGGCCGGGAATGTAAGGGTGCCAGGCGCCGTACTCCTCCGAGCTCCTCGGCGTGCCAGCGCCGGTGAGCGAATAAGTCACCGGGATACGTGCGTACCAGTAGGGCGCGGCAGCCTGCGGCCCCCTGGTCGGCACGTCGAAGGTCCACTTGCGGATCGCCAACTCGCTGGCATGAGCAAACTGGTTCTCCAGACCATGGCGACTTGACGGAGGACAGTCCAGCGTAAAGTTCACCTGCTCCGCGCCCGCATTCAGTACGTGCCCATCGCGCCCGACTTGCACCAGCACGTAGACGGTGGCCGCAGTGCGCTCATCGATGGCATCTTTCGGGTAGGAGGGTCGGATAGTGGAATGTTCGGTCACCTCTTCCCCGGGTGCCGCGGAGTCGTCGGTGAACTGCACGCCTTCGACACTGATCGAAAACTCCGTCTTGTCTACTGGTTTGGCCACCACGCGCAAGCTCATCTTGGCGCGGGCGATCACCTTGCCAGCGACATCCACCTTGAAGCGCCAGCCCTGCACGGCTTGCTTGATCACACCCTGCACCACCGACGGAATCTTCCCCGGGTTATCCAGCGCGTATTCGCGCACGCCGCCATCGGGATTGATATCCACATAGCCCGAAAGAAGCATGCTGGCCCAGGGGCGTGGTCGCGCGCCGGCCAAAACCGACGAACCGAATCCAAGAAGTATCCAAAAGCACATCCACCGCAGTTTGCGATTCATCTCGACGCCCCTATCTAGTGGTCACCCAACGAACGGCAACGAACGGAGTCAGGTTCACTTATATCCTCACCGAAAGTGAACCTGACCCCGTTCCGGACACCTTTCCACGCTGTTTCGGTTCCCAACAACCTAGCTGTGGGCTTTCTCCCATGCCTTCGCCAGCGCCGCAAAGGCGTGAGCCATCTCATTCTCGAACTGCGTCTGGGTGATGTTTTGCCCCACCAGCTCCGCGAGATCGGTTTTGGCTCTCCCTGACATCGCTCTCACTTGGTCAGCGGTCTTTCGCCAAGGCTCTGGATAACTCTCCTCCAGCGAATGAGTCGGGGCGACGACAAACTGGCCGTTCTGCTCGTGCCTCGCATATGCACGCATGAATTCGTCGAAATCGTTTTTCCTCTCAGGCGTCGGCTGGTCGCAAAGAACAATCAGTCGCTCGCTATACACCGGAGTTTGTGACAACGGGACAAACGCTACATTGATGGCATCCATTGAGCGCTTTTGTCGGAAGTGGTCGCCCTCCGCCCTGATGATCTTCGTCTGCGGCTTGTCGATGTAGAAACGTCGCACCACGAGCCCCAAAAGGATGTCTTCGGATGCCCCTTCCACCACCAGGAAGTTTCTGGGGAAGAGGAGATCTGCCGGTGAGCCGCCCAGAAGTTCATAGATCAGTTCCGGCTTGTCACGCCCTTCAATCTTTTTGATGCTTGTCGCGCCATCGACCTTCTCAACCTGCCAGAGCGTCTGATCGTTGTCCTCGTCGGTCACCAGCACCGACGAGTGGGTGTTGATGAAGACCTGGTCGCCGTTCTTGACCAGATCCATCAGGGCCAGCTTGAGTTGGCGCTGAGCAGTCGGGTGGAGATGAAGCTCGGCTTCATCGATGAGGAACAGGAACCGTTTGCCCAGTTCATCGCTCTCACGGCGATGGTCGGAGTAGGCCTTTAAGATAGCGAGCATGAGGGCGCGTTGCATGCCATCGCCCTTCTCCTCGGCGGAGGTCTCGATGCCATCGTCGACCGATGTTTCGAAAGACTTCAACAATTCATCAAACATAGGCGGTTTCACGCTGAATCCGACCTTGCTACATTCCGGAAATTGCTGCTCCAAGTGGTCCTTCACCTTCCCAGCAAGGCGGTCGAGTTCCTGCCTTACCTCCGACTGCTCATGCGTGAACAGTTCGTCGAACTTCTCCTTAAACTGACGATATTTCTCGCTTTTCTCCAAGATAGCGTTGAGCACCCCGGACAACATTTCGCCGATGGGCGTCTTCTTGCCCCACTTGGAGACTTCGGTGAGGGACGTGCGGGTAGAAACGTATTGGAGGCGCGGCACGCAATCGTTGAACGCCTTATCGAAGCCGGCAAAATTCTTCTGGGTCCACTCGCCCTTCGCTTCGTCCCATAGCTGTCGCTTCGATGGGTCCTCCGCTGTGGTCCGCCTCACCTTGATGACATCTCGCCCATCGGCAAACTTCTCGAACCGTGCCTTTGTTGCCTCGTTGATAACAGCCGCGATGCCGGCTTGGATGTCGGAATACTCGATTTCAACAGTGACTTCGCGGACGGCCTGGTGCTTGAACCGAATGTCGTCGAGGTTCCCAGAGCCGTTGTAGAACCACTCGATGGCCTCGAAGAGGTTGGTCTTGCCGTGGTTGTTCTGGCCGGCCAGCACATTAAAGCGATTGGCGGCCAGCTCAACGCGCTCAATCGAGCGGAAGTTCTCGACGGTGATCTTGCTGATACGCATGGCGGCGTCCTTGCATGGGGGAGTTAGGGGGTGGGCGGGACGATTGTCCAACCCGCATGTTCCAACACAGCTCAGCCAAAACCAAAACCGAGGCGAAGGAAGTTAAATCGCCTGCCCCCTCGATTCGTCAATCTTTTACCTACTCCTCGAAAATGGGGTCAGGTTCGTTTAAGGCGTTTCCGCAGCATCAGCGACAACCGCTTTCGCTGACTTGACCAACGCCACCCGCAACATTTTGTTTGCAGACTTCGCGACCTTCTTGCGCGCCTCGTCCGCCTTGTCGCCTTCAAGCACATCGCGCTTGATGACTTCGTTGATCAGCACGTCCTTGATCTGCGACGAATCGATGCGCACGTTGGGAGATATACGTCGCAACTCCCGGCGAATCACATCCAGCACGACATCTGTCTGCAGCATCGCGCCGATGAAGAACCGGGAGCGCCTGCTTCTGCAAGAATGGGGTCAGGCTCACTTACTCAAGCCGCCGCCAGCACCTTCCGCACCGTCTTCGGCGCCGCCACCGCCACTTTCAGCAGCGCCTTGGCCGCGCCGCTCGGTTCGCGCCTGCCCTGCTCCCAATCCTGCAAGGTGCGCGCGGAGACGCCCAGCATCGCGGCGAAGTCGGCCTGGGACAGGCCGAGTTTGAGGCGGGCCTCCGTGGCGGCGGTCACCTGCACCGTGAAGCGCCGGCCGCCGCCGGCCTTGATCTCGCGTATCGCCTCCAGCACTTCGGCACCGATGTCGCGCCTGGCGTCGCGTTCGAGGATTGCCTTGCTGAGTTTTTTCATGGCTTCACCACCTGCTCCTTGAGCAACCGGATGACATTCGCCGGGAGGTTTTCCCGCCGCGACTTGGCATAGATCGCGAGCAACCAGATTTGTCCCTGCGCGGTAACGCCGTAGTAGATCACCCGCACGCCGCCGCGCTTGCCCTTGTCGCCGGCACCCCAGCGAAGCTTGCGGCAACCGCCCGACGACGGAATGAGGTCGCCCGCCTCGGGCTGGTCGGACAGGTACCACTGCAGCGCAGCGTACTCATCGTCCGTCAGGTAGTCGCCCACGTACCGTGCAAACACCGACGACTCGATGAACTCGTACATGGCAGACTCCTTTCCGCACGACGAAACTATACGGCAATGCCGTATGGCCCGCAAACGGGTCCGTGGCAGTTACACCATCGGCAACTTCAACCCCTGCTCCTTCGCGCACTCCACAGCAATCTCATACCCCGCATCCGCATGCCGCATCACCCCAGTCCCCGGATCGTTCCACAACACCCGCGCAATCCGCTTGTCCGCCTCGGCCGTGCCATCGCACACGATCACCACGCCGGAATGCTGCGAGTACCCCATCCCCACCCCGCCGCCATGATGCAGCGACACCCACGTCGCGCCACCGGCCACGTTGAGCATCGCGTTGAGCAGCGGCCAGTCGGACACCGCGTCCGATCCGTCCTTCATCGCCTCGGTCTCGCGATTGGGTGACGCCACCGAGCCGGAGTCCAGGTGATCGCGCCCGATCACCACCGGCGCCTTCAGCTCGCCCTTGCGCACCATCTCGTTGAACGCCAGGCCCAGCTTGTCGCGCAGGCCCAGCCCCACCCAGCAGATACGCGCCGGCAGGCCCTGGAAGCTGATGCGCTCCCTGGCCATGTCCAGCCAGTGGTGCAGGTGCTTGTCGTC
This sequence comes from Rhodanobacter sp., assembly GCA_024711345.1. Lineage (GTDB taxonomy): Bacteria > Pseudomonadota > Gammaproteobacteria > Xanthomonadales > Rhodanobacteraceae > Rhodanobacter. Next base: position 67,962 of record JANJTA010000038.1, on the reverse strand, counting down.
GGGGATGAGTTCCTTGACCTTGGCGTCGGTCTTGTAGATGTCTTCCGGGTCACCGGAGAGCGCGGCCCAGCGGAACGGGCCGATGCCGCGGCAGAACAGCGGGCGCACGTAGGCGGGCACGAAGCCGGGGAACGCGAACGCGTTCTCGCAGCCGACGTCCTTGGCCATCTGGCGGATGTTGTTGCCGTAGTCGAAGGTGGGGATGCCCTGCGCGTGGAACGCGAGCATCGCCTCGACGTGGGTTTTCATGGACAGCTTGGCGGCGCGCCCGGTGCCGACCGGGTCGATCTTGCGGCGCTCGAACCACTGCTCCAGCGTCCAGCCCTGCGGCAGGTAGCCGTTGACCGGGTCGTGCGCGCTGGTCTGGTCGGTGACGGCGTCGGGGCGCACGCCGCGGCGCACCAGTTCCGGCAGCACGTCCGCGGCGTTGCCGAGCAGCGCGATGGATTTCGCCTCACCCGCCTTGGTGTACTTCGCGATGCGCGCCAGCGCGTCGTCGAGGTCGCTGGCCTGCTCGTCGACGTAGCGGGTCTTCAGGCGGAAGTCGATGCGGCTCTGCTGGCACTCGATGTTGAGGCTGCACATGCCGGCCAGCGAAGCGGCCAGCGGCTGCGCGCCGCCCATGCCGCCCAGGCCGGCAGTGAGCAGCCACTTGCCCTTGAGCTTGCCGCCGTAGCTCTGCCGGCCCATCTCGACGAAGGTTTCGTAGGTGCCCTGGATGATGCCCTGCGAGCCGATGTAGATCCACGAGCCGGCGGTCATCTGGCCGTACATCATCAGGCCCTTTTTATCCAGCTCGTTGAAGTGCTCCCAGGTGGCCCAGTGCGGCACCAGGTTGGAGTTCGCGATCAGCACGCGCGGCGCGTCGGCATGCGTGCGGAACACGCCGACCGGCTTGCCGGACTGCACCAGCAGGGTCTCGTCGTCGTTCAATTCACGCAGCGCTTTCAGGATCGCGTCGAAGCACTCCCAGTTGCGCGCCGCCCGCCCGATGCCGCCGTACACCACCAGCTCGGCCGGGTTCTCCGCCACCTCGGGGTCGAGGTTGTTCTGCAGCATGCGGAACGGCGCTTCGCTGAGCCAGCTCTTGCAGGAAAGCTCGCTGCCGCGCGGTGCGCGGATGGTGCGGGTGGTGTCGATGCGGGTGGGTGCGTTCATGCCTGGAAACTCCGATAAGACAGACTCCGGAGTATAGGCCAGCACCCGCACGGGTCGAACCCGCCGCAGGCGGGTCAGGCGGCCGTTGGCAACTGCAGGCGCGGGAATGCCATGGTCATCGTGGTGCCGTGGCCCGGCACAGATTCCACGTCGACAAAACCACCCACCTGGCGCACCACCCCGTACACCTGGGCCAGGCCCAGGCCAGTACCGGCGCCTTCGGCCTTGGTGGTGAAGTAAGGCTCGAACAGGCGCTCGCGCACCGCTTCATCCATGCCGCTGCCATCGTCGGTGACAGCCAGGGTGACGTAATCGCCCGCCGGCCGCGGCGTGCTGTTCTCGGCTTCGCTGACGGTCAGCTCGCCGAGACGAACCCGGATCGCACCCTGCCCGTGGCAAGCGTCGCGCGCGTTGGTGCACAGGTTGATGAAGGCCTGTTCGATGGAATGCCTGTCACCCAGGGTCGTCAGTTCCGCGCCGGCCGGTTCGACCTGGAAATCCATGCCGGCCCCCAGGCTGTGGCGGGCGAAGCCCTCGATGTCGTGGACGATCGCGACCAGCTCCACCGGCTCGGCTGTATGGCGGTGCACGCGGGCAAACGCCAGCAGCCGCTTGGCCAGCACCGCTGCGTGCTGCACGCCGTCCATGCTGTAGCCGAGCAGGCGGCGCTGGGTAGCGGTGAGGTTGCCTGGATCGTCCTGGATGCTGCTCAACGCCACGATGGCTATCTGCAGCATGTTGGCGAAGTCATGCGAGAGACCTGCCACCAACTGACCGATCGCCTCGTTCTTCTGCGCCTGCTGCGAGGCGTGCTCCGCCACCGCCTGTGCCGCACTGGCCAGGCCCAGTTGCAGCTTCAGCGAGTGCTCGCGACCGGCCGCTTCCTGCTGGAATATCCGCGCACGCGCCAGTTGCCGGGCCAGCGCCTCGTTGCGGGCGGCACCGTTTTCGCCAGCCAGTTCGCTGAGGCTGAGCCGGTTGTGCAGGCCGTGGATCACCCGATCCAGCGCCAGCTTGGCCTGCACCGGTTCGTTGATGTCGTGGCTGATCACGGCGATGCCATCGACCTGGCCAGCCGCATCCAGGTAAGGATGCACGCTGACCAGCCACCAGCCGTCGTCGCCGCTGGCCGACGGCAGGATCTGGGTGAATTGCATCGACTGCCCGTTGCGCGCGGCGACCAGCGCCGCCTCGATCGCGGCATGCGTCGGCTCGGGCCAGAACCTGGCCAGCGGCTGGCCGATCGCGGCAACCGGATCGGCGATGCCCAGCGCGGCACAGCCGCTGTCATTCATGTACACGACACGGCCGCACACATCCAGCTCGTGCACACCGTCGAGGGAGAATCCAATCAACTGCCGGTAGCGTTCGAGATCGTTCATGCGTGGCTGGCCGCCGAGGAGGCCTAGCATAGACACAATCCGCCCCTCACTGCGTGTTTACGCCAGGCAGGCCATGGTCGGACATCATCTGCCGAGATCAGCCATGACCCACGTGCAGAACAGGACCATCCTGCTGGCCGAGGACGACCGCAGCGCGCGGGAGGTCACCACCATCGTACTGGAGGCCGAGGGATACCATGTCCTCACTACCGCCAATGGCACCCTGGCGTTGAAGCTCCTGCTGAGCGACGCCACGATCGACCTGCTGATAAGCGACATCCACATGCCCGGCGGCATCGATGGGATCGAGCTGGCGCAGCGCACGCAGATGAATCGGCAGATCCGGATCATGCTGATCTCGGCCGACCCCCGCAGCAGCTTCCCCTATTTCCCGGAAAACGTGGCGTTTCTCGCCAAGCCCTACGATCGCCGCGCCCTGCTCGGCGCAGTGGACGGCCTGCTGCGCAACACCGGCAGCTGACGACGAACGCACGGACGGCTCGTACAGGGAGGTGGTGGGCTCACGCCCGATTCCGTGAGCGCTCGATCGCCTGTCGCTGCTGCTGGGCACGTCGTTGCGGCTGCCGCCGATCTTTCCGGCCAGCCCGGGCGCGTTCGCCGTGCTGCGCCACCTGCACACTTGGTTCGCGATGCTGCTGTTCCTGACGTTCCTGGCGCACATGGCGGCGGCGCTGTACCACGGCCTGAAGCGCCGCGACGGCGTGCTGTCGGGCAGGCTCGGCCGACGTCGAGGCGGCACTGGCACGTCGTCGGCTGTCGCGGGAAGCTGCCGCACCGCGCCACGAACGAGGAGAACACCGATGCCACGCCGAGCCGGGTTGTTGCTGTTGCCGTTATGGATCGCCTGCGCGCCAGCCGCGTTCGCTGCCGCGCCGCCGGCGGCGGGTACGCCCGCATGCCAGGTCTGGCAGCGCGAGCTGTCGTTTGCGCAGAGCGTGCAGCGACACGACGCAGCGGCGTTCGCCGAGCACGTCATGGCGGACGCGATCTTCGACGCGAACACGCCGCAGCCGACGCGCGGGCTGGCCGCGGTGCGGCAGCACTGGGCCGCGTTCATCGCGGGCAAGACGCAGCGGGTGGACTGGTACCCGCAGCAGGTCGTGACCTCGGGCGACGGCACGCTGGCGTATTCCAGCGGTGCTTACCTGTTCGAGAATCCGGCGCCGGGCGCGACGCCGCGTTACGTGGCCGGCCGCTTCGCGACGGTGTGGCGCCGCGCCGGCGATGGCGCCTGGCGCGTCGTATTCGACGGCGGCGACGCCGGCCGGCCGGCGAGCGACGCGGATGTCGCCGCGTTCCATGCCGGCCGCCGGCCCGATTGCCCGGCCGCCGCAGGCACGCGCTGATCCGTGCCGGCCGGTACGCACGCCCCGGGCGGTCCTGGACCGCTGCCCGGCCCGGCCAGCGCGCCGATTGACCGCGCCATGGCGCCGGCACAGACTTCCTGCCGGGAACCCCGGCGTGACCGTCACAAGTCACTGTGAGGAGGTTGTCATGCGTACCGCAGGCCTGAAAAAACCGAGCTGGAAAAACGGAGCCATCGTCGCCGCTGCCCTGTTCGCCGTCGGAGGCGGCGTGAGGGCCGCGGAACACCCGGCCATGAGCGATGCGCAAATGATCGCGAGCGCGATGCACGCGGCGCCGGCACGCGTCGCGAAGGACGCGACGATCATGGCAATGGGTGCGGATGGCACGATGCGCACGTTGCGCAAGGGCACGAACGGGTTCACCTGCATGCCGGACAACCCGTCCACGCCGGGGCCGGACCCGATGTGCATGGACCAGAACGCGCTGGAATGGATCAACGCGTACATGGCGAAGAAGACGCCGCCGACCGGCAAGCTCGGCTTGATGTACATGCTGGCCGGCGGCACGGACGCGAGCAATACGGACCCGTACGCGCAGAAACCGGACAGCAGCAATCACTGGATCAAGACCGGACCGCACGTGATGATCGTCGGCGCGGATCCGGCGTTCTATGCGAACTATCCGAAAAGCGCCGATCCGGATACGGCGGCACCGTACGTGATGTGGGCCGACACGCCGTACGAGCACCTGATGGCGCCGATCAAGTGAAATGCCGCAACGAAACACGTGCACTGCCTGCGTGGATCGATCACGCGAACTGATGTCCAGGCCGGTCGAGCGTACCGTCCCGACCGGCCCGTTTGCAGGCCGCTGCCCGCGCCGCGGACAACGATAGCCAGCCTGCGCCATTGATGTCCGAAAACGGCGAGTGCGGCCACGGCGGCGGTGTTAGCCTGCAGTCATGGACGAACTGCCCACCCTGCCCGCCCCGCACGTCTGCGAACAGGCCCGGCTCAGCCGCGACGCGCGCTTCGACGGCCTGTTCTTCACCGCCGTCGCCAGCACCGGCATCTACTGCCGGCCGGTATGCCCGGCGCCGGCGCCGAAGCGCGAGAACGTGCGCTACTACGCGAACGCGGCCGCTGCGGAAGCGGCCGGCTTCCGGCCGTGCCTGCGTTGCCGGCCGGAACTGGCGCCGGGCAACGAGCAGTGGCAGCGCGGCGACCATGTGGTGGCGCGCGCGCTGAAGCTGATCGAGGCCGGCGCGCTGGCGGAGCAATCGCTCGACGAACTGGCGCTGCGCGTCGGCGTCGGCGCGCGGCAACTGCGCCGGCTGTTCGTCGAGCGCGTCGGCGCGCCGCCGGTCAGCGTGCACACGACGCGCCGGCTGCTGTTCGCGAAGCAACTGCTGACGGAAACCGCGCTGCCGGTGACGGAAGTCGCGCTCGCGTCCGGCTTCCGCAGCCTGCGCCGGTTCAACGCGGCATTCGCGCAGGCGAACCGCATCGCGCCGCGCGAGTTGCGCCGGCAGCCGCGCGCGGCGGCCGGCGCGGCGCTGGTGCTGCGGCTCGGCTACCGGCCGCCCTACGATTTCGCCGGCGTGCTCGCGTTCCTGCGCACGCGTGCGCTGCCGGGCGCGGAGCAGGTCGACGAAGGCAGCTATGCGCGCGTGTTCGGCCCGGCCCACGCGCCAGGCTGGCTGCGCCTCAGCGCATGGCCGGGCGGCGAGCATGCGCTGCAACTGCAGCTGCATTGCCCGCAGCCGACGCGGCTGCTCGGCGTGGTGACGACGTTGCGGCGGATGTTCGACCTGGACGCGAACCCGCAGGCGATCGCGGACACGTTCCGCCATGACGCGGTGCTCGGCCCGCGGATCGCGCGCCACCCCGGCCTGCGCCTGCCCGGCGGCTGGGACGGTTTCGAGATCGCGGTGCGCGCGGTGCTCGGCCAGCAGATCAGCGTGGCGGCGGCGCGCACGCTGGCGACACGCCTCGTGCAGCGCTGGGGCGAAGCGTTGCCGGCGGCACCGCTGCCGGGGCTGCAGCGGCTGTTCCCGACGCCGGCCGCGCTGGCGCAGGCGGACCTGCGCGAGATCGGCCTGACCGCGGCGCGCGCGGCGACGATCAACGCCATGGCGCAGGCGTTGCTGGACGGCCGCGTGGATTTCCGCGCGGAGCAATCGCTGGAGACGTTCGTGACGCGCTGGGTCGCGTTGCCCGGCATCGGCGAATGGACCGCCCACTACATCGCGATGCGCGCGCTGGGCGATCCGGACGCGTTCCCGGCGGCGGACCTGATCCTGCGCCGCGAGGCGGCGCCGGGCGCCCCGCCGCTCGGCACGAAAGCGCTGGCCGCACGCGCGGACGCGTGGCGCCCGTGGCGCGCGTACGCCGTCATCCATCTGTGGCGGGGCGCATCGGAAACATTGCCGCCGCCACGCAAGCGGAAAACGGAAGCGAGCGCATGACGAACCTGCCCGACACGATCTACTACGACGAGATCGACAGCCCGGTCGGCACGCTGTGCCTGGTCGCGGACGGCCGCGGCCTGCGCGAGATCCGCTTCGAACGCGAGCGCCATCCGAAGCGGGCGTATCCGGACTGGGTCCGCGCCGCCGCGCCGCTGAAGTTCGCGCGCGTGCAGCTGCAGGAATACTTCGCCGGCGCGCGCCGGCACTTCGAGCTGCCGCTGCATCCCGTCGGCACGCCGTTCCAGCTGGAGGTCTGGCACGAGCTGGGGCGGATTCCGTACGGCGTCACCATCAGCTACGGCGAACTGGCCCGGCGCATCGACAAGCCGCTGGCGGTGCGCGCGGTCGGCGCCGCGAACGGACGCAACCCGCTGCCGATCGTGCTGCCGTGCCACCGGGTGATCGGCGCGAACGGCAGCCTCACCGGCTTCGGCGGCGGCCTGCCGACGAAGCGCTACCTGCTGGACCTGGAAGACCGCGTCGCGCACGGCGACCTGTTCGGCTGATACACCCCCGTGCAGGAGCCCGCTTGCGGGCGATGCTCTGTGTTGACAAGGGCGAAGAGCATCGCGCACGACCGAAGGGAGTCCCTTGTGGACGAGTGCGCTCCTACAATAACCGCCCGGCCCCGATCAGCCGCCGCTGCGTCCGGATGCCGGCAACGCCTGCGGCACGACCCGCGGCAGCTCGGGCGCGTCGCGCTGGCGATCGAGCAGGTCCTGCTGCCGCGCACGCTCGCGGTCGCGTTGCGCCTGCGCGGCCTGGTCGAGCTGCCGCTGGGCACGAGGGTCCTTCGCCATCGGGCGCTTGGCGTTGTCCGACACGCCCTGCTGCAGCTGCTGCTGCAACTGGCTCTTCTGCAAATCGTCATTCAGCTGTTGCTGCTGCGCCTGCTGCTGGAAGCGCACGCTCGGCGGCACCGGCTGGATGGCCGGCGACCTGGCCGCCTGCTGCTGCCAGGCACAAGCCGCGCCCAGCGGAGCCAGCACCAGCACGGCGGCCAGCAGCATGCGCAACAACGGGTGGTGCCTGGCTGGAGATGTAATGGTCATGGCAGTGCGCGATCATGCCCGGATGGTCTGAACCCATCCTAAGGTTTGCTGCATGAAAATCCTGTTCCGCCTGCTGCTGTGTTCACTGGCAGCATTCAGCTTCGGCTGTGCCACGCAACGCCCTGCCACGCCGGCCGTACGCCCCACCCCGCTGCTGCTGGTCTCGATCGACGGCTACCGCCCCGACTACCTGCAACGCGGACTCAGCCCGACCCTGGCGATGCTGGCGCAGGGCGGCGTGCAGGCCGCCTCGATGCAGCCGGCGTTCCCCTCGCTGACGTTCCCGAACCACTACAGCATCGTCACCGGCCTGACCCCGGACCACCACGGCGTGGTCAACAACACCATGTTCGATCCACAGCTGGGCAAGTTCTCGCTGGCCAGCCGCAAGGCGGTCAGCGACGGCCGCTGGTGGGCCGAGGGCACGCCGATCTGGGAGACCGCCGACCGCCACGGCCTGCGCACCGCCACCATGTTCTGGCCCGGCTCGGAGGCGGCCATCCACGGCCATCGGCCGGACTACTGGAAACCGTTCGACGCCAGCGTGACGGCCGAGCAGCGGGTGGACCAGGTGCTGGCCTGGCTGGACCTGCCGGACGCCGAGCGGCCGAGCTTCCTCACCTTGTACTTCGACGAGGTCGACCACGCCGGCCACGTCTACGGCCCGGACACGGCGCAGGTGAACCGCGTGCTGCGCGACACCGACGCCGCGCTGGCGCAGCTGGTCGAGGGCCTGAAGCAGCGCGGCCTGTTCGAGCGGATCAACCTGATCGTGCTGTCCGACCACGGCATGGCCGGCGTGCCGGAGGCGAACAGCGTGCTGATCGACCGGCTGATTCCGCTCGACCGGGTGCACATGGTCAGCATGGGCATCCTGGCCGGCTTCAATCCCAGCTCGGACAGCGCGGAGGCGCGCGCCGATTTCGCCAAGGTCGAACAGGCCCTGCAGCAGCCGCACCCGCACATGCAGTGCTGGGACAAGACCCGTGTGCCGGCGCGGCTGGCCTACGGCAGGAATCCGCGCGTGCCGCAGCTGCTGTGCCTGGCGAACGTGCACTGGCGCATCACCACCAGCGACTACGCGGCCAAGCGCAAGGGCCGGCTGAGCCTGGGCGAGCACGGCTACGACAATGCCGAGCTGCTGATGCAGGCGCTGTTCGTGGCGCACGGCCCCGCGTTCCGCGTCGGCGCGAAGCTGCCGGCGTTCCCGAACGTGGACGTCTATCCCCTGATGACCCACCTGCTCGGCATCCCCGCCGCCGCGAACGACGGCGACTACGACGCGGTGAAGGACATGCTGAAGCCCGAAGCGCGCTGAAGCTTTGCCCCCTCCCCTGCGACCGAAGGAAGTCCCTTGGGGGCAAGCAGGGGGGAGCAGAGCGCGGCCTACCCCATCGCCCCGCGGCTCATCGGCGCCGGCGGCGTGGCTACGTTCACCAGCGGCTTCAGCCGCACCAGGCCCAGCGCGATCGCCAGGCCGGCCAGCACCAGCGCACCGGTGAACAGCGCCACGCCGTTCCAGCCGTGCGATGCATAGAACAGCCCGCCGCTGGCGCCAGCCACGCTGGAGCCCATGTAGTAGCAAAACAGGTAGACCGAAGCGGCCTGCGCCTTGGCCGCACCGGCGCGGCGACCGACCCAGCTGCTGACGATGGAGTGGCCGCCGAAGAAGCCGAAGGTGATCGCCACGATGCCGAGCATGACCAGCGGCAGCGGTCGCGCCATGGTCAGCGCCACGCCGGCGAGCATCAGCGCGAAGGCCGTCCACAACACCTTGCGCCGGCCGAGCTTGCCGGCCAGGTGGCCCATCCACGCCGAGCTGAAGGTGCCGATCAGGTAGATCGCGAAGATCGACCCCACCACGGCCTGGCTCAACCGGTACGGCGGCGCCATCAGCCGGTAGCCGAGGTAGTTGTAGACGGTGACGAACGCGCCGAGCAGCAGGAAGCCCTCGACGAACAGCCACGGCAGGCCACGGTCGTGGAACATGCCGGCAAAGCGGCCCAGCAGCGCGCGCCAGCGCAGCGGCTGCGCCGTGAAATGCCGCGACGGCGGCAGCGCGCGCCAGAACGCCAGCGCGCAGACGAGACCGATCACGCCGACCACCGCCACACCGATGCGCCAGCCGAAAAAGTCGGCCAGCACGCCGGACACCAGCCGCCCGCCCATGCCGCCGACCGCGCTGCCGCTGATGTACAGGCCCATGCCCAGGCCGATCGACTCGGCGTCCATCTCCTCGCCGAGGTAGGTCATCGCCACCGCCGGCAGCCCGCTCAGCGTCAGCCCGAGCAGCGTGCGCACCACCAGCAGCGCGGTCCAGTCCGGCATCAGCGCGCTCACCAGCACCAGCAGCGCCGACGCCAGCAGCGAGGCGACCATCACCGGCTTGCGCCCCAGCGCGTCGGATACGCCGCCGGCAAACAGCATCGCGACCGCCAGCACGCCGGTGGTCAGCGACAGCGACAGCGCGGCCCCCGCCTCGCTCACTGCGTAATCGTGGCTGAACTGCGGCATCAGCGGCTGCACGCAGTACAGCAGCCCGAAGGTGGCCAGGCCGGCTGCGAACAGCGCGAGGTTGGTGCGGCGGAACGCGGGCGTGCCGTGGTGGACAAGCCCGTCTGCAGGATCGGTCATCGGCTCGCTTTTCAATCCGGAGCAGGCGCCGCCCCGAGCGCGGCGAGTGTAACTCGCGCCCGGCTGCGCGGGTCCTGCCGAGCTATGCGGTCGGCGCCGAACGGCGCCCGACACCGCGCGCGCAGAACGCCACGATCAGGCCGAACAACTCCATCGCCAGCAGGTTCTCCAGCAGCGAGAGCGCGGTGAAATGCGGCTTCGCCGCCGCAGACAGCGGCACCACCACGTACTCCATCACCACGAATACCACCACGCCATAAAGCAGGCCGGCCGCGACCCAGCGCCGGCCCAGCCAGGTCAGCCGCCTGGCGGCGAACACGAAGATCGCCGCGATCAGCAGCGACATCGCCCATTGCAGCAGCAAGCCAAGCATCGCGACCGGCAGGCCGCCCTGGAACGCGGCCCGGCCGAGCAGGCCGCTGGCGATCGCGCGCATGATGATCAACGGATCGACGCGGTTGATCAGCGCCGCGGCAAGGATGTCGAGCGAACCGGCGACGAAGCCGCCGTAAAGGATGGCCAATCGCGATGGCGTATGGGTGGCTGTCGGCATGGGCTTCTGCGCTGGCGGCGGAGGCTACGGAATACGCCGTCGCCGGCGCATCGGCACGTGCCAGCAGTCATGCCGCTTCAGGCGCTGCGGTCGCCGCGCAGCGCGCGCACGGCCTCGTCGTGCCCGGCCGCACCGCGCCCGCTGACCCAGCCGAACAGCGCGATGCCGACGATGATCGCCAGCGCGCCGAACGCGGCGTAGCCGTGCGGCCAGGCCTCGCCGAGCAGCAGCACGCCGAGCAGCGTAGCGAACAGCAGCTCCGCCGCCTGCATGGCTTCCACCGCGGCCAGCGCGGTCGGCTCGCGGCGCACCATGTCGGTGGCACGGAAGAACAGGATGGTGGCGATGGTGCCCGAGGACAGCGCCACGCCGCCGGCCAGCAGCGCCTCGCGCAAGCTCGGCGGGCCGACGGTGAACCAGGCGACCACGGCGAACGCCAGCCACAGCGGCCAGCTGCACAGCGTCATGCCGAACACCCGCTGCACCGCGTTGATCCGCGTGCCGCAGTGTTCCAGGTGCAGCAGCAGCTGGCGGTTGCCCAGCGGATAGGCGAACGCGGACAGCACCACCGCGCCGATCGCCAGCCAGTCGCCGGCGCGCAGTTGGCCCTGCGCATGGCCCCATTGCAGCGCGAACACGCCGGCCACGATCAGCGCGCCGAGCGCCAGCGTGCGCCAGGCCAGCCGGCGCCGCTCGTCGCGATAGATCAGCGGTGCCAGCAGCGGCCCGGCCAGCACGGTGGTCTGGAAACTGCCGGCGACCAGCCACGACGGCCCGCTGCTGGCCGCCCAGGTCAGCGGTACGCCGAACAGCACGAAACCCACGCTGCTCCACAGCAGCCACGGCCGCGCGTGCCGGCGCAGCTCGCGCGGCAACTCGCCCAGCCCGCCCTGCAGCGGCAGCACCACGGCCAGCATCGGCAAGGTGAACAGGTAACGCAGGATCACCGCCCACGCCCAGTGGCCGCCGCCGGCGACCAGGCTGCGGTTGAGCACGTAGGTGAGCGTGAAGAACAGCGCCGAGCACAGCGCCAGTCCCACCGCGGCAAGGGCATGGGTGCGCATGCGGCGCCATCGGGCAAAACGCGAGTGTGACAAATCGCGCTGCGTCTGCGAAGCATCCGGTACGGCGGCGGGAGTACACGCGAAACGCCCGCCGTGGCAGGCGGGCGTTCCGGTCAAGCGATGGCGGACGGAAACCCGCTCAATTCCAGCGGCCGCCGCTGCCACCGAAGCTGTACCGGCCGGCGCCGAGCAGCATGATCGCCAGCGCGGTGCCGAGGAACATGCCCTGCAGCTCCAGCGCCCAGCCGCCGGTATCGGCCAGCGTGGCGAGCTGGCCCATATGCACCAGCCCGATCGCCACCAGCATGTTGATCACGATGATCAGCGCACCGACCCGCGCCCAGTAACCGAGCAACAGCATCAGCGGCGCGACCACCTCGCCCACGTACACCCCGTAGGCGATGAACGACGGCAGGCCGGCACCGGTCACCACGCCGATGATGTAGCCCGGCCCGTGGATCAGCTTGGACACGCCATGAAACAGGATCAACCCACCCAGCACGACGCGAAGCACCAACTTGCCCAGATCCGCAGAACTTTGCATGGGACTCTCCCCCGGTGGTTTTCGGAAAACCGTCGTCGACGGCACGCAACGCGCGCACAGGCTAAACCGATTCTCCGCCCGCCGCACGGGCCGATCCCCGCGAGCGGCCGCGGCGCCTTCAGGGCGATGGAGCCAGTGGACGCACGCGCAGCCCGTCGACGATGCGATCGTCCGGATACGCGACCACGCGCTCGCCCTGGCGCAGGCCCGCCACGATCTCCGTCGCGCCGTCGCCGCGCATGCCCGGAGTGACCTCCGTCAGCCGCGCACGGCCGCCCGTCACGCGATACACCGCCCAGCGCCGGCCATCGCGGAACAGCGCGCTGGACGGCACCTGCAGCACGTCGGCGCGGCGCCCCACCTCGAACTCCACCTCGACCCGGTAGCCGTCGCCCAGCGACGCCCACTGCGCGCGCGGCGCAGTGATATCCAGCCACACCAGGGTGCGCTGCTCCTCCACGCCCAGCGCCGAGACCTTGGTGAAACCGCCCGGCTCGATCCGCGTCACCCGCGCCGGCAGCGCCTCCGCGCCGCCCCAGCGCAGGATCCGCGCCGGCGTGCCCGGCCGCAGCGCGATCGCCTGCTGCGACAGCGCCTGCACCATCACCTCGAGCTGGCGCAGATCGCCCAGTTCCAGCAGCGACTGCCCGGCCTGCACCGGCGCCGCGCTCTCCTGGAAACGATGCAGGACCACGCCGTCGATCGGCGCCCGCAGCTCGACCGCCTGCCCGCCGCTGCGGCCCTGCCCGAGCAGCAGCGCCGCCAGCGCCGCCCGCTGCTGCGCGGCCGCGCGGCGCTCGGCCTGCGCCGCCGCGGCCGCCGCCTGGGCGCGGGCCAGGCGCGCCTCGACCTCGTCGAGCGCGGCCACGCTGACCACGCCGGACGCGCCAAGCGTGCGCATGCGGTTGGCGTCGCGCGCGGCCAGGTCGGCATCGGCCTGGGCCGCCGCCAGCCGTTGTTGCGCCGCCTGCATCGAGGCCTGCGCAGCCTGTTCCTCGGCCAGCAGGCGGGTGCGGTTGGCCGGGTCCAGCAAGGCGCCCTGCAGCGGTTCGATCACCGCCACCACCTGCCCCGCCTTCACCGCGTCCCCTTGCAGCAGATCGACCCGGCGCAGCGTGCCGGCAATCGGCGCCGACAGCATCCAGCGCCGCGGCAGCTGGGTGCGGCCCTCTTCCTCGAAGCGCTGCACCAGCGGGCCGCGCGTGACCGTCGCCACGTCGAGCGAGCGCGGGGCGGTCTGCAGCGCCCACCACGCCGCGGCGGCGATGGCGACGACCGCGACGGCGGCAACGATCCAGTGGCGGCGCTTGAGGCTCATCGGGCAATTCTCACTCGCGGGTCTTCAGTACGGCGATCAGGTCCAGCCGCGCGATGCGCCGGTGCACCAGCAGCGCGGAGACCACGCTGGCGCCGAGCACGGTCAGCCCGGCGAACGCATAGGTGGCGGTGGTCAGCCGGATCGGAATGCGGAACAGCTCGGACTGGAAGCCCTGCACCATCAGCCAGCACAGGCCCCAGCCGGCGGCGAAGCCGAACGGCAGCGAGATCGCCACCAGCAGGCCAAGCTGTCCCAGCAGCAGCGCGCTCACCTCGCCCTCGGTCATGCCCAGCACGCGCAGGCTGGCCAGCTCGCGGCCGCGCTCGGACAGGCTGATCCGCGCCGCGTTGTAGACCAGCCCGAAATTGATCACCCCGCCGAGCAACGCCGCCACCCAGGTGAACACCAGCAGGCTCTCGCCCATGGTGGCGTAGAAGCTGCGCACCGAGGCCAGCCGCGAGCTGATGCCGGCCACCCACGGGCGGCGGTCCAGCCGCGCGTAGACGTCCGCTTCGGCGCCGGGCAGCACGCCGAGCAGCACGCCGGAAACCACGTCGCCGTCGCCGAGCAGCCGGTTCAGCGCGTCCAGGTCCATGTAGCCCTGCGCCCCGATCGTCTCGTGCACGAAACCGGCCACGCGCACGTCGCGCACGTGGCGATGCCCCTGCAGGGCCTGCACCTCGATGGTGTCGCCGGGCTCGAGCGCCAGCATGCGCTGCAGGTAGTCGGTCAGCAGCACGCCATCGGCCGGCGGCGTGATCACGCCGAGCCGGGCATCCAGCGGCCGGCGCAGGCGCGCCGCCGGCGGCAGCCCCTCGATCACCGTGCGATAGCTGCGCAGGCCGTGGACCAGCCGCACCGGCGCGGTCCGGATCGGCTCGGCCTCGCGCACGCCGGGCAGCGCGGCCAGCTCGAACAGCACCTGGCGCGGCGCCGGTTCGATGAAGCTCACCGCCAAGTCATGGTGCTGGGCGATGCTGAGCTGGGTATCGACCATGTAGCCGACCGCATCGCCCTGGAAGCGGCCGACCATGATCACCGCACACGCCAGCGCCAGCCCGAGCACGGTGAACGCGGCGCGGCCGGGGCGGCGCTCGAGATCGCGCAGGATCATCCGCGAGGGCTGCGACAGCCAGCGCTGCAGGCCCAGCCGCTCGATCAGCGTGGGGCCGAAACGCGGCGGCGCCGGGGCGCGCATCGCCTCGGCCGGCGGCAGGCTGGCGGCCGCGCGCAGCGCCATCAGCGCACCGGCCGCGGCGGCGGCCAGGCTGACCGCGGTCCCGGTGGCGATCGCCGCGGGGCTCAGCCGCCAGGCGAGGAACGGGAAGCGGTAGATGTCCTGGTAGACGTGCGCCAGCCAGCGCCCCATCCCGGCGCCGAGCGCGATGCCCAGCAAGGCACCGAGCAGGGCAACCACCGCGGCCATGCCCAGGTAGTGCACCGCCAGGGCACGATGGCTGTAGCCGAACGCCTTGAGCACGCCGATCTGCTCGCGCTGCGTGCCGACCAGGCGCATCAGCACCACGTGCAGCAGAAACGCGGCCACGCCCAGGAAGATCGCCGGGAACAGCCGCGCCATGGTCCGCAGCTGGCGCATCTCCTCTTCCAGGTAGCGCGCCGAGGTCTGCTCGTGGCGGCCGTAGGCGCCGACGCCGCCGTAGCGCGCCAGCGCGCCGTCCAGCCCGGCGATCACCGCGGCCGGCCGCGCACCGGGCAGCAGGCGCAGCACCACATTGTTGAACGCGCCGTCCATGTCGAGCGCCTTTTCCATCGCATGGCGGTTCATCCACAGCACGGCGTAGCGCTTGAAGTCGGGAAAGACGGTGCCCGGCGGACTCTGGTAGACGTACTCCGGCGAGGTGCCCACGCCGACCACGCGCAGCCAGCGCTGGCGGCCGCGCAGGGTCATGCGCAGGCGGTCGCCGACGCGCAGCGCGTGCGCCGCGGCGAACGCCTCGCCCACCACCACCTCGTTGTCGAGTTCCGCATCGGGCAGGCGGCCGCTGCGCAGCTGCACCCGGTTGAGCAGCGGCTGACCGCCTTCCGGCGGCAGCGACACCACCTCGGCGCGCACCGGCTCGTCGAAGCCGGGCACGCCCAGCGTGCCCAGCGCCACCAGCCGCGCCTGCACGGTCTGCACGCCGGGCAGCGCCGCCAGGTGCGCCAGCACGGTATCCGGCGCGCGGGCCAGCGGCGCCCACAGGTCGGCCAGCGCCGCCTGCCGGTAGAACTGCTCGCGCGTCGCGGTGAGCGATTCGTAGGTGGACTGCGACATCACCAGCGTGGCGACGCCGCCGGCGATCACCAGCGCGATCGCCTGCGCCTGCCCGCGCAGGTGCCACAGGTCGCGCCATGCCTTACGCGTCAGCGCGCTCACCAGTGCAGCTCCTTCGCCGGCGTGCGCCGCGCCGGGCGCTCCTCGCGCACGATGCGGCCGTCGCCCAGGTACAGCACGCGATGCGCCATGCGCGCGATGTCCGCATTGTGGGTGATCACCACGGTAGTGGTGCCCAGCTCCGCGTTGACCCGTTCCAGCGCCTCCAGCACGCGCACGCCGGTGGCCGAGTCGAGCGCGCCGGTGGGCTCGTCGCACAGCAGCACCGCCGGCCGCTTGGCGATCGCGCGGGCGATCGCCACCCGCTGCTGCTGGCCGCCGGACAGCTGCGCCGGAAAGTGGTCCATGCGGTCGGCCAGGTCCACCCGCGCCAGCGCCTCCTCCGGCGTCATCGGCTGCTCGGCGATCTCGGTGACGATCGCCACGTTCTCGCGCGCGGTAAGGCTGGGAATGAGGTTGTAGAACTGGAACACGAAGCCGACGTGTTCGCGGCGGAACAGCGTCAGCTCGCGTTCCGTGGCGCCGGTCAGGTGATGTCCCTCGTACCAGACCTCGCCGGCGGTGGGCGCGTCGAGCCCGCCCAGGATGTTCAGCAGGGTCGACTTGCCGCTGCCCGAGGGCCCCAGCAGCACCACGAACTCGCCGCGGAACAGGTCCAGATCAACCCCGCGCAAGGCATGCACCTCGACCTCGCCCATGCGGTAGGTCTTGGTCAGGCCGCGGGCGCGGAACACCGCTTCCGCGGCGGGCAACGGCGTGGTCACGGCCATGCAGGCGCTCCGCCCGGCAACCGCCCGAAGGCGGCGATGACGATCAGGCTAGCGGCAGCAGGCGCGGGCGTTCATGACTTCAGGCAAGTTGGAGCGAGCCGACCACGCTGCGGTAGCGCGCCGCGATGCGCTCCTCGTCGCGATGGCGGAAGTCGCGCACCTGCCAGCGCCCACCCACCATCACGTCACGCACCAGCGGCGTGTTGCCGGCGAACAGGAAGCTGTCCAGCGCCGAGCGCGCGTCGCGCGCGGCCAGCAGCGGCGAGCCGTCGTCCAGCACGATCAGGTCGGCGCGCGCGCCCTCGCGCAGCTCGCCGAGCGGCCGCCCCGAAGCCTGCGCGCCGCCGCGCAACGCAGCGCGCCACAGCGTCTCGCCCACGCTGTCGCCCGGCTGCCGCGCGGCGATGTTGCGGTGGCGCGTGGCCAGGCGCTGGCCGTATTCGAGCCAGCGCAGTTCCTCCACCGGCGAGATCGAGATGTGCGAATCCGAACCGATGCCGAGCACGCCGCCGGCGTCGAGATAGTCGGCCAGCGGGAACAGGCCGTCGCCCAGGTTCGCCTCGGTGCTCGGGCACAAGCCGGCCACCGCGCCGCTGCGCGCCAGCTGCGCGGTTTCCGCCGCGGTGAGGTGGGTGGCATGGACCAGGCACCAGCGCGCGTCGACCGCGGCATGCCCGAACAGCCATTCCACCGGCCGCGCACCGCGGGTGGCCAGGCAGTCCTGCACCTCGCCGACCTGCTCGGCGATGTGGATGTGGATCGGCCCGCTCGCGGCCAGCTCGCAGGCCAGCACCTCGCGCAAGGCGGGCTCCGGCACCGCGCGCAGCGAATGCAGCGCGATGCCCACGCTCAGCTCCTCGTTCTGCTGCCGGCGCAGCGTTTCCAGCAGGCGCAGATAAGCGTCGACGTCATGGCCGAAGCGGCGCTGGCGCGCACTCAACGCGCGGCCGTCGAAACCGCCGCTGATGTACAGCACCGGCAGCAGGGTCAGGCCGATGCCGGCCTCGCGCGCCGCCTCGACCAGCGCCAGCGACATCGCCTCCGGCGGCGCATACGGCGCGCCGTCCGGCTGATGATGCAGGTAGTGGAACTCGCATACGCTGGTGTAGCCGGCCTTGAGCATTTCCACGTAGAGCTGCGCGGCGATCGCCTGCAGTTCGTCCGGACCGATCGTGGCGGCGAACGCGTACATCGTCTCGCGCCAGCTCCAGAAGCTGTCCTCGGCCTTCCCGCGGCGTTCTGCCAAGCCGGCCATCGCACGCTGGAACGCATGCGAATGCAGGTTCGGCATGCCCGGCAGCACCCAGCGGCCCACCCGCTCGGCCGGCGTGCCGGCCGGCGCCAGCAGGCGCCCGTCGGCGGCCACGCCGAATACCGCCTCGGCCTGCCAGCCGTGCGCCTGCCACAGGTGGTCGGCCTTGAACTGGGCAATGGCGGCGCTGTCACTCATCGGTCTGGCTCCCGTGCACGATGCCGCGCAGTGTAACCGCCCGCGTGAAATCCCTTTCACCTGCGCAGGCGACCAGGCTGGGCATAATCGAAGCATGGCCCGGAAGACCAGCGAAAACACCCCGAAACTGCGCCTGCGCCTGGCCACTCCCGCCGACGTGCCGGCGCTGGTCGAGCTCACCGCGCGCGTCTACACGCCCGAATGGGGCCATTCGGCGGAGATGCTGCGCTCGCAACAGACGCACTTTCCGGAAGGCCAGTTCGTGGTCGAGTACGAGGGCGCGATCGTGGGCTACTGCGCCACCTTCCGCATCGACGAAGCCACCGCGCTGGCACCGCATACCTGGATGCAGATCACCGGCGGCGGCATGGGCTCGCGCCACAAGCCGGACGGCAACTGGCTGTACGGCATGGAAGTGGTGGTGCACCCGGCCTACCGCGGCATGCGCATCGGCCAGCGGCTGTATCGGGCGCGCAAGCGATTGTGCATGGATCTGAAGCTGCGCGGCATCGTGTTCGGCGGGCGCATCCCGGGGCTGGCACGGAACATCGCGCGCTACGGCAGCGCCGAGGCCTACGTGCAGGCCGTGGTGGAAGGCCACCGCCGCGACCAGACGCTGAGCTTCCAGCTGGCCAACGATTTCGAGGTGATCGGCGTGCTGCGCGCCTACGTGCCGTCCGACCACGAATCGCTGGGCTACGCCGTGCACTTGGTCTGGCGCAACCCGCAACTGCTCGACCAGCCCGACATCCCGCCGATCACCTCGGCGCGGCTGCTGCCGGACTCGGTGCGGGTGGCCTCGGTGCAGTACCAGCAGCGACGCATCAAGTCGTTCGAGGAGTTCGCCACCCAGGTCGAGTACTTCACCGACATCGCCGCCGACTACAGCGCCGACTTCGTCACTTTCCCCGAGCTGATCACGCTGCAGCTGCTGTCGATCGAGAACACCGAGCTGTCGCCGGTCGAATCGATCCGCAAGCTGAGCCACTACACTCCGCAGGTGAAGGAGCTGTTCAGTCGTCTGGCCGTCCATTACAACATCAACATCATCGCCGGCACCCACCCCACCGAGCAGGCCAACGGCGACATCCACAACGTCTGCTACGTGTGCCTGCGCGACGGCTCCATCCACGAGCGCGAGAAGCTGCACCCCACGCCGAGCGAGCGCAACGTGTGGAACATCACCGGCGGCGACAGCGCGGCCACCGTGCAGACCGACTGCGGACCGATCGGGGTGATGATCTGCTACGACGCCGAGTTCCCCGAGGTGGCGCGCTACCTGATCGACCAGGGCGCGCTGATCCTGTTCGTGCCGTTCTGCACCGATGTGCGCGAGGGCTACCTGCGCGTGCGCTACTGCGCGCAGGCGCGCGCCATCGAGAACCAGTGCTACGTGGTGCTGTCGGGCAACGTGGGCAATCTGCCGGGCGTGAACAATTTCGACATCCAGTACGGCCAGAGCTGCATCCTCACGCCAAGCGACTTCCCGTTCGCACGCGACGGCATCGCCGCGGATTCCACGCCAAACATCGAAACCGTGCTGTTCGCCGACCTGCGCCTGGAAAGCCTGGCCAGCGCGCGCAACGCCGGTGCGGTGCAGAACCTCAAGGATCGCCGTTTCGACTTGTACGAGACGCGTTGGCGACCGCGCTGATGCGGCCGTGGTGACTGCAGGAACGCCCCTGTGCGCGAGGGACCTCCTTCGGTCGTGCGCGATGCCCTTGCTCTTGCTTCGTTCGGAGCGAAAAGCATCAGAGGCAAGAGCTTTCGTGCGCCTACGGCGCCCGAGTTACTTCTCTTTTGCTTGTCCAAAAGAGAAGTAACCCAGAGAAAACGACACCCCGCTTGGCGCTTGCCGGGCTCGGGCAACTGCTCCTTGCGTTGCCTCAACTCGGGCATCCATGCCCTCGCCTGCCCGGCAAGTCCGTGAGCCGGGGCCGGGCTTTTCGAGCGGGCATCGGGCAACCGCTCCTGCGTTGCCTCAACTCCGGCATCCATGCCGTCGCCTGCCCGCGCGAAAAGGCGTTGCCATCCCTGGCAACGCCCGCTGCGCGGCCTGCCGTCCCCGACTCACCGCCGCGCAAGGGACCCCGGGTAGAGCGGCGGGCCATCGTGGCCCGCACTCGGTGATGAAGCTGAAGAGCCAAAGCGGCAGAGCAGCGCTTTGCCGCTTTGCTCTTGATCTGGTTCTTCTGAAGAGTGCGCACCGGGAGCGCGCTGCTCTACCCGGGGCCCCTATGGCGCGGCGGGTGGGCGAAGGAAAGGCCCCGCAGGGGTGGCCGGCAGGGATGCCGGCCAGTTTGTCGTCAGGGCAGGATGCCCTGTCGACAAACCCCGTAGCCCACCCGCGCACCCGCAGGGCAGGATGCCCGCAGGGCGCGCCATCGGGGTGGCCTTTCTCTTGGGTTACTTTCTCTTTGGCCACGCAAAGAGAAAGTAACTCGGCTGCCGCAGGCAGACGAAAGCTCTTGCCTCTGATGCTTTTCGCTCCGAACGAAACAAGAGCAAGAGCGTCGCGCGCAAGCGCGCTCCTACAGAGACCACGCAAAGAGAAAAGTGACTCGGCTGCCGCAGGCAGACGAAAAGCTCTTGCTCTGGAAGCTCTTCGCTGCCAATGCGTAGACAGGCGAAAGCATCGCCCGCGAGCGGGCTCCTACAGGTGGATACGCGGTCTGCGATAATCGCGCCATGGCCGCAGGCCTCTTGCGATCATCCCACCATCCACGCGGAACCGGCACCCCATGAACGAACCACGCTGGGATCGACTGCTGCTCAACGCCACCCTGGCCACGTTCGCCGGCGACACGCCCTATGGCCTGATCGAGCGCGGCGCGATCGCGCTGCATCACGGTCGCATCGCCTGGGTCGGCCGGCAGGATGACCTGCCGGATGCGCCGGCCGCGCTCGCTGCCACGGTGGAATCGCTGGACGATGCGCTGGTCACGCCGGGGCTGGTCGACTGCCACACGCACCTGGTGTTCGGCGGGGACCGTGCGCACGAGTTCGAGTTGCGCCTGAACGGCGCCAGCTACGAGGACATCGCGCGCGCCGGCGGCGGCATCGTGTCCAGCGTCAATGCCACCCGCGCAGCCAGCGAGGAGCAGCTGTTCGCGCAATCGCTGCCGCGCGCCCGCGCACTGCTGGCCGACGGCGTGACCACGCTGGAGATCAAGTCCGGTTACGGGCTGGAACTGGAGGCCGAACGCCGCATGCTGCGCGTGGCGCGCCGGCTCGGCCGCGAACTGGGCATCACGGTGCGCACCAGTTTCCTCGGCCTGCACGCGCTGCCGCCGGCATATCGCGAGCGGCGCGACGACTACGTAAGCCTGGTCTGCGACGAGATGCTGCCCACGCTCGCCACCGACGGCCTGGTCGACGCGGTGGACGCGTTCTGCGAAGGCATCGGTTTCAACCGCGAGGAAACCCGTCGCGTGTTCGAGTGCGCCACCCAACTCGGTCTGCCCGTGAAGCTGCATGCGGAGCAGTTGTCCGACCAGGGCGGCGCCGCGCTGGTGGCCGAGTTCGGCGGGCTGTCGGCCGATCACCTGGAACATCTGGGCGAAGCCGGCGTCGCCGCGATGGCGCAGGCCGGCACCGTCGCGGTGTTGCTGCCCGGCGCGTTCTACGCGCTGCGCGAGGCGCAACTGCCGCCGGTAGCGGCGCTGCGCGAGCAGCGCGTGCCGATCGCGGTCGCCACCGACTGCAACCCCGGCACCTCGCCGCTGCTGTCGCTGCGGCTGGCGGCCGGCATGGCCTGCACGCTGTTCCGCCTCACCCCGGAAGAAGCGCTGCGCGGGGTGACCGTCCATGCGGCCCGCGCCCTGGGACTGCGCGACCGCGGCACGCTCGCCGCGGGCCAGCGCGCCGACCTGGTGGTGTGGAACGCGCGCCAGCCCGCCGAGCTGTGCTACTGGATCGGCGGTGGCCTGGCGCGGCGGGTCTACGTGGCGGGCGAACCCATTTCGCGGCGCAAACCGCCCAGCCGTTCCAGCAGCGCCGCGTAGAACGCCTCCGGCAGCTGCGCCTGCACCGGTACCCGCCACCAGTGCGGCCGGGCGAAGTGGCGGCACTTGACTGCATCCTTGTCGGTCATCAGCAGCGGCAAGCCGTCGCCGAACTCCAGCTCGGTCGCGACGAACTCGTGGTGGTCGGCGAACGCGTGCTCGATCGGCTCGATGCCGGCCGCACGCAGGCTGTCGAAGAAGCGCCGCGGGTTGCCGATCGCCGCCAGCGCGTGGACGCGCTGGCCGGCGAAGTCCGCCAAGGCCTGCGTGCGGCCGTCATCCAGCGCCACCGCCGCGCCGCCGCGCAGTTGCATCGGATATTCGCCGGCTGCGGCCGCGCCGCCGTTGCACACCCGCAGGTCGACGCGGCGCAGCCGCTCCAGCGGTTCGCGCAGCGGCCCGGCCGGCAGCAGCCGGCGGTTGCCGAAACGGCGCACGCCGTCGATCACGCAGATCTCCACGTCGCGCGCCAGGCGGTAGTGCTGCAGGCCGTCGTCGGCGATCAGCACGTCGCAGCCGGCGTCCAGCAACAGCTGCGCCGCCGTCGGGCGGTCGCGCCCCACCGCCACCGGCACGCCGCTGGCACGGATCAGGCAAGGCTCGTCGCCGACCTGGGTCGGATCCGGCACGTCGCCCAGCAGCAGCGGCTCGCGCTGGGTGCCGCCGTAGCCGCGGCTGACCACGCCGGGCCGGTAGCCGCGCTCACGCAAAGCCTCCGCCAGCGCGATGGTCAGCGGCGTCTTGCCGGTGCCGCCCACCGTGAGATTGCCGACCACCATCACCGGCACCGGCAGGCGCACGCTGCGCAACCAGCCGCGCTGGTAGAGCGCGCCGCGCAGGCGGACCACGCCGCCGTACAGCGCCGCCAGCGGCGCCGTCCACCACGGCGCGCGGCCATTGCCGTACCAGGCCGATTCGAGCGTCTCGATCAGCGCCATGGGCGGCCCTCAATCGCTGCCGAGGTTCACGGCATGGTCGTGGAACTGCATGCGGTGCAGCGCGGCGTACTGGCCGTTCAGCGCAATCAGCTCGGCGTGGGTGCCGCGCTCGATGATGCGGCCCTGCTCCATCACCGCGATCTGGTCGGCGCCCTCGACGGTGGACAGGCGGTGCGCGATCACCAGCGTGGTGCGGTCGCGCATCAGCCGCTGCAGCGCCTGCTGGATCAGCTGCTCCGATTCGGTGTCGAGCGCGCTGGTGGCCTCGTCCAGCACCAGGATCGGCGCGTTCTTGAGGATGGCGCGGGCGATCGCGATGCGCTGGCGCTGGCCGCCGGACAGCGTGTTGCCGCTCTGTCCGATCGGCGTGTGGATGCCCTGCGGCATGCGCGCGATGAACTCCATCGCGTTGGCCGCCTCGGCGGCGGCGACGATGTCCGCCTCGCTGGCGCCGGCCAGCTCGCCGTAGGCGATGTTGTTGGCCACGGTGTCGTCGAACAGCACCACGCTCTGCCCGACCCAGGCGATCTGCCGACGCAGCGAGGCCAGCGTGTAATCGCGGTAGTCCTCGCCGTCCAGCACGATGCGTCCGCCGCTGGGTTCGTAGAAGCGCGGCAGCAGGCTGGCCAGGCTGCTCTTGCCGCTGCCGGAGCGCCCGACCAGCGCGGTCACCGTGCCGGGCGCGCAATGCAGGTCGACGCCGCGCAAGGCTTCGAAGTCGTTGCGCGGGTAGGTCAGCCGCACGTCCTCGAAGCGCAGGTCGCCGCGCGTGCGCACCAGCTCGCGCGAGCCCTGGTCGAGCTCCGGCGCCATGTCGATCACCTCGAACAGGTCGGCGGCCGCGGACAGGCCGCGCTGGATGTTCGCCTGCACCGTAGTGAGCCGCTTCAGCGACGGCATCATGGTGCCCATCGCGGTGAGCACCGCCACGAACACGCCCGGCGAGATGTTGTCGATCACCCCGGGCCGCGTGCCCAGGTAGACCAGCGCGGCGAGCGCGCAGGCTGCCACCGTCTGGATCGCGGTGCTGGACAGTGCATTGGTGGCGGCGATCTTCAGGTTGAAGCGCTTGGTGCGCTGCGTGACCACGTCGAAACGGTCCGACTCGTGCCGCTGGCCGCCGTAGATGCGCACCTCGCGATGCGCGCCCACCGACTCTTCCACGGTGCCGGTGACCGAACCCATGCTGCCCTGGATGCGCCGGCTGATCTGCCGGTAGCGCCGGCTGACCACGGTGGCGATCAGCGCGATCGCCGGCACCATCACCAGCAGGGCCAGGGTCAGGTAGGCGCTGTAGTACAGCATCACGTACAGGCAGCCGACCACGGTGACGCCTTCGGTCACCACGATCTTCACCGCATCGGTGGAGGCCGAGGCCACCTGTTCGCTGGTGTAGGTGATGCGCGACACCTGGTGGCCCGAGGCCTCGGCGCCGAAGAACGCCGCCGGCAGGCGCAGGTAGGCGGCAAAGACGTCGTGCTGCATCGCCTGCACCACGTTGCGCCCGATGTAGGACACGCCGTAGCTGCTGACGAAGGTGCCGACGCCGCGCACCGCGAAGATCGCGATGATCCAGATCGGCATCCAGAAGATGAGGTACGCGTCCTTCTCGGCAAACAGCTTGTCGATCAGCGGCTGCAGCAGCTTGGTGAACACCACCAGGCCGCCGCCGTCCACTGCCATGCCGGCCAGGGTGACCAGCCCGATCAGCCAGTAGCGACCGGTGTAGCCCAGCAGGCGCCCGTAGATGCGCAGGCTTTCGGCATCCCACACGCCGACCCTGCCGCTGTTCACTGCTGGTTACCCGGCTTGCTCGGCGTGGTGGCGATCGACAGTCGGGTGAAGCCGAGCTGGCCCAGCGCGTCCATCGCAGTGACCACGTTCTGGTTCGGCGTCATCGCGTCGGCACGGATCGTCACCGGGCGCGCGCGGTCGTCGCCGGCATTGCGCGCGATGGTCTGCTTCAGCGCCTCGATGCCCTCGCCCATCACCTCGTCGCTGCCGACATAGAAGCGGCCGTCGCGGTCGATCATGATGGTCAGCGCCTGCGTGTCCAGGTCGCGGTCCGGCGTGCTCGCCTGCGGCAGGGTGACCTGCATGCGCGAGTGCTGGATGAACGTGCTGGTCAGCACGAAGAACATCAGCAGGGTCAGCAGCACGTCGATCAACGGGATCACGTTGATCTCGAACTCGTCGCCGCGGCGGTCGTTGCCGATACGCATGGGTGCGCCTCAGCCCGCGCTCGGCGTCGCCGGCGCGCGCCGCGGCCGCACCGGCGCGGCGGCGGCGGCAGCGGCAGCGGGGGCCAGGGTCAGGTCGTCGAGCAGCGCCGTGGCCTGCTTCTCCATCTCCATCCGGTAGCCGGCCACGCGCGAGCGGAAGTAGCGGTGCAGCACGTAGGCGGGAATCGCCACGGTCAGGCCCGCGGCGGTGCAGATCAGCGCCTCGCCGATGCCGCCGGCCATCCGCGCCGGATCGCCGATGCCGCCGGCCATCACTTCCATGAACATGCGGATCAGGCCGATCACCGTACCGAACAGACCCAGCAGCGGGCCGATCAGCGCAATCGTGCCGAGCGTGTTGAGGTAGCGTTCCATCCGGTGCACCACGTGCCGGCCGGTGTCCTCGATGCGCTCCTTGATCAGCTCGCGCGACTGCCGGCGTACCACCAGGGCGGAAGCCAGCAGTTCGCCCAGCGGCGAGCCGCTGGCCAGGTTCTCGAGATGCTTCGGGTCGAGTGTGCCGGAGCGCGCCCACTGGCGCACCTCGTCACCCAGGCCCGGTGGCAGCACCGACTTGCGGCGCAATGTCCAGCAACGCTCCAGCACGATCGCCAGGGCAATCGCCGAGCAGACCAGGATGGGCGCCAGCGCCCAGCCGCCAGCCAGCAGAATTTCCAGCACTTTTCGACCCCGACGCACGACCTGACAGGAGCGCGCATGATAGCAGCGTCGCCCCGTCGTACTGCGGCATGCGTGGCATTCCCCGCCGCGGCTCATTCGCGCCAGTAGCGCGCCTGCCGCTGGCGCCAGCCCGGTTCGCGCCGCGGCGGGGCGTCGGCGGGGAAATCCAGCGCCATCGCGCCCTGCCGGGCCGTGTCGAACAGCGGCACCTGCGCCTCGGCGTAGCGCGCCAGCACCTGCGCCCTGGGGTGGCCGAAGCGGTTGCGCCAGCCTGCCGACACCAGCGCCAGGCGCGGCCGCACCGCGGCGATGAAGGCGGCGCTGGATGAGCTCCCGCTGCCGTGGTGCGGCACCAGCAGCACCGGCGCCGGCCCGGGGCCGAGCGCCGCCGCCACCGACGGCTCCGCCGCGGCGCTGATGTCGCCGGTCAGCAGCAGGCGCCCACCGCCGCTCTCGACCAGCAGCACGCAGGAGCTGTCGTTGTCGCGGTCGCCGGCGCCGGGCGCCGGGTTCAGCACGCGGAAGCGCACGCCATCCCACTGCCACGCCTGACCGGCCACGCATTGCTGCATCGGCACGTGTAGCCGCGACGGCTCGCCGGCGTAGCGCGCCGCCCGCGGAAACGCCTTCGCCACCGCCTCGGCACCGCCGGCGTGGTCGTTGTCGCCATGACTGACCATCAGCATGTCGACCCGGTCCAGGCCCAGCGCGTGGATCGACGGCAACACCACCGCCTCGCCCAGGTCGAAGCCGGACGGATAGCGCGCGCCGGCGTCGTACACCAGCACGTGGTCGCGGGTGCGCAGCAGCACCGACAGGCCCTGCCCCACGTCGAGCACCCACGCCTTGAACGCGCCTTCCGGCGGCGACGGGTTCGGTGGCCGCAGCAGCGGCAGGAACAGCAACAGGCCGAGCCAACGCAGCGGCACGCCACGCGGCAGGAACAGCCACAGCGCGCCGAGCACGGCCAGCAGCAGCGCATGCGCCTGCACCGCCGGCAGGTACCACTGCGCACCGGGCCACGCGGCCATCTGCTCCAGCAGCCACCATTGCGCGTGCGCGATCCACGCCGCCAGCCACAGCACCGGCGCAGCCAGCGGCGGGCACAGGCCGAGCAGCAGCATGCCGGCCAGCGCGCAGGGCACGATCACGAAGCTGACCACGGGCACCGCCACCAGGTTGGACAGCGCGCCCACCAGCGAGGCCTGGCCGAAGAACCACAGGGTCAGCGGCAGCAGCGCCACCGTCATCAGCAGCTGCCCGGCCGACAACTCATGCAGGAACGCGCGCAGGCCGCGGCCGCGCGATTGCAGGCACAGCATCAGGAACGCCACGCCCACGAACGAGAGCCAGAAGCCGGCCGCCAGCACGGCCAGCGGATCGGCCAGCAGGATCGCGATCAGCGCCAGCGCCAGCGACTGCGCGCCGCTCGCGCCGCGACGGCGGCAGCGCGCCAGCGTCACCACCGCAATCATCAGCAGGGTACGCACCGTGGGCAGGCCGAAGCCGGCCAGCGCGCTGTACAGCGCAGCCACCAGCAGCGCCGCCGCGGCCTGCGCCTGCGGCCGCGGCAGGCGCAACCCCAGCCGCGGCCACAACGCGTAAGCCAGCCAGGCCAGCCCCACCCCGAACACCGCCGCCACGCCGACGTGGAAGCCGGAAATCGCAATCAGGTGGGATACGCCGTTCGCCCGCGCCACCGCCCAGTCACGCTGCTGCAGCCCGCGCGTGTCGCCGACCGTGAACGCCTGCAGCAGCGCCGCGTCATGCCGGTCGCGCACGCGTGCCGCGATGCCGCGGGCGACCGCGTCGCGCACGCCGTCGACGCACCAGCGCGGGCCGGCCAGCGGCGCGTTGTCCGGGTCGTCGCGGACGTAGCCGGTGGCGACGATGCCGCGCTCCAGCGCCGAACGCTCGCTGTCGGCGCCGCCGGGGTCGAGCAGCCCGCGCGGCCGCTTCAGGCGCAGCGACAACCGCCAGCGCGCGCATGGCCGCAGCGCCGGCGCATCCTCGTACCAGGCCACGGTGACGCGGCCGCGCAGCGCGACCGGCTGGCCGTCCAGGGTGGCCTGCTCCACCCGCAAGGTGAAGCGGCTGGCGTCCGGCTGCGCCAGCGGCAGTTCGGCGATCGTGCCGACGACCGCCAGATCGCGCCCATCCAGCGCCCGCGGCAGGCGCGCGTCCATCGCCAGGCCGCCACGCCAGGCCGCCCAGGCGATGCCGGCGAGCAGCCACGCCAGCCAGCGCCAGCGTGGGCAGCGCCAGGCCAGCCCTGCCGCCACCAGCAGGAGCAGGACCAGGCACCAGGACGGTGGCAAGCGCGGCAACCATTGCACCAGCAGCACGCCGGCCAGCAAGGCCGGTGCCGCGATGATCGCCGTCGTTCGCCCCATGCCGCCGGCCCGTCCCTTCCTGGAAGAAGCCGAGCCTAACGTGGCGCGCGCGGCGACGCGGATGAAAAACGCGTAGGCGCCCGCCGGAAAGTGCATGCCACGCTCCCTGCGCAGCCGAGGGCGGTCGGGGCGGGGTCAGCTCTTGATCTTCCTTGTCACCCGGCGCCACCCCCTCCCAGTCTCCCCTGCGACCGAAGGAAGTCCCCTTTGGGACAAACAGAGGGAGGGGAGCCTCAGGCTTGCGGGTGTTCCTGCAGCACGCCGTTGTGCAGCACCAGGGTGCGGTCCATCTTCGCCGCCAGCTGCGGGTCGTGGGTAACCAGCACGAAGCTGGTGCCGATCTCGCGATTGAGTTCCAGCATCAGCGCGTAGACCTGCGCGGCGTTGCCCTCGTCGAGGTTGCCGGTGGGTTCGTCGCCGAGCACGCAGGCCGGCCTGGTCACCAGCGCGCGCGCCACCGCGCAGCGCTGGCGCTCGCCGCCGGACAGTTCGGACGGTTTGTGCTGGATGCGCCCGCCCAGGCCGACCCGCTCCAGCAGCGCGGTGGCCTGCCGCTGCGCCTCGGCGATCGCGGTGCCGCGGATCAGCAGCGGCATGCACACGTTCTCCAGCGCGGTGAATTCCGGCAGCAGGTGGTGGAACTGGTAGATGAAGCCGAGCGAGCGGTTGCGCACGCGGCCGCGTTCGGCGTCGGACAGCTTCGACAGCACGCGGCCGTCGACTTCCACTTCGCCGGCGGTCAGCGTGTCGAGCCCGCCGATGATGTGCAGCAGGGTGCTCTTGCCCGAGCCGGAGGCGCCGACGATCGCCATCGTCTCGCCGCGCTTCAGGGTGAAACTGACGTTGCTCAGCACCTCGGTGCGCAGGCCGCCTTCGGCGTAGGTCTTGGCGACGCCGCTGGCGCGCAGCACGTGTTCGGTAGCGGGTTTCATCACGGCCTTATTCATAGCGCAGCGCCTGCGCCGGCTGCGTGCGCGAAGCGCGCCAGGCGGGATAGAGGGTGGCCAGCAGCGAGAAGGTGAAGGTCAGCAGCGCAGTCCAGCCCACGTCGTGCCAGTCGAGCCGGCTCGGCACCTCGCTGATGTAGTAGACGTCCGGCGACAGGAAGGTGACGTGGAAGGTGTGCTCGATCCACTTGATGATGCCCGGCAGCTTCCACGACAGCAGCGAGCCGAAGCCCACGCCGAAGCCGATGCCGACGAAGCCCACCAGCACGCCCTGCACCATGAACATGCCCATGATGCTGCGCGGGGTGGCGCCGAGCGTGCGCAGGATCGCGATGTCGGCCTGCTTGTCGGTGACCAGCATCATCAGCATCGAGATCAGGTTGATCACCGCGACCAGGATGATCAGCGACAGGATGATGAACATCACCATCTTTTCCATCGACAGCGCGGCGAACAGGTTCGCGTTGGTGTCCATCCAGGTCTGCACGCGGTAGACCTGGCCCAGCTGGTCGGCCAGCTCGCGCGCGACCGGGCGGGCGTTGAACAGGTCGTCGAGCTTCAGGCGGATGCCGGTCGGGCCGCTCAAGTCGTTGAGCTTCTCGGCGTCGCTCATGTTGACCAGGGCCAGGCCGGAGTCGAACTGCTCCATGCCCAGCTCGAACGTGCCCACCACGTGGAAGCTGCGCATGCGCGGCACGCTGCCCATCGGCGTGGCGCGCAGCTGCTGCACCGCCATGGTGACGCGGTCGCCCACGGTGACGCCGAGCGTCATCGCCAGCTCGCGGCCCAGCACGATGTTCCAGCTGCCCGGGGTCAGCTCGCCGAGCTTGCCGTCGAGCATGTGCTTGTCGATGTCGACGACCTTCGGTTCCTGCGCCGGATCGATGCCGCGCACCAGCGCGCCGCTGGAGCGCCGGGCCAGCAGCATCGCCTCGCTCTCCACGTACGGCGCGGCGCCCAGCACGTGCGGGTTGGCCTCGGCGATCTGCAGCGCGCGCGGCCAGTCCTGCACGCTCTCGCCGATGCCGGACACGGTGGCGTGCGAGATCGCGCCGAGGATGCGCGAACGCATCTGGTAGTCGAAGCCGTTCATCACCGACATCACCGTGATCAGCGCGATCACGCTGATCGCGATGCACACGATCGACACGGTGGAGATGAAGGAGATGAACTGGTTGCGCCGCTTGGCGCGGGTATAGCGCAGGCCGATGAACAGTTCGAGCGGTCGAAACATGGGCGGGTCGCTTGTGGGGAATCGCAGGGCGGGCCGCCCGGTCGCCCATTATCGGGCATTCGCTCGGACCGTGCTGCGGCGGCAAAGTTGCCGGCCGCTCACAGCCGCGGCAACGCCTCGCCCGGCTGCACCGTGGCCAGGCGCATGCGCAGGCGCCGGCGGATGTCCGCGTCGCTGTTGTCCGGCGCCAGCAGCAGCACCTGCACGCCCCGCTCCGCCGTCTGCAGGCGCAGCAGCACGAAGGCGCCGAGCACACGGAACGAGGCCAGCGTGGCTGGCACGTCGGCATGGTCGCGCAGATGCAAGGTCCAGGCATGCCCGGCGCTCCAGCCGGCCGCCACCACCGGGCCACCGGCCAGGCGGCGCAGCGTCCGCCAGGTCGCCAGCAGCACCAGCAGCGCCAGCAGCGGTTGCAGCCACACGGGCAGCGCGCTCAGCGCCACCGCCAGCATGGCCAGCGCCGCGACCACCACCAAGATGCGCCGCAGCCATCGCGACGGCCGGTACTCAAAGCCGATGGCGGGCGCGGATGTCATCGATGATCGCCTGCCAGTCCGCGCGCGGCGGACGCGCATGGCCCATCACCCAGTCCCACAGGTCCGGGTCCTGCAC
Source organism: Rhodanobacter sp. (assembly GCA_024711345.1). GTDB lineage: Bacteria > Pseudomonadota > Gammaproteobacteria > Xanthomonadales > Rhodanobacteraceae > Rhodanobacter. Next base: position 36,872 of record JANJTA010000038.1, on the reverse strand, counting down.
GTCGAGCAGTTGGTCGAACGCCTGCCGCTGCGCTTCGTCGGCGCCGGCAAAGCGCTCGTCCAGCCAGCCGCCAAACAGGGCGTCCAGCTCGCGGGTGCCGCGGCGGGCGCGCCAGCGCAGGCGCTTGATGCGTGCTTCGTCCATCACGGTGGCTCGGTCGTTGTCCATGCATGCGAAGTGTAGCCGCTGCGCCAGAACGCAACAGGCCGCGCATGGCGGCCTGTCGCGTGCGGAACGTGGCAGCGTGATCAGGCCGAGCGGCGCTCCACCATCAGCTTCTTGATCTCCGCAATCGCCTTGGCCGGGTTGAGGCCCTTCGGGCAGGTGCGCGTGCAGTTCATGATGGTGTGGCAGCGGTAGAGCTTGAACGGGTCTTCCAGGTCGTCCAGGCGCTCGCCGGTGGCTTCGTCGCGCGAGTCGACGATCCAGCGCTGGGCCTGCAGCAGAATCGCCGGGCCCAGGTACTTGTCGCCATTCCACCAGTAGCTCGGGCAGCTGGTGGAGCAGCAGGCGCACAGGATGCACTCGTACAGGCCGTCGAGCTTCTTGCGGTCTTCCGGCGACTGCAGGCGCTCCTTGTCGGGCACCGCGCTCTGCGTGCGGATCCACGGCTTGATCGAGGCGTACTGGGCGTAGAAGTGGGTGAGGTCGGGCACCAGATCCTTCACCACCGGCATGTGCGGCAGCGGGTAGATCTTCACGTCGCCCGCGGCCACCTTGTCGATCGCGCAGATGCACGCCAGCGTGTTGGTGCCGTCGATGTTCATCGCGCACGACCCGCAGATGCCCTCGCGGCAGGAGCGGCGCAAGGTGAGCGTGGGGTCGATCTCGTTCTTGATCTTCAGCAGCGCGTCCAGGACCATCGGACCGCACGCGGCCAAGTCGACCTCGTAGGTGTCGATGCGCGGGTTCTGGTCGTCGTCCGGACTCCAGCGGTAGATGCGGAAGGTGCGCGGCTTCTTCGCGTCCTTCGCCGGCCAGTGCTTGCCCGGCTGGATCTTGGAATTCTTGGGTAGCGAAAACTCTGCCACAGTGGCTCTCCAGTCCGGGTATCAGTAAACGCGCTTCTTCGGCGGCACCACCTCGACCTCGTCGGTCAGGGTGAACATGTGCACCGGGCGATAGTCGAAGCTGGTCTTGCCGTGTTCGTCCACCTTCACCAGGGTGTGCTTCATCCACTCGGCGTCGTTGCGCTCGGGGAAGTCCTCGCGCGCATGGGCGCCACGGCTCTCCGGTCGCTGCTCGGCCGAGTGCATGGTGGCCACCGCCTGGTCGAGCAGGTTGGCCAGCTCCAGCGTCTCGATCAGGTCGGAGTTCCACACCATCGAGCGGTCGCTGACCTTCACCTGCTTGAACGAGTCGTGCACCTTGTCGATCTTCGTGCAGCCTTCCTTCAGCGTCTCGCCGGTGCGGAACACGGCGGCGTCCGCCTGCATGGTGCGCTGCATGTCGAGACGGATCTGCGCGGTGGGCAGCTCGCCGTTGGCGTGGCGCAGGCCGTCGAAGCGCGCCAGCGCCTTGTCCAGCGCGCTGGCCGGCAGGTCCTTGTGCGCGGCGCCGGGCTGGATCAGCTCGGCGCAGCGATGCGCGACCGCGCGGCCGAACACCACCAGGTCGAGCAGCGAGTTGGAGCCGAGGCGGTTGCCACCGTGCACCGACACGCAGGCGGCCTCGCCGATGGCGAACAGGCCTGGCACCACGGCGTCGACGTCGTCACCCTTCTTCTGCACCACTTCGCCGTGGTAGTTGGTGGGGATGCCGCCCATGTTGTAGTGCACGGTGGGCAGGATCGGGATCGGCTCGCGGGTCACGTCCACGCCGGCGAAGATGCGCGCCGACTCGGCGATGCCGGGCAGCCGCTCGTGGATCACCTCGGGGCCCAGATGCATCAGGTTGAGGAAGGCGTGGTCCTTGTGCTCGCCCACGCCGCGGCCTTCGCGGATCTCGATGGTGATCGCCCGGCTGACCACGTCGCGCGAGGCCAGATCCTTGGCGCTGGGCGCGTAGCGCTCCATGAAGCGCTCGCCGTTGGAATTGGTCAGATAGCCGCCTTCGCCGCGCACGCCCTCGGTGATCAGGCAGCCGGCGCCGTAGATGCCGGTGGGATGGAACTGCACGAACTCCATGTCCTGCAGCGCCAGGCCGGCGCGCAGCACCATGCCGCCACCATCGCCGGTGCAGGTGTGCGCCGAGGTGGCGCTGAAATAGGCGCGGCCGTAGCCGCCGGTGGCCAGCACCACCGCCTGCCCGCGGAACACGTGCAGCGTGCCCTCGTTCATGTCCAGCGCGAGCACGCCGCGGCACACGCCTTCCTCGTCGAAGATCAGGTCGGTGGCGAAATACTCCACGAAGAACGTGGCGTCATGCGCCAGCGCCTGCTGGTACAGCGTGTGCAGGATGGCGTGGCCGGTGCGATCGGCGGCAGCGCAGGTGCGCTGCGCGGTGCCCTTGCCGTAATGCGTGGTCATGCCGCCGAACGGGCGCTGGTAGATGTGGCCGTCCTCGGTGCGCGAGAAAGGCACGCCGTAGTGCTCAAGCTCGATCACCGACTGCGGCGCGTTCTTGCACATGTACTCGATCGCGTCCTGGTCGCCCAGCCAGTCGCCGCCCTTCACGGTGTCGTAGAAGTGGAAGCGCCAGTCGTCCTCGCCCATGTTGCCGAGCGCGGCGGCAATGCCGCCCTGCGCCGCCACGGTGTGCGAGCGGGTGGGAAATACCTTGGTGATGCAGGCCGCCTTGAGGCCCTTCTCGGCGAGGCCGAAGGTGGCGCGCAGGCCGGCGCCGCCGGCACCGACCACCACCACGTCGTACTTGTGCTGCTGGATCTTGTAGCTTTCCACGGTCTCAGACTCCCAATGCGATGCGCAGCACGGCCAGCACGCCCGCCAGCGCGCCCAGCACCGCGAGGAACTTGATCGCCACCAGCAGCACCACTTCCTTCCAGCGGGTGTGCACGTAATCCTCGATCACCACCTGCAGGCCGAGCACGGCATGCCAGAACGCGGTGACCACGAACAGAATCAGCAGCAATGCATTCCACGGCTTCGCCACCGCAGCCTTCGCCGAGGCGTAGTCGGCGTGCAGCAGCGAGAGTACGGTGATCAGGAACCACAGGCCGAGCACGATCAGCGCGGCGGCGGTGACGCGCTGCACCCACCAGTGATCCGCACCGTGCTTCGCCGAGCCGAGGCCGCGCGCGAACTTCATCGGATGGCGCAGCTGGCTGCGCACGTCGTCGGTACCCACGCGCAGGTTCATGCCGCACCTCCTTGAGCGAGCACGCAGGCCCAGATGATTGCCGTCAGCACGATGCTGCCGATCACCGACAGCCAGCTCGAACGCACGAACTGGGGAATCGCGTAGCCCGCCCCGGCGTCCTGCACCAGATGGCGCACGCCGTTGCACAGGTGGTAGCTGAGCGCCCAGCTCCAGCCCAGCAGCAGGATCAGGCCGAGCGGGCTGCCGATGCAGGTCTTGAACTGCGCGAAGGCGGCCTCGCCGGAGGCCAGCGCCAGGATTCCCCACACCACCAGCAAGGTGCCCACGGCAAGCGCGATGCCGGTGGCACGATGCAGGATGGAAGTCACCATCTGTATCTGCCACCTGTAAACCTGCAGGTGCGGGGAGAGCGGTCGTTGCGTATCTGCCATGGCGGCTATCCTGTGTGGAATCGCTGGTGCCCATGCCGCACCTTCCCCTGTCCTGATACGCGACGGCGACGTCCGCCGCGCGCCGTTCAGAAGTCGATACAGCGTCCGTTCTTTTCCCAGTCACCGTAACGCGTGGGATCCGGAGCCGGCCGTTCCTCCGGCGCCTTGCCCACAGCCGGGCCCGCAGGCACGGCGGTCGTCTCCGCCGGAACGGAAACGGAAGTGGATTCGGCTGGAGAGGAGGTATCGGACATGGTTTTTGTAAGCGGCGGAAGGTTAATACTTGCGGCAATGCAGTACAACCATGCGCATGGCGTCGACCCCACGGAATCGTCGCATCGTCACTTGTGGTTCGACCTGTCTGCCCCAACTTCGCCAACCTCATGCCGACTCATCTTCCCGCCGAAACCCTGCTGCTCGAAGGCCCCGACGCGAGCGCTTTTGCGCAGGCGCAATTCAGCAGCGCCGTCAACTTGCTCGCCATCGGCCACTGGCAATTCAGCGCATGGCTCGATCCGCAAGGGCGCGTGCGCACGCTGTTCCACCTGGCCCGACTCGGCGACGAACGCTACCTGCTGCTGCTGCGTGGAGGCGACGCCGCGTCGATGGCCGATGCACTGCGTCGCTTCGTGTTCCGCGCGAAACTTGCCGTGACCGCGCTGCCGCCGCGCACGCTTGCGGGCGGCCCGGCGTTGCCGCTGCATGCGGTCGTCGACGACGGCCAAAGCGTGTCGCTCGGTGGCGACGCGCACAGCCTGCGCATCGGTGCCGCCGGTGCGGGCGATGACGCATGGCGTCTGCCGCAGTTGCAGGCAGGCTGGCCGTGGCTGCCGACGCCCCTGCTGGGTGAGCTGTTGCCGCCGGCGCTGTCGTTGCATCGCCTGCAGGCTGTCGCCGTCGACAAGGGTTGTTATCCGGGCCAGGAGATCGTCGCGCGGCTGCATTTTCGCGGCGGCCACAAGCGCCATCTGCATCGCGTCACTTTGTCGCAAGCCACGGCTGCCGGCAGCGCGCTGCATCGTAACGGGCGCGCGGTCGGTTGCGTGCTCGACGTCGTCACCACGAACGACGGCAGCGAAGCACTCGTCGTGCTCGCCGACGACATCGCCGCACAGCTTTCCGGCACGCATCCGCAGCCATTCGACGACGATCTCGCGCTCGGCATCGTCGCGTCGTGGCCGGCGTGAACGAGGCCAGTCGACGCACGGTGAATCGCGCGTGCAGCACCCGTCAACCGATCGTGAGCGTCGACTGAACTTTCACTCCTTGGCACTTGCCAGCGACGAATTCCGCCACTAGGCTCCGCCGATCGAATATCGCGGCACCCGGAACACGGGGTGCCGATACACGCGACGAACCGGAAGAATCCGAATCGGCGCGACCCGGCAGAAGCACCGCCGGATGGAACACCGCCTCGCAGCCAACGAGTGCGTCGTAGTCGAAGGCAACACGGCCGAGCGGCCGCGCAACGCCCGACAACATCAAGCTCCCCCGATCGGCATGAACTGCCGCTCGACCCGCCACAGTCCCGTGGCAAAGCGTCATGGCCCACAAGTTTCGGCCATGACGATTGATCCAGGTGGAAACGGCCTGCCCGCCCGTCCACCGCAACGGCGTTCGAAGCCGAAGTCTGGCTCGCACGTACAGCACGTTGGAGGCAGAACCATGAAACTTTCCATGTTGTTGTGGCTGACGACCCTGATGCCCCAGCCTGTTGCCGACCAGGCTTGCCTGGCCACCACCGTCTACCTCGAGGCGCGCAGCGAGCCGACCAATGGCCAGCTCGCCGTGGCGGAAGTGGCGCTGCGCCGCCGCGACCGCGGCCGCTGGGGCGACACCGTGTGCAAGGTGGTGAGTTCCCCTCACCAGTTCGCCACCACGACCACACCCGGCTCGTTCGAGATCACCAACCTGCAGGCCTTCGGCAAGGCGTGGCAGGTAGCCGGCACGTCGATCCGGAACTGGCAATTGCCGGTGGCGCAGCGACGCATGCTGGTGCCGCGCGCCGACCACTTCGCCACGACCGCCATCTCGCCGGCGTGGTCGCACAACCGCCCCAGCGTGACCATCGGCGAGCACGCGTTCTACGCGGTGAACTGAGGGCTCCTCCTTGCGATCATCCACGATCGCGGGAGTCGAACGGCCAGCCATCGCTGGCTGCGCTTCCCGGCAACTCCGCGATCGCCCGTGACCGCATGAACGAAAAAAGGCCCTCTTGCGAGGGCCTTTTGTTTTGGACGTCCAGACGTCCGTACGTGAACTACTCAGCGCGCGTAGACATGATCGCCGCGCACCTCGACATAGTCGCCGCTGCGGACACCGGGGTTCTCGCGCTGGGTCACCGTGGCGTACTGGCCGTCGTCCAGCCTCACCACGATGCGCCAGGCGACCTGGCTGCCGTCGTTGCGCTTGCCGATCTGGTTGCCGACGACGCCGCCAGCCACCGCGCCGGCCACGGTGGCGGCCTTGCGGCCATCACCCTTGCCGACCTGGTTGCCGAGCACGCCGCCCGCCACCGCGCCGATGATCGCGCCCAGCGTGCCGCCATTGCCGCTGCCGCCGTCGAGGTAGACCTGCTGCACTTCCTGCACCACGCCGCAGGCCTGGCAGCGCACGCTGCGGTCGCCATAGCCGTAACCGCTCTGTCCCTGATAGCCGCGATTGTAGTTGCCATTGCCGTACGGCGAGGTCGCGCAGCCGCCGAGGGCGAGCCCGGCGCTCATTGCCGCGGCCATGGCGAGTTTGCTGGTCAGTGCATTCATGGGTTCATTCCTCTCCGGGGTTGCTTCAGTGGGCGTCGGACACGGCCGTCACGCCTTCCTGCACCTGCACCCGGTCGCCCGGGTCATGATCCATCCGCACCGTGCGGGTGACGCCGTTGTATTCGTAACGGACGTCGTAGCCGACAATCTTGCTGCTGGTGTTGTTGACGGTTTCGCACTTGCGCTCCACCGTCGAGGTCACCTGCGCATGCTGCCGGCTGGCCTGGATGCGGTTGCCGGCGTAACCGCCGCCGACTGCACCGGCCACGGTGGCGAGCGTCTTGCCCTTGCCGCCGCCGACCTGGTTGCCGACCAGGCCACCGACGACGGCGCCGATTGCGGTACCGGCGATGCGATGTTCATCCTTCGGCGGTTCGGTGTGCGTGACGGTCTCGTCGTGGCAGACCTGCTTCGGATTGTTCACCGTCGAACGTACCGGGTCGACGCTGACCACCTTGGCATACTTGACCCCGGCGTCGGCGCTGCTGCCCGCGTCGGCGGAGGCATTGGAAGCACCCGCATCCGCATTGCGGTTGCAGGCCGAGAGGCCAGTCGCGAGTACCGCCGCGATGGCGACATTGAGTACATTGGCTGTCAACCTGTTCATCACGATCCTCTCCTCTGTTTTTTGTCTGGCGGCATGGCGGGATACCCCTAGGCACCGGCGCAATTACCTGCGTGGCCATTGAACGGTTGTCCAACTGAATCGCAGCTAGCTCACGCTCGTTACATTATCTTCACGCCAGCTACGCGGGACTCTCGGCCAGTGCACGAAAAACGCAACCCGCCCCCGCTCGTCGACAGCCACGTGCACCTCGACGACGACGCGTTCGCCGCAGACCGCGAGGCGGTCGTCGAACGCGCCCGCCGTCACGGCGTCGACACGCTGGTCGTGCCCGCCGTCGACGCCCCGAGCTGGCCGCGCATCCGCGAGCTCTGCGCCCGCCATGCCGGCGCCCACCCCGCCTACGGGTTGCACCCGCTGTTCCTGACCGAGCACGCGCCGCAACAGCTCGACGCCCTGCCCGCCTGGCTGAACGAAAACCGTCCGGTGGCGGTCGGCGAGATCGGCCTGGATTTCCACCTGGACGGTCCCGACCGCGAGCTGCAGCGGCACTGCTTCTCGCGCCAGCTGCAACTGGCCCGCGAACATGAGCTGCCGGTGATCGTGCATGCCCGCGGCGCGCTGGAGGAAGTCACCCTGACCTTGCGTCGCAGCGGCAACCGGCGTGGCGTGGTGCACAGCTTTTCGGGCAGCGAGCAGCAGGCGCACCAATTGTGGGAGCTGGGCTTCCACCTCGGCATCGGCGGCCCGGTGACCTACGAGCGCGCACAGCGCCTGCGCCGGATCGTGGCGCAAATGCCGATCGAGTTCCTGCTGCTGGAGAGCGACGCCCCGGACCAGCCGGGGGCCGCCCACCGCGGCGAGCGCAACGAGCCGGCCCATGTGGTGGAAGTCCTGCGCTGCATCGCGGCGCTGCGCGATGCGCCGGAAGCGGAGATCGCCGCCGCCACCAGCGCCAACGCCCGTCGCCTGTTCGGGCTCGACTGAGAAGTCGCGGATCCCGCGACCTCGCGCCGGCCACCGATGGCCGGGCATCACGCGATGACCGTTTCACGGGAGGCGGCTTCCTTCGCAAGCTCTCACGCATAGGTCATCCGTCACTTGCCAGCGGAATCGCAGATTTGCTAGTTTTTACTTCACTGGTGAAATATGAGTCAGTGAAATGGCGCGCTTGGCGAACTGCATCGCGATGATGGACGAAGGCATCGATCGGGTCAGCCGGATCATTCCGCAGATGCCGTCGGGCGAAGCGCGGCTGTGCCGGCTGATGCTGATGCTCGGCGACCACATCGAGGAAGAGCTCGAGTTCAAGCTGAAGCCGCACAAGCTCAACCACAGCGAGTTCCTGACCCTGATGATCCTGTACAGCCGTCCGGACGGCAGCTCGACGCCGGGCGAGCTGTGCGAGTACACCTCCCAGGGCGCCACCAACATGACCCGCATCGCGAACGCGCTGGTCAAGCGCGGGCTGATTACCCGGGGCGTCAGCGAGGAGGATCGCCGCCGCGTGCTGATCCGCATTGCCCCGGCTGGGCGCCGTTTTGTTCAGAAGATGTTGCCGCCGATGTTTCCCCGCGTCGCCACCATGTTTGCCGGCTTCAGCGATGCCGACAAACGCCATCTTGATCGGCTGTTGCGCAAGCTGGCCGGCAACCTGGGCCAACTGGGCGAGAGCCGCCTCCCATGAAGGACACCTCGATGAATCACGCCCCGCTCCGCGGTCGCGCGGTGCTGGCCGCCGCCTTGGCGCTGGCACTGGCCGGCTGTGCCGCCGCCCCCGCGCGGCTCGGTCAACCCGCGCTGCGCGACGACGTGCCGCTGGCCGGCCTGCAGGCGCCCGCTCGCGCCGGCTGGCCGGCCGCGCAGTGGTGGCGCCAGTACGACGACCCGCAACTGGACGAGCTGATCGCGCGCGCCATGCGGGAATCGCCGGACCTGGCGCTGGCGCAGAGCCGCGTGCGCAACGCCGAGCAGTCGGCGAAGCTGGCCGCCGCGCAGCTCGGCCTCACGGTCAACGGCAGCGTGCAGGTGACGCGCGAGCGGCTGAGCGATCACGGCCTGATCCCCAGCCAGTTCCTCGGCTTCAGCTGGTACAACCAGGCCGACCTCGGCGTGCAGCTGCAGTACGACTTCGACTGGTGGGGCAAGAAGCGCGCGACGATGGAGGCCGCGCTGGACCAGGCGCGCGCCGCCGAGGCGCAGCGCAGCGCCGCCGCCCTGGCGATCCAGTACGCCGTCGCCGACACCTACTTCGGCTGGCAGGCCGACCAGGCGCGGCTGCAATTGGCCGACCAGTTGCTCGCCACCCAGCAGCAGTTCGCCCGCATCGCCGAGTTGCGCGTGCGCCAGGGCGTGGACCTGCCCGACGAGGTGCAGAAGGCGCAGGCGCAGCTGGCGGCGGTGCGCGAGATGCGCGTGGCGCTCGACGGCTCGGCGCAGATCCGCCGCGCCGCGTTGGCCTCGCTGCTTGGCGTGGCGCCAGCCGAACTGTCCGAGCTGCAGCCGCATCCCCTGCCGACGATCGAGCGCGGCGTGCCGGCGGACGGCGGGCTGGACCTGATCGCGCGCCGCCCCGACATCGCCGCCAGCCGCTGGCAGGTCGAGGCGGCGCTGAAGCAGACCGACGCCGCACGCGCCGAGTTCTTCCCCGACCTCAGCCTCACCGCGCTGGCCGGCCTGTCCAGCATCGACATGGGCAAGCTGCTCACCGCCGGCAGCCGCGTGTTCGCGCTGACCCCGGCGCTGCACCTGCCGATCTTCAACGGCGGCGCGCTCGAGGCGAACTACGGCGTGAGCAAGGCCCGGCTCGACGCCGCCGTGGCGCAGTACGACAGCACCGTCCTGGCCGCCGCACGCGAGGTGGCCACCCAGGCGCTGGGCGCCGAACAGCTGGCCGCGCGCCAGCGCGAGCAGCAGGCCCAGCTCGACGCCGACCAGCGCCTGCTGGCGAATGCGCAGGCGCGGGCCCGCCAGGGCGTGCGCGACCTGCGCGAAAGTCTCGGCGCGCAAGCCGCGCTGCTGCAGCAACGCGACGCCGCCACCCAGTTGCAGGCGCAGGCGGTGAGTACCGACCTGGCCCTGATCAAGGCGCTCGGCGGCGGCTACCGCAGCACCGACGATGCCGCCGTCCCCTCTTCCGTTACCGCCGGAGCCGCCCGCCATGAGCGCCACTGAATCCACCAAGACCTCCGCCGACACCAACGACAGCGGCATGGCCGCGAAGGATCCGGCCAAGCGCCGCCGCTCGTTGCTGGTGGTGACCGGCATCTTCGTGTTCGCCGCGCTGGCCTGGTTCCTGCTGTGGTTCTTCGTGTTCTCCACCCGCGAGAAGACCGACAACGCCTACGTCGGCGGCAACCAGGTGGCGATCTCGGCGCAGGTGCCGGGCACCGTGGTGGCGATCCTCGCCGACGACACCCAGCGCGTCGAGGCCGGCCAGGTGCTGGTGAAGCTGGACAGCACCGACGCCGACACCCGCCTGGCGCAGGCGCGCAGCGCACTGGCCCAGGCCGTGCGCGGCGTGCGCCAGCAGACCAGCACGGCGACCAGCGCCGATGCCCAGGTCGCCGCCGCGAAACTCGATCTGAAGAAGGCCGAGGCGGATCTCAAGCGCCGGCTGCCGTTGATCGCCGCGCAGGCCGAGTCGCCGGAGATCGTGCAGCACCTGCGCGACGGCGTGGAGCAGGCGCGCGCCGCGGTGAACGCCGCCGAGGCGCAGTCCGCCGCCGCGCATGCGGCGATCGAGGGCACCGACGTGGCGGACAACCCGGTGGTGCTGCAGGCCCGCGCGAACTTCCGCGCCGCCTGGGTCGCCGCGCAGCGCAACGCGATCTACGCGCCGGTATCCGGTTACGTGGCCGAACGCAGCGTGCAGCTGGGCAACAGCGTGCAACCGGGCCAGCAGCTGATGACCGTGGTGCCGCTGCATGATCTGTGGATCGACGCCAACTTCAAGGAAGGCCAGCTGCGCCACATCCGCATCGGCCAGCCGGCGAAGGTCGTCTCCGATCTGTACGGCAGCGACGCCGTCTACCACGGCAAGGTGGTCGGCCTGGGCGCCGGCACCGGCAGCGTGTTCTCGCTGCTGCCGGCGCAGAACGCCACCGGCAACTGGATCAAGGTGGTGCAGCGCGTGCCGGTGCGCATTGCGCTGGACAACCGGGAACTGGACAAGCATCCGCTGCGCATCGGCCTGTCCACCGACGTCACCGTCGACATCCGCCATGACCAGGGCCGCGTGCTGGCCAGCGCGCCGACGCAGCAGCCGGTGGCGCAGACCAATGTCTACGACCAGATGGCCAGCCAGGCCGACGCGGAAGCAGAACGGATCATCCGCGCCAACCTGCCCCGCCACGCTGCCGCGAACTGAGCCTGCGCATGGCCGCCACGCCGAACGACGCCACCGTCGGAGCCGCCCCGCCGAAGCCGCTGCGCGGCGGCCCGCTGGCGCTGCTCACCATCGCCGTCGCGTTCAGCACCTTCATGGAAGTGCTGGACATGACCATCGTCAACGTCGCCGTGCCGCACATCGCCGGCAGCCTCGGCGTGAGCCCCAGCGAGGGCACCTGGACGATCAGCTCCTACGCGCTGGCCAGCGCGATCATGCAGCCGCTCACCGGCTGGCTGGCGCGCCGCTTCGGCGAGGTGAAGACCTTCGTCGGCTCGGTGCTGATGTTCGTGGCGTTCTCGATGCTGTGCGGCCTGGCTACCAGCATGCCGCTGCTGGTGATCGGCCGCCTGCTGCAGGGCGCCGGCTCCGGCCCGATGGTGGCGCTGTCGCTGACCCTGCTGCTGTCGAACTACCCGAAGGAAAAACAGGGCATCGCGCTGGCGCTGTGGGCGATGACCGTGGTGGTGGCGCCGATCTTCGGGCCGATCCTGGGGGGCTGGCTGACCGACAATTTCTCCTGGCCGTGGATCTTCTACATCAACCTGCCGGTGGGGCTGGGCGCGGCGGTGGTCACCTGGGCGCTGCTGCGCAAGCGCGAGACGAAGACCTTCAAGGCGCCGATCGACATGGTCGGGCTGGCCCTGCTGGTGGTCGGCGTGGGCGCGCTGCAGTTCATGCTGGACAACGGCAACGATCACGACTGGTTCGCCTCGCCGATGATCCTGGTGCTGGGCCTCACCGCACTGGTCTGCCTCACCTTCCTGATCGTGTGGGAGCTGCACGCAAAGCATCCGGTGGTGGATCTGTCGTTGTTCAGGGAACGCAACTTCACCGTCGGCGTGGTCAGCCTGTCGCTGGGCATGTTCGCCTTCTTCGGCATCAACGTGGTGTTCCCGCTGTGGCTGCAGATCACCCTGGGCTACACCGCCACCTGGGCCGGCCTGGCCACCGCGCCGGTGGGCGTGCTGGCGTTCCTGATCGCGCCGGTGCTGGGCAAGAACATGCACCGGCTGGACCTGCGGGCGGTGGTCACGTTCGCGTTCCTGGTCTTCGCCGGCACCGCGTACTGGTTCTCCACCTTCGACAGCTCCGCCTCGTTTGCCGCCCTGGTGGTGCCGCGCTTCGTGATGGGCCTGGCCATTCCGTGCTTCTTCATTCCACTGAACCAGGTCTACCTGTCCGGCCTGCCGGTGGACCAGATCGCCAGCGCCTCGGGCCTGGCCAACTTCTGCCGCACGATCGGCTCCAGCGTGTCCACCGCCATCATGGTGACGCTGTGGCAGCACCGCGGCGATTCGCACCACGCCAGCCTCACCGAGTACGTCAGCCCCGGCCATCCAGCCGCCACCGGGTTCGTCGGCCAGCTGACCCACGGCGGGCTGTCGCACACGCAAAGCCTGGGCCTGATCGACCAGCTGCTGACGCGCGAGGCGCTGACCCTGGCGGTGAACGACGTGTTCTGGGCCTGCGCGATCCTGTTCGTGCTGCTGATCCCGGTGCTGTGGTTCGCCCGGCCGCCGTTCGGCAGCGCCGGCGGCGCGGTCGGTCATTGAGGGCCTGCCCCGGAAATGCTGCGGCGCGCGACCGCAGCATGAAAAACGCCCATCGGCTGGTGCGGCGCAATATCTTCTGCTAGCGTTCGCCGCATGGCACAAACAAAACGAACCATCAAGAAGTATCCGAACCGGCGTCTGTACGACACGGAGATCTCCAGCTACATCACGCTGGAGGAAGTCCGCCAGCTGGTCCTGGACAACGAGGACTTCGAGGTCCGCGACGCCAAGACCGGCGAGGACCTGACCCGTTCGGTGCTGCTGCAGATCATCTCCGAGCACGAGGACAAGGGGCAGCCGATGCTGTCGCCGCAGTTGCTCAGCCAGATCATCCGCTTCTACGGCGATTCGCTGCAGGGCTTCATGGGCCCTTACCTGGAGCGCAGCCTGCAGGTCTTCCTCGACCAGCAGAACCAGTTCCGCAGCCAGCTCAACAGCCTGATGGGGCAAACCCCCTGGAACACGCTGAACGACCTCACCGAACGCAACCTCGCCGCGTTCCAGGCGTTGCAGCGGGGGCTGATGGATACCGCCGCCAAGGTCATGCCGACCCCGGCGGCGCCCGGCCGCAGCGGCAAGAAATCCGGCTGAGGCCGAGCTGACTCCCACGGCGCGCTTCGGCGCGCCGTTCGTTTGCCCCTTCCGATCGCTGCAGCACAGCACGTGCTGCCCTGCGGCATGAGCGCACCGATGACTCCGAACCCGACTCGCCCCGCCCCTTCTTCCCGCCTCGCCCTGGTCACCGGCGGCATCGGCGGGCTCGGCACCGAAATCTGCCGCCAGCTGGCCCGCGCCGGACGCCGGGTGATCGCGCTGGATCTGGCATCGCGCGCCGAGCGCGTGGCCGCGTTCCACGACGAGGTCGCCGGCTGTGACGGCGCCATCGCGTTCGAGCCGGCCGACGTCAGCGACTTCGACGGCTGCCGGCAACTGATCGAGCGCATCGAGCAGCAGCATGGCGGCGTCGACATCCTGGTCAATGCCGCCGGCATCACCCGCGACGCCAGCCTGCGCAAGATGACCCCGCAGCAGTGGCACGAACTGCTGCGGGTGAACCTGGACGGCGTGTTCAACATGTGCCGCCAGGTAGTCGAGGGCATGAGCGCGCGCGGCTTCGGGCGCATCGTCAACATCAGCTCGGTGAACGGCCAGACCGGCCAGTTCGGCCAGACCAATTACTCCGCCGCCAAGGCTGGCGTGCACGGCTTCAGCATGGCGCTGGCGCGCGAGACCGCGCGCAAGGGCGTCACCGTCAACACCGTCTCGCCCGGCTATTGCGACACCCCGATGGTGGCCGCCGTGCCGGACGAGATCCGCGCGCAGATCATCGCCGGCATTCCGGTGGGCCGGCTCGGCTCGCCCGCCGACATCGCCCGCGCCGTGGCCTTCCTCGCCGCCGACGACGCCGGCTACATCACCGGCGCCAACCTGCCGGTGAACGGCGGCTACTTCATGAGCTTCTGAGCGAAGCGGCCGGACGCCTTCCATTCGAGCGGCGCAGGCATCAACGCACCAGCTGGTTGATCTCCATGATCGGCAGCAGGATGGCCATGACGATCACCAGCACCACTGCGCCCATGACCAGGATCATCACCGGTTCGAGCAGGGTCAGCAGCACCGCCAGGCGCCGTTCGAGCGTCTGCGTCTCGAGCTGCGCAGCGCGTTCGAGCATGGGTTCCAGCTTGCCGCTCGCTTCCCCGCTGCCGACCAGGTGCAGCATCAACGGCGGAAAGATCCGCGTCGCCGCCAGCGCGCGAGCCAGCGTTTCGCCCTCGCGCACGCGCTCGACGGCAGCCTTGATGCCGCCCTGCATGGCCAGGTTGGACATCGCGTTGGCGCCGTGCCCGAGCGCCGCCAACAGCGGCACGCCGCCGCCGACCAGGATGGCCAGCGTGCTGGCAAAGCGCGAGGTATTCAGGCCGCGCACGACCGGCCCGAGCCACGGCAGGCGCAGCACGAACGCATGCCAACGGCGCCGGACATGCTCGCGCCGGAGCGCGATGCGCGCAGCGAACCCGGCGCCGACGCCGGCAGCGACGAGATAGGCCCCGGCAGCACGCAGGAAGTCGGAAACCGCGATCAGCGAGCGGGTAAGCAGCGGCAGATGCTGCCTCGACTGCTGGAACACCTGCACGATCTGCGGCACCACGTAGACCAGCAGGCCGGTCACCACGCAGATGGCCACGAAGGTGACCAGCGCCGGGTACAGCAGCGCGAGGCTGGTCTTCTGGTGCAGCGCCTGGCGCGCATCCAGGTAGTCGGCCAGGTGCTGCAGCACGCTGGGCAGGGCCCCCGACTCCTCGCCGCCGCGCACCAGCGCCCGGTAGTAGTCGGGAAAGTGGCGGCCATAGATGCCCAGCGCCGCGGCCAGTGACAGTCCGGCAGTGACTTCCGACTTGACGCCGCCCAGCACCTCGCGCGTCCTCGGCGCCGAGACCTCCTCGATCAAGGCGCCTAGCGCATGCTCCATCGTCAGGCCGGAGGCGAGCAGCGTCGCCAGCTGGCGAGTCAGCAGGCTCAGCTCGGCCGCGGGAATGCCGCGCGACCAGAATTGCCTCGCGCGCTCGCGGCTGCGGACCCGATCGACACGCTCCGGATACAGGCCCTGACTGCGCAACCGGGCGCGCGCCTGGCGCGGCGAATCCGCCTGCAGCAGGCCGGACCGGGTGCGCCCGCCGCCGTCGAGTGCCTCGTAGCGGAACGCTTCCATCGCCTCAGCGCGCCCGGGTGACGCGCAGCACTTCCTCGAGGCTCACCGTGCCTTCGGCGGCCAGCCGCAGGCCGTCCTCGCGCAGCGATCCCATGCCGCGCGCCCGGCCCTGTTCGCGCAGCGTCTGTTCATCGGCGCGATCGTGGATGAGCCGGCGCAGGCCATCGTCGACGGTGAGCAGCTCGTAGATGCCGGTACGTCCCTTGTAGCCGGAACGGTTGCAGGCCGCACAGCCCTGCGGCGCGTGGAAACGGCCAGCGGCAGGCGCCAGGCCCAGCGCGCGCAACTGCGCGGCATCCGCCGCCAGCGGCCTGCGGCACGCCGTGCACAGCTTGCGCACCAGCCGCTGCGCGCCGATGCCGATCAGGCTGGACGCCAGCAGGAAGGGCTCGACGCCCATGTCGACCAGGCGGGTGACCGCGCTCACCGCATCGTTGGTGTGCAGCGTGCTGAGCACCAGATGGCCGGTGAGGCTGGCCTGGATCGCGATCTGCGCGCTCTCCAGGTCGCGTATCTCGCCGATCATGACCACGTCGGGGTCCTGCCGCAGGATCGTGCGCAAGGCCCGCGCGAAGGTCATGTCGATGCGGCTGTTGGTCTGCGTCTGGTTGATGCCGTCGAGGTCGTACTCGACCGGATCCTCGACGGTCATGATGTTGAGCGCCTTGGGATCCAGCCGCGACAGCGCCGCGTACAGCGTTGTGGTCTTCCCTGAACCGGTCGGGCCGGTCATCAGGATGATGCCGTGCGGCTCGTGGATCAGCGCATCCATCTGCGCGAGGGTGGCCGGGGCCATGCCCAGTCGCGAAAGGTCCAGCCGCCCGGCCTGCTTGTCCAGCAGGCGCAGCACGACGCGTTCGCCGTGCCCGGTCGGAATCGTCGACACGCGTACGTCGATCGGCTTGCCGGCCGCGCGCAAGGCGATGCGCCCGTCCTGCGGCAGGCGCTTCTCCGCGATGTCGAGCTGCGCCATGATCTTCACGCGCGACACGATCGCCGTGTGCAACGCGCGCGCCGGTTCGATCAGGTCGTGCAGCGTGCCGTCGATGCGCAGGCGCACCACCGAACGCGCCTCGAACGGCTCGATGTGGATGTCCGACGCGCCCTCGCGCAGCGCCTGGGTCAACAGCGCGTTGATCAGGCGGATCAGCGGCGCGTCGTTCTGGCTGTCCAGCAGGTCCTCGACCCGCGGAATCTCCTGCAGCAGGCGGGACAGGTCCAGATCCTGCGCCAGATCGTCCGCCAGGGCAGCAGCCCCCTCGCCGGCGCCGCCGTACAGCGTGGCGATGCGTTCGTCGAACTCGGCGGCGCCGACCCGCCGCGCACGGACGGGTACGCCCAGCGTGCGCCGCAACTCGGCCAGGGCATCGGCCGAGGCGCCATGGCGCACGGCGACTTCGGCCGCGTCGTCGGCCAGCCCGGTGACCACCACGCCATGGGCCTTGGCGAAGGCATACGGCACGGGCGGCTTGGTCAGCATGGAGAACTCACTGCCCGCGGCCGGTGGGAGCCGGCGCATCCGGCAGCGCCGGCAGCAACGGCGGCGGATCGTTGCGCCCTGCCGCGCCGCGTACCGGCTCGGCATGGATCTGCCGCCCGCGGATGTAGTCGTAGCGCTCGCTGGTCAGCGCGTCGGCCTGCTGCGCATCGCTCAGGATCGTCGGGCGCAGGAAGACCATCAGGTTGGTCTTGCTGCGCGAATGGTTGTCGTAGCGGAACAGTCCGCCCAGCAGCGGCAGATTGCCCAACACGGGCACCTTGGACACGCCGCCGTTGATCGAGTCCTGGATCAGCCCGCCCAGCACGACGATCTGGCCGTCGTTGACCAGTACCGTGGATTCGATCGAGCGCGTGTTGGTGATCACCCCGGCGGGGTTGGCGCTGTCGGCCACGCTCGACACTTCCTGGTAGATCTGCAGCCGCACCACGCCGCCCTCGGAGATCTGCGGGCGGATCTTCAGGGTCAGCCCGACGTCCTTGCGCTCGATGGTCTGGAACGGCGACGGCGTGGTCGCCGCGCCCGACACCGCGTACTGGCCGGTGATGAACGGGACGTTCTGGCCCACCACGATCTTCGCTTCCTCGTTGTCGAGGGTGAGCAGCGTGGGCGTCGACAGGATGTTGGCGCTGGTGTCCGTCTCCAGCGCGCGCGCCAGCAGGCCCAGGTTGAGGATCTGCACGCCGCCGACCGTCACCGTGCCGTGGATCGTGCCGATGTTCAGTCCGGGACCGATGCGGGTCGGGTTCTGCGCGATGCCGATGATGTTCTGCCCGGCGCCGCCGAAATTGGTGCCGCCGAACACCTGCGTGCCCGCCTTCCCGATGCCGCCGAGATCCTGCCACTGGATGCCGAACTCGCCCGCCTTGTTCGCGGTGAGCTCGACGATCAGCGCCTCGACGTAGACCTGCAGGCGGCGGGCATCGAGTTTCTCCACCACCGCACGCAGATTGTTGTAGACCGCGTCGGGCGCGGTGATGATGATCGCGTTGGTGGCGGCATCCGCCTGGATGATGCCCGGGGTGATGGCGGCGGCAGGTTCGGTTGAGGATGGAGTGGCCGCTGCCGGCGACAGGCCGCTGCCGGCCGCGGCCTGCGCCCCGCTGCCGCCGGCGAAACCGCTGCCGCCCGAGGCGAGTGTTTCGGCCTGCGCGCCCTGCCCGCTGGCCTGGGCCGGCGTCGCCACGGCGCCCGAGTAGATGCCGCGCAGGGTGTCGGCAAGCTTCACCGCCTCGGCGTTCTTCAGGTAGACCACGTGCACGTTGCCGGCGGCGCTGGTCGGCGAGTCCAGCATGGCCGCGAACTGGCGGATCTGGGCCAGCCGCGCCGGGTCGGCGGCGCGCACCAGCAGGCTGTTGGAACGCGCATCGGCGGTCACCACGACGCGCTGGGCGGGGTCGGTTCCCTGCAACGTCTGCACCGCCTGCGGCGCCGGCGCGAACAGGTTGCCGATCATCCGCGCGGTGTCCAGCGCGGAGGCGTAACGCAGGGTGATCATCGCCAGCCCGGCATCGTCGGGCTGGTCGATCGCCGCGATGATGCCCGCCAGTCGCACGAGATTGCTGGCGTAGTCGGTGACGACCAGCGAGTTGCTGCCTTGCAGGGCGGTGATGGTGTTGTTCGGCGCCACCAGCGGGCGCAGCGTCGGCACCAGCTGCACCGCGGACTGGTGGCTCAGGGTAAACACGCGGGTCTGGATGCCGTCGTCGGCGCCGGGCCGGCTGGTCGCGACGTTGCGGTGCAGCTTGGCGTCCGCTTCCGGCAGGATCTTGACCAGGCCGCGGTCCTCGACGGCCGTGAATCCCTGCAGCCGCAGCGCCGACAGGAATACCTCGTAGACGGCCGTGCTCGCCACCGGCTGGGCCGAGATGATGTTGACGGTGCCCTTGACGCGCGGGTCGATCACGAAATTCTTGCCGGTGATCTGCGCCATCACCTTCACCACGCCCTCGATGTCCGCATTGACGAAATTGAGCGTGACGGTCTTGCCCGGCGCCAGGCGTTCTGCCGGCGGCGCGTCAGCCAGCGACGGTGGCGCGGGCAGGCCAAGCAGCGCCGCCACGATGCAGGCGGTCCGCAACCAGTGATGTTTCATGCATATCGGCATGGCAGGGAATGACCTGGGGATAGTCAGCGGACGGGAGCGCCCGACACCGTGGCGGGAGCCTGGGCGGGATCGGGCCAGGCCAGCGTTTCGCGCGATCCGTGGCGCTGCAGGATCACCCGTTGGGGAAGCACTGTTTCGACGCGTATGCCGGGCGCGAACTCGCCACCCGCGCGCACGACCCGGGTCTCCCCGGCGCCGAGCCGCAGCAAGGCGTAGCCGGAACCCGCCGGCTGACCGGCGACGAGTCCCAGCAAGCTGACCGCCAGCCCGGTCCGCGCATCGGCCGGCGCACCGCCCGCCACCGCGCCGAACAAACCGCCGGCAGCCGCCAGGCGAGCGGGCGCTTCGGGAACCTCGAGGGACCGCGGCAGCGGCGATGGCGCGCACCACGTCCAGGTCCAGTAGGCCAATACCAGGCCCAGCAGCGACGACGCGAGGGCTTTCGACGCGGAAGCGATCGCGGTGGGCGCAAGCTTCGATCGTCCCGACAGCATGGTTCTGTCCTTATCTCTGTGCGTAGGTAGGATGGCCGCGGCAACAACCGGGTTCCCGCGGCGATCGTCCATCAGGGTTCTTCGCCGTGTGCGTGCGGCATGCCGCCGCCGAGCGGCGGACCGAGCTGCAGCGCGAAATCGCCGTCGCCACGTTCGACGGCGATCAGCCGCAGCAACGGCGCCAGCTGCGGCCGGTAACGGGGCTCGACCCGCGCCGTGGCGGCAAGCGCCGGCGGGCCGCTGCCGCGCCACGTCGCATGGCCGTCCAGGTGCAGCGGACCGTCGAGGGTGCGCAGCCTCGCCTCGACCGAACCGGCCACGCTGCCCAGGCGAAGTTCGTAGCTGCCCAGCGGCGCCACCGTGGTCAGCGCGGAGCCGGCGCCCTTCCACGTCGCCACCGCGTCGGCCGCGAGCACCCCGTCCACGAGCGAAAACTTCGCAACGTGCAGGACGATCTCGCCGCGCGGGCCGAGCGGCGCCATTCGCGGCACGGCAACACCGATGGCGCTGGCGGGCAGCGAGAGGTCGAGGTCGGACAGTTCGATCCCGTGCCTCGACAGGCGCAGCGGGAAACGCGCCCCGGCACGATCGACGGCGACGGCGAAATCGAGGCGCCCGCGCCACAGCGCGCGCGGCTGCAGGGACCAGGACAGATCCTTGCCGATCGCGTGGCCGCTCGCGTCACGGATCTCCAGCAAGCCGTCGCCGGACCACAGCGTGCCGTGCGCCTGCGCCAGGCGCAGTCCCCCGTCGGTGGCGTGCCGCAGGCCGACGTCGAGCAGCGCGGCAGGCGCCAGCACGACCAGGAACAGCACGTAGGCGGCAAGCGCCACGCAAACGCCGGCGGCGAGACCCCGCCATGTGCGCCCGCGCATCATCGGCCCGGCCGCTCGAGCGTCACGCTCACGCTGACCTGCCCGTCCGGGGCCTGCGCTTCGATGCGCACTGCAGCCACGCGCAGATGCTGCGCCTGCATGGCATCCGCCCACGCCAGCCAGTCGGCGAACGCGACGCTGCCGAAGACGAGCTTCACCTGGTGCGCGTCGATCAGCTCCATGCTTACCAGCGCGCGGGCCAGCGCGCTGGCGTCCAGCTGACGCTGCACGAGCTGGCGCAGGTCCGTCGCCGATCGCGGCGGCGCCGACATCGCGCGCAGGCGGACGATCTCGTCGGCTTGCGCGCCCTGGCGGACGGCCTGCGCGCGCAGCTGGTCGACCGCCGGCACCAGTTGCCGGCGCGCCTGCACGGTGGCCTGCAGCAGCCACGCGTAGAGCACCAGGCCGAGACCGAGCGCCGCCACCGCGATCACCCGCCGCTCCTGCGGGGCGCGCGACGCCCACCATTGGCGAAGCGTGGGTCTCATGGCGACCTCGGCGTCAGGGTGAGCGTGCCGCGGCCGGGGCGGCGCGCCGCGGGTGCGGCTTCGACGTCGAATCCGGCCTGGCCCAGGCGGGTTTCGATCTGGCGCGCGGGCATGCCGGCAAACTCCAGCGTCATGCGTCCGTCTTCGTACGACAACGCGTGCAGCTTCGCGTCCCGCATGCCGGACAAGGCGCCGGCGACCTTGCCGAGCATGACCGGGAAATCGCCGGCGTCCGGCTGGTTGGCGGCGTGCCGCAGCCGGGCCAGCTGGCGACGCGTCTGCAACACCGGGTCGGCCACCGCGACGGCTGCGGGAAACAGCGTGCGGAAGCGCGCCTCCATCTGCGCGCGCAACTGACGCTGCTCGCCGCCCAGGCGCGCGCGATCGACCAGCAGTGCGACCGAATGCAAGGCCAGCGCGGCCAGCAGAATCCAGCCGACCGCACGCCAGCGCGCCAGCACCGCAGCAGGCGGACGCCAGCGGTGCCGGCCGCCAGCATCGATCCGCGGCCCGCCCAATGTCGGCAGCGTGCGCCAGTCGTGCGGCGATGCCAGCCGAATGTCGATGCCCAGGCTGCGTTGCCATGCGCCGACGTCCGGGTGTGCGGCGGCGTCGGTCGGATGGAGTGCGATCGACGCGGGCAGCGCAGCGCGTGTCCGCGCGTCGTCGAGCAGCAGTTGCAGCGCCAGCGGCGGCGTCTGCGGGTCGCCGCAATCGGTGGCGCCGCCTTCGAACTCGCCGGTGCGCACGTAACCGTCCCGTCCGTTCCAGGCCAGGCTCCACTCGCCGTGCCGGATCGGCAGCGCCAGCGTCTCGCAGTACACGCCGTCGACGCGGATGCCGACGGCGTCCAGCGCGTCGCGCCAGCCCTGCAGGCGCCGCCGGTCGACCGCCGCCAGCACGTCGTCGCCATCGACCTGGCCCAGCCGGCTGACCTGGTTGGCGTCCGGATCGGAAGCCAGTTTTTCCTCGGCCGCGTAAGCCAGCAGCGCGGCGGACCGGCGCCTGCCTGCGGCCGGCAGGCGCGCGCGCGTGAGCAGCACCTGGCCGGCGGCGAGCACCAGTTGCACGTGCGCGGCGCCCTGCGGCAGCTGCGCCAGCGCGCCCTTGCCCGGCTGGCTGCCGCCATGCTCGTCGAACAGCACCCACTCGCAGGTCGTGGGCACCGCCGGCAACGGGCAGTAGATGCGCAGCACGCTCATCGGATCTTCCGCCAGACCACGCTGGGCCGGTGCGTTGCGTCGTTGCGCGCCAACAGCAGCTGGCCGCGGGCCTGGGCCTTGCCGTAGCTCACCCGCAGAGTGACCAGGAAGTAGTCGCTGCCGACCCGGATGTCCTGCGCGGGCACCGTGGCGCCCACGCCGAGCTGCTCCAGAAAATCGGCGTCGTTGCGGTAGAACGCGCCGTCGCGGCGTGCGACCAGCATTCGCGCTGCATCGAGATCCAGTCCCTCGACCACGGCGGCGAGCACCTCGGCGGGAGCCGTGTTCACGTTGAGCGCGGTGGTTCCCGGCAACGCCGTCACGAAGGGCGCGAGGCGGGAGCGCACGCTTGCATCGAAACCGCGTACCCATGCCAGCTCGTCGAGATCGACCAGCGGCCGGTTCGCGGCGAGGTACGGATGGCCGAGCGCGCCGTAGCAGGCGTCCTCCGCGCCGCCCGCCGGCTGCGGCGCGCCGTCGGCGTCGAGCCAGTCGGCCAGCGCATCGGCCAGCTCCGCAGGCAGCTGCAGGGTCGACAGCAGGCGCTGGAAGCGCGCGTACTGCGCGAGGTCGAGCTTGCCGCCCCGCACCAGGTTGTTGAGGTTGAACAGGCCCTGCTGGTCGTCGATACGACCCGCGAGCTCGCCGTTCTCGAACGGCATGGGCGGCAGGCGCAGCGCCCACGGTTCGCCCGGATGATCGACGTCGCCGCTGGCGCGGCGGTCGTCACGCAGTACGGCGCCGGCCCAGTCGCCGCCGGCCATGACCAGTTGCTCCGCCTGCGCGCGATCGGCGGCCAGCCCGGATTGCCGCGTCCACGTGCTCAATGCCGCCAGCATCGCCGCGGCCGTCACCGTCGCGAACGCCATGATGGCCATCGCCATCAGCAAGGCTGCGCCGTGCGCCCGACGGTTCACGGGTTCACCGCCAGGACGCGCACCACGGTCTCGCCCGAATCGAGCGTCACCTCCAGCCGCACGGCCAGCGGCAGCGCCGGATCGCCCGGCGCCGTCGGCCACGCGCTGTTCCAGCTGTGCGCCGGGCCAAGGTATTGCAGGCGAAAACGCTTCACGCCATCGAGCACCGCATAGCGGGTCGGCAAGGTGTCGGCGGTGCGGTCGAGCACGGGCCAGACCCACCATTCGATCTGACGCGCGCCGTTGATGCCGTAGCCGACCCGATACGGCGCATCGGCGTCGCCCGTTCCGGCAAAGCGGGTGAACTCCAGCAAGGGCGCCGCATCGGGCCGGCCCAGCCAAGCCGGCGAGCCGGGGGAGGGGCCGCGCACGCCGCGCGGCGCGGCCAGCTGCACGTCGCGTTCGAAGCGCGTGAAGAACGCGGCGACGTGCCGCCATTGGGCGGCTTCGGCCTGGATCCGGTCGCGCGACGCCATCACCACGCCGAGTCCGCGATAGGCCATCAGCGCAAGCAGCGAAAGCACCAGCAGCGCCGCCAGCAATTCGATCAGGGTGAACCCTTGGCCTGCGCGCGGCCGGCCGGCGTTCACGGGGCAGCTCCCGCCGGGCTCACCACGAAGCCCGCGACGTGGGCGAGGAAATGCGCGGGCTGCGGTGGCGCAAACACGTAGACGTCGACGCGGCGAAAGTCCGGATTCGGCGTGGCGGACACTTCCTCGCGCCAGCCGAGCTCGACGTTCCCCTCGCGCTGCGTACCCGTCTGCACGCCGGGCGCCAGCCAGTCGCCGCGCGCACGGTGCTCGGCCAGGCGATCCGCCGCGACCCAGCCGGCAAACAGGCGCGCGCGCAGCTCGTCGACATGACCGGTGCTCTGCGCCGCCACGCGCAGCGCGGCCAGCAGCGATACCGCGACGATCGTCATCGCGACGAGCACCTCGACCAGGGTGAATCCGCCCGATCTATCGCGCTGCCATGTCGCCATGGATTTTCTCCTGCCCCGGCACTGTCCGCAGTTCGCCGAC
The DNA here is from genome assembly GCA_024711345.1 of Rhodanobacter sp. GTDB lineage: Bacteria > Pseudomonadota > Gammaproteobacteria > Xanthomonadales > Rhodanobacteraceae > Rhodanobacter. The sequence goes on along the minus strand of JANJTA010000038.1, from coordinate 12,639 downwards.
CGGCGAGGCGGCAATGCCGTAGACGTCCGCACCCAGCCTCAGGTCCATCGAGAACGCCACCATCGAACCGTCGGCGGGAAACTCCAGGCGCAGCTCCGGCTGCACCCTGCCCGCCTCGTTGCGCAGCTGCGAAATGGCCATGCCGCCGGACAGCTCGCGCGCACGCAGCAGGTCGTCGTCGCGGATCTCCGACCAGGCCTGGTCGCTTCCCTGGCGCCAGAACCGGTACCGATGACCGTCGGACGTCCACGCGATGGCGGCGCCGGTGACCTGCGCTTCCTGCGCCGCAAGTTCGATGAGCTGCGCCAGCCGCTCGGCCTCGACCTGCAGCAGGTCGCGGTTGCGCGGTTGCAGCCTGGCGCTGACCGTGCCGAGCAGGATGCCGGCGATCAGCACCACGACCAGCATCTCCATCAGCGTGAAGCCGCCCGTGCCGCGCCGGCCGATCGCCTCATGCATGAGCGCGGGCCTCGCTCACAACATCCACGAACCGATATCGGCGGCATGGCCTTCGCCGCCCGTCGCGCCGTCGGCGCCCAGCCCGTAGACATCGATTTCGCCGTGCACGCCCGGGTTCAGATACTGGTAGGGATGGCCCCACGGGTCCTTGGGCAGGCGCCCGATGTAGCCCTCGGGCTTCCAGTTCGGCGGAACCGGATCGGACTCCGGCCGCGTCACCAGCGCCTGCAGTCCCTGTTCGGTGGTCGGGTAGCGCTGGTTGTCCAGCCGATAGAGCTGCAGGGCCTGCATCAGGCTGGCGATGTCCTGCCGCGACGCGGCCACGCGCGCTTCGTCCGGGCGGCTCATCACCTTGGGCACCACCAGCGCCGCGAGAATGCCGAGGATGACGACGACCACCATCACCTCGAGCAGGGTGAAGCCACGTTGAGAGGAAACAGGCAGCGGCATGATGGTGTCACCCCAGGGCTGTGCAGAAAGATGGAAACCGGACCTCGACGTCACGGATCGACTCCGGCGCCGCTGGCACCGAAGCGCTCGACGAAAGCGAACCGTCGGGGTTGAGATGCAGGCGATCGCTCGCGGGTTCCGCCTGACTCGTGCGGGCGCACCGACCCGATGCGCAGACGGTTCGTCGGTCACCGGAATTTTCCGGTCGCTCGCGGACGCCGCGGGAACCTTCAGCGAGCTGCTGCGTCGGTTGGCAAACGGGCACTGATGTCCAGCATCCGGGAAGTCTGCTGCGGATGCCTCGCATCGGAGCGGCTCGTTCGTCGATACGCCAAGTGGGTCTCAAGTGCGGGTTCATGCCGGTCGGCAGGGGGAACTGCGGCCGTAAAAAAAGCAGACAGACGGAGCGTTTCGTTTTGATTCGCGGCATTCAACGAAGAGGAAAAACCATGAACACGTTCATGCGCAGGAAATGGTTGCCGGTGGCTGTGTCCGTCGCGCTCGGCGCGGGCCTCGCCGGCTGCGGCGGCTCCGGCCACGGCGACGCACCGGCCTCGCCGCAGGCGGGACCGCCCCCCAGCGTGGTCTCCACCACGCCGGCCAATGCCGCCACCGGCGTGCTGAACACCGCGGAGGTCAGCGCCACGTTCGATCAGGCGATGGATCCGACGACGCTGAAGAGCGCCAGTTTCAGCGTGAACTGCCCTGCCGGCGCCGAGCCCTTCGGGTCCGTCACGTACGATCCGGCTACCCGCAAGGCGACCTTCGTGCGGGTAACCGAGTCGCCCACCAACCCGGCCCAATCGGAGGTGGCCGAACCGATGCCGGCGAACATCACCTGCACGGCGACAATCAGCACGGCCGCGAAGAACGCCGCCGGCGTGGCGCTGGCGAAGGATGTCGTGTGGACGTTCTCGACCGTCAGCGACACCGCGTTCCTCGACCAGGGCAAGAACATCTTCCGTTTCGACACGTTCGGCGACGAGACGCAGTGGACCGACACGTTGAAGATGAACGATGTGATCGCGGCCGCGGTCGATCCGAAAACGGCTCTGGCCGTCGGCCTGAAGGTGGATGCCGAGGCGCTTCCGCCGTCCGTGGTGGCAGGCATCCAGGACGGCAGCATCAGCCTGACCAGCCCCGACACGACCCTGGCCCTGATCAGCCTGGACGCCGTGGTCGGCATCAAGGGCACGGTGGAGAACGTCAACGGCAAGAGCACGCTGACGCGCGTCGGCATCACCTGCGCGTTGTGCCACTCCACCGTCGACAATTCGTTCGCGCCCGGCATCGGCAAGCGGCTCGACGGCTGGCCCAACCGCGACCTGAACCCGGGCGCGATCATCGCCTTGTCGCCCGCGCTGACGCCGGAGCAGAAAGCCGTCTACAACTCGTGGGGCCCGGGCATGTACGACCCGCGCTTCAACATCGACGGGATCAACGGCCCGCAGGTGATCACGCCCGCGTTCGGCCTGCAGAACATCCACAAGATCATCGCGACCGGCGACGGCGACGACCTGGCCTACTGGAACCGCTACGTCAGCGTGACCCAGATGGGTGGGCACGGCAATTTCGCCGATCCGCGCCTGGGCACCTCGGGCGTCGACATCACCCACGGCAGCGACGACCTGGTGACGGCGAAACTGCCGGCACTGCAGGCCTACCAGCTGTCCATCGCGGCGCCGGCAGCGCCGGCCGGCAGCTTCGACACGGCAGCCGCGGCGCGCGGCAAGCTGCTGTTCGAGGGCAAGGCGGGATGCAGCAGCTGCCACAGCGGCCCGGAGTTCACCGACGCCAACACGCGCCTGCACGATCCCGGCGAAGTCGCCAGCGAACCGGAGGCCGCCGGTGTGCCGAGCTACGCCTCCCGCAGCGCCACCAGGAAGTACCGCACGGCGCCGTTGAAGGGTGTCTGGCAGCACCCGCCGTACTTCCACAACGGCTCGGCGGCCACGCTCGTCGACGTGGTGGCGAAGTACAACGCGAAGAAGTCGCTGGGGCTGACCAATGCGGAAATCGCCGACGTGGCGCAGTACGTGAAGTCGCTGTAACGCATCGGCGGAGAGCGGGCAAGGCGGCGGCACCTGCGTGCAGGTTGCCGCCGCTTTCGGTGGCTGCTTTTGCCGATGATCTGTCGGACCGGAAAACCGCGGCAAGCCCTCGCCGATTCGCAGGTCAATCGTCGGTGCCGCCGCCTTCTTCCACGGCGAGCCAGGCCATCAGCACCGCCGTCATCGCCGCGCAGCGCATGCCCAGGAACGGAAAGGCGTCGCCCAGCATGGCGCCCAGGACCTGCTCGAGCGACTGGCGCAGCAGGCGCCGCGCCCGGTGCAACCGGGTCTTTACGGTCTGCGGCTTGATGGCAAGACGGGCCGCGGTTTCTTCCACGCTGCACTCTTCAAGCTCACGCAGGAGATAAACCGCGCGGTACGGATCCGGCAACTGCCCGATGGCGTCGTCGAGCAGCCGGTGGATCTCGGCACGGGCGACGAGCGACATCGGGTCGCCGCTGCCGGCGCCGACCCGGCTCGCCCAGTACGGATCGGGTGCCGACGAGTCGATCTGCTCCGGCTGCACCATCGGGCGCCGCCTGCGCAACTGGCTGCGCGCCTCGTTGAGCAGGATGCTCACCAGCCAGGTACGCAAGGGCGCGTCGCCGCGGAACGTGCCGAGCTTGCGGTACGCCCGCACGAAGGTTTCCTGCACGATGTCCTCGGCTTCCGTGTCGTCGTCGACCGCACCCCGCGCAATCCGGTACAGGAGCTGTCCGAAGCGCTGCATGATGTGGCGGAACGCCTCGTGGTCGCCACCTACGGCCAGCGCGACCAGCGCGCCGTCGTCCAGCGCGGCGTGACCGATCGGCACCGCAGCGGCAGGCGAAGGCACAAGTTCTTGCATGCCCTTTGGATGCAAAAGCCACCCCGCGGTTCCGGATCGACCATTGCGGCTTGCTCGTGACAGGCCAGCGCCGTCGGCCGCTCCGGTAGTTCCTGCAGAGGCAGCACTTGTCCATCGCTGGACAGCAGCCACCGTTCGATCAATCAGCGCTGGTCGGGATTACGAATTTTGGGCGTTGACCTTCACCGCCCAAGAGTCGTAGTTTCCTGCGATCCGGTTGCCCGTCCTGGGGGGGACTTCTCGCGCACCGGACCGCAAGACGCACCCGGCGGGTGCGTCTTTCCAATCATGAGGAGGGGAAACACAGATGATGCACAAACCACTTGCCGCGGCGCTGCTGGGCGCCATTGGCCTGGCCGTCGTGTCCGACGCCGGCGCCGCCACGCATGCGCGCGTCCAGGCCCAAGCCATGGGCAAGGTCGCGCCCGCCGCCCTGGCCAGCCGCATCGGCCTGGAAGCCGACGCCGCGCTGTCGCCGCGCCTGCAGGCACGCACCGCCCACGGGACCTTCAAGACCAGCGAGCAGCAGACGTTCCGCGGCGTGCCCGTGTACGGCCGCCAGGTCGTGGTGGAACGCGACGGCAACAGCAACGTGCTCGGCGTCAGCGGCGAAATTTCCCGCGACATCGGCCGTGACGTCGCCTCGGTTGCACCCGCCATCAACGGCGTCCGCGCGACCGCCCTGCTGCGCGCCCATGCCGGCGTTGCGGACAGCGACGTCCAGAATGCGAAGAACGACCTGTACGTCTATGCCGAGGGCAACCGCGCCCGCCTCGCCTACCTCAGCTCGTTCTTCGCCGATCGTGGCGGCCAGCCGACGCGCCCGATGGCGATCATCGACGCCCATACCGGGGAAGTGATCGCGTCCTGGGAAGGCCTCACCACCAAGGGCAAGCCGGGCGGTGGCGGCGGCGCCACCGGCACGCCCGCCCTCGCCACCGGCGCCGGCGGCAACCTGAAGACCGGCCAGTACTTCTACGGCACCGACTACGCCTCGCTGGCGGTCACCCAGTCCGGCTCCACCTGCTACATGCAGAACCCGGACGTGACGACCAACAACATGGCCGGCAGCACGCGCCGCGGCACGCTGTGGAGCTTCATCTGCCCGAACAGCAGCGGCGACGCGGCCAACGGCGCCTACTCGCCGATCAACGATGCGCACCACTTCGGCAGCGTCGTGCACGACATGTACAACAACTGGCTCGGCGCGCCGCCATTGAGCTTCTCGCTGGTGATGAACGTGCACTACGGCCGCAACTACGAGAACGCGTTCTGGAACGGCTCGTCGATGAACTTCGGTGATGGCGCCAGCTACTTCTACCCGCTGACCTCGCTGGACGTCACCAGCCACGAGATCAGCCACGGCTTCACCGAGCAGCACTCCAACCTGCAGTACTCCGGCCAGTCCGGCGGCATGAACGAGGCGTTCTCGGACATGGCCGGCGAAGCGGCCGAGTACTTCGACCGCGGCCACAACGACTGGCTGGTGGGGGCCGAGATCATCAAGAACGGCACCGCGCTGCGCTGGATGTGCACGCCGACGCTGGACGGCGCCTCGATCGACAACGCCGCGAACTACACCGGCTCGCTGGACGTGCATTATTCCAGCGGCGTCTACAACAAGGCGTTCTGCACGCTGGCGAAGACGTCGAACTGGAACACGAAAAAGGCCTTCGAGGTCTTCGCGCACGCCAACGCGATGTACTGGACGGCCACCTCCACGTTCAACGCCGGCGCCTGTGGCGTGGAATCCGCGGCGGACGACTACGGCTACTCGCGCAGCGACGTGGTGGCGGCATTCAACGCCGTCGGCGTGACCTGCCAGTAAGCAGCCCGCAAGTGCGTGACCCGAGGGCCGGCCCGCCTGGGCCGGCCCTTCTCTTTTGTTGCAGCCTCCGCGCCGGCCCCATCCGGCGCAGGCCGCTCCCCGTGGCACGCCTTCGGTACGGAACAGCCCGCCCGGGATTGCAGTCCCGCTTCGCTTGCGGAACAGTGGGCGGATTCCCCTGCCGGATCGCAGCATGGCGCAGCAACCCATCACCCTCATCGGCGGCGGTCTGGTCGGCGCGCTGCTGGCGCAGCAGCTGGCGCAGCGCGGCTTCGCCGTCGAGGTGTTCGAGAAACGGCTCGATCCCCGGCTGGTCGGTTTCGTGGGTGGCCGCTCGATCAACCTGGCGCTCGCCGAGCGCGGGCTGCAGGCGCTGCGCACCGCCGGCCTGGCTGACGACGTGCTGCAGCGGGCAGTGATGATGCGCGGACGCATGGTGCACGACCGCGGCGGTCGCAGCGGCCTGCAGCGCTACGGCGTGGACGACAGCGAGGTGATCTGGTCGGTCTCGCGCGGCGCGCTGAACATGCTGCTGCTGGACGCGGCCGAGGCCGCCGGCGTGCGCTTCCACTTTGGCCAGTCGCTGACCGGCGCCGATTTCGGGCGCCAGCGCATCCGCCTCGCCGACGAGGCCGGCGTGCAGCGCGAACGCGACGCCGGCCTGCTGCTCGGCGCCGACGGCGCCGGCTCGGCGCTGCGCGCGGCGATGAACGCGCACGCGCCGCTGGGTGAGCGCATCGAGTCGCTCGGCCACGGCTACAAGGAACTGGAGATTCCTCCGGCCGGCGAATTGCCGCCCGCGGCGCTGCAGCTCGGCGGCGGCCGCGAGCAGTTCGCGCTGGAACCGCACGCGCTGCACATCTGGCCACGCGGCGGCTACATGTGCATCGCGCTGCCGAATGCCGAAGGCAGCTTCACGGTCACCCTGTTCCTGCCGGCGCAGGGCACCGCGCCGAGCTTCGCGGCACTGCCTGACGCCGCCGCGGCGCGCGCCTTCTTCGCCGCCGACTTCCCCGACCTGCTGCCGCTGATCCCGCGCTTCGACGAGGATTTCGACGGCCATCCGGTGGGCACGCTGTCCACGCTGTACCTGGACCGCTGGCACCTCGACGGCCGCGCGCTGCTGGTCGGCGACGCCGCGCACGCGATCGTGCCGTTCCACGGCCAGGGCATGAACTGCGGCTTCGAGGACACCGTGGTGCTGACCGACCTGCTGGCCGAGGCGCCGGACGACAGCGCCGGGGTGTTCGCCGAATTCCAGCGCGTGCGCCAGCCGAACGCCGACGCGATCGCCGCGATGGCGCTGGAGAACTACGTGGAGATGCGCGACTCGGTGGCCGACCCGCACTACCTGGCCAAGCGCGAACTGGGCAGCGCGCTGGCCGCGCGCATTCCCGATCACTACATGGCGCGCTACCGGCTGGTGACCTTCACCCACGTGCCCTACGCCTACGCGCTCGAACGCGGCCGCGCGCAGGACCGGTTGCTGGAACAGCTGCTGCGCGACACGCCGAACGCGGCCGACGTCGACCTCGACGCCGCCGCGCGCCTGTTCCAGGAAAAACTGGAGCCGCTGCCGAGACTGCGCCATGGATGAAGCCCTGCTCGAAGCGTTCGGCGCCACCGCCTACCACGTCTGCCTGGACACCGTGACCTGGGCCACGATCCGGGTGGACCTGCCGCTGCCCGCCGAGCTCGCCAGCGCGGTCGGGTCGCGTCCGTGGGCCTTCATCACGGCATGGAATCCGCAGGCGCGCCGGCGCCCGCCAGCGGAGAACCTGGCCGCACAGCGCGAGCTGCTCGCCGCGCTGCAGGAGCAGCCCGGCGTCGACGTCCGCCCGGCGATCGGGGTGGGTGCCTCCGGCTGGAGCGAACCCAGCCTGTTCGCCGTGGGGGCGGACGCCCGCACGCTGGACCGGCTGGCCCGCGCCCACGGGCAATTGGCCTACGTGCACGGCGAGGCCGCTGGCGTCGCCGTGCTGCGGCTGCTGGAGTGACCGGCGCAGCGGCAGCGCGCCGCATGGACAAGCGCCCTCGGCATTGCGGACAATCAAGGCGATGACCGCCGCCGATCCCGCCCTGCCCCTGCTCGAAGCACGGGCCTTGAGCTTCTTGCGCCAGGACGAGCCGGTGTTCGCGCCGCTGGATTTCCGTCTGCACGCGGGCGAGCTGGCCCTGGTCGAAGGCGACAACGGCAGCGGCAAGACCACCCTGCTGCGCATGCTGGCCGGCCTGCTGCACGTCGGCGCCGGCGAACTGCACTGGCGCGGCGAGCCGATGCAGCGCGACCGCTGCGCCGGCGAGATCCTGTTCCTCGGCCACCAGCTCGGCCTGAAGGCCGACCTCAGCCCGCGCGAGAACCTGCGCATCGCCGCCGGCCTGCACGGTACCCGCGAGGGAACCAGCGTGGCCACGGTACTGGCGCGGATCGGCCTGCGCGGCTACGAGGACGAGCCGGTGCGCCGTCTGTCCGCCGGCCAGAAGAAACGCGCCGCGCTGGCGCGGCTGCTGCTGCTGCCGGCCAGCCTGTGGCTGCTCGACGAACCGTACGCAAATCTCGACCGCATCGGCATCGCGCTGGTGAACGAAGTGCTGGAGAGCCACACCGACGCCGGCGGCGCGGCGATGGTCACCAGCCACGGCACGGTGAGTTTCCACGGCGGCGAGCCGCGACGGATCCGCATGCATGACTAGACCGGGCCTCGCCACCGCCTGCGCCGCGATGCTGCGGCGCGACCTCACGCTCGCCTGGCGCCGACGCGGCGACATCGCGATGCCGGTGCTGTACGCGCTGATCGTGACCACGCTGTTCCCGTTCGCGCTGGGACCGGAGGACACCCTGCTGCAGCGGATTGCCGGCGGCGTGGTGCTGGTCACCGTGCTGCTGGCGATGCTGCTGGCGCTGGACGCGATGTTCTCCAGCGACATCGAGGACGGCTCGCTGGAACAGCTGGTGCTGGCGCCGCAGCCGCTGGCGCTGATGCTGGGCATGAAGATCCTCGCCCACTGGCTCGCCACCGCGCTGCCGCTGATCGTGATCGCCCCGCTGATGGCCGCCATGCTGCACCTGCCCGGGGCGGTGATCCCGGTGCTGCTGCTGGCGCTGGCGCTGGCCACGCCGCTGCTCAGCCTGCTCGGCGCGGTGCTGGTGGCGCTGACGGCCGGCACCCGGCGCTCTGGTATGCTGCTTGCCTTGATGCTGCTGCCGCTCTGCGTGCCAGCGGTGATCTTCGCCGCCGGCGCCGTGGCGGCCGCCCAGCAGGGTTTGCCATGGTTGGCGCCGGTCGCCTGGCTCGCGGCTGCGCTGGTGCTGGCCGTGGTGCTGGCGCCGCTGGCCTGTGCGGCAGCCCTTCGCATTGCCCTGGACGCATGATCGTTTATGTCTGACTGGATTCCGCTCTGGTTGCACAAGCTCGGCTCGCCGCCGACGTTCTACCGCTTCGCCGGCGTGCTGCAGCCGTGGGCGATGGCGCTGGCGCTGCTGCTCGGCGCAGTCGCGCTGTACGGTGGGCTGGTGCTGGCTCCGGCCGACTACCAGCAGGGCGACGCCTACCGCATCATCTTCATCCACGTGCCCAGTGCATGGATGAGCATGTTCATCTACGCGGTGATGGGCGTGGCCTCGTTCGTCGCGCTGGTGTGGCGGATCAAGCTGGCCGAGGTGGTGGCGATGGAGTCGGCGCCGATCGGCGCGGCGTTCACCTTCATCACCCTGGTCACCGGCTCGCTGTGGGGCAAGCCGATGTGGGGCACCTGGTGGACCTGGGACGCGCGGCTCACCTCCGAGCTGGTGCTGCTGTTCCTGTTCCTGGGCGTGATCGGGCTGTACCACGCGTTCGAGGATCGCCGGCAGGGCGCGCGCGCGGCGGCGTTCCTGGCCATCATCGGCATCATCAACGTGCCGATCGTGCATTTCTCGGTGAACTGGTGGAACACCCTGCACCAGGGCAGCACGGTCAACGTGTTCGGCCAGTCGAAGATCTCCGCCGCCATGCTGTGGCCGCTGCTGACCATGACCCTGGCCACCAAGTTCTACTACGCCGCCAGCCTGTTCCGCCGCGCGCGCACCGACCTGCTGGCGCTGGAAGGCGGCAAGGACTGGGTGCGCAAGATTGCCGAAGACGAGGCCGACCGATGAGCGCCCTGCAACACTTTCTTGCGATGGGCGGCTATGCCGCCTACGTGTGGCCGGCCTACGCAGTGTTCTTCATCGTGCTGATCGCCGACACCCTGGCGCCGCGCCTGCGTCGCCGGCGCGTGCTGGCGGAACTTCGTGCCCGCCTGGCGCGTCAGAACGCGCGACAGGAACGCAAACCCCTTTCCACGCCAGCGTCCCCCTGAGCGGGGCGGTCGACCACCATGCCCATGAATCCCACCCGCAAGCGCCGGCTCACCATCGTGCTGGCCATCCTCGCCGCGGCGGCCGTCGCCGCCGTGCTGGTCGTGCTGGCGCTGCAGAACAACATGAACTACCTGCTCACCCCGAGCCAGGTGCAGTCGGGCGAGGCCGCCGGCTACAAGACGTTCCGGCTCGGCGGCATGGTCAAGGCCGGCTCGATCCAGCGCTCCGGCGATTCGCTCAAGGTCACCTTCACCGTGGTCGATGCCGGCGGCGCGATGCCGGTGGAGTACACCGGCATCCTGCCCGACCTGTTCCGCGACAACCAGTCGGTGATCGCCACCGGCCACATGGACGGCGCCCGCTTCGTCGCCACCGAGGTGCTGGCCAAGCACGACGAGACCTACATGCCGAAGGAACTCAAGGACGCCATGGCGAAGGCGCATGAAGGCAAGCAGGTCAAGGAGGCGGAGAATGAATCGGGCATGGAGAACCGCTGACCCATGAACGCCACGCTCCGCCGCTTCACGAATTCCGTACCCCGCACCCCGCATCCCGGCACCCAACCATGACCCCCGAACTCGGCCAGCTCGCGTTGATCCTCGCCATGCTGCTGGCGCTGGCGCAAAGCATCCTGCCGCTGGTCGGCGCGTGGCGCGGCAACCGCGCGCTGATGGCGGTGGCGCGCCCGGCGGCGGCCGGCCAGGCGGTGTTCGTGGCGATGGCGTTCGGCATCCTGGCGTGGGCGTTCCTGCGCTTCGACTTCTCGGTGCAGTACGTGGCCGACAACTCGAACCTGGCGTTGCCGTGGTACTACCGCTTCGCCGCGGTGTGGGGCGCGCACGAGGGTTCGCTGCTGCTGTGGATCCTGATCCTCAACCTGTGGACGATGGCGCTGGTGACCTTCAGCCAGAAGCTGCCCGAGGTGTTCGCCTCGCGCGTGATCGCCGTGATGGGGCTGATCGCGGTGGGCTTCCTCGCCTTCATCATCTTCACCTCCAACCCGTTCGGCCGGCTGCTGCCGATGCCGGGTGACGGCGCGGACCTGAACCCGGTGCTGCAGGACCCGGGCATGACCATGCACCCGCCGATGCTGTACATGGGCTACGTCGGCTTCTCGGTGGCGTTCGCGTTCTCCATCGCCGCCCTGCTCGGCGGCGAACTGGAGCAGGCCTGGGTGCGCTGGGCGCGGCCGTGGACGAACCTGGCCTGGGCCTTCCTCACCTGCGGCATCGTGGCCGGCAGTTGGTGGGCCTATGCGGAGCTGGGCTGGGGCGGCTGGTGGTTCTGGGACCCGGTCGAAAACGCTTCCTTCATGCCCTGGCTCGCCGGCACGGCACTGCTGCATTCCGCGCTGGTCATGGAAAAGCGCGAGGCGCTGAAGATCTGGACGGTTCTGCTGGCCATCCTCGCCTTCTCGCTGTCGCTGCTCGGCACCTTCCTCGTGCGTTCCGGCGTGCTGACATCGGTGCATGCGTTTGCGACCGATCCGAGCCGCGGCATCTTCATCCTCGGTATCCTGACGATCTTCATCGGCGGGGCGTTCACGCTGTTCGCCTTCCGGGCGCCGGCTCTGAAGTCGGGCGGGCTCTTCGCACCGATCTCGCGGGAAGGGGCGCTCGTCCTCAACAACCTGATCCTGACCGTCTCGGCGGCGACAGTGCTCGTCGGCACGCTCTACCCGCTGCTCCTCGAGACGCTGACCGGCGACAAGATCTCCGTCGGTCCGCCCTTCTTCAACCTGACCTTCGGCCTGCTGATGGCGCCGCTCCTCATCGCGCTGCCCTTCGGGCCGATGCTTGCCTGGAAGCGCGGCGACCTGCTCGGCGCATTCCAGCGGCTTTACGTGGCGGCGGGGCTCGCGCTCGTCGCGGCCGTGATCCTCTTCTACGTCCAGCACGGCGGCCCGGTGCTCGCCGTCTTCGGTCTCGCTGCGGGCTTCTTCATCGTCTTCGGTGCGCTCGCCGACCTCTGGTACCGCGCCGGCTTCAACAAGGTCTCGACGTCGGTCGCCTTCCAGCGCCTCGCGGGCCTTCCGCGCTCGGCCTTCGGCACGGCGCTCGCCCATCTCGGCTTCGGCGTGACGGTGCTCGGCATCGTCGCGGTGACCACCTTCGAGACGGAGACGGTCACCGAGATGAAGCCCGGCATGGCGGTGGAGGCGGGCGGCTATACCGTCACCTTCGACCGGATGATGGCGGCGAAGGGCCCGAACTTCACCGAGGACCGTGCGCACTTCACCCTAAGCAAGGGTGGCGTCGACATGGGCGAGGTGTGGTCCTCGAAGCGCCTCTACACGGCGCGTCGGATGCCGACTACCGAAGCCGGCATCCGCAGCTTCGGCACCAGCCAGCTCTACGTCTCGCTCGGCGATCCGATGGCCGAGGGCGGCATCGTCGTGCGCGTCTGGTGGAAACCCTTCATTCTCTGCATCTGGATCGGCGCCCTCGTCATGATGGCGGGCGGCTTCGTCTCGCTCTCCGACCGGCGGCTGCGCGTCGGCGCGCCGACGCGGCGGACGAAGTCCGTCAAGGTGGCGCTGGAGGCTGCGGAATGAACATGATGCGTCGTAGAGTTGCCCCCACCCAGACCCGCGCCCCCCCGGCGGGGCGCTGGGGCGGCGAACGGGCGGCCGCGTGCGTCTATCCCCGGGCGGGGGGCAGTT
>JANJTA010000012.1 GCA_024711345.1 Rhodanobacter sp. | reverse complement strand
GGGGCGCGAATCTACGGCGCTGGCGCAAAGCCAAGGGAGCCCGACGGCGTCACCCCGTTCCCACCGATGATCAGTCGGCGATTCTCGTCCAGTCGCGGACCAGAATCGACACATAAGGAGCCCGCTGGCGGGCGATGCTTTTGAATCCCGGATTCCAGTCCCAAGCATCGCCCGCGAGCGGGCTCCTACAGGGGCGCTTTGGACTCAGCCGCTGGTCTCGATCCGCTCGACGCGGCGCAGGCCGCGCGGCAGCAGGCCGCCGCGGGTGGCGCGGTTGCCGCCGTATTCGACCAGGTCGGCCCACTTCAGGGTCAGCTTGCGCGCGCCGGCGTACAGGGTGACTTCGCCCTTGCCCTCGGCCACCACGGCGATGCCGGCCACGCGCTCGCCTTCGGCCAGCTGCTTCTTCGGGATCTCGATCAGCTTGTTGCCCTTGCCCTTGTCCAGCTCCGGCAGCTCGGCCACCGAGAACATCAGCAGATGCCCTTCGCTGCTGACCACCACGATGCGGTCGCGTGCCGGGTCGGCGCTGACCTGCGGCGCCAGCACCTTCGCGCCGTCGCTGAGCGAGATGATCTGCTTGCCCGCCTTGTTGCGGCCGGTGAGCGATTCGAAGCGGGTGACGAAGCCGTAGCCGAAGTCGGTGGCGAGGATCAGCCGGGTGTCGTTGTCGCCGGCGATCAGCGCATCGAAGCTGGCGCCCGCGGCCGGGCTGAAGCGGCCGGTCAGCGGCTCGCCGTTGCCGCGCGCCGAGGGCAGCGTGTGCGCGGGGGTGGAATAGGCACGGCCGGTGGAGTCGATGAAGGCGACCTGCTGGGTGGTGCGCGCCTTCACCGCGGCGAGCAGACCGTCGCCCTCGCGATAGTTGAGACCTTCGGCGTCCACGTCGTGGCCTTTCGCGGCGCGCGCCCAGCCCTTCTGCGAGAGCACCACGGTGACCGGTTCGCTGGCCACCAGCGCGCTTTCGTCCAGGGCGTGGGCCGCTTCGCGTTCGACCAGCGGCGAACGGCGCGCGTCGCCGAACTTCTCGGCGTCGGCGCGCAGCTCGTCCTTGATCAGGCCTTTCAGCTTGGCCGGCGACTTCAGCAACACGTTGATGCGCGCGCGCTCCTCTTCGAGCTGGTCGCGCTCGGCGTTGATCTTCATTTCCTCCAGCCGCGCCAGCTGGCGCAGGCGGGTTTCCAGAATGTAGTCGGTCTGTTCCTCGGACAGCCTGAAGCGCGCCATCAGCACCGGCTTGGGCTCGTCCTCCGTGCGCACGATGCGGATGACCTCATCGAGATTGAGGTAGGCGGTGTGCAGGCCTTCCAGCAGATGCAGCCGGCGATCGACCTTGGCCAGGCGATGTTCCAGGCGCCGCGTGACCGTGCTGGTGCGGAAGCTCAGCCACTCGGTGAGGATCCTCTTCAGGTCCTTCACCTGCGGCCGGCCGTCCAGGCCGATCATGTTGAGGTTGATGCGGAAGCTCTTTTCCAGGTCGGTGGTGGCGAACAGGTGCTGCATGGTCTCGTCGGCGTCCACGCGGTTCGAGCGCGGCACGATGACCAGGCGGATCGGATTCTCGTGGTCGGATTCGTCGCGCAGGTCCTCGATCATCGGCAGCTTCTTCGCGCGCATCTGCGCGGCGATCTGTTCGAGGATCTTCGACGGGCTGACCTGGTGCGGCAGTGCGGTGATCACGATGTTGCCTTCCTCGCGCCGGTACACCGCGCGGGCGCGCACCGAGCCGCCACCAGTCTGGTACATCGTCAGCAACTCGGCGCGCGGCGTGATGATCTCCGCCGCGGTCGGGTAGTCCGGCCCGCGCACGTGCTCGCACAGGTCGGCGATGCTGGCGTCCGGCTCGTCCAGCAGGCGGATGCACGCGGTGGCCAGCTCGCGCAGGTTGTGCGGCGGGATGTCGGTGGCCATGCCCACGGCGATGCCCATCGAGCCGTTCAGCAGCACGTGCGGCACGCGCGCCGGCAGCCAGCTCGGCTCGTCCATGGTGCCGTCGAAGTTCGGCACCCAGTCCACCGTGCCCTGGCCCAGCTCGCCCAGCAGCGCCTCGGCGATCGGGCTGAGCTTGGATTCGGTGTAGCGCATCGCGGCGAAGCTCTTCGGGTCGTCCGGCGAACCGAAGTTGCCCTGGCCGTCGACCAGCGGATAGCGGTACGAGAACGGCTGCGCCATCAGCACCATCGCCTCGTAGCAGGACGAATCGCCGTGCGGGTGGAACTTGCCGATCACGTCGCCGATGGTGCGCGCGGATTTCTTCGGCTTCGCGGTGGCGGCCAGGCCCAGCTCGCTCATCGCGTAGATGATGCGCCGCTGCACTGGCTTGAGGCCGTCGCCGACGAACGGCAGCGCGCGGTCCAGCACCACGTACATCGAATAATCGAGATAGGCCCGCTCGGCGTATTCCTTCAGCGGGATCTGTTCGTAATTGGCTTGCAGGTTCATGCGGTTGGATCAGCAAAATGGCGCGCGACGCGCGGGATAACCGGTCGATGGTGCCAGAAAGCGGCGGGCTCTTGTAGGCGCGGTTTCGGCCGCGATCTGCTATGGCACGCTGGCCGGCAGCGGCGGCGCGCGCAGCGGTACCGGGGTGGACTGCACGATCGAGGTGGTGGTCTGGCCATGGCGCAGGAAGCGGTCGAGGATCAGGTCCAGGTGTTCCAGCGCGTCAAGGTGCACCTTGATGATGAAGCAGTCCTCGCCGGTGACGCGGTGGCACTCGACCACCTGCGGGATCTTCTGCGCGAGCTCGGCGATCTTCGGCAGTTGCCCGGGCACCGGGCGCACGCGCACGTAGGCGGTGACCGGCCAGCCCAGCGCCCTGGGGTCGAGGTCGAGCCGGTAGCCGCGGATCACCCCGGTTTCCTCCAGCCGGTTCAGGCGTTCCTTCACCGCCGGTGCCGACATGCCGACACGGCTGGCGAGCCGGGTGACGGGCTGGCGCGGGTCATCCTGCAGCGCCTGCAGCAGGGCGATGTTGCGAGGGTCGGACAGCAAATTGGAAATCTGAGGCATGAGACGTCACCGGGTTTCAAGTCAGCAAATATTGGTCGCTGATTCCTTCTTTTCGGGATGGATCATGCGCCGATCGTTTGCAAAAGTAGAGGCATGAACCATGAATCCGATTCCACCACGATCGAGCCGCCGTCGCCGCCCCTCGTCGCCGGCGAACGCGTGCCGCCCTCGCTGTATTTCGTGGTCAGCGCGGTCTTCCATTACCTGGGGCCGGCGTTCGCGGTGCTGCTGTTCGCCCACGTCGCACCGCTCGGCGTGGCCTGGCTGCGGATCGCCAGCGCGGCGCTGATCTTCGCGCTGTGGCGACGGCCCTGGCGCTATTTCGCGCAGCAGAACGCCGCGGTGCGCTGGAACATCCTGGCGCTGGGCGCGGTGCTTGGCGGCATGAACGTCTGCTTCTACCTGGCGATCGACCGGCTGCCGCTGGCCACGGTGGGCGCGATCGAGTTCCTCGGCCCGATCGCGCTGGCCTGGGCCGGCCTGCACAGCCGCCGCAACGGGGTGGCGCTCGCGGTGGCGGCGGCCGGCGTGGCCATGCTGACCCACGTGCGCTTCGCCGGCACGGCCATCGGCTTTGCCTTCGCCTTCGCGAACTGCGCGCTGTTCATGCTGTATGTCGTGCTCGGCCATCGCATCGCCAGGGACGGCGGCGGCAACGGCATCGACCGGCTGGCCGCGGCGATGCTGGTGGCGCTGCTGGTCGTGATGCCGCTGGGCTGGCGCGAGGCGGCGGTGGCCTTCACCCATCCCGGCCTGCTGGCCGCCGGCATCGGCGTGGGCGTGTCGTCGTCGGTGATCCCGTACGTGTGCGACCAGCTGGCGATGGCGCGGCTGCCGCGCGCCACGTTCGCGTTGCTGCTGGCGCTGCTGCCGGCCACCGCCTGCGCGATCGGCATCGTGGTGCTGCACCAGTTGCCGGGCCCGGCCGAGCTGACCGGCATCGCTCTGGTCGTCGCGGGCATCAAGCTGCACCGGGTGGCGCCGCGCTGAACCTGCATCGACATCCGCACACTGAAGGAGAACCGCCATGGATTACATCAATCTCGGCCAATCCGGCCTCAAGGTCTCGCGCATCTGCCTGGGCTGCATGAGCTATTCGGTAACGCCCACCGACGAGAGGCCATGGACGCTGGACGAAGAGCACGGCCGGCCGTTCATCCGGCGAGCGCTCGAGCTGGGCATCAACTATTTCGACACGGCGAACATGTATTCGCGCGGCGGCAGCGAGCTGGTGCTGGGACGCGCGCTGCGCGATTTCGCGCGGCGCGAGGAGGTGGTGATCGCCACCAAGGTGTTCTATCCGATGCGCGGCGACGCGAACGGCGGCGGCCTGTCGCGCAAGGCGATCATGACCGAGATCGACGCCAGCCTGCGCCGCCTCGGCACCGACTACGTCGACCTCTACCAGATCCACCGCTGGGATCACGCCACGCCGATCGAGGAGACGCTGGAGGCGCTGCACGATGTGGTGAAGGCGGGCAAGGCCCGTTACATCGGTGCCTCGTCGATGATGGCGTGGCAGTTCGCCAAGGCGCTGTACACCGCCGACCTGCATGGCTGGACGCGTTTCGTGTCTATGCAGC
This sequence comes from Rhodanobacter sp., assembly GCA_024711345.1. Lineage (GTDB taxonomy): Bacteria > Pseudomonadota > Gammaproteobacteria > Xanthomonadales > Rhodanobacteraceae > Rhodanobacter. The sequence goes on along the minus strand of JANJTA010000012.1, from coordinate 198,719 downwards.
CGCACTACAATCTGCTGTACCGCGAGGAGGAGCGCGAGATGCTGGCGCTGTGCGCGGACCAGGGCATCGGCGTGGTGCCGTGGAGCCCGCTGGCGCGCGGTCGGCTGGCACGAGCATGGGAGCACGAACCCAGCACCGTGCGCGGCGGCTCCGACCCGTGGGGCGATGGCGTGTATGCCGCGAGCAAGGCGGCGGACAAGGCCGTGGTGGATCGCGTCGGCGAGGTCGCCGCGCGGCTCGGCGTGCCGCGCGCGCAGGTGGCGCTGGCCTGGCTGCTGCACCAGCCGGGGGTCACCGCGCCGATCGTGGGCGCGACCAGGCCGCATCATCTGGAAGAGGCGGTGGCGGCGCTGTCGGTCAGCCTGCCGCCGGCGGAAATCGCCGCGCTCGAGGCGCCGTACGCACCGCACGCCGTCGCCGGGATCGACTGATCAGGGCAGGCGCTCGACCGGGACGCCCAGCAATTCCAGTTGCGCCTGCACGCTGTCCGGCCCGGCCAGGTGGGCGGCGCCGACGGCGATGAAGACGGTGCCGGGCTGCTGCAGCATCGCGGCGATCTTCGTCGCCCAGATCCGGTTGCGCTGCACCAGCAGCAGTTGGTAGAGCCTCGGTTCGCGCCGGCGCATGTCGTCGTTGCCGATGCGGGCGATGGCGTCCACGTCGCCGGCCTTCCAGGCATCGATCAGCTCGGTGAGCTGGAACGCGCCTTTTTCCGCATCGCGCATGGTCGAGCGCAGCAGGGCCAGCTCGACCGGGCGCGGCAGGTCGGCGAGAAAGCGGATCTGCTGCTCGGCGGTCTCCAGCCCCAGCACTTGCTTGCCGGCGGCGCTCATCTGCGCCTTCAGTTGCTTGTCCACGCCGTGTTCCGGGTCGAGCCCGGCCTGGCGCAGCGGCGTCAGCGCCAGCGTCAGCGCCGCCAGCCATGGGCGCATCACGTTCAGCGTCTGCATGCCGCCGGGCACGTCGAGCTTGTTCGCCAGCCGGTCCAGCCGATGCGCTTCCAGCGGGCTGAGCTGGCTGGACAGCGGGTGCGCCGCATCCATGCCGTGGCGCAGCACCAGCGCCGCCATGTTCGCCGGGTCGTCGTCGGTCAGCTCGATGTACAGCGTGCGGCTGTCCGCCAGCGCCCGGTCCAGTTCGGGGGAATGCCAGCCGGCGTCGTTCGGCATCAGGTGCACCGTGCCGAACAGGTAGATGGTGGTGTCGGCATCCTTCACCACCCACAGGGCCGGTTTCGCCAGCGCCGAAGTGCAGGCAAGCAGCAGGGCGAGGCAGGCAAGCAGGCGCAGCGCGATCGTGGGCTTCATGCCGGGAGTGTCGCGGCATGAGGCGGCCGGTTCAATCCCGGCGCCCGCCAGGCTTGCGCAGTGTCAGGTCGGCGTCTCGTTGGTCAGCGCGTAGGCGCTGGCGCGCACCGGCTCGATCGGGCGCACCTCGAACGCCAGGCCGTAGGCCAGGCAGGGATTCTCCGCCGCGATCGCCGCCGCCTCGTCGAGGCTGCGGGCGAGGATCGTCCAGTAGCCGCCCACGATCTCCCTGGCCTCGGTGAATGGACCGTCGGTGATCGCCTGCCGCGAGACCAGCTTGCCTTCGCGCGCCAGCCGCTGCCCGGCGCGCATGCGGCCCTCGGCCACCAGCCGGTCATGCCAGGCGTAGAAGCGGTCGATCGCCGCCTGGATGTCCTCGCGCGCGGCGTCCAGATCCCACTGGCCGCGGGAGAGGACGAGGTATTCGGACAGTGCGGCAGGTTGGTTCATGGTTCGTCTCCGTCGGAGCATGATTGACGAGGGAGGCGCAACGGCCAGGGAGTTCGGGAGCCGCCCTCGTCCCTGGGGCCCGTGTGCGAGCTACAGGCCAAGCAGCCGCCACGTCCAGCAGGCGCCGATGCCCATCTGTACGGCAAAGGCGGTGAAGCGGGCATTGACGGCGATGACGCTGGCCGAGGCCAGGTGGATGCCGGACTGCACGATCCGGGCGCCCAGCAGCCAGGGCGCCAGCTCATCGGTCACTTCCGCCCGACCCGTCGCGATGGCCACCAGCAGCAGCCCGCCGAACACCGGCAGGCTCTCGACGCAGTTCGCGTGCGCGCGGGCGAGTCGCTGCATGAACGGCGAGACATTCGAGTTGTCCGGCTTGAACTCGTTCGAGCGCACGCGGCCGGTGACGACGAGGTAGCTGCGCAGCAGCTCCATGACGACCAGCAGGAGCAGCGTCCAGGCGAGGAACAGGGTGAGTACCAGGGCGGAGATGGTCATGGTTGGTTGGTAATGCGCGTGTGGTGATGATTTCGGGACGCAGGTGATCAATCAAATTAATCAGCTGCGTCTACTTTTGCTCGAAGGGCGGTCTTGATTCCTTCGCCCCGTTATTCTCAGGCTAAACAAGCTAGCGCATGACCTTGGCTATGGAGTGCGGAATTCGAGGACAAGGTCAAAACTAGAAGTTTTTGAGGAACGGCGTGGCATTGATAGTTACTCTCGGATTCATTCGTTGATCCGCAACCTCGATGCTCGCCTCAAACAGCTTGCGGGAAGCCTCACCCTTCACTGCATCAATGCGATACTGAATTTCCTTGAGACGAAGGCTTTTGGGGTGCGTGGAAGTGACAGTCGTGAGCCAAAGCTCGGTGTCATTGGGCTTCGTGCTCAGCAGGTCGCGCAGGTAGCGCTCTATTCCCAGGCGCTGGAACTGCTGGTTCACTTCTTCCGGAGCGTAACGAATCGCGGCTGGATTTTCGAAGCCGGTGCCGCTGCCTTGGCTGTGGGCTCTCTGCCACCCAGCCAACCCTACTTCGACGCCGGGAAACATCTGCTTTTCGAATCCTTGGCGACCAAGCGCAGGGCCAAGCAGGCTTCGAATCACTGTGGCGCCGAACGTATCCTTCGACGTGCTTTGCTTGAATCGCATATGACCTCCGTGTTGACTTGGCTAGGGCGAAAGTTTCCAGCGCCGACCCACGCCCGTTACATTGACGAAATTGTCCCTGACACCTTTTCTGTCAGTCGCTGCATGAACGGGGAGACATTCGAGTTGTCCGGCTTGAACTCCTTCGAGCGCACGCGGCCGGTGACGACGAGGTAGCTGCGCAGCAGCTCCATGACGACCCGCAGGAGCAGCGTCCAGGCGAGGAACAGGGTGAGTACCAGGGCGGATGTGGTCATGGTTGGCCGGCGATTCGCGTGGGGTGATGGTTTCCGGGGAGGTCATTGAATCAGACGAATCGCTTGCGTCCACCTTGCTCGAAGAGCCGACTTAATTTCCTCCGTCCCCTTACTCTGAGCACCGTGGTGACGGTTCGTGGATACGGGGCGATGGATTTCCTTCGTCACTTATTTGCGTGCGGGCGTATCCGCAACCAGCGTCACTGGCACCCCCGAGCGGACGGTATTGTGCACCTCGGCCACGGCATCGGTATGCCGAAGCAGCTCTGCGATGGCGGACGCAGCCGCCGGGGATGTCACCTTGGCCCGATACCGGATGTCGGTGGCCGCCAAGCCAACGCCGGGGAAGTCGGCCGTGGCTTCGACCTCGACCGCGGCCAGACTGATACCCAGGCGGGATGCCTCGCGGTAAAGGTCATTGCAATAGCAAGTGGCCAAGGCAAGCAGCAGGAACTCGCCGCCATTGACGCCGGAACCCAGGCCGGAACTTTTGGGCGGAATGGCCAGGTTTTGACTGGTGCCGTCGGTGCGGACCGAGACGGTGAATCCCGTTTCGGAGTTCCTGACGATCGCCGAGATCTCCACTGCCGGTCTCCGAGAATGCCTGCTGCGGGCCCAACGAGTTGCGGGAAAAGTGGTGACGTCCCGGTGAACCTGCAGCGCGAGCGAAAAATTTGCCTGCGACGGTTCAATTGCGACCATTTCGACTCGCAACAACCGATCGAGCAACCGGCGCACGCATCAGGAACATGCATGCGCAAACCCGAGGCTTTTTCTACGGCCCCGGCACCTGAGCCGGACCGGAGCGATTTGCGGCCGCGGCGACGTGACCGTTACAGCACGGCGCCGCGGCTTTACAGCGGTCCCGGCTCGAGCAAACTTGCCGGGCTACCGCTCAGGAGCTTGCGGTAGCCGGACTGATGACCGCAGATACGGGCGTAATCCGATTGGCAGGAAAGCCGGATTTGTCTGCATGTGAACGGATGAGCTGTTCACTGGGCGCGTTGTAGACGCAATAGATCTTGTCGCCCGCAACGTAGCTGTGGACCCACTCGATGTCCGGGCCCAGCTCGGCGAGGACGCCATTGGAGTGTTTGGAAGCATCACGAAGCTGTTCGCCCGACATATCACCTGCGCCGGGAATCTCGCGCTCGATCAGGTACTGCGGCATGTCTCTTCTCCCAGGGTGGACAACGATGAGGGATCCATGGCCTAACGAGTTGCGGGAAATCTCCGCCGATCTTGCTGCAATGCTTTCATGTGAACAAGGGGTGTCGACGGGGCGGCAAGCACGTCGTCGCGGCCGGTGTTGTCGAAGTAGCCGGCACAGGGCGCATGGCTGGCGGGCGGGCTGCCGGCGGTAGCAGCGGTGGCGGCGAGCAGGGTCAGTCCGGCCAGCAAGGCGACGATGCGACGTTTCATCGGCATTCCCCGGGTGCGATGGTCAGGCCGGACTATGCGGCGCGGTCGCGCTGCCCGCGACCGCGGGGCGGCGCCAGTGGGTTCAGCGCGGCACGCGATAGCCACCCGGCACGCCGCGCGGGCTCAGCACCAGTTGCCACAGCTGGTCGCGGCGGCAGCGGAATACGGCGGCGGAGGCGGCGAGGTAGTAGCGCCACATGCGCCGGAAGCGTTCGTCGTAGCTGGCCGGCAGGCTGGGCCAGGCGGCTTCGATGTTGGCGCGCCAGGCGGTGAGCGTGCGGTCGTAGTCGGCGCCGAAGTTGTGCCAGTCCTCGACCACGAACAGGTCCTCCAGGGCGGCGGCAACCTGGCTGGCGGCGGGGATCATCGAATTGGGGAAGATGTATTTCTCTATCCACGGGTCCGGTTGCGCCGGCGCGCCGTTGCTGCCGATGCAGTGCAGCAGCGAGAGGCCGTCGTTCTTCAGGCAGCGGCGCACGGTCTCGAAGTAGGCGCGGTAGTTCCTGCCGCCGACGTGCTCGAACATGCCGATCGAGAACACCGCGTCGAACCGTTCGTTGACCTCGTGGTAGTCCTGCAGGCGGATCTCGATCGGCAATCCGGCGCACAGCTCGCGCGCGTAGTCGGCCTGCTGCTGCGACACGGTGATGCCGACGCCCTCCACGCCGTAGCGCTCGGCCGCGTACTTGAGCGCCTCGCCCCAACCGCAGCCGATGTCCAGCACGCGCTGGCCGGTCTTCAGCTGCAGCTTGCGGCAGACCAGGTCGAGCTTGGCCGCCTGCGCGTCGTCGAGGTTGTCGGCCTTGGCCCAGTAGCCGCAGGAGTACACCAGGCGCTTGCCCAGCATGGCGTGGAACAGGTCGTTGCCGAGGTCGTAGTGCGCCTTGCCGATCTCGAACGCGCGCTCGCCGCGCTGCAGGTTGACGAAGCGCGCCTTGAGGTGGGCGAGCAGGGTGTCGAGCGTGCGCAGTTCCTGGTCCAGTCCGGCGGTGAGCAGACGGGTGAACAGCGCGGGCAGGTCATCGGCGTCCCACCAGCCGTCCATGTAGGCCTCGCCCAAGCCCAGCGAGCCGTGCGCGAACACGCGTGCGTACAGGCGTTCGTCGTGCACGCGCAGGTCGGTCGGGGCATCGCCGTCGATGCGGATGCCGGCCTGTTCGAGCAGTTCGCTGGCACGATGCTTCAGATCGTCCTGGCTCATGCGTTGCCTCGCTGTCGGGAAAGCTCGTGCGCTCAGTGGCTGCCGAGTACCGCAAAGACTGCCGGCGAACGTGCATACGTTGCGTCGACACCGGCCTGGCGTACCAGTTGCAGCAGCAGCTCGGCCTGCTCCTCGCGCAGCAGGAACTCGATCTTCACCGGCAGGTCGTCGGCCAGCTCGAAGAACTGCTCCTCGTGCAGCACGCCGTGGCGGCCATAGCCGGCGATGGCGCGGAACACCGAACCGCCGCCGATACCGTGCGCCCGGGCCTGCTGCAGCAGCCATTCGGACAGCAGCGTGCCGTCGTGCTTCGCGCGCGAGTGGCAGTAGAAGGTCAGGTGCACGCCGTGTTGCAGGGTTTCCGGGTGCATGCGCGGCTCCGGGGTTCAGTGGCGCAGCAGGCTGCGGGCAAGCGCGATGCCGAGCACGGTCATCGCCAGCGAACCGGCCACGTGCACGGCGACGTGGCCGCTGAACCACAGGTATTGCTGGCGCAGCAGCAGCGTGGCCGATTCGGCCGAGAAGGTGGAGAACGTGGTCAGCCCGCCAAGGAAGCCGGTGAACACGAACAATCGCAATGCCGGCGACAGCGCCTGGAAGTGGTCGAACAGACCCATCACGCAACCCATCAGCAGGCCGCCGACGAGATTCGCCGCCAGCGTGCCCAGCGGCAGGGTGGGAAAGACCGGATTGAGCAGCACGCCCAAGCCCCAGCGCAGCCAGCAGCCAAGAGCGCCGCCGATGCCGATTGCCACAAATCCGTTCAAGCCCATGCATGCCTCCCGACAATCCAAGGTGTCCGGTAGCCGTGGCAGCAGGCATGCCTGCGCCACCGCTGACCGGGGCTGCAGGCATCATCAGCTTCGACGCGAGGCGGGAAGCGGTTGGTCCCGGCGTGCCCGAGGGCTCCGAAACGGGAGGCATGCCATCTCCCGGTGGGGAAATCCTAGTCGATCCGGCGGTCCCGCCGTCAAGCGCGGGCATCTATACTGCGCGGCCTCGCCGATGCCTTGCGCCGCCATGACCCCAACCCACCGCCCCGTGCGCCGCAGCCTGCCGTGGCTGCTGGCCGCGCTGTCGATGATCGGGCCGTTCTCGATCGACGCGGTGTTTCCGGCGTTCCCGCTGGTCGGCGCGCGCTTCGGCGTGGATGCCACGGCGCTGCAGCAGCTGATCAGCGTGTACCTGGCCACCTACGCCGCGATGAGCCTGTTCCATGGCGCGATCTCCGATGCGGTGGGGCGCAAGCCGGTGATCGTCGCCGGCCTGCTGGTGTATGCGGCGGCGTCGGTGGGCGCGGCGGTATCCAGCTCGTTCGCCATGCTGCTGACCTGTCGCGCGCTGCAGGGCATGTCCGCCGGCGCCGGGCTGGTGGTGGGCCGCGCGGTGATCCGCGACAGCCTGGAAGGACCGGCGGCGCAGCGGCTGATGTCGCAGGTGATGATGATCTTCGGGGTGGCGCCGGTGATCGCGCCGATGGTCGGCGCGCTGCTGCTGCCGCTGGGCGGCTGGCACGGCATCTTCTGGCTGCTGGCCGGATTCACCGTGTTGCTGGCGCTGGCCCTGCAGCGCTTCCTGGACGAGACCCATCCGCCGGCACAGCGCACGCGATTTGCGCCGCGGCCGCTGCTGGCCGGCTACCTGTCGTTCGGCCGCGACCGCGTGTTCTGGCCGCTGCTGGTTTCCAGCTCGGTCAACTTCGCCGGCCTGTTCCTGTACATCGCCTCGGCGCCGCACATCGTGCGCGGGCTGCTGCAACTGTCGGCGCAGGGTTTCCCGTGGCTGTTCGTGCCGGTGGTGAGCGGGCTGATCGGCGGCGCCTGGCTGTCCGGCCGGATGGCCGAGCGCCGCAGTGCGAAGTTCACCGTGAGCCTGGGCTACGCGGTGATGTTGCTGGCGTGCGCGGCGCACCTGCTGCTGGCGCTGGTGCTGCCGGCGCCGCGGCTGCCGTGGTCGATGCTGCCGCTGACCTTGCATGGCATCGGCGTGCAACTGGCATTCCCCACGCTCACGCTGCTGCTGCTGGATCGCTTCCCGCACCATCGCGGCGGGATCTCCTCGGTGCAGGCGTTCGCCAGCCTGCTGCTGTGCAGCTTCGTGGCGGGGGTGATGTCGCCGCTGCTGTCCAGCGACATGCTGCAGCTGGCGCTGGGCGCATCGGCGCTGACCCTGCTCGGCGTGGCGGCGTGGTGGTGGTACCACCGCATCACGCGCCAACCGCTGCCGCAACCGCTGGTCGACGCCGGCACCGCCGCGGCGATGCAGGCGGAGATCGCCGAGCCGCGCTGAGGCGGCGCCGCGCGCGTTACGTCGGTGAAGCCGGGGTTGCCGCGGGGACGCGCGCCACCGCGTCGGCCAGCACCATCGCACTGCCGTCCGCCAGCGCCCCGACCAGCGAAGGCGAGCGGTAGCTGCTGTCGGTGAGCCAGCGTTGCCAGACCGAACCGTCGATCGTCTCGTTGACGCCGGTGCCGAGCCTGCGGTCGAACGGCGGCTTGAACTCCTTGTAGAGGCCGTCCATGAATTCCGCGTACGAATTGCGCGGCACGCCGCTGTCGGCGTCGTCTTCGGGCATGAACAGCGCATGGCAGGCCAGCCCGGCGGCGATCGCCTTGCGCTGCAGCCAGGCCAGCGGCAGCCCGGGCAACGGGTCGGGCCGGCGCCCGGCGCCGTCGCAGTCGTTGCCGCCGCCGACGTCGGCGTGGGCGCCGATGAACCAGCGCTGCTCGATCTCGATCTGCTCGAGCTTCTTCGAGGTCAGCGTTTCGCCGGGCTTCACCGTGTACGGGTTGCGCGTCCAGACGGTGGGCGCGAAGTCGGTGCGGTGCTCGTCCAGTGCCAGCGCCTGGTAGGCGTATTTCACGATCTTGCTGAGTTCGGTGTCGTGGAACTGGTAGCGCTTGCGCGCGTAGGGAAACCACGAGGCGGTGCCGGGAATGCCGAGCGAGCCGACGGTGTCCCACACGCCGATGAACTGGATGTCGACCACGATCGAATGGTCGGCGCGAAATTGCACCGCGACCGGATCGTCGGGCCGGCAGCGGCTGTCGCGATAGACCCGGTACGCCGCGACGACGTCGGCCCGGGTCACGCTGCCATGGCTGCCACCGCGAAGCAGGCCGCATTTGCGGATCATCCCGCCGAGGCTGCGCGCGGTATAGGCGCCGCGGCTGAAGCCGAACAGGTAGAGCAGGTCGCCGGGCTGCCAGGTTTCGCACAGCCAGCGGTAGCCATCGAGCACGTTGCCGGACAGGCCGTAGCCGAACGCGCCGCCGAGCAGGTGGGCGATGCCGCGCTTCACGCCCACGCCGGGAATGTAGTTGACCAGCTGCGCATGGCCGCCGGCGTCGCGCGGCGCGATCAGCCGGCACAGGCGTTCCACGTTGGTGTTCGACTCGGGCTTGTTCCAGGTGCCGTCGAACAGCAGAGCGAGCCGGCGTGCGGTCATGGTGCCTCCAGCGGGATGGCCCAGGGCAACTCTAGGCCCCGCGGGCTGCGCCGGGCCAGTGCCGGGCGCAGCCCGCGGGCGTACTCTATGCGCCCTGAGCACAGGCGATGATGGGCAGCACGATGGACAGGCAGGTCGACAAGGCACACGCGTTCCGCCGGATGCACGGGCGCGACGCGATCCTGCTGCTGCCGAACGCCTGGGATGCGGGCAGCGCGCGACTGTTCGCGCAGCGCGGCTTCGCGGCGATCGCCACCACCAGCGCCGGCATGGCCTGGTCGCTGGGCTACGCCGACGGCGAGCGGGCGCCGCTGAGCGAAGTGCTGGCGGCGATCGCGCGGATCACGCGGGTGGTCGAGCTGCCGGTCACGGCGGACATCGAGACCGGCTACGGCGAAACGCCGGAGGCGGTGGCCGCCAGCGTGCGCGCGGTGATCGCGGCCGGCGCGGTCGGCATCAACCTGGAAGACGGCCGCCCCGGCCACGGTCCGCTGCGCCCGGTGGAGGAGGCCGCCGCACGCATCCGCGCCGCGCGCGGGGCGGCCGAGGCCGCCGGCGTGCCGATCGTGATCAACGCGCGGGTGGACCACTGGATGCACCCCGTCGCCGACCCGGTCGCACCGCTGACCGACGCCGTGCGCCGCGCGCAGGCCTACCTGGCGGCGGGCGCCGACGGCATCTATCCGATCGGGCTGGCCGACCGCGACACGCTGGCCGCACTGGTGCGCGCGGTCGACGCGCCGGTCAACGTGGCCGCCGGCCCCGGCATGCCCGAGCTGGCCGAGCTGGCCCGGCTGGGCGTGGCCCGCGTCAGCACGGCCACCCGTTTCGCCACGCTGGCGCTGGCGGCGGTGGATCGCGCGGCGGCAACGCTGCTGGAGAGCGGCCGCTTCGACGGTCTGGCGGCCGGCTTCACCTACGCGGACGCGCAGCGGCTGTTCGAGCACGACTGAGCGGCGCACGTTTTTTTTCATCGAGGAGTCTGCAATGAGCAAGCGTATCGAGTACGGCAAGGCGGCACCGGCGGGCTTGAGGGCCATGCTGGGGCTGGAGACGTATGTGCACGGCTCCGGTCTGGAGCATTCGCTGATCGAACTGGTGAAGATGCGGGTGTCGCAGATCAACGGCTGCGCGTACTGCCTGGACATGCACAGCAAGGACGCGCGCGCCGCCGGCGAGACCGAGCAGCGCCTGCACGTGCTGGCGGCGTGGCGCGAGGCGCCGTTCTACTCGGCACGCGAGCGCGCCGCGCTGGCCTGGGCCGAGGCGGTCACCCTGCTGTCGACGAACGACCTGCCCGATGCGCTGTACGAGGAGGTGCGCGCGCAGTTCGACGACAAGGCGATGGTCGACCTCACCCTGGCCATCATCGCCATCAACGGCTGGAACCGCCTGGCGATCGGTTTTCGCGCGGACGTGGGCAGCTATCAGCCGAAGCCGGCGGCCCACGCGTGACGCCAGCGCTGTCGCAGCGCATGCGCGCATCGGCTCGCGTGCCGCGGCCGCACAGGCATGCCTGAGCGGCCCGTGGCGCTGGATCGCGCGTTCTACCGGCGCGACCCGCGCGCGGTCGCACCCGACCTGTTGAACAAGGTGCTGCTGCGTGCGGACGGCCGCAGCGGCCGCATCGTGGAAACCGAGGCCTACTGCGGAGCGGCGGATCCGGCCGCGCATTCCTGGCGCAGCCGCACGGCGCGCAACGCGACGATGTTCGGTGCGCCGGGGCTGCTCTATGTGTACTTCACCTATGGCATGCACTGGTGCTGCAACCCGGTCTGCGGCGAGGAGGGCGAAGGCGTCGCGGTGTTGCTGCGTGCCTTGGCGCCACTGTCCGGACTGGACGCGATGCGCGCGGCGCGGCCGGGTTGCCGCCGCGACCGCGACCTGTGCCGCGGGCCGGCGCGGCTGTGCCAGGCCATGGGCATCGACCGTGCGCAGGACGGCCTCGACCTGGTCGGCGGCGCCGGCGGCTTCAGCATCGTCGACGACGGCATGCCGCCGCCCGCGACGCCGGTGGCGACGACGCGCGTGGGCATCACCCGCGCGGCCGACGAACCCTGGCGCTGGTACGTGCCGGGCGAGCCGCACGTCTCGCGGCGCTGAACGGGGCGTGGTGGTTGTCGCGGCGGCAACATGAAGTTGACGACGGTTTGATCGCGCGGGGCTCACCGTAGCGGCGCGTCATTCCCCCCGCTGCGGAGCCCGAGCCATGCCGTACTCATCCATCAGCGAGTTGCCCGATGCCGTGCGCGACCACCTGCCGAAACACGCGCAGGAGATCTACAAGGAAGCGTTCAACAGCGCCTGGGACGACTACGCCGACGAGGATGCGCGCCGCGGCAGCGAGTCGCGCGAGGAAGCCGCGCACAAGGTGGCCTGGGCCGCGGTCAAGAAGAAGTACGCGAAGGGCGGCGACGGCGACTGGCACGCCAGATAGCCGGGATCCGGGCTTCGCGCCTCAGGCGTGCGGCAGACCGCGCGCCTTGAGGAATTCGCGGGCATTGTCGGCGTCGCGCTCGAACCACGCACGCGCCGAGCCGAGCCGGAACGTGTAGCCCCAGGCATCCATGTCCGCCATCAGGCGGGCGCGGCCCACGCCGGGCAATTCGTCGGCCAGCACGATCTGCAGGCAGCAGGTGGCGTCTTCCTCCTCGATCGAGTCGGTGGCGTCGGTATGGACGTCCGGACGTCTTTCCGGCGGCAGCACGATCAGGTGGCCGGCCTCGTGCAGCAGCGAGTGCACCGGCGTGTCGTCGCGGGCGTAGACGGTGCTGCCGATGATGCCGGCCTCCTCGTCACCCCAGAAGCTGCCGGGGATCGGTTGGCCCGGCGCCACCCGGCGCAGTTGCAGGCCGAAACGACCGAGCAGGGCGGTCGGCGCGTCGAAGCCGATCTGGCCGACGCGCATGACGGCGCTGGTCGGGGCGCCGGAGGCGGGAGGAGTGTCGGGGTGCATGGCGTGCGCGGCAGGCGCCGATGGTTGCGAAAGTGCGGGTGGCGCGGGCGCCGCCCGGCCGACGCGGCGGGGCGGCATCGGTGCGACCGGTGCTCAGCCGGTTTTGGCCTCGCCCTTGGCCTCGCCGCGGGCGGCCTGCTTGCCTTCCGGCAGGGTGACCGAGAGTTCGAGGATCTCGTGGCCGCTGTCGCGCTCGAAGTTGATGTTGATCGCCTCGAGGTCGACGTGGACGTACTTCTTGATCACTTCGAGCAACTCGTTGCGCATCATCGGCAGGTAGTCCGGCGCGCCGCGGGTGGAGCGCTCCTGCGCCACGATGATGCGCAGACGCTCGCGCGCCACGCTGGCGGTGGCTTCCGGCTTGCGCTTCAGGAAATCGAGGATACCCATCGTGATCAACCTCCGAACACGCGCTGGAGAAAGCCTTTCTTCGGCACGTCGACGAAACGCAGCGGACGCTCTTCGCCGAGGATGCGCGCCACCGTGTCGCTGTAGGCCTGGCCGGCCTGCGAGGCGGCGTCGACGATCACCGGGATGCCGTTGTTGGAGGCGGTCAGCACGTTCTCCGATTCGGGGATCACGCCGACCACCGCGATGCCGAGGATCTCCTCGACGTCCTTCACGCTGAGCATCTCGCCGATCGCCACGCGCGCCGGGTTGTAGCGGGTCAGCAGCAGGTGCTGGGTGACCGGGCCTTCGCCCTTCTCGGCGCGCCGGGTCTTGCTGGCGAGCAGGCCCAGGATGCGGTCCGAGTCGCGCACCGAGGACACCTCCGGGTTGACCACCACCACCGCATGGTCGGCGAAGTACATGGCCAGGTGGGCGCCCTTCTCGATGCCGGCGGGCGAGTCGCAGATGACGTACTCGAAGCCCTCTTCGGACAGACCGTCGAGCACCTTCTCGACGCCTTCCTGGGTCAGCGCATCCTTGTCGCGAGTCTGGCTGGCGGCCAGCACGTACAGGTTGTCATAGCGCTTGTCCTTGATCAGCGACTGTTTCAGCGTGGCTTCGCCGTGCACGACGTTGACGAAGTCGTACACCACGCGGCGTTCGCAGCCCATGATCAGGTCGAGGTTGCGCAGGCCGACGTCGAAGTCGATCACCGCGGTTTTCTTGCCGGCCATGGCCAGGCCGGTGGCGAGCGAGGCGCTGGTCGTCGTCTTGCCGACGCCGCCTTTGCCGGAGGTGACAACGATAATCTCAGCAGTCAAGGGCCCATCTCCGCATGATTGTTCTTGTTGTGGGTGGTTACAGTCTGGCGATCAGCAGCTTGTCGCCTTCGAGCCAGCATTGCACGGACTGGCCCTCGAGGTCGCCGGGAATCTGTTCGAACACGCGATACTGCCCGGCGATCGCCACCAGCTCGGCGCGAAAGTCGGAGACGAAGATGCGCGCCTTCGCGTCACCCTGCGCGCCGGCCATGGCGCGGCCGCGCAGGCTGCCGTAGATGTGGATGTGGCCGTCGGCGATCACCTCGGCGCCGTTGGCGACGGCGCCGGTGATGATCAGGTCGCGCTCGCGTGCATAGACCTGCTGGCCTGAACGCACCGAGCCGGCGTGGTGCTGCGCGCCCACCGTGCCGCCGGCGGGCGGCGCCGACAGGATCGGCTCGGGGCGTACCTGCGGAGGCGGTTCGGCATGCGCCGGCGCCGCCGCGGCCGTCGTGCCGGCCGGCTCGTAGGCGGCGCGGAACTTGGCGATCAGCGGCAGGCCCATGCGCTTGGCCAGCGCCTCGGTCTCGCTGGTGCCGTAGGCCAGGCCCACCGGCAGCATGCCGGCGCTGCGCACGGCTTCGAGCAGCGCGTCGACCGCACCGTCGTCGGGCAGCGCGGACAGGTGGCTCAGGTCCAGTACCACGGCGGCGCGGGCGAACATCTGCGGCGCCGAGCGCACGCGGCGCTCCAGTTCGTCGCAAAGCGCGGCGGCGTCGACCCGCCGCACGCGCACGCAGGCAATCCCGACCTGGCCGAAACGCAGGTCGCAGGCATCGGTGACTTCGGCTTTTGCATTCACGGGCGCCGCTCTCCGGCGAGGCGGCGCGGGGTGGCATCGTGCAGGGCAGGGCGTTCGCGCTCGGCCAGCCATGGCACGTCGGGCAGGCCGCCGTGTTCGAGCCAGGTGTCGCGCACGTAGGCGTAGCTGGGCAGGTCGCGGGCGAGCAGGCTGACCTGCGGGCCGTGCTCGCCCATGCGCTGCTGGCCGACTTCCTGGAAACCGTAGGTGCCGTGGAACAGCACCACCACGTCGTCGCGCGGCTCCAGGAACACCTCGCAGGTGAGCAGCGGCACGCGCACCTCGGCATAGCTGTGCACGTCGCAATAGAAGATGCGGCCCAGGCCGTGGCGGCGGTAGGCGTTGGCGATCACGATGCGGTCGATATAGACGAACTGCGGATAGTGCTCGGCGAACCAGCGGTAGTTCGGGCTGGCGTAGTCGCCGCCTTCGCGCAGCGCGATCAGGAAACCGGCCAGGTGACCGTCGATCTCGGCCACGCGGAAGTACTCGGCGTGCTCGTAAAAGTAACGCAGCTGGGCTGCATCGAGGGCGAGGATGGAGCGACCGGCGGCGTTGTTGAGCGCCAGTACGGCATCCAGGTCGTGCTCGCGCACGTCGCGGATGGCAAGGGCCATTCGTTGCTCCGCAATGGTGGATTCGGGCGCGAGGTCGGGCCACAGCCTCACGCAATGACCCATTATGACATGCGGCCGGGAGCCTTACATCTCGCAAGGGCAGATGTAAAAGCTTCGTAAAGCCGGCAATGCCGAGCGCGGCATGACTTCCCGCGCATTGCGCGAAGCCCCGCCACGGCCAATGATGCGCCCATGCGCTGGCCATTCATCAACCATATCCGCCTGCTCCGCTATGCGGGTTTCTTCACCTACCTGTCGGCGGGCACGCCGCTGGTTACCAGCTGGGCCACCGAAAGGCTCGACCAGCTGCATCGCCCGAACTTCTCGTTGCTGCTGTGGACGCTGTGCTACCTGATCTTCGGGCTGATGTACTGGCTGCTGACCAGCAACCTCGGTTCGCGCCGCTATCCGGGGCTGAAATTGCTGGGACTGACCCTGATGACGGCGGCGGCCGTCGCAGTGGGCTGGTACAGCCACAGCGGCCTGTCGGCGATGCTGATGGTGGTGGCCTCGCTGGTGCTGCCGTGGCTGCTGCCGTTCTGGCTCGCCGCGTCCTGGCTGGTGCTGCAGCACCTGAGTCTGGTGGCGGTGTTCGCCACCTTTCCCGAATACGACCACAGCATCGCCGTGGGCTTCATCCAGGCCAGCATCTACCTGGGCATCTCCGTGCTGGTGTTCATCACCTCGACCGTGGCCAGCCAGCAGGCCGAGCAGCGCGAGGTGCAGCGCCGGCTGAACTCCGAGTTGCGCGCCACCCGTGCGCTGCTGGCCGAGTCCAGCCGGATCGCCGAGCGCATGCGCATCGCGCGCGACCTGCATGACCTGATCGGCCACCACCTGACTGCGCTGAGCCTGAACCTCGAGGTAGCCAGCCACCTCAGCAACGAGGCGGCCGGGGCGCATGTGCGCAAGGCGCAGGGTACCGCCAAGCTGCTGCTGGCCGACGTGCGCGAGGTGGTCAGCGAGCTGCGCCAGGACGACGCGATCGACCTGACCCAGGCGCTGCGCAGCCTCACCGAGGGCGTGCCCGGGCTGAACGTGCACGTGATCATGCCGCCGCGCTTCAGCGTGGAGGACCCGCGCCGCGCGCAGGTGCTGCTGCGCTGCGCGCAGGAAATCATCACCAATACCGCCAAGCACGCCGGCGCGCGCAACCTGTGGCTGAACTTCGCCTACGCGGGGGAAAACCTGCTCGGCCTGCATGCGCGCGACGACGGCCGCGGCGCGGAGAACGTGGAGCCCGGCAACGGCCTGTCCGGCATGCGCGAGCGGCTGGCCGAATTCGGCGGCAGCGTGGTGCTGGACACCGCCCTCAGCCAGGGTTTTGCGCTGACCGTGCGGCTGCCGCTGGGTGAGCACATCGCACTGGCGCACGCGCCGACCCGGCTTGAGCCGCCGGCGCTGAATGTGTCGTAATCTTGGCAGCCCACGCGGCGTGCCAAAATGCGCCGGTGTCGGCAGCGGTCCGGCGCGGTGGCTGTCAACATCACTATCCTTAAGTCATGTCTGCCCGAGGATCCGCGATGATTTCCGTTTGTCTCGTCGACGACCAGAATCTGGTGCGCCAGGGGGTCCGCTCGCTGCTGGACCTCGCCGAGGACATCCGCGTGGTGGCCGAGTGCGCCGACGGCGCCCAGGCGGTGCAGGACATTCCGCGGGTCAAGCCGGACGTGGTGCTGCTGGACCTGCGCATGCCGAACATGAGCGGGCTGGAGGTGCTGCAGGCGCTGTCCGCGCGCAACGAGCTGCCGCCCACGATCATCCTGACCACCTTCGACGACGACCAGCTGGTGCTGCAGGGACTCAAGGCCGGCGCGCGCGGCTACCTGCTGAAGGACGTCTCGCTGGAGCAACTGGTCGAGGCCGTGCGCACCGTGGCCGGCGGCGGCTCGCTGGTGGCGCCGATGGTCACCCAGCGGCTGATGGCCGGGGTGGCGCGGATGCAGAACAGCTTCACCAGCCTGGAGCAGCCCGACCCGCTGACCGAGCGCGAGACCGAGATCCTGCGGCTGCTGTCCGGCGGCTACAGCAACAAGGAGATCGCCAACTCGCTGAAGGTGGCCGAGGGCACGGTGAAGAACCACGTGTCCAACATCCTGTCCAAGCTCGGCGTGCGCGACCGCACCCGCGCCGTGCTGAAGGCGCTGGAAATGGGCATCGTCTGAGGCGACCGGCGCCGATGGGGCGGCCATGCCGGGGCCCGCTTTTGGCCTTCCGGATGGCATGCGACAGGCGATAGCGTTCCGGCCCGCGAGCAAGTAACATCCGTTGCTTCGGCGTTTGCCGACCCCCCTGCCATGGCCTACGGGTGAACCCTCGGGCGGGCCCGCGCGGACGGCTGGGGCAACCTTACAGCTAGGCATGGCGTAAAGACGCTTCGGAGAACTCTGGAATGATGCGTGTCTTTGAATTTCTTGTTGCCCTGGTCATCGTGGCGATCATCGGTGTCCTGGCAGCCGTGGTGATGCCCGGCAGTGGCCACGTGGAACGCCAGCTGGTCGTCGGCAAGGACATGCGGCAGGTCTACGACGTGGTCAACAATTTCCGGCGGCTGCCCGACTACTCGGTGCTGCGCTCGTACGACCCGGCCATCCAGTTCACCTTCTCCGGCAAGGCCTACGGCCCCGGCGCCGAGATCAGCTGGAACAGCACCGACCCGAAGGTCGGCAAGGGCGGCCTGACCATTGCCAGCGCCACCCCGGATTTCGACAAGATCGACAGCAACACCAAGTCCGCCAGCGTCATCTGGAACCTCGACAACAACTGGCGCGGCCTGGACAAGCATTTCACGCTGGACCTGGAACGCCAGGGCAGCCGCGGCCAGCTGACCCAGGTCACCTGGTCGTATGACGTCGCCTACGGCTGGAACCTGGTCAACCGCTTCGCCAACCTGTACATCCACGGCGAGCCGGACTCGTTCATCCAGTTCAGCCTGAACAACCTGCAGAACGTGCTGGCCGGCGTGCCGAACATCGACTACAGCCAGCTGATCCCGTACATCGAACAGACCCAGCCGACCCCGGTGCTGCTGGTGTCCACCTCGATCCAGCGCAAGGACGGCATGGAGGCGGTGGAAGACGCCATCGCCAAGGCCAATACCCAGATCCAGGCGGCCGCCAAGAAGCTCGGCGTGAACGTCACCGGCTCGCGCATCCTGATCACCACCAACTACGGTGACCAGACCTACAGCTTCGACGTGGCGTTCCCGATCGACTCCAGCACGCTGACCATCAACGGCCAGAGCGAGCAGCTGACTGCCGCGACGCCGCCCTCGCTGGATGCCGCCGGCGCGCCGGCCGAGGCCAGCAGCTCTGCCGCCGCGGCGGAAGCCAACCTCGCTGTCGGCAGCCGCGACCGCTACGGCCGTCTGGTGGTGGACGGCAACGTGCGCGCCACGCTGGCCTTCGGCGGCGCGGCGTTGAAGGGCGTGTGGAACGGCACCTTCGCCGGCGTGCCGCAGACCCGCGACATGCTCAAGGCCTATGCGCAGACCCATGGCTACAAGTACGACGAGGTGGTCAACCGCCCCTACGACGTGATCGCCACGCCGGAAGTGAAGGACGCCGGCGGCAACATCACCACCTACGCCAAGTACTACGTGTACCTGCCGGTCAGCGACGCGCCCGAGCACACGCCGGAGCAGGAAGCCGGCCTGCAGCCGCCGACGCTCGACGAGGGCACCGCTCCGGCCGCAGCGGGCTCCGCGCCGGCGCCGGCCGCCAGCGCCGCCAAGCCGGCCGAAGCGGCCAGCGCAGGCCAGTAAACCGGCATCGCCGCGACGCACGAAGGCCCTTCCGTCCGGAAGGGCCTTTTTCTTTCCGGGCCGCGGGCCGGCGTCTTGCGGTACATTGCGGGGCGATCCGCGGCGATCGGCAGGCGGGTTCGCCCGCGCCCAGCGCGCGCCACCCCAGCCCACTACCGGCCATGATCGAAACCGACCAGCTCACCCGACGCTATGGCAACCTGACCGCAGTGGATGCGCTGAGCATCCGCGTCGAGCCGGGCCAGGTGTTGGGGCTGCTCGGCCCCAACGGCGCCGGCAAATCCACCGCGATGCGCATGATCGCCGGCTTCCTGGTGCCCAGCTCCGGCACCGCGCGGGTGTGCGGGCACGATGTGGTCCGCGAGCCGCTCAAGGCGAAGCGTGCGCTGGGCTACCTGCCCGAAGGCGCGCCGAGCTACGGCGAGATGACTGTGCGCGAGTTCCTGCAGTTCATCGTGCGCATGCGCGGGCTCAGCGGCGAGGTCGCTTACCGCCGCTTCGACGCGGTGGTGCAGCAGCTGCAACTGGAGGAGGTGCTGGGCCTGTGCATCGACACGCTGTCGAAGGGCCTGCGCCGACGTGTCGGGCTGGCCCAGGCGATCCTGCACGACCCGCCGGTGCTGATGCTGGACGAACCCACCGACGGCCTCGACCCGAACCAGAAGCACGCGGTGCGCCAGTTGATCGACGTGATGGCGCGCGACCGCACCATCCTGGTTTCCACCCACCTGCTGGAGGAAGTGCATGCGCTGTGCAACCGGGTGGTGATCATCGCGCGCGGCAAGCTGCTCGCCGACGCCACGCCGGCGGAACTGGAGGCGCGCTCGCGCTACCACGGCGCAGTGTCGTTCAGCGCGCCGGGCAGCGGCATGTCGCAGGAGATGCTGGGCCGCCTGCCGCAGGTGGCGGCGATCGAGGTCGATCCGCTGGACGGCCGCATCACGGTGTTCCCGAAGCCGGGCGCACGGGTGCTGGAGCCGGTGGAGACGCTGCTGCGCGAGCAGGGCCTGGAGGTGTCGGAGATCCAGCTCGAGCGCGGCCGGCTGGACGAGGTATTCCGCCAGATCACCACCGGCGGCAATGGGGCGGAGGGGCACGCGTGAGCCCGCTCAACGCGGTACTGCGGCGCGAGCTGCGCAGCTATTTCGTGACGCCGGTGGCGTACGTGTTCCTGGTGATCTTCCTGGTGCTGGCCGGCATCCTCACCTTCTACGCGGGCGATTTCTACGAACGCGGCCAGGCCGACCTGCAGCCATTCTTCACCATGCATCCGTGGCTGTACCTGATCCTGGTGCCGGCGATCACCATGCGCATGTGGGCGGAGGAGGCCAAGGGCGGCACGCTGGAACTGCTGCTGACCCTGCCGCTGACGCTGTGGCAGGCGATGCTGGGCAAGTTCTTCGCCGCATGGCTGTTCATCGGGCTGGCCCTGCTGCTGACCTTTCCGATCTGGATCACCGTCAACTATCTCGGCACGCCGGACAACGGCGTGATCCTGGCCGGCTATCTGGGCAGCTGGCTGATGGCCGGCAGTTTCGTCGCGATCGGCGCCTGCCTGTCTGCGCTGACCCGCAGCCAGGTGGTGGCGTTCATCCTCACCGCGCTGGTATGCGTGCTGCTGATCCTGGTCGGCCAGCCGCAGGTGCTGGATTTCTTCTCCGGCACGCTGCCGCGCAAGCTGATCAACGCGGTGGCGCACCTGTCCATGCTGCGCCACTTCGAGGCGATCGCGCGCGGCGTGCTGGATGTGCGCGACCTGGTCTATTTCCTGCTCAGCACGCTCGGCTGGCTGGTCGCCGGCGTGCTGCTGCTCGACCTGAAACGGACGCGTTGACGCCATGCCCCGCTCGCGCCTGCATCGCCTGTTCACCACGCCGCTGCAACTGACCCGGCGCAACGCGCTATATGCTGCCTTGGCGCTGCTGGTGCTGCTGTTCGTGCCGCTGATCGTGGCCAGCAGCCGCTGGCTGCACGCCTCGCGGGTCGACCTCACCACCGACAAGCTGTACACGCTGACGCCGGGCACGCTGCACATCGTCGACACGCTGCAGCGGCCGCTGCGGCTGACCCTGTACTTCTCCGAACACGCCACCCGCGACCTGCCGCAGCTGCGCAGCTACGAACAGCGCGTGCGCGAGATGCTGCAGGAGATGGTGGCGCGCTCGCACGGGCGCATCCGCCTGCAGATCATCGACCCGGTGCCGTACTCCGACGACGAGGCCAGCGCCGAGGGCAACGGCCTGACCGCGGCGAACGGCGGCAGCAACGGCGAGCGGGTGTTCTTCGGCCTGGCCGGCAGCGCCCTGTCCGGCGGCCTGGAGAACGAGGCGGTGGACGATCGCGTGCCGGAGAAGACGCTGGCGATCGCGTTCTTCGATCCGGCCCGCGAGGCCTTCCTGGAATACGACATCGCCAGGCTGCTGTACGAGCTGAACCAGGCCAGCAAGCCGCCGATCGGGGTGATCAGCTCGCTGCCGGTGCAGGGCAATCCGCTGCTCGGCACGCCGCCATGGGCGGTGCTGCAGCAGCTGGGCCAGCTGTTCGACGTGCGGTCGCTGGATGCGACGACCTTGCGCGGCATCGACGAGGACATCAAGGTACTGCTGCTGATCCACCCCAAGCGGCTGCCGCCCGACGCGCAGTATGCGATCGACCAGTACGTGCTGCGCGGCGGCCACCTGGTGGTGTTCGTCGACCCCGACGCGGAGCTCGACACCTCGCCGTACGCGCCGGACAGCATCACCTTCCCCGACCACGGCTCGGACCTGCCGCGGCTGTTCAAGGCCTGGGGAGTGAGCTACGACCCGCACAAGGTGGTGCTGGACCGCGCGCGTGCGCTGCAGATCGAGTTGGCCGGCAGCAGCCTCAACCATCCGGCCATGCTCGACCTGGGCGCGCAGGAGCTGAACCGCAACGACGTGGTCACCGCCAGCCTGCAGCGGATCAACGTGTCCACCGCCGGCTACTTCGATCTGGCGGCGGATGCGCGCACGCGGCTGGTGCCGCTGCTGCAGAGCAGTGCCGAGGCCGAAGTGGTGCCGACCCAGCGGGTGCTGGACGCCAGCAGCGACCCCACCGTGCTGCTGCAGGACTACAAGCCCGACAACGCCCACTACGTGCTGGCCGCGCGCCTGCGCGGCACCTTCGAGAGCGCGTTCCCCGAGCGGGCCGGCGTGGCGGGCCATCGGGCCCGGTCGGCGCCGGATGCCGAGGTGATCCTGGTCGCCGACACCGATCTGCTCAGCGACCGGCTGTGGGTGGAGCCGCAGACCATCCTCGGCCAGACCATGATGCGGGTGTTCGCCAACAACGGCGATTTCGTCACCAACCTGGTGGACAACCTAAGCGGTTCCTCGGCGCTGCTGTCGATCCGCGGCCGCTCCACCTCGCAGCGGCCGTTCACCCGGGTGCAGGCGCTGCGCAACGTGGCCGACCAGAAGTTCCTGCAGAAGGAACACGAACTGGAACAGGAACTGGCCGACACCCGCCGCCGGCTGGACGAGCTGCAGCCGGCCAAGAGCAGCCATGGCAGCACCGCCACCGCCGAACAGCGCCGCGAGATCGAGCAGTTCCGCCAGCGCCAGCTGGCGATCAACAAGGAACTGCGCGACGTGCAGCACCAGCTCAACGCCGAGATCGATGCCCTCGGCCTGCGCCTGAAGTTCATCAACATCGTGCTGGTGCCGGCACTGGTGGTGCTGCTGGGCCTGCTGTACGGCTGGCGGCGCACGCGCTACAGCCGGCGGCGGCGCTGAGCCGGCACCGACGCGGCAACCTGCCGCAAGCCCGAGGCTGACTCCTCCGGCGCGCCGCATTATGCTGGGCGGTCGCCGGCCATCGCCGGAGCCGACCGAAGTGCCGTTGCAGTGACCGCTACCTTGCTGAAATGGATCGTGCCGTGGGAGTTCTCGTGGGTGCTGCTCGCGTGCTTCGTGACGGCCGCCGTGCTGTACCTGCGCGGCAGCCGCCGGCTGTCGGTGAGCTTCGGCCGCCGGCTGGCGTTCTGGTGCGGCATGGCGATCATCTACCTGTCGCTGCACACCTACCTGGATTACTACGCCGAGCATGAGTTCTTCATGCATCGCATCCAGCAGTTGCTGCTGCACCACATCGCGCCGCTGCTGATCGTCACCGCCTATCCGGCCACGGCGCTGCGCGCCGGCCTGCCGCTGGCGTGGCGGCTGCGCCTGCTGCGGCCGCTGCAGCGTTCATGGCCGTGGCGACTGGTCTTCGGCGTGCTGCTCAACCCGACCGTGGCCACGCTGCTGTTCATCGCCTTCATCCTGATCTGGCTGATCCCTTCCATGCAGACGCTGGCGATGCTGGACTGGCGCATCTACCGCTTCATGAACTGGAGCATGCTGGTCAGCGGCTTCGCCTACTGGTCGCTGGTGCTCGACCACCGGCCGCATCCGCCGGGGCGGATGACCGCCGGGCTGCGCGTGCTGTCGCCGGGGATCACCATGACTCCGCAGATCGTGGCCGGCGCCATCGTCACCTTCTCCAAGACCGACCTGTACCCGATCTTCGAGATCTGCGGCCGCGCGTTCACCTTCAACGTGCTGACCGGACAGCTGATCGGCGGCGTGATCATCTGGGTGCCGTCGGCGCTGGTGGAAACCATCGGCGGATTGATGGCGTTGCGCATGTGGCTGCGGCTGTCGCGCCACGGCCGCTTGCCGCGCAAGCCGCTGCCGCGGCCTGCCGCGCGCCGCGCAGCGACGGTGGATGCGGCGGCGCCGGACTGAGGGTTGCGGTCCGCGGCTCAGTGGCCGTGCGGCATCGCGCCGTGATCCATCGACGGCATCGCGTGCTCGTCGCCCGCGTCCATGGCGTTGGCCGGCCGCGCGATGAAGTCGGTGGCCAGCGTGCTGCCGTCGCCGAACTGCAGCGTCAGCGTCACCGTGTCGCCGACCTTCACCGGCGCCCTGGCCCGCATCAGCATCAGGTGGTAGCCGGCCGGCGCCAGTTCGGCCTTGCCGTGCGCGGGCACGTTCAGCGCATCGACCATCGCCATGCGGCTCACGCCGCCTTCGCGCGAGCTTCGGTGCAACATCACCTCGGCGTACACGCTGCTGCTGGCGCCGCGCAGCGCGACTGGGCGGTCGCCATCGTTCTCCAGCGTGACGTAGGCGCCAGCCGGCAGCGCGCCGGGCAGCACGCGGATCCAGGCGTGGCTGGCGCGGATGTGTTCGGCATCGGTGGCGCGGGCGCTGCCGGCCAGCAGCAGGCCGGCCAGCAACAGCGGCAGGGTGGCTGACTTGATGCGGGATGACTTCATGAGGTGGCTCCGGTGTCGAGCAGCAGGTGCAGATCGTGCACCAGGTCGTCCTGCGAGGCGGACGGGGTGGCCAGCACCCGGGCGCGGCCGTCGCGGTCGAACACGTAGATCGCCGAGCTGTGGCTCACTTCGTAGCTGCCGTCAGCCGCACTGGGTTCGCGGGTGAAGGCGGAGCGGTAGCGCTTGCTCAGCGCCTCGACGCTGCGCGCGTCGCCGACCAGTCCGACAGCCCGCTTGTCGAACGCGTTGACGTAGCCGTGCATGATCGCCGGCGTGTCGCGCGCCGGGTCGACGCTGACGAACAGGATGCGCGCGCCGTCGGCCAGCGGCCCCAGCCGCTGCATCACCACGTGCAGTTGCGCCAGGGTCAGCGGGCAGACGTCGGGGCAGTGGGTATAGCCGAAGTACAGCAACACCACCTTGCCGTGGTAGTCGGCGCCGGTGACGGCCTTGCCGTTGTCGTCGGTGAGCTTGAAATCGAGGTCGGGCATGTGCCCGCTGATGTTGGTCAGCCGCAGCGGCAACGGTTCGCCGCGATGGCAGCCGCCCAGCAGCACGCCGGTGGCGAGCAGCAGGAGCAGCAGGGCAGGGCGCAGCCAGTGGCGGGGCTTCATGCGAGAATCCTCGGTGTTCATCCGTTCAAGCATACGACACCGGCCGCGTGGCCGGGTTCGTCCAGGCCGGGAATACGCATGATGCGAGCAGCTGTCACTCCCCGCGTTGCCGTGCTGGTCGGCGTGACGGGCGCCAGTGCGGTGCTGCTGGGCGCGTTCGGTGCGCATGCGCTGCGCGGTGTGCTCGATGCGCGCGGCAGCGAGTTGTGGCACACGGCGGTGGACTATCACGTGTGGCATGCGCTGGCGCTGGCCGTGGCGGCGGGACTCGGGCAAGGCCGCAGCAGACGCCTCGCGATGTTCGCCTTCGCCGCCGGCATCGTGCTGTTCAGCGGCAGCCTGTACGCGCTGGCGCTGGGCGCGCCGCGCTGGGTGGGAATCATCACGCCGTTCGGCGGGCTCGCCTTCGTCGTCGGCTGGCTCGCGCTTGGCTGGACGTTGCGCACGCGCAACGCCTAGTTCCTGCGGCTGTCATGCGGCGGTCATCGCCGCTTGCGAAGGTGCGGGCATGGACCCGCAGATCACCCTCCGCCGATGGCCTGTCGTGGCCTGGTCGCCAGGCTGCTACTTGCGCGGCATGGCCCGCGCCGCGTTGCTGCTGGCGTTGGCGGCAGCCGTGTTGGGGTGGTGCTGGCCGGTGGCCGATCGCGCGGCGGCAACGCGGTCGACGCCCTCGCTCGTGCACTGGCAGGACGCTGCCCACGACTGGCTGCTGGTGGTCGACCCGGCGACCCGCGAACTGGTGGTCTACGACGCCGTCGACGGCCGTCCGTTGCAGCGGCTCGGCGCGGACGACGGCCTGCCGGAGGTGCAGTCGATCGCGCGGCAGGGATCGTGGTTGCAGGTAACCGGCAAACAGCATCCGCCGGTGCGGCTCAGGCTGCCGCAGTTGCAGGCGGTGGCCGCCCGCGGGCACTGAGCGCCCGTTCAATCGGCGTGGTGCTCGTCGGCCGCTGGCTTGGCCGGGCCGGCCTTCAGCCGGCCGGCCTTGCGCAGCGCCTCGCGCAGCACGTACTCGATCTGCGCGTTGAGGCTGCGCAGCTCGTCGTCGGACCAGCGTTGCATGGCCTCCAGCACGGCCGCGCTGATGCGCAGCGGGTAGGCTTTTTTCTCGCCGGCCATCGCGGGGAATCAGTACAAGGTGCCGGTGTTCAGCACCGGCTGGGTGCCGCGCTCGCCACACAGCACGACCAGCAGGTTGCTGACCATCGCCGCCCTGCGCTCCTCGTCCAGGTTCACCACGCCGCGCTGACTGAGCTGGTCCAGTGCCATCCCGACCATGCTCACCGCGCCCTCGACGATCCTGGTGCGGGCGGCGATGATCGCGCCGGCCTGCTGCCGTTGCAGCATCGCCTGGGCGATTTCCTGGGCGTAGGCGAGATGGCTGATGCGCGCCTCGACTACCTGCACGCCCGCCTTGCCGAGGCGGGTCTGGATCTCGTCGCGCAGGTGCGAATTGATCACCTCGCCATGACTGCGCAACGAGGGCTTGCCGTCGTCGTGGGCATCGTAGGGGTAGCTCTGCGCCATCTGCCGCAGCGCCGACTCGCTCTGGATGTGCACGAAGTTCTCGTAATCGTCGACGCAGAACACGGCCTCGGCGGTGTCGATCACCTGCCACACCACCACCGCGGCAATCTCGATCGGATTGCCGTCGTTGTCGTTGACCTTCAGCTTGCCGCTCTCGAAATTGCGCACGCGCAGCGAGATGCGGCGGCGGCTGCAGAACGGGTTGGTCCAGCGCAGGCCTTCCATGCGCACGCTGCCGGCGTATTTGCCGAACAACTGCAGTACCTGGCCCTCGTTCGGGGCGACCTGGAAGAAGCCCTTGAGCAGGAAGGCATCGAGGGCCAGCAGCAGCGCGCCGCCCAGCAGCTCCACGAGCGGCGGTGCGTCCGGTTGGCCGTGGATGGCGCCGACCACCATCCACCCGCCGATGCCGGCCAGGATCAGGCAGAAGCCGACGAAGGGAATGCCGGCGATGGAAAAGCCATTGCGTTCGTTCATGAGAGGTCTCCCTGAGGTGTGATGATTAGATATCAAAATGATATCTAGTGCAAGTAAACTGCGTTGCCGGCACGGGTGACGCCGGGTAGCCGCTTACAATGCGGCTTTGTCGCCTCCGGAGAACCCGATGAAGCCCTTTGGCACCCCCCATTCCAACCACGCGCTGCGCGTGCTGCTGCTGGGTGCCGGCGAGCTGGGCAAGGAGCTGGCGATCGAGCTGCAGCGCTACGCGGTAGAGGTGATCGCGGTGGACCGCTACGCGAACGCGCCGGCGATGCAGGTAACCCACCGCAGCCATGTGATCGACATGCTCGATGGCGCCGCGCTGCGTGCGGTGATCGAGCTGGAGCAGCCCGACCTGGTGGTGCCGGAGATCGAGGCGATCCACACGCCGACCCTGATCGCGCTGGAGCAGGAAGGCCAGCGGGTGATCCCGACTGCCCGCGCGGCGTGGCTGACGATGGACCGCGAAGGCATCCGCCGGCTGGCCGCCGAGGAACTGAAATTGCCGACCTCGCCGTACCGCTTCTGCGACAACGAGGCGCAGTACCGCGAGGCGGCGGCCGCGATCGGCTACCCGTTCGTGATCAAGCCGGTGATGAGTTCCTCCGGCAAGGGCCAGAGCGTGGTGCGCGCCGCCGAGGGGTTGCGGCATGCGTGGGACTACGCGCAGTCCGGCGGGCGCGCTGGCAAGGGCCGGGTGATCGTCGAGGGCTTCGTCGACTTCGACTACGAGATCACCCTGCTCACCGTGCGGCACGTCGATGGCGTGAGCTTCTGCGCGCCGATCGGCCACCGCCAGGAAGAAGGCGACTATCGCGAGTCGTGGCAGCCGCAGCCAATGAGCGACGCCGCGCTGGCCGAGGCGCAGCGACAGGCCGCCGCGGTCACCGGCGCGCTGGGCGGCTGGGGTGTGTTCGGCGTGGAGTTTTTCGTCAAAGGCGACGCGGTGATTTTTTCCGAAGTCAGTCCGCGCCCGCACGACACCGGCCTGGTGACCCTGATCTCGCAGGAGTTCTCCGAGTTCGCCCTGCATGCACGCGCGATCCTCGGCCTGCCGATCCCGGTGATCCACCAGTACGGGCCATCGGCCTCGTGCGCGGTGCTGGTGGAAGGCGAGGGCGCGGGGCCGCGCTACCACGGCGTCGCCGCGGCACTGGCCGAACCGGACACGCAGCTGCGCGTCTTCGGCAAACCCGAGGTGAAGGGGCGCCGGCGCATGGCGGTGACGCTGGCGCGCGCCGAATCGCTCGAAGCGGCGGTGGGCAAGGCGGTGCGCGCGGCGGGCCATCTGCGCATCGAGCTGTGAGCGGCCGCCCGAACCAGTCGATGCGATAGGCTTGGCGCTGGCGGCCGCGGCGTCGCCGCCGGCATTCGACTGACGGTAAGGAGGGGCGGGATGGAATCAAGCGGCTTTGCGCACTGGCTGGTGGTGCTGGTCGAACTGGTCACGGCCTTTGCCCTGCTGTTGCTGGCGCTGGTGCTGGTGGTGCTGGCGGTGACCTGGGTGGTCGACCGCAACCAGACCGGCAACGCCGTGCTGCGCAATTTTCCGGTGATCGGCCACTTCCGCTACTGGTTCCTGCACCTGGGCGAGTTCTTCCGCCAGTACCTGTATTCCAGCGACCGCGAGGAGCTGCCGTTCAACCGCGCGCAGCGCACCTGGGTCTATCGCGCCGCCAAGAATGTCGACAACACCAACGCGTTCGGCTCCAGCCGCGACCTGCGCGCCGAGGGCGTGCCGTTCTTCGTCAACGCGCCGTTCCCCGACCTGGGCGTGGACCACGTCGAGCCGGTGCCGGTGACGATTGGCCCGTACGCACGCGAGCCGTACAGTCACGCGGCGTTCTTCAACATTTCGGCGATGAGCTTCGGCGCCTTGTCGGCACCGGCGGTGCGCGCGCTGTCGCGCGGCGCGGCCAAGGCCGGGATCTGGATGGACACCGGCGAGGGCGGGCTGGCGCCGTATCACCTGGAAGGCGGCTGCGACATCGTGTTCGAGATCGGCACCGCCAAGTACGGCGTGCGCACGAGCGAGGGCAAGCTCGACGACGGCAAGCTGCTGGCGATCTGCGCCCACCCGCAGGTGAAGATGGTCAGCATCAAGCTGGGCCAGGGCGCCAAGCCCGGCATGGGCGGTCTGCTGCCCGGCGCGAAGGTCACCGCCGAGATCGCCGCGATCCGCGGCATCCCGGTCGGTCAGGATTCGCAGAGCCCGAACCGTCACCTCGACATCGGCAACGTGCCCGAGCTGATGGACGCGATCGCGCACATCCGCGAGCTCACCGGCAAGCCGGTGGGTTTCAAGGCGGTGCTCGGCGGCGTCGAGTGGATCGGCGAGCTGTGCGACGAGGTGTGGAAGCGCGGCATCGAAAGCGCGCCGGATTTCATCATCGTCGACGGCTCCGAAGGCGGCACCGGTGCGGCGCCGCAGACCTTGATGGAGGGCGTCGGCCTGCCGCTGCACGAGGCGCTGCCGGCGCTGCTCGACATGTTGATCGTCAAGGGCCTGCGCGAGCGCATCAAGGTGGTCTGCTCGGGCAAGTGCATCACTGCCTACGACGTGGCGTGGGCGCTGTCGCTCGGCGCGGATTTCGTCAACTCCGCGCGCGGCTTCATGCTGGCGCTGGGCTGCATCCAGTCGCTGCAGTGCAATCGCAACACCTGTCCCACCGGCATCACCACGCAGAACCCGAAGCTGCAGCGCGGCCTGGTGGTCAGCGACAAGAGCGAGCGGGTCTACCACTACGCGAAGAACCTGATGCACGAGGTCGGCATCATCGCGCACAGCTGCGGCGTCAGCGAACCGCGCCAGCTCAGGCGCAGCCATTGCCGCGTGGTCGGCGACGACGGATTGTCGATCCCGCTGGAGCAGCTGTTCCCGTACCCGCAGGCTGGCACTCCGCCCGCACACCCGTAGGAGCCCGCTCGCGGGCGCTGCTCTTTTCACGGGATTCGGGGGTTCGAAAAAGCATCGCCCGCGAGCGGGCTCCTACGGCATGGGTTGCCAGCCTTCGGCGGTGCGGATCTGCAGCGGCTTGAAGCGCCGCTTGTAGTCCATCTTCGGATGGCCGTCGATCCAGAAGCCCAGGTACAGCCACGGCAGGCCGCGGCGGCGGCACAACGCCACCTGCTGCAGGATGGCGCAAGTGCCGAGGCTGCGCGCGGTCTCGTCGGGGTCGTAAAAGGTATAGACCGCCGAAGCGCCGTTCGGGCAGACGTCGGTAACCGCCACCGCGAGCAGGCGGGGGCCCAGGCGCAGCTCCATGAACAGGGTGGGGCTCCATGGCGCGGTGAGGAAGCGGCGGAAATCGCTGGCCTCCGCGTCGTCCATGCCGCCGCCGGCGTGGCGGCTCTGCAGGTAGCGCTCGTACAGCGCGTGGCGCTCGCGGTTGTAGCCGGGGATCGACTCGCTGACCGTCAGGTCGGCGTTGCGTTTCAGGCATCGGCGCTGGGTGCGGTCCGGCTGGAAATTCGCCACGTCGATGCGGCACGGCGTGCAGGCGTGGCATTGCGCGCAGTGCGGGAAGTACAGGTGGCCGCCGGCGCGGCGGAAGCCGCGCTCGAGCGCCGGCCCGTACAGCTTGTCCAGGTTCGGCGCGGCCGGGTCCAGCACCAGGTTCTGCGCCGTGCGGTCGGCGTAGTAGCCGCACGCGTGGGGCAGCGTCTGGAACAGGCGGACTTGTTCGGAACGGCGCATTCCCCGATTCTATGCCGGCCGCCGTGGCGGCGCATCCGGCGGCGGGTTACATGCGCAGGAAGCGCAGCATCGCCACCGCGACCACCCCCAGCACCACCAGCAACACGATGCGGCGCACCCGCGTCACCGTGCGGTTGCGCCGGTCCAGCGGGCTGGGGTTGCGCGCCGCGGCCAGTTCCTCGCCGTGGCGCACCACCGGCTCGATGCCGATCTCGCGCAGCAGCGCGCGCGCCTTGGGGTAGTCGTCGGCGTGGGTGATCCACACCTGCGCCCAGCGGCTGCGGTCGTCGCTGCGCGCCGAGTAGCTGAAACGCTGGTAGCTCGGCCGGTTGTAGTTGGAGCGGTTTTCCACCGTCGCCGCGATGCCGTGCTCGGCCATCAGGGCGACCACGGCGTCGATGCTTTCCGGGCGGGGCGAGGTGTAGATCTGGCGCATGTCGCGATTCTACTCAGTCGCCGCGCACGCGGATCAGCCCTTCCTGCGCGGAGGAGGCGACCAGGCGGCCGTCGCGGCTGAAGATCTGCCCGCGCGCCAGGCCACGTGCGCCCTGCGCGGTGGGGCTGTCGAACGAGTACAGCAGCCATTCGTCGACGCGGAACGGGCGGTGGAACCACAGCGCGTGGTCGAGGCTGGCCATCTGCACGTTGTGGGTCATGTAGGAGATGCCGTGCGGCAGCGTGGCGGTGCCGATCAGGTGGAAATCGGAGGCGTAGGCCAGCAGCGCGCGGTGCAGGATGGCCGAATCCTCGATCGGCGAGGTGAGCCGGAACCAGATGTGCTGGATCGGCGGGCGCTTGACCGGATGCAGCTCGTCGCGCGGCCACACCTGGCGGAACTCGAACGGGCCGTCGATGCCCAGCCAGCGCTGCAGCTTCACCGGCAGCCGCGCCAGTTCGTCGGCGGGCAGCGGATGCAGCGGCTCGATGTCTTCCGGCGCCGGCACCTCGGGCATGCTGGTCTGGTGTTCCACGCCCGGCTCGGGCGCCTGGAACGAGATCGAGCCGTTCAGGATCGGCTGGCCGTGCTGGATCGCCACCACCCGGCGCGAGGAGAACGTGCCGCCGTCGCGGGTGCGCTCCACGCTATAGACGATCG
Source organism: Rhodanobacter sp. (assembly GCA_024711345.1). GTDB lineage: Bacteria > Pseudomonadota > Gammaproteobacteria > Xanthomonadales > Rhodanobacteraceae > Rhodanobacter. The sequence continues at coordinate 167,440 of JANJTA010000012.1, read as the reverse complement.
GCGCCTCGATGTCGCCGGCGCGCAGGAAGTAGGCGTGCAGCGAATGCGCTTGGCGTGAGGTGTCCACGGTCTGTTGCGCCGCCGCCAGCGCCTGCCCCAGCACCTGGCCGCCGAACACGAAGCGGGTGCCGATGTCGCGGCTCTGGCCACGGAACAGGTTGTCTTCCAGTCGTTCGAGTTGCAGCAACTCGACCAGTTCGGTGACGTGGTCTTCGCTCATGGGGGGTCCTTGCAGGGAGCGCCAGTATAGCGGCGGTGCCCCCCGATCCCCGCTCAGCGTGCGGAAGCCGGCGCGATCTCCGCTGCAGCGCCGTCCTCGTACGTGACGGCGATCCTTCCCGGATCGAGCGCGGCCAGGAAATCGCGCGCGTCGAAGGCCTGCCCCGGAGCAAGCGCGCCATTGCCTCTGACGCGCCCGTCCAGGATGCGCTGCAGGGCCTCGACCAGCAGCGGCGCGGTTACCGCGTAGATGTCGCGGCCGCCGGCGGTGGCGCGAACGTTGCGGTGGCCGCGCTGCACCTGCACCTCGACCACGAAGCGTTGCGCGGAACGTCCGCTGTCGTCGGCGGCCACCGGTGCCGGCGTGGCCGGATCGCGCAGGTCGCGCAACGGCGCCAGGTTCATCCATGCATGCAGGTTGCGGCAAGCGATGTGGTGCGGCAGCACGATGGCTTCGGACAGAGGCAGCAGCACGGTTTGCAGGCGTCCGAACGGTGCCGGGAAATCCGTCTCGCGCAGCGGTGCGGGGTCGGGCACGGTGCGACGGCGGCCATGTTCGATATAGGTGCGCGGGTAGTGGTTGCGCTCGCCGGTAAGGCGCGTGCCGCGCGTGGGATGCCAGCCATCGAGCGCCACGGCGATGTCCACCGCGTCCGCCTCGGTGGCGCCGCCCAGCGCGGCGCTGGCCAGCAGATCGGCAAGGCCGCCGTAGAAGGCCATTGCCGGCACCACCGTCACGCCGGCGGCTTTCGCCTCGGCGTCGCGCGCCAGGGTGTCGACCACGGCTTGTTGTTCGGCCGCCACGTCGAGGTAGTGGATGCGTGCGCGCAGCGCGGCGTCCAGCACCGGTGCGGCGGTGTCGAGGAACGGCCCGGCGCAGTGCAGGACGGCGGCGGTGCCGGCGAAGGCGGCATCCAGCGCGGCGGGATCGTTGGTCGACGCCACGCGCAGCTCGGCGCCGGTGGCCGCGGCCAGCTCGTGCAACCGGGCCGCGTCGCGGCCGCAGGCCACCGGCGCGAAGCCGCGGCGGCGCAATTCGGCCAGCACGAAGCGGCCGGTATGGCCATAGGCACCGTAGATCGCGATGCGAGGGGTGATCATGCGGTGGTTCTCCAGAGTTTGCGGGCCTCGTCGGCGATCACATCGGGGCGTTCCTCGGGCCAGAACAGCTTGCTGCCTGCGAGCCGGCGTACGCCCAGCGAGCGGCCGAAGGCGCGGTCGAGGAAGCCGGGGTTGGCGGCGGAGAAGATCGTGTCGGCGCTGCCCCAGAGGATGCGCACCGGCACGCGGGAACGTGCCAATGCGGGGCCGATGCCGGCGAGCGCGTTGCGTTCCAGCGCGATGGCGTACGCGTGCGCGACCTCGCGGCTGCGTCGCGAAGCGAGCAGCGGCGCGAAGTACGTCTCGATGGCCTCGTCGGTGGGATGTGCGGGGTCGGCGTAGCACATGCCGCCGATGCCGGCGGCCGAGCGCGCGAGGGCGTGGTCGTGGCGCCAGGCGCCCAGCCATGCGTCGACGAAGCGACCTTGTTTCGCCAGCGCGATCACCGGAAGCAGTGCCGGTGGGGGGCTGTCTTCCTCGGTGTCGCAATTGGTCAGCAGCAGGCTGCGCACGCGCTCCGGGTGGCGTGCAAGCAGCAGTTGCGCCACGGCGCCGCCGCTGTCGTTGGCGACCACGTCGGCGCGCTCGACCTGCAGTGCGTCGAGCAGGGCGACCAGCATCGCGACCTGCGCGTCGGGCGCGCAGGATTGCCCGTCGGCAACTTCGGTGTAGCCCATGCCGAGGAAATCGGGCGCGATGCAGCGCCGGTACGACGCCAGCCGGTCCAGCGCACCGCGCCATTGGAAGCCGTTGAGCGGAAAACCGTGCAGGAACAATGCCGCCGGACCGCTGCCGCGCTCGACATGGACGATGCGGCCGAAGACGGTGCCGGTGTAGCGGCGCGCGGCGTGGAAGCTGACCGCATCCATCGGCGCCGACGGGGCGCCACCTGCGAGGCTGCCCGCGCACACGCCAGCCAGCGTGCCGGCGGACAAGGCGAGGATGGGGCGCCGGGTGATGCCCGGCGCCGCCAACCGTGCGGCAAGCGAGGACGCTTCGCCGTTCACGACTTCGCTGCCGCCTCGCGCAGCTTCTGCGCGCATTCCTCGCAGCAGACCTCGACGGTGCGGCCGCCGATGGTGACCTGGATGGCGTTGCCGTCGAGCGGATAGTCGCAGGCGGCGCAGGTGGTTTCGTTCGCTTGCATGGTCAAGTCTCCGGTGATGCCCGCGATCGGGCAGGCACAGGAGACCACCGGCCGCCGGCGGCGGCTGTCAGGATCTTTAGCGATTCACGCCGAGCGCGACAACGCGGCCTGGCGGAATGCCGTGGGCGTGCGGCCGTAGGCCTGGCGAAACGCGGCGCTGAAATGGCTGTGGCTGGAGAAGCCCAGGTCCTGCGCCAGCGCGGCGACGTCCTCGCAGTCGGCTACCCGGTCCAGCGCACGGGCCAGCCGCAGGCGCAGGTGATAGCGATACAGCGGCATGCCTTCGACCTGCTGGAAGGCCTGGGTGAGATAGACCGGCGAGCCGCCGATGTCCGCCGCGATCTCCGCCAGCGTCCAGCGCCGGGTGAGGTCGCTGGCCAGCAGCAGCTTGGCCCGGTCCACCAGCCGCTGCCGCGCATGGCTGGCGCCGGGCGCGTGCGCGGTGCGCGGGCCGAGGCTGCGGCAGACCAGGGTCAGCGCCAGGCTCTCGGCTTCCAGCGGTTCGATGTTGCCGCGGCGCAGGCTGTGGCACAGCAAGGCCACCAGCACCTGGGCGCGCTCGTCGATGCGCAGCGCCTGGCCGCGGAACACGGGTTTGTCGCGCTCCTGCAGCATGCCGGCCGGCGCCAGCTCGCGCAGCAGCGGCTGCGCGATCGACAGCGACAGACAGGCATCGCCGCCCGCCGCCGGGTGGCTCACCTGATAGCCCTGGTCGGCGTTGAACAGCAGCACGTGGTTGGCATCGGCCACCGACTGCGTGCTGCCCACGTGGCGCAGGAACAGGCCGCGATACGGAAAGACCAGGTGGGTGGCGGCCGCGCATTCCTCCGTGCTGCGATGGCGGCATTCGCCGCGGCAGTGCACGTCGTGCGCCGCGACGAGCGGCGTTTGCAGCAGCGGCTGGACGGTGAATTCCGACATGGCGCGGGCCGGGACGGACGAAGACGCAGTCTAGCGCAGGCGCTCGAGGCCGCAGGCCGGCACCACGGCGTCCCACGGGAAGCGCACGCCGGGGTCCAGCTTGCGACGGACCTGCCGCGCGGGATCGTCGCTGGCCGGCATCAGGTCGGTGTCCAGGTCTTCGTGGCCGGCGATCCGGCGCAGCTTGGGAAATTCGTCGCGCAACTGCGCCAGCAGCGCCAGCAGCGCGGCGATCTGGGCCTCGGGGTAGGGCTCGTCCATCTGCTGATGGCGTGAATCCCACCAGTGCGGATAGCGGCCCCGGTTGACCAGCTCGATACCGATCGAGTTCGGGTTGTGCCCGCGCACGTGGTTGGCCACGCGGGTGCCGGGCACATAGCGACAAACCGTGCCGTCGCGGTCGATGTAGTAGTGGCCGCTGTTGCCGGTGCCGCTGGCGTGCAGCACCCGTTCGCCGTACTCGCGCGCCATCGCCAGGTCGGGCAGCTCGGTGCAGTGGATCACCACCAGCTCGACCGCCGCAGCGGGGCGCTCGGGCAGCAGTTCGACGTAGGGCAACGGCTGATCGTGGATGGTCGGCGGCATCGGCCAAGTCTCGCATGCGGCAGGCAGGGGCGGAAACGCCGCCTGTTACCATGCACACCCTGCCTTTCGCTCTTTTTCACGGAGACCGCCATGCGCGGCCAGATCATTCTTTCGCACGGCTCGGGGTCCGGCCCGGAGGCGACCAAGGTCAGCGCGCTCGCCGCGCTGGCCGAGTCGCTGGGCTGGCGCACGCAGCGGCCGGACTACCGCGCCGACGACGCGCGTGGCCACGCCGCGTCGGTGGCGCCGCGGATCGCCCGCCTGCGCGCCATCATCGAGGCGCTGCAGGCGCCACCCCTTCTGGTCGGTTCCAGCATGGGGGCGTTCGTCTCCGGCCTGGTCTCGCTGGACGTGCCGGTGGCCGGCTTGTTGCTGCTGGCCACGCCGAGCGAGATCCCCGGCTGCGCGCGCAAGTTCGACCTGCGCGAGGGCGTGCCCACGCTGCTGATCCACGGCTGGCGCGACGAGGTCTGCCCGCCGGAGGGCGTGCACGCGTTCGCCACCCGGCGCCGCCTGCCGCTGCTGGTGCTGGACGACGACCACCGGCTGGGCGCGAGCATGGACACGATCGCCGCGCAATTCCGGCTGATGCTGGACCGATGGGCGGTCGCCGCATGAGTCACTACTTCGCCACCTGCCCGAAGGGCATGGAATACCTGCTGCGCGACGAACTGATCGCCCTCGGCGCCAGCGACGTGCGCGAGGCGCTGGCCGGCGCGCATTTTTCCGGCACGCTGGAAACCGCCTACAGGGCCTGCCTGTGGTCGCGCCTGGCCAGCCGCATCCTGCTGCCGCTGGCCGAGTTCGACGCGGCCGACGACGAGGCGCTGTACCGCGGCGTCCAGACGATCGACTGGAGCGCGCACCTGGCCGCGCACGCCACCTTCGCGGTGGACGCCGGCACCGCGCTGAGCAAGCTCACCCACAGCCAGTTCATCGGCCTGCGGGTGAAGGATGCCGTGGTGGACCAGTTCCGCCAGCGCGACGGTTCGCGCCCCAACATCGACACCGAAGAACCGGACATCCGCATCAACGTCCGCGTGCGCCGCGATCGCGCCACGCTGTCGCTGGACCTGGCCGGCTCGCCGTTGCACCGGCGTGGCTGGCGCGAGGAACAGGGCGAGGCGCCGCTGAAGGAGAACCTCGCCGCGGCGATGCTGCTGCGTGCGCATTGGCCCGAGGTGTACGCCGCCGGCGGCGCGCTGCTCGATCCGATGTGCGGCTCCGGCACGCTGCTGATCGAGGGTGCGCTGATGGCGGCCGACGTGGCGCCCGGCCTGCGCCGCGAATACTTCGGTTTCCTCGGCTGGCAGCAGCATGACATCGCGTTGTGGCGCGGCTTGCTGGACGAGGCGACGCAGCGCGCCGAGACCGGCCTGCGCGGCCTGCGCAGCGTGTTCTTCGGCGCCGACGCCGACCCGCGCATGGTGCAGACGGCCAAACGCAACGCGCAGGCGGCGGGCGTGGCCGGCTTCTTCACCCTGGACCGGCAGGACGTGGCGCACGCCGCGCCCCCGCCCGGCGTCGACCACGGCCTGGTCATCACCAACCCGCCGTACGGCGAGCGCCTGGGCGACCGCGCCGAGATGCCGCGCCTGTACCGCACATTGGGCGACACGCTGCGCCAGCGCTTCACCGGCTGGCGCGCGGCGGTGCTGGCCGGCGACGTGGAGCTGGGCCGCGCGATGCAGCTGCACGCGGACAAGCGCTACGTGCTGTACAACGGCGCGCTGGAAACCGTGCTGCTGACGTTCGAGCTGAAGCCGCGCGACGACAAGCCGCGCGAGCCGAAGCCGCTGTCGGCCGGCGCGCAGATGCTGAAGAACCGGCTGGAAAAGAACGTCCGGCATCTGCGCAAGCGGCTCGTCCGCGAGGGCATCCACTGCTGGCGCGCCTACGACCAGGACTTGCCCGAGTACGCCGCGGCGATCGACGTCTACGGCGATACGCATGGCGACGAGCACCTGCACATCCAGGAATATCGTGCGCCGGCCGACGTGCCGCCCGACGTGGCGCGGCTGCGCCTGCGCGAGATCGCCCGCGTCGCCGGCGAGGTGCTCGGCGTGCCGCGCGAGCGCATCGTGCTGAAGACCCGCGAGCGCGGCAAGGGCGGCTCCAAGTACGGCCAGTTCGACCAGCGCGGCGAGTTCATCGAGGTGGAGGAGGATGGCCTGAAGTTCCTGGTCAACCTCACCGATTATCTGGACACCGGCCTGTTCCTCGATCACCGCCTGGTGCGAGCCAAGGTGCGCGAGTTGGCCGACGGCAAGTGCTTCCTCAACCTGTTCGCCTACACCGCCACCGCCAGCGTGTATGCCGCGGCCGGCGGCGCGCTGGAGACCACCAGCGTGGACCTGTCGGCGACTTATCTCGAATGGGCTTCGCGCAACCTGGTGCTGAACGGTTTCAGCGGTGCGCGTCACCGGCTGATGCAGCTCGACGCGATGGAATTCCTGCAGCGCGACCGCGGCCACTACGGGTTGATCTACGTGGACCCGCCGACCTTCTCCAACTCCAAGCGTGCCGAGGACTTCGACGTGCAGCGCGACCACGTGGCATTGCTGGAAGCCTGCCACCAGCGGCTGACCCGCGACGGCGTGATCGTATTTTCCAACAATTTCCGCCGCTTCAGGCTCGACCGCGAGGCGCTCCAGGCGCACTTCGAGATCGAGGACTGGAGCGCGCCCAGCATCCCGTTCGACTTCGCCCGCCGGGCCGACATCCACGGCTGCTGGCTGCTGCGCCGGCACCAGGCCGTGACGGGGATCAACCCCTGGGAAAACGCGCATCCGAAAACGTGAACCCTTCAGTGCAGATTAAGCGTGAGCGGATGAGCATCCGCCCCGTACAACGGAGAACGATCATGACCAAGAGCATCGGCAGGACGGGCAGGCTGGCGGCTATCGGCCTGGCGGTGGCGGTGGCTGTGGCGGTGCCGCTGGGCGCGTCGGCGCACGACCGTGGCGGTCGCGGCTGGGGTGGCGGTTATCACGGCTACCATGGTGGCTACCACGGCGGTTACTACGGCCATGGCGGGCACTGGAGCGGCGGCCGCTGGATCGCCGGCGCCATCGTCACCGGCGCGGTGGCGGGCCTGGTCAGCGATGCGCTGCGCCCGGCGCCGGTGTACTACGAGGCCCCGGTGGTGTACGCCCCGCCGCGCACGGTGATCTACGAGGAAGCTCCGGTGGTGCGTCGCCGCGTGGTCGAGCGCACGGTGGTGTACGACGACCCGTACCGGGTGCGCTACATCCGCGACGACGGCTACGACGACGATGACGATTGAGCCCGGCGACCACGCCGGCAGCATGCGATGGCGAAAGGCCCGGCCGTGCCGGGCCTTTCCTTTTTCACGGCGCGGCCGGCTTCGCGCTCAATGCTCCGGCATGCGCGTGGGCAGTTCCGCGCCGCTGCCGTGACGCAGCGCGTGCGCGCTGAGCTGGTCGAAGCGCGCCTTGTCGATCTTGCGCACCGACTGGATCGCGCATGGCGGCTGGTAGCGCGAATGCACGGTCTCGCCCACTTCGCCGCAGATGCGGCCGCGATTGACCACGGTGTTGGACGGGTTGGCCCGGAAGATCAGTCCTGGCGGCGGCGTGCCCAGGCGCGGGCAATCGTTCTGCAAGGTCACCAGGTAGCGTTTCGGGCCGGTGCGCACGATGGCGGTGCGGGCGTCGACGATGTGCCATTCGTTGATCTGCGTGGTGTCGATGCAGTCGGCGGCCGGCAGCGGCGAGCGCGCCGGCGCTGCCTCGACCGCGTGCGCGGCGCCGCTGCCGGCGGCGAGCGCGAGCAACAGGGTGGGGAGGATCGTTCTCATGGGCGTCACCTCGTCCGTTCGTAGACGTGCGTGCCGCGATGCGGCGGCACGGTTGCATGTTGGCAGCGGGCAGGGCGGCTGCAAAGTATCTGCCACCTGCGTATCACGATAAGTGAACGATTGAGGCGGCATGCTGGCGGTCATGCGTTGCCGCACTTCAGCATCCGACATCCCGGTTCACGCGGTCATTCCGATGGCCACGGAAGGCAAATTCCCATGACGACCTGGCATACGTCCGCCGTTGCCGGCATGACTGCGCGATTCCTGCAGGTGCGGCGGCGGACACTCGAACTTTGCGCCGGCCTCAGCGCCGAGGACCTGCAGCTGCAGTCGATGCCCGACGCCAGCCCCGGCAAGTGGCACCTGGCACACACCAGCTGGTTCTTCGAGCAGTTCGTGCTGGGCCGCGACCCGGCGTACCGGCCGCGCGACCCGGCCTGGCATTACCTGTTCAACTCCTACTACCAGTCGGTCGGCCCGATGCATGCGCGGCCGCAGCGCGGCCTGCTGTCGCGGCCGTCGCTGGACGAGGTGCGCGATTACCGCCGCCGCATCGACGACGCGGTGGCCGCGCTGCTCGACCGCGGCGACGACGCGGAACTGCCCGGGCTGGTCGAGCTGGGCCTGCAGCACGAGCAGCAGCACCAGGAATTGCTGCTGACCGACATCAAGCACGCGCTCTGGTGCAACCCGCTGCAGCCGGCGTATCGCGCGCCGATCGTCGCGCCGGCGGACGCGAAAGCGGTGCCGCTGCGTTTCGTCGCCGGCCGCGAGGGCATCGTCGAGATCGGCCATCGCGGCGAGGGCTTCGCGTTCGACAACGAGACCCCGCGCCACCGCACCCTGCTGCAGCCGCACGCGCTCGCCAACCGGCTGGTGACCAACGCCGAATACCTGGCCTTCGTGCGCGAAGGCGGCTACCGCGAACCCGGGCTGTGGCTGTCCGACGGCTGGGCCACGCTGCAGCGCGAAGGCTGGCAGCATCCGCTGTACTGGCAGGACGATCTGGCCAGCGAGTTCACCCTGGCTGGCGTGCGTGCGCTCGATCCGCACGAACCGGTCTGCCACCTCAGCTATTTCGAGGCCGAGGCGTTCGCGCGCTGGGCCGGTGCGCGGCTGCCCACCGAGGCCGAGTGGGAGTCGGCGGCGCAGGGCGTCGCGGTCGACGGCAACCTGCAGGACGCGCAGCGCTTCCAGCCGCGCGCGGCCGGCGCCGGCAGCGGCGTGCAGCAGCTTTACGGCGACGTGTGGGAGTGGACCGCCTCGCCCTACATCGGCTACCCGGGCTTCCGCCCGTTGCCCGGCTCGCTGGGCGAATACAACGGCAAGTTCATGTGCGGCCAGTGGGTGCTGCGCGGCGGTTCCTGCGCCACCCCGCGCGATCACATTCGCGCCACCTACCGCAATTTCTTTCCACCCCAGGCTCGGTGGCAATTTGCCGGGCTGCGACTGGGACAGGACCGATGAGCAGTGTGCAACCCTTTGGCCTCAGCGACGACGAGCGCCGCCCGCCGTCGAGCGATTTGCTGGAAGTCGTCCAGCGCGGCCTCGGCGCGAAACCGAAACGGCTGCCGTCGTGGCTGTTCTACGACGAGCGCGGCTCGGCCTTGTTCGAGCGCATCTGCGAGCAGCCGGAGTACTACCTCACGCGCTGCGAGATCGCGCTGATGGACGAGCACGCCGCCGACATTGCCGACGCGCTGGGCAGTGGCGTGCGGCTGGTCGAGTACGGCAGCGGCAATGCGCACAAGACCCACATGCTGCTGCAGCACCTGCACGAGCCGGTGGCCTACGTGCCGGTGGAGATTTCGCCCGAGCCGCTCCGGCAAAGTGTCGAGCGGCTGGCGGCGGCGTTCCCGCGGCTGCCGCTGCAGCCGCTGTGCGCGGATTTCAGCAAGCCGCTGCGGCTGCCGATCCCGCCGCGCGCGCCGCGGCGCACCGTGCTGTATTTCCCCGGTTCCACCATCGGCAATTTCGACAACCGCGAGGCGGCCGTGCTGCTGCGCAAGATGCGCAACGAGATGGGCGACGCCGGCGGCATCCTGATCGGCGCGGACCTGAAGAAGGACCCGGCGCTGATCGAGGCGGCCTACAACGACCGCGCCGGCGTCACCGCCGAGTTCACCCTGAACATGCTGGCGCGGCTCAATCGCGAGATCGGCAGCAACTTCGAACTGTCCGCGTTCGCCCACCGCGCGCACTACAACCCGATGGCCGGGCGCATCGAGACGCACCTGGTCAGCCGCCGCGAGCAGCAGGTGAAAGTGGGGCGCGCGAACGTGCCGTTCCGCGCCGACGAGGCGATCCAGGTCGAGTACAGCTGCAAGTATTCGCCGGAGGATTTCGCTGCGCTGGCCGCCCGCGCCGGGCTGGCCGTGCAGCGCGTGTGGACCGACCCGCAGCGGATGTTCAGCGTGCAGTACCTGGTGCGCGCCGGCGCCGGTGCGCTGATGCCGCAACGGCTTGCTGCCGATTCCTTGTAGGGCGGGCGCGGCCCGCCGGTATTGATTCCGTGACGCAACAGCGGCGGACAGTGTCCGCCCTACGAGGCCGGAAAGGCGTACGCCGTCAGTGGGCGCCGTACAACGCCTTCACGTCGGCGGTCAGCGCGGCCTGGCTGTCGGGGCGCGCGTAGAACATGTGGCCGCCGGGGTAGTTCTTCACCTGCACGCGAGTCGGGTCGCCCATCGCCGGCATCTGGTCGACGATCAGCACCGAGGCCATGAACGGGCACGACAGGTCATCCCAGCCGTGCGCGATCAGCACGCGCAGGCCCGGATCGTTGGCCACCGCCTCGCGCAGCTGCGACACCGAACCCTTGTTGGCGTCCTTGTCCTCGTGCCACAGCTTGTTCACCTCGTAGCTGAGCGCGTTGTAGCGGCCGTCGACTTTCCAGCCCACGACGCGGGTGACGAAGTCGACCATCGCCGTGGTGGTGGGCGCGATGATGCCGTTGAGGATCGGGTCGCCGCTTTGCTGGTGCGGCGCGTACGGGAACGGGTCCCACGCGGTGACGTTGGAGTCGTAGCGGCTGCCCAGCTTGCCTTCGGCGCGGTACACCTCGCGCAGGTAGGCCTGGGTCTCGATGCGGCCGCCGGAACGCTTGACGAACAGCGGGTCGAGTCCGGTCAGCTCGGTGACCTTCTTCACCACGCGCTCGGTGGCCTGCGGGTCGGAGCGGCCGCGCATCAGGTCGCTGGCGTATTCGCCGCGGGTGTATTCGACGATCGGCGCCATCGCCGCGGCGCTCAGCCTGTGCTCGCGTTCCAGGTGCGCGGCGGCGATCGAGGGCAGGGTGAGCATCCACGGCAGCGGCGACACGTTGCCGTCCTCGAACGCGGCCGGGTCGAGGTACGGCGACAGCAGCACCACGCCGTTCATCGCCACGCCAAGGCGCGTCTGCAGGTACTCGGTGATGCGCGGGCCGCGGAAGCCGCCGTAGCTCTCGCCGACCAGGTACTTGCGCGAGGCCATGCGGCCGTTCTTCACCAGCCAGTCGTAGACGATGCGCGAGAGGTACTGGATGTCGCTGTCGGTGCTGTAGAACTGCTTGGTCGCTTCCTTGTCGTCGACCAGCGCACGGCTGTAGCCGGTGCCGACCGGGTCGATGAACACCAGGTCGGTGAAGCCCAGCCAGGTGCCGGGGTTGTCGTGCAGCGTGGCCGGGTCGGACGGGTTGTCGCCTTCGGCGCCGAAGTTCACCTTCTTCGGTCCGATCGCGCCGAGGTTCAGGTACACCGACGAGGCGCCCGGGCCGCCGTTCAGCGCGAACGTCACCGGGCGGTCCTTGCCGGCCATGGTGTAGGCGGTGAACACCACTTCGCCGGTGGTCTTGCCCTTGCCGTCGCGCACCGGCAGCGAGCCCACGGTGACGGTGTACTTGAGCGTCTTGCCGTCCACCGTGGCCGTTTGCGTCACGTGCGCATCGGCCGGCAGCGGCGGAAGCTGGAAGCCGCCGCTGCCGCCGGCCTCCGTTGCCGCCGGCTTGTGGGTATCGGCGGCGAAGGCCGGGGCAAGGCTTGAACCGGCCAGCACGAAGGCAGCCAGCAGGACGGAGGGCAGGAGCTTGCGCACGGCGTTTCCTCACGGACGAAAGCGCCAAGCTTAACCGGCGTCGCCGCGGCGCAAGTGTGCATAAAGGCATGGGGAAATGGCGATCAGCGCCGCGCTGCCGCGAGGGGTTCCGGTCTGGCGAGCGGCGGTGCGAGGCGCGCCATCCAGCACTCGAACGCCAGCACGAAGTCCTGCAGCGACTGCACGGCGGCCAGGTCGGTCAGCATGCCGTCGGCGTCGAAGCGGCTGGCCGCGTTGGCCATGAACAGGGTCGGTGCCGGCATCACCAGCGCGCCGCAGGCGTGCAGCACCTGCCGCAACGAGGCCTGCGCCAGGCGCGTGCCCCACGGGCCGCTGCTGGCGCCGAGCACGGCCACGGGCTTCTGTGCCAGCACGTCGCCGACGGGGCTGTCGCGCGAGAGCCAGTCCAGCGCGTTCTTCAGCACGCCGGGCATGGCGTGGTTGTATTCGGGCGTGGCGATGAGCAGGCCGTCCGCGGCGGCGAGCGCCGCGCGCAGTGCCTGCACGCCGGCGGGCCCGGCCGCTTCGTCCCGCTCGAGGTCCTCGTCGAACAGCGGCACGCTGCCCAGCGCGTCGTAGACGTCCAGCTGCAGCGTCGCCGGCGCCTGGGCTGCAGCGGCTTGCAGCAGGCGGCGGTTCCAGGAGTCGCGGCGCAGGCTGCCGGCAAGGCACAGCACGCGGCGGGCGGGAGTCGTGTGGAAGGTGGTCATTGCGGTATCTCCGGTGAACCAAGGGATCAGGGTTCGAGCAGCAGCAGGAAGGCACAGGCGATCAGCAGGACGCCCATTACCAGGTCGACGCCACGGCGTACCGCGGGACGCACCAGCCAGCGGGCCAGCCAGGCGCCCAGCGCGGCCCACAGCAGCAGGCACAAGGCGGGGACCAGCACGAACAGGCCGGCCAGCGGCAGGTAGTCGCGCAGGCCGGTGGCCGGCATCGCCGCCAGCACGCTCAGCACGATCACCCAGCTCTTCGGGTTGAGGAACTGGAAGCCGATCAGCCCCAGCGTGCCGGCCGGCAGGGCCGCCGGCGCCGCGGCGGCGTGCCGCGGCGCGATGCCGGCCACGCCCAGCGACACCCCGAGCCACGCCAGGTACAGCGCGCCGATCGCGCCGGTCCAGCGCCGCAGCGGCGGGTGCGCCGCGAACGCCGCGCCCGCACCCAGCGCCATCACCGCGAGCAGCAGCAGGCCGCCGCCCACGATGCCGGCGATCGCCGGCAGCGCGCCGCGCACGCCGGCACGCCCGGCCGCGCGCAGTACCACCAGGTTGTTCGGGCCGGGCGTGATCGCGGCCACCAGGAGCAGGCCGCACGCGGCGAGCAACGGATCCATGGCAATGCCCCTCGTCGTGAATGGTCGGATGAAGCGCATGTTCGAGCCGATGGCTGGTCTGTGCCGAGCGACTTATGGTCTAGAATTCCGACCATGAACGAGCTGCCGCTGAATGCCTTGCGCGCGTTCGCCATGGTCTACGCGCATGGCGGCGTGCGCGCCGCCGCGCGCGAGCTGGGCATGGCGCATTCCTCGGTGAGCCGGCACCTGGGCGAACTGGACCGCTGGCTGGGCGTGCCGCTGCTGCGCACGGCGGCCGGCCGCGGCGCGCTGGTGTTCACCCCGCAGGGCGAGGCGCTGGGCCGCGCCACGCTGGCCGGCCTGCGCGAGATCGAACAGGCGGTGGCGGCGCTGCGCGAAACCCGCCCGGCACATGCGGTGACGCTGTCCGCCTCGCCGTCGTTCGCGATCCGCTGGCTGCTGCCGCGGCTGCCCGCACTGGAAAAGGCGCACCCGAAGATCGAACTGTCGGTGCAGGTGGAGCAGCGCCTCGACGCGCTGGACGACGGCCGCATCGACCTGGCCATCCGCATGGGCCAGGGGCCGTGGCCGACGCTGCATGCCGAAGCGCTGATGGACGATGCGCTGTATCCGGTGATGAGCCCGGCGCTGTGGCAAGCGTCCGGACGTCCGTCCAGCCCGGCGCAGTTGGCCGCCCTGCGCCTGCTGCATGATCGCGATCCGCAGGCGGCGTGGGAACGGTGGCGGCAGGCATACGGGCCGGCGAAGCTTTCGCTGCAAGGTGGCGCGCGCTACACCTCGTCCGACCTGGTGCTGCGCGCGGCGATGCAGGGCCAAGGCGTGGCGCTGGCGCGGCATCGGCTGGCCGCGGACGACGTGGCGAACGGCGGTTTGCTGCGCCCGTTCGGCGAGCTCGACGTGCCGCTGGGACCGTCGTACTGGATCGTGCGACCGCCGGCCAAGCCGCGGGCGGCGGTGGCCGCGGTGATCGACTGGCTGCGCTGGCAGGCGGCCGGCGGCACCCGCTGATCAGCCGCGCGCCAGCGCGCCCTCGACGAACTGCGAAAGCTGCGCCGCGTTCAACGCGCCGGACTGCCGCGCGACCTCGCGGCCCTGCTTGAACAGGATCAGGGTGGGAATGCTGCGGATGCCGAAGCGCCCGGCCAGTTGCGGCTGCGCCTCGGTGTCCAGCTTGGCCAGCCGTAGGCGCGGTTCGAACTTGCCGGCGGCCTGCACGAACACCGGCGCGAAGCCGACGCACGGCCCGCACCACGGCGCCCAGAAATCCACCAGCACCGGCAGGTCACCGCGGCCGGCGATCGCGTCGAAGTTCGCCGCGGTCAGCTCCACCGGATGCCCCTCGAACAGCGCCTGCTTGCAGCGGCCGCAATTCGGGTGCTCGCCCACGCGTTCGGCCGGCACGCGGTTCAGTGCGCCGCAATGCGGGCAGGGGATGGCCAGTGGTGAACTCATGGCAGACTCCGATACAGGTCAGGCGCGGGGCGCCAACGCCGACAAGATGGCGACGACCGCCGTTGAACCCAAGCCGAGCCGACATGCCGCGACATCCCGTCCCCCTCGTTTCACGCCGGCCGCCGCGGAGCCTGCTCGCGCTGGGCATGCTGTGGACGCTGCCGAACAGCCTGCTCGGCCTGTTGCCGGGCCTGGTCGGGCTGGCCTTCGGCGCGCGCCTGCGCTGGCAGCGGCGCGAACTGGCGCTGGTGGTGCGGCGCTGGCCGTGGGGGCGCGGCGGGGCGCTGACCCTGGGCAACGTGATCGTGTACACCGGCGAGCACCTGGACGTGCCGTGCCTCACCTACGCGCATCGCGCCGGCCAGCGCATCGAGCCGCCGATATCGCTGGCCGACCACGAGCGTGCCCATGTTTTCCAGTACATGCTGCTCGGCCCGCTGTTCCTGCCGCTGTACCTGCTGTGCGGCGGGATCAGCGCGCGCAATCCGTTCGAGCGGGCGGCCGATCGCTACGCCCGCTCCGGGCGCGGCTGGTGGCCGTGGTGACGGCAAGTGGCAGGCGATGCCGTCACTGGCGCGTCCACCAGTCGCCATCAATGGCCATCCTTGTCGTCGTGCCTGCCACGGTCGCCGCGGTGCTTGTTCTGCGATCGCCCGTGCGCCGGCGGCTGACCCTGGACAGGGCCGCGCTGGCTGTCCGGATGGGCGGCGGGATGGTTGTCGCGTTGCGGCGGCCTGCCGGCCGGCTCGACGTGCGCGGTGCGCTCCCGGTTTGCCGAGCCCTGCTGGCCGGCATCCCGGTATCCCGCCGCGGGAGGGGCCTCGCGGGAATCATGCCGCTGGTCCCGGCGGTCGCCGTCGTTCACCCTTGGCTGTCTCCGGTAGGGGTGGCTTATCGGCGGCGGTGGCGGCCGGCGCACGACGGGGCGGTGATACCAGCGGTCGCGCTCGCGGTAGAACGGCCGGTCGCGATAGTAGTGGTCCCAGTAGCTGCCGATCACGAAGGTGATGACGGGAATGCCGATCCGTGCGCCATAGGCGGGCAGCAGCACGGGCTGGTCCTGGTATTCGTAGGCGATGAAGTTGCCGGCGATCCAGCCGCGATCGCCGTAGACGATCACGTCGCACCATTCCCAGCCGTCAGTACAGCCCCGCACGTCGACTTCCGTGCCTGCCGGGATCAGGGCGATCAGCGGGTAGCTCGAGTCGGGCCCGGCACGCAGGTTGACGTTGCCGGTGACGTAGGCATCCGCCGCATGGGCGAGCGCCGGGGCGAGCAGCGATGCCGCAGCCATCGCCAGGGACGCAGTCGCGGACAGGATGAGGCGTTTCATGCAGGCAATCTCCGGCGGGCCGGCCGACGAACCGTTGCCTGCCATGTATGCGCGCGCGAAGGTGAGGGCGCTGTCGTCGGTGCGTGATCCCGCCGCGCGGACTCACGCCATCCGCGGCACGAAGCGCAACGCCACCGAGTTCATGCAGTAGCGCAGTCCGGTCGGCCGCGGGCCGTCGTCGAAGACGTGGCCGAGATGGCTGTCGCAGCCGGCGCAGGAGACGGCGGTGCGTACCCAGCCGAAGCTGTGGTCGCTGCGTTCGATCACGTTGGTCTTCGCGATCGGCTGCCAGAAGCTGGGCCAGCCGGTGCCGGAGTCGAACTCGGTGGCGGCGTCGTACAGCGCGGTGGCGCAGGCCATACAGCGGAACAGGCCGGGCACGGCGGGTTTCTCGTGCGCGCCGCTGAAGGCCAGCTCGGTGCCCTCGTGGCGCATGATGTCGTACGCCGCCCACGACAGCCGTTGCCGCCACTGCGCGTCGCTCAGCACCAGCTTGGCCACCTTGCGCGCGCCAAGGTCATGGCCGGCGTCGTCGAAGATTTCCAGCAGCACCTCGCCCGGCGTGCCGACCGGCGTGTTCGCCGCCGCGTGCAGTCGCGGCAGCAGCAGGCCGCCGCCGACGGCGAGCAGGGCGCCGCCGCCGAGCACGGCGCGCAGGAAGCGGCGGCGGTCCATCGCGAGGGTTTCATCGAGTCGTGACATGACAACCTCCGTGGATGTTCTTTTGTGTAGGAGCCCGCTTGCGGGCGATGCTCTTGTCGTGAATGCAGAGGCCATCGCCCGCGAGCGGGCTCCTGCGGGTTGTGCTCAGCCGAAGGTGAAGGCATACGCCTGCACGCCCGGATCCAGGAACTCGATCTCGAACAGGCGCTCGCCGCTGCCGCGGGCCTGGCGCACCAGCTGGTACAGGCGCTGGCCGGTGACCGTGCCGTTGCCGGCCGGGTCGGTGTCCATGCCGTGGTCGGCGCCGGGCGGCTGGCCATCGATGCTGACCCGGTAGCGGATCGGCTTGCCGTCCGCAGCTGGGCCGAGCACCAGGTGCAGGTCGCGGCCGCGGAAGCGGTAGACGATGCGGCCGCCGGCCTGCGCCAACTGCGCGTTTTCGTCGTGCACGGTCCAGCGGCCATCGAGCGACCACTGGTTCACGGCGAGCGAGGCGGGTGCGCGGTAATCACGCGGGTCGTCGCGCGCCACCCGGCCGCCGACGAAGTTCATCGCGCGGGCGTAGCCGACGTAGGTTTCCGGCGAACGGGTGGGGTCGTTCGACGCGGCCGCCTCGACGCCG
This sequence comes from Rhodanobacter sp., assembly GCA_024711345.1. Classification (GTDB taxonomy): domain Bacteria; phylum Pseudomonadota; class Gammaproteobacteria; order Xanthomonadales; family Rhodanobacteraceae; genus Rhodanobacter. The sequence goes on along the minus strand of JANJTA010000012.1, from coordinate 150,188 downwards.
CGGTGGTCGTCGCTGACATAGCCGCCCGGCAGGTTCTTCTGGCCGGCCTCGGCCAGCAGCTGGCGGATCACGTCTTCGCTTTGCCGGTATTCGCCTTCGCCGAAGTGGTGGTGGCGGATCTGTCCCCGCGCGTCGATGAAGTAGTGCGCCGGCCAGTATTGGTTGTCGAAGCCCTGCCAGATCGCGTAGTCGTTGTCCAACGCGACCGGGTAGTCGACGCCGAGATCCTTCACCGCCTTGACCACGTTGGCCGGGTCCTTCTCGAAGGCGAACTCCGGCGCGTGCACGCCGATCACCACCAGGCCGTGGTCCCTGTACTTGTCGGCCCAGCTGCGCACGTACGGCAGCGCGCGGATGCAGTTGATGCAGGAGTAGGTCCAGAAATCGACCAGCACCACCTTGCCGCGCAGCGCTTCGGTGGTCAGCGGCGGGCTGTTCAGCCACTGGGTGGCACCGGCCAGCGACGGGAAGCTGCCTTCCACCGGCAGCGGCTCCCCGGGCTTCGGCGCGGGGCGCGGCGCCGGCGCCGGGCGCACGGCGTTGATCAGCTTCTGCTCGATGCCGCCGGTGCTGGCCAGCGAGACGCGGGTGAGCAGACCGGTATCCAGGCCCAGCGCGATCGCGGCCACGCCACACAGGACCAGCACGCCGAGCGCGCGGCGCACCCATTCGCCGGCGCCGAGCGAGCGCTTCATCAGGGCGAACAGCTTGCCGCCGACCAGCAGCGCCAGGCCCAGCGAGGTGGCCGCGCCGGCGGCGTAGGTGAGCAGCAGCAGGGTGGTCTGCACGCTGGCGCCGTTCAGCGCCGCGCCGGTCAGCAACAGGCCCAGGATCGGCCCCGCGCACGGTGCCCACAGCAGCCCGGTGGCGACGCCGAGACCGGCCGCACCCCAGATCGAGTCGCCGTCGGCGGCCGAGCGTTGCGACAGCCGGTTGCCCAGCGCCACGAACGGGCGGGTGATCCACTCGGCCAGCCGGGTCGACAGCAGGGTCAGGCCGAGGAAGGCCAGCACCAGCAGCGCGATGATGCGGCCGTACTGGTTCGCGTGCACCGCCCAGCCGCCGCCCAGCGCCGCCAGCGTGGCCACCCCGGCAAAGGTGATCGCCATGCCCAGCAGCATCGGGAAGCCGTTGCGCATGAACGGGCGGTCGGCGCGGGCGAACACGAACGGCAGCACCGGCAGGATGCACGGGCTGAGGATGGTCAGTACGCCGCCGAGGTAGGCGAGGATCAACACGAGCATGGGAAGCATCCGTGGGAGGTTGCCTGGTTATTCGCCGGCGTACCGGCGGCGGTTACCTGCAGCTACGGGGTAACGCCGGAACCGGATGCAGCGAATACCTGTCAGGCGTTCCGCCGTGGAGCGAACATGTCGCAAGCCTTGACCGCCACCGCCTGTCTGGGTCTAGATAGTGGACTTTTCCTGCGGGCGAGTCCCGAGCCGAGCATGCCAGCCGATGTCGCCACGGCGAACGACAGCGAATCGCCCGACCAGCGCCGGGCGGCGTGGATGGCGGCTGCGCAGGCCGGCGACCGGCGTGCCTACGAGAGGCTGCTGGCCGATTCGGTGGCGCTGGTCCGCGCCGCCGCACGGCGCCACGGCGTGGCGCAGGATCAGCTGGACGACGTGGTGCAGGAGACCCTGATCACCGTGCACCGGGTGCGCCACACCTACGACCCGGCCCGCTCCTACGATGCGTGGCTGACCGCGATCGCCAGCCGCCGCGCAGTCGACGCGTTGCGCAGCCGTGGCCGTCGCGACAGCCGCGAGCTGCACGACGAATTTGCGCTCGACAACCACGCGGACCGCGACGACGCCAGCGCCGCCACCGAGAGCGAACAGCGCGCGCAGCGCCTGCACGCGGCGATCGCCGACCTGCCGCCGGGCCAGCGCGAGGCAGTGGAGCAACTGGGCCTGCGCGAGCGCTCGCTCAGCGAGGCGGCCGAACTGACCGGGCGCAACACCGGTGCGCTGAAGGTGAACCTGCATCGTGCGCTGAAGGCGCTGCGCGAACGTTTCCATGGAGAACCCTGACGTGATGTCCGACCCGCGATCCCATGCGGCGCTGATCGACCGCCTCGGTACCGACCTGGTGCCGGTGCGGCGGCTGCTGCCGCCATGGTTGCGTACTGCCGGCTGGCTGCTGCTGGTGGCGGCGCTGGCGGCCGGCTTGCTGATGCATTACGGCGCAGGTCCGATGCTGCGGCGCTGGGCTGCCACGCCGGACCTGGCTTGGGCCGGCATCGGCGCGGTGATCACCGCGATCTGCGCGGCGTGGGCGGCGTTCGCGCTGGGCGTGCCGGGGCGCCGTGCGACGTGGGCATGGCTGCCGCTGCCCGGGGCCCTGCTGTGGATCGGCGCCAGCGGCCTCGGTTGCCTGCGCACCTGGATCGCGCCGGGCACCGAACTCGCCGGCGTGCATCAGAGCGCCGACTGCCTGCTCTTCATCATCGGCTTCTCGGTGCCGCTGTCCGCGTTGCTGATCGTGCTGCTGCGCCGCGCCTGCCCGCTGCGCCCGGTGCGTGTCGCGGTGCTGATCGGCCTGGCCAGCGCGGCGGCTTCGGCCAGCCTGCTGGAGATCTGCCACGCGTTCGACTCCGCCGCCACCGACCTGCTGACCCACGCGTTGGCGGTGGCCGTGGTGGTGGCCGTCAACGCGGCGATGGGTGGACGGCTGCTGTCCAAGGCGTAGGAGCCCGCTCGCGGGCGACGCTTTTGCTCTTGCGAATCCGGGATCTCGCGAAGAAACGCATCGCCCGCGAGCGGGCTCCTACCGGGGCGTGCCTTGATCCGCGTTGGCAGGGCGCGTGGAATGCCGGCCCCGATCCCGAATCCCGGCTCAGTCGCGGAAGTTGTCGAACTGCAGCGGCAGTTCCACGTCGGCCTTGCGCAGCACCGCCATCGCCAGCTGCAGGTCGTCGCGTTTCTTGCCGCTGACGCGCAGCTTGTCGCCGTTGATCTGCGCCTCGACCTTGAGTTTGGCCGCCTTCAACTCGGCCACCAGCTTCTTCGCGACCGGCTGCTCGATGCCCTGCTTGACGGTGATCTTCTGCCGCGAGCCGCCCAGGTTGGTTTCCGGCTCGCCGACGTCGAGCGCGCGGATGTCGATCTTCCGCGCGGTCAGCCGGCCGCGCAGGATGTCCAGCATCTGCTGCAGCTGGAACTCGCTGGGCGCGCTCTGGGTGATCACGCCATCGTCCAGCACATACTGCGCGTCCACGCCCTTGAAATCGAAGCGGTTGCCCAGCTCGCGGTTGGCCTGGTCGATCGCATTGGTCAGTTCGTGCTTGTCGACTTCGGAAATCACGTCGAAGGAAGGCATGGCGGCGGCTCGCTGGAAACAGAATGGAAGTGTAAGCCAAGCGGCCGGGCGATAATGCGCGACCTGTGGCGGCGCGAGGATGCCGGTTCGTGAAAGTGGACGTGTTGATCATCGGCGCTGGCGCCGCCGGCCTGATGTGCGCGATCGCCGCCGGCCAGCGCGGCCGCCGCGTGCTGGTGGTCGACCATGCCAACAAGGTCGGCAAGAAGATCCTGATGTCCGGCGGCGGGCGCTGCAATTTCACCAACACGGGCGCGACGCCGGCGAGCTACCTGTCGGCGAACCCGCATTTCGCCAAGTCCGCGCTGGCGCGCTACACGCCGTGGGACTTCATCGCGCTGGTGGAGAAGCACCGCATCGCGTACCACGAGAAGGAACTGGGCCAGCTGTTCTGCGACGACTCGTCGAAGCAGATCGTGCGCATGCTGCTGGACGAATGCGCCGCCGCTGGCGTCACGGTGGAAGCGAACTGCGGCGTGCAGCGCGTGCGCAAGACGGCGGAAGGCTTCAGCGTGCTCACCGCGCGCGGCGAGGTGCATGCCGAATCGCTGGTGGTCGCCTCGGGTGGCCTGTCGATTCCCAGCATGGGCGCCAGCGGCTTCGGCTACGAACTGGCGCGCCAGTTCGGCCACGCCGTGCTGCCCACGCGCGCCGGGCTGGTGCCGCTGACCCTGAGCGGCAAGCACCAGGAGCATTACGCGGACCTCGCCGGCGTGGCCTTGCCCGCGGTGGAGGCGCGCGTCGGCAGGCAGGGCTTTCGCGCCGGGATGCTGTTCACCCACCGCGGCCTCAGCGGGCCGGCGATCCTGCAGATTTCCTCGTACTGGCAACCCGGCGACGACCTGCGCCTCGATCTGCTGCCCGACCTCGACGCGGGCGCGTACCTGGTGCAGCAGCGTGCGGCGCGGCCGCTGGCGGAATTGAAGACCGTGCTCGGCGAGGCGCTGCCGAAACGGCTGGCGCAGCGGCTGTGCGAGCAATGGCTGGAGAGCCGCCCCATGCGTCAGTACCGCGACGCCGAACTCGGGCAGATCGGCGCGCAACTCAACGCCTGGCCGATCACCGCCAGCGGCACCGAAGGCTATCGCACCGCCGAGGTCACCCTGGGCGGCGTCGATACCGACGGCCTGTCCTCCAGCACGATGCAGTCCAAGCTCGTACCGGGGCTGTATTTCATCGGCGAGGTGGTCGACGTCACCGGCTGGCTCGGCGGCTACAACTTCCAGTGGGCGTGGGCGTCGGGACAGGCGGCAGGACAGGCGGTGTGAGGCTGCCCGTACGCGGCGTATTTCGCATGGATTGAATATCCCGCGTGCTTCACTGTGCGCCGGTTTGACATGAGGACACCCGCATGAAAGTCGGATTCATCGGTCTGGGCGCGATGGGCAGCGCGATGGCCAGCAACCTGCTGGCGGCCGGCCACACGCTGACGGTGTGGAACCGTTCCGTCGCGGCCACCGAGCCGCTGGCCTCGCTGGGCGCCAGGGTAGCGAAGACGGCCGACCGCGCCGCGCAGGGCGAAGTGCTGTGCAGCATGCTGGCGAACGACCAGGCGGTGCGCGAGGTGTTTCTCGACGGTGGCCTGCTCGACGCGATGGATCGCGGCACCGTGCACGTCAATCACGCCACGATCTCGGTGGCGCTGGCGCAGGAGCTGGCTGCGCAGCACGAGCAGCGCGGGCTGGAGTACGTCGCCGCGCCGGTGTTCGGCCGTCCGGACATGGCCGCCGCGGCGAAGCTCAACATCCTCGTGGCTGGCCGGCCCGGCGCCATCGAACGCGTGCGCCCGCTGCTGGAGGCGATGGGCAGCAAGGTGTGGCCGATGGGCGAAGCGCCGGAGCGCGCCAACGTGGCAAAGATCGCCGGCAACTTCATGCTGGCGGCAGCGATCGAGAGCATGGCCGAGGCGACGGTGCTGACGCGCGCCTACGGCGTCAGTGCAGCGGATTTTCTCGAAGTGATGACGAACACCTTGTTTGCGTCACCCGCCTATCAGGGCTACGGCAAGCTGATTGCCGAGCAGCGCTTCAAGCCGGCCGGGTTCGCCTTGCCGCTGGGCTACAAGGACGTGGGGCTGGCGCTGGCCGCGGGCGACGCGCAGCGCGTGCCGCTGCCGTTCGCCGGCGTGCTGCGCGACGCCATGCTGGAGGCGCTGGCCGCCGGCGACGCGGAACTGGACTGGTCCGCGCTGGCGCTGGTCGCCGCACGCCGCGCGCATCTGGATGAGCGTGCCTGACTCCGCACCCGGATCGCGCGGCTTCGTGGGGCGGGCAGGGCCTGCCGAGGCCTGACTCCGGCCGTCGTGGCAGCGGGTTGGGCGCGCATGGCCTGGCGGCCGGTGCTATGGCTGCCAGTCCAGGGTGCCGTCGATCACCGTATGGCTGCGCCCGCCGACCCAGATCGCGTCGCCGTCGATGTGCACGATCAGCTGCGCGTCGTGGCCGATCTCGCGGCCCTGGCTGACCTTGTAGCCGCGAGCCAGCGGGCCGTGCGGTTCGGCCTGCGCGATGTAGGCGGCAATCAGGCCGTTGGCGGCGCCGGAGGCCGGGTCCTCGACGATGCCCACGCCGGCCGGGAACGCGCGCACCACCAGCTGGTAGTCCGGGTGACGGCTGCGGGCGAACGCGCACAGGCCCATGCTGGCGCTGGCCTGGGCGAGCGCGGCGATCGCCGCATGGTCGGGTTGCCAGGCGCGCAGGCCGGCTTCGTCGGCCACCTCGGCCAGCCACCAGCGGCGGCCGCCGTCGACCAGCGCCGGCGGCAGCAGGCCCGCTTCGATGCCGGCCAGCGTAGCCGCCAGTCGCGGGTGGGCGTCGTGGCCGGTATCCAGCACGCGCTCGCCGGGCGACTGCAGCAGCAGTTCGCGCTGGGCGCCATCGCCCAGCACGCGGATCGGCAGCACGCCGGCGCCGCATTCCTGCCACAGCAGGCCGTCGCGTGGTGCGGCCAGGCCGCAGGCGAGCGCGGCATGCGCACTGCCGATGCTGGGGTGGCCGGCGAACGGAATCTCCTTGTGCGGGGTGAAGATGCGCACGCGGTAGCTGGCGCGCGGGTCGGTCGGCGGCAGCAGGAAGGTGGTCTCGACCAGCGCCGTCCAGCGCGCGAAGCGCTGCATCGCCGCGTCGCTCCAGCCGTCGGCGCCGATCACCACGCCGAGGTGGTTGCCGCCACCCTGGGTGGCGGCAAAGACGTCCAGATGCAGGTAGCGAAGCGAGGTCATGGCGGCGCCGGGCGACCGGATGGCCGCGTAAAGCGGCGAATGATAGCCGCCTGTCGCGACGACGGGCAGTGATTTCCCGGCATATGGCGCCACGGCAGATGCATAAGCCAAGGAAGTCGACAAGCCGCGGCGGCGGCGCCAAGATGTGCGCTTTTGCTGCCGCACGCGGAACCGCCCATGCCGATTACCCTGGCCATCATCGCCATCACCTGCATCGTCTCGTTCATGGCGTTCAAGAACGGCCGGCTGCTGAACGACCTGATCCTGTGGCCGCCGGCGATCGCCCGCCAGCGCGAGTACCACCGCCTGGTGACCTACGGCCTGGTGCATGCGGATTTCGGCCACCTGCTGTTCAACATGATCACGCTGTTCTTCTTCGGCCGGGTGATGGAGAACTTCTTCGCCTCGCGCATGGGGCCGTTCGGCTTCGCGCTGTTCTACATCGGAGGCCTGGTGGTCTCGATCCTGCCGACCTACCTGAAGAACCGCGGCAACCCGAATTACCGCAGCCTCGGCGCCTCCGGCGCGGTGTCGGCGGTGCTGTTCGCCTTCATTCTGCTGGCGCCGTGGTCGCGCATCATCGTGCTGGTGATCCCGATGCCGGCGATCGTCTACGCGGTGCTGTACACCGGCTACTCGATCTACATGGACCGGCGCGGGCAGGGCAACGTCAACCACAGCGCGCACCTGTGGGGCGCAGCCTACGGCGTGATCTTCACCGTGCTGGCGGAACCGCGGGTACTGCCGCATTTCCTCGACGCGCTGATGCAACCGAGCTTCCGATGATGAACGCTTCTTGCGCTGCGTAATGCCTGCCGCGGCCGGGGCGTGCATACTGGTTGCAGCTGCATCGCCCACCGCAGGAGAACGAACGCATGGCTATGACCCGCAAGTCGGCTGCGAAGAAATCCGCGGCAAAGAAAGCTACCGCCAGCAAAGTACCGGCCGGGAAGGCCGTCGCGAAGAAGTCCGCCCCGCGCAAGGCCGCGGTGAAGACGGCTGCCGCGAAGAAGAGCGCTGCGAAGAGGACCGCCGCAAAGAAGCCTGCGGCGAAGCAAGCCGCTGCGAAGAAGACGCCAGTGCGGAAGCCCTCTGCCGACAAGGCGGCAAGGAAGACCGCGAAGAAGCCGGCGGCGAAGAAAGCGGCGCCCCCCAAGGTTGCGATGAAGAAGGCGGCCGCGAACAAGCCCACGGCGAAGCCGGCGGCCAAACCGCGCATGGCCAGGGCCGTTGGCCAACCCGCCGTTGCGGCGAAAAGGCCGGCCCCGCGCAAGCGCGCGCCGGAGCCGGCACCCCGCTACCTGAGCCAGGAGGATGCCGTGGCGAAGATCCAGGCCCTGCTGGAGGCCAAGCAGGAACGGGTGAGGCAGGGGCCGAGCTGGCCGGACGCCAACCCGGCCCAGCCGGGGTCGGGCAACGCGGAGCTGCACCCGCCGCTGGCCGGTCCGGTGGGCGGCGAAGGCGCCGACGGGCGCGTGCTGGCGCCCCAGCGGAACGAACAGAGCAAGCGCAGGGGTTGAGCCGACCGCGGCGCCGATCTGAATCGACGCCGGGGCGTACGTGGCTGGCGGCTAAACGTCGACAGGGCGCGCGCGGCAACTCAGTGCGCGTTCAAGCGCCGCGGCCTAGCGTGAAGTGGCGACTCCCCGATGGAGACAGATCATGAAACGCCTGTTGGCCACTGTTGCCTTGAGCCTCGCCGCCGCGACGCTGTCGGGCTGCTATTACGACCCGGGCTACAGCTATGTGCGTGGCTCCGGCTACAGCGGCGATGCCTACTACGGCGATGGCGGCAACGCCTACTACGCCGCGCCGGGCTACTACGACGGCTATTACGGCGGTTACTACGGCTGCTGCTATGCGCCCGGCGTGAGCGTGGGCGTCAGCAGCGTGTGGTACGGCGGCTCGCGCTACCGGGATGGCGGCTACCGTTACCGCGACCATGGCGGCTACCGCGATTATCACGACCACGCCGGCCGTTGGCAGGGCCATGACCGCGACGATCATCGCGACGCTCGGCCGCCGCGGCGCGACGCTCGCCGCGACCGTGACCGCGATGACCGCGATCGCCGCTGAGGATCGAGGCAGCACTGGGGCATGCCCGGTTTCGCATCGCCGCGCCTTCGCATTCCAAGGCTCATCGCCATCGCGGCGATGGGCCTTTTGCTGTGCGCCTGCGGCAGCCTGCGTTACTACGCACAGGCCGCGCATGGGCAGGGCAAGCTGATCGTGCACCGGCGTGCGGTAAGCAAGCTGCTGCGCGATCCGGCCACCGACCCGCAGCTCGCCGCGCGGCTGCGCCAGGCGCAGCAGGCGCGCCGATTCGCCTCGCAGCGGCTGGCGTTGCCGGACAACCGCAGCTACACCGGCTATGTCGCGCTGGATCGGCCCTACGTGGTGTGGAACGTGTTCGCCGCGCCGCGCTATTCGGTGCAGGCCGTGCCGCAGTGCTTCCCGATCGCCGGCTGCGTGGCCTACCGCGGCTGGTTCAGCCAGGCGGCGGCGAAGAAGCATGCGGCGCGGTTGCTCGCGCGCGGCGACGACGTGTGGATCGGCGGTGTGCCGGCGTACTCCACGCTGGGCTGGTTTGCCGACCCGATCCTGTCCAGCATGCTGCGCTGGGACGACGACGAACTGGACGGCACCATCTTCCACGAGTTGGCGCACCAGCTGCTCTACGTGAAGGGCGACACCGCGTTCAACGAATCCTTCGCGAACTTCGTGCAGACTGAGGGCCTGCGCGAATGGCGCCAGTCGCGCGGCCTGCCGCCGCCGGACCAGCGCGCCCGCGCGGTGGACGAGGGCTTCACCCGCCTGGTGCTGGACCTGCGCACGCGGCTGGCGAGGCTGTACGCCAGCGGCGCGGACGCCGCGGCGATGGAGGCGGGCAAGCAGCGCGAGATCGCGGCGTTTCGCCTCCGCTATGCCCAGTGGCGCGAACGCGAGTGGCCGGACGATCACCGCTACGACGCCTGGGTCGCGCAGCCGATCAACAACGCGCGACTGCTGCCATTCGGCCTGTACGAGCGCTGGATGCCGGCGTTCGCGGCGCTGTTCGATCAGGCCGGGGCGCAATGGCCGGCGTTCTACGCCAGCGTGCGCGCGCTGGCGCGCGAACCGAAGGCGCAGCGCGAGCAGGCGCTGCAGGCGTTGGGCGATGCGCGGCAGGTCGAGGCGGCGGCCGGGCCGTGAGCGAGCGGTCGTTTCAACCGCCGCGCTTGCGTCCGGCCATGTGCCGCAGGTAGGCCAGCACGGCGTCGAGGTCCGCATCGGACAGCGCCTGCGTGCCGAATCCCGGCATCTTTGCCTGCGGCCAGCGCCGCAGCGACTGCGGGTCACGGATGAATGCACGCAGCAGATCGGCGCGCAGGTATTCGGTGGGGTTGTGCGGAATGTTCAGATCCGGGCCGAGCTTCGCATCGCCCTGGCCGTTGAGCGTGTGGCAGGCGAGGCAAGTGCGCTGGAATGCGGCGAAGCCGCGCCGCACCTCGCTGTCCGGCGGCAGCGCCGGATCGGGCAGCAGTGCCGGGAAGCGTGCGGCCACGCCGGCCAGCCTGCGGATGCTGGCCAGCTGGTACGGCCATTGTTCCGGGCCAATGCCGGCCGCCTGCGGGTGCGTCCACACCACGTAGAACGGTCCGGCGCGGCCGTGGCCAGGCAAGGCGGGCCACGGCCGCGCCGGGTCCTCGATCGCCAGCCACGCTTCGCTGCCTTGCGTGTTCAGCAGCAGCGCGGCGGGAATCTCGGCGGCAAAACCGTCGCCGGCCACGAATTGCAGGTGGTCGCCAGCCGTGATGCCGTCGAGCAGCGCGGCCAGCGGCACCGCGCGGTAATGCATCGTGCGGCGGAACGCCACGTCGGCGGGTACCTCGATCGTGCGCGCGTCGGAGCGCCCGAGCAGGGTTTCGCTGCTGTAGGTGATGACGCCATGGCCGAGGTCGATCTTCAGTTCGGCCGCCGCCGCGGGCAGGGCCAGGCACAGCGCGAGCAGGTACACGGCGAGCAGCTTCATGGTCGATCCTGCGTGAGGGTGAAGAAATTGTAGGCGGTGGCCGCGCCGTCCGTTTCGCGCGACAAGCCTGTCGGAAAGCTGAACGAAGGCCCGTGTGCACGTTGAACTCACTTGCCGCCGTCCACACTAAGCACGCGTATCGCCGTGACGGCGACAGGAAGTGGCGCAGTCCACCGCACCACTGAGGGGCCGGCATTTCCTCCCCTGGATGCCGCCTGACAAACCCCATCAGTCCTCCCCTGGCTGATGGGGTTTCTTTTTGGGCGGCACCCGGCCGCGCGGTTCGCGCGGATAATGGCCGTTCCGCTCCCGCTTCCCGCCGCCGATGATCATCGAATCGCTGCTCGACACCGACCTGTACAAGTTCTCGATGATGCAGGTGGTGCTGCACCAGTATCCGGCAGCCCAGGTCGAGTACCGCTTCAAGTGCCGCACGCCCGACATCGACCTGGTGCCGTACATCGAGGAGATCCGCGCCGAGCTGAAGGCGCTGTGCCGGCTGCGCTTCGCGCCGGACGAGCTCGACTACCTGCGCACCTGGCGTTTCATCAAGAGTGATTTCGTGGACTTCCTGGGCCTGTTCCAGCTCAACGAGAAGTATGTGGAGATCGCTCCGGCCGCGGCCGGCAACGGCGAAATCGAGATCCGCATCTGCGGACCGTGGCTGCATACCATCCTGTTCGAGGTGCCGCTGCTGGCGATCGTCAACGAGGTCTACTTCCGCCACACCAGCGCCGACCTCGACCTCGCCGAGGGACGCCGGCGGCTGCAGGCGAAGGTCGCCTTGCTGCGCGATACGCCCGGCTACGAGGGCTGCAGGATCGCCGACTACGGCACGCGCCGGCGCTACTCGCGGGTGTGGCAGGAAGAGGCGGTGGCTGCGCTGCGCGAGGGGCTGGGCGAGCAGCTGGCCGGCACCAGCAACGTATGGCTGGCGCGCAAGCTCAACCTGACTCCGCTGGGCACGCTGGCGCACGAGTACCTGCAGGCGCACCAGGCGCTGGGGCCGCGCCTGCGCGACTCGCAGGTGGCCGCGCTGGAGGCATGGGCGAAGGAATACCGCGGCGACCTCGGCATCGCGCTGTCGGACGTGTACGGGCTGGGCGCGTTCCTGCGCGACTTCGACATGTACTTCTGCAAGCTGTTCGACGGTACCCGTCACGATTCCGGCGATCCGTTCGCCTGGGGCGAGCGGGTGCTGGCGCACTACGCCGCAAACCGGGTCGACCCGCGCAGCAAGGTGCTGGTGTTCAGCGACGCGCTGGACATCCCCCGCGTGATGCAGCTGTACGCGCACTTCCGCGGCCGCTGCCAGCTCGCGTTCGGCGTGGGCACCAACCTCACCAACGACATGGGTCCCGCGCCGCTCAACATCGTGATCAAGATGATTCGCTGCAATGGCCAGCCGGTCGCCAAGCTCAGCGACTCGCCGGGCAAGAACATGTGCGAGGACGAGGCCTACGTGGCCTACCTGCGCCAGGTGTTCCAGATTCCCGCGTCGCAGGGGTGAGCGCGGAGCACCTGGCTCCTCCCCCTGCAACGCAATGAGAGGTTGGGAGAGGGTTGCTCCGGCCTGCGGAAAAGATCAAGAACCTACCTCTTCCCAACCCCCCCCTGCATTGCGGGGGAGGGCGTTCGAGGTCAGAACGCCGGCAACACCGCGCCGTGGTACTTCTGCTCGATGAAGGCCTTCACCTCGGGGCCGGTCAGCGCCTTGGCCAGCTTCTCCACGCGCGGGTCGTGCTGATTGTCGGCGCGGCCGACCAGGTAGTTGACGTAGGGCGAATCCTTGTCCTCGATCAGCAGCGCGTCCCTGGTGGGGTTGAGCCCGGCGGCCAGCGCGTAGTTGGTGTTGATCAGCGCCAGGTCCACCTCGTCCAGGGTGCGCGGCAGCATCGCTGCCTCCAGCTCCCTGAACTTCAGCTGCTTCGGGTTCGCCGTGATGTCCTTCGGCGTGGCCAGCGCGTTGGCGGGATCCTTCAGGGTGATCAGGCCGTGTTTCGCCAGCAGCAGCAGGGCGCGGCCCTCGTTGCTGGGGTCGTTCGGCAGCGTGACGCTGGCGCCGGCGGGCAGCTGGTCGATGCTGCGGACCTTGCGCGAATAGGCGCCGAACGGCTCGATGTGCACGCCGACGACCGGCACCAGGCGGGTGCCGTGCTCGCGGTTGAAGGCGTCGAGGTAGGGCTTGGTCTGGAAGTAGTTCAGGTCGATGGTCTTCTCGGCCACCTGCGTGTTCGGCTGCACGTAGTCGGCGAACACCCTGATCTGCAGCTTCACGCCTTCCTTCGCCAGGATCGGCTGCACCTGCTTGAGGATCTCCGCGTGCGGCACCGCGGTGGCGGCCACGGTGAGCGTGTCCGCGTCGCCCTTCGGCGCGGCGCAGCCGGCCAGGAGCAGCAGGGCCAGGGTGGCGGAAAGGGCGGCGAGCAACATGTTCTTCATGGCGGTTTCCGAAGCGGTTCCCGAGATTAGACGTCCATATGGTGCAAGGACAAATAACCGGATCAGTATCTCTTATAACGCGCCACGATGCGGTCGCCCCACATCTGCAGCAGCTGCACCAGCACCACCAGCAGCAGCACGGTGACCAGCATGTAGTCGGACTTGTAGCTGAGGTAGCCGTAACGGTAGGCCAGGTCGCCGAGGCCACCGGAGCCGATCGCGCCGCCCATCGCGGTGTAGCCGACCAGCGCGATCGCGGTGACCGTGACGCCGGCGAACAGGCCGCCGCGGGCTTCCGGCAGCAGCACATGACGCACGATCTGCCACAGGCTGGCGCCCATCGCCTGGCTGGCCTCGATCACGCCCTGCTGCACCTCGCGCAACGCGGTCTCCACCAGCCGCGCGAAGAACGGCGCGGCGCCGATCACCAGCGGCGGGATTGCGCCGCGGATGCCCAGCTTGGTGCCCACCAGGGCGTAGGTAAGCGGCATCAGCACGATCATCAGGATGATGAACGGCACCGAGCGCAGGATGTTCACCAGCAGCGAGGTGATCGCGTAGAGCTTCGGCATCGGCCGCAGCTGGCCCTTGCCGGTGAGATACAGCAGCACGCCCAGCGGCAGGCCGAGCAGCACGGTGAGGGCCAGCGAGCCGCCCAGCATCAGCAGGGTGTCGATGCAGGCGCGGCCGATCTCGCCCCAGTCGTCGATGTTCGGAAAAAGCTTCTGCAGCGGATTCATCGGGGCAGCTCCTCGATCTCGATGCCGGCTTCGCGCAGCGCCGTCAGGGCGGCGTCCACCCGTTCGCCCTGCATCGCCAGGGTGAGCTGGCCGTAGGGCAGGTCCTTGATGCGGTCGATCCGACCGGCGAGGATGTTGAACTCCACGCCGGTCTCGCGTGCGACGCGAGCCAGCGCCGGACTCGTCGTGGCGTCGCCACGGAAGCTCAGCCGCAGCAGGCGGCCGGGAATCCGCGCGAACGGCGCCAGCGCGCCGGCTGCCTCCTCGGGCAGCGCCTCCTCGACGAAACGCTTCGTGGTGGGGTGCTGCGGGTGCAGGAACACGTCGGTCACCGTGCCGCGCTCCACGATCGCGCCGGCGTCGAGCACCGCCACGCGGTCGCACACGCGGCGCACCACGTCCATCTCGTGGGTGATCAGCACGATGGTGAGCTTCAGCTCGCGGTTGATCCCGGCCAGCAGCTCCAGCACCGAGGCGGTGGTCTGCGGGTCGAGCGCGCTGGTGGCCTCGTCGCACAGCAGGATGCTTGGCCGGTTGGCCAGCGCGCGGGCGATGCCCACGCGCTGCTTCTGGCCGCCGGACAGCTGCGACGGGTACTTGCCGGCGTGCGCGCTCAAGCCCACCCGCGCCAGCAGCTCGTCCACCCGCGCGCGGATCGCCGCCTCGTCGCGCTCGCCGGCCAGCCGCAACGGAAACGCCACGTTGTCCGCCACCGTCTGCGAGGCGAGCAGGTTGAAGTGCTGGAAGATCATGCCGATGCGGCGCCGCTGCGCGCGCAGCGCCGGCTCGTCCAGCGCGGTCATCTCGGTGTCGCCCACGAAGATGCGTCCGCCGCTGGGTCGTTCGAGCAGGTTGATCAGGCGGATCAGCGTCGACTTGCCGGCGCCGGACAGGCCGATGATGCCGAACACCTCGCCATCGGCGATATCGAGGCTGAACGGCAGCAGCGCGGGAATGTCCCTGCCGTCGACGCGGTAGGACTTGTGGACATCGGCGAAACGGATCACGGCGGGGAGCGGCCTGCGGGCGGAGGCGCCATTCTATGCCACGGGCGGCGCCGGCCATGGCGTATGCTGCCAGGTCGATCCTCACGATGGAGTCTGCCCATGTCCAGCGTCTACGATTTTTCCGTCCGCGACATCGACGGCAACCTGCGTTCGCTCGCCGAATGGCGCGGCAAGACCCTGCTGATCGTCAACGTCGCCTCCAAGTGCGGCTTCACCCCGCAGTACCAGGGGCTGGAGAAGCTGTGGCGGGAGCAGCGCGACCGGGGCCTGGTGGTGCTGGGCTTTCCCTGCGACCAGTTCGGCCACCAGGAGCCCGGCGACGAGGCCGAGATCAAGACGTTCTGCAGCACCCAGTACGACGTGAGCTTCCCGCTGTTCGCCAAGATCGAGGTGAACGGCGAGCACGCCGATCCGTTGTACAAATGGCTGAAGAGCGAAGGCAAGGGCATTCTCGGCAGCGAGTCGATCAAGTGGAACTTCACCAAATTCCTGGTCGACGCGGATGGCCAGGTGGTGAAGCGTTATGCCTCCACCGACACGCCGGAAAAGATCGGCAAGGATACGCGGGCCCGGCTGGGCGGTTGACGGCCCGATCACGGCGGCCTGAAGCGCTTCTGCTAACCTTGCCGGTCCTCGCCGCCGGTGGGCGGCCCGAACCCTTCACGAGACCATCATGCAGATTGCCCAGAACGCCGTTGCCGCCTTCCATTACACGCTGACCGACGACGAGGGCCAGGTCATCGACAGCTCCGCCGGCCGCGAGCCGCTGACCTACCTGCACGGCAGCGGCCATATCGTGCCGGGCCTGGAAAAGCAGATGGAAGGCCGCGCCGCCGGCGACAAGTTCACCGCCGACGTGGTGCCCGAGGAAGGCTACGGCGTGCGCCACGAGGAGCTGATGCAGGAAGTGCCGCGCGCCGCGTTCCAGGGCGTCGAGGACATCCGGCCCGGCATGCAGTTCCAGGGCAACGGCCCCCAGGGACAGGTCAACGTCACCGTCACCAAGGTCGAGAACGACGTGGTGTTCATCGACGCCAACCACCCGTTGGCCGGCAAGACCCTGCACTTCGCCATCGAGGTGACCGACGTGCGCGGCGCCACCGCGGAAGAGCTGGCGCACGGCCACGTGCACGGCGCCGGCGGCCATCACCACTGATCGCGGCTGCCGCCGCCACGCGAAGGCCCGAGCTTGCCGCGGGGCCTTCGCCGTTCAGCCCTGCGCCCTAGTACCAGTCGAGCAGCGACACGCCCACGCCCAGGTAGCTGGCGTTGTGGTTGTAGTCGATCAGGCTTTCGCCGTAGCCCTTGAACACCTCCATGTAGCCGCGCAGGTTGCCGGCTACCGGGAAGCTCCAGCTGAAGCGCGCCGAGCCATGGCTGTGGTTGCCGCCGCGCAGCGAATGGCGCAGCAGCATGCCGAACTCCTGGCCGCGCCATTCGTGCACGATCTGCATCTCGCCGCGGCCCATGTAGTCGCTGATGTCGGGGTTGTTGTCGTCGCTGCGAGCTTCCGGGATGCGCCACCACGGACGCAGCATCACGGTCCAGCCGTCGCGCTCGAAGCCGACGTTGGCGATCATCCGGTTCCAGCTGCGCGACAGCGGATTGCTGCGGCCATTGGACTGGTGGTTGAAACCGATGCCGAGCAACCGCCCTTCCCAGCCCAGCACCTGGTAATGGGTGTCGAACACCAGCATCGCCTCGGGCTCGTAGTTGGTTTCGCGGAATGGGCGCGACAGCTGCGAGTTGTAGACCTGCCAGCGCGAGGACTGCGTATAGCCCACCCACAGGTCGCCGGCATCGCCGAACACGCCCTGCCACAGCTTGGTCTTCAGGCTGAGCTGGAACTTCATCTCCGCGTTGTCCAGCTGTTCCCCCGGACCCGGCACGGTGTTGTCCGGGTTCGGGCTGTGCGGCCGGTTGTTCTGGTTGCTGGTGGCGAACAGCGGCAGCGCATAGACCGGCTTGTAGCCGCGGATGTTGAAGGTGCCGAGCTTGCTTTCCGGCGACAGCTCCCAGCGGCTGTCCAGCAGCGACAGCGGCGTGGCCACCTCGCGGTTGGTTTCCGTGCTGGCGGAGGTTTTCGGGCGATCGCGGCTGAAGACGTCCGGCGTGGTGGCGGCCTGGTCGATGCGCTTCTGCGCGATCGGCAGGTTGACCCGGCCGGTGGCGTGGTCGTAGCAGGCCAGCCGCTGGGCGTCGCTCTCGATCGCGGTGCAGGCACGGATGTCGGTGGGGTCCGGGTTCTGCGCGTGAGCGGCGCAGGCCAGGGTGCCGGCGCACAACGCCAGCAGCGCGGCCGCGATCGGATGTTTCATGAAGGAATGTTCCTGGCGGGTCGGCGCACCAGTTTAGCGGAGCGACCGCGCGGCACATGAAAACGCCGGCCGCGCGGGCGGCCGGCGTCTTTGGTGGGGAGGCTCAGTCGTTGTCGGTCCAGCGCTTGTACTCGCTCTTGCTGATGCGCCCGTCACGGTTGCGGTCGGCGTGCAGGAAGTCATTGGCAAGCAGCGGGTAGGCCGAGGCCTGCTCCTCGCTGATGTATTTCCCGCCACCGGACAGCTGCTCGAAACTCGGCGCCGGACCGGCCGGCGGGGGTGGCGGCATGCTCGAACGCACCTCCAGCTGGCCCTGCGGCGTGTTGATGGTGGCCGTGTCGGCCTGGCCGGTCGGTGCCTCTGTCGTGCCGGCCGCCGGCGGTGTCTCCGGCATGCTCGATGATGCCGGGGCGGGTGGCATCGGCGGCGTCGCCGGCGTTGGCGGTGTCGGCGGGGTAGGTGGTGTCGGCGGGACGGTCTGGGGCGGCATCGGTTGCGGCGCCGTATCCGTGGGCGGTGGCGGCGGCGTCTGCGGCGGCATGTCCTGCTGCGCGATCAGGCTGCCGGCGAACAGCAGGGTACCGGCGGCGAGGGCGCTCAATAACGGCTTGCGGGATTTCATCATCGATACTCCATGCCAGAATGATCGGTGGGGTCGTGCGGTGCCCCGCACTCCATCGGGCGGGTGTTCCGTCCGGCCCAATTCGGGTTTCACGCTAACAGGGGCCTTGTAAATGCCGACTCAATATCCAGGTCACGAGGTCGTGAAGGCGAACAGCCATTGAGCGCCGCTTCAGGTGATGAGCGCGTGTTGAGCCTGGCGCAGGCGCGGGCGTTGCAGTTGTTCGCGCAGGGCCTGCTGCAGGCGCCGCGACGACCGGCCCGCCGTGACGATGTGGTGGCGGCGGTCGCGCGCATGCGCCTGTTGCAGATCGACACCATCCACGTGGTAGCGCGCAGCCCCTATCTGGTGCT
Source organism: Rhodanobacter sp. (assembly GCA_024711345.1). GTDB lineage: Bacteria > Pseudomonadota > Gammaproteobacteria > Xanthomonadales > Rhodanobacteraceae > Rhodanobacter. The sequence continues at coordinate 132,150 of JANJTA010000012.1, read as the reverse complement.
GCATTCGCGCCTGGGCGATTACCCGACGGCGTGGCTGGACGAGGCGCTGGCGCAAGGGCGGCTGGCCGAGTGCTGGGCGCACGAGGCCTGCTTCGTCAGCGCCGCCGACATCGCCTGGCACCGCGGCGGTCACGATCACCGCGCGCAGCACTGGGCCCATCGCCATGCGGCGCGCATGTACCGCGAGCAACGTGCCGACATGGAGGCGCTGCTGCAGTCGATTCGCGCCTCCGGTCCGGTGCGCGCAGCCGATTTCGCGCGCAAGGACACCGCCGCCAAGCCGGGCTGGTGGGAATGGAAACCGGAGAAGCGCTGGCTGGAGGCCTGGTTCGCGCTGGGCGAGCTGATGGTGGCGCGGCGCGACAACTTCCAGCGCGTTTACGATCTGGCCGAAAACGTGCTGGCCCGGCTCCAACCGCCGTTCGAAGCGGCCTTGGTGCCTTCGGCGGTGGCGCAGCGCGAACGCTTCATCCTCGACGGCGTGCGTGCGCTGGGGGTGACGCAGGCGGCCTGGATCGCCGACTACTTCCGCCTGAAGCCGAAGGTCGGTGAGCGCGAACTGGCGCCGCTGGTGGCCCGCGGCGAATTGCTGGCGGTGCCGGTGGAGGGCTGGCGCACGCCCGGCTACGTGCACCGCGACCACGCCGCCACGCTGGCCCAGGCACTGGCCGGGCGACTGCGCGCCACGCGGACCGCGCTGCTGTCGCCGTTCGACCCGCTGGTCTGGGACCGGGCGCGCGCCCAGGCCATGTTCGGTTTCGAGTACACCATCGAGTGCTACACGCCGGCGGCGAAGCGCCGCTACGGCTACTTCGTGTTGCCGATCCTGCATCGGGGCCGCCTGGTCGGTCGGCTCGACGCCAAGGCCCACCGCGACGTCGGCGTGTTCGAGGTCAAGGCCGTGTTCCTGGAGCCCGGGGTGTCGCCGCAGCCGGCGCTGGTGCGGGCGGTGGCCGCCGCGATTGCCGCTACCGCGCGCTGGCACGGCACGCCGCAGATCCGGCTGGGGCGCACTTCGCCGGCGGCGCTGGCGCGGCCGTTGCGCGCCGCCTGGGCGGCCGGCTGATCGCGGCGATTCAGGGCGTGCTGGTCGCCGGCGCCGGGGTCTCCGCGCACGGCTTGCCATGCAGGGCCTGGCGCAACTGGCTGGCCAGCGAGTTGCAGCGTGCCGCCAGCTGCGGCCGGATGTCCGGATTCTTCGCATCGCGCAGCAGCCCGGCGCGCATCGCCTCGTAGCGGGATTGCAGCTGGTTCGGCGGGAAGATCGCCGCCGCGCGATGGCAGGCCAGATAACTGGCCAGGTAATCGTCGCAGGCGGTGATGCCGGTGTCCTCGGACAGGTCGGGTTTGGCGGCGGCGGGCTTGCTGGCAGCACGGTTGGCGTGTTCGCGCTCCCGTTCCCGCTCGGGGGCCGCCTTGCGGGCGGGCGCGGACGGGCTGGCCGTGCTGGTGGTGGTCGTGGTCCGGGAGGTCTCGTGGGGGGCGCAAGCCGCCAGCAGGCCTGCGAGGGCGCTGGTCAGGATCAGGCGGTACCGTGCTGGCATGGCTCTCCTCCAGGATGGCGACCGTGCCGACCGGTGGCGGGCGGCGGGTCCGGGGACTGCTCGCCACTAGACCGCGCCGAAGGTCAAGAAAACCTGAATTTGCCGCCGGGGCGGCCCGGAAGGGTGAGCCGGCTCCATTCCGTTTGGCCCGGTTGTGCCGTTATGATCCGCCCCACTGCGTTTGCCGGGGTCAGCAGAGTCTGTGGCCCGATGCTGCCGATCCGCGATCTGCCTCATCGTTCACCCCTGGGTTGTTTCCTTGCACACCAGTCGAGCCGGCCGGTCGCCTCGCGGCGGCCTGTCCATAAACCCTGTGGAGTGATTAAACATGTCTGATCGTCAGGTGGGTACCGTCAAGTGGTTCAACGACGCCAAGGGCTTCGGTTTCATTGCCCGCGACAATGGCCCGGACGTTTTCGTGCATTTCCGCGCCATTACCGGCAGCGGCTTCAAGAGCCTGCAGGAAGGCCAGCAGGTCTCGTTCAAGGTGGTGCAGGGCCAGAAGGGCCTGCAGGCCGAGGAAGTGACCCCGGTCTGAGCGCCGTGCGATACCGGAAAAACCGGGCCGGGATGCCCGGTCTTTTCCGGCCTGGATAATGGCTCCGGCAGCCCGCTTGACAAATCACTCGCGGGCTGAAAATCCGTTATGCTTGGGCCGCTGCGTCTGCTTGGCTACGTGAGTGCCCGGTAAGGATTTCCTGAATCCGACTGTTGCACCGGACCCTGCATGCTCAGTAAACGTCGGCCCGCAGGGGCCGGTTTGTCTCAGCGTCTGGATAGGATCGGAGTGAGTCATGTCGGATCGTGAAGTAGGTACCGTCAAGTGGTTCAACGACGCCAAGGGTTTCGGCTTCATCAGCCGTGAGAACGGCCCTGACGTATTCGTGCATTTCCGCGCCATCACCGGCTCGGGTTTCAAGAGCCTGCAGGAAGGCCAGAAGGTGAGCTTCAAGGTCGTCGACGGCCAGAAGGGCCTGCAGGCCGAAGACGTCACCCCCGTCTGATGGCGGTGGCTGCATCTGTTTGAAGAGGTCGGCGCAAGCCGGCCTCTTTTTTGTGGTGGCGCAGACAATTCGCTAGCCTGCGGCAATGGCCGATTCCTCCATCGACAGCACCCCCGCCGCCGAGCCGCTGCTGCTTCCGGCAACCAGCGCCGATGGCGCCCGTTTCGAATTGATGGCCGTGGTTCCGGCTACTGCCTGGCAGCGCCTGCTGTACTGGATGCCGGCGATGGGCATACCGGCGCGGCATTACCTGCCGTTGGCCCAAGCGCTGGCGGCGCGCGGCGTCGCGGTGGTGCTGCACGAGTGGCGCGGCATCGGTTCCAGCGACCGGCGCGCCGGTCGCGGCAGCGACTGGGGTTATCGCCAGCTGTTGCAGGACGATCTGCCCGCCGGCGTGGCCGCCGTGCGCCAGCGCTGGCCGCAGGCGGATTGCCTGCTCGGCGGGCACAGCCTGGGCGGCCAGCTCGGTCTGCTCTACGCCAGCCTGCATCCGCGCGACTTCAGCGGCGTGCTGCTGGTGGCCAGTGGTTCGCCGTACTGGCGATGCTTCCGCCATGGCGGACTGGTCCGGCTGGCTTATGTGCTGGCACCCTTGCTGGCGGGGCTGCTGGGTTATTTGCCCGGGCGGCGGCTCGGCTTCGGCGGCAACGAGGCGCGCGGGGTGATCGCCGACTGGGCGCGCAGCGGGCGCACCGGCCGCTATGCGGCGAGCGGGATGACGCAGGATTTCGAACGCCAGCTGGGCGCGCTGACGCTGCCGCTGCTGGCGCTGCGGCTGCAGCAGGACTGGCTGGGTCCGGCCGCATCCCTGGAGTGGCTGCTGCGCAAGCTCGGGCCGGGCGAACGGCGCGTGGAGACGATCGCGCGCGACGATCTCGGCGGCCAGCCGGCCGATCATTTCAGCTGGATGGGCACGCCCGCGCCGCTCGCCGCACGCATGGCCGACTGGCTGGCTGCGGCGGACGCAGCGTTCGTCGCAGGCGATAGCGCGGCGGGTTGATTCGCCGCGGGCCTGGCTGCATGTCTAGGTGCCCAAGCCGCCGGACGCTCCCATGAAACTGTTCGAACCGTTTCCCCAGCGCAGCCTGAGCTTGCGCAACCGCCTGGTGGTTTCGCCGATGTGCGAATACTCCGCCCTCGACGGCGTGCCGAACGACTGGCACCTGGTGCACCTGGGCAGCCGCGCGGTGGGCGGTGCCGGCGCGGTGATCGCCGAAGCCACCGCGGTCTGCGCCGAAGGCCGCATCTCGCCGCAGGACACTGGTCTGTGGAACCAGGCCCAGCAGGAGGCGTGGCGACCGATCGCCCGCTTCATCAAGGCGCATGGCGCGGTCGCCGGCGTGCAACTGGCGCACGCCGGACGCAAGGCCAGCACGCTGCGGCCGTGGGAAGGGCATGGTCCGGTGCCGAGCGGGCAGGGTGACTGGCGCATCGTGGCGCCCTCGGCGCTGCCGTTCGACGACGGCTGGCAGGTGCCGCAAGCGCTGGACGAGGCCGGCATCCAGGCGGTGATCGCCGATTTCCGCGCCGCCACCCGGCGCGCGCTGGCAGCGGGCTTCCAACTGGTCGAGGTGCATGCCGCGCACGGCTACCTGCTGCATCAGTTCCTGTCGCCGCTGAGCAATCGGCGTACCGATCGCTACGGCGGCAGCTTCGAGAACCGTACCCGGCTGGTGCGCGAAGTGCTGGCGGCCGTGCGTGAGGCGTGGCCGGGCGAATTGCCGTTGTGGCTGCGCATCTCGGCGACGGACTGGGCTGACGGCGGCTGGACCGCCGCGGAAAGCGTGGAACTGGCGCGCCAGGCGCAGGCGCTGGGCGTGGACCTGGTCGACGTCTCCAGCGGCGGCCTGGTGCCGCACGCGAAGATCCCGCTGGGGCCGGGCTACCAGGTACCGTTCGCGGCGCAGATCCGCCGTGAGGCCGGCATCGCCACCGGTGCGGTAGGGTTGATCACCGGCGCGGAGCAGGCCGCGCAGATCGTCACCACCGGTGCGGCCGACGTGGTGCTGATCGCGCGCGAGAGCCTGCGCGATCCGTACTTCCCGCGTCGTGCCGCGCAGCGGCTGGGTGCGAAGATCGAGGCGCCCGTGCAATATCAGCGGGCGTGGTAAATCACCGAGGAGAACATGATGGACGCCGTGCCCACCCTGGTCGAAGGAACCCGCCTGCATGATCTGGGCGATGGTTTCGTGGTGCGCCGCATGCTGCCGGTGCTGCTGGCGCGGCACGTCGGCCCGTTCGTGTTCTACGACCACATGGGGCCGGTCATCTTCGCCGCCGGCAGCGGCATGGACGTGCGGCCGCATCCGCACATCGGCCTGGCCACCGTGACCTGGCTGTTCGACGGGGTGATCCGCCATCGCGACAGCCTCGGCAGCCTGGCCGACATCCACCCGGGCGCGGTGAACTGGATGACCGCCGGCCACGGCATTGCGCACTCCGAGCGCACGCCGCCGGAGGCGCGCCAGGGCGGCCAGCTGCTGCATGGCATCCAGGTCTGGGTGGCGCTGCCGCAGGCCGACGCCGAGGTGGCGCCGGAATTCCATCACCACGACGCCGACGCGCTGCCGCGGGTTCGCCAGCCTGGCGTCGAGGCGGTGTTGATCGCGGGCACCGCCTACGGCGAGCGTTCGCCGGTCAAGGTGTTCGCGCCGATGTTCTTCCTCGAAGTGCGGCTCGCGGCGGGCGCCGAACTGGCGCTGCCGCCGGAACACGCCGAGCGCGGCGTGCACGTGATCGAGGGCGCGGTGCGCTGGGGCGAGCTGGAGCTTGGCGCGCAGCAGATGGCGGTGCAGGCCGGTCCGGCGGCGCCGGCGCTGCGTGCGCACGAGGCCAGCCGCCTGATGCTGTTCGGCGGCGCGCCGCTGGATGGCGAACGGCACCTGTGGTGGAACTTCGTGGCCAGCACGCGCGAGCGCATCGAACAGGCCAAGGCCGACTGGCGCGAGGGGCGCTTCCCGAAAGTGGCCGGCGACGAGCAGGAATTCATTCCGCTGCCGGAGTAGGCGCAACGCGCGATGCGGCGCGTGGCAGAATCGGGCCGTCCCGCCGTGGAGCAGGAACATGTCCGGCTATGCCAGCTTTGCCGAGTTCTACCCGTTCTACCTCAGCGAACACAGCGACCGCCGCTGCCGCCGGATGCACTTCATCGGCAGTACGCTGGTCGTGGCGGTAGTCGTGCTGGCGCTGGCCAGCGGCCAGCTGCGCTGGCTGTGGCTGGCGCCGGTGGCCGGCTATGGCTTTGCCTGGATCGGCCACTTCGGTTTCGAAAAGAACCGTCCGGCCACCTTCAGGCACCCGCTGTACAGCCTGATGGGCGACTGGGTGATGTACGGCCAGATGCTGCGCGGCAAGATCCGTTTCTGACCGGCCTCGTTGCTTTTTTTGGCGGGGTCGGGGCGGGCTTGACTCGCGCGCAACCGGGAGCGCCCCCACCCAACCTCCCCCTGCATGCAGGGGGAGGAGCAAGGCATCTTCAGCGGTACTGCTGGTGGCAGCTCTTGCAGGTTTCGCCAACCGGCTTGATCGCGGCCGCCACCGCTTCGCAGTTCGCCGGCGCGGCCTGCACGGCCTGGTGCAGGCGTTCCTGCAACTGGGTGGCGTCGTCGGTGAAGGCCTTCTCGTCGATGCCGAATACCGGCGTGATGTCGCTGGCGGTGGACTCCAGGCGGGCCAGGTGATGCTGCACCTTCACCGGGTCGCACTGTTTGGCCTTGATCGCGTTCTTCAGCTCGCCCACGTGGTAGCCCATCGTTTCCATCACCGCCTTCGGCATCGGATTGCGCGCGGCCAGCGCGTTCATCACGTTGGCCGTGCCAATCACGCCGATCACCAGGCCAAGCAGGATCATCAGGGCTGCGCGCATCGCTACGATTCCTTGGGTGGGTAAACCCGCAGGATAGCGCGCCGCCGCACGGCATCCACGCGGGCACGATAAAATGGCGCCTTTGAGCAGGATTCCCTCGGTGACCCACGCAGACACCACCACGCAGCCGCCCGGCAGTGCCAGCGCCGCGGCGACGTTCCCGGCCGAACGCTTCGCCGGCGTCGAGCGGCTGTACGGCAGCGGCAGCGTGGCCACGCTGGCCGGCAAGCACGTCTGCGTAATCGGCATCGGCGGCGTCGGCTCGTGGGCGGCCGAGGCGCTGGCGCGCAGCGGCGTGGGCCGGCTCACCCTGATCGACGCGGACGAGGTCTGCGTGTCCAACACCAACCGCCAGCTGCACGCGCTGGACGGCGAGTACGGCAAGTCGAAGGTGGGCGTGATGGCGGCACGCGCGCATGCGATCAACCCGACCATCCGGCTGGAGGCGGTCGAGCGTTTCCTCACGCCCTCCACGCTGGACGAGCTGCTCGACCGCGGCTACGACGTGGTGCTGGACGCCTGCGATGCGTTCCGCGTGAAGCTCGAAACCATCGCCTGGTGCCGCCGGCGCAAGCTGCCGATCGTCAGCGTGGGTTCGGCTGGCGGACGCACCGACCCCACCCAGATCCGCGTGCGCGACCTCTCGCGCACCGAACACGACGCCATGTTCAGCCTGATCCGCAAGAAGCTCCGCGCCGACTTCAACTTCCCGCGCAACCCGGATCGCTACTTCGGCGTGTCGGCCGTCTATTCGCTGCAGAACGTGCAGTACCCGCAACCCGACGGCACGGTCTGCGGCACCCGCCCGCCGGGCGGCGACGCGCTGAATCTGGCCTGTGGCGGCGGGCTGGGCGCCGCCACCCACGTCACCGGCGCATTCGCCTTCGCGGCGGTGGGCAAGGTGCTGGAGAAGTTGCTGGGGTGAGCGGGCGCGGGCGCGCCCGCGCCCGAGTGCCGAGACGACCGGTGCAGCTCACGCTTGCCGCGCGGTTCGCGCGCCCGGGCGACGAACGCTATGGATGGCCCGGCTTGTCCTTGGCGGGCGGGTTGGCATCCGGGGCCTTGTCCGCAGCGTCCTTGCCCTCGCTGGCCGGGACCGGCATCAGCGCGCCCACCGAAGTGGTACCGACCGGATCCGTCTTGAATTTCGGGTCGTAGGGGTTGTCGCTCTCGCGGAACTGCTGGTAGGCCACCACCCCATGCATGTCATGCCCGCTGGTGATCTCGAAGCCCGCGGTGTCCGTATGCAAGGGCGCGCCCGTCATGCTCTTGCCGGTCCTCGGTGAGGAAGGGCCGCCCCGCGAACCGACCTTCAGCGGCCCGGTGCTGCCGCCGGTGCGCGAGCCGGTCATGCCGGCGCGCACCTGGGCCCAACGCACCTTGGCCCGATGCAGGGCGGTGGCGTCGCCGTAAGTGGGCTTGAGCTCGTTCCACAAGGTGTCGACCCGGGCGAATTCGGCTTGGCTCAGCGGCGTGATCATCAGGTCGCGCGCCGCGACGTACTGCGGCGTGTTGCGCTCGGCCGCCAGCACCATCCAGGCGGCGCCCAGCGGCCGATCCACCGGCACGCCCTGGCCGCGGTAGTACATCACCCCGAGGTTGTATTCGGCCGGCTTGTAGGCCCATGACGCCGCCACCTTGTACATGTCGACAGCGTGGCGGTAGTTCTTCTGTTCGTAGGCGCGGGCGGCGAGCCTGAAAAAATACACGCCGGGCCTGGCGTCGCTCTCGGGGCTGGTGAAGTCCTCGTTCGCCAAGGCGCCGAAGCCTGGGTCGCTGTCATAGGAGGGCGCGTCGCTGGAAGGGAGGTGGGTCGTCGGGGAAGCCGCGGTGCCGGTGGCCGCTGCGCCGCTTTGCCCCCAGGCCGGCAGGGTCGCGGCGAGAGCCAGGCCAGCGAGGATCAATGCGCGGGTGCCAGAAACACGTTCCGTGACCATGAGCGATCTCCCTTCACCGGGTGGGTGACCATGGGGTATACGCCGGGGTGATCGGTGGTGCAAACCCGCGCGAAGTCATGCCGACTTGCCATGCGTTCGCGGACGCGTTCCGCTCCCTCACCAGCCCATGTAGTGCCCGCCGTTGATGGCGAGGTTCGCGCCGGTGATCCAGGCAGCCTGCTCGCCGGTGAAGAAGGCCACCGCGTGGGCGATTTCCTCCGGCTTGCCGAGGCGGCCCACCGGGATCTGCGCCACGATCTTCTCGCGCACTTCCTCCGGCACCGCCATCACCATGTCGGTGCCGACGTAGCCGGGCGAGACGGTGTTGACGGTGATGCCGAACTTGGCGTTTTCCTGCGCCAGCGAGATGGTGAAGCCGTGCATGCCGGCCTTCGCCGCGGCGTAGTTGGCCTGGCCGTACTGGCCCTTCTGGCCGTTGATCGAGCTGATCTGCACGATGCGGCCCCACTTGCGCGCGCGCATGCCTTCGATCACCGGCCGGGTGACGTTGAAGCACGCGTTCAAGTTGGTGTTGATCACGTCCGTCCACTGCTGGTAGTTCATCTTGTGGAAGGTGGTGTCGCGGGTGATGCCGGCGTTGTTGACCAGGATGTCGACCGGCCCGCACTGCTGCTCGATCGCACGGATCATCGCCTCGCAGGCGACCGGGTCGGAGACGTCGCCGGGCACCATGCACACCTCGATGCCCGCGGCCGCCATCGCCCTGCGCCACGCTTCGGCCTTGCCCGGGTCGCGATAATTGGTGGCCACCCGATGCCCCTGCCCGGCGAGGTAGCGAACGATCGCGCTGCCGATGCCGCCGGTGCCGCCTGTGACCAATGCCGTGCGCTGCGTCATGTCCTTGAATCTCCTGTGCAGGTGTAGCGGGGAGCTGTCTGTCGCGCCGGAGCGTGGCGGCGGCATGTTTCAGCCGTTGCCGCGTGGCGTTGGCGCGCCACGCATTTATAGCGTTTCAGGCGAAGGAGTGACCGCTGCAATGCGGCAAATCCGCCGGGTCGAAGTGGGCCAGCGCCTGCGCCAGCAGCTCGGTGGCATCCGCCGCCATGGCCGGCACTGGCACGCGCAGGAATGCCAGTGCCCGCCGCAGCGCCGGCATCGGTTCGGCCGGGTCGACCGGGAACGCGCTTTCCGACTTCGACAGCTTGCGCCCCTCGCTGTCCAGCACCAGCGGCAGATGGCGATATGTCGGGGTGGGCAGTCCGAGGCAGCGCTGCAGCCAGATCTGTCGTGCGGTGGAGTCGAGCAGGTCCCGCCCGCGCACCACCTCGGTGATGCCCTGGAAGGCGTCGTCCACCACGCAGGCGAGCTGGTAGGAATAGAAACCCTCGACCCGGCGGATCACGAAGTCACCCACCTCGTCGCGCAGGTGCTGCCGCTGCGGGCCTTGCAGCGCATCGTCGAAGGCGATGGTGACGTCCGGCACGCGCAAGCGCCAGGCCGGCGCCTGGTCTGCCTGCGGCGACGCGACGCAGCGGCCGTCGCGATGGATGCCGCCGGCGCCGGCCAGCTCGCTGCGGCTGCACCAGCAGGGGAACACCTGGCCGGCCGCGCGCAGCTGCTCGAACGCCGCGTCGTAGGCGGCGATGCGTTGCGACTGGAACAGCGCCGGCGCGTCGGCAACCAGGCCGAATGCCGGCAGCGCGGCGAGGATGCTGGCGGCCGCGCCGGGAACCTCGCGCGGCGGGTCGATGTCTTCCACCCGCAGCAGCCACTCGCCGCCGGCATGCCGCGCGCACAGCCAGCTGCCCACGGCGGCGACCAGCGAGCCGAAGTGCAGCTGTCCGGTGGGCGAGGGCGCGAAGCGGCCGCGGTAGTTCATCGGCGCATTCTAGGGGAGCGCGGCGCGCCCGGTCGCGGCGTCGGCGGCCCTTGAAAGGCGCCGCTTGCGCCCCGAATCTTGAACCGCGGTTTTTCCCTTTCCCTTCATGACTGCCACAGAGAGACAGCCATGCGTCGCATCGCATTGTTCATTGCCACCAACCTTGCCGTCCTGCTCCTGCTGAGCATCGTCTGTCGCCTGTTCGGCATCGACCAGATGGCCGCCGCCCGCGGCTACGGCGGCATGGGCGGCCTGCTGGCCTACGCCGCCGTGTTCGGCATGGGCGGCGCCTTCATTTCGCTGGCGATGTCCAAGACGATCGCCAAGTGGTCCACCGGCGCGCGGGTGATCGAGCAGCCGCAGAACGAGACCGAGCGCTGGCTGGTCGACACCGTGCGCCGCCACGCGCAGAACGCCGGCATCGGCATGCCGGAGGTGGCGATCTACGATGCGCCGGAGATGAATGCCTTCGCCACCGGCATGACGAAGAACAGCTCGCTGGTGGCGGTCAGCTCCGGCCTGCTGCAGCAGATGAACCGCGAGCAGGCCGGCGCCGTGCTCGGCCACGAGATCGGCCACGTGGCGAACGGCGACATGGTCACCCTGACCCTGATCCAGGGCGTGCTGAACACGCTGGTGATCCTCGCCGCGCGCATCGTGGGCCGGCTGGTCGACAGCTGGATGTCGGGCGGCCGCGACGACCGCGAGGGCGGCACCGGCATCGGCTACTTCGTGACGGTGATGGTGCTGCAGCTGGTGTTCGGCCTGTTCGCCTCGATGATCGTGATGGCGTTCTCGCGCTGGCGCGAGTTCCGCGCCGACGCGGCGGGCGCGCAGTTCGCCGGGCGCGGCGCGATGATCTCGGCGCTGCAGCGGCTGCAGGCCAATCACGGCGAGAGCACGCTGCCGCAGACCATCGCCGCGTTCGGCATCTCCGGCCCGCTGGCCGACGGCTTCAAGCGCCTGTTCATGAGCCACCCCCCGCTGGAGGAGCGCATCGCCGCGCTGCAGAGGGCCGGCTGAGGCACCGCTTTGCTCCTCCCCTGCAAGGCAGGGGAGGGTTGGGGAGGGGTGCTTTCGACCTTGCCTGGAAGGCTTAAGATCAAAAGCCAACCCCCTCCCAGTCTCCCCCTGCCAGCAGGGGGGAGGAATCACGCCATCGTCAACGCAACAACGGAACATCCACGCATGAACGCCCCCGCCGAAACCCGCAAGTTCGAAGCCGAAGTCGCCCAGGTCCTGCACCTGGTCACCCACTCGCTGTACTCGCACAAGGAAATCTTCCTGCGCGAGCTGATCTCCAACGCCTCCGACGCCTGCGACAAGCTGCGCTTCGAGTCGATCGCCAAGCCCGAGTTGATGGCCGGCGACAGCGAGCTGCGCATCGACGTCAGCTGGGACCCGGACGCGCGCACCGTCACCGTGCGCGACAACGGCATCGGCATGAGCCGCGACGAGATCGTGGCGAACATCGGCACCATCGCCAGCTCCGGCACGCGGCGCTTCCTGGAAGCCATGTCGGGCGAGCAGAAGGCCGACGCGCGGCTGATCGGCCAGTTCGGCGTGGGCTTCTATTCCGCCTTCGTGGTCGCCGACAAGGTCACCGTGCTCAGCCGCCGCGCCGACGCGCCGGCGGGCGAGGGCGTGAAGTGGGAGAGCGACGGCAAGGGCGAGTACTCGCTGGAGCCGGTCGAACTGGCCGAGCGCGGCACTTCCGTCATCCTGCATTTGAAGGCCGACGAGGACGAGTTCCTCAGCCGCTGGCAGCTGCGCGCGCTGATCACCCGCTACTCCGACCACGTCGCCTTCCCGATCCGCATGCCGAAAGAGAAGGACGACAAGCCCACCGACGAGTTCGAGACCATCAACGCCGCCTCGGCGCTGTGGACCAAGCCGAAGTCGGAGATCAGCGACGCGGACTACCAGAGCTTCTACAAGTCGCTCGGCCACGACTTCAACGACGCGCTGGCGTGGACGCACAACCGCGTCGAGGGCAGCCAGAGCTTCACCACCTTGCTGTACATTCCCTCGCAGCCGCCGTTCGATCTGATGATGGGCGGCCGCGACGAGCGCAAGGGCCTGAAGCTCTACATCAAGCGCGTCTTCATCATGGACGCCGCCGAAGAACTGCTGCCGAACTACCTGCGCTTCGTGCGCGGCGTGGTCGACGCCGACGACCTGCCGCTCAACGTCAGCCGCGAGATCCTGCAGCACAACCGCCAGCTCGAGCGCATCAAGGCCGCCTGCGTCAAGCGCGTGCTGGACCTGATCGAGAAGCTGGCCAAGGACGAGCCGGAGAAATTCGCCACCTTCTACAAGGCGTTCGGCAACACGCTCAAGGAAGGCATCAGCGAAGACGCCAACAACCGCGAGCGCATCGCCAAGCTGCTGCGTTTCGCCTCCACCAAGGGCGAGGGCACCGCGCAGAACGTCTCGTTCGACGACTACGTCGGCCGCATGGCGGTCGGCCAGGACGCCATCTGGTACATCACCGCCGACAGCTACGCCGCCGCCGCCGGCAGCCCGCAGCTGGAAGCGTTCAAGGCCAAGGGCATCGAAGTGCTGCTGATGTTCGACCGCATCGACGAATGGATGATCGGCAGCCTGAGCGAGTACGAAGGCAAGAAGCTCAGGAACGTGGCCAAGGGCGAGCTGCCGCTGGACGAGGCGGACAAGAAGAAGCAGGAGGAAGCGACGAAAGAAGCCGAGCCGCTGCTGAAGAAGCTGAAGGAACTGCTCGGCGATCGCGTGGGCGAGGTAAAGGTTTCCGCCCGCCTCACCGACTCGCCGTCGTGCCTGGCGCTTTCCGATTACGAAATGGCGCCGCACCTGGCGCGGCTGTTGCGTGAGGCGGGGCAGGACATGCCCGAGAGCAAGCCCACGCTGGAGATCAACCCGCAGCATGCGCTGCTCAAGCGCGTCGAGAGCGAAACCGACGAAGGCAAGGCCCGTGATCTGGCGATGTTGCTGCTGGAGCAAGCGGAGATTTCCGCCGGCGCGCAGCTGCCGGATCCGGCGGCGTTCGTGCAGCGGATGAATCGGGTGTTGCTGGGGTGAGGCGCGAGCCGCCTTGCTGATGTGAGAAAGCCCGCCATTCGGCGGGCTTTTTTTTGCTCCCTCTCCCTCCAGCGACCGAAGGAAGTCCCCTTGTGGGTGAGAGGGTCGGGGGTGAGGATCGGCTATCGCCACACTCTCTGCTCGTCATTCCTGCGAAGGCAGGAATCGCATCTGCATTTCTTCACCTCGGCATCAGGGCGCAGAGCTTTCGTCCTCCTTCGGAGAGCGAGTTACTTCTCTTTTGCTTGTCCAAAAGAAAAGTAACCAAGAGAAAACGACACCCCGCTTGGCGCTTGCCGCCCGTCCATGGGCGGCAAGTCCGTGAGCCGGGGCCGGGCTTTTCGAACGGGCATCGGGCAACTGCTCCTGCGTTGCCTCAACTCTAGCATCCATGCCGTCGCCTGCCCGTGCGAAAAGGAGTCGACGTCCCTATCGACTCCCACTACGCGGCCTGTCGTCCCCAACTCACCGCCGCACAGGGGCCCCGGGCAGAGCAGCGGACCATCCTGGTCCGTTATCTGTCGTGCCTCACCTTATTTCACGCGTCCCCACCATAGAATAGAAAAGTCCGAGAATTTCAATTTTGGTTCGACCGGAACTTATGACGTCCAAGAATTCATCGAAATCAAATTCAACGTAGTACGTCGAACGGGGATTCAATAGAACTGCATCCGACCATTCTAGACTGTCGCTTTCCACTGATGCGGCGAAGCTCAATAGCCAATACATAACAATTTGCCGATAATCAGAGGAAGAAAAATTCCTGCTGTTACATTTAACCTCTATAAGTGTTGGCCCGATTGCGAAATCCCCCTGTCCTGAAGAAATCCACTGAAAACCAGGAATCGTTAGGCTCAGCATCACTGGTTGGCGACGAGAGGCAGACAATTCGGAAAGCATATAATAAATATTTTTTCCGACCGTTTCAGCAATATGCATGTCTAATGTGGTAATGCTTGTGGGTAGTTGCGCGTCAAAATGCCGTCTTTGCCGAGCCGTCGCAATGCGTAGACATTCGTCCCAGTCGATATTATTACCTGCTAGTAGTTTTTCGCCAACGGCAAAACCAAGCTCGAAAAGCATCGCTTTTTGGAGTTTGCTCTCTTGTACCAAGGCGATGGGAATGGCCTCACATTCCGACGACTCCATGGTGCGGTTAAAGTGAGCAACGATCCCTGGTGTCAACTGTGGGAATATCGAATCAAATATTCCTGGAATGTCGCGCGCGACCGTTCGAGGATCATGCATTGGTAGACGGGTCATCACACCATTCTCTGTAAATTGAGGCATAGCTGGCTACATTCTGACGTTCAATTCCAAGCCGCCAGGCGTTGTCAAGGTTGGGGCCGACCTGTCGCTTAAATCCATCCCCTTGATCACCAAAAAAAGACGCTGAAAGCCAGACTAGGCGTTGGCACTCGGGGCTGAGCTCGTTCCACCGGCCTCGAACCGAGGTGAAAGCGGCTCGATCCCTCCAATGTCGCCAGCAATCGATACAGGCTCTCTTTACGGTGTCGGATCGCGCCGCGTTGTATGTTCGCTGTACGAAGGCCATGCGGCGCGCCGTTGGCGTGAACCTCAGCGTTCGGAGGTAGTGCAGAAGGTTCGCTTCCGCTTGTAGTAGATGCGTTGAATGGTCTGGGATGAAATCCAAAAGCTGATCGAGCATCTCGGAGATATCGGCGTAATCTTCGGTGGCGCGAAGATTTGCAATTCCGCGCATTATGGTTGACCAAGACGCGCGAAAGGCGTGCAGGTTTCCTTGGCTGAGAAGAGTTGTTGCCAATTGAATCGCAACTTCCGGCTCCTGCAATCTGAGGGTTCTTCCGATTTGTGTTACTAGGAAGGTATCCGGTAATCCCTTCTCCAGTTCGCGATTTAGAAGCTTCTGAACTTGCAGGCCTTCTATGGTTTGCTTAAGTGAATCGTAATCTTCATCCGCGGTATCTGAGTAGGGATCGAAATGTAAGTCGATCTCTCTTAGCTTTCCTGCTTCATCGTCATCGTTGCCAAGAAGTGTTGCAACATAGTCTGAATAATGTTTAGAGGTCAACATCACCGTTTTTGTTTTATTCAAGGCGAGACCGTAGTCAGATAGTGTGTGCGATAAAAATGCGAGTTCCTTGTATGCGTCCGCGTTTGAATTTGTTATTAACACGTAATCGTCGACATATCTATGCCACTTTATTTCTGCCGCAGTCATTTGACGATCGACTGAATTCATAAAAAGCTCTGCCAGAATTCGCGAGCACTGGCCACCAACAGGTAGGCCGAACGATCTTCCGGCCGAAAACTTGTTAAGGAGGGCGTTTACTTGATTTCCGATGCGCTTGTTGTTTGGAAACAGATCGTCAATGAAGTTGACTAAATAATGGTGCGATATATGTTCATAGAATCCTGAGATATCAGTTTGAACGATAATTGCTTCTTGAGGCAAATTATTAGTTTCGTGTACTGTGACTTCTCGAAATGTTTTCCATGAATAATCTCTGTTGAATAAGGTACTTCCACCGTCATGTAAAAATCTGTACGAATGCGTCCGATTATCGCGGTTATTTTCCAATGCCTCAGCAATTGCTACCCCAAGCCCATTGAAGTAGATCGTCCAGAACGGTTGAATTTTTGTAACAATGCGAAAACCCGTTGGGCCTGTAGGAGCTAGAAGTCGTTCGCTAAATACGCTTAGTTGCGAAATTTTTCTCGCGCTATTTGTTTCACTGTCTCTTTGCAGCTCCTCGAAGAATGCGTGGGCTGCGCGTGCCAGCTCGGCTTGTTTGACGGAAACGAATTTTGTGTCGATATCGAAGGGGAGCGTATCGTTGTCGCCATGTGCACCTATATCGGCGGCCGCCCGTTGGAAGTGCTCCAGTCTTACATCTGGCATTTCGATCCCTCTAGGTGTTCGTTACTTATCGTGATCTGAATGAAATCTAATTTTGGAATGACTATTTTCGGATTTAGGATGCAAGAGTCATTCTTTTTTTGAATGTCGCAGCATGGTGCGGCGTCACCGCAACGACATTTCCTTCGTCGTCTTCTCCAGAATCTTCATCGACTCGGCGTTCCTCTTTTTCCACTCGCGCAACTCTGCGTCGTTCTGCGAGTCGCTTGCGTAGATCACTGGCTGGGTGCGTGGAGTCGGTGCTGGGGAGCGATGGGGGATCGGCGGGGGTTTCGGTCTGGGTGTGGGCTGGAAGACGGCGGGAGACGTAACGATCGGCCGTGCCTGCGGAGTGCTCGCCGTGGAAGGCGAGAGTCCCGCAATCAGGAGTAGGCTGGCGACAATGCTTCCGCCGAGCGCCAGCGGCGTATCCAGCGGATGGGTGGCGCGGGCCTTGCCGGTTTGCAGCTCGCGCACCGTGGCAATCAGCTCGCCGCCGTGGATCAGTTCGATCGGTTTGCCATGGGCGAAATGCCGTGCTTCGCTGGTGTAGTCGCCGAGCGCGACGATCTTCACCGCGGCGGCCTGGTGATGCATCAGCAGGCCGTACATCTCGCGCACGACTTTGACGCCGACCTGCCAGTTCTGCCATTGCTTGCATTGCACCAGGGTGGTCTTGCCACCCTTGCGCAGGATCAGGTCGATGCCGCCGTCGGCGCCGCCGAGGCCGGTTTCTTCGACGGCGTAGCCCTGGCGGCGGAAGGCTTCGCCGGCCAGTTGCTCGAACTGCCGCCAGCTCATCCGGCGCAGGCTGTCGATACCGGTCTGGCTGTCGAGCAACTGCCGCCGGCGACCGCGGCCGATGAAGGAGGCGAGGGCGGCGAGCTAGCAGCCGATCAGCAGTATCCACGCGAGTGGGGCGTAGGCGCCGGCCGCCAGCATCCGGCCCATGCCGGCAAGAACGGGACTATGGCTGGACGCGAGGTACCAGCCGATGCCGTGTCGTATCGCGACATACCCGATCAGGCCAATCAGGATGCCGAGCCACCATGGCATGGCCGCGATTTGCTCGAAGCCGCTTGTCGTGCGTTTCGCCATTTCACTCCCCCTGAGCGATCCCTGGCGCGGCCACCGTACTGCAAACCTCCGCGCGGGAAAACCGGCTGGCCGCGGTGGAGCATCCGTCCGCAACGGTTTGATACCGACGCGCAAGGCGAAAACGGCGAAGCGCAAGGCCTCGGAATCTTGCGCGCGAGGACCAAGGTCCTGTTATCGGAGTTGTCGGCGTGGCGGGCAAGGTTTGCGGCCTTGCGTGCGGAGTTTCAGGTGTTGCGGTTTCACGCCCTGGAGCCTTGCGTACGGAGTTCGAAGGCTCGTGCGAAAGACTCCAGGCGTCATGCGGGAAGCCGGAGGCCTTGCGCGCAAAGTCCGGAAGCTCGGCACTTCGCGCCCGGCGCCCTTGCGATCGAGGGTACGGCGCTCGCGTGCAAGGCCTTGAGCCTTGCGCACGAATGCCACGTCGATTCAGTGGCCTGTGGCGGGAGTGCGCGCCGGTGCGGCGCCGGGGGCGTTGCGGATCGTGTTTTGCATGGCGGGCATGGGCGTGGCCCGATAATTCGGGCTGTTCCAGCTTCGGTTCATGTCGCGGTGACCGTAACGCAGCCGCATCCCGCGGTTGAAGGAATCCTGGCTGGCCAGCGCCAGCCGGTGGCCGTCGATGTGCACCCAGTACCAGGAGCCCGCCGGCACCGGCGAGGTGGAAACGTAGGAGAACTTCGCGTCGTAGTTGCCGCTGGCATTGGGCGTGGTCAACAGCGTCAGGTTGATGATGAACTGGCTGGCGATCGGGCGTCCCTTCCTGTCGGTGGCCGGCTTGCTGATCATTTCGTCAAGGTTCGCGCGCATCAGCCGCACGAGCGAAGGCGGCAGTTCCATTGCCGGCGAGGCGGTGGTGACCTTGCCCTGCGCGTTCACCTGCACCAGTACCGGCAGGACCTTGGGTCGGAACTCGTTGAGCGAACCGGAGGAAGCCACGGCCGCGCCCGTACCGGCGGCCAGCAAGGCGAGCAGCAAGGGGAGCTGGATGGCTTTCATGACGGCCTCCTCGGGTCGCCGTTGGCGAAGGCGCAACCTGGCGCGTCCCGGTGCTGCCACTGTCCTCTGCCCCGGACGCCCCGTCAATCGGAGCCGGCGTCGCGACCCCATTCTGTAAGCGGGTTGAAAGCCGGGCTGCGTAGCGTTCGGGCGGGAAGGCAGGCGCTGCCTGTCATGCGGGAGCCGTGAGATGCCTGCATTGCGATTCTGGCTGTTGGTTGGCGCACTCCTGGTTTCCGGCGGCGTCCATGCGGGGGGGCCGTTCGGCATCGACCACCGCGTCCACTACGACAACAGCGGCATCTGGAACCGCTCCGACCAGAACGCGCTGCTGTACGGCACCATCGGCACGGTGCTCGGCGGCGCCCTGGTGTTCGGCGACAACGACCAGCTGGGCGACACCTTCTGGCGCTCGGTGGATGCGATGGCGGTGACCGGCCTCGGTGTCGAGGCGATGAAGTACACCTTCCAGCGCAAGCGCCCTTCGCAGACCGACGACCCCAACGACTTCTTCGCCGGCAGCCATGCGCAGAGCTTTCCCAGCGGCGAAGTGGCGGCGATCTCGGCGGCGGTCACGCCGTTCATCGTCACCTACGGGCGCGACCATCCGGCCGTGTACGCGCTGGCCCTGCTGCCGGCCTACGACGCGGTGGCGCGGGTCAAGACGCATGGCCATTGGCAGAGCGACGTGCTGGTCGGCGCCGCGGTGGGCACCGGGATCGGCCTGTGGGCGGCGCACCGGGATTCGCCGTTGATCGTCAGCTGGCTGCCGGGTGGCTTCCGGGTCGGCTTCATCCACCGCTTCAAGTGAGGCGCGCGGGCCGCCGCATCAGCACTGCGTGCGGCCGCCGGCGAGCTGCTTGCAGGGGTGGAAGATCGGCTGGTCCGATACCGGCGGCGGATGCTGGCCGTGGTCGCCGTCGTGGTCGCGGTGGCGGCGTGGATACGGCGGGATCCAGTAGGCGGGCGGGGCGTTGTAGACCGGTTGGCTCAGCTGGTTCTGGTAGTCCGCGTTCTGCTGGCGCAGCGCCGCGTTCTCGGCCTGCAGCCGGTCGCGGTCGGCGGCCTGTGCCGCTGCCTGGTCGGCCAGCGCCTGCTGCTGGGCCTCCTCGGCGCGTTGCTGCGCCGCATAGGCCTCGTCGGCATCGCGCTGGGCCTTCTCGTCCATGGCCTGCTGGCGGGCGTCGACGCGCTGCTGGTAGAGCGCTTCGAGATGGCGCGATTGCGCATAGCGCTTGGCCAGCTCGTCCTGGCCCAGGCGCAGGTAGCGGTCGATGACTTCGGTGTCGTCGGCCTGGTGCAGCAGCTCGCCGCTGCCGTTCGGGCAGGGGTGGTCGGTGTAGGCGACCTGGCCACCCTGCGTGCATTTGTAGATGTTCTGGGCGCCGGCCGTCGGCGCTGCGGCCAACAGCATGGCGGCAGCCAAGCAACGGATTCCCGCGGTCAGGCTTCTCATGATGGCGACATTCTGCACCCGGCCGGCATCGCCCGCATGCCGGCGGTCCCTGCCAGGCAGCCGGGAGCGTCGCGGCTTCGGGGTGGCCAGGCCCGAGGCGGAAGGGGGCCAGCCGCGGGTCGCAAAAAAACGGACCGTGAAATCGGCTCCCACCACCAAAAAATGAGATTTACATCACATTTTTGGTGCTAGCGTTCTTCCCTACGGGTGCCGCCCGAGGGGTGGCTGGGTGCCCAAGGTCCGGTCGAGCGGATGGGGGAGGGTTCCCGGCAAGGGAGTGCATCACCTCGCGCGGGAGCGCGATGCGTCATGACGCCAGCCTCGGCGACGCCGGCATGCCGGTACCGCGCCTTCATCAGCTACAGCCACCGGGACAAGGCCTGGGCGGGCTGGCTGCACCGGGCGCTGGAGACCTACGCGGTGCCGAAGCGCCTGGTCGGCCAGGCGACGGCGTTCGGCGAGATCCCCGCCCGCCTCGCGCCGATCTTCCGCGACCGCGACGAACTGGCCAGCGCCACCGACCTGGGCCGCAAGGTCAACGAGGCGCTGGCCCAGTCGGAAAGCCTGCTGGTGATCTGTTCGCCGCACTCGGCAAGTTCGCGCTGGGTCAACGAGGAGGTGCTGGCGTTCAAGCGGCTCGGGCGCAGCGAGCGCATCTTCTGCCTGATCGTGGACGGCGAACCCGGCGCCAGCGAGCTGCCCGGCCGCGTCGCCGAGGAATGCTTCGCGCCGGCGCTGCGTCATCCACTCGGCGCGGACGGCGAGTTGAGCCACCAGCGCACCGAGCCGATCGCCGCCGACGTGCGCCCGGGCAAGGACGGCAAGGCCAACGCCAAGCTGAAGCTGATCGCCGGCATGCTCGACGTCGGCCTGGACGTGCTGAAGCGACGCGAATTGCAGCGACGCGCCCGGCGCATGGCGGCGCTGGCCACGCTGGCGTTGATCGTGATGGCGGGGACCACCGCCCTGGCGATCACCGCGCTGATCGCCCGCCATGCCGCCGTGGTCGCCAGCCAGGCCGCCGAGCGCCGGCAGAAGCAGGCCGAGAGTCTGGTCAATTTCATGCTCGGCGACCTCAACGACAAGCTGGCACGAACCTCGCGGCTGGACCTCCTGGAAGCGGTGGACGACCACGCGATGAGCTACTTCCAGGCGTTGCCGACCGCCGATGTGACCGACGAGGCCTTGGCCCAGCGCGCCAAGGCGCTGGAGAAGATCGGCAGCATGCGGCTTGATCAGGGCCATCTGCCTGCGGCGATGACGTCCTATCAGGCAGCCCTGAAGCTGGCGGGTGCGCTCGCCGATGGCGCGCCCGCCGATGTGCCGCGGCAGCTGGCCGTCGCGGAAATCCACGCGTTCATCGGCATGACCCATTGGCGGCAGGGACGGCTGGACGCCGCGCAGCGGGATTTCGTGGCGGCGCAGGCCATCCTGCAGCGCGCGCGCGTGCTCGCGCCGGATGACACGCAACTGCAGTTCCAGCTGGCGACGATCGACAACAACCTCGGCCATGCGATGGAGGCGCGCGGCCGACTGGACGATGCAATGCTCTCGTACCGGAGCATGCTGCTCCTGATGCGCAAGCTGGTCGCGGCCCAGCCCGGCAATGCCGAGTGGGCGGCATCGCTAGGCGTGGCACACAACAATCTCGGCAAGCTGGCGCTGATGCGTGGTGAGCTGGCTACAGCGATCGCGGAATACGCCGCCGACGACGCGATCGAGTCTGCGCTGGCGGCGCGCGATCCCAAGGACACCAGCCAGCGTGACAGCATGCTGACCGTGCACGCCATCCTGGGGCGTACGCAGGCACTGGCCGGCAATGTCACCTCTGGCATCGCTGGATTGCAGCAGGCGGTCGACATCGCCATGCAGTTGCGGACGGCCGATCCGGGCAATACCGACTTCCAGGAACATGCGGCACTGTACGCCACCCAGCTGAGCCGCTTGCGGCGCCTGAACGGCGACGCGACCGCGCCGGCGGCGCTCACCGCGCAGGCGTTGGCGACCTTCGCCAGCCTGACCCGACAGGACCCGGACAACACTGCCTGGCAGCGTGGATTTGCCGAGGCGCGACTGGAACAGGCCGCGCAATCGCGAGCCGCCGGCCGGACCGACGTGGCGCGAGCGCAGGCCCGGGCCGTGCTGAGCATGCTCGACCCACTGCTCGCCCAGCAACCCGACGACCGGGCCACCTTGCTGGCCACGGTGGGCGCGAAGCTGTTGCTTGCCGCGGTCACCGACGACGCAAGCGCCGCGCGGCAATTGCGCGACGACGCATTGAGTGCGGTGAAAGCGGTGAAAAGCGGCGGCAGCGATCCCCGGCTGCAGGCGTTGCAAATTGAAGCCCTGCTTGCGCTTGGCAGAAAGACCGAGGCGCAGCCGGTGATCCGCCAACTGTGGAGCAGCGGCTACCGCGATGCGGCGCTGCTGGCCGTGCTGCGGCGAGAGCGGATCGACTATCCGGTCAATGCGGCATTCCAGCAGAAGCTGCTGGCGGCAACCGACACCAGCGCCCGCCAGTAAGGCTGGGCAAGACGAACAGGGAAAAGGCAACACCGGCAAGTGCGGTATCGGATCAAACCCTCATCATCAAGGAATCCATCATGCCAAACCTTCTCAAGGTCACCCTCGACAATGGCACGAGTCCGCCAAGTCTCGACATCGATCAGAAAGACAACGCGAACCACGTCAGCCGAGGCCCCAGCGCGCAGACCATCACCTGGCAGCTGAGCGGCAATGCGGCGTCGGGGTCGTTCAATGCGCAAGACGCGGCCGAGCCGGGCTTCGCCTGGGTCGACCCGGCGCCACCGGCGGGCATCTTCGGTTCCCCGACGCTCAGCTCGAACGGCAACGAAATAACCATGAGCGACCTCAACAACAGCGCCAGCACGACAGGAACCTGGATCTACCAGCTGAGCGCCACGATCGGCGGCACGGTCTATCAGTCGAAGAAGACCTCCATCACGGGGCAGACCACGAATCCGACGATCAAGAATACCTAGCGTCTGCATCCATCGGTTCCAACACTCTGGAGACCGTCATGTCCAAGACCACCAGCAAGGAAAATCAGAACACCCCGGCAGTGCCTCCGCCCGCCGACAACGAGACGGACGCTGCAGCCAGCGAACCCGTTGCCGAATCCGGGCTGACAGGAACGCCAACGCCGGACCAAGCCACCAACCCGATGATAAAAAACACGTAGGCGCGTTGGCGCCGATACCACGCCAGGCGTCCAGCAGCTCATGCAGCTTCGCAGAAGGCAGCCGCATGGCTTCCTGCGAAGCATGGGTCGGCGAAACTGCGTGTGACCTGTCCATCGTGACCATTCATCGCCAGGAAGCCACATGACTCCACTGGTCATCGGCGTCACCAGCCATCGCAACATCCCCGCCGACGAAATCGAGCCGATCCGGCAATGCGTGCGGGATTTCCTGGCGCAGCTCCGGCACGATTTTCCCGGGCTGCCGCTGGTGGTGGTGTCCGCGCTGGCCGAGGGCGGCGACCAGCTGGTCGCGCAGGAGGCGCTCGCCGCCGGCGCACGGCTGGTCGCGCCGCTGCCGCTGCCGCCGGACCTGTACGTCGAGGACTTCTCCAGTGCGGCCGTGCGTGCCGACTTTCACCGCTTGTGCAATCAGGCCGAGATCGTGCCGCTACCGCCGCCGAAGGGGCAGTCGTTGCTTGATCTCGGCACGCCGGGCCTCGCGCGCGATCGCCAGTACGCCAAGGCCGGCGTGTATATCGCCAGCCACTGCCACATCCTGCTGGCGATCTGGGACGGCAAGGCATCGGGCCGGCTCGGCGGCACCGCGCAGATCGTCAACTACCACCTGAACGGCACCATGCCCGGCCTGATCGACCGGCGGCAGGATACGCGCCACGTGCTGGGCGGCGGCGACGAGAGCCTGCTCTACCACATCGTCTGTTCGCGCGACGGGGCCGATGGCGCGCCGGCCGCCGGGTTGCTGCCGTTGCAGACGTTGTGGCGCACCGCCGATACGGTTTCAGCTGCCGACAGCCTGCCGGCGGATTTCCGGTTGATGTTCGCGCGCATGGTCGAGTTCAACGGCGAGTGCGACACGTATGCCGGCGAGATCGCGGCATCGGTGCGGCAGGCCGACGCGGCGGGTGACGCGGCAGACATCGACAGCCTGTTCCACGCCGCCGACTGGCTGGCGCTGCATTTCCAGCGGCGCGTGCTGCTGGCGATGCGCCTGACCTACACGCTGGCGGCACTGATGGGCATCGCCTTCACGTTCTACGCCCATCTGCCCGCGCAGGACTTCCTGATCTACCTGTTCCTGCTGCTGTTCGCCAGCGGCGGCGCGGTGGCGATGCTGGCCCGGCGCCGCGGCTGGCATCGCAAGTACCTGGACTACCGCGCGCTGGCGGAGGGTTTGCGGATCCAGTCGTACTGGCAGCGGGCGAACATCTCGGCGAACGCCGACCACGAGTTCGCCCACGACAACTTCCTGCAGAGGCAGAACATCGAGCTGGGCTGGATCCGCAACGTCATGCGTGCCGCCGGCCTCCATGCGGCGACCCGGCCGGCGCAGCCGTCGCCCGCGGCATTGGCGCAGGTCATTGCGGAGTGGGTCGGCGAGTCCGGCAAGTCCGGCCAGCTTCATTACTACGAGCGCAAGACCGCCGAGCGCACCGGGCTGCACCATGTCACCGAGGCGGTCGGCTCGCTCAGCCTGTGGGGCGGCGTCGCGATCAGCGTGTTCCTGGCGGTGTTCGTGCACCGGCTGTCGCACGACACCAAGACCCTCCTGGTGCTGGTCATGGCGGTGCTGTCGATCATGGCGGCCGTGCGCGAGGCGTACGCCTACCGCAAGGCCGACAAGGAACTGATCCGGCAGTACCGTTTCATGCAGCGCATCTTCACCGGCGCCCGCGCGGCGCTGGATCGCACGGACGATCCCGTGCTGCAGCGGCAGATCCTGCTTTCACTCGGCGACGCTGCGCTCACCGAGCAGGCCGAATGGACCCTGATGCAGCGCGAGCGGCAGGTCGAGCACAGCAAGCTCTGATCGTTTCGGCGGGCCGGCGCCGTGCCGGTCCTTCAATGAGCCGTGCCCGGCCGGGGTGGCGCCGCGGTCTTCGCCACGCGCTGCCATGCGCGCAGGCCGAGTACCGCCAGCAGCACGAAGCCGGCGTACAGCACCGAGGTGATCAGCAGGTGCTTGTAGACGTACTCGCCCACGTAGATCACGTCCACCGTGATCCACAGCCACCACGAAGCCACGTGCCGCTTCGCCTGCCACCACTGCGCGACCAGGCTGAAGGCGGTCAGCGCCGCGTCCAGCCACGGCAGCGCGGCGTCGGTGCGGTAGTGCATGAACGCGCCCAGCGCCAGCGCGCCGAGGCCGCCGAGCGCCAGGTGCGCGACGGCCTGCCGCCGCGGCAGGGCGGCCACTTCCACGCGGCCATCGCCGCCCAGGTGCTGCAGCCAGCGCCACCAGCCGTAGCCGATCAGCACCGCGAAGGCCAGCTGCAGCAGCGCGTCGGAATACAGCTTGGCGTGGACGAACACCCATGCGTAGACCAGCACCGAGACCAGCCCCACCGGCCAGCACCACGGACGGCGGCGGGTGGTGAGCCAGACGGCCCAGGCGCTGATCAGCGCGGCGGCGAGTTCGATCCGTACCATGCGCCGGTGCTCAGAACGCCACGGTCAGCGAGAGCCGGGCCAGCCGCGGCGCACCCGGGAACAGGTAGCGGTCGCCGCCGGTGCTGCCGGTGTCGCGCCAGTAGAAGCGGTCGAACACGTTGTCGACGTTCAGTCGCCAGGTCAGCGCGTGGTCGCGCCAGCGGCTCTCGTAGCGCAGACCGGCGTCGAACACGTGGTAGGCCGGCACCTTGACCGTGCCCTCGGGCGTGGCGGGATTGCTGCTGGCGTAGCGCCAGCCGCCGAGCAGGCTCAGTTGCGGGGCGAACGGCAGGCGGTAATCCAGATAGACGGCCGAACGCAGGCGCGGCACGTTGATGATCTGGTGGCCTTCGTAGGCGGGCGTGCCGGTGTTCTGCGCGCGGGCGCGGATCAGGTTGATGCTGGCGGTCAGGCGCAGGTCGTCGCTGAGGCGGCCGGCGGCACCGAGCTCCAGCCCGCTGTGCACCTCGCTGCCGCGCTGCACGAAGGTGAAGCCTTCGGGCGTGCTGTCCGGCTGCGCGAACTGATACGCCTGACGGATGCGGTACAGCGCGGCGTTGAGGCTGAGCGCATCACTCCAGTCGTACTTCACGCCGGCCTCGAGCTGGCGCGACAGCAACGGCGCCAGCGTGGTGCCGCCGTTGGAGGTCCAGTACGGCGCCTGCGCGCCGAGCGACAGGCCCTTGCTGAAGCTGAGGTAGGTGGTCAGTGGCGCGATGGGCTGCCACATCAGCGCCGTCTGCGGCAGGAACTTGCTCAGCCGGGTGTCGCGCTGAAGCAGCCCGCTGCCGTCGTAGTCGCGCTCGTGCAGGCGCACGAAGCGGCCGCCGCCGAGCAGTTGCCAGTGCTCGCCCAGGTGCACGCGGTCCAGCGCGAACAGCGAGTGCTGCCAGCTGGTCAGCGTGCGCGCGGACGGCCCCGGCTGGTTCGGCGAGGGGGCGAAGTAGGGCGGGTTGGCGTCGTCGATGTTGGCCGTGCCGACGTAATCGTAGACGTACGGCCGCTGGTCGAGCGTGCGGCGGAACGCGCTGGCGCCGAGGCTGATCTCGTGGCCGATGGCGCCGGTGTCGAAGCTGCCCTTGAGCACCGCGCGCACCTCGTCGTTGACGCGGGTGTCGCCGGGGCTGCGGAAATCGTAGACGTCGTAGTCGCCGTTCGGCGCGAAGAAATAGCCCGGCGTGGCGCCGCTGGCGCAGGCCGGCGAGTAGAAGCAGCCGTAGGCGAAGGCGACGTTGTCGTTGATCCGGCTGCGGCTGTGCCCGGCCGAGAGCTGCACGCTCCAGGCGTCGCCGAAGCGGTGGTCGAGACGTGCGGTGGTGTTGCTGGCCGCGATGCCCACCGGCTGCTGCCACGGCTCGAAGCCGAGCATGCGGGTGCGGCTGGGGTGGGGTGGCAGGGCGGTGCCGCCCAGCAGCTGGTAGCCGGAGACCGAGCGCTGGCTGCTGGTCTGGTAGTCGGTGTCCAACTGCAGCGTGGTGTCCGCGCTGATCTTCCAGTCCGCCGCCAGCGAGAGGAAGTTGCGCCGGCCGTCGGCGTGCTCGACGTACGAGTGCATGCCCTCGTGCGCGGCGTTCACCCGCACGCCGAAGCTGGGCGACAGCCAGCCGCCGACGTCCACCGCGACGTAGCGCGAACCGTGCGAGTCGGTACCGACGGTGGCGCTGCGCACGTCGGCGGGGCGCTTGCTGACGTAGTTGACCAGGCCGCCCGGCGCGACCACGCCGGCCTCGAGCCCGCCCAGGCCCTTGAGGATCTCCACCCGCTGCTTGTCCTCCAGCGGGGTCAGCTGCTCGCCGCTGATGGTCATGTCGTTGAGCCGGTAGCCGGTGGCCAGATCCAGCGTGAAGCCGCGGATGGCGAGGTCCTGGTAGTAGCCGACCGGCGCGTAGTTGTCGCCGAGCGCCGCGTCGGAACGGGCCAGCTCGCTCAGCGTGCGCGGCTGGCGGTCGTCGATCTGGTCGCGGGTGATCACGCTGATGGCAGCGGGCGTGTCGTGCAGCGGCGCGCTGCCGAAGCTGCCGAAGGTGTCGATCTGCGAGCTGTCGGCGCGGTAGCCCTTGGCGCGGTCGGCTTCCACGTGCACCGGCGCGAGTTGCGTCGTGTGCCGCTTGTCGGCGGTGTCGCCGGCATGGGCGGGCGCGATGGCCGCGAGCAGGGCGAGGATCAGGGGAGTGCGGGGAAATGGCATGGTCAACGTCGTCGTCGGTGGGGTCCGGACGAAGCGACGGCGACCCGGCTGTCGCGAGGACGGGCCGGATCTGCAAGCTCCCTACGCCGGTACTAACCGGGTCAGGTTCCAAGGGACTCTCTCAGCCCGGCTACGCCGGGCACCCCCGCTTCAAGAACACCTATTGAACCACGATTCGCCGCGGCATGCTCAGCCGGCGGTGCGGATGGCCTGCAGCAGGGACTGCCCGGCCGGCGTGCCGAACCACGCCGCATGGCCGCGCAGGAAGGTGTCGTAAGCCACGTCGGCGTTCGCCCGCGAGTGCGTGATGGCGTGGAAGTACTCGACCTCGGACAGCGCGAAATCCACATGCACCAGCGGCAGCAGGTCGGCCAGCAGGCGCAGGTCGGCCGCGGCCAGCGGGCGTTGCCGGCGGTAGCCCTCGATCAGTGCGCAGGCGATGTCCGGGTGGGCGGCGTCAAGGCCGGTGTCGAGCGCGAGCCAGGCGATCGCGTTGCGCTCGATCGCGGTGGCCAGGTCGAACAGCGCGATGTTGGCGGCGGCGAGGCCGAAGTCGAGCACGGCGCTGATCCGCGCGTCGCTGCCGCCGTCGCTCCAGCACAGGTTGGAGACGTGCCAGTCGCCGTGCGTCCACTGCCGCGGCTGCTGCGCCAGCCGCGGTTGCGCGGCGGCGTGCCAGGGGCCGAGCAGTTCGGCGAGTTCGCGCGGCCAGTCGCGATCGCGCAGGTAGGCGGCCAGCCCGGGCCGTTGCGGCAGTTGCGCACGCAGCGCGGCGACGGGGTCGGGCGCGGCGATCAGCTCGCTGCGCGCGACCAGGATGTGGGTGCCGCGCTGCGCCGCGCGGTAGTCCGCGGCGGCGTCGTGCAGTGTGGCCAGCATGCGGCCGGCGGTATGGGCATGATCGAGATCCGGCAGCGGTTCCCACGAGATCGCCTCGCGGTACAGGTCGACGCCGGTCGCGAGTTCGTGCACTTCGTAGACCCACTCGCCGATCGCCACCGCGGTCCGTTCCTGCGCGTCGCGCAGCACGGCCGGGATCGGCATGCCGCGCTCGCGCAGGTGCGCGATGAAGCGGTGTTCCTCGGCGAGCGTGGTGAGCGAACGCACGCGGCAGTGGTGGCGTTTGACGAACACGGTGGCGTGTTCCGTCTCGACCAGGCACGCCGCCGACAGCGGGCGCGGGCTGTGCCAGTCGATGCGGATCGGCGCGCCGAGCGCAGGGTAGCCGCGCAGCAGCGCCGCGACCTCGCCGGCGGTCAGCGGCGGCCAGTCCGGCGGCGTGTGGTCGCCGGCCAGCCCGTGGGCGAGATGGAGCGGGTCGTTCATGGGGATGGCGAAGTCTCCGCGGGCGGGGCAGGTCGGGATTATCCCCGAAAGCGTCGGGCCGCCTGCCGGTTGCCGTCGGCGTACCGCCTGCGATCCCTATAATGACCAGCTTTCGCCGCGGTGTTCCACCTGATGAGCGCGATGTTGCTGCTGTTCGCCTGCCTGATCCTCGGTGCCCTGGTGGCGCGCTACGCGCAGCCGCCGGCGGGGATGGTGCCGGGCATCAACTGGTGGGTGCTCAACGTGGCGCTGCCGGCGCTGGTGCTGGAGCTGATCCCGAAGCTGAAGTTCGATCCGCAGCTGTGGTTTCCGGTGGCGGCCATGTGGCTCACCTTCGGCGGCGCGTGGCTGCTGTTCGGCCTGCTCGGGCCGCGGCTGGGCTGGTCGCGCCAGCGTACCGGCGCGCTGATCCTGGTGTGCGGGCTGGGCAATACCGCGTACATGGGCTACCCGATGGTCGAGGCCCTGCACGGCAAGGCGGGTCTGGCGCTGGCGGTGGTGGCCGACCAGCTCGGCGCGTTTCCGGTGCTGGCTTCGGCCGGCATCGTGGTGGCTTCGGTCTACTCGGGGCGCACCCTGCAGCTGCGCCCGATCGTCCGTCGCATCGTCACCTTTCCAGCCTTCATCGCGCTGGTGGTGGGCGTCATTGCAGGCCTGTGCGGCGGCTGGCCCGCGCTGATCGAGGGCGTGTTCGCGCCGGTCGGCGCCACGCTGACGCCGCTGGCCTTGTTCTCGGTCGGCCTGCAGCTCCGCTTTCAACCCGGCCAGCGCCAGCTCGGCGCGGCCAGCTGGGGGCTGGGCTGGAAACTGCTGCTGGCGCCGCTGCTGTGCTGGGCGGTGGGCACCGCCGCCGGGGTCGACGGGCTGGTGCTGACCGTCGGCGTGCTGCAGGCCGCGATGGCGCCGATGGTGTCGGCGGCGATCCTGGCCGGTGAGTACGGCCTGGAGCCGGCGCTGGTCAATACCGTGCTGGGCGCCGGCATCGTGCTGTCGCTGCTTACCGTGCCGCTGGCCAACGGGCTGCTGGGCGGGTAGGGCTCCCTTGCACCGGGCCCGCCCTGCCCCGAGACTAGCGCGCAGTCTCATGGGCTGGGGGAGCTCGTGTCATGGCAGGTTTCGATCTGATCAAGCGCATGTTCGGCGATCACGGCGAGCGCCGCGCGGCGCCGCGCAGCGGCGAGCCGAAGGAAGCCTGCATCCTGGTGGTGGACGACTCGCCGACCATCCGCGCGGTGCTCGGCAAGATGCTGGCGCAGAACCGTCACGTGGTGCTGAAGGCAGCGGACGGCGAAAGTGCGCTGGCACTTGCCCGCGCGGAGCGCCCCGACCTGATCTTCCTCGACATCGTGATGCCGGGCATGAGCGGCTTCGCGGTGTTGCGCGCGTTGCGTCATGACCTGCTGACCCGCGACATCCCGATCGTGATGATCAGCGGCAACCTGCAGGCGACCGAGCAGTTCTACGTACAGCGTTTCGGCGCCGACGATTTCATGAAGAAGCCGTTCGGCCGCAGCGAGGTGTTCGCGCGCATCGACAACCTCACCCGCAGCGGGCGACTGGTGGTGCGCCAGCGGGCGGAGGCGGAGAGGCTCCCGGCCGAGCCCGAGCCGAGCGCAGCCGAGCATGCCGCCATTCCGGACATTGCGATGCCGGACCCGCACGACCTGCTGCCGCCCGACGGTCACGCCTGAACCGCCGCAATCGCGCGACAATCCGCGCGATGAGCAAGCCGCCCGCTCCACCGATGACCGACGTGCGCGCCGACGTGTGGCTGTGGGCCGCGCGCTTCTTCAAGACGCGCAGCCTCGCCAAGCAGGCGATCGACGGCGGTCGCGTCGACGTCAACGGCGCCGGCTGCAAGCCGGCCAAGACCCTGCACGCGGGCGACCGGTTGAAGATCGGCCGAGGCGAGGAACGGCTGGAAGTCGAAGTGCTGGCGCTGTCCGACCAGCGCGGTCCCGCCGCCGCGGCGCAGGCGCTGTACGTCGAGACCGCGGCCAGCCGTGTGGCGCGCGAGCTGGCTCGCGAGCAGCGCCGCCTGGTCGGCCCCGGCGGCCCGCCGAAGCGCCCGGACAAGCAGGCGCGGCGCGAACTGCGACGGCTTCGAGATAGCCGCTGAGCAGTGCATCGCAGAACGCCCGCCGGATCTGCGGGAATATTCACGCCAATCCAAAGAGTTGGCGCCGCCATCTCACAAAGCCGGGAGGCTCGCATGGACGGACACGCACTGATGAACGGTCTCGGTTTCTTCAAGCGCCTGCTGGGCAGCCAGACTGCCGACGGGCATCGTGTCGAGCCGCAGGCCGCGCTCGGCGCACGCATGCTGGTGGTGGATGACTCGCCCACGATCTGCGCGGTGCTCGGCAAGATGCTGCACCAGGACGGCTACGCCGTGCTCAAGGCCACCGATGGCGTGGAGGCCATCGAGCTGGCCCGCCGCGAGCGGCCGGCGCTGATCTTCCTCGACGTGGTGATGCCCGGCACGAACGGTTTCGCGGTGCTGCGCAGGCTGCGCCACGACCCGCTGACCCGCGACATCCCGATCGTGATGATCAGCGGCAATCCGCAGGCGACCGAGCAGTTCTACGTGCAGCGCTTCGGCGCCGACGACTTCATGCAGAAGCCGTTCGACCGCGACGAGGTCTACCTGCGCATCGGCCAGCTGGTGCGCAGCGGACGTCTGGACGGCCGTTTGCCCGCGGCGGCGACTGCCGCTGTTGTCGCGCCGGCGCTGGCGGAGGGACTCTCGGCGGACGAACTGGCCAACATTCCCGACATCGCGATGCCCGATCCGCAAACCGCACCCCGCCTGACCGGCACGGCCGCGATGCCGCAAGCCACTTTGCAGGTGGTTCACGGCATCGGCTGACGGTTCGCGTCAGATCGCCAGCCCCAGCGCCCTGGCCACGCCCGCCGCGTAGGCCGGATCGGCCTTGGCGAAGTGGCCGAGCTGGCGGCGCACGATGTCTTCCGGCACGCCCTGCATCGCGGCGGCGATGTTGTCGAACAGCTGCTGTTGCTGGGGCTCGCTCATCAGCCGGAACAGGTCGCCGGGTTGCCGGTAGTCGTCGTTGCCGGCGCGGTGGTCGTAGCGATCGGCGTCGCCGGAGATCCGCAGCGGCGGCTCCTTCACCGACGGGTCCTCGACCGGGCCGCCGAACGAGTTCGGCTCGTAGTTCACGCTGCCGCCGCCGTTGTCGCCGTAGCGCATCGACCCGTCGCGGGCGTAGTTGTGCACCGGGCAGCGCGGCTGGTTCACCGGCAGCTGGTCGTGGTTGGCGCCCAGCCGGTAGCGCGCCGCGTCGGCGTAGGAGAACAGGCGGAACTGCAGCACCTTGTCCGGCGAGAAGCCGATGCCGGGCACCACGTTGGCCGGCGAGAAGCTGGACTGCTCGACCTGGGCGAAGTAGTTGTCGGGGTTGCGGTTGAGTTCCATCACGCCGACCTCGATCAGCGGATAGTCCTTGTGTGGCCACACCTTGGTCAGGTCGAACGGGTTGTACCAGGTCTTCCCGGCATCGACCTCCGGCATGATCTGCACGTACAGCGTCCACTTCGGGAAATCCTTGCGCTCGATCGCCTCGTACAGGTCGCGCTGGTGTGATTCGCGATCCTCGCCGATCAGCCTGGCCGCCTCGGCGTTGGTGAGGTTGCGGATGCCCTGCTGTGTCTTGAAGTGGAACTTCACCCAGTAACGCTCGCCGGCTTCGTTCCAGAAGCTGTAGGTGTGGCTGCCGAAGCCGTGCATGTGGCGCAACGTGGCCGGGATGCCGCGGTCGCTCATCAGCGTGGTGACCTGGTGCAGCGATTCGGGCGACAGCGACCAGTAGTCCCACATCGCGGTGGCGTTGCGCATGTTCGTGCGCGGGTCGCGTTTCTGGGTGTGGATGAAGTCGGGGAACTTGTACGGGTCGCGGATGAAGAACACCGGCGTGTTGTTGCCGACCAGGTCCCAGTTGCCTTCCCCGGTGTAGAACTTCAGCGCGAAGCCGCGCACGTCGCGCTCGGCATCCGCCGCGCCGCGTTCGCCGGCCACGGTGGAGAAGCGCGCCAGCATCGGCGTGACCGTGCCCGGCTTGAACACGCTGGCGCGGGTGAACCTGGTGATGTCATGGGTGACGGTGAGCGTGCCGAACGCGGCGGAGGCCTTGGCGTGCACCACGCGCTCGGGAATGCGCTCGCGGTTGAAGTGCGCATGCTTCTCGAACAACGCCACGTCCTGCACCAGCAGCGGACCGCGCGGGCCGGCGGTGAGGCTGTTCTGATTGTCGGCCAGCGGCGTGCCGGCGTCGGTGGTCAGCGTCTTGCGGTTCTGGCTCATGGCGGGCTCCTGGGGATGGCTCGGGTATCCGGTCAATCTACGCAGGCATGGTGAGCAACGGAATTCGAATGTTCCGATGCCGGCGATAGTGCATGGCTATGGCCGGGGCGGCCACGGACGGTCCCGGCAGTCCAGCATCGCCAATGCGGCGTGAGCGCAAGGTGGTGGCGGGCAACAACGTTGCCCGCCGGGCGCGGTCAGCCCAGCCGTTTCAGGCGGTACAGCACTTCCAGCGCTTCGCGCGGGGTCAGCGCATCCGGGTCGATGTCTTCCAGCGCCCGCTCGGCGGCGGAAGGCTGCGCGGGAGCGAACAGGCCCAGTTGCGGCGAGGCATCGGCAGCCGGCGCGGGCGCGCCGGCGTGCGGCTGCATGCCGCGCTCGAGTTCGGCGAGCGTGCGTTTGGCGTCGGCGATCACCGACTTCGGCAGACCGGCCAGCGCGGCCACCTGCAGGCCGAAGCTGCGGTTGGCCGGACCTTCCTTCACCGCGTGCATGAACACCAGCTGGTCGCCGCGTTCACGGTCGTGGTACTCGACGGCGTCGAGGTGCACGTTGGCGATGCCGTCGATCTGCGCGGCCAGTTCGGTCAGCTCGAAGTAGTGGGTGGCGAACAACGTGTAGGCGCGGCTTTGCCGCGCCAGGTGCACGGCCGCGGCGCGGGCCAGCGCCAGGCCGTCGTAGGTGCTGGTGCCGCGGCCGACCTCGTCCATCAGCACCAGGCTCTGTGCGGTGGCGTTGTGCAGGATGTTCGCCGTCTCGCTCATCTCCACCATGAAGGTGGACTGGCCGCGCGAGAGGTCGTCGCCGGCGCCGATACGGGTGAAGATGCGGTCGATCGGACCGATCACCGCGCGCGCCGCCGGCACGTAGCTGCCGATGTGCGCGAGCAGCACGATCAGCGCGTTCTGGCGCATGTAGGTGGACTTGCCGCCCATGTTCGGGCCGGTGATCACCAGCATGCGGCGGGTGTCGTCGAGCTTCAGGTCGTTCGGCTCGAACGGCTCGTCGCGGACTTTCTCGACCACCGGATGGCGGCCGCGCTCGATCGCGATGCCCGGCTCGTCGGTAAGCTGCGGGGCGCTCCAGTCCAGCGCCTCGGCGCGCTCGGCCAGGGTGGCCAGCACGTCCAGCTCGGCCATCGCGGCGGCGGCGGTTTTCAGCGGTTCGAGTTTTTCGGTGAGCGTGTCCAGCAGCGCCTCGTACAGCGCGCGTTCGCGCATCAGCGAGCGTTCCTTCGCCGACAGCACCTTGTCCTCGAACGCCTTCAGTTCCTCGGTGATGTAGCGCTCGGCGTTCTTGGTGGTCTGCCGGCGCGTGTAATGCGTGGGCGCCTTGTCCGACTGTGCCTTGGTGATCTCGATGTAGTAGCCGTGCACGCGGTTGTAGCCGACCTTCAGCGTGGTGATGCCGCTGGCGGCTTTCTCGCGTTCCTCCAGCTCGACCAGGAACTGGTCGGCGTGGGTGGACAGCCGGCGCAGCTCGTCGAGTTCGGCGTCGTAGCCGTCGGCGATCACGCCGCCGTCGCGCTGCAGCACCGGCGGCTGTTCGACCACGGCGCGGGCGAGCAGGGCGGCGCTGTCGGCATGGTCGCCGATGCGTTCGACCAGGGCGTGCAGCAGCGGGCTGTCCAGATCCGCGATGCGCGCCCGCAGCTGCGGTGCGGCCAGCAAGCCGTCGCGCAGGGTCGACAGGTCGCGCGGGCGCGCCGAGCGCAGCGCCACGCGGGCGAGGATGCGTTCGAGATCGCCGATACCGCGCAGCTGTTCGCGCAGGTTGTCGTAACGGCGACTGTCGATCAGCGCGCCGATCGCCTGGTGGCGCTGGCGCAGCAGTTCGCGCGAACGCAGCGGCCGGGTCAGCCAGCGGCGCAGCAGGCGGGCGCCCATGGGCGTCACCGTCTCGTCGAGCACGCCGAGCAGGGTGTGTTCGGTGCGGCCACTGGGATGAGTGTCCAGCTCCAGGTTGCGGCGCGTGGCGGCGTCCAGCGCGATGGTCTCGCTGGCGCTTTCCACCGCCATGCCGGTGAGGTGCGGCAGTGCGCTTTTCTGGGTTTCCTCCACGTAGCCGAGCAGGCAGCCGGCGGCAGCGACCGCCAGCGGCAACCTGTCCGCGCCGAAGCCGCCGAGGTCGCGGGTGCCGAAGAAGCGGTTCAGCTCGCGCTTTGCGGCATCGCCGTCGAAGTGCCACGGTGGCCGCTTGCGCAGTCCGGGCAAGGTGCTGACCAGTTTCGGCCACGCCACGTCTTCCGCAACCAGGGTCTCGGCCGGCTGCAGCCGCGCCAGTTCGGCGGCCAGCGCCTCGGCATTCGGCACTTCGCTGAGCAGGAAGCGGCCGCTGGACAGGTCGACCCAGGCCAGCCCGCAGGCGCCGTGCGCGCCGGCGGCGATCGCCAGCAGCAGGTTGTCGCGGCGCTCCTCCAGCAGCGCGGCGTCGGTCACCGTGCCCGGCGTGACGACGCGCACCACCTTGCGCTCGACGATGCCCTTGGCCAGCGCCGGGTCGCCCATCTGCTCGCAGATCGCCACCGATTCGCCCAGCCGCACCAGCCGCGCCAGGTAATTTTCCGCCGCGTGGTAGGGCACGCCGGCCATCGGGATGGGCGCACCGCCCGACTGCCCGCGCTGGGTCAGGGTGATGTCGAGCAATCGCGCCGCCTTGCGCGCGTCGTCGTAGAACAGCTCGTAGAAATCGCCCATGCGGAAGAACAGCAGCACGTCCGGGTGCGCCGCCTTGGCCGACAGGTACTGGCGCATGCCGGGAGAGTGGGCGGCCAACCAATTAGCATGCGCCTCTTTGTCATTTTTGTCAATCATTTCAAGATTTTGGCTCTTGCTATTTATGTACTGTTTTGGCGGATTTACATGCTAATAGCATGCTGGGGGCCTGAGGGGGTGCGAAATGACGTCCAAGTACCGTCCAAGTCCTCGATTCAAAACCTACTAGACGTCCAAGTTCTTTCTCACGGAAAATCAACGAGATACCTTAAATCAGCCGAATTTTCGGAATCGGCGCTCAATCTGGGGACATTGAACCATGGAAAAGTTGGGCAACAAGGGATGATCCGAGTGGCTGGCTCCGTGCACATCGGATTTCGGTCGACCTGGTGGGGCGCTCACCCTACCTGCCCCACCACGCGGCGCCACCGACCCGTCTAACCACCGCCCAACCTCGGCCTAAACAGCCCCCACCTGTTCTTCAGCTCTGTCAATGAGCGATCTTGATACCATCGCTTGATGGCCACGTTAGGCGGCGTTGGCTAGACCACCCAATTTACCCTGCGCGCATGTCTCGAATCGCTAACCTCCCCTCGACCATTTGGACGGCGCTGCTCGCCGCGCTGCTGTTCGGTGCGAGCACGCCATTCGCAAAGCAACTGCTGCACGACCTGTCGCCGGTGCTGTTGGCCGGGCTGCTTTACCTCGGAAGCGGCATCGGTCTTGGGCTGATTCGGCTGATGCGTGATCGCGGCTGGCATACCCCGTCCCTCTCCGGACGCGAGTGGCTCTGGCTGCTGCTCGCGATTGGCTTTGGTGGGGTACTCGGCCCGCTGGCGCTGATGCTTGGACTCACGACGACGTCGGCGGCATCGGCGTCGCTGTTGCTGAATCTCGAAGCGGTGCTGACGGCCGTACTGGCATGGGTCGTGTTCCGCGAGAACACGGACCGTCGCGTTGTGCTGGGGATGGCGCTGATTGTTGCGGGTGCCGTGTTCCTGGCTTGGCCAAGCTCCTCTCCCGGAACAGTCGGCCTGGGCTGGGGCGCGTGGTGGATCGCGGGTGCCTGCCTGTGCTGGGCGCTGGACAACAATTTCACGCGCAAGGTCTCTGCGTCCGACGCACTGTTCCTGGCCGGACTCAAGGGAACCGTGGCCGGCGTGGTCAATACCGGAATCGCGCTCATGCTCGGTGCGCGTGTGCCTGCGGCTCCTGCCATCGGCGAAGCGATGGCGGTCGGGCTGTTCGGGTACGGCATCAGCCTGGTGTTGTTCGTGCTCGCCCTGCGTGGATTGGGATCGGCACGCTCCGGCGCGTACTTTTCGACGGCGCCGTTCATGGGGGCGGCGATCGCAATCCTTGCCTTCGGTGACCATGCCTCGCCGATGTTCTTGATAGCGGCGGTGTTAATGGGCGCGGGCGTATGGCTGCACCTGACCGAGCACCACGAGCACTTGCACACCCACGAAGCGATGACCCACACCCATTGCCATGTGCACGACGCGCATCACCAGCACACGCACGATTTCGAGTGGGATGGCCAGGAGCCGCATACGCACCCGCATACCCACGAACCGATCACGCACAGTCACCCGCATTATCCGGATATCCACCACCAGCATTCGCATGATTGACTATATCTGCGCAACTCGGGGGCATGCATGCGGATCATGCTACTGGCCGCCAATCTTCTTCCAGCTATGTACTCGGGGAATCAACTGCGAAGCGCGTAGGCTCGCGTGCGCGCTAGTGTTATGGCTGATCTGCTCAACGATCCAATGCATGGCGTAGATCGCGGTTGCGAAAAAGATCCATGCAGGCAGTTGCTCGGGATAGAACGCCCCGTTTCTCGCCAGAAACGGGGCGTTCCGTGCCAGTTAAATTTCCAAATGCAGGCGGATTCCGCCAATGAACACCGGGCCGCGACGATCCGCGTTGTAACCGGGGTTACGGATCAACTGGACATCGGGACTGATCTCGACACCTTTGAACAGACGATAGTTGTAGTAAGCCTCCAGCACCTCCTCCCTGGCGTAGTGGCTGAGCTGGCCATCGCCGAGAAACCCGCCCAGACCGCCGGCAGCAAGATACTCCCGGTGCTGGCGGTTCAGCCCGGTCGTTGAGAAAGCCACCCCCAGTACATCCTCCGAGCGTCCCCATGATGTGCCGTTGATGGACACGCCAGCCGACAAGTCGTTATCGATCTCGGTAAACGTGAATTCCTCGATGCGGTCGTTGGCGCCGCTGGCGCGTAGAAACACACCGACATCGTTGCCGAGCCGCTGCTCGAAGCTAACGCCCCAACCGACCTTGGAGGATGGCTTGAGCACGGCATTGACATCCGGAAGGCTGTTGGTGGCTTGCGCCAGGGCGAGCGCGTCGGTGTAGCTGCCGGCCAGCTCGTGATTGCGGAATGCCAGCACCCGAACCAAGCCCGGCAAGTCGCCGAGTTTGTAGTCGTGCTCCACCTCGACCTCGTCGCCGTGGTAACGCCCGATGTTTTCGTTGAGCGTGGTGCCGTTGGCGACCTTGGGCTGCATGAATCGTCCTACGCGGAATACCCAGTTGTCCCAGTACAACTCGCCAGCGCCGCCGATGGTGTAGGCGCGCGCATCGGCCGCGTAGTCCCAGGCGCCGTGGGTGATCAGCGCCCAATTCAGGAACTGGGTGCGCGGGTCGTTGGCGTAGGTGTTCTTCTCGAACAGATCCGTCAGGGTGATCTTGCCCAGCGTCATGACGAACCGACGGGAGTCATAGTTGCTGGCCAACTGGTTGGGGCCGTCATCCACGTGCGTGCTGTCGCCGCCGAGGTTGAAGGTCTGCCGCAGGAACCAACGTGCCCAGTAACCCCGTGGCCGTGTGCCGCCGTTCTTCTGGATTTCGCCGTTCTGGATGCTGGCAAGGCCAAAAAGATGGGAGAGCGGTCTGCCCACCACGACCTCGGGATCGAGATACAGCTCACCGCCTGTCCAGAAGCGCGCCCCGATGTATGCAGTCGCCGTCCACGTGTAGCTGTACTCCGGCGTGGCGCTCAGGCTCTGCGGACCCGTGTAGGGCGCACTGAAGCCATGCTTGTTTTGGTAAACATAGGTGGTCTGGGCGTGGATGTTGAAGTTCTCCTCGCGGGTGTCGCCGTTGCCTTTGCTCCGGGGCGGCGACGGCGTGGGGCTGCGATCGACATCCGTGGTAGTGAGCGCGTCCTGCGCGTGGATGGGAGTCACGCAGGCCGTGGCGCCCAGCCACAGCAGCCACAGGGAGAGCGAGGTTCGCGAGATTCGAGTCTGGATTTTCATGGAGGCGTATCCGATGGATGTTTTAGGGCGCAACGTGGCCCGCAGCGGACGCATGGCGCGTCCACTGATCTCGACGGTGCGATGAAGAAATCGGAGTGGCTGGCCGCCCCTGCGGCCAGCGCGAGGTCAACGCGACGGAGGCTGGCTGAGCCGGAACCACGCCGTAAGCAGGATGTTCCTCATGCCCGTCGCTCCATTAGGCCTTGGCGATCAGGACTTGCACGACCTTGACGATGGCCAGGATCAGTGCCGCCGCCAGATAGGCACGCAGCACGCCCAGCCAGATCCGCCGCCGCACGCTCATCTGCGCCGGCGGTAGCTTGTGCAGCGGCGGCATGCGCCATTCGGCCTTGTCGACGCTGGAGCTGGCCATCGGCACCGTGGGCGCGGGACGGCGCCGGCGCAGGATCGCGACAGCCAAACCGAGCACCAGCATCAATACGCCGCCGCCGATCAGCACGCCGATGATCTGCGCACTGGTGATCGAGGGATACAGCACCGAGGCGGTGAGGATGACCGACAGCAGCACCAGCACCCCCACCACCGCGCTCGTGAATATGTTGGTGAGCGGCTTGTTCACCCAGGGGCCCAACACGGCCTTGTCGTTGCACAGCAGCAGCAAGAACACCGATGCGCCCGGCAGCAGGATGCCCGCCAGGGTCTGCACGGCATTGGTGATGAGGCCAAGCGGTGCATTCGGGATCAGCACCAAGCCGGCGGACACGGCGATCAACAGGGCATATACCGCGTAGAACAGCTTGGCTTCCGAAGGCTTGCGGTGCAGAGAGTGGTTCACCGCCAGCACGTCGCCGATGGCATAGGCGGTCGAGAGCGAGACGGCCGAAGCACCGATGATGCTGGCATCGATCAGGGCGATCGAGAACAGCACCGAGGGCGTGTTTCCCACATATTTGGCAATGCCTGCAGCCACCGCGCCCGCATCGGCGAACTGGCCCATTTCCGGACGGCCGGCAAAGGTGGCTGCGGTGAACGCGATCATGGCCACCGCGCCGATGATGACCAGCACGATGCCGATCCAGAGATCCGCTTTCTCGTAGCCCATGAAGCGGGGCGTGATGCGCTTGTCGATCACATAGCTCTGCTGGAAGAACAGTTGCCACGGCGCGACCGTGGTACCCACGATGGCGATGATGAGCAGCATCACGTCGCTCAGCGGCGCACCCTTCGGCATGCTGGGCACAACCATGTTGTGCGCGATCTGCGACAAGGGCGGGTGCACCATCAGTAGCACCGGCACCAGCACCAGGCTGCCCACCACCAGCAGCAAGGCAAACCGTTCGAAGCGGCGAAAGTTGCCGGTGGAGGCCGTGAGGATGATGAGCACCGCCGAAATCGCTACACCCCAATCGCGTGATAGCCCAAGGTGATCCAGACCTAAGCTGATGCCGATGAACTCGGTGACGATGGTGAGCGCGTTGAGGATGAAAAGATCGATCACGCTGAACGCGCCCCAGAACTTGCCGAAGCGTTCCAGGATCAGGCGAGCGTGGCCCACGCCGGTCACTGCGCCAAGTCGCAGCACCATCTCCTGATTCACATACAGCACGGGGATCAGCAACGATAGCGTCCATAGCAGCACCGTGCCGTAGTTCTGGCCGGCCTGCGTGTAGGTGCTGAATGCGCCAGCGTCGTTGTCGCCGACCATCACGATCAGGCCTGGGCCGAGAATGGCCAGCAGGGTGCGCAAGCGCGCACCCCAGCCATCGCGTCGTGCATGATCGTTGTGGGCGATGGTGCCGAGCGCGCCGCGAATATCGCCCACGTGGGCGGTATCGAGCACGGCGTGCTCGCTGGCTTCCTTGAGGTTGACGGCGGTGTTCATGGCGAAGGCCTGTCGTTGGACTGTGGTCGGGGAGATGGCGCGCCATCGGGGGCGGCCACCTGCGTATCAGGCGGTGCGGAAGATCGGTTTGGTGGCGAATACCTCGGTGGGCTTGCACGGCGTGCGGCCCCGCACAGGCAACGCGAGGCCATCAGGCTGCACGCGATGGAGCAGTGCCCGCAGCGGACGGAACGCATCGCGCAGGCCGTGGAAGACCTGCATGGCGGCGGCGATTTCGGCCGGTTCGCTTTCTTCCACGAACAGGTCGGCTGTCACGGCGTTGCGTTCCGCGAAAGTGCACACCACCAGATGGATACCGTTGCCGGTCATCGCACCGATCACACCCTGCGCGGCCGTGGTGGTGAAGTGGCCGTAGCGGATGGGCAGGTGACGGCGCGCCACCAGCAGTTCGCAATGGGTACGGACCGCTTCGGGATCCATGAGCAGTGCTTCGGGAGCGCAGCAGTCGAACCACTCGCCGACGAAATGGATGTTCATCATGGGCATGTCTTCCGTTTCTCTGGCCAGCAGCGAAACCACCGGCGCGCACAGGACAGCCCCTGCGCGCATCGGCGCCGGGGCTCGCGGGTTCTCAGGCGTTGCGGGCGCGGCGTGCCTGCCAAAGGCCGCGATACCCATGTACCGCGGCGCGTAGCAGCGTCACCACCAGGCCAGGCGATGACGGCCGGGCAGTGCGACAGGAAAAGTAGACGTTGAGCAACGGGTTCGACGTGTGCAGCGGTCGACGGGTGTACAGGAAGAGTTGCATGGCTCGGTTCTCGTGGTTCGCCGCAAGGGCGACACGGACGCGAGCCAGCTCACATCGGCGCGATGCGGGCGGCGCGCAGCGCGTGCGCGTCCAGACGGAAGTGTGGAAGGAAGGGCGTGTTACCGGCAGGGGGAGGTCGCATGGAACTCATCCTCGAACACGTTGACGCAACGGAGGGCGCAAGCCAGCGCCGCGAAGCGGCCGGGGCATGGGGACACTGGCGGCAAGACGCGTCTTGTTTCGGGTCGCCCGCGGCGCGGCCAGTGCATCGCAAACCCAGCGGCATTCCAGCGCACCGGTGGCGGTGTTGCGCTGCCATTGCGCGCGCATGGGGACGATGCGATGCAAGGGCGTCGTGGCCACGACGACACGCGCACGGTTCCAAGAACCGCGCGGGACATTGTGGGAGTGAAGGGCACCAGCCGCGCGACGACGGACTGCGTGCAGGTACAGCTTGTTCATGGCTCACCTTGTTCGCGCCAACGGTGGCGCGGCAGGTGAGCCGGACTTTCCTAGTCGTGGAAAGCGCCGGCCGACCGAGCGCGGCCGCCGTCAGGGCTTGCGTTGTTCAACGGGCACGCCAACACCGGCACGGTGCGTCCGAAGCTGGCGTATCGACTAGGAGGGTAACTGTCCATTTCTCGTGGTTTGGTTGTCTGGGAAGTGCCACCGGAAGGCAGAGAGGCTTTCTGGCGGCGGGCGAACGGTACGCATGGAATCTGCCGATGTCAAGACCAAATCGAGGTCATTCATGCCTCACTATCGACACCCCATCAGGCTCCTCCTGAGGATCGCTGGAGTGGTGCACCATCCACACTGTCGCCCCTTGACTGGACTCGACTCCAGCTGCGCTATGATGACAGTGCCATGCGCAAACGCTTTCACATCAGCCGTCGTCGCCGAGTCCTTTGGACTGTTGTCTCGCTGTTCTGTCTGCTGTTCCAGCAACTGGCCATGGCGGCCTACGCCTGCACCTTGCCCACTGCCCCGATAAACGTCGCCATGACGAGTCACTGTGCGGCTATGGGCATGGGATCTACGGCAAAGATGCCAACCTCGCATCAGCACGGTGTGGATCCGCGTTGTACCGAACACTGCGCCGGCACGACGGTATCGACGCACGATGCCAGCCTGCCGACGGTGCCACCGCTTCTGCTCGCTTCGACGTCGCCCACGACGCTGGGGATCCTTGCGAACACAGCAGATCGGATCGCCCTGCCGAACACGGCCCTGCATCGTCCCGATCCACCTCCCACCCTGCGGTTCTGCTCCCTGTTGATCTAGCGCCTCCCGGCCATCGCCGAGGTGCCGTCGTGCCTGCGTGGCGCGACGCCT
Source organism: Rhodanobacter sp. (assembly GCA_024711345.1). Taxonomy (GTDB): domain Bacteria; phylum Pseudomonadota; class Gammaproteobacteria; order Xanthomonadales; family Rhodanobacteraceae; genus Rhodanobacter. The sequence continues at coordinate 89,033 of JANJTA010000012.1, read as the reverse complement.
GATCGATCACGGGAGTGAACCCTCATGCTGCTTTCCTGTTTGGCCCGGCGCCGTTGCGCATGGGCTCTGCTTATTATCCTGGGCGGATCGGTGACTGTTGCCACGGCCCAAACCGCCGGTGCGCCTCCCCTGACACTCGACGCCGCCGTGCGGCAGGGCGTGATCCATGCGCCATTGCTCGCCGCGCGCAACGCCGATCTCGACGCAAGGCGCGATGAAGCCGTGCGTGCGGGGCGCCTGCCCGATCCGTCGCTGACCTTCGGTGTCTCCAACTTTCCAGTCACCGCTCCGGGCGCCTTCAGCCTGCGCTCGGACACGATGACCATGCGCACGATCGGCGTGATGCAGGCGATTCCTTCGCACGCGGCGCGCGCGGCGGATCGTTCGCTTGCCGCCGCGCAGGTCGATGCCGCCGAGGCCGACCGCACCGCCACCGCACAGAGCGTGCGCGAGCGCATCGCCGACGCTTGGATCGGCGTATGGGCAGCCACGCAGCAGCGCGCTTTGCTGGAAACTTTGCGCGACGAAAGCACCCTCGCGGCGCAGGTCGCCAAGGCGCGGTTGCACGGCGGCACCGGCAGTGCGGCGGACGTACTGGCGGCACAGGCCGAGGCGCTGACGCTGGCCAACCGGATCGAAGCCGCCGACGCCGATCTGCAGGCGGCAAACGCGTCCTTGCAACGCTGGCTGGGCGACGTACCGACTGCGCTGGCGGACGCCCCGGACTTCGACCAGTTGCCGGTCGCGCCGGATCAACTCGAACAGCACACCGATCGGCAGGCGCCAATGCAGGCGTGGCAAGCCCGCGAGCAGGTGGCCGACGCCGCGCTGGCGCAGGCGCGCGCCTCGAAGCATCCGGACTGGAGTGTGGACGTGACCTACGGTCACCGTGCGCCGTATCTGTCCGACATGGTGATGGTGCAGGTCGGCGTGAGCCTGCCGCTGTTCACGCGCAACCGGCAAGACCGCGACATCAGCGCGAAGCAGGCGCAACGCGATGCGGTCGAGTCGGCGCACGAGGATGCCCGCCGCGCGCAACGCGAAACCGTCGCGCGCGACGTCGCCGCCTGGCAGGGCTGGGGGCGGCAGATCGCACGCGATCGCACGGCGCTGCTGCCGCTGGCGCGTGACCGCAGCCGGGTGGCGCTGGCCGCCTATCGTGGCGGCGGCACGCTGCAGCCGTGGCTGGATGCACGACGCGACGAGATCGCGTTGCGTCTGAGCTACGCCGATGCACTGGCCGCCCGCGCCCGCGCTTGGGCCGCCTTGGCCTATCTGCTGCCCGAATCCACTCTGTCTTCGGAGAACCTGCCATGAAACGGATCGGTATCGTGATCGGCGCGCTGGCGGGTGCCGCCGTGTTGCTAGCGCTGGGGTATGTCGGTGGTCACCATGTCGGCTCCGCGTCGACGCCGGCCAGCGCGTCCTCGAGCACACAACGCAAGGTGCTGTACTGGTACGACACGATGGTGCCCGAGCAGCACTTCGACCATCCCGGCTTGTCGCCGATGGGCATGCAAATGGTGCCCAAGTATGCGAATGGCGGCAGCACCGACAAGAACGTGGTGCGCATCGATCCGGCCACCGTGCAGAACCTGGGCGTGCGCACCGCACCTGTAGTGCGCCGGGTATTGGCGGCCCAGCTTCAAGTGCCCGGCACCGTGAGCTGGAACCTGCGCGACGCCGTCACCGTGAGCGCGCGTGTCGACGCGACGGTGGAGCGGCTTGACGTACGCGCGCCGTACACCGCCGTCAAGGCCGGGCAGCCGTTGGCCGAACTGCTGGCGCCGCAGTGGAGCAGCGCGATTGCCGAATACCGCGCGTTGCAGCACGCGCAGTCCCCTGACGCGCAGGCGTTGCGCGCAGCCGCGCGACAGCGGCTGCAGGTACTGGGCCTGACCGCACGGGACATCGCCTCGGAACGGGACGGCTACATCACGCTGCACGCGCCACAGGACGGCGTGGTCACGGCGCTGGACGTGCGCGAAGGTCAGCAGGTCGGTGCCGGGCAAACCTTGATGACGCTCAACGGCCTGTCCACCGTGTGGGTAGAGGCCGCGTTGCCGCAGGCCGCAGCCGGCATGGTGCATGCCGGCACACCGGTGACCGTGCGTGCGACGGCCTTGCCCGGCCAGGTGTTCCGCGGCCAGATGGAAACCCTGCTGCCGGATATCGACGCCATGACTCGCACCCAGCGTGCGCGCATCGTGCTGGCCAATCCGGACCACGCGCTGAGTCCCGGCATGTTCGTCAGTGTGGAGCTGCAGCCGGCGGCGGGTTCGCCCGAACCGGTGGTGCCCGACGATGCGGTGATCGCCACTGGCAGCGACACACCGCGGGTGATCGTGGCCGAAGGCAACGGGCAGTTCCGGCCGGTGGCGGTGCGCCTTGGTCGTTCGGCCGGCGGCTACACCGAGATTCTCGCGGGGCTTTCCGGCGTTGAGCGCGTGGTGGTGTCCGGCCAATTCCTGATCGATTCGGAGGCCAGCCTGTCCGGCGCATTGCAACGGATGCAGACGGGCGAGTCCGCACCCGCACCGGCGGCCAGCACCGCCATGCCGGGCATGCCGATGGGAGACGAACGATGATCGCCGCGCTGATCCGCGTTTCGATCCGGTATCGCCTCTTCGTGCTGCTGGCCGCGCTGGCGCTGGCGGCGGTCGGGGTGCTCTCGGCGTGGCATACCTCGATCGATGCGCTACCGGACCTGTCCGACACCCAGGTCATCATCCGCACCAGCTACCCCGGCCAGTCGCCGCAGGTGGTGGAGGATCAGGTGACCTATCCGCTGGCCACCACCATGTTGTCGGTGCCCGGCGCGACCACGGTGCGCGCGTACTCGTTCTTCGGCGACTCCTACGTGGACGTGTTGTTCAGCGACAGCACCGATCTCTATTGGGCGCGCTCGCGCGTGCTGGAGTACCTGAGCCAGGCGCGTGACCGCCTGCCGGCCGGCGTCAATCCCGCGCTTGGTCCGGATGCCACCGGGCTGGGCTGGATCTACGAGTACGCGCTGGTCGACCGCACCGGCCGGCACGACATCGGCCAGCTCACCGCGCTGCAGAACTGGAACCTGCGCTTCCAATTGAAGACCGTACCGGGCGTCGCCGAGGTGGCCACGCTGGGTGGCATGGACCGCGCCTGGCAGATCGTGCCCGATCCGCAGGCGCTGGCCGCGCGCGGTCTCACGGTGACGCAGCTCGTCGATGCCGTGCGCGCCGCCAACGGCGCCAACGGCGGCTCGGTGATCGAGCAGGGCGAGGCCGAGTTGATGGTACGCAGCGAGGGGTATCTCAAGACCCGCGCGGATTTCGAGAACGTGCCGATCGTCGCCAACACGAACGGCGTGCCGGTGCGGCTGCGCGACGTGGCGACAGTTCGGCGTGGCCCGACGTTCCGGCGCGGCCTCGCCGAACTGGACGGCCAGGGCGAAGTGGTCGGCGGCATCATCGTGATGCGCTCGGGCCAGAACGCCAAGGCCACCATTGCGGCGGTGAAGACGCGTCTGGCGCAGCTGCAACGCAGCCTGCCGCCGGGCGTCGAGATCGTGCCTACCTACGACCGCTCCCAGCTGATCGAGGCCACCGTGGGGAACGTCTGGCGAAAGCTGCTGGAGGAGTTTCTCGTCGTCACCCTGGTGTGCGCGTTGTTCCTCGGTCACCTGCGCTCGGCGCTGGTCGCCGTGATCACCCTGCCGCTGGGCGTGCTCGCCGCCTTCATCGTGATGAACCTGCAGGGCGTCACCGCGAACCTGATGTCGCTGGGTGGCATCGCGATCGCGATCGGCGCGATGGTGGACGCGGCGATCGTGATGATCGAGAACACCCACAAGCACCTGGAGCACTGGCGCGACGCGCACGATGGGCAAGAACCGCAAGGCGCCGCCCGCTGGGCGCTGATCGCCGAGGCCACCGTGGAAGTGGGGCCGGCGCTGTTCGTGAGCCTGCTGATCATCGCGCTGTCGTTCGTGCCGGTGTTCGCGCTGCAAGGCCAGGAAGGCAAGCTGTTCAAGCCGCTGGCCTTCACCAAGACTTACGCGATGGCCGCCGCCGCGGGGTTGGCCGTCACCCTGGTGCCAGTGCTGATGGGCTATCTGGTGCGCGGGCGTCTGCGCGCCGAGCACGCCAATCCGATCAATCGCGGCCTGATCGCGCTGTACCGGCCGATCCTCAACGCGGTGCTGCGTTTTCCGAAGGCTACGCTGGGGCTGGCCGCCTTGGTGCTGCTCACGGCGCTGGTGCCGCTCAGCCGCCTTGGCAGCGAGTTCATGCCCGCGATGGACGAAGGCACGCTGATGTACATGCCGACGGCCTTGCCTGGACTGTCGTCTGGCAAGGCGACACAGTTGCTGCAGCTCACCGACCGCATGCTCAAGACCGTGCCCGAGGTGGCCCACGTGTTCGGCAAGGCGGGGCGCGCGGACACCGCCACCGATCCGGCGCCGCTGGAGATGTTCGAGACCATCATCACCCTCAAACCGAAGGATCAGTGGCGCCCCGGCATGACGATGGCCAGGATCAAGGCCGATCTCGATCGGGCCGTGCACGTGCCGGGCTTGACGAACCTGTTCGTGCCGCCGATCCGCGACCGCATCGACATGCTCTCCACCGGCATCAAGAGCCCGATCGGCATCAAGGTGCTTGGCACCGACCTGGCCACGCTGCAGACGGTGGCCGACCGCATCGAAACGGTCGCCAAGACCGTGCCTGGGGTCAGCTCGGCCGTGGCCGAGCGTCCGACCAGCGGGCGCTATGTCGACGTGCACATCCGCCGCGACGAGGCGGCACGTTACGGATTGACGCAGGAGCAGATCCAGCAGCTGATCGCCACGGTGGTCGGCGGCGATCCCATCGGCCAAAGTATCGAAGGGCGCGAGCGCTTTCCCATCGTGGTGCGCTATCCGCGGGTGGATCGCGATTCGGTGCAGGCGCTGCGGCAGTTGCCCATCGTGGCCGCGAACGGCGCCCAGCTCACGCTGGGCCAGGTCGCGGACCTCACGGTCGCAGCGGGGCCGTCGATGCTCAAGAGCGAGGACGGCCAACTGGCGACCTACGTCTACATCGACACGGCCAGCAGCAACCTCGGCGGCGTGGTCGCCCGGCTGCAGCAGGCCGTGGCGCGACTGGTCACGTTGCCGCCCGGCGTCACGCTGGACTGGTCGGGTCAGTTCCAATACCTGGCCAGCGCCGCCCAGCGACTCAAGCTGGTGGTTCCGGTCGCGCTGCTGATCATCTTCGCGCTGATCTACGCGGTGTTCCGGCGTGCCAGCGAGGCGGCGCTGATCATGGCCAACGTGCCGCTGGCGTTGGTCGGCGGCCTGTGGCTGATCTGGCTGCTGGGCCATTCGGTGTCGGTGGCGACGGTGATCGGTTTCATCGCGTTGGCCGGCGTCGCCGCCGAGTTCGGCGTGGTGATGCTGCTGTACCTGCGCCACGCCTGGGATCGGCAACTCGCGCTCGATCCGCACGCCGGTGTCGACGCGCTGGATGAAGCGATTCGCCAGGGCGCGGCGCAGCGCGTGCGGCCACTGGCGATGACCGTGGCAGTCATCATCGCCGGCCTGCTGCCGATCCTGCTCGGCCACGGCGCCGGCTCGGAAGTCATGCAGCGCATCGCCGCGCCGATGATCGGCGGCATGGTCACCGCGGCGTTGCTGACCATGCTGGTGCTGCCGGCGGCGTTCCGGCTGCTGATGCGGTACCGGCTGCACAAAGCAACGCAGTCCACCCCAGCGTTTCATCCACCCCAGGAGACCCGACCATGAAGAAGTACGTTTTCACCCTCGCATGCGCCAGTGCGCTGGTCTTGGCCTCGACCGCCGCGTTCGCCCAACAAATGGACCCGAACATGCCCGGCATGGCCGGTATGCAAACGGCGAAACCCACTCAGGCGCAGGGCGTCGGCGTCGTCAAGGCCATCGACACCACCAAGGGCACGATCACGCTCCAGCACCAAGCCATTACGGCCATCGGCTGGCCGGCCATGACCATGACCTTCAAGGCTGACCCGCCGGCGCTGCTGCAAAAGGTGAAGGTGGGCGAGTCGGTGCGGTTCACCCTGCATCCGGCCGGCATGGCCAGCACGGTGACGGCGATCAGCTCGGCAGGTTGATCGGGAACCACCGCCAACCGGTGCTTGCCTCCGGCAGGGGCCGACCGGCGGAGGTGGCAGTGCGGCCACGTGCCTCGTGGGGTTTGTGGCCGCGCCTGTCACGGTAGTCCGATGATTTTGGAGTACAACGATGAAAGCGCACGCTGCGTATCTCGGCATCGCCCTGCTATTCACGGGCTTGACCCTCGGCACGATCGCGCACGCGACCAATACTTACGCCGACGGCTGGATTGGTCATGTCAACGGCCGGCAGCTGGACATCTGCTACCGGGTTACGCCACTGCCCGTCGTCGGCACGCGGCTGCAGGTCATGAGGTTGGCGTACGTGATTCCCGGCAAAGGCGTGCCCATTGAACACTTCGCCGCGAGCGGGCAAGCCACGGTAACGTCGATCACGGACGCGCATTGCGTGCGGGCCGAACTGATCCAGGGCACGGCGCAATGGTCAGATCACGCGCGGCCCATGCCCTGAACGGGCGCGACGACGAGGCAGCCAAGGCGGCATGCTCCGCGACGGGCCATGGCGGAGTGGCGATGGCGTGGTTACACCACCCAGCCGATACACTTCACCGGCGTCATGCCTGTCACATCCTGCCTGTCGCCATTTCAGCAGGCATGCAGCGAGGCGATCAGCGGGCAGGACACGCTGCGCCGACGCGTGCCGCATTGCTCGACCAGCGCAGCGAGGGCCGCCTCCATGCGTGCGAGGTCGGCCAGCCGGTGGCGTACATCGGCCAGCCGCAGCGCGGCCAGACTGGCCGCTTCCGTGCAATGGGTGCCGTCCTCCAACCGCAGTAGCTGCGCCACCTCATCGAGGCTGAATCCCAATCGCTGCGCGGATTTCACGAACTTCACCCGCGCGACCTCCGCGTTTCCGTAGCGACGAATGCCGCCCGACGGACGGACGGGCTCCGCCAGCAGGCGCTTGCGCTGGTAGAAGCGGATCGTTTCGACATTGACCCCGGCTGCCTTGGCGAAGGCGCCGATGGAAAACGTTTCCTGTGTGGATGGCATGGACTTGACTCCGTACTTGACTACGGGAATAGCTTAGACCGTCAGCATTCCGCGCGAAAGGAGAACCCCCATGTCCCTGCTCACTCGGCTGGCCGACAAGGCCGGACTGATCGGCAGTGTCGTCTCGGCAGCGGCCTGCGTGAATTGCTTTCCCGCCCTGGCCAGTCTCGGTGCAGTGATCGGGCTGGGCGTACTGAGTCCGTATGAAGGTCTGTTCATTCGCATCCTGTTGCCGGCGTTTGCCGCCATCGCGCTGCTCGCCAATGCGTTGGGCTGGCTCAGTCACCGGCAGTGGCCGCGTGCCGTACTCGGTATGCTCGGTCCGCTGCTGGTGCTGCTGGCGGTATGGGTGATGCGGGCCAGTGGCCATCGCACCGGATGGCTCCTCTATCCGGGTCTGCTGCTGATGGTGGCGGTCTCAGTCCGCGATCTGCTGGCGCCGCCTCGCAGCGCGTCCTGCCGCACGGCCAGCGATGCGATGGATGCCCAGTGAATCGACACGATAGACATGGGCGCAGCGAAAACCCTGCCGACACTTCCCATTCATTTCTCCGGCGAAACGCATGACGGCCGAACTCATCCTGCAGAGCACGCTGACCTGTCCGCATTGCGGCCATCAGGCCACCGAGACCATGCCGACTGACGCATGCCAGTTCTTCTACGACTGTGGGGGTTGCGGCGAGCTGCTCCGGCCGAAAGCGGGCGACTGCTGCGTGTTCTGCTCCTATGGCAGCATGCCGTGTCCACCGATCCAGCAACAGAAGTCGTGCTGCGGGTAGCGGTTGGCGAATCATCCAGCCCGTCAGGCTGTTCGGGCTTTACTACGCGATTGGGTGGTCGGCGCTGACGGCTTACATAAAGCCTTGTCGGCGTCACAGCTGCTATCGGGCTGACTGTAGCAATGGTTTGTGAGATAGCCGGCCATCGCGCCACCATCAGCATGATGTGCGAGGGCGGCGTGATGGGATGCACGGCATGAAAGAGAGTCAGATCCCAGCGGCAGAGACTCGCAGGTATAACGGCAGCCGCCGTGTCTTATGCTCCGTCTGCATCCGACTGGCATGGCCAGCACGGTGACGGCGACTCTCAGGCTGAATATGTGGCGGCTACTGGGGCCCAGCATGGCCGATCTTCTCTTTCTCGACACCGAGTGGAACAACGATGCCGTGCGCGAGCTGGTCAGCTTGGCCCTGGTCAGCGCGGATGCCACCCAATGCTTCTACGCCGAGCGGGCTCCACGCCCCGGAGCGCCGTCATCCTTCGTCAGCAAGGTGGTCTACCCACTCCTGGACGGCGGTGATGCAGCGCTCTCGGATGAGAGCTTCGGTGAACAACTACGGGCGTTCGTGGCGTCCTTCGACCACCCACGCATCCACTTCGACGGGGCGATCGACAAGAGACAGTTGGCGCGGGCTCTGACGGGGTTTGGAACGTGGAGTGGTGCGGTGCCGGCGTGGGAGCCGGTGCTCGTCACACGCCAAGACGTCCTGGGTGAACTGGAGATTTATTTCGGCTGCAGGCCTGAGAGGGCGGCGCGCCGACATCACGCCGCAGTGGACGCCGAGGCATTGCGCGCCGCTTACATCACGATAGTGGGTTTGTAAGGTCTTTCCTCTCACGATCAGCGTGAAACCCGGGCCTGGACGAAGCCCAGGTCCTGATTAGCCCGAACTTGGCCTAGCGACCCACCCGGCCGGTCAACCTTTTCTGGTCAATTCGTGCCGCACCACGGGCCTTGTTCCCGGTGTGGTGGTGCGCCATCAGCGCTCCAGCTGTTCTGGATTGCTTGCCCGTCTCAGGTGCAGGCGGCCACGTCGCCCCCTAACGCGCCCGTGGACCACTTCACTCCGTTCTCGTCGCGACCAGCGCTGGTCGTCATCTCGGTCCGTTTGTCCGGGACCTTTTGGCTGGTTAATTCCAAGCACCCAGACTCGCTTGAGGAGTTGGCCAAGTGGTGGCGCTATTCACGCTTTGAGATGGTCCTGTCGCCGAACTTTGGGTGCGTTCGGGCGTGGGCATTTAGACGGCTAAACGGAGTCGATGTTTGGACGGCGTCCAACCCCGTTTCGGGGGTTGTACCCGGGTCAAAACACCGGTTTTTGACGTCCAAGTTCCGTCCAAGTGGGCTATCCGATGGGTCTGTGTGCCCCGGAACCCGCGCCCCGCTTGGGGTTGTTCACCATACGGACATTCTGGCGCATGAACGGGGTGTGCTTGGTGAGATCGTCTGGGCTCATGCAATGCAAGTCTTGGCGTGGTCGCGCGGAACGGGTAGAACGGTGCCTCTGCGCGTGGCGCAGAGTTTCGTCCAAGCCCGGGAGTCTCGCATGGAGTCGTCGTCCGTTCCTACCGATGCCGAGTTGCTGGCACTGGCCGGCGAGGTGGCCAGCGAGGTGCAGCGCTGCCGGCTGATGCTGGTGACGGCCGAGTCCTGCAGCGGCGGCTGGATCGCCAAGACGCTCACCGACCTGCCCGGCAGCTCGGCCTGGTTCGACGCCGGCGTGGTGACCTACAGCTACGAGGCCAAGGAGGCGCTGCTGGGGGTCAACCCGCGTACGCTGGAGCATACCGGCGCGGTCAGCGAGGAAACCGTGCTGGAGATGGTATCCGGCGCGCTGGCCCGCTTCGGTGCCGGCGTGGCGGTGGCGGTGACCGGCATTGCCGGGCCGTCCGGCGGCACCCCGGACAAGCCGGTGGGTACCGTCTGGATCGGCTGGAAGCGCCGGGGCGGCTACGGTCACGCCCAGCTGTTCCACTTCCAGGGCGATCGTGAGGCGGTACGCCGGCAGACCGTGGCGGCGGCGCTCATCGGCCTGCGCAAAACGCTGACGGAATGACGCGCGATCGGCCGCCAGACCGGCTTGACCGGTGTGGGATACTGGCCCAGTCGCCGGCGATCGCGACCTGATCGCAGCCCGTGAGATCCGATCCGGGCATCATGCACCCCAATCACAGCCCAACCGGAATACAGACGATGGATGACAACAAGCGCAAGGCGCTCACCTCCGCCCTCGGCCAGATCGAAAAACAGTTCGGCAAAGGCGCCGTGATGCGCATGGGCGACCGCGTCAACGAACCGGTCGAGACGGTATCCACCGGCTCGCTGGGGCTGGACATCGCGCTCGGCGTCGGCGGCCTGCCGCGCGGTCGCGTGGTGGAGATCTACGGACCGGAGTCGTCCGGCAAGACCACCATGACGCTGCAGGCGATCGCCAACTGCCAGCGTGCCGGCGGCACCGCCGCGTTCATCGACGCCGAGCACGCGCTCGATCCCAGCTATGCCGAGAAGCTCGGCGTCAAGGTCGACGACCTGCTGGTGTCGCAGCCCGATACCGGCGAGCAGGCGCTGGAAATCGCCGACATGCTGGTGCGCTCGGGCGCGGTGGACATGGTGGTGGTCGACTCGGTCGCCGCGCTGACTCCGAAGGCGGAAATCGAGGGCGAGATGGGCGATTCCCACGTCGGCCTGCACGCGCGTCTGATGAGCCAGGCGCTGCGCAAGCTCACCGCCAACATCAAGAAGTCCGGCTGCCTGGTGATCTTCATCAACCAGATCCGCATGAAGATCGGCGTGATGTTCGGCAGCCCCGAGACCACCACCGGCGGCAACGCGCTGAAGTTCTACGCCTCGGTGCGCCTGGACATCCGTCGCATCGGTGCGGTGAAGAAGGGCGAGGAGATCATCGGCTCGGAAACCCGCGTCAAGGTGGTCAAGAACAAGGTGGCGCCGCCGTTCCGCCAGTGCGAGTTCGAGATCCTGTACGGCGAGGGCACCTCGCGCGAAGGCGAGATCATCGAGCTGGGCGTGGCGCAGAACCTGATCGACAAGTCCGGCGCCTGGTACAGCTACAACGGCGACCGCATCGGCCAGGGCAAGGAGAACGTGCGCCAGTTCCTGCGCGACAACCCGGCGATCGCCAACGAGATCGACAAGCAGCTGCGCGAGCGCCTGCTGGTGCCGGTCGGCAAGCCGGCCGCCGCCGCGGAAGAGGCGCTCGAGGAAGCGTGAGTCGTGCCCGCTGACGGCTCCTCGCGGAAGACATGGCCCGGCTCGCCCGGGCCATGTCCGTTTGTGCAGCCATGAAACGCCGCACCGGCGCGGACCATCCGGACAAGCCGAAACGCAGCGCCTATGACAAGGCGTTGGGCCTGCTGGCGCGCCGCGAGCACTCGCGCAAGGAGTTGAAGACCAAGCTGCGTCAGGGTGGCTACGAGGGCGACGAGGCCGCGGCTGCGCTGGACCGGCTCGGCGAGCAGCATTACCAGGACGACGACCGCTTCGCCGAAGTGCTGCTGCGCAGCCGGATCGCCCAGGGTTACGGTCCGCTGCGCTTGCGTGTGGAACTGAAAAGCCATGGTCTGGCCGATGCGCGCATCCGCGAGCTGCTGGACGAGGCCGAGGTCGACTGGGCCGCTTCGGCCACCACCCAGTTGCGTCGCCGCTATGGCGGCGCAGGCACGAATGACCCGGCCGAACGCACCCGCCGGGCGCAATTCCTCTTGCGCCGCGGCTTTGCCGCCGCCACAGTACGAAGTGTTACCCACGCCGATGTGGACGAAGCCGACGATATTTCCTGAAATCCGTCATCCGCAGATGATGGGTTGACGGGTCGGGCGGCCTGGCCGCGGCGTGGCCTTTATCGCCTGCCACGTTTGATCCGCATGAAAACCTCCGACATCCGTTCCGCCTTCCTCGACTACTTCCGCTCCAAGGGCCACACCATCGTGCCGTCCAGCTCGCTGGTGCCGGCCAGCGACCCGACCCTGCTGTTCACCAACTCGGGCATGGTGCAGTTCAAGAACGTGTTCCTGGGCAGCGAGAAACTGCCCTACGTGCGCGCCGCCGACGTGCAGCGCTGCCTGCGCGCCGGCGGCAAGCACAACGACCTGGACGCCGTGGGCTATACCGCGCGCCACCACACCTTCTTCGAGATGCTGGGCAACTGGTCGTTCGGCGATTATTTCAAGCGCGACGCGATCGCCTACGCGTGGGAACTGCTGACCGAAGTCTTCAAGCTGCCGGCGGACAAGCTGTGGGTCACCGTCTATCACACCGACGACGAAGCCTTCGGCATCTGGAACAAGCAGGTCGGCGTGCCGGTCGAGCGCATCGTGCGCATCGGCGACAACAAGGGCGCGCCGTATGCGTCCGACAATTTCTGGCAGATGGCCGACACCGGCCCGTGCGGTCCGTGCACCGAGATCTTCTACGACCACGGCCCCGGCGTGGCCGGTGGTCCGCCCGGTTCGCCGGACGAGGACGGCGACCGCTACATCGAGATCTGGAACCTGGTGTTCATGCAGTTCGACCGCGCGCCCGACGGCACGTTGAGCCCGCTGCCGGCGCCGTGCGTGGATACCGGCATGGGCCTGGAGCGCCTCGCCGCGGTGCTGCAGCACAAGCATTCGAATTACGAGATCGACCTGTTCGCACACCTGATCCGCGTCGCTGGCGAACTCACCGGCACGCAGGACCTGGCCAACAAGTCGCTGCGCGTGATCGCCGACCACATCCGCGCCTGCGCCTTCCTGATCGTCGACGGCGTACTGCCGTCCAACGAGGGGCGCGGCTACGTGCTGCGCCGGATCATCCGTCGCGCGCTGCGGCACGGCTGGATGCTCGGCGTGCGCGGCGACTTCTTCTGGAAGATGGTGCAGCCGCTGGTCGAGGAAATGGGCGCGGCCTACCCCGAGCTGCCGGCGAAGCAGGCCTTCGTCGAGGACGCCTTGCGTACCGAGGAGCATCGTTTCGGCGAGACGCTGGAACACGGCATGCGCCTGTTTGACGAGGTAGCGGCCAAGTCGGGGAAAACCATCCCCGGCGTGGATGCGTTCCGCCTCTACGACACCTACGGCTTCCCGGTGGACCTCACCGCCGACATCGCGCGCGAGCGCGGGCTGGAGGTCGACATGGCGGGCTTCGAGCAGGCCATGAACGAACAGCGCGAGCGCGCCCGCGCCGCCGGCAAGTTCGAGGCCAAGGGCCAGATGCCGGCCGAGCTGGCCAGCCAGCTCAAGCCCACCGTGTTCCTCGGCTACGAGGCGTTGCAGGCGCAGGCCTGCAAGGTGCTCGGCATCGTGCGCGGCGGCAAGCAGGTCGATCAGCTGGGCGACGGCGAGGAAGGTCTGGTGATCCTGGACCGCACGCCGTTCTACGCCGAGTCGGGCGGGCAGGTCGGCGACACCGGCACGCTGTCCAGTCCGGCCGGCTGCCTGGAGATTGGCGACACGCTGAAGATGGGCGGCGTGTTCTTCGGCCACGCCGGCACCTGGCACGGCGCGCAGTCGCTGAAAACCGGCGACGTGGTGGACGCGCAGGTGGATGCCGCGCGTCGGCAGGCCATCGTGCTCAACCATTCGGCCACGCATCTGTTGCACGCCGCGCTGCGCCAGGTGCTGGGCACGCATGTCACGCAGAAGGGCTCGCTGGTGGCGCCGGAGCGGCTGCGCTTCGACTTCGCGCACCACAAGCCGGTGAGCCATGAGGAACTGGCCCGGGTGGAGGCGCTGGTAAACGCCGAGGTGCGCCGCAATGCCGCGGCTGAAGTGCGCCACATGGCTTACGACGACGCCGTCGCTTTCGGCGCGATGGCGCTGTTCGGCGAGAAGTACGGCGACGAAGTGCGCGTGCTGAAGATGGGCGATTTCTCCACCGAACTGTGCGGTGGCACCCATGTGTCGCGCACCGGCGACATCGGTTTGTTCAAGATCGTCGGCGAGGCCGGCGTGGCCTCTGGCGTGCGCCGCATCGAGGCGGTCACCGGCGCCGGCGCGCTGGCCTGGGTGGCCGACGAGGAGCGCCGCCTGGCCGAGTTCGCGCAGCTGCTTTCCGGCAGCGGCGACGAGGCGGTCGAAAAGCTGCGCCAGCTGTTCGAGCGCCAGAAGAAACTCGAGCGCGAGCTGGATTCGCTGCGCAGCAAGGCGGCCGGTTCCGCCACTGCCGACCTGGCCGCCGCGGCGAAGGATGTAGGCGGCATCAAGGTGGTGGCCGCACGGCTGGAAGGGTTCGACGCGAAGTCGCTGCGCGACAGCGTGGACCAGCTCAAGCAGCAACTCGGCGACTGCGTGGTGCTGCTCGCCGGCGCAGCCGAGGGGCGCGTTTCGCTGATTGCCGGCGTGCACGGCAAGGCACTGGAGCGAGTCAAGGCCGGCAGCCTGGTGGCCCACGTCGCCGGGCAGATCGGTGGCAAGGGCGGTGGTCGACCGGACATGGCTCAGGGCGGCGGCGACGACGCCCCGAATTTGCCCGCCGTCCTTGCGGCATTGCCGGATTGGGTCGCGGCCCAGTAGTCGCGTTCAGCCGAAATGAACGCACGCTGGCGACGATGACGGCGCATTGCGCAGGAGATTCCGGCTCAGTTACTATCGAATCGGTGTCGGCACGGCCGGTAACGGCGGTGTCGCCAGTCAGGACGCTCAGGAGTGTTTTGGCTGTGAGCCGGGAAGGCGGTAGGGCCTTCGGCGGATCAATCGTCGAACTGCGGCAAGGCGGGCGCTCAGGGGTGAGGCACCGTCGATCTGCAGGCCTGTGACCAACAGCACTATGGAGTAGCAATCATGTTGATTCTGACCCGCAGGGTCGGTGAAACCCTGATGATCGGTGACGAGGTGACCGTTACCGTTCTTGGTGTGAAAGGCAACCAGGTGCGCATCGGCATCAATGCGCCGAAAACCGTGGCGGTTCACCGCGAAGAGATCTATCAGCGGATCAAGGGCGAACACGACGCCGGCAGCGCGCCCGACGAGTCCACCGAGCACTGATCCCGCGAAATTGAAGCTTTACCTCGACCGCGTCCGTCGGTATCCTTGCCGGCTCCGCAGCAATGCGAAGAAAACCCCGGAGAGATGCCCGAGTGGCCGAAGGGGCTCCCCTGCTAAGGGAGTATAGGGTCAAAAGCCTTATCGAGGGTTCGAATCCCTCTCTCTCCGCCAGATACGCAAAGCGCCCCGCAAGGGGCGTTTTGCGTATCTGGCGGAGAGCGGTGGTGGACGAACCCTTACGGTTCGACAAATTCGTCTGGAACGAATTTGGACAGCCGCAGGCTGGCCCTGGAGCGCGTAGCGCGGAAGGGTGAACCCCATGGATGGGGTTCACCATCCCTCACGACACGTCAACGTGGAGTCGAGCGAAGGGCGCCCCGCAAGGGGCGTTTTGCGTATCTGGCGGAGAGCGGTGGTGGACGAACCCTTGCGGTTCGACAAATTCGTCTGGAACGAATTTGGACAGCCGCAGGCTGGCCCCGGAGCGCGCAGCGCGCAGGGGTGAACCCCATGGATGGGGTTCACCATCCCTCACGACACGTCAACGTGGAGTCGAGCGAAGGGCGCCCCGCAAGGGGCGTTTTGCGTATCTGGCGGAGAGCGGTGGTGGGCGAACCCTGCGTCGCGCAAGGATGAATCCCGGGATGGAATTCACCATCCCGTACGCCACGCCGCGTCGTCCATCAAAGTCGAGCCTGCACGGGACATTTTGCGCATCCGCCGGAAGAAGGCTGTGTGCAGACGATTTACCCGCCGCTTGCCACCCAACCTCACCGTTCCCCGCTCACTACCGTGAAGGTCTGCAGGAAATGGAAGTCCGTTCGGTGCAGGGCGAACTGCGGGTGCTGCGGGTCGCACAGGCGCGCGAGTTCGTCGTAGTCGTCGCTGGACAGGTACGGCTGCAACCGTGCTCCCCAGCTGTCGCGGAAGATGGCCTCGGCGAGATAGGCCTCGTCCGCCGCTCCCAGGGGGAATACGCGTTCGATCGCGAACGTGTGCGCTCTGACGTTGCCCAGCTGCGCCCGGCGCAGCACGCCGACCAGGGACCGGACTGCCGCCAGGTCGCGTTCGCTGATGCCGTAGCGGTCGCGGTAGTACTGGCGCACCGCCTCGTTGACCAGGCGCTCGAGCCGCGCGTCCCAGGCGAAGTACATGTCCGGCAGCAGGGAGCTTTGGCACAGCGCGATGCGACCGGCGGGTTGCAGCAGGGAGGCGAGCAACTGCGTGCCGGCGACCGGGTCATGCAGGTGGTTGATCGTGTTCATGCACCAGACCCGGTCGAAGCTGGCCGCGCGCAGCGGTGCATGCAGCAGGTCCGCCTGCAGCACGAGAGCCTGGGCGGGAGCGCACGCACGGGCGGCAGTGGCGTGCGCTGACGCCAGGTCGATGCCGATCACGGTACCGTCAGGGCCTACCGCATCGGCGAACCAGCGCAGCACCTCGCCGGTGCCGCAACCCGCGTCGAGCACGCTGGCACCCGGCGCCACGTCCAGGCTGGCGATGGCCTGGCGAAGCTCGGGTTCGGCGAAGGCGTTGAATAAGCGCAACTTGCGCGAGTAGTCACGAGCCGCCGTATCGCCGAGGAGGCCGGACATCGGGTCACCTTGCCCCGGTGGCGCGGCGACGGGTGCATGCCGGCGCGAGGCGGTTCATGCCACCGCCAGTCCGCGCAGTTCGACCCCGGCCCGATCCACCCGCAGCACGGAGCCCTGTTCGTACCAGTCGCCCAGCACGATCCGTTGCGCCGGCGCGCCGTCGAGCCGGAAGTCGTGCACGGCCGGCCGATGCGTGTGGCCGTGGATCAGTCGGCTCACCTGCGCCTTGCGCATGGCCCCGGCCACGGCCTGCGCGTTGACGTCCATGATGCTTTCGATGGTGCTGCCGGTGTGCGCCTTGCTGTCCTCGCGCGCCTTGGCGGCGAATGCGCGGCGCGCCTGCAGCGGCATCGCCAGGATCTGCGCCTGCCACTCCGGCGTGCGCACCTGCCGGCGTACCGCCTGGTAGGCGAGGTCGTCGGTGCACAGCACGTCGCCGTGCATCAGCAAGGTGCGCCGACCCTGGATGTCATGCACGGTGGCGTCGTCGAGCAGACTCAGGCCGGCGCGTTCGGCGAATGCCGGGCCGAGCAGGAAATCGCGGTTGCCGACCATGAAGTACACCGGCACGCCGGTGTCGCGCACGGCGCGGGTGGCGGCGGCGATGCGCGCCGGCAGTTCGGCGTCGTCGTCGTCGCCGATCCAGGCCTCGACCAGGTCGCCGAGGATGTACAGCGCGTCGGCGTGGCGCACTTCGTCGCCGGCCAGGTAGCGCTCGAACAGTGCGGTGATCTGCGGACGGCTGGGGTCCAGATGCAGGTCGGCGATGAACAGGGTGGCCATCGCGCGGTCAGCCCTTGTCGGCGGGCTTGGCGGCTTTCCTGCGCGGCTTGGTGGCGACAGGTGCGGCCGTTGCCGCGGCGGCCGGGGCTGCCGTACTGGCGGCGGAAGGCGGGTTTTCCTCGCCGACCACGCGGGCGCTCTCGATCAGCACCAGCGGGTTCGGCACGTCGCCGGCGAACGGGCCGAGCGGGCGAGTGGGCAGGGCAGCGATCTTGTCGACCACGTCCATGCCCTTGATCACCTTGCCGAACACGGTATAGCCCCAGGTCAGTCCGCTCTGGGTGCCGGCAAAATCCAGCCGGCGATTGTCGACCAGGTTGAAGAAGAACTGCGCGGTGCCGGAATTCGGGTCGGCGCCGCGGGCGACGGCTACGGTGCCGCGCAGGTTGGACAGGCCGTTGTCCGCTTCGCTGGCCACCGCCGAGCGCGTGCGCTTGGGCTGCAGGTCGCGGGTGTACAGACCGCCCTGCACCAGATAACCGGGGATGGCACGGTGCAGCACGGTGCCGTCGTAGAAGCCGTCGCGCACGTACTGCAGGAAATTGGCCACGCTCTTGGGCGCCTTGTCCGGGTACAGCTCCAGCGTGATGTCGCCCTGCGAGGTGCGCAGCACGACCTGCGGTGGCGGCGTGGCGGCGGTGGCGGCCGGTGCCGGTTTGGCGGCTTGCGCGGCCAGCATGGGCGACAGGATCAACAGCAGCGTGGCGAGCAGGAATTTCGACATGGGCATCGGAAGGTCTGGGCGTGCGGACATGATACGCGGCCGCGGTGAAGCCTGGCTTGCCGGCGCGGTCAGCGGCTGGAGATGTCCAGCTTGATGCCCAGCTCGGCCATCGGCGCCTGCTCCTGCTGCAGGTCGGCTTCGCTCAGCGGATGCTGCTCGAACCAGGCCAGCGGCAGGGTCAGCCGCAGCGACTTGCTGGTGGCGGCGAGCTTCATCTGCGGCAGCGACTCGGCGCGCCGCGCGCGGCGGAACAGCACCGCCAGGCGCAGCAGCGCGGTGGTGTAGCGGGCCAGCTGGCGGTAGCGCTGCGGCAGCGCGGCGGCCGCCGCCTTGTCCGGCTTGCGCCGGTGCATCTCCACCACCGCCGCCAGCAGCTGCTGTTCCTGCCGCGAGAAGCCGGCCAGGTCCGCGTGGCGCAGGATGTACGCGCCGTGGTGATGGTGCTGGCTGTGCGCGATGGCCAGGCCGATCTCGTGCACGCGCGACGCCCACGACAGCCACTCGCGCGCGTCGGCGTCCAGCTTCCAGGCGTGCGCCACCTGGTCGAACAGCATCAGCGCGGTCGACTCCACTCGCCGCGCCTGGGCGCGGTCGACGCCGTAGCGGGTGGCCAGCGCGTCGATGCTGGCGGTGCGCGGGTCGCTGCCGCCGGCACGGCCGAGCAGGTCCCACAGCAAGCCTTCGCGCATCGAGCTTTCGCACACGCGCAGCCGTTCGATGCCAAGCGCGGCGAAGGCCGCCTCGAAAATCACCACGCCGCCGGCGATCACCGGCGCGCGCTCCTCGACCAGCCCCGGCAACTTGAGCGTGCCGATCTGGCCCTGCGCGACCAGCGCGTCGGCCAGCGCGGCGAGCGAGGCCGGGGTGATGCCGTCATCGGAGAACTTCATCGCCTGCACCACCGCGCCGATCGACTTGGCGGTGCCGGAGGAACCATAAGCGTCCTGCCAGCCCGCTTCGCGGTAGTCCTCCGCGAACTGCTGCAGCAGCACGCCGATCTCGCTGCGCGCGCGTTGCCAGCGCTTGCGGGTGAGCTTGCCGCCGGGGAAGAAGCGCAGTGTCGAGGCGATGCAGCCGGCCTGCACGCTTTCGGTGTGCAGCGGCGCCAACCCGCGACCGATGATGAACTCGGTGCTGCCGCCGCCGACGTCGATCACCAGCCGCGGCTCGCGCGAGGCGGGCAGGTCGTGCGCGGCGCCGAGGAAGATCAGGCGGCCTTCCTCGCGCCCGGAGACCACCTCGATCGGATGGCCCAGCGCCGCCTCGGCGGCGGTGAGGAAGGTCTGCGGCGAAGCCAGCCGGCGCACCGTGTTGGTGGCCACCGCGCGCACCCGCATCGACGGCAGACCGGCGATGCGCTGGCCGAAACGGGCCAGGCAGGCCAGCGCGCGGGCGCGCCGTTCGGCATCCAGGGTGCCGTCGGCGCGCAGGCCGGCGGCCATGCGCACGGTGTCGCGCAGGCGGTCGATCACGCGCGGCTCGCCGTGCTCCATGCGTGCCACCACCAGGTGGAAGCTGTTCGAGCCCATGTCCACCGCGGCGAGCAGTTCGCCGTCGCGGATCGGTGTCTGTTCGGCTGGACTCACGCCCGGGCTCCCGCGACGGCAAAGCACGAATTCTCGCATGCAAGCGCGGAATGGGCGAACCGCTGCTTCATGCGCAAGGGTTCACGTGCTGTAGCGCTCGAGCAGGCCTTGCTGCGCGCTGTACGGCGGGTCGTCGCCGGGTTCGGCGCGGGTGTAGCGGCCGTCGGCGCCGAGCCGCCAGGCCTGGGTGTTGTCGGCCAGGCCGTTGGCCAGGGTCTCCTCGAACACGCGTGCGGCCAGTTCGGGGTCGAGGATCGGGAACGCCACCTCGATCCGCCGCATCAGGTTGCGTTCCATCCAGTCGGCGCTGGCGCAGTAGATCTCGGAGTCGCCGTCGTTGGCGAACCAGTACACCCGGCTGTGCTCGAGGAAGCGCCCCACGATGGAGCGCACGCGGATGCGCTCGGAGATGCCCGGCAGACCCGGCCGCAGCGTGCAGGCGCCGCGCACGATCAGGTCGATCTCCACCCCGGCCGTGGAGGCGCGGTACAGCGCCTCGATCACGCGCGCCTCGTTCAACGCGTTGAGCTTGGCCACGATGCGCGCGGGGCGGCCGGCCTGCGCGTGCGCGGTCTCGCGCTCGATCTTGGCCAGCACGCTCGGATACAGCGTGAACGGCGAATGCAGCAGCCGTTTCAGCTCGATGATCGGGCCCAGCCCGGACAACTGCTGGAACACCTTGTGCAAGTCCTCGCCGATCTCGGGGTTCGCCGTCATCAGGCCGATGTCGGTGTACATGCGGCTGTTGGCCTGGTGGTAGTTGCCGGTGGACAGGTGCACGTAGCGGCGCAGCGCCTCACCCTCGCGGCGCACGATCAGCATCATCTTGGCGTGGGTCTTGTAGCCGACCACGCCGTAGACCACCTGCACGCCGGCTTCCTGCAGCCGCGTGGCGAGGCGGATGTTGGCCTCCTCGTCGAAGCGCGCGCGCAGCTCGACCACCACGGTGACGTCCTTGCCGTTGCGCGCGGCTTCCACCAGCAGGTCGACCAGCGGGGTGTCCTCGCCGGCGCGGTACAGGGTCTGCTTGATCGCCAGCACCTGCGGGTCGGCGGCGGCCTGGCGCAGCAGGTCGATCACCGCGTTGAAACTCTGGTACGGGTGGTGCAGCAGCACATCGTGCTGGCCGATCACGTCGAACTTGCTGCGACCGCTCTCCAATGCGGGCGGCAGCTGCGGGTTGAAGCGCGGGAACTTCAGCTCGGGCCGGTCCAGCCAGTCGTAGATCAGGCCGGCGCGGATGATGTTGACCGGGCCGTCGCAGCGGTATACGTCGGCGTCGTCCAGCTCGAAGTTGCGGGTCAGCATCGCGGCGATCGCCTGCGGGCAATCGTTGGCGATCTCCAGCCGCACCGGCCGCGCGTAGCCGCGCCCGACCAGTTCCTCGCTGAGCGCCAGGGCCAGGTTCTCCACCTCGGCCTCCTCGACGATCAGCTCGCTGTTGCGGGTGACCCGGAACTGGTAGGAACCGACCACCTTGAGGCCGGGGAACATCAGGTCGACGAAGGCCTGCAGCAGTTCGGCGAGAAACACGAAGTGCTCGCCCGGGCCGCTGACCTCGGCCGGCACGCGGATGATCCGCGGCAGCGAGCGCGGTGCGCGCACCAGCGCCATGTGGCCTTCGTGGCCGAAGGCGTCGCGGCCGCGCAGCACCACCGCGATGTTCAGCGTCTTGTTGAGGATGCGCGGGAACGGATGCGCCGGGTCCAGCCCCAGCGGCGACAGCACCGGCAGGACTTCGTGTTCGAAGTAGC
Organism: Rhodanobacter sp.; assembly: GCA_024711345.1. Taxonomy (GTDB): domain Bacteria; phylum Pseudomonadota; class Gammaproteobacteria; order Xanthomonadales; family Rhodanobacteraceae; genus Rhodanobacter. The sequence goes on along the minus strand of JANJTA010000012.1, from coordinate 67,705 downwards.
CGCGCAGCCAGCGATGCTGGCGCGCGCTCCAGCGCTTGCGGGTGAGGATGTGGATCCCTTCGGCGTCGAGTTGCGGGCCGATCTGCTCCTGCCAGGCGGCGTACTGTGCGGCGACCAGATCCAGCACGCGGCTGCGGATGCGCGCCAGCAGCTCGCCGGAGGGAATGCCGTCGGGCCCCGGCGCGGCCGAGCCGTAGGCATGGTGGTGCTTGAGCATCGCCACCCGCACCTCGAAGAACTCGTCGAGGTTGTTCGCCACGATGCTCAGGTAGCGCAGCCGCTCCAGCAGCGGTACGGTGCCGTCGCTGGCCATCGCCAGCACGCGAAAATTGAACTCCAGCGCGGCCAGCTCCCGGCTCAGGTACAGGCCGGGGGCGCTCAGGTCGGTGGTGTCGGGCGGGGTGGGCGAGGGCTGGGCCATGCGGCATTCTGGCGCATGGTCCGGGCCATTGCATGCCGCGCTGCCGCGGCTGTCAGCTTTCGTTGCCGCTGCCGGGAGCCAGCAGTCGTGCCGGGCCGAAATGGCAGGCGAAGGTGGAACCGACGCCCGGCGTGCTCTCGATCTTCAGCTGCGCCTGATGCAGGTTCAGCACGTGCTTGACGATCGACAGGCCCAGGCCGGTGCCGCCGCTTTCGCGCGAGCGGCTGGAGGAGACCCGGTAGAAGCGCTCGGTGAGCCGGGCCAGGTGCGAGGCGGGAATGCCGAAGCCGGTGTCGCTGACCGAGTACACCGCACCGTCGGCCACGCGCTGCCAGCGGATGGTGATGCTGCCGCCGGCCGGCGTATAGCGCACCGCGTTGCTGGCCAGGTTCGACAGGGCGCTGTGCAGGTCCTTCGGCGAACCGAGCAGGTCCGCCTCGGCAGTGGATTCCAGGACGATGCGATGGCGCCCCTGGCTGAGCGCCTCGGCCTCCTTGCGCACGGTGGCCAGCAGCGCCGCCATCGGCACGCGTTCGTCGGCCACTTCGTGCTGGGTCTCCAGCCGCGACAGGGTCAGCAGATCCTCCACGATCTGCCCCATCCGTTTGGACTGCGCGCGCATCTCGTCCAGCACCGGCGCCAGTTCGGGCACGTCCTCCGGGTCGAGCAGTTCGAGGTAGCCGTGGATCACCGTCAGCGGCGTGCGCAGCTCGTGCGACACGTTCGCCACGAAGTCGCGGCGCACCTGTTCGAGCCGGTTCAGGTGGCTGATGTCGTGCGCCAGCAGCAGCTGTTCGTGGTCGCCGAACGGCAGCAGGCTGACGTTGAGCTGGCTGTCCGCACGGCCGGGCGCGGTGGCGTCGGTGAGCGGCTCGTGCGCGCCGTCGCGCAGCCAGCCGGCCAGTTCCGAGCCGGCCAGCTGCTGTTGCAGCAGGGCGCCGCGGTCGTGCGGACGACGCAGCCCGAGCAGGTTTTCGGCGGCGTGATTGAACCAGCGGATTCGCTGCTGATCGTCGAGCAGCACCACCGCATCCGGCAACTGGCCGGCGGCGTGGCGAAGGTCGCGCAGGGAGGAGGCGATGCGGCGGGAGCGCGTCATGAAACGGTCATGCTGGAGAGGGCTGACAGTCGTCGGTGCCGTCATCATCGCCTGTGCTTGATGACGGATTCGGGTCAGCAGCACGACGACTTCGGCCACCGCAACCAGCGCGATGCCCGTCGCCGCATGACCGCCGGCAAGCGCGCCGAACGCGGCGCCGGCGCCCAGCGCCGCGGCGCATGCCGCGGGCAGTTTCCAGGGGGAGCGGAGGGGCGGGGTCATGCGGGCGCCGGCGTGGGGAAGGCCTGCAGCATCGGCAAAAGCCCTGCATGCCGCAAGCCTGCCGCCGGTTCAGGTGCTGGTGGAGAAGCGGTAGCCGGTGCCGCGCACGGTCTGCACCAGCTCGTCCAGCTTCCACGGCTCCAGCGTCTTGCGCAGGCGGCGGATGTGCACATCCACGGTGCGCTCCTCCACGTACACGCTGCCGCCCCAGACGTGGTCGAGCAGCTGCGTGCGCGAATAGACGCGCTCGGGGTGGGTCATGAAGAAATACAGCAGGCGGTATTCGGTGGGGCCGATCGGCACCGGCTCGTCGCCGGCGAACACCCGATGCGCCGGGCCGTCGATGCGCAGGCCGCCCAGTTCGACCATGCCGGAGCCGTCGTCGCCCTGGCTGCGCCGCAGCACAGCCTTGATCCGGGCAACCAGTTCGCGGGTGGAGAAGGGTTTCACCACGTAGTCGTCGACGCCGGCTTCGAGGCCGTTGACGCGGTCCATTTCCTCGCCGCGCGCGGTGAGCATGATGATCGGGATCTCGCGGCTCAGCTCTTCCTTGCGCAGGCGCCGGGCCAGTTCGAGCCCGCTGGTGCCGGGCAGCATCCAGTCGAGCAGGATCAGGTCGGGCACCTGTTCGGCCAGCGCCAGCTGCGCGGCGCGGGCATCGGCGGCCTGGATCGCGTCCATGCCGGCCTTGCGCAGGGCAAAGGCGATCATTTCGCGGATCGAGGCCTCGTCTTCAACGATCAGGATGCGTTTGTGCACGCCGTGGTCCGCCTTGGCTTGTGACGGGCATATTGCAGCTGATCCGTGTTACGTGTCGATGACACGCGGCACGCCTTCACTGCGGCGAACCGTCGCCCGGACTGTCCTCGGTCTTGATCTTGCGCTTGTGCAGTTCCAGCACCAGCGGGGTCAGTTCGGCGATGCGCGCCTGGATGCGTACGCGTGCGTAGTAGTCCAGGTCGTCGCGCTTGAGCAGGCGCTTGAGCTGCTCCATCGCGTCGTACGGACGCCCGGAGTAGTAGCTGGCGTCGGCGAACGCCTCGCCGGCGCGCACGCTGTCGCCGGCCTTGTCGCTGGCGCGGGCGTAGGTGCTGTAGATCTCCGGCTCGCTGGCATTGTCCAGCAACGGGCGCAGCAGGTCGGCGGCAAGGCGGGCCTGCTGCTGGTTGCCGCCGGCGGTGAGCGCCTTGGCGTAGGCGAGCGCGACGGCGCGGTTGCGCGGGGACTGGGTGTTGAGTTCGGCGTAGGCCGCCAGCGCCGCGGCGCGCTGGCCGGCCTGCAGGCGGGCATCGGCCAGCGCCAGCTGGAGGATCAGGTTCTCGGGGTGGGCCTGCAGCAACGGCTGCAATTGCTCGACCGCTGCTGCGCCGCGGCCGCTGCGGGTGAGCGCCAGCGCGTAGCCGTAGCGGTTCGCCGGCGTGTCGAAGTCCGGCCGGCTGTGCAGGTTGGCGTCGTAGTAACTGGCCAGCTTGGTCGCGTCGCCGGCCAGCACGCGCACGCGCTCGCGCATCAGCGCGTAGCTGCCCAGGTGGCCGGGTGCGGGCGGCTGGAACAGCGAGGAGGGGTCCTTCACGAAGGGGATCGGCGCGGTGGTTTTCTCCCACTGCAGCTTGTCCATCACGGTGGCGGCGGGGCGCAGCTTCTGCGCCGCGACCAGCGCGCCGGCGCGCGACTTCGCGTCGCTGATGCGGGTCATGGTCACCGGATGGGTCTGCAGCAGGGCCGGCACGTCCTCGCCGCCGGCGCCGGCGCTCATCACGTCCTGCATGCGCTGGAAGAAGCCGGCCATCGCGTTCGGGTCGAAGCCGGCCTTGGCCAGGGTCTGGATGCCGACGCGGTCGGCCTCGATCTCGTCCTTGCGGGTGAAGTTGATCGACTTCTGCGCGATCAGGCCCTGGCCGCCGGCCAGCACCGCCATCGGCGCGTCACCGCTCTTGCTGCCGGCGCCGGCGGCGATCGCGCCGAGCAGCACCAGCGCCATCAGCGGCGCATCCTTCTTGGAGTCCTCGAACGCACGCTGCAGGTGGTTCTGGGTGATGTGGCCGATTTCGTGCGCGACCACGCCGGCCAGCTCGCTCTCGTCGCGGGTGATCGTCATCAACCCGGCGTTCACCGCGATGTAGCCGCCGGGGGCGGCAAACGCGTTGATCTCCGGGTCCTTGACCACGAAGAACGCGAAGTGATCCTTCGGCTTGTCGCTGCTGGCGACCAGCCGGTAGCCGAGGTCGTTGATGTAGTCGTCCAGCAGCGGGTCGTCCACCACCATGTCCAGTGCACGCATCTGGCGCAGCATGGAGGCGCCGTAATCCTGCGCTTCCTGCGGCGAGATCAACGCGTTCGCCGAACTGCCCAGGTCGGGCAGGCGCACGTCCTGCTGGGCGCCGGCGGTGCAGGCCAGCCCGGCGCTGATCAGCGCCGCCAGCAGACGTGGTGCGAGTAGTCGTGGTGCCATGCTCATCAGGTGGGTGACAATAGCATTGAGACCGTGGCTGGCCGAGTCGGTTCCGCTTGAGCTGCCGGCGTGCGTCCCCATGTGAGGGTGGCCTTTCCCAAGTTGCGGAGTGTCGTGATGTCGAAGATCGAGGTCTATTCCACCGCGGTATGCCCGTACTGCGTGGCGGCGAAGAACCTGCTCAAGTCCAAGGGGCTGGAGTGGACCGAGGTGCGCGTCGACGCCGACCCGGCGCAGCGCGAGGCCATGCTGGCGCGCAGCGGCGGTCGCCGCACGGTGCCGCAGATCTTCATCAACGACCAGCACGTGGGTGGCTACGACGACCTGGTCGCCGCCGACCGCAGCGGCCGGCTGGGCGAACTGCTGGGGCAAGCCGCATGAGCGACCGCCTCGCCGAGTTCACCGCGTTCCGCCAGCGCATGAACGAGCGCATCCTGGCCGAGGACAACCAGGTCGTGCGGCGCTTCTTCGCGCTGGACACGCAGACCTACAAGGCCGGCGCGCTCGACGTGAAGACCAAGGAGATGCTGGGTCTGGTCGCCTCGCTGGTACTGCGCTGCGACGACTGCATCAGCTACCACGTGGCGCAGTGCAAGGAGGCCGGCGTGCAGCGCGACGAGTTCTTCGAGGTGTTCAGCGTGGGCCTGGTGGTGGGCGGCTCGATCGTGATCCCGCATCTGCGCCGTGCGGTGGATTTTCTGGACCAGCTGGAAGGTGGCGAACCCACCGCGCCGGAATGCGCCGACCACGCCTGAGTGCGATGCCTTCGGTCGTGTAGGGCGGGCACTGCCCGCCGCTGTATGCCGGAAAGCCGGCGGGCGGTGCCCGTCCTGCGCAGCGGTTGCCTTCGGTGCGGAGACGGGCCTGCGGCTTTTTGCAACGCTGCGTGCGAGCATTTTCAACGTCTTGCAGGACGTTCACCCTGTTCGCGCCGGGGCTTATCGGCGATAATTGACCGGTTTCAGTGCGTGCGCATCCCCATGCGGACGCACTGCCCGTAGCTTTCGTTTCAAGGAGTTCCCCCATGAGCAAGACGATTGCCGTGATCCCCGGCGACGGCATCGGCCCGGAGATCATGACTGCCACGCTGCGCGTGCTCGACGCGCTGGACTGCGGCCTGAAGTACGACTTCGTCGACGCCGGCATGGTGGCGCTGGAGAAGCATGGCGACCTGCTGCCGAAGGCCACGCTGGACAAGATCGCCGAGCACAGGGTGGCGCTGAAGGGCCCGCTCACCACGCCGATCGGCGGCGGCTTCACCTCGGTCAACGTGACCCTGCGCCGGCACTTCGACCTGTACGCGAACGTGCGCCCGGCGGTGAGCTTCCCCGGCACCAAGTCGCGCTACGAGAACATCGACATCATCACCGTGCGCGAAAACACCGAGGGCGCCTACCGCTCCGAGGGGCAGACCCTGTCCGCCGACGGCGAGATCGCCGAGTCGGTCGCGCGCAACACGCGCAAGGGCAGCAGCCGCATCGTGCGCTACGCGTTCGAGCTCGCGGTGAAGAAGGGCCGCAAGAAGATCACCGCGGTGCACAAGGCGAACATCCTGAAGACCAGCTCGGGCCTGTTCCTCAACGTGGCGCGCGAGATCGCGAAGGAATACCCGCAGATCGAGTTCAACGAGATGATCGTGGACAACACCTGCATGCAGCTGGTGATGAACCCGTACCAGTTCGACGTGATCGTCACCACCAACCTGTTCGGCGACATCCTCTCGGACCTGTGCGCCGGCCTGGTCGGCGGCCTCGGGCTGGCGCCGGGCGACAACATCGGCGAGCACGCGGCGATCTTCGAGGCGGTGCACGGCTCGGCGCCGGACATCGCCGGCAAGGGCATCGCCAACCCGTGCGCGCTGCTGCTGGCCGCCGCCGACATGCTCGATCACCTGGACATGGTGGCCAAGGGCGACAAGCTGCGCGCAGCGATCCGCGACACGATGACGAACGACCGCGACAGCGTGACGCCGGACATCGGCGGCAAGGGCAGCACCAGCAGTTTCGCCGACGCGATCGTGAAGCGACTCGCGGCCTGATCCGGGAAGCGGGTCGTCAAAAAAGCCGCGGTCGCCCGCGGCTTTTTTGTTGGATCGACGCCTGCGTGAGCGGGGACTGAAGCGAACCGGCCCGGCCGATCGAAGGCGGGCCCACCGCGCGTAGCGTGCGCATTCCACCTTGCAAGGGTGGCGGTGTGCGGCCTGGCTGCGGCCATGGCGGCGCTCGTTCAGTGCCTGGCTGGCTTGTAGTGGCCAGGCTCCGCGCGCGACGGGATGGCGATGCGGTTCCAGCCGTTGATCACGATCACCGCCATGTTGAGGTCGATCAGCTCTTCCGCGCTGAACCGGGCGCGAGCCTCGTCGTAGACCTCGTCCGGCACGCCGTGGATCGGGTCGAGCCGGGTCACCGCCTCGCACCAGGCCAGCGCGGCGCGTTCGCGCGGGCTGTAGAACGGCGCTTCACGCCAGGCCTGCAACAGGTACAGGCGCTGCTCGGTCTCGCCGGCGGCGCGCGCGTCCTTGCTGTGCATGTCCAGGCAGTAGGCGCAGCCGTTGAGCTGCGAGACGCGCATCAGCACCAGTTCGATCAGGTTCGGTTCGAGGCCGCTGTTCTTGACGTATTCGCTCAGCGCGAGCAGCGGCTTGATGGCGTCGGGGCGCTTGGTGACATCGAAACGGGGCATGGGGGTTTCCTTGCAGTGCGGCCGGGATTGGCCGTTCAATGCAAGGACGGGGATGCCGCCGCTTTCGTGACAGCCGCCAGGCGGGCGAGCTTGCCGGGGTGGCGCAGCGCGTGCACCGCGGTGATGCGCTCGCCGTCGTCGTCGATCCAGCTGGCCGAGACCAGCGTGTCGCCCTGCCAGCCGAGCAGGGCCGGCATGCCATTGAGCTGGTGGATCTCGTAGCGCACGCCACCGTGGCGCTGTTGCTGCAGCGCGATCTGCATGTACAGCCGGGCCAGCCGCTCGGCGCCGTGCAGCGGGTGCAGGGTGGCCCGCGCCAGGCCGCCGCCGTCGGAGACGCTCATGGCGTCTTCGGCAAACAAGGCACGCAACGTGGGCATGTCCGGCTGCTGAAGCGCCTGCATGAAGCGTTCGAGCAGCCGCCGCTGGGTATCGATGTCAGGCATTACCTGGCGCGGGCGATCCTCGCGCAGCCGCTGCTTCGCGCGATGCACGCGCTGGCGGCAGGCGTCCTCGCTGATCTCCAGCATCGCGGCCGTCTCGGCGTGGCTGTAGTCGAACACCTCGCGCAACAGGAAGGCGGCGCGCTCCTCGGGGCTCAGCCGCTCCAGCAACAGCAGGAAGGTGAGGGTGAGGCTTTCGGCGCGCTCCAGTTGCGCCTCGGGCTGGTCGGCATCGACGGTCAGCGGCTCCGGCAGCCACGGGCCGGAGTAGTGCGCGCGCTCGGTCTTGGCCCGGCGCAGCCGATCCAGCGCAATGCGCGTGGTCACGGTGACCAGCCACGCCTCCGGATCGTCCAGCTCGTCGGTGTCCTGGGCATGCCAGCGCAGCCAGGCGTCATGCAGCACGTCCTCGGCGTCGCTGGGCGTGCCGAGCATGCGGTAGGCCAGGCCGAACAGGCGCTGGCGGTGTTGCTGGAACAGGGCGGTTTGCGGGTCCATGGGACGCTCCGGGGGATGACCCAGCCAGGACGCGCTGCCCCCGCGAAACGTGACGGCTCAGCGGAACAACGGCCAGGGTGCCAGGAAAACCAGCCACATCAGCAGCACGATGCCGGCGTACTTGCCGGCCTTGTACAGCTTCTTGTGCCGGCGCTTGAACGCTGCTTTCCAGTGGTGCAGGGCGCCCTTGCGCTGGCTCCATGCGTACAGCCGGTTCACGAAACCGGTCTTGTCGGCGCCGGCGTCGCTGTTGGGCGAAGCGGTGATGCGGCCCATGAACGCGCCGACGCGGTGGTTGATCGCGCTCATCCAGCGCGTGCGCAGCGGGCGCTCCACGTCGGCGAACAGGATCACGCGGGTCTGGTCGGTCTTGTTCTCCACCCAGTGCACGTAGGTTTCGTCGAACACCACATCCTTGCCGTCGCCCCAGGCATGCTCCTCGCCGTCGACGAAGATGCGGCAGTCGCGCGAGTTCGGCGTGATCAGGCCAAGGTGGTAGCGCAGCGAACCGGCGAACGGATCACGATGGGGGTTGAGCTTGCTGTTCGGCGCCAGCGTGGCGAACATCGCCGCCTTGATGCCGGGAATGGCGTTGAGCAGCGCGACCGTCTTCGGGCACAGCGCCTCGGCCGAGGCCAGCGGCTCGCCGTACCACTTCAGGTAGAAGCGCTTCCAGCCCTGCTTGATGAAGCTGTTGAAGCTGGCGTCGTCGTTCTTCGTGGTGCCGCGGATGTGACCGGCTTCGGTCAGCTGCAACGCCTCGTCGCGGATGGTCTGCCAGTTCGCCTGCAGCAGGTCCAGCTCGGGGAAGCCACGGCGGTCGAGGATCGGCTTGGCCGGTACCGCCGAGAACGCGTACATCAGCAGGTTGTACGGCGCGAATACCGCCGAGTGGTCGACCAGCTGGCGGTCGAAGCGCAGTCGCACGCGGCCGCGCAGGTGCACCAGCAGCACGCACAGCACGAACACGGCAAGCAGGAGCAGCAGGATCAGGCGCGGAGTCAGGACCATGGCGAGGCGGGCAGGGGAAAGCTATCGAGAACTGCATTCTACCCGGATGCGGCGCGCGGGCTTCGGCCCGGGCGCCTGCCGTTCATCCTCGTCCCTTGCGGGCGGTGCCGGTTTCCGCCTTCGCGGGGCAGTCTGGAGTTTGCGCTTCCCCCGAATCCCGAATGCCGGCCCTACAGCGCCTCCGCCGCAAAATCCGCCAGCCGCGAACGCTCGCCGCGGCGCAGGGTGACGTGCGCCGAATGCTCCCAGTTCTTGAAGCGGTCCACCGCGTAGGTGAGGCCGGAGGTGGTTTCGGTGAGGTAGGGCGTGTCGATCTGCTCGACGTTGCCGAGGCAGACGATCTTGGTGCCGGGGCCGGCGCGGGTGATCAGCGTCTTCATCTGCTTCGGGGTGAGGTTCTGCGCCTCGTCGATGATCAGGTAGCGGCTGAGGAAAGTGCGCCCGCGCATGAAGTTCAGCGAGCGGATCTTGATGCGCGAGGCGAGCAGGTCGTTGGTGGCCTGGCGGCCCCAGCTGCCGCCGTCCTCGGGGTTGGCCAGCACCTCGAGGTTGTCGGTGAGCGCGCCCATCCACGGCGTCATCTTTTCCTCTTCAGTGCCGGGCAGGAAGCCGATGTCCTCGCCCACCGACACGGTGGCGCGGGTCATGATGATCTCGCGGTAGCGCTGCTGGTCCATCACCTGGGCCAGGCCGGCGGCCAGGGCGAGCAGGGTCTTGCCGGTGCCAGCGTTGCCGAGCAGGGTGACGAAGTCGATGTCCGGGTCCATCAGCGCGTTGAGCGCGAAGTTCTGCTCGCGGTTGCGCGCGCCGATGCCCCATACGTGGTGGTTGGCGTGCGAGTGGTCGTCCAGCAGCACCAGCGTGGCGCTGGCCTCGTCCAGATGCAGCACGCGCAGTTCGATCGCGTTCTCGCCGGGCAGGTACAGGCATTCGTTGGGGAACCAGGCTTCTTCCTCGCGCCGCTTCAGCTCGTAGAAGGTGCGGCCGCGCTCGGTCCACGAGCGCACTTCCGGGTGCAGCTCCCAGAAATCCTCCGGCAACGCGGTCGAGCCGGTGTAGAGCAGGGAGAAATCGTCCAGCGCGCGGTCGTTCTCGTAATCCTCGGCGACCAGTCCGTTGATGCTGGCCTTGATCCGCAGGTTGATGTCCTTGGTGACCAGGATGACGTCGCGGCCCGGGTTCTGGTCACGCAGCTCGATCACCGCCGCCAGGATCTGGTTGTCCGCCTTGGCGTGGCCGTTGCTGCTGGTGCGGTGCTGGAAGTACAGCCGGCCGACCGAGGTGCCGCGCTTGAGCTTGACGCCCTGCGGATTGCTCAGCTCCAGGCCGTCGGCGAGGTCGTGCTGCTTGCCGCGCTCGATCAGTTCGTTGAGGAAGCGGCTGGCCTGGCGGCCGTTGCGCGAGACTTCGGAGGCACCCTTCTTTTTTTCGTCCAGCTCCTCCAGCACGGTCATCGGAATGAAGACGTCGTGTTCCTCGAAGCGGAACAGCGAGGTCGGGTCGTGCAGCAGGACGTTGGTGTCGAGAGCGTAGATGCGCTTGCTTCCGGTCATGCGGAAGTGTCCTCGCTGGTGGGTGGAGGGAGCCTGCGGGCCATCGTCATGGAGAGCGGTGCGGTCAACCGGCGGGGATGGCGTCGAGCACGGCCTGGGCGTGGCCGGGCACTTTCACGCCGCGCCACTCGCGTGCCAGCTTGCCGTCGGGGTCGATCAGGAAGGTGCTGCGCACGATGCCCAGGTGGCGCTTGCCGTACAGCACCTTCTCGTGGATCACGTCGAACGCGCGGCACCAGCTTTCGTCCGCGTCGGATACCAGCGGGAACGGCAGTTCCTGCTTGGCGGCGAAGTTGGCGTGCGACTTCGGCGAATCGCGCGAGACGCCGATGATCTGCGCATGGCGCTTCTTGAACTTCGGGTAGAGGTCGCGGAAGTCCTTCGCCTCGCTGGTGCAGCCGGGGGTGGAATCCTTGGGGTAGAAGTACAGCACTACCCACTGACCCTTGAGGTCGGCGAGCTTCAGGGTGCTGCCGTCGCCGGTGGTGCCGCTGAGGGCAGGAGCCTTCTTTCCGATGTCTGGCATGGTCTCTCCGGAAACCCGACGGGGTTTCGCCTGTGTGCGAGCAGAGACTAGCGCGATGGGTGCGGCGGATGACAGCCTTGTCAGGCTTGTCGCGCAGGAGGCATCCTAGGCGCCTCTGCGGCGTGTTCGCGCCGCCGTGGTTGCTAGAACTTCACCGGATCCATGATCGCGTCCAGGTTCAGGCCGTCGCACAGTTCGAGGAAGTCGTCGCGCAGCGCGGCGATGTGGATCTCCGCCGGGATGCCGATGGTGAACTGGGCCTGGAACATTTCCGCCCCGGTCTGCATGGCCTGGTAGCGGGTGGAGTTCAACTGCTCCACGCTGATGCCGTGCTGGCTGAAGAAATCCACGATGCGCGCCACGATGCCGGGACGGTCCGCGGCCACCACTTCCACCAGGTAGGGCAGCAGGTGCGAGCTGTTCTGGCGCGGGCCGGTGCGGTAATGCACCAGGTGCATGCTCTCGTCGCGGGCCAGCTTGGCCAGTGCGGTTTCCAGCTTGGCCAGCGCATCCCACGCCCCGGTGGCCAGCAGCATCAGCGAAACTTCCGTGCCGATGGTGGACACGCGCGACTCGGACAGGTTGCAGCCGGCGTCCGCAACGCGCCTGGCCAGCGCCAGCAGCGGCGACCGGTTCGTCGCGGTGAGCGCGTGGATCAGCAACTGGTTGTCGTTGCCCGAACGCGTGACGGCGGGAGAGGGGCCGGGTGAAGGTTTCAAGGAAGTCTGCCTGTGGACGTCTGCCCGCGTGGTGCGGGGCCATGAGACTACTCCGGTCGAGCTTACTTGCCCGCCTCGCGAGGCGGCAAGTAACATGGCCAGCTTGCCTTGTAGCGGAATCGTGCCTTGAACATTCGCGGAAGCATCTGCGCGCTGGCCACGCCGTTCGCGGCCGACGGTGCACTCGACCTGGATGCGTTCGGCCGACTGCTCGATTACCAGCTCGCCGGCGGCACCCAGGCGCTGGTGGTGGCCGGTTCCACCGGCGAGGCGCACATGCTGGAGCACGACGAGTTCGACCGTCTGCTGGCGTTCGTGCTCGAGCGCGTGGCCGGACGGGTGCCGGTGATCGCCGGCACCGGCGAGGCCGGCACCGCCAAGACGGTGGCGCTGACCCGCCGTGCAAAGAACCTGGGGGCCGACGCGGCGCTGGTGGTGACGCCCTATTACGTGCGACCGACCCAGGAAGGCCTGCGCCGGCATTTCCTGGAAGTGGCCGAGCACGGCGGCCTGCCGGTGCTGCTGTACAACGTGCCGACCCGCACCGGCTGCGACCTGCTGCCCTCGACCGTGGCCGTGCTGCGCGAGCACCCGGCGATCGTCGGCCTCAAGGAGGCGCGCGGCGATCGCGAGCGGATCGCGGCGCTGGCGGAACTTGTGCGCGAGGATTTCGTCTATCTGTCCGGCGATGACGGCAGTGCCGGCGAGGCGATGCTGGCCGGTGCTGCCGGCACCGTCTCGGTGGTGGCCAACCTGGTGCCGCAGGCGTTCCGCGCTCTGTGCGATGCGGCCGCCGCCGGCGACCGGGCGGCGACGGAGCGTTGCCATGGGGCGCTGGAGCCGCTGCTGCAGGCGCTCAACTGCGCGCCCAACCCGATTGCGGTCAAGGCCGGTCTGCCCATGCTGGGGCTGGGCCTGGCGCAACCGAGGTTGCCGCTGGTGGAATTGAACGATGGTCCGGATCGCGCCCGATTGCACCAGGCGCTGTCCACTCTGGCATCCTTGGCGACTGTGGCCGGTTGACGGTTGCCCGACTTACTCACGGAATCCGCTTACATGAAGAAAACCTCGCTCCTCGTGGCCCTGCCGGCCGTAGCCCTCGCTGGCCTGCTGCTTTCCGGTTGCGGCATATTCCGCTCGCACAAGGCGTGGGACAAGGCCGTGCAGGAAGCTCCGCTGGAGATCCCGCCGAGCCTCGACCGGCCCTCGACCAGCGAGGCCCTGGTGATCCCGCCGCCGGGCGCGAACCTGCCGACCGCCAACGGTGCCACCGCGCGCGTCAGCTCGGCCGGCGGCCAGATCAGCGACGGCTTCGTACTGGCCGACAGCGTCGACAATGCCTACCGTCGGGTCGGCGAGGTGCTGGAGAGCGGCAGCCTGGGCGAACTGGCCGGCCACGACGATGCCGCGCACAGCTACACGCTGAATGTTTCCGACGCCATGGTGCAGCCGAAGAAGAAGGGCTTCTTCGGTCGCCTGTTCGGGCGCGACAAGGGAGGTTCCGCGGCCGCGCCGGGTGCCGGCTCGCACCAGGTGCAGATCAGCATCAACAACAGCGGCACGACCTCGAGCGAAGTTCGTGCCGAAGGCAACGCCGCGGCGGTGGGCAAGGTGATCGACGCGCTGAAATCGCGCCTGGGTGGCTGATCGCCGGGCACAAGATCAAAAAGAACGCCGCCCCTGGGGCGGCGTTTTCTTTGGCAGGTGGCGGAGTTTCAGCGCTGCAGCAGCTTGAGCTTGTCCGGCTTGCCTTCCCAGTCCTTGGCGTCGGGCAGGGCGTCCTTGCGTTCGGTGATCACCGGCCAGCTCTTGGCCAGCTCGGCATTCAGCGCCACGAAACCTTCCTGGCCGGCCGGCACGTCGTCTTCCGGATAGATGGCGTTGATCGGGCACTCCGGCTCGCACAGGGTGCAGTCGATGCACTCGTCGGGGTCGATCGCCAGGAAATTGGGCCCTTCATGGAAGGCATCGACCGGGCAGACCTCGACGCAGTCGGTGTACTTGCACTTGATGCAGTTGTCGATGACAACGAAAGTCATGGGCGGCTCTGCTCTGAGAGAAGCGAATCGGAGCGCTCTTGTTGAAGAGTGCGGCCATGGATGGCCGCCTTTAGTCTAGCCAACGGCCAAGCAATGTGGCTCGTCCAAGCTCTTCCAGATGGCGGCGATCATGGACGATCGCACAGGTGATGAAGAGTGCGGCCATGGATGGCCGCCTTTAGTCTAGCCAACGGCCAAGCAATGTGGCTCGTCCAAGCTCTTCCAGATGGCGGCGATCATGGACGATCGCACAGGTGATGAAGAGTGCGGCCATGGATGGCCGCTTTTGATCCAGCCAGTCGCGTCGAGCTGCACACATTGGCGCTGGACCGCCAGGCTGGAGCAATCATGGAAGATTGCAAAAGCTAATGGCGCTCCCTACGAGGTTCGAACTCGTGTTCCCGCCTTGAGAGGGCGGTGTCCTGGGCCACTAGACGAAGGGAGCGCTGACTTCCGAAGCGCGCTAGTATAGCGGAATTGTTTCGCCCGGCAATGCTTGGCAGCCATCGGCTTGCTCGGTCCGGGACAGGCCCGCTGGCGCAGATGTCCCGCGCCCCCGGCGGGACGGTTCGCGGTGTTGCACGCCGCGATATATTGCCATCCACGGGCGGCTTCGCCCCGCAAGGATTTCGACCGCTTGAATCTCGAATCGAGGATCGACGCCACGCCGACGCTGCGGATCATTCCGCGCGACCAGCACATCATCTCGCGCAAGAACATCAGCAAAGCGGCGTTGCGCGTGCTGTACCGCCTCAACGAGGCCGGCTTTGCCGCCTACCTGGTCGGTGGCGCGGTACGCGACCTGCTGCTGGGACTGCGGCCGAAGGACTTCGACGTGGCCACCGACGCCACGCCGGACGAGGTGAAGAAGCTGTTCCGCAACTGCCGCCTGATCGGCCGCCGCTTCCGGCTGGCGCACGTGGTGTTCGGCCCGGAGATCATCGAGGTGGCCACCTTCCGCGGCACCGGCGAGGAAGGCGGCGAGGGCGACCGCCACATCGTCGATGGCCGCATCGTGCGCGACAACATCTGGGGGACGATCGAGGAGGACGCGCTGCGCCGCGACTTCCGCGTCAATGCGATGTACTACGACATCAGCGACTTCTCGGTGCGCGATTACGTCGGCGGCATGCAGGATCTCGAAGAGCGCGTGCTGCGCCTGATCGGCGACCCCGACACGCGCTACCACGAGGACCCGGTGCGCATGCTGCGCGCGGCGCGACTGGCGGCGAAGCTCGGCATGCGCATCGACGCCGCGGCGGTGGCCCCGTTCGAGACGCTGGGGCCGCTGCTGGGCGACGCCGCGCCGGCGCGGCTGTTCGACGAGTCGTTGAAGATGTTCCTGGCCGGCCACGGCCTGAAGAGCTTCCGCATGCTGGAGCAGTGCGGCCTGCTGAAATTCCTGTTCCCGGCCACCACGCGTGCGCTCCGGCGCGGCGACGAGGCGCTGCGCGCGCTGATCGAGCAGGGCCTGGCGAACACCGATGCGCGCATCGCCGAGGGCAAGTCGGTGACTCCGGCGTTCCTGTTCGCGGTGCTGCTGTGGGGCGAGGTACGCGATGTGGCGCACCAGCTGATCGAACGCGGCATCGAGGGCAACGAGGCGTGGTCGCGCGCCGCGGCGCAGGTGGTCGGCGAGCAGTGCCAGCGGGTGGCGATCCCGCGCCGGTTCACCTTCACCATGGAGGAGATCTGGTCGCTGCAACCGCGCTTCGAGCAGATCCAGCGCAAGCGGGTGTTCCGCTTGATGGCGCACCCGCGGTTCCGGGCCGCGTTCGACTTCCTGTTGCTGCGCGGCGACGAGTCGCCGGCGATGCGCGAACTGGGCCAGTGGTGGGCGCATGCGCAGCAGTTGCCGCCGGATCTGCTGGCCAACGCGCTGCCGGCCGGTGGCGGTGGCCCCGGCGATGCCGTGGCGCCGCCGATCGTCGCCCGCCCGCCGCGCCCGCGCCGCCGCCGCCGTCGGCCGGCCGACAAATCCGGTTCCGCATGACCCTGGCCTACGTCGCGCTGGGCAGCAATCTCGGCAATCCGCGGCAACAGTTGCTCGACGCCATGGACGCGCTGGCGAAACTGCCCGGTACCCGCCTGCTGCAGCGTTCGCCGCTGTACCGCACGCCGCCGTGGGGCGTGCTGGAGCAACCACCCTTCATCAACGCCGCGGTGGAGCTGGATACCGCGCTGTCGCCGCACGCCCTGCTGGAGGCCCTGCTGGCCATCGAGCAGCGCGCCGGCCGCGTACGCGCCGAGCGCAATGGGCCGCGCACGCTGGACCTGGACCTGCTGCACGTCGACGGCGTGCAGCTCGCCGACCCGCAGCTGACCCTGCCGCACCCGCGCATGGCCGAGCGGGCGTTCGCGCTGTTGCCCTTGTGCGACATTGCGCCCACGCTGCGACCGTACGGCCAGGCCACGGTGGCGGAGCTGCTCGCCCGGCTCGATCCGAGCGGCTGCGAACGCGTGGCTTGAGCCATTGCCGTGGCGCGCCGGATAATCGACAGCCACCCCATTCCCAGGAATTGCCGTGTACGTGCAGAACGCCAGTGTCCCCGACCGCAAGCCGGTGACCGTGCCGGGCCTGCTTGCGATGAAGGCGCAGGGACGGCGCATCGTGATGCTCACCGCCTACGACGCCAGCTTCGCCTGGCAGCTGGAGGCCGCCGGCATCGACATCGCCCTGGTCGGCGATTCGCTCGGCATGGTGATCCAGGGCCACGCCAGCACGTTGCCGGTGACGCTGGAGCACATGGTCTACCACACCGCCGCGGTGGCGCGCGGGCTGTCGGCCACGATGCTGGTGGCCGACCTGCCGTTCATGGCCGACCGCGACGTGGCGCATGCGCTGGAGGCAGGCGCTCGGCTGGTCGGCGAGGCCGGCGCGGCGATGGTGAAGATCGAGGGCGCCGCGCCGCACGTACTGGAGGCGATCGCGGCGCTCACCGCGCGCGCGATCCCGGTCTGCGCGCACCTCGGGCTGACTCCGCAGTCGGTGCACAAGTTCGGCGGTTTCAGGATCCAGGGCCGCGAACAGGCCGCCGCCGAGCGCGTGCTGGCCGAGGCGCTGGCGGTGCAGGCGGCCGGGGCGGACCTGCTGGTGATGGAAGGCGTGCCGGTCGAGCTGGGCCAGCGGGTAACCGCGGCGCTGAAGATTCCGGTGATCGGCATCGGCGCCGGCCCGCATTGCGACGGCCAGGTGCTGGTGATCCACGACATGCTGGGCATCACGCCCGGCAAGCGGCCGAAGTTCAGCAAGGATTTCCTGGCCGGGCGCGATTCGGTCGGCGCGGCGATCGCTGCCTACGCCGAGGACGTGCGCAGCGGCGCGTTCCCGGCACCCGAACATTGCTTCAACTGAGCTGAGCGAGCCTGCCCCATGCAGACCGTACAAGACGTTCAGGCCCTGCGCGCCGCGATCCGCGGCTGGCGCGCGCAGGGCCAGACGGTGGGCTTCGTGCCGACCATGGGCAACCTGCACGCGGGCCACCAGTCGCTGATCAAGCTGGCGCGGGCGCGCGCCGAACGGGTGGTGGCCAGCGTGTTCGTCAACCCCACCCAGTTCGGCCCGAACGAAGATTACGACCGTTACCCGCGCACCCTGGTGCAGGACCAGGCGGCGCTAGCCGAGCAGGATTGCGACCTGCTGTTTGCGCCGGACGTGGCCACGATGTACCCGTACGGCCCCGCGCATAGCGTCAGCGTGCGTGTGCCGCAGATCACCGACACGCTGGAGGGCGCGCATCGCCCCGGCCATTTCGACGGCATGGCCACCGTGGTGTGCAAGCTGTTCAACCTGGTGCAGCCGGACGTGGCGGTGTTCGGTCAGAAGGATTTCCAGCAGCTGAAGGTGGTCGAGCGGATGGTGCGCGACCTGGGGCTGCCGGTGAAGGTGGTGGCCGCGCCGATCCTGCGCGCCGATGACGGCCTGGCGCTGAGTTCGCGCAACCAGTACCTGAGCGCCGAGGAACGCGCGCGCGCGCCGCTGCTCCACGACACCCTGCAGAAGATGCGCGAACTGCTGGCGCAGGGCCACCCGTGGCAGGCGGTCGAGCAGACCGCCGCCGCCCGCCTGGAGCGCGCCGGTTTCGTGCCCGACTACGTGGCGATCCGCCGCGCCGAGGACCTGGCCGAACCGGCCGAGGGCGAGCGCGAAGGGCTGCTGGCGCTCATCGCGGCGCGCCTGGGCGGCACCCGCCTGATCGACAACTTGCGCTTCGACTGAGCCGGCCGCATATCGAGCCTGCGCCGTGCGATGTTGCGGCGCAGCGTCATCGGTTCGATAATCGCCGACTTTGCAGGCTGTCCCTGCCGGAAAGAACGTCATGCACCTGAACATGCTCAAGGCCAAGATCCACCGCGCCACGGTGACCCACGCCGAGCTGCACTACGAGGGCTCGATCGCGATCGACGGTCTGTTGCTGGATGCCGCGGGCATCCGCGAGTACGAGCAGATCCACGCCTGGAACGTCAACAGCGGCCAGCGCTTCGTCACCTACGCGCTGCGCGCCGAGGAAGGCTCGGGCATCATCTCGGTCAACGGCAGCGCCGCGCGCAGCGCGCAGGCCGGCGACATCGTCATCATCGCCGCGTTCGCCCAGCTGAGCGAGGCGGAGCTGGAGCAGTACCAGCCCACCTGCGTCTACATCGCAGCGGGCCCGGGCAATCGCATCAGCCACACCAACCATTCCATCCCGAAGCAGATGGCCGCGGCCTGAGCCCTCGATCAGGCTCTTAGCCGCGCTGCTTCGCCAGCGCCCACGCCACATGTTCCCGCACGATCGCCGACGGGTGGTCAGCGCGGGTTTCGAGCGCCGCGACCACCGCGGCTGACTTCGGCGCGTTGCCCAGCGCCACCGCGATATTGCGCAGCCAGCCCTCGTAGCCGGTGCGGCGGATCGCCATGCCTTCGGTGCGCCTGAGGAATTCCTCCTCGCTCCACGCGAACAGCTCGACCAGCTTCGCGCCATCCAGGCTGTGCCGCGGCGCGAAGTCCGGCTCGGCGGTGATCTGCGCGAACTTGTTCCACGGGCACACCAGCTGGCAGTCGTCGCAACCGAAGATGCGGTTGCCCATCGGCGTGCGTAGCTCTTCCGGGATGCTGCCTTTCAGCTCGATGGTGAGATAGGAGATGCAGCGTTTGGCGTCGAGCCGGTACGGTCCCAGGATCGCCTGGGTCGGGCACACCTCGATGCAGCGCGTGCAGCTGCCGCAGTGCGCGCCGGCCGGTTCGTCCACCGGCAGCGGCAGGTCGGTGTACAGCTCGCCGAGGAAGAAGTACGAGCCGGCGTGGCGGTTGATCAGCACGGTGTGCTTGCCGATCCAGCCCAGCCCCGCATTGCGCGCCAACGCCTTTTCCAGCACCGGTGCGGAATCGACGTAGGCGCGGTAGCCGAAGTCGCCGACCACGCCGTGGATGCGCTCGGCCAGCTTCTGCAGGCGGTTGCGCATCAGCTTGTGGTAGTCGCGTCCCAGCGCGTAGCGCGACACGTAGCCGGCCTCGGCGTCGCCCAGCACATCCCAGGCGTTCGCGGTGCCCGGCGGCGTGTAGTCCATGCGCACCGAAATCACGCGCTGCGTGCCCGGCTCCAGCTCGGCCGGGCGGGTGCGCTTGGTGCCGTGGCGAGCCATGTACTCCATCTCGCCGTGGTGGCCGCCGTCGAGCCAGCGCTGCAGATGCTGCTCGTCCTCGCCCAGCTCGGTGCCACTGATGCCGGCGTCGGCAAAGCCCAGCTCGATCGCCCAGCGCTTGATATCGCGGGCGAGTGCGACGTAATCGGGAGTGGCGCGGGTTTCGCTGTTGGACATCCGGCCATTGTAGATGCGGCGCATGCCTATAATCCGCGCATGCCCGTCCACCCGTACAGCCGCAATCTCCATACCGTCGAGCAGTTGCGCGTGATGGAGCGTGCGGCGCTGTCGGCGCTGGGCATGGCCGGACCCGGGCTGATGCGTCGCGCGGCCAGCGCCGCGCTGAACAGCCTGAGTCGGCATTGGCCGCAACTGCAGCACATCTGCATCCACTGCGGCCCCGGCAACAACGGCGGCGACGGTTTCCTGCTCGGCGTGCTGGCGCGCGAGGCCGGGCTGCGGGTCGAGCTGGTGGCGTTGACGGCCGCTTCGCACGGCGACGCTGCAGCGGCGCGCGCGGCGTGGGAGGCAGGCGGCGGGCGCGTGCATTTGTGGGACGCGCACGGCGAGTTGCCCGGCGCCGAGCTGCACGTCGATGCGCTGTACGGCATCGGCCTCAACCGTGCGCCGGAGCCGGGGGCGGCCAGCCTGATCGAGGCGATCAACGACAGCGGCCGCCCGGTGCTCGCGCTGGACGTGCCCAGCGGGCTCGATGCGGATACCGGTCACTGTCCTGGGGCGGTGATCCGCGCGGATGTCACGCTGACTTTCATCGCCGGCAAGCGCGGCCTGCACACCGGGCGCGCGGCCGACCAGGTCGGCGTGCTCGAGTTGGCCACCCTGGGCGTGCCGGACAGCGTGTATGCCGATGTGCCGCCCGATGCGCAGCTGCTGGCTGCCGAGGCGTTGCCGCCGCGCGCCCGCTACGCGAACAAGGGCAACTACGGCCACCTGCTGGTGATCGGCGGCGAGCACGGCATGGCCGGTGCGGTGCGCCTGGCCGGCGAGTCGGCATTGCGTGCCGGTGCCGGTCTGGTCAGCGTGGCGACCCGGGCCGGGCACGTGTCCGCACTGAACGCCGCGCGGCCGGAACTGATGGCGCATGGTGTCGACGGACCGCAGGCGCTGGAGCCGCTGCTCGAACGGGCCAGCGTGCTGGCGCTGGGGCCGGGGCTGGGGCAGGCCGCCTGGGGCCACGCGCTGTGGCTCACCGCGCTGGGTGCGGGCAAGCCGCTGGTGCTCGATGCCGACGGGCTGAACCTGCTGGCGCGCGAGCCGCGCCGGTTCGGCGCGCCGACGGTGCTGACGCCACATCCCGGCGAGGCGGCGCGGCTGCTCGCTGTGACCACCGCCAGCGTGGAGCAGGACCGTTTCGCCGCGGCGCGCGAACTGGCGCGACGTTGCGGCGCGGTCGTCGTGCTGAAAGGCGCCGGCAGCCTGATTGCCGATCCCGATGGACGTCTGGACGTCTGTCCATGGGGCAACCCGGGCATGGCCTCGGGCGGCATGGGCGACCTGCTGACCGGCATCGTGGCGGCCCTGCTGGCGCAGGGTTGCAGTGCATGGCAGGCCGCCTGTCTTGGCACGGGCCTGCATGCGCGGGCCGGCGATCGTGCCGCGCAGCAGGGCGAGCGCGGCTTGCTGGCGAGCGACCTGCTGGCTCACCTGCGGGCGCTGGGCAACGGCATGACGGGTTATGAGCGTGAGCATGATTGAGGCAACCGATACCGACCTGGACTGGGCCTTGCCTGACGAGGCAGCCACGACGGCACTGGCCACACGCTTGGCCGGCGTGCTGGACGAAGGCATGGTGGTGTACTTGCACGGCCCGCTGGGTGCCGGCAAGACCAGCTTCGCGCGGGCCCTGCTGACGGCGCTGGGCGTGGGCGAGCGGGTCAAGAGCCCCACCTACAGCCTGATCGAAGGTTATGCGGCGCGGGATCGCCCGGCCTGGCACCTGGACCTGTACCGGATCGCCGGCCCCGGCGAACTGGAGTGGCTGGGCCTCGATGCGCTGGCCGAGCCGAATGCGCTGGTGCTGGTGGAGTGGCCCGAGCGCGGCACCGGCGCCTTGCCGGCGGCCGACCTCGACGTGCGCCTGGGTTACGCCGGCCAAGGCCGTCACGCGTCGCTGCGCGCACTGACCGCGCGCGGCCAACGGTGGCTGGCGCGGCTGGCCAAGTACTGATTTCCTCAGGGAATTACCGGTTTGGCGATTCTGGCAAGCGGCTGTCTGGCAGGGGCGGTTTGCGGCCCATAACTTGATATGACCTGATAAAGGGTCTGCAGGTTATGGATATTCAAGGGAAAACCTTCTTGCATTCAGCGCGTGGCTGCGTTTCAATGCGGCCCATGCCCGCCAACCTGAACAAGCTGGGTGGATTGGTCGTCGCCACGTTCCTGGCGACCGCGCCGCTGTGCGCGGCGCGGGCGGTGGATCTGAAGGGGGCGCGGGTCTGGGCCGGCCCCGACTACACCCGCGTGGTGCTCGATGCCACCGGCCCGCTGCGTTACACGATCAGCCAGAAGGACGGTCAGGTCGTGGTCGATCTGAGCGGGAGCCGGTTGGCTCACGACTTCGCCGATCCGGCCGCGCAGGGCCTGTACCGGGGCATGAGTCACGCCCGCATCGGCGACAACCTGCAGCTGACCGCCAGGGTTGCTCCGGCCAGCCGGCTGAAAACCTTCGAGCTGAAGCCGACCAGCGGTTCGAACTATCGCCTGGTGCTGGATCTGTATCCCGCCAGCGAAGGCGCCGTGGCCAGCGTGCCCGCGGCCACGCCCAAGGCTGCTCCGGCGAAGGTCGCCGCCGCGCCTGCGCCAGCGCCGTACAGCAACCCCACGCACAGCCGCCGGGTCGCGGCCGAGCATGCGGCGGCGCTGCTCAATGGCCAGCGTCAGGTGGTGGTGGCGATCGACGCCGGCCACGGCGGCAAGGACCCCGGTTCGCACGGCCCCGGCGGCACGCTGGAGAAGAACGTCACCCTCGCGGTGGCGCGCGAACTGGCGGCGCAGATCAACCGCCAGCCCGGCATGAAGGCGGTGCTGACCCGCAGCAGCGACTTCTTCATTCCGCTGGCGCAGCGCTACCGGATCGCCCGCGAGCACAACGCGGACCTGTTCGTGTCGATCCACGCCGACGCCTTCACCCGCGACGACGCCAAGGGCTCGTCGGTATGGGTGCTGTCGCCGCGCGGCAAGACCAGCGAGGCGGCACGCTGGCTGGCCGACCGCGAGAACCGCGCCGACCTGATCGGCGGCACCACGCTGGACGACAAGGACGACAGCCTGGCCAAGGTGCTGCTGGACATGCAGCAGGGCTGGGCCATGCAGGCCAGCGACGTGGTCGCCGGCAACGTGCTGAAGGCCCTGTCCCAGCTCGGGCCGACCCACCGCGGTTACGTCGAGCGCGCGAATTTCGTGGTGCTGCGCTCGCCCGACGTGCCGTCGATCCTGGTCGAGACGGCGTTCATCAGCAACCCGGCCGAGGAGCGCAAGCTGCGCGATCCGGCGCACCAGAAGCGGCTGGCCGAAGCGGTGATGGGCGGCGTGCGCAATTACTTCGAATCCACGCCGCCGCCAGGCACCTGGTTCGCGGCCGAGGCGGCGCGCCGCAACGGCGTGCAACTGGCGTCCGCTTCCGGTGCCGGCGACGACGAGGCGCTGGCGCCGGCCGATCGCTCCACGCTCCGTGCGCAGGCCTCGGCGCGCGACGTGCACAAGGTCGGGCGCGGCGAGAGCCTGAGCAGCATCGCCAAGCAGTATGGCGTGAGCGTCGGCGCGCTGAAGAACGCGAACCAGCTCAGCAGCAACACGGTCCGCGCCGGGACTACGCTGACCATTCCCGCCGGTTGATCCCGCCGCCGGCAGCGTGGCCGGTGTTCGCTGCTAAAGTTCGCGGATGACCGTCATCCGTCCGCTTCCCCCCGAGCTCATCAACCAGATCGCCGCCGGCGAGGTCATCGAGCGCCCCTCCTCGGTGGTCAAGGAGCTGGTCGAGAACAGCCTCGACGCCGGTGCCACGCGCGTCGAAGTGGAGATCGAGGCCGGCGGTGCGCGGCTGATCCGCGTGCGTGACGACGGCGACGGCATCCATGCCGAGGAACTGCCCTTGGCGGTGGCCTCGCACGCCACCAGCAAGATCGGCAGCTTCGACGACCTGGAACACGTCGCCAGCATGGGCTTCCGCGGCGAGGCACTGGCCTCGGTGTCGTCGGTGGCGCGCTTTGCGCTGACCTCGCGGGCGCGCGGCCAGGACGCCGCGTTCCGCATCGAGGTCGATGGCGGCAGGCTGCAGGCGGCGCGACCGGCGCAGCATCCGCAGGGCACCAGCGTCGAGGTGCGCGATCTGTTCTACAACGTGCCGGTGCGCAAGAAGTTCATGCGCGCCGAGCGCACCGAGTTTGCGCATATCGACGACCTGCTGAAATCGCTGGCGCTGGCGCGCAGCGCGGTGGAATTCCGGCTCAGCCACAACGGCAAGCCGGTGCGCATCTGGAAGGCCGCGCGCGACGAGCAGGCACAGCTGCAGCGGGTGGCCGAGGTGCTGGGCGAGGATTTCCCTGCGCACAGCCTGCGCATCGACCACGCGGCAGCAGGGTTGCACCTGTCCGGCTGGGTCGGCCTGCCGACTGCATCGCGCGCGCAGGCCGACGCGCAGTATTTCTACGTCAACGGCCGGCTGGTGCGCGACCGCATCGTCGCCCATGCGGTGCGCCAGGCCTACGCCGACGTGCTGTTCCACGGCCGCTACGCCGCCTTCGTGCTGTACCTGGAGCTCGATCCGGCCGGCGTCGACGTGAACGTGCACCCGGCCAAGCATGAAGTGCGTTTCCGCGAACAGCGGCTGGTGCGCGATTTCCTGTTCCGCACCCTGCACGAGGCGCTGGCGCAGACCCGCGCGGGGCAGGTGGCGTCGCCGGCGCAGGCGGAAGACGGCCATCTGCGCCTGGCCACCGCCAGTGCCTCCTCGCCGGCCGCCGCGCCGGCGTTCGCCGCGTCGTCGGCCTGGCTGGGACGCGCCGGACAGAGCCGGCTGGCGCTGGGCGTGCGTGATGCGCCGCTGGGCGACTACGCCGCGCTGCTGGGCGAATCGCCGCGCATTGCTGCCGCCATGCCGACGCCGGTCGCCGACGACGCCGAATCGCCGCCGTTGGGCTACGCCATCGCGCAGCTGAAGAACATCTACGTGCTGGCCGAGAATGCGCAGGGCCTGGTACTGGTCGACATGCACGCGGCGCACGAGCGGATCACCTACGAGAAGCTGAAGTCCGGCCGCGCCTGCAGCAACCTGCGCTCGCAGCTGCTGCTGGTGCCGCTGTCGATCGCGGTCAGCGCAAGGGAGGTGGCGGCTGCCGAGGAACATGCCGAAGCACTGGCCGAGTGGGGCCTGGAGCTCTCGCGCAGTGGCCCGTCGACGGTGGTGGTACGGCGCATTCCCGCGCTGCTGGAAGGCGCCGACGTGGCCCAGCTCAGCCGTGATGTGCTGGCGGAACTGGCCCAGCACGGCAGCTCACGCCGCCTGCAGGAGCTGGAGAACGAGCTGCTTTCCACCATGGCCTGCCACGGTTCGGTACGCGCGGGACGCCGCCTGACGCTTCCGGAGATGAATGCGCTGCTGCGCGAGATGGAGGCGACCGAACGCTCCGGGCAATGCAATCATGGGCGCCCGACCTGGGTCCAGCTGGGCCTGGCCGAACTCGACAAGTTGTTCATGCGCGGCCGTTGACGCACCTTCCAAAGTTCCGCCGGAGATCTTGATGATACGTACCAGCCTGTTCGTCGCCGCCGCCATTCTGGGAGTCGCCGCCGTGCCAGCCACCACCATCGACAACTACAAGCAGGGCATCGAGCAATGGCGCGCCGGGCGGATCGAGCGGCTCACTGCGCCGGACGGCTGGCTGAGCCTGGTCGCGCTGGAATGGCTGAAGGAGGGCGCCAACCGCATCGGCAGCGCGGCCGACAACGACCTCGTGCTGGGCGTCGGGCCTGCGCACCTGGGCGTGGTCACACTGGAGCGCGACGGCAGCCTGCGCATCGTGCTGGACAAGGACAGCGGCGCGACGATCGACGGCAAGGCCGTCGGTGCGGCGACGCTGGTGGACGACGCCCATGTCGAGGGCGACGCCGCGCCGACGCGAGTGGCGTTCGGCAGCGCGAGCTTCTACGTGATCGATCGCGACGGCCGCAAGGGGCTGCGGGTGAAGGACACCGAGGCGCCGTCGCGCAGGCATTTCGCCGGCATCGACGCGTTTGCGATCGACCCGTCGTGGCGCATCGAGGCGAGCTGGGTGCCGGCGCCGCCCGGCGAGACGCTGGAGATGGGCACGGCCATCGGCACCATCGACAAGTACCCGGTGCCGGGCAAGCTGGAGTTCAGCCGCGACGGCAAGCACTTCGAGCTCCTGCCGGTGATCGAGGTGCCGGGCGACGCGCAGTACTTCATCGTGTTCGCCGACCGCACCAGCGGCAAGGAAACCTACGGTGCCGCGCGCTTCCTGTACGTCGACCCGCCGCAGGACGGCAAGGTCGTGCTGGATTTCAACAAGGCCTACAACCCGCCGTGTGCGTTCACGCCGTTCGCCACCTGTCCGCTGGCCCCGCCGGAAAACCGGCTGGACCTGCGCGTGACCGCCGGCGAGAAGAAGTACGCCGGCGCGCATTGACCGTCGCGTCGGCGGCGGGCGCCAGGCCTGCCTGGCCGGAGGCGGTCAGACGCCCTTGAACACTGCCTTGCGCTTTTCCAGGAACGCGCTGGTGCCTTCGCGCATGTCCGCGGTGGAGAACACCAGCGCGAAGCCCTGCGTCTCGAATTCCAGGCCCTGGTCGATGGCGGTCTCGCCGCCTTGCAACACCGCATCGAGGATGCCGGCGGCGGCCAGCGGCGCGGCGGCGGCGAGCTGGTCGGCCAGCGCATCCACCGTTTCGTCCAGCGCGTCGGGCGCCACCACGCGATTGACCAGGCCCAGCTCGTACGCGCGCTGCGCGCCGATCGGCGCGCCGGTCAGGCACAGCTCCAGGGCGGCGCCGCGGCCGGCCAGGCGCAGCAGGCGCTGGGTGCCGCCGAAGCCGGGGATCAGGCCGAGGTTGATTTCCGGCTGGCCGAGCTTCGCCTTCTCGCTGGCCACGCGCAGGTGGCAGGCCATCGCCAGCTCCATGCCACCGCCCAGCGCGAAGCCCTGGATGCGCGCGACCACCGGCTTGCCGAGCCGCTCGATCGACGCCATCAGGCGCTGGCCGGCGCGCGAGAAACCCTGCGCCTGCACGCTCGTGTAGCCGCTCATCTCGGCGATGTCGGCACCGGCGACGAACGCCTTCTCGCCGGCGCCGGTCAGCACCACCACGCGCACCGCGTCGTCCTGCGCGGCTTGCGCGAACACCAGGCTCAGCTCGTTGAGCGTGTCGCGGTTCAGCGCGTTGAGCTTGTCCGGTCGATTGACCACGATCGTGCGGACGGCGCCGCGGTTGCGGATTTCCAGATTGCGATAGGCCATGGATCGGCTCCTGATGAGTGCAGGTCCGCGATGGTAGCAGCGGGAACCTTTGCCGCCGCGGGGTTTCTCAAACCACGAGCGCCGCCGCTGCACGAATCGCGCGGACCGCTTAGGATGAATCGTCAGGATCGACTGTCCGACAGGAACAAGGCCCGGTGGAGAAAGGCATCACACATCTGCGTTGCGGGTTGCTCGGCGCAGCGCTGTTGCTGGGGGGCGCGGCCCATGCGCAGAGCGCCGCGTCGTTGCCGGCGACCAAGCCGGACAAGGCCAAGCTGTCGTACGCGATCGGCTACCAGATCGGCAGCCAGTTCGCCGACGGCAAGCCGGACGTGGAGATCCCGGTGCTGGTGCGAGCGATCCAGGATGCCTACGCCAAGCGCCGCCCCAGCGTGTCGATGCAGGACATGCACCAGCAGCTGCAGCGGCTCGACCAGCAGATGCACGCCGATGCGCTGGCCGAGTTCAAGCGGGTCGCCGCCGCCAACGCGCGCAAGAGCGCGCAGTACATGGCGCAGAACCGGCAGCGCCCCGGCGTGGTGCAGCTGCCGTCGGGCATCCAGTACGCGGTGCTCAGCGCCGGCAGCGGCACGGTCAGCCCCACGGTGACCAGCACGGTTACCGTGAACTACCGCGGCATGCTGGTGGACGGCACCGAGTTCGACAGCACCTGGGCGCACGGCGCACCGGTCAGCTTCACCGTCGACAAGGTGATCCGCGGCTGGCAGGACGTGATCCCGCGCATGCACGTGGGCGACCGCTGGAAGGTGGTGATCCCGCCGCAACTGGCGTACGGCGAAACCGGCGCGCTGCCGCGGATCGGCCCGAACGAGGCGCTGGTGTTCGAGATCGAACTGCTGGCGATCAAGCCGGATACCGGCAAGCCCTGAACGGCGCGGTGGTAGCATCGCGTGGCATGCCGAACGCCGCCGATTCCACCGCCATTCCCCCCTTGACGCCCTGCATCGGCATCTGCCGCCTGGATGCTCAGGGCTACTGCGTCGGCTGCCGCCGCACCGGCGAAGAGATCGGCCGCTGGCGCGGCATGAGCGACGCCGAACGACTGCGCCTGATGCGCGACGTGCTGCCGCGGCGATCGTCGCCATGATGGACGAACTGGAGGCCGCGCTGCGGCCGTTGTCGGCGCCGCCCAGCGGGCCGGGCTGGAACCACGCGGAGATGACCGAACTGCTCGGCAGCAGCTTGCGTTTGCCAGCCGCGGTGCTGGTGGGTTTTCGCGAAGGCGTGCAGCCGCGGCTGGTGCTCACCGTGCGCACCGACCAGCTGCAGGCGCACGCCGGCCAGGTGGCGTTTCCCGGCGGGCGCAGTGACCCCGGCGACGGCGATGCGCTGGCCACCGCGCTGCGCGAGAGCGAGGAGGAGATCGGCCTCGATCGCGCGCTGGTGAAGCCGCTGGGCTACCTCGACCGCTTCGAGACGATCAGCGGCTACTGCATCACGCCGGTGGTGGCGCGCATCGCCGCCGACGCCCGGCTGTATCCGGCGCCGGCCGAGGTGGCCGAAGTGTTCGAAGTGCCGCTGGCGTTCCTGCTGGAACCGGCGAACCTGCGCCGCTATACGATGGAATTCCGCGGCCACGCCCGGCCGATGGTGGAATTCGTCCACGGCGGCCACCGCATCTGGGGCGCCACTGCCGCGATGCTGTACAACCTGCTCAGGAGGATGGGACGGACATGACGCTGAGGACCACCCTGATCAATGTCGCCGCGCTGGCCGCCTTGCCGGCGAACGAGGTGCTGATCGTCGACTGCCGTATCGATCTGGCTGACCGCACGCAGGGCGAGCGCAGCTATCTGGCCGCGCACATCCCCGGCGCCGTGTATGCCGACCTGGAGCGCGACCTCTCCGACATGTCGCGTGTGGCCGAGGGATTGGGCCGGCATCCGCTCCCGTCGTCGGCAGCGTTCGGCGCCGTGCTCGGCCGCTGGGGCTGGACGCCGGGCCTGCAGATGGTGTGCTACGACGCCGGGCCGGGTGCGCTGGCGGCCGCACGCTTGTGGTGGCTGCTGCGGCTGGCCGGCGTACGGGAAGCGGCGGTGCTCGACGGCGGCTTCGCCGCCTGGCAGGCGGCCGGGCAGCCGCTGGAAACGGCCGTGCCGGCGCGCACGCCGACGCGGGTCACGCTGACCTGGGATGCGCGGCAGGTGATCGTCGACCACGCGGCGTTGCACGCCGCACCGGCGCCGCTGCTCATCGATGCGCGCGCCGTCGCGCGCTACCGCGGCGAGATCGAACCGCTGGACCGCGCCGCCGGCCACGTACCCGGTGCGCGCAACCGGCCCTACCTCGACAACCTGCTGGCCGACGGCCACTTCAAGCCGCCGGCGCAGCTGCGCGAGGAATTCGCCGCGGTACTGGGCGAAGCGACGCCCGACCAGGTGGTGCACATGTGCGGCTCCGGCGTCACCGCCTGCTACAACCTGCTGGCGATGGAACACGCCGGCCTGACGGGCTCGCGGCTATACGCGCCCTCGTGGAGCGGCTGGGTCAGCGACCCGTCGCGGCCGGTGGCGACGGGCAACGCGTAGGAGCCCGCTCGCGGGCGATGCTTTCGTTTCGTCAATCCGGAATCTGCGCCAAAAAAGCATCGCCCGCGAGCGGGCTCCTGCAAGCCAGCGGCTTTATTTCTTGCTCTTGAGTCGCTCCACCAGCGCCTGCAGTGTGGCCTGCGTTTCCGGATGGAAGAATGCCTCGACGAAATCGTCCAGCGGCAGCGCATCCAGGTCGGCGTAGGCGGCGGCAAGGTCGGCACGGGCCAGCGCGCGGGTGGTCAGCATGGCGTGCGAGGGCAGCGCCAACAGTTCGCCGAGCCAGTGCAGGGCACGCACGGTGACCTGGTCGACGCCGGTGACTTCGTCGACGAAGCCGCAGGCCAACGCCTCGGCCGACTCGATCATCGCGCCGGCCACCAGCAGCCGCTCGGCGCGATAGGTGCCGACCACCCGGCGCAGCGCCAGCTGGATCGCCTCCGGCACGATCAGCCCGACCTGCACCTCGTTGAGGCCGATCCGGTACGGCCCTTGGGCCATCACCCGGTAGTCGCAGAACAGCGCCAGCACCGCGCCGCCGGCCGGGCTGTGGCCGGTGATCGCGGCCACCAGCGGGATCGGCGCGCGCGCCAGGGCGCCGCACAGCGCGAAGAACTCGCGCCAGTACTCGCGCACGCCGGCGCGGTCGCGCTGGATCAGCGCCGGCACGTCGACGCCGGCGGAGAACAACCCCGGCGCGCCGGACAGCACGATGCCGCGCACACCGTCCCGCACGGCCTCGTCGAGCGCGCCATGCAGCGCACGCAGCAGCTCCAGGTTCAGGGCGTTGACCGGCGGGCGGGCAAGCTGGATCTCGCGGATGCCGTGGTCGTGGTTGCTGAGCTTGAGCATGGAAAACTCCGGTCGGGTCATAGCGGTTGGTCGTCGGCGGTCCACTGGTAGCGCACCGCATAATCCAGCACGGCCTTGCCGCTGGCCGGCACGTCGACGCGGAACTCCAGCGTATCCGGCGTTTGCGCGCTCGGCTTGCTGCTGGAGGAAACCAGCGTCCACTGGCGCCAGCGGCCGGGGTGCTCGCGCACGGTCACCGTGCGGGCGCTGTCGCCGGCGTTGCTGAGGTTGATGCGGAACGCCTCGTCCAGCGTGCGGCCGGCCTTGTCGACGTGGAAGGCGGTGCGCTCGCGCGTGGCGCGCAGGTCGAAGGCGGTGCCCAGGGTGATGCTGGCGTCGCTGCCTTTCGGGGTGTCCTCGACGCGGCCTTCGCCGATGAACTGTGGCGTGCCGTGACGGTCGGCGGTAAGCACGCGCAGGTAGCCGGCCGGCAGGCTGTCGAACGCGGTCAGCTTCAGCGTGCTGACGATGGCGCTGCCGCCGTCGAGGTTGAAGTCGCGTTCCACGATCGGCCGCGGCGGCTGGTAGCGGTTCCCGTTTTCGTACAGCGCGGTGCGTTCGCAGTCCAGCGTGCGGTCGGTGTACAGCGGCACCTGGCTGACGCTGCCGTCAGGCAGTTCGACGGTGCCGGGCAGGGTGTAGCTGCGGTAGTCGCCGAGGCTCTCTTGCTGCGGTAGGGTACCGGCAACCATGTCCTGCGGCCCGCGCACCATCGACATCATCGGCCGCGGTGCCGAAGCCTTGGCCATGTTCGGCTGGCCGGCGATCAGGGTGAGTTGCGCGTCGCGCCAGTCGCGGCCACTGCGATTGGCGATGCTGGCACGCGACTCGAAGCGCAGGCGGCAGGCCGTGCCGGGCTGCAGCGTGGCCACGTAGGCAGCGCGCCAGCCGAGGCCGGAGGTGGGGTAGCTGAGCACCGCGCGGGCCTGGCCGCTGCGCGCGGCGTCCACGCGCAGGTTGAGGCTGGAGCCGAGCGGGAAGTCACCTTCGGCGCTGCGCACGGCAGCGTAATCGCGCACCAGGGTGGTGCCGTTGGCACCGCGCACCAGCAGGCCGTTGCCCGCGCGCAGCAGGGTGCCGCTGGCCAGCGCTTCACCGTTGCTGCCGAGCACGCTCACCTGGTGCCCGAGCAGGCCACTCAGCGCCGCGTCCGCACCTTGCGCCAGCAGCAGGCGCTGCGAGATCACTTTCGCGTTGCCATCGGGAAAGCCCAGTGCCAGCGCCTCGGCGTCGAGTGCGTTGGGCAGGTCGCCGATCACCACGTCATGGGTGCCGGCGACAAGGCTCAGCGAACGCTGCTCGCGCACCACCGCATAGCCTTCGTCGACCTCGCCGCCGCCATGGCTGGCGTAGAGTGCAGGGCTGTCGCTGCGGTACAGGGTGAGCGCCGTGGTATCGACGGCCCGTGCCGCCGGTGTGCTGGCGAGGGCGGCGACGCAGGCGAGGGCCAGGGCGGGGTGATGTGCTGTCGTCATGGGGCGCATTCCATCGTGGGGAGCGGATCGTCATCATAGCGACGGCATGCGCAGGCCGTGCGTCGATCGCATCACTGCGTGCCCTGCCGGTGTCGTGCGCCACCGGTCAGGATTGTCCAAGCGCCGGGGTCAGGAGTTCACTATCGTGGCGCGGCGAGTTTCCAGCCGGTGACCGAACATGTCCGCATCCACGACGATCGCCATCGCACCCGCCCGGTTGCCGGACGATATCCAGGCCGTGCGTGGGCTGTTCGCTGAATACGTCGACAGCCTCGGTGTCGACCTTTCTTTCCAGGATGTGGGCGCGGAGCTGGCGCAGCTGCCCGGCAAGTACGCGCCGCCGCGGGGCGTGATCCTGCTCGCGCGCGACGGCGTCGGCGCGGTGCTCGGCTGCGTGGCGCTGCGCCCCTGGCCACAGCCGGGCGTGGGCGAGATCAAGCGTCTCTACGTGCGGCCCGCGGCGCGTGGGCAGGCGCTGGGACGGCGACTGGCCGAGGCGGTGATCGCGTGGGCCGCCCAAACTGGCTACCGGCGCGTACTGCTCGACACGCTGGCTTCGATGCAGGCAGCTCGGGGGCTCTACGTCGCGCTGGGTTTCCGCCGCGAGGCACCGTATTACGACAACCCGGTGCCGGGCACGTGGTACATGGCGCTGGAGCTGGAGCCCGGTACGCCCTAGGCGGCCATCGCCCAGCCGGCGCGGAAGGCGGCCGGGGTCAGGCCGAACGTCTTCACGAATTCGCGGTTGAGATGGGCCTGGTCGTAGAAGCCGCCATCGAGCGCGGCCTCGACGATCGATGCCCCATTGCGCAGCAGCGCCTTCGCCCTGTGCAGGGCCAGCAGGACATGGAAGTTGTGCACGCTGGTGCCGGTCGCCCGGCGGAACGCGCGCGCCAGGTGGCCGGCGGAAACCGCGCAGGTTTGCGCGATCGCTTCCACGTCGGTACGCAGTGAAGGCCGCCCGGCGAGCAAGGCCATTGCCTGTGCGCCGAGCGTATCGAGGGAACCGGGACCGGCGGTGCCATTTGCGATGCGCGGCACGAAGCGCGAGCTGAAGGCCCAGCCGCTGCCGTCCACCGGCTCGAAGCGATGGATCACGCCGGCCGGCACCACCACGGTATCGCCGGCGGAGACCTCGCGGCAGGCAGCGGGGAGGCGCAGCCGCGCCCGTCCGGCCAGCACCTGCACGATCTCGTCGCCGACATGGAAATGCGGGCGGAAGCACCAGGCGTGGCGTGCGCCGGCGATCGTTTCAACGTGGCCCGCGCCGGTTGCGCCGACTGCGAAGGAGGTGCGGGCAGCCGCGGCGAGCATGGATCGCTTAGCCGACCGCGCGGCGGATCGCCTCGGGTAGCGGCACCGGCTTGCCGCTGGCCGGATCCATCCACACCATCACCACGTGGCCGTCGCAGTACAGCTGGTCGGGCCGTTCGGCGTCGATCACCCGGTGCGCGATGGTCATCGAGCTGTTGCCCATGCGCTGGCAGAACAGCTGCACCTGCAGCTGCGCCGGCCAGGCGATGGGGCGGCGGTAGTTGACCTGGCTGGCAGCCATCACCGGCATCGCGTGTTCGTCGAACCACGGCCCCGGCACATGGCTCAGCCACTGCAGCCGCGCTTCCTCGAGGTAGGTGAGGTAGTTGGAATTGTTGACGTGGTTGAACGCATCGAGGTCGCGCCAGCGCACGCCGATCGCGGCGACGTGCAGCGGCTGGCCAGCCTCGGCCTGCGGTTCGCCTGCGCCGGCGGTCCCGGTGGAGCTCATGAGGACTTCTTCCTGCCGCGCATCGGCTTGTACTTGTCGGCCGAGGCGATGTGCTTGGTGGCGGCCTTGACCCGCGGGGCGGCGCTCGGCTTCTTCGGCGTGGCCGGCCGCAGGTGCGGCGCGAGGAAACGGCCGGTGTGGGATGCGGGCGTGGCCGCCACGGTTTCCGGCGTGCCGGCAACCAGGATGCGGCCGCCGCCGGCGCCGCCCTCGGGGCCGAGGTCGACGACCCAGTCGGCGGTCTTGATCACGTCCAGATTGTGCTCGATCACCACCACGGTGTTGCCCTGGTCGACCAGCTGATGCAGCACGTCGAGCAGCTGCTCGATGTCGTGGAAGTGCAAGCCGGTGGTCGGTTCGTCGAGGATGTACAGCGTGTTGCCGGTATCGCGCTTGGACAGCTCGCGCGACAGCTTCACGCGTTGCGCCTCGCCACCAGAGAGCGTGGTCGCGCTCTGCCCGAGCTTGATGTAGTCGAGGCCGACGGCACGCAACGTGTCGAGCTTGCGCGCGATGGTCGGCACGTTCTCGAACAGTTTCAGTGCGTCCTCCACCGTCATGTCGAGCACGTCGGCGATGGTGTGGCCCTTGTACAGCACCTCCAGCGTTTCGCGGTTGTAGCGCTTGCCGTGGCAGACGTCGCACGGCACGTAGACGTCGGGCAGGAAGTGCATCTCCACCTTGAGCATGCCGTCGCCCTCGCACGCCTCGCAGCGGCCGCCGCGCACGTTGAAGCTGAAGCGGCCCGGGGTGTAGCCGCGCGCGCGCGCTTCGGGCACCTGCGCGAACATCTCGCGCAGCGGGGTGAACAGGCCGGTATAGGTGGCGGGGTTGGAACGCGGCGTGCGGCCGATCGGCGACTGGTCGATGTCCACCACCTTGTCGAACAGCTCCAGCCCGGAGACCGACTTGAACGGCGCCGGCTGCGCGCTGGCGCCGTTGAGCTCGACCGCGGCGAGGCGGAACAGGGTGTCGTTGACCAGGGTCGACTTGCCCGAACCGGAGACGCCGGTGACGCAGGTAAACAGCCCGGCCGGGATCGCCAGGTCGACGTGCTTGAGGTTGTTGCCGCTGGCGCCGTTCAGACGCAGCCAGTAGGCGTCGTCGTTGGGCAGGCGGCGCTGTTTCGGTACCTCGATCGCACGTTCGCCGGAGAGGAACTGGCCGGTGACCGAGCGCGGCGCGTCGAGCATGTCCTGCACCGTGCCCTGCGCCACCACCTCGCCGCCGTGCACGCCGGCGCCGGGGCCGATGTCGAGCACGTGGTCGGCCATGCGGATCGCGTCCTCGTCGTGTTCGACCACGATCACCGTGTTGCCGAGGTCACGCAGGCGGGTCAAGGTGCCGAGCAGGCGCTCGTTGTCGCGCTGGTGCAGGCCGATGGAAGGTTCGTCCAGCACGTACATCACGCCGACCAGGCCAGCGCCGATCTGCGAGGCGAGCCGGATGCGCTGCGCCTCGCCGCCGGACAGCGAGTCGGCCTGGCGGTCCAGGGTGAGGTAGTTCAGGCCGACGTCGTTGAGGAAGGTCAGGCGCTCGCGGATCTCCTTGACGATCTTCTGCGCGATCTCGCCGCGCCAGCCGGCGAGCTTCAGCTCCTGGAAGAACGCCAGCGCGTCGTCGATCGAGCGCGCGGTGAGCGCGGGCAGCGCGTGGTCGGCCACGAACACGTTGCGGGCCGAGCGGTTCAGGCGCTGGCCGGCGCAGTCCGGGCAGGGCTGGTCGCTGATGTATTTGGCCAGCTCCTCGCGCACCGCCGCGGATTCGGTTTCCTTGTAGCGCCGCTCCAGGTTCGGCAGGATGCCTTCGAACGCATGCTCGCGGGTCACCTTGCCGCCGCGCTCGGTGATGTAGCGGAACGCGATCTTGTCCTTGCCGCTGCCGTACAGGATGGCCTTCTGGACGTCCGCGGGGAGTTGGTTCCACGGCGTGTCCACGTCGAAGCCGTAGTGCGCGGCCAGCGACAGGATCAGCTGGAAATAGTGCGCGTTGCGTCGGTCCCAGCCACGCACTGCGCCGTTGGACAGCGGCAGCTCGGGGTGGCCGACCACGCGCGCGGCATCGAACACCTGGGTCACGCCCAGGCCGTCGCAGGCCGGGCAGGCGCCGATCGGCGAGTTGAACGAGAACAGCCGCGGCTCCAGCTCGGGCAACGAGTAGTCGCAGACCGGGCAGGAATAGCGCGAGGAGTAGAGCTGCTCCTTCGCGGATGCGTCATCCATGTCCGCCAGGATCACCAGGCCGTCGCCCAGCCGCAGCGCGGTCTCGAATGATTCGGCCAGGCGCTGCTTGATGTCCTCGCGCGGGCGGAAGCGGTCGATCACCGCCTCGATGGTGTGCTTGATGCGCAGGCCCAGCGGCGGCACCGCGTCGAGGTCGTACACCTGCCCGTCGACGCGGGCACGCACGAAGCCCTGCGCGCGCAATTGTTCGAACACCTGCACATGCTCGCCCTTGCGCTCGCGCACCACCGGCGCCAGCAGCATGTAGCGCTTCTCCGGATCCAGCGCGAGCGTGGCGTCGACCATCTGGCTGACCGTCTGTGCCTCCAGCGGTATGCCGTGGTCGGGGCAGCGCGGCGTGCCCACGCGGGCGTACAGCAGGCGCAGGTAGTCGTACACCTCGGTGATGGTGCCGACGGTGGAGCGCGGGTTGTGCGAGGTGGATTTCTGCTCGATCGAGATCGCCGGCGACAGGCCTTCGATGTGGTCGACGTCGGGCTTCTCCATCATCGACAGGAACTGCCGCGCGTACGCGGAGAGCGATTCCACGTAGCGACGCTGGCCTTCGGCGTAGATGGTGTCGAACGCCAGCGAGGATTTGCCCGAACCGGACAGGCCGGTGATCACGATCAGCTGGTCGCGGGGGAGGTCGAGGTCGATGTTCTTGAGATTGTGCGTGCGTGCGCCGCGGATGCGAATGGTGTCCATGGACGCCGGATATGGGGGGGAACGAACACTATACCAACCTGGACAGGTCAGTTATTGCCGCTTCAGCCGGAAAGTTCCGATCGGGCGCGACGTATGGCCTAATGCACGGTTTCGCGGCCGCGGGGCCGCTTCGTCGGAGATCATCGTCCATGCACAGCCGGATTCAGCTCGGCGTCCTGTCATGGCTGCTCGTCTTGTGCGGCTCGGCCGCCGCCGTGGTGGCGCCCAGCGAGCAGCAGGTGCGCGAGCTGTTCAAGGTGATGCAGGTGGAGCAGACGCTTGGCCGGATGAACGCGCAGGTGGCGGCACAGATGCGGGAGCAACTGCCATGCATACCGGCGGAGTACTGGCAGGGGTTCATCGACGGCGAGGGCGCCAGCGCCGTGGCGCAGCGCATGGTGCCGGTATTCCAGCGCCATTTCAGCGGCGAGGAGATCGACGGGTTGCTCAAGTTCTACCGTTCGCCGCTGGGCCAGAAGGTGCTGACCGAAATGCCGGCGGCCATGGCCGAGGCGACCCAGGTTGGCCAGCAATGGGGGCAGGAGCGTACCCGCACGATGCTGCAGGAGCTGCAGCAGAAGGGCAGCCTCGACGCGCAGGGACGGTGTCCGGCGGCAGCAGGCGCCGAGGCGACGGGCGAGCCCACGCCCGCCAGCGCGCCGGCGAAGAAGCATGTCCGGCACAAGGCCGCGCACCATCGCAAGCCGGCAGCCAAGCCCAAACCCAAGGCCAAGCCGACGGCGCCGGCAGCGGCCCGTTCCTAGCCGGGTGGTCAGTATTTGACCAGCAGGCAGCTCTGTCGCTAAAATCCGCAGTTCGCCACGCCGGAAGCGGTTGCGGCGATACCCAAGAGAATAACGACAGAAGGGCATTCCCATGAGTTATGCAGTCATCAAGACCGGTGGCAAGCAGTACCGGGTGCAGCAGGGCGACGTGCTGCGCGTGGAGCTGCTGACCGCCGACGAAGGCGCCAGCGTGAGCTTCGACCAGGTGCTGCTGGTCGGTTCCGGCGAGTCGGTCACCGTCGGCGCGCCGACCGTGGCGGGTGCCACCGTCAGCGCCACCGTGCGCAAGCACGGCCGCGCCGACAAGATCCGCATCATCAAGTTCCGCCGCCGCAAGCATTACAAGCGTCAGCAGGGCCATCGGCAGCATTTCACCGAAATCGAGATCACGGGCATCAACGCCTGAGCAACTGGAGCATTGAGTCATGGCACATAAAAAAGGCGTAGGTTCCAGCCGCAACGGTCGCGATTCGAACCCGAAGTACCTCGGCGTCAAGGTCTACGGTGGCCAGGCCATCGAGGCCGGCAACATCATCGTGCGCCAGCGCGGTACCCAGTTCCATCCGGGCACCGGCGTGGGCCTGGGTCGCGACCACACGCTGTTCGCGCTGGTCGACGGCAAGGTCGAGTTCAAGATCCGCGGCGACAAGAACCGCCGTTTCGTCGACGTCGTCCCGGCGTAAGCCTCCCGCGACGCGGCAGCGAGGGCCCCGCTTCGGCGGGGCTTTTCGTTTTTGCCCGGGATTGGGCATTCGGGATTCGGGATCCGCAAAAGCCGAAATGCTCCATCTCCCGTACCATGTCAGCGACAACCCGCTCTCCCGAATCCTGAATCCCGAATCCCCAATACCGGCTCCCCATGAAATTCGTCGACGAAGCCCAAATCAAGGTCCAGGCCGGTGATGGCGGCAATGGCTGCATCAGTTTCCGCCGCGAGAAGTTCATTCCGTTCGGCGGCCCCGACGGCGGCGACGGCGGCAGTGGCGGCTCGGTCTGGCTGGTGGCCGACGAGGGCCTCAACACACTGATCGACTTCCGCCACCAGCGCAGCTTCAAGGCGCAGCGCGGCGAGAACGGCATGGGCAGCCAGATGTACGGCAAGGGCGGCGAGGACACCACGATCCGCGTGCCGGTCGGCACCATGATCACCAACGTCGACACCGACGAGGTGATCGGCGACCTCACCGCCCACGGCCAGCGCATGCTGGTGGCGCAGGGCGGCAAGGGCGGGTTGGGCAACATCCACTTCAAGAGCTCGGTAAACCGCGCGCCGCGCAAGGCCACGCCGGGCACGCCGGGCGAGACGCGCGAGCTGAAGCTGGAACTGCGCCTGCTGGCCGACGTGGGCCTGCTCGGCTTCCCCAACGCCGGCAAATCCACCTTCATCCGCGCGGTGTCGGCGGCGACGCCGCGGGTGGCCGATTACCCGTTCACCACGCTGCATCCGAACCTGGGCGTGGTCAGCCTGGGCACCGACCAGAGCTTCGTGATCGCCGACATTCCCGGTCTGATCGAGGGCGCCTCCGAAGGCGCCGGGCTGGGCATCCAGTTCCTGCGCCACGTGGCGCGCACCAGCCTGCTGCTGCACATCGTCGACATCGCGCCGATCGACGGCTCCGACGTGGCCGGCCAGGTGCGCGCGATCGAGCAGGAACTGCAGAAGTTCAATCCGGAACTGCTCGAACGCCCGCGCTGGCTGGTGCTGAACAAGGCCGACATGCTGCCGGCGGACGAGCGCCAGGCCGTGGCGGAGAAGATCATCGCCGAGCTGGGCTGGACCCAGCCGTGGTTCCTGGTCTCCGCAATCGCGCGTGAGGGCACCATGGCGGTGTGCCAACAGGTGCAGCGCTTCTTCGAGTCGCAGCGCGAGGCCAGCGCGGAACGCACCGACATGCTGCCGAACGACGTGCGCCTGCGCGGCGAGTCGCCGCAGGGCTGAGCTCGCCGTCGACGGCCCCGCCGTGCCAGCGGAGTCGCCGGGGCGCGGTTTCTGCGACTCTCATCGAGGCAGGGCTTGGTCGGCCGCCCGCTTGGCGTCACGCCGGGTGATGGAGTACCATGCCTCTGAATGATAATGACTATCAGTTAGTCATTTTGGATACGGGAGCTTTGCATGCGCCGCCTGTTGCCGTTCGTGTTCGCCATGTCGCTGCCGCTGCTGGCCAGCGCGGCGGACGTTCCCAGCTATACGCTGATCTTGAAGGATCACCGCTACCAGCCGAGTGAGCTGCGCATTCCGGCGGCCACCCGGGTCAGGCTGGAGCTCGTCAACCATGACCCCTCACCCGAGGAGTTCGAGAGCGACGACTTTCCCGCGGAGAAGATCGTGATGCCGAACAGCCGCACCAGCTTGCTCATTGGCCCGCTCAAGCGCGGGCACTACCGCTTCTATGGCGATTTCCACCAGCCCACCGCGCAGGGCACGTTGGTGGTGGAGTAGCGCCATGGGAGCCGTAGCCCTGCTGGTGTTTCGTGAAGTGCTGGAGGCAGCGTTGATCGTCAGCGTGGTGGCGGCTGCCACCCGAGGCGTGCTGCGACGCGCCTGGTTCATCGGCGGCGGGATCGCGCTGGGCGTGTTCGGCGCCGTCCTGGTGGCGCTGTCGGCCGACCTGCTGGCCTCGGCGTTCAGCGGCGCCGGGCAGGAACTGTTCAATGCCGTCGTGCTGCTGGCCGCGGTGCTGATGATCGGCTGGCACGTGCTGTGGATGTCCAGCCACGGCCGCGAACTGAGCCGGCAGATGCGCGAGCTGGGCAGTGCGGTGCACAGCGGGGCCAGTTCGCTGGGCTTGCTGCTGGCGGTGGTGGCGCTGGCGGTGCTGCGCGAAGGCTCCGAGGTGGTGTTGTTCCTGTACGGCATGCGTGCCGGCGGCGCCAGTCACCTGTGGACCGGCCTGGCGATCGGCATGGCGGCCGGCGCGGCGCTGGGGTTCGCGCTGTACGCAGGCCTGCTGCGCATTCCGATGCGGCACTTCTTCGGCGTCACCAACGCCATGCTGGTGTTGCTGGCCGCAGGACTGGCTTCGACGGCCGCGCGCTACCTGATCCAGGCCGACCTGTTGCCGGCCTGGGGCAACCAGCTGTGGGACAGCTCGTGGTTGCTGGGCAACGGTTCAGTGCCGGGGCAGACCGCCCACATTCTGGTCGGTTACGACGCGCAGCCGGCCGGCATGCAGCTGGTGTTCTACGGCCTGACCCTGCTCGCGCTGTGGCTGGGCGCGCGGTTCGCCGGGCGCCAATCCTCGACCGGCGGGGCCGTGGACGGCAGGGCTGCCGCGCACCCGGTCGGCTGACGGGGCGGCCGCGCGAGGCCTGTCCCGCGCCGACGCATTGCGCGCGCGGCGGTCGCGAATCGTCGCCGGGCAGTCCCGTGCGATCGTTGCGCACGGGGCGAACGCTCACATGCGGAACACGCCGTAGCGCTGCGGTTCGATCGGTGCGTTGAGCGAGGCGGAGATCGCCAGGCCGAGCACGCGGCGGGTGTCGACCGGGTCGATGATGCCGTCGTCCCACAGCCGCGCGCTGGCGTAGTAGGGGTGGCCCTGGCGTTCGTACTGGTCGCGGATCGGCGCCTTGAAGGCGGCTTCCTCGTCCGCCGACCACTCGCCGCCGCGCGCCTCGATGCCGTCGCGCTTGACCGTGGCCAGCACGCTGGCGGCCTGCTCGCCACCCATCACGCTGATGCGCGCGTTCGGCCACATCCACAGGAAGCGGGCGCCGTAGGCGCGGCCGCACATGGCGTAGTTGCCGGCGCCGAAGCTGCCGCCAATCACCACGGTGAACTTCGGCACATGCGAGCAGGCGACCGCGGTGACCATCTTGGCGCCGTCCTTGGCGATGCCCGCCTGTTCGTATTTCCGGCCGACCATGAAGCCGGTGATGTTCTGCAAAAACACCAGCGGCACGTTGCGCTGGTTGCACAGCTCGATGAAGTGCGCGCCCTTGAGCGCGCTTTCGGCGAACAGGATGCCGTTGTTGGCGACGATGCCCACCGGGTAACCGTGGATGTGCGCGAAGCCGCACACCAGGGTCTTGCCGTAGCGCGCCTTGAACTCGTGGAACTCGGAGCCGTCGACGATGCGCGCGATCACCTCGCGGATGTCGAACGGGCGACGAGTGTCCTGCGGGATCACCCCGTAGAGTTCCTCGGCCGGGTATTTCGGCTCGACCGGTGCGCGCAGCGCCAGCGGCATGTCCTTCCTGCGGTTCAGGTGGCCGACGATGTCGCGCGCGATCGACAGCGCGTGCGCGTCGTTCTCGGCGTAGTGGTCGGCTACGCCGGAGATGGACGTATGGACGTCCGCACCACCCAGCGTCTCGGCATCCACCACTTCGCCGGTGGCGGCCTTCACCAGCGGCGGGCCGCCAAGGAAGATGGTGCCCTGCTCGCGCACGATGATCGTCTCGTCGCTCATCGCCGGCACGTACGCGCCGCCGGCGGTGCACGAGCCCATCACCACGGCGATCTGCGGGATGTTGAGCGCGGACATCCGCGCCTGGTTGTAGAAGATCCGCCCGAAATGTTCCTTGTCCGGGAATACCTCGTCCTGCAGCGGCAGGAACGCGCCGCCGGAGTCGACCAGGTAGACGCAGGGCAGATTGTTTTCCAGCG
This sequence comes from Rhodanobacter sp., assembly GCA_024711345.1. Classification (GTDB taxonomy): domain Bacteria; phylum Pseudomonadota; class Gammaproteobacteria; order Xanthomonadales; family Rhodanobacteraceae; genus Rhodanobacter. The sequence continues at coordinate 25,957 of JANJTA010000012.1, read as the reverse complement.
CCACTTCCTGCGCGCGCAGGTGCTTCTTCACCGTGACCGGGAAGTAGGTGCCACCCTTGACCGTGGCATCGTTGGCGACCACTACCATCTCGGTGCCGTTGACCCGGCCGATGCCGGTGATCAGGCCGGCGGCCGGCGCGGCGTCGTCGTACATGCCATGGGCGGCCAGCGGCGAGAGCTCGAGGAAGGGCGAGCCGGGGTCCAGCAAGGCACGGATGCGCTCGCGCGGCAGCAGCTTGCCGCGGGCGACGTGCTTCTGGCGGGCCTTGGCGCCACCGCCTTCCGCGCTGCGCGCCAGCTCGCGCTGCAGGTCCTCCACCACGGCACGCAGCTGGCTGCTGCTGGCCTGGAACTCGGCGGAACGCGGATCGACCTGCGAAGCAATGACGCTCATGGATGCGGACTCACGGTTGGGCTGCCAACAAGGCCAAACCACGGATGATAACGGTCGCCGGCCGGCGGCCAAAATCGGCGGGCGCAGCGGCCGGCAGTCGGCAAAAAAAACGGCCGCGCGAGGCGGCCGTTTTCTTGGGCAACCAGGAAAGGTCAGTGACCTTTGGTGGCGTCCTTGGCAGCTTCCTTGGCGTTGCTGGCGGCGTCCTTCGCAGCGTCCGCAGCCTTGTCGGCGGCGTTGGCGGCGTTGGCCGCGGCGTCCTTGGCCTGGTCAGCAGCACTGGTGGAAGTCGCAGCCGGAGCGGCGGAAGCCGCCGTGGCCGCCTGGGCAGCCTGGTCGGCGGCCTGGCCAGCTGCCTCGGCAGCGGTCTTGGCCTGGTCTGCAGCCTGCTCGGTCGCCGGGGTCGGGGTGGCCGCGGCAGCCTGCTGCGCGGTGTCGGCAGCTTGCTGGGCGGTGTCGGCCGACTTCTGGGCGTCTTGCGCGGAATCCTGCGCGCCGTTGCTGCATGCCGCCAACAGCGCGACGAGCGCGGCGGCGAGTAGGGTACGCGTAAACTTCATGGTGGATCTCCTTTGCCGTGGAATGCCGTTTGGCCGTGTATTAATAGCGCTTTCGCGGTAGTTGCGCCACATCTTTATGTGGGGAGCTTCAGTGCGTATTAAAAACCGATTTATCCGGCCGTCATCTGAATATCACGCGTCGGTCATTGGCGACGCGGCGCACGTCAGCCGATGCATTCCACCGCAATCGCCGTCGCCTCGCCGCCGCCGATGCACAGTGAGGCGACGCCGCGCTTCAGGCCACGCGTTTTCAGCGCGTTCAGCAGGGTCACCACCAGACGCGCGCCGCTGGCGCCGATCGGATGGCCGAGCGCACAGGCACCGCCATTGACGTTGAGCTTGTCGTGGGGAATGCCGAGTTCCTTCATCGGCGTCATCGCCACCACCGCGAATGCTTCGTTGATCTCGAACAGGTCGACGTCGCCGACTTTCCAGCCGGCCTTGTCCAGCACCTTCTGGATCGCACCCACCGGCGCGGTGGTAAACCACTCCGGCTCCTGCGAATGGGTGGCATGCGCCACGATGCGCGCCAGCGGCTTGAGGCCGCGTTTGGCGGCGTCGTCGGCGGAAAGCAGCACCACTGCCGCAGCGCCGTCGGAGATGCTGGAGGAACTGGCCGCGGTGATCGTGCCGTTCTCCTTGCGGAAGGCCGGCTTCAGCGAGGGGACCTTGGCCACGTCGGAGCGGCCGGGCTGCTCGTCGGTGTCGACCACCACGTCACCCTTGCGGCCGCTCACCGTCACCGGCGCGATCTCGTCGGCGAAGCCGCCATTCTGCTGCGCCGCCTTGGCGCGGTTGACCGACTCGATGGCGAACGCATCCTGCTGCTCGCGGGTGAAGTGGTACTTGTCGGCGCACAGTTCGCCGAACACGCCCATTGCCTTGCCGTCATACGGGTTGGTCAGACCGTCCCAGGCCATGTGATCGACCAGCGTTCCGTCGCCGTAGCGGATGCCGGTGCGCGCCTGCACCATGTGCGGCGCATTGGTCATCGACTCCATGCCGCCGGCGACCACCACGCTTGCCGAGCCGGCCCTGATCAGGTCGTGGCCCAGCATGATCGCCTTCATGCCCGAGCCGCACACCTTGTTGATGGTCGTGCAGCCGGTGCCGGCCGGCAGATCGGCGCCCAGCGAGGCCTGGCGTGCGGGCGCCTGGCCGAGGTTGGCCGACAGCACGCAGCCCATGATCACCTCGCTGACCTCGGCCGGTGCCACGCCCGACTGCTCCAGCGCGGCGCGGATCGCGACGGCGCCGAGCTTCGGGGAGGGCACGCCGGTGAACTGGCCGAGGAACGAGCCGATGGCGGTGCGCTTGGCACCGACGATGACGACGTTGACATCCGACATGGAGAACTCCGCTTGCAAGACTTGAGGGGCGCGAACGCCTGACAGACAACTGCGCAATTATCGCAGCCCGCTGCAAATCTCGGCAAACAACCGCAAGTCCTTGCGACGCCTGGATTTGCGCCGGTTTCATTGGGTTTTCGTTGTGCCAAGATGCGCGTCGGGGCAAGCGGTCGGCGCATGCCGTCGCGGCATGGGATCGGATGGTGTGGTCAGGGGGACGAATGAAAATGCTCGACTCGGGTTGGCGGCGTCGCGACGTGGCCTGGCTGGTGGCCATGGCACTGGGGCTGAGTGCCTGCGGCGGAGGTGGCAACGGCAACGTCAGGCCGACGTCGCCGCCGTCGATACCGAGTTCGTCGCCGCCGCCGCCGACCACCCCGACCAACCAGCCGCCACTGGATGCCCAGTTGACGCTCACCAACGCCGATGCCGCGCACAGCCTGGGCTATACCGGTGCCGGCGTGACCATCGGCGTGGTCGACAGCGGCATCATGCGCAACCATCCGGCGCTGACTGGACGGGTCAAGCAGGAATTGATCTACGTCGATCCGGCTACCAACAACACCGCGATCGACGACGTGGTCGGCCACGGCACCTGGGTCTCGCAGATCGCTGCCGGCAAGGCGTTCGACAAGTTTCCCGGCGGCATCGCGCCCGGCGCCAGCCTGGTCTCGGCCCGCATCATCAGTGATGTCGAACCGAAGGACGACGGCTCGGGCCAGGGCAATGCGGTGACCGCCGCCGATGCGGCTTTCTTCGCGCAGACTCTCAACCCGGATCTGATCAAAGCCGGCGTGCAGGTGATGAACAACTCCTGGGGCGGCATCTACTGGAACACCGCCGATGCCTCGATCAACCAGGCTTTTGCCCAGGCTTATGAACCGTTCGTGCTGCAGCACGGCGGCCTGGTGGTGTTTGCAGCCGGCAACGAATCGCGCAGCGACCCCAGCGACATCGCCAGCCTGCCCAGCCTGGCGCCGCAACTGGCGTCGGGCTGGCTGGTCGCGGTGGCGGTCGACAGCAATCACCCGACCCAACTGGCGAGTTACTCGAACGCCTGCGGCAGGGCGATGACCTATTGCCTTGCCGCGCCGGGCGACGTGATCGTCAGCGACAAGGACGCGGTCGTCGGTGTCAGTCCGACCTACTGGGTGGTCAGCGGTACCTCGTTCGCGGCGCCGGAAGTTTCCGGCGCGGCCGCACTGGTATGGCAGGCCTTCCCGTACTTCAGCAATGACCTGGTGCGGCAGACGCTGCTCGGCACGGCGGATGATCTCGGCGCCACCGGTCCCGACCCGGTGTTCGGCTACGGCGAATTGAACGTAGGGCGCGCGGTGAACGGGCCGATGAAGTTCGACTGGGGCGACGTCACGGTGAACTTCAGCGGCACTTCCAACTGGAGCAATCCGATCAGTGGTGCAGGCGGCCTGATCAAGCAGGGCAGCGGCACGCTCAATCTCATTCAGCCGGCGAGCTACACCGGCCTGACCCAGGTGCAGGGCGGCACGTTGAACGCCAAGTCATTGGCCGGGAGCGTCAGCATCGGGGCAGCCGGCACGCTGGCCGGCGCACAGACCATCCTCGGTGATGTCACTAATGCCGGAGTACTTGGGATCAGCGGCATTGCCGTCGGCAGCGACGTCGTCGTGAACGGCAACTACGTGCAGCAGGGCAATGGCCGACTGGCGGTATCGCTGGGCTCGTCGCTGCGGATCACCGGCACGGCCAGCCTCGCCGGCGGCGACCTCTACGTGATCGGCACCAACCCGGGTTACGTCGCCAATTCGCATACCAATGTGCTCAGTGCGGGCGGCGGATTGAGCGGTACGTTCAGCGCCTTGAACAAGGCGAGCAACGTCGTCCTGCTCGATGCCACGCTCAACTACGATGCCAGCAGTGCGTGGCTCGACGTGACCCAGGTACAGGCCACGGCGGTGCAGGGCATGACATACACCGCCGCTTCGTATGGCGCTGCGCAGCGGGTGGACGGCGCGTTCGGGCTGATCAATGCCCAGCTCGGCTCCGGTACGGCTGCCACGGGCGCCACGCCGGTGGCGACGGCATTTGTCGCCGGTGCTGCCAGCCTGCAGCAATCGGCCTCACTGGCTGCGGCGCAACATTCGCTGGAAAGTCTTTCCGGCCAGTTGCACGCCGCCAGCGCGGCGATGACCTTCGAGGCGATCGACGCGGGTACGCGGGCGCTGTCCGACCGTTTCGACAGCCTGCTCGATGCGCCGCAGGCCGGTGCCTGGACGCAGGGCCTGGGTTACCACGGCGGCATGTCGCGCAGCGGCTATGGGCACGTCGGCTACGACCTCAGCGGTGCGCTGGTGGGACAGGACTTGCGTGTCGGCAGCAACGGCTTCGCCGGCTATGCGCTGAGCCAGAGCCAGGGGCTGGGACGGCTGGCCGAAAGCGCGGACCAGGGCCGCAGCCGCGCGCTGGAAGGCATGCTGTACGGCGGCGCGGTCCACGGCTCCTGGTACACCATGGGCCGCTTCGGCATCGGCGACTACCGCGAGACGATGCGCCGTCAATTGCAATTGGGCGAGCAGTTCGCCGGGGTCAGCAGCGACGTCCATGGCCGCTACGGCGTGGCCTATGGCGAAAGCGGCTACCGCTTCGCCTGGGGCCCCGCGCAGCTCACCCCATACGTGAACCTGCAATACGCGCAGATCCGGCGGGATGGTTTCGACGAGCTGGGCGCCTACGGCTTTGGCCTGAAGTCGGGTGCGCAGAGCACGGCGCGCTGGCAGGCCGGCGCGGGCCTGCGTGCCAGCCGCGAATGGACGCTGGCCAGGGGCGGGAGCCTCAGCCTGCAGGGGCGCATGCTGTGGCAGCAGTCATTCGGCCTGCGCGGCGAGACATTCGATGCCAGCTTCAGCGGCATCAACCAGTTCGCCCCGGTGGGCGGTATCGGCCTGGCGCGTTACGGCGGCATGCTCGGCGCCACGCTGGACTGGAAGATGATGCCACGCGCCAGCCTGCAGTTCGGCTACGACCGTTACCTGGGCCAGGGCCGGCAGGCCCAGATGGCCAGCGCCAGTTTCAGCTGGGCGTTCTGAGCGCTTGGAGCAAGCAAAAAAAAAGCCCGCATGACGCGGGCTTTTTTTTTGCATGGTGGAATCACGCCTTGCCGTGGAACAGCTCGCGGCCGATCAGCATGCGGCGGATCTCGTTGGTACCCGCGCCGATCTCGTACAGCTTGGCGTCGCGCAACAGGCGGCCAGCGGGGAACTCGTTGATGTAGCCGTTGCCGCCCAGCGACTGGATCGCCTCCAGCGCGACCTTCACCGCGTTGACCGAGGCATTGAGCAGACAGGCGGCCGGATCGATGCGCGACTTCACGCCGGCGTCGAACTGCTGCGCGACCATGTAGGCAAAGCCGCGCGAAGACTGCAGCGCGGTGTACATGTCGGCGACCTTGGCCTGCATGATCTCGAAGGTACCGATCGGCGCGTTGAACTGCTTGCGCTCGCGCACGTAGGGCAGGGTAAGGTCCAGCGCCGCCTGCATCAGGCCGATCGGGCCGCCGGACAGCACCAGCCGCTCGGTGTCCAGGCCGCTCATCAGCACGCGCACGCCCTCGTTCACCTCGCCGACGACGTTCTCGGCCGGGATCTCGCAATTCTCGAACACCAGCTCGCAGGTGTTGGAGCCGCGCATGCCGAGCTTGTCCAGCTTCTGCGCGGTGGAGAAGCCCTTCATGCCCTTCTCGATGATGAAGGCGGTCATGCAGCGACTGCCGGCCGGGCGCGGCGCGGTGCGCATGTAGACCAGCAGCACGTCGGCGTCAGGGCCGTTGGTGATCCACATCTTGTTGCCGTTGGCGACCCAGGTGTCGCCATGCAGCTCGGCCTTGCAGCCCATCGAGCCGACCACGTCGGAGCCGGCGCCCGGCTCGCTCATCGCCAGTGCGCCGACGTGTTCGCCGCTGCACAGTTTCGGCAGGTACTTGCGGCGCTGCGCCTCGTTGCCGTTGTGGTGGATGTTGTTGAGGCAAAGGTTGGAGTGCGCGCCGTAGGACAGGCCCACCGAGCCGGATGCGCGCGAGATCTCCTCCATCGCCACCATGTGCGCCAGAAAGCCCATGCCGCTGCCGCCGTAGGTTTCGGGAACGGTCACCCCGAGCAGGCCCATTTCGCCGAACTTGCGCCACAGGTCGGCCGGAAACAGGTTGTCGCGGTCGATGCGGTCGGCGCGCGGGGCGATCTCCTTTTCGGCGAAGGCATGCACGGATTCGCGCAGCAGGTCGATGTCTTCTCCGAGCGGAAACGGACGCATGGCGAACTCCATGGGGGCAGAACGCGATTTTAGCGCATGCGGCTGTACGGCGCCGGCCGCGCGACGCGCTACAGCTGCGATTCGATCGGCAGCCAGCTGATCGCGCGGGTAACCGTGCGCAGCCACCAGCCGGCGTCGGGCTCGTGGTCGAGCACCGCGGGCGGCTGCACGCTGCGGTCCAGCCATTGCGGCGAGCCGTTCGCGCCGCGGCGCAGCTGATAGCTCAGCTCCGGCATGGCCAGCCGCAGGTATTCCTGGCGCAGATCGTGGGCCAGGCCGGGGTCGTCGAACAGCACGCCCATTTCGGTATTGAGGTTGGCCGAGCGCGGGTCGAGGTTGAACGAGCCGACGAAGCCGCGCGCGCCGTCGATCACGAACGCCTTGGTGTGCAGGCTGGCGCCGCTGCTGCCGAACAGGCCGTGGGTGGCGACCAGGCCATGGCGGCGGATTTCGAACAGGCTCACGCCGCCGTTCAGCAGCTGGCTGCGGTAGCGCTCGTAGCCGCTGTGCACGGCGGGCACGTCGTTGGCGGCCAGCGAGTTGGTGATCACGCCGACGCGGCTGCCGCCGCGCACCAGGCCGAGCAGGGTCGCCGTGCCCTGCCGGCCGGGAACGAAGTAGGGCGAGATCAGCAGCACCTCGCTGTGCACGCCACCCAGGTGCGCGGCCAGCCGCGGCTGCAGCCAGTCGCGGCGGTCGGCGCTTTTCGTCTTCAGCGGCGGATCGGAGGCCACCGTGATGTTCGCGATCCAGTGCGGTGACAGTTCGTGGTTGGCCAGGCGTTGCGCCGAAGGCGAGGCGGCGACCCGGTCCAGGTAGACCTGCGCAGTGGCGTCGGTGCACTCGTGGGCGAGCGCCACCACCAGTTTGTGCAGGTTCTCCGGCGTCTGCGGGTTCAGCGCCTCGATCGGTACGGCCGCGCTGGAGTTCCAGAAGTCGTCGAAGATGGCGCTGGCGTCGGCCACCGCCGGGCCGAGCAGCAACATGTCGAGGTCGCGGAAGTTCACGCGCTGGTCGGCGTCGAAATACTCGTTGCCGATGTTGCGGCCGCCGACCAGGGCGACCCGGCCGTCGGCGATCCACGCCTTGTTGTGCATGCGGTGGTTGACGCTGAAGAAGCGCTGCACTATCTCCAGCAGGCGCCGCACGCCATCGCGATTGCGGAACGGGTTGTACAGCCGCACCTCGATGTTCGGGTGCGCATCCAGCGCCAGCAGCGCCGGGTCCAGCCCCTTGGTGTTGATGTCGTCCAGCAGCAGGCGCACGCGCACGCCGCGCTCGGCGGCGGCGTACACCTCGCGCGCCAGCAGATGGCCGACCAGGTCGTCGTGCCACATGTAGTACTGCAGGTCGAGGCTGCGCCCGGCGAGGCGCGCGGAAGCGGCGCGCGCGGCGAACGCGTCCAGCCCGTCGGGCAGCAGGGTCGCCGCGGTCTTGCCGGGATGCGCGGCCAGGTACGGGGCCAGTTCGCGGTCGATCGGGGTTTGTGCCGGCTGCAGCGGCAAGGCCATGCCCGGCGCGCCGCTGGCGCGCGGAGTCAGGCGGTCGGCCAGCAACAGCCCGCTGACCACCAGCCCCACCAGCGCGAACAGACCCCAACCCAGCCAGATCATCATCCTGCGCACCTCTGGCACCCCCTCTCCTGCGGCTGATTATTCGATCAACGCCCCGCACAAGCAAAGGCCCGCCGCGGGTGGCGGCAGGCCCTGGTTGAAACCGGGGCAGGCCGAAAACCGGCCTGCCCGTACCGGCGAAGCTTACTGGCCGCGCATGCGGCCCTGGAAGCGGGTCCCGCCATTGCCCATATGCGACAGCTTCAGCTTGCCGATCGCGCTGATGCGCTCCTCGGCGAGGCGGTCGGCCGCCTTGTAGGTGGGAATGTTCTCGGTCTTGGAGATCTCGAAGATGCGGCCCAGGTTGTAGTAGATCGTGCGCATCATGCGCATCGCGCGCTCGCGGTTGTAGCCGTCGATCTCCAGCGACACGTTCATCACGCCGCCGGCGTTCACCGCGTAGTCCGGCGCGTACAGCACGCCGCGGCGGTTCAGCTCGTCGCCGATCGCGTCGGTGGCCAGCTGGTTGTTGGCCGGGCCGCAGATGATCTTGGCCTTGATGCGGTCGATGGTCTGCTCGTTCAGCGTGCCGCCCAGCGCGCACGGCGAGTACACGTCGGCGTCGACGTCGTAGATCTCGTCCAGGCCCACCGCCTCGCAGCCCAGCTCGTCCACGCAGCGCTGCACCGCTTCCTTGTTGATGTCGGTGACGAACACCTTGGCACCCTGCTCGCGCAGCAGCTTGATGAACTCGCCGCCGACGTGGCCGGCGCCCTGCACGGCGTAGCTGTACTTGCCCACGTCCTCGTTGCCGTGCTTGAACTGCAGCGCGGCCATCAGGCCCTGCAGCGAGCCGTAGGCGGTGAACGGCGACGGGTCGCCCGAGCCGCCGTGCACCTGGTGCACGCCGGTGACGTACTCGGTCTCGCGGAACACGTATTCCATGTCGTTGACGTCGATGCCGACGTCCTCGGCGGTGATGTAGCGGCCGTTCAACGAGTTGACGAAGCGGCCGAACGCGCGGAACAGCGCCTCGGACTTGTTCTTGCTCGGGTCGCCGATGATCACCGCCTTGCCGCCGCCCAGGTTCAGGCCGGCCACGGCGTTCTTGAAGGTCATGCCGCGCGACAGGCGCAGCACGTCGTTCAGCGCCTCCTGCTCGGTCTTGTACGGCCACATGCGCAGACCGCCGAGCGCGGGGCCCAGCACCGTGTTGTGGATCGCGATGATGGCCTTCAGGCCGGCGTCCTTGTTGTGGCAGAAGACGACTTCTTCGTGACCCGTGTTGGCGATGGTTTCAAAGATCATTGGAACGGTGACTCCATTGATTTGCGGTGCCGGTGGCATCTACAGAGGGTGGCGGAAGGGAATGCGGGAATCCGCCGGAGGGTGATGAAAATGCCTGAAACTGATCGCCCCGACCGGAGCCGGGGCGATGAATCAAAGCGACAAGTTTAATACGTCGCCCCGGCTGGTCGTGATGCGGCGCAGCAAGTCGCGGGCGCATGGCGCGCGGCCGCGGGGCGGCGCGATCCGCTCAGCGGTGCCAGTAGCCGTCACGGAAACGCCAGCCGTCGCGGTGGTGGACCCAGCGCGCCGGCACATACCGATAACCGCGATGGGCGCGTACCCAATGTCCGCCGGCCCACAGGTGGCGGTGTCCGTCCCAGCGCCAGTAGCCGGGCGCCCAGACGTAGCCGCGTCGCGGCGGCGGCACGCGCTCGAAGCGCGGCGGCGGCGGCCCGACGCGCACGGCCACGCCCACGGAAACCTGCGCCGCGGCGGGCGGCACATAGGTCATGCCGGCGAAGGTCAGGCCGATCCCGGCGAACAGGGCCAGCTTGGGGAGCAGCGTATTTCTCATGGAGGTCTCCGTCTGCGCCGCGGCATGCGGCGGACAGGACCGGAAACGACGGGCCGCGCGCGCAGTTGACCCGTCCCCCTGGCCCGTTCAGCCGCGGGCCGGGCGGACGATCACAGGCGGCAGTTCGGCGCGTGGCCGCTGGCGCGCGCCTGCTGGTACACCGGCAGCAGTTGCTGTGCCTGCCGGTCCAGCGCCTGCGCGCGGTTGCCGGAAGAAGGGTGGGTGGACAGGAATGCCGGCGGCTTGCTGCCGCCCTGCGCGCCCATCTTGCCCCACAGCGCTGCCGCGGCGCGCGGATCGAAACCGGCCTGCGCCATGTAGCGCTGACCCAGCGTGTCGGCCTCGCTCTCCTGGGTGCGCGAGAACGGCAGCAGGATGCCTACTTGCGCACCCGCGCCGAGCAGCGCTGCGACGTTGCCGGTGTCGCTGCCGCGCGTGCCGGCGTAGATGGTGCCTGCGGCCACCGCCGCCTGCGCCGCCATGTTGTCGGACACGCGCTCGGCGCCATGCCGCGCCACCACGTGCGACAGCTCGTGGCCCAGCACCACCGCCAGCTGGTCCTGGTCGGTGGCGAGCTTGAACATGCCGCGGTTCACGCCGATGCGGCCGCCGGGCAGGGCGAATGCGTTGGCCGTGTCGTCGCCGATGATCTGCACCTCCCACTGCTGGGTGTTCCACGGCGGCGGCAGCACCGCGATCAGCGCGTTCGACACGCAGGTGGCATAGGCACGTTCGCGCGGGTCGTCGACGAACTTGCCCTGCTTGCGCATGTCGTTGAACGCCGCCAGGCCCATCTGGCTCATCTGGCTGTCCGACACCACCATCAGCTGCGAGCGGCCGGTGGGCGAGGTGACGCAGGCGGCCAGCAGGGCGGTGGCGAGTGGAATGGTCAGGTTGCGGATGTTCATGCGGAATCCCTCTCGGCTTGCCACGGTGGAGCATACCTGCCCGGTTTGAGGAGGCCGCGTGAGCAGGCGTTGATATAGAACGAACGGTCGTGCTATTTTTCGCGCATGACGTCAACCACCCACCCGGGCAAGCGCGCGGCCACCCGCGACACCATCCTCGACCACGCCTATGCGCTGGCCCGCCGCGACGGGTTGGAAGGCCTGTCGATCGGCGGCCTGGCGGGCGACGTGGGCATGTCCAAGAGCGGCGTGTTCGCCCACTTCGGCTCGCGCGAAGACCTGCAGCTGGCCGTGCTCGACACCGGCCGCCAGCGCTTCGTGACCCAGGTGCTGCTGCCGGCGTTGCGCCAGCCGCGCGGCCTGCCGCGGCTGCGCGCGATCGTGGCGAACTGGTTCGAGTGGGCGCGCGAGCACCAGAGCGGCTGCGTGCTGCTGTCCGCCGCCAGCGAATACGACGGCCGCGACGGCGCGCTGCACGACGGCGTGGTGCGGCAGCAGGCCGGCTGGCGCGACGAGTTGCAGAAGGCGATTGCGCAGGCGATCGAGCTGGGCCACCTGCGCACCGACACCGACGTCGCCCAGCTCGCCTTCGAGATCTACGCGCTGATGCTCGGCCTGCACCACGACGCCGGACTGTTCGGCTTCGACGAGGCCGGTCAGCGCACCCGCGCCGCGTTCGAGCGCCTGTGGCGCAGCTGGCAACCCTGAGGCCATGCCCATGTCCACCGTCATCGACCGACTCAAGCTCACCACCGTGCGCACCGGCTTCGTGCTGGGCGGCCGGCTCGCCCCGCAGCGCACGGTGAACCGCGCCGCGCGCCTGTTCGCCACGCCGTTCGCCAGCAGCCGCCGCCGCGCGCAGGCGGCGCAGGGCGATGCGGACATGCAGCGCAGCGAACTGCAGGTCGGCGGCGAAACCATCGCCACCTACGTCTGGGGCGATCCGTCGACCCAGCCCTACGCACTGCTGGCGCACGGCTGGTCCAGCTTCGGCCTGCGCTTCCTGCCGTGGGTGGCGCAGCTGCGCGCGCAGGGCTACGCCGTGGTCACCTTCGACCAGCCCGGCCACGGCCGCAGCAGCGGCCAGCTGTGCACCCTGCCGGAGTTCATCGCGACGATCCGCGCGATCGGCGCGCGCCACGGCAACGCGGCGCTGGCGATCGGCCACTCGCTCGGCGGCGCCGCGCTCGCCCTCGCGCAGGATGAACACTGGCAGGCCGAGCGGCTGATCCTGGTGGCGCCGGCGGTGGACATGAAGGCCGCGACCCGGCGCTTCTTCCGCTTCGTGCACCTGGCCGGTTACCTGCGCCCGCCGTTCTACGCCTGGCTGCACCGGCGCACCGGCGTGCACATCGACGAGTTGAAGGTGGAACGCCGGCTGCCCGCGCTGGGCCAGCCCGCGCTGATCGTGCACGACCTCGACGACGCCGACGTGCCGTGGGCCGAAGGCGAACGCTACGCCCGGCTTTGGCCCGGCGCCCGCCTGTACACCACCCAGGGCCTGGGCCACCGCCGTGTGCTGGACGCGCCCGAAGTGATCGACGCCGCGCTGGCCTTCGTGCGCGGCGAGCCGGTGGGTCAGCGGGTGGTCGGCAGTCCGGACCGCGCACTCTGCATGTGATTTCCCTTCTCCCTCCGGGAGAAGGTGCCCGAAGGGCGGATGAGGGTACGTGCGAAGCGAAGTACCGAATCCTGCGCGGCCTTCAATTTCCGCGCGCCCCGTACCCTCATCTCAACCATCTCACCCACAAGGGGACTTCCTACGGTCGCCAAAGGGAGACGGCGTCCATTCCGCGTGCCTGCCGTCGATCCACTAGAATCGACAAGTTCAAGCACCGATGTCGGAGTTGCCATGAGTTCCCCCGCCAAGCACGTCCCCGCCAGCGCCACGCAGACGGAAACCACCCCGCTGCGTTTCGTCACCGCGGCCAGCCTGTTCGATGGTCACGACGCGGCGATCAACATCATGCGGCGGATCATCCAGGCCCAGGGCGCGGAAGTGATCCATCTCGGCCACAACCGCTCGGTCGAAGACGTGGTGCGCGCCGCGCTGCAGGAAGACGCCGACGCGATCGCGCTGAGTTCCTACCAGGGCGGCCACGTGGAGTACTTCAAGTACATGGTCGACATGCTGCGCGAGCGCGGTGCCGGCCACGTGCGCGTGTTCGGCGGCGGCGGCGGCACCATCACGCCGGAGGAGATCCGCGAGCTGGAAGCCTACGGCGTGGAGCGCATCTACCACCCGAACGACGGCATGCACATGGGCCTGGTGCACATGATCGAGGACGTGGTGCAGCGCGCCGGCAGCGCCGCCGCCAAACGCGCCGCCTCCGAAACCGGCGCGTTGCCCAGGGTCGACATCGACGACGAGATCTCGATCGGCCACATGCTGTCGGCGATCGAGGAGGGCAAGCTCTCCGATGCCGAGCTGGAACACCAGCGCAAGCAGTGGAAGCTGGCCGGCAAGCACACGCCCGTGCTCGGCCTCACCGGCACCGGCGGCGCGGGCAAATCCAGCGTGGTGGACGAACTGCTGCTGCGCTTCCTGCACGCGTTCCCGCAGATGCGCATCGCCGTGCTCGCGGTCGACCCCACCCGGCGCCGTTCCGGCGGTGCGCTGCTGGGCGACCGCATCCGCATGAATTCGCTGCGCTCCAAGCGCGTCTACATGCGCTCGATGGCCACGCGCCGCCAGCACGCCGCCACCAGCGTGGTGCTGCACGACTGCATCAATTTCCTGAAGAGCCAGCCGTACGACCTGGTCATCGTCGAGACCGCCGGCATCGGCCAGAGCGATTCGGAGATCGTCGACCTGGTCGACTTCCCGGTCTACGTGATGACCAGCGACTACGGCGCGGCCAGCCAGCTGGAGAAGATCGACATGATCGACTTCGCCGAGCTCATCGTGCTCAACAAGTTCGACAAGCGCGGCGCCGAGGACGCGCTGCGCGACGTGCGCAAGCAGTGGAAGCGCAACCGCACCGCGTTCAAGGTGGCCGACGAGGACGTGCCGGTATATCCGACCATCGCCAGCCAGTTCAACGACCCCGGCGTCACCTGGATGTTCGCCAACCTGTGCCGGCTGCTGCGCGACAAGCTGCACCTGCCGGCGGAGAAGTGGACGCCGCAGGTCGACACCACGCTGAAGGAGCCGCGCGCCACCGTGCTGATCCCCGGCGCCCGCGTGCGCTACCTGGCCGAGATCGCCGAGCAGGGGCGCGGCATCAACGCCTCGGTCGCGCACCAGGCCGAAGCCGCCAGCAAGGCGCAGCACTACTACGAGTCGCTGAAGGAACTGGGCGACGCCAGGCTGCCGAAGCCGCTGGAGCTGTACCACGGCGAGGACCTGCACCCCGCTTCGCTTCCCTCTCCCTCCGGGAGAGGGACCGAGGGTGAGGGTTCGGTCGGAGTGGCCAACTCCATGCAAGCCCCGAACCCTCACCCCCAACCCCTCTCCCGTGGGGAGAGGGGGGAAACCGACCGCACCCTGCTGCTGCTGCGCCAGCGCTACAACGCCGCGCTGAAGGAACTCAGCCACGAGTCCATCCACCTGCTGCGCGACTGGCCGGCGCTGCGCGAGTCCGTCACCAAGGACGTCAACGAATACAAGGTGCGCGACAAGCTGATCCGCGTGGAGAACTACCGCGAGTCACTGAGCCACCAGAAGATCCCCAAGGTGGCGCCGCCGAAGACCGACAGCTGGGGCGGCCAGCTCCTGTTCCTCGGCAAGGAAAACCTGCCCGGCCACTACCCCTACACCGGCGGCGTGTACCCGTACCGCCGCAGCGGCGAGGACCCCACCCGCATGTTCGCCGGCGAGGGCACGCCCGAGCGCACCAACCGCCGCTTCCATTACCTCAGCCAGGGCGGCGCGGCCACGCGCCTGTCCACCGCGTTCGACTCGGTCACCCTGTACGGCGAGGACCCGGCGCCGCGCCCGGACATCTACGGCAAGATCGGCAACTCCGGCGTCAACATCGCCACCCTGGACGACATGAAGAAGCTGTACTCCGGCTTCGACTTGAGCGCGCCCGACACCTCGGTGTCGATGACCATCAACGGCCCGGCGCCGATGATCCTGGCGATGTTCATGAACACCGCGATCGACCAGAATGTGGAGAAGCACCTCAAGGAAGATCCCGCGCGCTGGGCCGCGGCGGAAAAGAAGATCGCCGCGATGTACCCGAACGGCCGCCCGCAGTATTCCGGCGAGCTGCCCAAAGGCAACGACGGCCTGGGCCTGGGGCTGCTCGGCGTGACCGGCGACCAGCTGGTCGATGCGGAAACCTACGCCCGCATCAAGGCCGACACGCTGACCAAGGTGCGCGGCACCGTGCAGGCCGACATCCTGAAGGAGGACCAGGCGCAGAACACCTGCATCTTCTCCACCGAGTTCGCCTTGCGCATGATGGGCGACATCCAGCAGTACTTCGTGGAGCACAAGGTCCGCAACTTCTACTCGGTGTCCATCTCCGGCTACCACATCGCCGAAGCCGGCGCGAACCCGATCAGCCAGCTCGCCTTCACCCTGAGCAACGGCTTCACCATCGTGGAGTACTACCTCGCGCGCGGCATGAAGATCGACGACTTCGCGCCCAACCTGTCGTTCTTCTTCTCCAACGGCATGGACCCGGAATACACCGTGATCGGCCGCGTCGCCCGCCGCATCTGGGCCCGCGCCATGCGCGAGCGCTACGGCGCCAGCGCGCGCAGCCAGATGATGAAGTACCACATCCAGACCAGCGGCCGCTCGCTGCACGCGCAGGAAATCCAGTTCAACGACATCCGCACCACGCTGCAGGCGCTGTACGCGCTGTTCGACAACTGCAACTCCCTGCACACCAACGCCTACGACGAAGCGATCACCACGCCCACCGAAGAAAGCGTGCGCCGCGCCGTGGCGATCCAGATGATCATCAACAAGGAACTGGGCCTCAACTTCAACGAGAACCCCTGGCAGGGCAGCTACGTGGTCGAGGAACTCACCGACCTGGTGGAAGAGGCCGTGTACAAGGAGTTCGAGGCGATCAGCGAACGCGGCGGCGTGCTCGGCGCGATGGACACCATGTACCAGCGCGGCAAGATCCAGGAAGAGAGCCTGTATTACGAGCACAAAAAGCATGATGGGTCGTTGCCGCTAATTGGCGTCAACACCTTCCTGCCGAAGGACCATGGCGGGGAGATTGCGACCGAGATCGAGTTGATTCGGTCGACCGAAGAAGAGAAGGGGCAGCAGATTGCGAACGTGCGGCGCTACGGCGAGGCGCGCAATGCGCTGGCTGCCGACAGCTTGAAGGTGCTACAAACGACGGCGCGGGATCGGCGGAATGTGTTTGAGCAGCTGATCGAGGCGGTGAAGTACAACTCGCTGGGGCAGATTAGCCATGCGTTGTATGAGGTGGGTGGGGAGTATCGGCGGAATATGTGACCAACATTGGGGGCGCAATGCTTATTTCACAGGATGTGCGAACGCTGCAAAACCTTATACGGGACAGCTTCCGGATCCGGGAGAACCAAAATCCGGTCTATGTGGATCTTGGCGGAAATCTGCAGCGCTTTTCTAGTGCCCAGCATCAAGTCCTATTTGGGCGCCGCGGGTCTGGCAAGTCGTGCCTACAAGTTCATTTTTTGCGACAGGCGGAAAGCAACGGAGATCCGCTGGCAATCTATATCGGTGTGGATGAAATTAAGCGATTGGGGTTTCCAGACGTCTTGATTCGAATTCTGCTTGGCGTTTTCCAGCGTCTGCCCAATGCAAAAGGACGATGTTTCGGCATCCTGAAGACACCTCAGAGCAAAATAGTCGCCAGCCTTCGAGAGTTGCTGGACGATCCAGAGCATGCGGACGTCAGTAAGAAAGACACTCGCCATACCGAAGGCGATCTCGGGCTGCAGCCCGCTAACGGTCCCGCGATGAAGATCAAGGCTCAGCGCGGTCGCGAAGTTACGACCACGTTTAAGAGCAAGAAGCTAGACCACCTAGAACGTCACCTCCAAGATTATAAAGAGGCGCTGCGGGGGGCGATCAAAGGCAAATGGCCCACCGTTTTTGTACTTGTCGACGATTTTTATTTGATAAGAAAAGACCTTCAGCCATATGTGGTTGACTACCTGCATAGGCTGTTTCGGGGCACCGACGCCTATTTGAAGATAGGTACCATTCGTCATCGGACACAGCTAAGAGTGCATGAGGGTCAGACGATTGGCGTCGAGTTAGAGCAGGATGTCGAAGGAATCAGCCTCGACAAAACCTTTGAAAGCTTCGAGGAGACGAATACCTACTTGCATTCGATGCTCTTGGAGATGGCCCGGGTCGGTAACAAGAACATGGACGTGGCCGCTCTCTTCAATGCTGATGCCCCCAGGGCTCTCACCTTAGCCTCAGGTGGAGTTCCCCGAGACTTTCTGAACATCTTTGTTGATGCGGTTGATATGTCAGTCCAAGCTGGTAAAACGGATCGCCTCACACCGACCTTCATCTACAAGGCTGCTGCGCAGCATTCCTATAAGAGTAAGTTGGCGAACATCCAGGAGGAGGCTGGCTACGACGCTGAAGCACTAAGTAGGGTCTACGGGGATTTGGTTACCTTCTGCCTGAAGGAGAAGAAGAAAACGGCTTTTCTTGTCAGCATCGATGACTCCAGGCAGCACCCCGAGCAGCACGAGTTGCTTCAGCAGCTGATGGATTTCAAGCTCATTCATGTCATTTCGCAGAATACTTCTGCCGCATCCGGACGGCAGGGGCGGTATGTGGCCTATACGCTCGATTTTTCCATTTTTATGGAGCCACGGCGCCGTGGCATCGAGATTGTCGAGTTCTGGAAAGTGGACGAGCAACGCAGACCTATTGGTGTTCGCGAGTCGCCTGACTATGCACTTGGACGCGCGGCGGCTGCCGTTGCAAACGCAGGTCTAGCGCCGGTGGAGGAAATTGTTGAGTCAGTCGAAGTCGAAGATAGGAGCGATGTGCCGGAGACAGGGCTACCGCGGCCTGTGGTCGAAAATGAGGATGGCCCGGGATAAAGAAAGACCCGGTCAGGTGCGCTTTGACAAGAGCGCGGATCGGAGTGCATTTCTGTTAACCGCCTTGGGTTCGTTGGCAACTTAGGCGAGGCAAAGCGAGAGTCAGATTGAACTTTTGTTCGCTGTAAAAGGACGAGTTAGCGTCCACCTTGGATCGCTGCCCCTAAGCTCTCTCCGCTCCCTTTTTGTTGTGATCTGCTCCACCGATCCCTTTGCACGAATTCGACGACATCGCTATGAAGTTAGATGACTTTGAACTCGAAGCACAGATCGAGAGCCTCAAGATCGCTATCCAACGATGGGCAGAGCGGAATGACCTTTGGCATGATGCAGGCTTCAAATCATACGCAGAACATGTTGACGGCGAGCAGGGAGAGCTTCCAGTTGTTTTAGTGATGTACTTCGAAGGGCCGTTGCAAAGCGTTATCGACGGTTCGGCTGACGGCGGGCTCCAAGACGAATTCTATGCTTTAGTCGAAGAGCACGGCTTTCACTTCGAAAACAATGACGGGGTTAGTGGTTGGATTTATCCAGACGAAGACGATATTGATCGCGTCTCGGCTTTTGCCGACTACTTCCGCTGGCAATGGATTTGTAGCTTGATCGAGCCTGATTGCGCAGATGTCTATGAAGAGCTCTACCAGCACTTTGCCCGCCGTCCAGAAGATTTGCAAAGACTAGATTGGCGTCAGTTCGAGACTTTGTTATTTCGGTTGTTCCAGAATCAAGGGTTTCGCGCAGAACTGGGGCCTGGGACGAATGACGGTGGCGCCGATGTCCGACTATGGCGTGACCCTTTGGGTGATGTCTGCACTCTTGTCCAAGTAAAGCGCTATAGACCCGATAGGAAGATTCCCCTTGATGCCGTCGCTGCTCTGAGAGGGGTCGTAGCAAACGAGGGTGCGAGCCATGGCGTATTTGTTACAACTTCGTCCTATTTGCCCAGTGCAAGGCGATTCGCGGAACGATCCTCGGGGGTCTTGACCTTGAAGAGTGCCGCCGATGTCGTGGAATGGTGTCGGACCGCCGGCGAGGGTGTGATCTCAGATAAGTCCACGTTAGTGAGCCCCGAATCGGTACGTTCGCTTCTTGTGCAGGCGACACATTCGTTGGAGAACCGGGTCTTGCATGCATCCACCGGCTACAACACCGTAGCCAACTCGTTTGCGCTTGTGATCAAGGAAACCAAATACGCCGCTTTGCTTATGAGCCTTCCTAGCGAGGTAATCGCACACGACGGCTATGGTCAGAGGGGCGTCGAAATTCCCAAGCTGAACCAGGACTGCCTTCGTCGGCTTAATAGCGATCACGTTTGGCGCGTCCGTAAAGGCCCTTATGGTTATTGGGATGGGCGCAACTTATACTCTCCGTGGGACGGGAAGCCTGCTCACTTCGACATATGCGATTAAGCCCGAATAAAGGGGTGTAGCTAATTAAGCCTCATTGGCGAGGAATAAAGGGGGGCAAATAAGCTCGATCGTCATCCGGGGCAGGGTCAGTCTGACTTAATTAGCCACGTCCCCTTTTCCGAAAACCCGGGTCAGAGTGCATTTTCCGGCTACAAAAAAGGGGTCAGGTTCATTTTTCCAATGTTTCGGGTGGCTTCGGTGGCCGGCCACGCGGTCGGACGCTGACGGCCCGCTGGGTCAGTGCTTCGATCTGTTGGCGGAAACGGTCGCTGCCCCAGGCACGTTGTTGCTGGGTGTGTTGGCGCAAGGCGATGAGCTGTGGTTCGTCCAGGTGCTCGCGGATCAGCTCGCGATGGGCCGTTTGGCGCGCGGCGGGATCCAAAAAAAGGGTCAGGTTCATTTTCCCAATGTTTCGGGTGGCTTCGGTGGCCGGCCGCGCGGTCGGACGCTGACGGCTCGCTGGGTCAGTGCTTCGATCTGTTGGCGGAAACGGTCGCTGCCCCAGGCACGTTGTTGCCGGGTGTGTTGGCGCAAGGCGCTGAGCTGTGGTTCGTCCAGGTGCTCGCGGATCAGTTCGCGATAGGCCGTTTGGCGCGCGGCGGGATCGGATCCCAGATTGAGATATTCCTGGTGCGGGGTGATCAGTGGATGCTGTTTTCCCCATGCATTGTGGGCGTAGCTCGACCACGGGTAATCCCCGGGCATGGTGGTCATGCCGGCTCGGACCGGGTTGAGCTCGATATAGCGATAACAAGCCATCAGGTAGCGCTCCGAGTCGATCAGTGCGGCCTTGAATCGGCCCTCCCACAATGTGCCGGTACGCCGATAGCGTGCGTTGAAGCTGCCGACGTAGCGACGCCCAACCGCTTGCATCATGCGGGAAACGGCACCCGTGCCGGATGGCGTTACAAGCAGGTGGACATGGTTGGTCATCAGTACGAAGGCATGTACGGCGCAGTCATGCTTGAGCGCGGCTTCGCCTAGTTCCTGCAGGTATTGTCCGTAATCGACGTTGGTAGCGAAGCATGCCTGCCGATCGTTGCCACGTTGCACGACGTGTTGCGGGATGCCTGGCAGGTCAAGTCTTGGCAGTCTGGCCATGGTGGGCGTCCGCTGGGATGAGTCGGCTCAGCATGCTCATGGCGACACGACGCGGCTGCCGTTGGATTCCATCAGGCGCGCAGCCAAGGACCTCGTCCGGCTGTCGGAAAATGTGGTCTTGGTCCAAGCCACGCCTCGGGATTCAACCTCATCTTCACACGCAGGGATGTATTCCAGCGTCACCGGAGGCGGGCCGGGAGGCCGGCACGCAGGTCGCTTTATTTCCGATACCAGACGAAGGAGATAGGAAATGTCTCTAACCAAACGACACCTGGCGATGGCGCGTCTGCTCGGCGTGGCGATCGTTGCCACCTGGGGCCTTGGCGCCTGCGCCTACAAAGACGACTTCGTGCGGGTCAACTCGCGCCTCGATCAACTCGATGCGAAGGTGCAGAGCGCGGCCCAGAGCGCCGAAGCCGCCAATCAGTCCGCGCAGCAGGCCAATCAGTCCGCGCAGCAGGCCAACCAGCGGCTGGATCAATTGGAAGGCCGCGTCCAGAAGCTCGAAACGGCGCCGCGCCGCGTGCCGCGCGGTTAGTCATCGCTTCGCGATGAACGGCTGAACCGGAATTCGGTGGCCCTTGCTGGCCACCGGATCCCTTGTCTGCACCCCATCCTGGTTTCAAGGAGCCGTCCCATCCGCACCTGCCCATACCCTGCGATCGGGGCCGTTCGTGGCGCACTGGCACTTGCGCTGGCGTTCGCGAGTTTCGGCGTGGCCAGCGCCGAGAAGACCGCCGCGCAACCGGTCGCTGCCGTCGACCAGCTTCCGCCGGGCCAGAAGGTGTCCGGGACGGTGATCGCGCTCGCGGGCTGGGTTGTCGCCGTCAGGGACAACCAAGGCTATCCATTCGCGGTCATCGACAAGACCGCCGCACAGGTCCTGGTCTTCGGCGGCGACGGCCGGCTTCGTGGCGCGGCCCCTGCGCTCTTCGGATCGGCGGTCGGCGATCATTCGGCGCCCGGCGTCGCCGGTTTGGCGCTACGCAAGATTCCGGCCCGGGATCGCACGACGCCGGCTGGTCGCTTCGTGGGCGGTTTCGGTCCGTCGATCGACGCCGGGCGCGTGCTGTGGGTGGACTACGATTCCGCGGTCTCCATCCACCCGACCGCGACGGGCGTCCCGTCCGAGCGACGCCCCGAACGCCTTGCATCGCCTTCGCCGGACGACAACCGCATTACGCACGGTTGTATCAACGTCTCGCCCGAGTTCTACGAGCAGATCATCCGTCCGACCTTCGACCGGGGCGGGGTGTTCTACATCTTGCCGGAAGAGACGCCGATCGCGGAGGTCTTCCCGGAGTTCGCGCAAAGTAGCGCGAGTGCGCAACAGGCGACAGGCTCATTGACCCGCTGACCGGACGGCCGGTCGCGCGGGCTGCCCTTCGAAACCGGGATGGAGGAAGTTGAATCACTTCGGGCTTGCGAAAAAAGAGACGGAGGGAATTAACCTCGCCAGCGGACGATCCGAGCACCGCGGCCGACCGCGGTGACGTACGTGAGAAGGGGATCTTGGCGAAGCCGCAATGGCTCGCGCAGCTCGGCCATGGTGGGCGCTGACAGTCAGCGTGCCTTTTGAGCGAACAATTCGCGATGGCGCGCGAGGAAGGCTCGTTGTTCATCCCGGAATGGCTCGACGCGCCGGGCGGGATTGATCGACCAGCGATACAGGACATCAGGTGACAAGGAAGGGTGCACCAGCATGTGGCCGTCGTCCTCGAAGCTGAGCAGTTCCTCGTCAAACAGGGCGTCCACGTGCGGCGACAGCAATATTCCGTTGTTGCCGTTGAGGCGGTCAGCGTTGTCGGCCTCCCGCCAGGGTTTGATGTGGCTCGCTACCAGCACACGCGTGTCGGTGACACCGGTTACGCGGCAGGCGCCGTCCAGCACGATCACCCGTTTGCGAAAGAGACCTTGGCCGACGCGGGCCTTGGCAAGTTGCAGGCGCTGCGTCACGGTCAGTGAATCATCGCCTTCAATGCGGTGGATGTCCTCGAGCACATCGGGGCGGGTGCTTTCGCCTGCTTCGATGGCCGGAGCCAAGTCGCCATCGGCAATTTGTTCGGTACCGGTCAAGGCAAGAAGAAGATGGCCGAGCGCGTCCGAAATGCCAGCGAGGTAGCAGCCTTGGTTTCCGTGGCCGTTCGTCTGGATTGGTGAGTAGCGCTCCGGCAAGAATGGCTCGATGGCCTCCATGTTCTGGCTCGGCCGGAACGAGCGTGGCGCATCCCTGAAATCGACTTCGACCATCCAGCCTTCGTTGGACCAGTAGCCGCCAACATCGCCGAATTCGTCGGGTTTGGGGCATGCGGTGGCCGCCTCCGTGACGCGCCCGATCGCGCCGATCTGGCCGTGGGCGTACGAGAACACGATGTCGCCGGGGCGAACCAGACGCATGTTTTCGTAGGTCTGGTTGCGTGCACCATTGGCGTTTCGCATGGGTGACCACAGGTAACCGCCACGAACTTCGTGGTCGCGCGTTTGTTTGTGGTTGACCCACCAGAACGCCATGCCATCCCCCTGGATGGCGCCAGGTTACTACATCGGGTTTGTTGTACTGCCGTGGCTCAGCGCCGTTTCTTCGCGCCGCGAGTCGTGCCACCTTCTGGAAAGCAGAGGGCAGTGTCAGCTTCGATCAGATCGCACCTTTGTTGCCGGAGTGTTCCGCGAGCATCCAGTCCACGGCGGCCTGGCAGTGCAGTTCGGTGGTGTCGACGCGCGGGATGTCCGGCGCGTCCACTGCGCGCAGCAGCATGCCGAACTCGGTGCAGCCGAGGATCACCGCCTGCGCGCCTGCGGTATGCATCCGGCGCATGATGGTGATGAAACGTTCGCGCGATGCCGCTTCCACGCGCCCCTTCACCAGCTCGTCAAAAATGATCTGGTGCAGCGAGTCCTGTTCTTCCGGCGTCGGCACGCTGATCGACAGGCCGTGGCTTTCCAGCCGTTCGCGGTAGAACGGCTGGGCCATGGTGAAGCGGGTGCCGAGCAACGCGGCGCGGCGGTGGCCGTCGGCCAGCAAGGCGCGGGCGGTGATGTCGGCAAGGTGCAGCACGGGAACGTTGACGGCCGCCTCGACCGCGGGCGCCACCCGATGCATCGTGTTGGCGCAGATCAACAGGCCTTCGGCCCCGGCGTTTTCCAGCCGGCGCGCGGCATCGGCGAGGATGCGGCCGGCGGCATCCCAGTCATCGGCGTGTTGCAGGGCCGCGATCTCGGCGAACTCGACACTCCACAGCAGCAACCTGGCCGAGTGCAGGCCGCCCAGACGTGCGGCAACCAGCTCGTTGATGCGCTGGTAGTAGTGCAGAGTGGATTCCCAGCTCATGCCACCGATCAGCCCGATGGTTTTCATGCCGTGCATCGCCCAGTGGATTGGAGCCGGAATTCTGGCACAAGAAAAAGCGGCAAACTTCAGGGCCAGAGTGCACTTTCTGACAGCGTGCGATTGGCCTGGCGGGTAGCAGGGTGCGGTGGGATTGCGCGGTCTTGGTGCCTTGGCCCCAAAAGGGGGGCTTGTTTCCCCTCGGCGCGTGGCTTTCCAGGGCGCCGCGCAGACGAGCACCTGCCGGGGAATGCACGGTGCCCGGCCTTCGTTCGCCTAACGATGCATGGGGATACCGTTGGGTGCCGGCTGGCGTGAAGGCGGCGAGTGCGCATCGTCGGTCAGTTGCATCGCGAAGTCGTCGAGCGCGCCCAGGTAACTGCCGTTGTCCAGTGCCTTGGCGTCGAACGAACAGCTTGCGCGCGGCGGCTTGCCCAGCCGCGCCTGCATGTCTTCGAAGGTGTTGGCGGCACCGCTGCCGCCCATCGTGCAGAAGAACGCCACCGCAGGCAGGCTCGGCCCGTAGTCCTTGAGAAATCGGCGCACCGGGGCCGCGGCGCGCGCTCCCCAGACCGGTGTTCCGAGCACGATCAGGTCGTAGTTTTCCAGCGGCGCCGCGATCGGGGCGATGGGTGGCAAGGTATTGAGCAGGCGATCGAGTGCCGCCCGCCAGACGGACACGCGGCCATGCGCCCGCTGGTCCTGGATCATCACCTCGTCCGTGTCCAGGCGCCGGGCCAGGGCATGGCCCACGTGCGCGGTCGTGCCGCTGCGGCTGTAGTAGACGACGAGCGTGCGCTTGGTGAGTGCCATGGCTTGCCCTCTCCGCTCGGCGAGGTGGTCGTGGACTCCATGTTGGAATTGTGGCGGGCGGTGGTGTTGATGCAGGTCAAGAAGGGAAACAAAAAGAGGGTCACGATGCGCTGGTGGATCGTCCCGGCGTGCCGTGGACGGTGAACACGATGCCCGCGGGGCGCCGACCGACCCGGAGTTGACCCGCATCAATATCGCGGCTTCCGCGCGGGCGGAGCATGGGCCATCCCGACAGGAGGGCTGGCAATGGACGAAGCGATCCGGCGCAAGATCCTCGACCTGCTCGACGCGCACCGCATCATGACGGTCGCCACGCTGCGCCCGGACGGCTGGCCGCAGGCCACCACCGTGGGCTATGTCAACGAAGGCCTGGTGCTGTACTTCCTGTGCGGGCTGGACAGTCAGAAGGCCCGCAACCTCGCGCGCGACAACCGGGTGTCGCTGACCATCGACCACGACACGCCGGACATCATGGCGATCACCGGCCTGTCCATGGCGGCGCGCGCCACCCCGGTGGTCGATCCCGGTGAGGCCGAGCGCGTCCTGCGCCTGCTGCCCACCAGGTACGCCGAGCAGGCGACGCCGCTGCCCTTCCCGATGCCCACCGCCGACCAGGTGCGCATCTTCCGCGTCGAGCCGACGGTGATCTCGGTGCTCGACTACACGCAGGGCTTCGGCCACGCGGACCTGGTCGCGTGCTCCGCGGGCGACCGCCCGAGATCCATCGAGGGAAGCGACATGAGCACGTCCGACGAGTCGATCCGCGCACTGGCCAGGCGCAACCGCGACTTCCGCCGCGAGGTGGCCACCGGCCCCCATGCCCAGATCGTGCTCATGTGCCTGCAGCCGGGCGAAGCGATCGGCGAGGAAGTGCACGACGGCAACGACCAGATCTTCCTCGTGGCCAAGGGCGAGGGCGAAGCGGTGGTGGCGGGCGCGCGCCACCGGCTAGGCAAGGGCGACGTGCTGCTGGTGCCGGCCGGCACGCGCCACGACATCCGCAACACCGGCGACAAGCGCCTGCGGCTGGTGACGATCTACGCGCCGCCGCACCACGCGCCCGGCACCGTGCACCGGACCCGCGAGGACGCGCTGCGCGCCGAGGCCGCGCAACATGCCTGAGTTGCGCGCGCACGCGACGCCGACCGGCCGGCTGCCCGCGCGCTCAGGTTGTCCCTGATACCTTTTGTTCCGGTTCGAGACGCGGAGATCGCCTCGATGCGTCATCGTGGGCCCGACGTCCCCCCGCTTTCAGTAGCGGTCGGGTTTAGAGTCCGGGGCTGATCGTATCTGTCTTTGCCAAGTGCTGTGCATAGGCAGCTGGCGTCATCCCGCTGAGGGCGGCCTTTGGTCTCTCTTCGTTGTATTCGCGTC
>JANJTA010000006.1 GCA_024711345.1 Rhodanobacter sp. | reverse complement strand
TTTCGCCCTCCTACGGAGGGCGAGCTACTTCTCTTTTGCGTGCCCAAAAGAGAAGTAGCCCAGAGAAAAGGGCACCCCGATGGCGCGCCCTCCAGGCATCCTGCCTTCCGGGTGCGCGGGTGGGCTACGGGGTTTGTCGACCGGACCACCTGCCCAGACGTCAAACTGGCCGGCCTCCCTGCCGGCCACCCTGCGGGCTTTCCTTCGCCGACCCGCCGCGCCGTAGGGGCCCCGGGTAGAGCCGCGCGCCTCCTGCGCGCGCTCGTCAGAAGAGCCAGAGCAAACTCACAGCGAAGCGGTGCTTCGCTGTGAGTTTCATTTCTTCCCTTCTCAGCTTCACCACCGAGTGCGGGCCACGATGGCCCGCTGCTCTACCCGGGGTCCCTTGCGCGGCGGTGAGGCGGGGTCGACAGGCCGCGCGGCGGGCGAGTCCAGGGATGGACTCGCCTTTTCGCGCGGGCACGATGCCCGCTCGAAAAGCCCGGCCCCGACTCACGGACTTGCCGGGCAGGATGCCCGGCAAGCGCCAAGCGGGGTGCTCTTTCTCTTTGGTTACTTTCTCTTTGAGCACGCAAAGAGAAAGTGACTCGGGTGCCGTAGGCGCACGAAAGCTCTTGCTCCGAAAGCTCAACACCGGGTGCCAGAACAAGCAAAAGCATCGCGCGCCAGCGCCCCTCCTACGAAAAAGCGGCGGGTGGTACCCGCCTCATGGAAGACGCGGCCAGCTCAGGCGTCGATTTCCTTGAGCGCCGCCACCAGCTCGCCCACTGCCGCCTGGCCGTCGCCGTACAGCATGCGGGTGTTGTCGGCGTAGAACAGCGCGTTCTCGATGCCGGCGAAGCCGGTGCCGCGGCCGCGCTTGATCACGATCACCTGCTTCGCCGCGCTGACGTCGAGGATCGGCATGCCGTAGATCGGCGAGGCCGGGTCGGTCTTGGCCAGCGGGTTGACCACGTCGTTGGCGCCGATCACCAGCGCCACGTCGGTGGCCGGGAACTCCGGGTTGATGTCGTCCATGTCGGCGATCAGGTCGTACGGCACGCCGGCCTCGGCCAGCAGCACGTTCATGTGCCCGGGCATGCGCCCGGCCACCGGATGGATGGCGAACTTCACCTTCACCCCGCGCTTGATCAAGAGCTGGGCGAACTCCCACACCTTGTGCTGCGCCTGCGCCACCGCCAGGCCGTAGCCGGGCACGATCACCACGCGCTCGGCGTAGGCCATCATCACCGCCGCGTCGGCCGCGTCCACCGGCTTCTGCGCGCCGCTGATCGCCTGCGCCTCGCCGCCGCTCGCGCCGAAGCTGCCGAACAGCACGTTGCCGAGCGAGCGGTTCATTGCCTTGGCCATCAGCTGGGTCAGCAAGGTGCCGGCCGCGCCGACCACCATGCCGGCGATGATCATCGCCTCGTTGCCCAGCACGAAACCCTCGAACGACACCGCCAGGCCGGTGAACGCGTTGTACAGCGAGATCACCACCGGCATGTCGGCGCCACCGATCGGCAGCGTCATCATCAGGCCGAAGGCGAGCGCCAGCGCGAAGAACGCCACGATCAGCATCGGGCTGGCATGGCTGGTGGCGAGCAGCACGCCCGTGACCACCGCCGCCGCCAGCAGCAGCAGGTTCACCGCGCGCTGGCCGGGGAACACGAAACGCTTGTCCATCCAGCCCTGCAGCTTGGCGAAGGCGACCAGCGAGCCGGAGAAGCTCACCGCGCCGATCAGCGCGCCGAGCACGCCCAGCGCCAGCTCGGTCGGCGACAGCGCCGGCGGCAGGCCGTTCACCGCCCACGCTTCCGGCCGCAGCGGCGAGGTGTCCGGCACGGCGTGCAGCAGCCCCGACGAACGTGCGTAGCCGATCAGCTCCACCGCGCCGATCGCCGCCGCCGCGCCGCCGCCCATGCCGTTGTACAGCGCCACCATCTGCGGCATCGCGGTCATCGCCACGCGGCGGCCGCTCCACCACGCCGCGGCGACGCCGACCAGCACCGCGGCGATGATCAGCCCGCGGTTGTGCATGTCCGGCAGGAACAGCGTGGCCAGCACCGCCAGCAGCATGCCGAAGCCGGCCCAGACGATGCCGCCGCGCGCGGTGCGCGGCGAACTCATGCGTTTCAGACCGAGGATGAACAGCAGCGCGGCGAGGAAATAGCAGGCCTTGATGACGGTGGGCAGCCAGCTCATCACTTGGCTCCCTTGCCGGCGCCCGGCTTGCTCGACTTGAACATCTCCAGCATGCGCTCGGTCACCACGTAGCCGCCGGCGGCGTTGCCGGCGCCCAGCAGCACGCCGACGAAGCCGACCGCGATCTCGAACGGGGTCTGCGCATGCCCTAGCGCGATCATCGCTCCCACCAGCACAATGCCATGCACGAAGTTGGAGCCGGACATCAGCGGCGTGTGCAGGATCACCGGCACCCGCGCAATGATTTCATAGCCGGTGAACGCCGCCAGCATGAAGATGTACAGCGCCAGGAAACCGTCGATCATGAGCCCATTCCCCGTGAGAGCCGCCCGTGCGGACGTCGAGCCTGCATCATACGGGTGCCGGTCAACCCGTGCGAGCCTGCCGCGTTGAACAACGGGAACCCACCGCCGGAGCCCGAGGATGCCTCACCCGATGCCGCGGCCGACGAGCCCATGAACGGCGTGGTCGGCACGCTCGACGCGGATCTGCCGGGCGACGTGCGCGCCACGCCGGCCACGCTGGAGGCGTTCCTGGCGCAGGTCGAGCGACGCGCGTTCCGCATGGCCGAGCTGCAGCTGCGCCACCGCGAGGACGCCATGGATGCGGTGCAGGACGCCATGCTGCGGCTGGTCAGGCACTACCGCGGCAAGCCGGCCACGGAATGGGCGCCGCTGTTCTGGGGCATCCTGCGCCGGCGCGTGGTCGACCTGCAGCGTCGGCGCAAGGTGCGCTCGATCGTGGTGGGCTGGCTCGGCGGCGGCCGCGACGACGACGGCGACGAGATGCCCGCGTGGGAGCCGGCCGACCCCGGCCAGGACCCGCTGGGCCGGCTGCACGACGTGCAGTCGTACGCGCAGCTGGCCGCCGCGGTCCGGCAGCTGCCGCAGCGCCAGCGCGAGGCGTTCATGCTGCGCATGCTGGAAGGGCTGGACGTGGCCGAAACCGCCCGCGCCATGGGCTGCTCCGAGGGCAGCGTGAAAACCCATCTGTCGCGCGCGATGCACCACCTGCGCGACCAACTGGAGGACTGGCGATGAACTCGCCCGATAACAACCGAGCCGACAATGGCGGCCCCGACCGGCAGCTCGAACGGCACGCCCGCCAACTCTGGCGCGAGGCTGCGCAGCGCATCGATCCGGCCACCGCCGGGCGCCTGCGCGCGGCACGGCGACAGGCGCTGGAAAGCGCGCGGGCCCCGGCGCATCGCGCCGTGCGCTGGCTGATCCCCACCGGTGCGTTCGCCGTGATCGCGCTGGCCGCGGTGATGGCGTGGCGGCCCTTGCCGCCGCAAGCTCCTGCCACGCCGAACGTCGCCGGCAGCCTCGACGAAGTGGACACCGAACTGCCGCCCGACGCCGACAAGGCCGACCCGAACCTCTACCAGAACCTCGATTTCTACGGCTGGCTGGCTTCCACCGG
Source organism: Rhodanobacter sp. (assembly GCA_024711345.1). Lineage (GTDB taxonomy): Bacteria > Pseudomonadota > Gammaproteobacteria > Xanthomonadales > Rhodanobacteraceae > Rhodanobacter. The sequence continues at coordinate 95,391 of JANJTA010000006.1, read as the reverse complement.
CAACCAGACCGCGGCCCGCTGAGCCATGACCCGAATCCTCCACCCACTCCTGTCGCTGCTGCTGGCCACCCTGCTCGGCAGCGTCGCCCCGCCATCGCTGCATGCGCAGGAGACGCCCGTATCGCCGTCGTCCGCTGGCGCCATGCCGACGCCGCGCCCGTGGACCAGCCTCGACCCGGCCCAGCGCGAGGTACTGGCACCGCTGCAGAAAAGCTGGGACAGCATGTCGCCGCGCAAGCAGTCGCGCATGCTCCAGCGCGCCGAGCGCTGGGTTACCCTGCCGCCGGAGCGGCGCGAGGAAGTGCGCCGGCACATCGCCCGCTGGCAGCAGATGACGCCGGACGAGCGCCGCCAGGCACGCGAGAACATGCGCAAGTTCCACCAGCTGCCACCGCAGCAGCGCGAACGGCTGCACGCTACCTTCGAGCGCTTCCAGCAACTGCCCCCAGCGCAGCGCGAACAGCTGATCCGCGAATGGCACGCACTGCCGCCCGCCGAGCGCCTGCACTGGGACGAACGCCACGGCCACGACCGACCGCCTTCGCCACCACCACCGCCGCTACCGCCGGATGGACCACGCCAACCCTGATCGACAAAAACGCCCCGCCTTGCGCGGGGTGTTTTTCTGGGCTGCCCGAACCTGCAGGAGCCCGCTCGCGGGCGATGCCTTGAAAGCTGAAATTCGGAATTTGGGATTGGCAGGAGCCAAAGCATCGCCCGCGAGCGGGCTCCTACAAGGATTCGGGCGCTGCCTTACGACGCGACGAAGCGCGTCTCGCCGGCATGGGCAAGGCAGCTCTTCGCCACCAGCTCGTCGTCGAAATCCGGCTTCAATGCGCCGTCGTGCACCAGCAGTTCGAGGAAGTTGAACACGTTGCGCGCGTACATCTCCGAGGCATGCAGCGGCGCGCCGGCCGGCAGGTTGAGCGGACCCAGGATCACCACGCCGCCGTGCTCGACCCGCTCGCCCGGCCGGGTCAGCTCGCAGTTGCCGCCGCTCTCGGCGGCCAGGTCGACGATCAGCGCGCCGGGCTTCATGCCTTCGACCATCGCGGTCGTGAGGATCTTCGGCGCCGGCCGCCCCGGCACCGCCGCGGTGGAGACCACCACGTCGAAGGATTTCAGGTGTTCGGCCAGCGCCTGCCGCTGCGCGGCGCGCTCCTCCGCCGACAGCTCGCGCGCGTAGCCGCCACTGCCGGCGGCGCTGACGCCGAGATCGAGGAACTTCGCGCCCAGCGACTCCACCTGCTCGCGCGTCTCCGGGCGCACGTCGTAGCCCTCGGTCTGCGCGCCCAGCCGGCGCGCGGTGGCGATCGCCTGCAATCCGGCCACGCCGGCACCGATCACCAGCACCTTCGACGGACGGATGGTGCCGGCGGCGGTGGTCAGCATGGGGAAGAACTTCGGCGAGGCCTCGGCGGCGATCAGCATGGCGCGGTAGCCGGCCACCGCCGCCTGCGAGCTCAGCACGTCCATCGCCTGCGCGCGGGTGGTGCGCGGCAGCAGCTCCAGCGAGAACGCGGTGAGCTTGCGCGCGGTGAGCGCGGCGACGCGTTCCGCCGCGCCGTACGGACGCAACTGGCCGACCACCACGGCGCCTTCGCGCAAGCCGGCGAACACCGCGTCGGTGGGCGGCAGCACGCAGGCCAGCACGTCCGCCTGCGCCAATACGCTGGCCGCGTCGGCGAATTCGGCCTCGGCATAGCTGGCGTCAGGGAAGCCCGCGGCGCGCCCGGCATCGCGTTCCAGTAGCACGCGCAGACCCTTGCCGCGCAGCTTTTTCGCCATCTCGGGCGTGATCGCCACGCGCCGCTCCCCGGCGGCAGTCTCACGCAGGGCGGCTACAGTGATCGGCATGGTGCGGTCCCCTCGACAGTGGTCCGCTCATCTTAACGGCAGTGGCGGCCTTTGATCCGGCCCGATCCGAAAGAGTAAGCTGGCCCGCCGGCAGCGACTGGCCGGGGTCATCGCCGGAGGTCCCGATGCCCGCCATGCCCGACGCTTTCCACGACTTGCTGGCGCTGGCGCGCAGTGCGCGCGAACAGGCCTATGCACCGTACTCGCACTTCCTGGTCGGCGCCGCCCTGCTGACCCGCGACGGTCGCCGCTTCAGCGGCTGCAACGTGGAGAACGCCTCCTACGGCCTGTGCAACTGCGCCGAGCGCACGGCCCTGTTCAATGCCATCGCCGCCGGTTGCCGCCCCGGCGACTTCGCCGCCATCGCGGTGATCGCCGACACCGACGCGCCGGTCAGCCCCTGCGGCGCCTGCCGCCAGGTGATGGCCGAACTGTGCGGCGACGCGATGCCGGTGCTGCTGGCGAACCTCCACGGCGATACCGAACAGACCAGCGTGGGCGCCCTGCTGCCGGGCTCGTTCAAGTTGCCGTTGTCGGCCTGACGGTTCGCGCACAGCGCCCGCGCCGGCTAGCATGGGCACTCCCCGGCGAAAGTAACCGCTCCATGTCCGCTGCCCTGTCCCTGCTCCAGCAACGCCATTCCGTACCCTCGCGCCAGCTCGGCGAGCCGGCGCCGGACGAGGCGACCTTGCGCGAACTGCTGGCAGCGGCGATCCGCGTGCCCGACCACGGCAAGCTGGTGCCGTTCCGGCTGATCCGCCTCGAAGGTGCGGCAAAGCTCGCGTTCGGCAAGCGGCTGGTGGCGATCGCCACGCGCAACCGCCCGGAGATGTCCGACGCCAAGCTGGAGAAGGAGCGCACACGCTACACCTACGCGCCGCTGGTGATCGCCGTGGTCGCCCGCCTGCACGCCGACAGCAAGGTGCCTGAGATCGAGCAGAAGCTGTGCGCCGGCAACGTCGCCTACAACATCCTGCTTGGCGCGTACGCGCTGGGCTACGGCGCGCAGTGGCTGACCGGCTGGGCCGCCTACGATCGCGAGGTGGCTGGCGTCCTCGGCCTGGCGGACAACGAGCACGTGGTCGCCTTCGTCCACCTCGGCACGCCCCAGATCGAAGTGCCCGACCGCGACCGCCCCGCACTGGACGAAGTGCTGTCCACGTGGACGCCGTGAGCGCGCCAGTGGACGGACGTCCAGCCGTCCATCTGATCGACGGCAGCATGTACGTGTTCCGCGCCTGGCACTCGATGCCGGACGAATTCCACGACGCCGACGGCCACCCGGTCAACGCGGTGCACGGCTACACGCGCTTCCTGTGCGAACTACTGGAGCGCGTGCAGCCCGAACACATCGCGGTGGCGTTCGATGCCTCGCTGACCAGCTCGTTCCGCAACACGATCTACCCGCCGTACAAGGCCAACCGCGAACTGCCGCCACCCGACCTGGAACGGCAGTTCGTGCAGTGCCGCGCGATCACCGAGGCGCTCGGCGTGCACCTGATGATCGACCACAGCTTCGAAGCCGACGACCTGATCGGCAGCACCGTGTGGAACCTGCGCGCACAGGGCTGGCGCAGCGTGATCGTCTCCGCCGACAAGGACTTCGGCCAGCTGCTGGGCGAGCACGACGAGCAGTGGGACTATGCCCGCGGCCTGCGCTGGGGACCGGCCGGCGTACTGGAGAAACTCGGCGTGCACCCGCACCAGGTGGCCGACTACCTGGCGCTGTGCGGCGACAGCGTGGACAACATCCCCGGCGTGCCCGGCATCGGCGCCAAGACCGCCGCCGCCCTGCTCAGCCACTTCGGCAGCCTCGACGCCCTGCTCGACCGCGTCGACGAAGTCGCTTTCCTGCGCCTGCGCGGCGCCGCCGCCTGCGCCGCGAAGCTGCGCGAGCACGCCGAGCAGGCGCGGCTATACCGCCGCCTCACCCGCATCGCCCTCGACGCGCCGGGTGCCGAATCCGCGGACGCCCTGCAGCGCCGGCAGCCCGCAGCCGACCAACTCGACGCGCTATGCGAGCAACTGCGCTTCGGCGCCTTCACCCGCAGCCGCCTGCGCGCCTTGGCGGGCTGATCGCAAGAGCCACCCCCAGCCTCCCCCTGCTGTGCAAGGAGGCAAGGCGCAAAACTCTCGGCTCCCTCCCCTGCATCGCAGGGGAGGGTCGGGGTGGGTGCTCTTGATCTCGCCATCTCGGCACAGCGAAGTGCCAGCAAGCTATGCCTCGTCGGCAGGGTCCATTGCAAGCATGGCACGCACGGCGGATTCCAACGGCGGAAGATGCTGCCGAATGACCATCAATACGGTTTGCGCATCGATGTCGCCCAGATAGTTGTGCACCAGAATGTTGCGGAAACCGCTGATCTGCTTCCAAGGGATAGCCGGGTACTGGGTCTTGATAGCCGCCGGCAGCTGCTGGGTCGCTTCCGACAAGGTCTGCAGATTGCGCAGGCTGGCGTCGTACAACACTTCATCGCACGTCAGGTCGCCGCGCTGCTGGATACGGTCGATCTTCCCGATGGTGTCCAGAATATGCCGGGCATAGGCCTGCCATGCTTTGGTCACAGGTCAACCGCCTCCCGCAGCACGCGCGCCCGGATATGGCGGTTCAACTCGTGCTCGGGAATGACATCCAGCTGGCGCCCGGTAATCTCGGCCAACCGTTCGGTCAGCGGCAGGCGTTGTGCAAACAGGTCGTAGCCACGCGGAAAATCGACCAGGAAATCGATATCGCTATCTGGCCGCTCTTCGCCTCGTGCCACTGAACCGAACACACGAATTCGCCGCGCGCCATATTGGCGGCACGCGGCATTGATCGCGTCTTTCTGTGCGTGCAGCGCATCGAGCAACATGACTGATGTTCCTGTAATCGGGGCTTGGCCCGTGCAACGGTTTGATCGTACTGCATGCCTCGCGCAGCCCGCCAGCCGACCGGCGCAGGCCTTCCTGGACCCGCGCCGGTAGGGCGGGCACGGCCCACCGGCTCTTCGCTTTGACCGCGCTCCAAAGAACGGCAGCGGGCGGTGCCCGCCCTGCGAAACGGCTTTGCTCCTCTCTGCTTGGGGGAAAAAAAACGGCGGCCCGGGGGCCGCCGTTTTCGTCACTTCCGCCGGCTCAATGCGAGGCGGCTTTCGGAGCGTCCTTCGCCGTCCACTGCTTCAGCCAGGCGTTCACCGCGTCGTGCCACTGCACGCTGTTGTGCGGCTTCAGCACCCAGTGGTTCTCGTCGGGGAAGTGCAGCAGCTGGCTGGGGATGCCGCGGCGCTGCAGCGCGGTGAACGCGCCCAGGCCCTGGGTGTCGGGGATGCGGAAATCCTTCGCCGAGTGGATCACCAGCATCGGCACGCGCCAGTCCTTGACGTGGTTGAGCGGGTTGAACTTCTCGTAGTTCTCCGGGTGCTCGTACTGGGTGCCGCCGTTCTCGCGCTCCTCGAACCACAGCTCCTCGGTGTCGTAGTACATGGCGCGGGTGTCGAACACGCCGTCGTGGTCGATCAGGCACTTCCACGGCTGGTTCCACACGCCGGCGATCCAGTAGGTCATGTAGCCGCCGTAGCTGGCGCCGAGCGCGCAGGCGCGGTCGCCGTCGAGGAAGCTGTACTTGTCCAGCGCGGCCTTCCAGCCCAGCTTGAGGTCTTCCAGCGGCTTGCCGCCCCAGTCGCCGGAGATCGAGTCGGTGAACGCCTGGCCGTAACCGGTGGAGCCGTGGAAGTTCACCGTCACCACGGCGAAGCCCTGGCCGGCGTAGGTCTGCGGATTCCAGCGATAGCTCCAGCCGTTGCTCATCGCGCCCTGCGGGCCGCCGTGGATGATGAAGGCGACCGGATAGGTCTGCCCCGCCTTGTAGTCGGCCGGCTTCACCACGTAGCCCTGCACGGTCTCGTTGTTCCAGCCCTTGAAGGTGAAGAACTCGGCGTCGCCCATCTTCGCGTTCTTCAGGTCGGCCGCGTTGAAGTGGGTGACCTGCTTCAGGCCGCTGCCGTCGGCGGCTGCCAGGTAGACGTCGGCCGGCCGCTTCAGGTCGTCGCGGGTCAGCAGCAGCTTGCCGGCAGCCAGCGAGAAGCCGCCCACCGTGCCGTCGCCGACCAGCGGGGTGGCCTTGCCGCTGGCCGTGTCGATGGCGAACAGCGGATGCTGGCCGTTGTCGTCAGCGGTGGCGTACAGCGTCTTGCCGTCGGCGGAAAGCGTGAGGCCGCCGGGCGAGCGATCCCACTGCGGATCCACCTCGCGCTTCGCGCCGCTGGCCAGGTCCAGCGCCATGATCGCGAAGCGGTCGGCCTCGAAGCCCGGGGTCTTCATCGCCAGGTAGTACAGCGTCTTGCCGTCCGGTGACGCCACCGGGTAGGCGTCCCAGGCCTTGTTGTCGGCGGTGAGATTCTTCGGCGCGGCCGAACCGTCCGCCGGCACGCTGTACACGTCGAAGTTGGTCGACCACGGCTCGCTGCGGCCGGCGATGCGCGCGCCGAAGTACACGGTCTTGCCGTCCGGCGCGAAGCCGAATTCGCTCTCGTCGCCGAACGGCTTGCTCGGCACGTCGCCGTCGATGCCGCGGCTCAGCCGCCTGGGTTCACCCGCCAGCTGGCCCTTGCCGTCGAAGCTGGCCACGTAGAGCTGGTTGCGCCGGCCGTCGGCCCAGGTGTCCCAGTGCCGCACGAACAGCTTGTCGTAGAGCGTGCCGCTGGCCTTGTCCTTGGCGCGCGCATCGACGCGCTGCTGGGTGCACGCCAGCGTGGCGCAATCGGTGAACACTTCATACGAAAGCAGTACCTGCCTGCCATCCGGCGACAGCTTGTAGCCGCCCAGATCCAGCACGCCGTGGCTGACCTGCACCGGCGCGGCATGTTTGGCCAGGCTCAAGCCGCCACCCTTGCCGCCCAGGTCCACCCGCCACAACTGCGCCACGTCCTTGGCCGGCGCCACGAAGTACAGGCTGCGCCCGTCCGCCGACCAGCGCGCCGAACCGCCCTTGTCCACCACCTTCACCGGCTGGCCGCCCCTGGTCAGGTCCAGCACGTAGACCGCATTGACGCCCTTGTTCGCCGCATAGTCGGTGCTGCGCACGCCGAACGCCGCGTAGCGCCCGTCCGGCGACAGCTGCGGGTCGCTGACCCGGTCCATCATCACCAGGTCGCGCACGTTGAAGGCATGCGGTCCCGCCTCCTTCGCGAAGGTGGTATCCACGGCGGACTGCGCCAGCGCGGGCGACGCCACCAACGCAAGCAGCAGCGCGGCAATCAGGGGTTTCATGGGGTGGTTCCTTGGGTGGTCAAAGCGGTGACGGTAAGCGCCGGCCTGCCGCGGCGCAAGCCAGCCGCGACCGGGCCATACGGGCGTAGACCACGGGCACGGCTCAAACGGCCACGGGCACGGTCACGTGCCCCGTTGTGATGCGACGCACACTCCGTCTTCACATTTGGTACAAAACGTGCCTGCCCCTCGCGTACTCACAGGGGAGCCCACCATGTTGCGCCAGCGCATTTCCGCCGGTTTCACCTTGATCGAATTGATGATCGTCGTGGCGATCATCGCGATCCTGGCCGCCATCGCCATTCCGGCGTATCAGGACTACCTGATCCGAACGCAAGTCACTGAGGGCATGAGCCTGGCGGATGGGGCCAAGTCTGCGGTGTGGGATTTCGTCTCCAACACCGGGCGATTCCCGCCCAACAACCAGTCGGCTGGCCTGGCCAAAAATACATCGATTGGGGGCAGCTACGTATCCAGTGTGGACGTGACGGGTGGCGCCATCAAGGTGCTCTACCAGGGAACCAAAGCCAACTCCCATATCAACGGCGGCAGCATATACCTGCTGCTTTCACCGATCACCCATGCCGGCAGTATCGCTTGGATGTGCACCGCCAGCACGTTGAATCCGAAGTACTTGCCCACTTCCTGCCGCAAGTAGCCATGGACTCGAATCGCCACAGCGCACACACAAACTGACAATCAACGTCACTTTCGGCCTGTTCGGGACACACCAAGCAGCGCAGCACATAGGTCACAATTTTTGAATCCACAGGGCATCATCGGCACCGCTTGCGGGCTTTCGTGACGACGGGCACAATCCAAGCGCCTACAGGTGTGAGGGAATACGCTTGCGGCAAACGTGGCATACATGCTGCTTGAATTTGCTGCGAGCTTCCTGGTCGTTCCGACCATGCGAATGGGGTCCGTTCCCGCCTAGGGGGATAAGGGACTGGGGCTCAGGGGGCATCACACGGTTAGCTAACCAAAGACAGAGGAACCACCATGAAGAACGTACAAAAAGGTTTTACCCTGATCGAACTGATGATCGTGGTCGCGATCATCGCCATCCTTGCCGCCATCGCCATTCCGGCCTATCAGGACTACCTGATCCGTACGCAGGTGTCGGAAGGTGCTGTGCTGACTGATGGTGCCAAGACTGCTGTTGCCGAGTTCTACAGCAACAACGGGCGCTACCCGCCGAACAACCAGTCTGCTGGTTTGGCGCAAGCTGCCAGCATCAACGGTCAGTATGTGAGTCAGGTCTCCATGGTCAATGGCCTGATTACTGCAACGTACGGTGGCGCCAAAGCTAACAATGCCATCAAGGCTGGTCCGTCGACGCTTGCACTTTCGCCAGTCACTCATGGCGGAAGCATTGAATGGCACTGCCGCGGTGGCGCAACGAACCCCGTGCCCGCCAAGTATCTGCCGACGTCTTGCCGTTAATAGCTTCATCGCCTAAGAAGTTGTAAGAGAAGGGCCGCTTCGTGCGGCCCTTCTTCATTCTGGGAAGTACTATGCGTCGCAACCCCATATTGGGCCTAATACTATTTTTCACGTGCCTCGTGCTGCCTTGGCTCGTATGTTCTCCCGGCCTAAACGGCGGCTTTCTGTTCGATGATTTCGCCAACTTACCTGCTCTGGGTGCGACTGGCCCCGTCAACAATTGGCCAGCATTCTGGCGTTACATCACTTCCGGCACCGCCGACCCCACAGGACGCCCGCTGACACTGCTGACCTTCCTGCTCGATGCCCACGACTGGCCTGCCGACCCGTTTCCATTCAAGCGCACCAATCTGATCCTGCACCTTCTAAACGGGGCCTTGCTCTACGCCTTGCTAATCCGTCTGGGTCGCCTGCTGGGTCAGGACGAACGACAAGGCCGGGCAGCCGCCTTGCTGGGAACCGCCCTCTGGCTGCTGCACCCTCTGCTGGTCTCCACCACGCTGTACATCGTGCAGCGCGAGGCCATGCTGCCAGCCACTTGCACCCTCGCCGGCCTGATGCTCTGGCTGCATGGCCGCCAGCTGCTGACCCACGGCCGGACAGCGGCAGGCCTGACTTGGAGCGTGCTTGGTTTGGGGGGATTCACCGTGCTGGGGGTGCTGGCCAAGGCCAACGGTGCCCTGCTGCCGCTGTTCGCCCTGCTGTTCGAAGGGATCATGCTCGCGCCGCGACACTCCGTGCCTGGCGGCGGGCCGCGACTGGCGCATCGCTTCACGCTGCTTGCATTCGGCGTCGTTCCCGCCTTCGCCATCCTCGGCTACCTGCTCCGCACAGGGCTCTTGGGCGTGCTGGACGGCGGCCTGGTGGGCTTTCGTCCATGGAGCGTCGGCCAACGCCTGCTTACCGAACCGCGCGTACTGCTGGATTACCTCCAGTTGCTGTGGCTGCCACGCCCGTTCTCTAGCGGACTGTTCAACGACCAGTACGTTGCCTCGACCTCGTGGCTGCAGCCAGTCACCACCCTAACCTCCATGCTGGTCGTGTTCGGCCTGATCGGACTGGCCTGGTGGCAACGCCATCGGCATCCTGCACTAGCGCTGACAATACTGTTCTACTTCGCCGGGCAATTGCTGGAGTCTACCTCCATCCCGCTGGAGCTCTATTTCGAGCATCGCAACTACCTTCCTGCCTTGCTGATGTTCTGGCCGCTAGGCCTGTGGCTGGCCGATACGCGTAAGCTGCGCCTGTTCAAGCGCGCCCTGATGCTGACTCTGCCGCTGGGTCTGGCCTGGATGACCCACGCCCGCGCCGAATTGTGGGGCAACGTGCACAGCCAGGCACTGTTGTGGGCCAGGATCAACCCCAATTCGGCTCGCGCACAGACCAATGCCGCCCAGATCGAGATGCAGACTGGGCAACCGCAAGCTGCCACACGGCGCCTGGAGAAGTTGCTGGCAAGCCAGCCAAGCCAGGTGCAGCTCGCCTTCAACCTGATCGGCGCGCGCTGCATGACTGGTGGCATCACAGGCGCTGACCTCGCCGCCGCTCGCGTGGCCATGCAGGGCACGCCGAACACCGGCACCCTGTTCGCCAACTGGTTCGAACGCACCTTGCCTGTGGCGATATCGGGCGATTGCCCCGGGTTGACTGCGCCAGGGCTGCAGGAGCTGATCGATACCGGACTGAAAAATCCGAAGCTGTCCACCGCCGGACCACAGCAGGACCTGACCTACCTGCGCGGCAAAATTGCTTTGGCACAAGGCCAGCCGGATAGGGCGCTGGCCGACTTCATCCGGGCGCTCGACCTGCAGGTACGGCCCGGCATGGCGCTCGAAGCCGCGGCAACTCTGGGGCGTGCTGGCTACCCATCGCAGGGTCTGCAGCTTCTTGACCACTACGAGGCCGTCAAGGGGAACACCATGAAGCCCGGTTTCGGCATGCCGTGGCTGCACACATGGGTGCTCGAACGCCAGCATTATTGGCCCGATGAGCTGGATCACCTGCGGCGCCAGCTGACCCTCGACGCAGCGGCTGGCTCCGGGAATACTTCGAGCCGTTCCCTCCAACCGGATGCACCAGCTTGACGGACTTCCTTCGCCGCTCGCCATGGTTCTGGCTAACATTGCTAGCTGCCTTCGCCATCACCTTGGGGGTGTACTGGCCGGGGCTCTCCGGCGGCTTCCTGTTTGATGATTACCCCAACATCGTCGACAACAAGGGAGTGCAGCCACACGATGGCAGCCTGCCGTCACTGGTTGGCGCGGCACTTTCCTCGCCGGCGAGCGACTTCAAGCGCCCGCTGGCCTCGCTGAGCTTTGCCGCCAACTACCTCGCCACCGGGCTTGACCCGTACTGGATGAAGCTGACCAACCTGGTCATCCATTTGTTGAACGGCTGGCTAGTGTACCTGTTGTCGCTGGCATTGCTGCGGTCCGATCCTTCCGGCCGAGGTTCGCATGCGCGCTTCATCGCCACGTTGATTGCCGCCGGCTGGATGCTGCTGCCAATCAACCTCACCGCCGTGCTGTACGTGGTGCAGCGCATGGAGAGCATGGCCAATCTGTTCGTGTTGCTGGGATTGCTCGGCTACGTGACGGGTCGCCGGCGCATGCTCGCCCCGGACCCACACCGCACAGGCAGGACGACATGGATCGGTTTCGCCCTGTGTGCGGTCAGCATCACGATACCAACGGCCTTGGGTCTGCTCACCAAGGAAACCGCGGTGATGCTCCCCTTGTATGCATTGCTGGTCGAATGGACGTTGTTCCACTTCAGGGAACCACTGGTGAAGTCCGCCTTTCCAGGGGGGCACCAAGCCGATATGCGTCCATGTCGGGATGCACGCATAGCTGGCCTGTTCCTGCTGGTGCTCGCCCTGCCTATGGCTGTTGGACTGACTTGGCTGCTGCCGGGCGTACTGAAGCCGGAAACCTGGGTTACACGTGATTTCACCCTTGGTACCCGATTGCTCAGCGAAGCACGCATCGTCACCGACTACATTGCGTGGACCTTGCTGCCCACGCCAAGCGCATTGTCGTTCTATCACGACGACTTCCAGGTCTCGACCGGATTGCTGGCTCCCTGGAGCACCTTGGCCAGCATCATTTTTCTTGGCGCTCTTAGCGCATTGATGCTGTGGCTGCATTCACGCAAGCCGCTGGCGGCACTCGGCATCGCCCTGTTCCTTGGCTGCCAATTGCTCACCAGCACTGTTCTGCCGCTCGAGCTGATCTACGAGCACCGCAACTACTTTGCGAGCTTTGGCCTATTGCTAGCCATCATGCCGCTGCTCGCTGTGCCGCGATCATCCCTGTTCGCGTTGCCGCGCCATGTGCTGCTGGCAGGGCTGATGCTCTGCTGGACCGTCCTGACGACCCTTACCGCCTACGCTTGGGGCAACCCACTGCGTCTGGCGGAAGACCTCGCCGCGCGTGCCCCGCAGTCGCCACGCGCCCAATACGAACTGGGCCGCACCTACATCGTCTACTCGCACTACGATCCAGCGTCACCCTTCACCCGGCTGGCCTATGCACCGTTGGAGAAAGCCGCCGCGCTGCCGAACTCCTCGATCCTTCCGGAGCAAGCGCTGATCTTCATGAACGCGCGCATGGAGCTGCCAGTCGAGGATGCATGGTGGAAAAGTCTGATTACCAAATTGAGATCCCATAGCCCTGGCGTGCAAGACGAAAGCTCGCTGGAAGCACTAACGCAATGCGTCCGCGAGAGTAGATGCAATCTACCCTCCAGCCGCATGGTGCAAGCTTTTGAAGCCGCACTTAACCACCCTCATTCCTCGGCACGACTGCGAGCCATCTATGGGGACTACGCGTGGAACGTACTGGGCAATCACAAACTCGCCGAGCACCTGATCAACGAAGCAGTGAAAACGAACCCACATGAACCAGCCTATCGAATCACTCAAATTCGCATGCTTGTCGCCCTCGGTCACTATGATCAGGCCCGCGCCAGCATCATCGGGCTGCAGTCACTGAACTTCGGTGGCCGCCTCGATACAGACATTGCCGGACTACACAAGCTTCTGCCAAAGCAGTAAGGCACCAAAAAAATCTGACAACCAATAGCGACCATCGATTGTTCAGCCACGGGAACCGGTCGCTGCATGCAGCAACGCTTCCAGCTTTTCCGCGAGTACTAACCAAGGCAAAGCCACCCTTCTTGGCACTGTGACCGGTGCATTCAGCTGCGCTTCGAGCCGATACATCAGTGCGTTCACATCCCCCGCAGGGTAAAGACAGCCAGGGCACTCCTGCAGCAGCATTGCCACATCTCCGACCGACGTCGCAACTACCGGCAATCCGCAAGCCAGCATCTCAACCAACTTGAGCGGATAACAGGCACGGCCGAACGCGCTGTCGCGATTACAGCAGACTCCGACATCCAGCGCCGAATACAGCCATGGAATGTGCTCGTGAGGAAGTGTACCCAGGTCGATCACTCCCTCCCCGAGAGCATGCCCTGTCGCCTCATCACGCGGACCGGCAACGACCAGGCACACATCCGCACGCCGCTTGCGCAGCAAGGCATGCGCATGCAGCAGATCCACTATCCCGCGTGAAGCGTCCAGCGCCCCGGCAGTGCCAACAAGACGAAGTTCCTGTGGAAGCCCCAAGCGCCGACGCGCTTCCTCACGCGTAGGCATGTCATTGCCGAATCCTGCTGGCACTCCATTGTTGATGACCTCGATCGGCGGAGTATCCGACATGCGGCGTCGAACTATTCCCTCCAATGTATGGCTGACCACGCTAATGGCATCGGCTCGGGCACAGGCTCGTCGGAACATACGACGCAAGCCAGGCAGCTTAGTCAATCCGAATGACTCGTAGTCATCATAAAGATCCACGACGACAGGTATGCCCCATCTGCGTCCCAAACCGACGGCTGTTACCGCATGGATTGCATCGGAGCTGGCCCAAATGACCTGTGGACGAACAGCAGCTCGAATCGCGTCGCACTGCCGCCACCAGGCAAGCGGCGAGGGCCATGCATCCACCGACCACCAGCGCACCCCCGCCTCACGCCGAAGCGACGCCCCACGCGGACGGTATGCACACGCGAGCCCTGCCACTTCGTGACCACGTGCCGCCAGTCCAGCCGGTAGCTCAAACAGACGTCCATAGCGGTCATCAAGCAGGTCTCTACCCGTGTACTGGCGCTTGCATAGAACGAGCACTCGCATCAATTACGCTGCCTCGATGCCCTTGCCGTCTGTTCAAGCAAATCGAGATTGGCTTTAGCCACATGCTCCATTGCAAAACGCTCTTCGACCAATCGCCGGGCGATCCTCCCCCGCGCAAGCAATTCGGTATCGGAGGCGCGAAACATGCGGCGCAACGCATCGGTCAAGTCTGGAACGGAATCCGGTTCACACACCCACCCGGCTTCATCGCCGATGAAGGTGTCGATACCATCGCAATGCGTGCACAAGACCGGAAGCGCGGCTTCCATGGCCTCCAGCGCGGAGTTGGACATGCCTTCGTAACGGGATGGGAGAACGAATACATCCGAGTCCAGCAAACGCTCGCGCACCACAGCCGGCAATACGGCATCATGAAAGTACACACGACCATTGAGACCCAACGTCTGCACCTGCATTGCTAAGTCGGCACGCAGCTTCCCTTCACCGTAAAGATCCAATCGAAAGCGGTCGCCCTCACGCAGGCATGGCTCCAATGCCGCCAGCAGCAGGTCGAGGCCTTTCTGTCGCTCGAGACGCCCTGTCCATATCAAACGCCGCTCCACCGCAACCGCCATGCGCATCGGCGCCGGGCACACGAGAATGCCATTGGGGATGCGGCTCAGCGGCGGCCGCCGAATGCCAATCGCTTCAAGGTCGTCCTTGATCGCGGCATTAATGAGGTTGATGGCCTGCACATGGCGATCGACGAGGCGCGACCACAGGCGCCAGCCCGGAACCGATCGCAGGAACTCCACGTCGCCAGCCCCCCGCGCATTGATCGGGCACACGACCACCGGCCAGCAACAAATTCCTACTGCCTTCAGAGCCACCAGGCTCAGCACTCCGTCGCCGAGACCGCGGCAGTAAACCACGTCGTATGCACGCCGGCGCCTCAACGCCAGCATCGCGACGGAAAGCATGTATCCGATCGACCGCCCGACCCTTCCCCCGATCGCCCATGGTCGCAACCGAAAGGTTCGGACCTCGTGCCCACCCAGTACCTGATGCCCGCTCACGATGCGATGTCCAGCGACTTCAATCTGCATCCCTGCATGCAGCCATGCCTCCACCAATCTCGCCACTTGGTTCTCGGCCCCGCCCAACACATGTGGCGGCAGATTGCCGATGACGAGTATCCGCAGCGCACGCTCAGCCATGGCGCTCGCTCCAGCTGCGGTACATCAGAAGCGCCCACAAGGCATAACCATGGTCTGCTCGGCCGGCAAGGTGCTCATCCAATCGCGCCCTAGCCGCCATACCGTCAATCAGCGGATCTTGGGCAAGCACCTTGGCGTTGAGCAGATCCTCCGCCCACCCGCGCAACGGGCCGCGCAACCAGGCCGCCACGGGCACGTCGAAACCCTGCTTGCGTCGCGCAGTGACAGCCACCGGCAGTTGGCGCCCCAGCAGCCGACGGAGCAGGAGTTTTCCGACCCCACCCTGTGCGAGCCAACATTGCGGCATGCACCAGGCCATGGCCAGCAGTCGATGGTCGAGCAAAGGGACACGCAACTCCAACGCGACCGACATGCTGGCGCGATCGAGCTTGGCATGGATACCCTCGGGGAGGCCCAGCCGCTGATCGACGTAGCGCATGCGCGGCGCAAGCCCAACGAGTGATCGAGGCGGGTGAGGCCAGGCAAGCGCAGCGCCACGCGACCACCCGTTGCCCAAAACCGGTATGGCCCCCGGAAACGCCAGCACTCTGGCGTAGTAGTCATCCGCGTCGCCAGCTCCTATCCGCCCAGCCTGCCGCCGCAGTGTCTCGGCCCTAGCTCCTCGCCCGATCGTCTGCGCCAACGCTTGCGCCGTTCCGGCCGCAGCTCGGCGGACCGCTGCCGGGACGTGTCCGAGCACGCCCCAGATCCGATCCGCATCCATGTAGCGCTGGTAGCCATGAAACAGCTCGTCACCGCCATCGCCCGTCAGCGCGACCGTCACGCGCTGGCGTGCGGCCTGGCAGACAAGCAGCGCGGGCAGTTGGGCCGCATCCGCAAACGGCTCGTCGTAGATCTCCGAGAGCGGCTCGATCAGCTCCAGGGCACGCCCTGCCGGCAAGCGCACCTCCTCATGCTCGGTACCCAGCATGCGTGCCACCTGCCGGGCAGGCTCGGACTCGTCCAGCTCTTGCTCGTCGAAGCCGATCGTGAAGGTTCGCACTCGGGTTGTCGACTGCCGCTGCATGCTGGCAACTACCAGGCTGGAATCCACGCCCCCCGACAGCAATGCACCGACCGGCACATCGGCGACCGTACGCTGGCGGACCGCATCGTCCAGCAAGCCTTGCAGCGCGTGCAGTGCCTCCCCTTCGGAGCCGCTCCATGGCGTAGCCAGACCGGCTGCAACGACTTCGTCCAGGCTCCAGTAACAACCAAGGCGCGCATGGAACTCCTCCGCCGATGGCGGCTGGGCGGCATCGGCGGCACGCAGCCGAAGCATGCTTGCAGCTGGGAGCTTGAATATGCCCGGATGGATGCTCCACGGTGCCGGCACATAACCAAGACGCAGCATCAATTCGAGCGCAACCGGTTCAACTGCATGCCGCCAACCAGGATGGCAGCGCAGGGCTCGCAGCTCGGATCCGAACACGATGCTGCCATGAACCCAACCCACGTACAGCGGCTTCTCACCAGTGCGGTCGCGTGCCAGCAGCAATTCGCCGGCTTCGCGATCCCAGAGAGCCAAGGCGAACATGCCATTGCAGCGCTGCAAGGCGGCTTCTGGCCCCCAATGCTCGAGCGCCGTCAGTAGCACCTCCGTGTCGGAATACCCTCGCCATTCTCCGTGCCCGGCAGCCGCAAGCTCCAGGCGCAGTTCCACGTGATTGTAGATCTCGCCATTGAACGTCAGGACGAACCGGCCAGATCGCGAGCACATCGGTTGCCTGCCGGCCTCGCTGAGGTCGAGCACAGCGAGTCGGCGATGGGCAAACCCGACGCCGGCATCCGTGTCCAGCCAAACACCTTCCCCATCCGGCCCGCGATGCCGCAGCGAGTCTCCCATAGTCCTCAACAGCAGTTCGGGGTCGGCAGGCAGGCTGCCCAACATGCCAGCTATGCCGCACATGGACGAACATCCATGGACCGATGGCTATGCGCGATTGCGCTGCTATTTGGCCGCAACCGGCAACCTGCTGTTCGGGATCGGCTCATCGCGAGGTTCATAGCCGGATCATGGTTTGATGAACTGCCGCCCCGAATAGTCGATCCGGTGCAGCAACGCCAGGATACCGTGGGCCGCGAGGTATTCATCAGTTGCTTTCCTCGCTCCTTCCCAGTAGCCGTAATCATCAATCGTGACCGCCCCTTGGCGCGACACGAGAGGAAAAAGATGCTGCGAATAAGGCAATACTTGGCTGATGATCCGTTGCTGCCATTCGGGAACATCCGGCATCCAGGTCGACCCTTGCAGCGTGCGCCGCGCGCGCACCCAATGTTTCAACATTGCTTCAATTCCCTGATTGCGAGGTCACTGGTGTGTGCTTCGCTAATCTACGCGTACCACCTCGGTCGAGCAATTTGTCCGAGATCAACACACTGGCTTCCTGCACGATGCCTCCACACCGTTCCCTCCGTGAGTGACCTCAATCTCCTCTGCGCCAAGTTCCGTCAGGAAGCGACGAATCTGCGCTGCAGTCCTCCGGTGCTTATAAACATCGGTCATAGCGTCATGGGTATCGAGCAGCATCCACTCGTAGTACATCTGCCGGTCGCGCAGACCGAAATGCGGGTAATAGTTGACGATCGGCGTCAGCCTGCTTAGCACTAACTGCATGAATCTCGAATCCCGAAACCGCCAGACCCACGGGAACCATATATCGAATACTCGCTTGACCGCGGCGTAACGATGCTCCTTGGGTACGCGCAGGAAATACCAACGATAAACGAGCCCAGCCACCCCAAATGGAGGGGGCAGATAGTTCCGTAGCTTCGAACGGTAATGGTCGAAAACGAGACGACCACCAGGGCGCACCCTTGACCACAAGGCCCGTATGCTTTCCTCGGGGTCGGGAGTGTGCTGGATCACCCCGAGGCACAGCACGCAATCGTAGCTCTGTCGCGGAAACGGCATTTTGCGAATGTCGGCTTGGACCAAGCTGAGGCGAGGATGGCCGCCGTTGTTCGCCGCGTTTGCAGCCACTGCTGCCGAGAAGTCGAAGGAATCCACCGTGGCACCGTGCGCAAGCAGCAGCTCTGTGAACCGGCCCGCGCCCGAACCTGCCTCAAGCACCAGCTGCCCTGATAGCGAATCCAGCCCCGTGCGCAAGCAGCGCTGCAATCGGGTAGCTGACAGCGGAATGCCGGTTGCCGAATCCAGCTGGGTCCGAGGGAAGCGCAGCCACTGCTCGCCGAATGCACGCGCATAGTTCTCGCTGCCGACGAAACGTGGGATGCCATCCACGACTGGGTATTGCTTCCCGCCAGGCGAAGTGCAAGCGGACGCATCGCACCTCAATGGCACTTCGGATTCTGGATCAACGAGGCGGGAATAACTGCAATTCGTCGGCATATTCATCGTGATCGGGACCCTAACATCAACGGTCTGGAGCGGGCGTGGCCGCAGCGTGCTCGGGCCGAAGGACATAGACACGGCATGCAGAGCCAAGCCAGCGCGCCAGCGCGACTCGCCGTCTCATCGGCAAGCGTTCCGCCAGAAGCATGCCGCCTGTATAGAACAGGCCGACTGGATAGCTGGCTTCAGTGTAGAAGCCAGCCGCCGCAAACGTGGCACGCCACCAGCGCTCACCATAGTAGTAGGGCTCAGTCAGGGTCGTACCTCTCTCGCCATGGCGCCTCGGCCATAGCAGCGCACTCCATGAACCGATCCTGCGCCGAGAGGGAACTTGACCATCACCTGCGCCCGCCCCGCCCCGCCGGGAACCACTGCCACTGAGTACCTGCCATGCCCGCAGCAACACCCACGGATAATGCACGAACGTGGTCCACCACCGCCACGCCGGGGTGGGCAGTATATGGATGGCCACGCCATCCGGCCCAAGCACACGATGTACCTCCCGAAGCAGCGTGACGATATCCTGAACATGTTCGAGCACATTCGAACTGAAAACGACATCGAACATGCCATCCGGCAAAGGCAATGCACGGCCGTCGTAATCAATCACCGGGAACACCCTATGGCTGGCATAGTCGCTGGCAGGCAAATCCACCGCCGTTACCCGGTAGCCCATCGATTGCAACAAGGCGGCCTGATGGCCGGTTCCCGCACCGAGATCCAGTACCTGGGGTGGAGCCTCACCACGAGCGACCGGTGGAAATTCGCGCAGCACACGATCGAGCTCGAACTCGCGCACTGCGTGCAGATATTCGTTACTCACGCCGTTTCCCAAGGACGGTAAAGAACACGGAAGAACACTCCGCCCCAGATCAGCAACAAAAGAACTGTCTCCGCAGCCAGCAGTGCCTCAACCGCGCCAGCAAGACCTGCTACCGGAGTCCGCCAGGCTGCCGTGAACCCCAATACAAGCAAAGCCAGCAGTTCACAACCAAAACGCCAACGTTTCCAGCCAAACCCCAGCAACGCATTGGTGCCCAGTGTACGCACGCAATACATTGGTACGTAGACCGACAGCATCCGTGCAGCAACAAGCGCAGGGCCGAAGCTCGGCCCCAGCAGCCACGGCAGCAATCCGGCCGCCCACCACGCCACCGCTCCCATCAAGATGCCATAACCACCCGTTGCCGCAGCCAGTGCCAAAAGCAAGCGCCCTGCCTTGGCACGCCCGGCTCCTGCCCGAAACAAGTGAGGCAGCGCGGCCATCATCAATGAGTCTACCGGCAACACCGCGACACTGATAAACCGATACGCTGCAACGTAGTTGCCGGCCAGTACCTCACCTCCCCAGCGCAATGCGAAGGCTTTGTCCATGGAGCCAAGTGCCAGTCCGCTGGCTTGGATCGCCGAAAATCCGAGCCCTGCCCATACATCGCTTCGACCCAGTCCGCGATCAACATTTGTAATGTTCAGTTCACGCATGCAGATGGCGCACGACACAGCTGCGGTTATAGCAGTGGCCAGCAGGTGCAGCCACGCATAGCCCGCAATACTTGCTCCGCCTGGCAGCAAGGCCACCGCGACGACGGCCAGGATCCTCATCACCGAAAGCGCTACAGGGACCGCTGCCGCATGCCCCATCCAGTCGCGTGAGGCATACGCAAATGCTACCTGGGACACGACGGGGGCCAAGATAAGTTCCGATATCGCAACTGCCATCAATAATGGCCAACCGGCGCCCACGAACATTCCATGTGCGACCGCCATGAACATGACGGCCAACCCCGCGCCGCTCCACATCAACACCCGTGATGCTTGCCGCCAGCGATCGGCAAGCAGTTCCGAGGCACGCGCTGCATCCTGATACATTCGCAGCCCCTGCCCCAGACCGGCAAACCCACTCATTGCCAACGCGAGGGCGATGACACCCGAGAATGCTCCATAACTGGAAGCACCAAGCGCGCGGGCAAGAAGCAGCACCCAGAGCAGTTGAGCACCCAAGCGTGCGCCGCTCCAAAGCATCACTACCGCTGAATTTCGCGCCAAGGCACCGGGGCGATAACTTCTCAAGGCAAAAAACCTGGTTGGACAGCGCTATTTAGAGAACGCACGGGACTTTCTGACGATCCACGCCATCAACGCCGGCCCTGCAGAAGCCGGAGCGAGTGCTTACTCAGATGCAATGCGGAAGCCATCGGAAGCAGTACAGATCAAACTTCACGCCTCTTGCCACCTCAGCTTCTCACTGGTTCTCAGTCATGCCGTCGTCGGCAAAGAACCTAGCAATACGATCCGATGGGCCGCTCTTCTCAAACACGCTTGGGGTGCGACGCAGCTTTTTGAAGTCGCCACTTATGATGTAGTCCGCCACGCCCTCAAGCAGGTCGCCCTCCAATACCGCATTCTCGCCAAGACCATCAGGTCGCTCGGTACGCGATCGCATGACAACGACGGGAACACCCAAGGCAGCCAGCTCCTCCTGATTGGAGCCGCCATCCGTCAGTACGCAAGCAGCACCAGCCGCCAGGCGAATAAATTTTCTGTACCCCATGCGTGGGAGGGCGGTGATGCCGGCGTTCGAAGCTAGTCGTTCCAGTAGCCCTTCCTTGATCAGCCTTCCGCGAGTCGCCGGGTGCAACACGAACTGGATGTGCAGGTGCAATGCCAGCCGCTCGATCAACCCGACCAAGTGCAGAAGCCGCTTCCGTTCATACAGATTCTGGAAGCGATGCAAAGACACGACAAGGTAGGGGTTCTCCGGATCCGGAGTGACACTGGTCGCCTCGGTGAGGCGTACAGCGTCGATGATCGTATTGCCCTCCGTGTCTACGACCAGGTCGCAGTCACGGCGACGCATATACTCGGCTGAGGCAGCGTTCGGACACATCGCGATATCGGTCATCCGAAAAACCAGCCGCCTGAACAGCTCTTCGGGAAAAGGGTCGAACAATCGACCGGAAGTCAGACCACTCTCCAGATGCACGACGCGGATCTTGCATCGACGCGCCGCAAACGAAGCAATAAGTGTCGACAAGGTATCGCCGTGAACTAGCACGTAGGTTTTTTCATCAGGTACTGCAGCAAGCTTATGGAGCTTGTCCCTGATACCTCGATAGGCCGATGGTGCCCAGCTCAACAACGAAAAAATCGTGGATCGTTCTGTAGCCTGCACCACCGGAATCTGGGGAGAGGTGATCCCGAATTCGTCGACGAGGTCTTGCATGGTCTCGCGATGCTGACCGGTCATCAGCATTACTGGTGACAGCTTCCTCTGCTCGCATGCCACCACAACCGGTGCAACCTTGATCAGTTGCGCGCGCGTGCCAACAATGAAAACCAGCTTGCCTGACATCTTTCTCACGCGTCCCTACGATACGTCAACGCCGTAATCTGCTCCGACACCAGCCCGATCAGAAACACGATCACCGCAGCGCTCCACATCAACGTGCTGCCGTTGGTCAGGCGGCCTTCGTGCGCGAAGGTCCAGGCGTAGTTGGCGCAGCCGAGCAGGAAGAACAGGCCGCTCGCCGGCACGAACAGCTTCAGCGGCGAGTACAGCGTGGCGATCTTGAAGATGATCAGCAGGAAGCGGATGCCATCGCGCAGCGGCCGGATGTGGCTCTTGCCCACGCGCTGGGCGGCCTTGATGGGAACGTAGGCCACCGGGTAGGCGCTGCGGAAGAAGGCCATGGTGCTGGTGGTGGGGTAGCTGAAGCCGTTGGGCAGCAGGTGCAGGAATTCGCGGAACTTGTCCGCGCGCACGGCGCGGAAGCCGGAGGTGAGGTCGGCGACCAGGTGGCCGGTCATGCGCGTGGCCAGCCAGTTGTACAGCGTGTTGGCGAGGCCGCGGCCCACGCCGGCCTGGCTGCCCCAGTCGCGGGCGCCGACCACCATGTCGTAGCCCTGCTCCAGTTTCTCCAGCAGGCGGGCGATGTCGGCCGGGTCGTGCTGGCCGTCGCCATCCATGAACACCAGGATGTCGCCAGTGGCGGCGCGGGCGCCGCGCTTGATCGCGGCGCCGTTGCCCATCGAGTACGGCGAGGACAGGCACTGCACGCCGCTGCTTGCGCAGATGCCGCGGGTGTCGTCGGTGGAGCCGTCGTCGACCACGATGATTTCGGCCTCCGGGTGCGCGGCGCGCAGGCGCGGCAGCAGCGTGGCCAGCGCGGGGGCCTCGTTCTTGGCGGGCAGGATGATGCTCAGGCGGTTCAACAGGCGGCTCCCCCGGGTGGAGCGGGGATCATAGCGTGAAGGCTGGCCGGGGTTGCGGACGGGGTTGGGGTTTTACGGCCTCATCCAACGCGACGACCGGGAGGCGGCAACGAAGCTGGCGGGAAGCTTTGAGAGGCTCTGCGGGAGATCAAGAGCCTTACCCCCTCCTGCCCTCCCCCTGCACGCAGGGGAGGGACCGAATATGGCGTTCCTGTTCCAAGAGGGGACCGAATATGGGTTCCTGTTCCAAGGAAAGAACCGATTACGGGATCCCTGCGCCGAGGAAAAGACCGGATATGAGTTCTGCGCAAGGAGGGACCGGGTAGGCGCCTCCCCCGCAGCGCCCTGCGAAGCCGGCTTGTGCGCTGCGTCAACCTGCGCGGCCCCGGCTGCCGGCGATGGGTGACCTGCGCGCCGGACTGCGGTAGATTCAACCACATACAGGGGCCATGTCGAGTCGTTTATGTCATCTCAATTGCAGCCATCGCTCGCGGGCCTGTCCGGCATGGCCCGCCGGTTGGTCTCCGAGGGCGTGATGCCCGAGGACGTGGTCCGCAAGGCCATGCTCGACAGCAACCAGCAGAAGGCCACGCTGAGTGCCTGGCTGCTGGACCACAACCTGGTCGACAGCGCCGAACTGACCCGGGTCGCCTCGGCCGAGTTCGGCATGCCGATGATGGACGTGTCCGTATTGAACCCGGCCACGATGCCGCTGGACCTGATCAGCGAGGCGCTGATCACCAAGCACCAGGCGCTGCCGCTGTTCCGCCGCGGCAAGCGCTTGTTCGTGGGCATTGCCGACCCGATGCAGTCGCACGCGCTGGACGAGATCAAGTTCCACTCCAACTGCATGGTGGAGCCGATCCTGGTGGAGCGCGGCTCGCTGCAGCGGGTGATCGAGAGCCTGCTCAACAACCTGCGCAACACCATGCCCGAGATGGGCGGCGGCGAACTGGACGAGCTGGACATCGAGGGCGGCGAGGACGAGAACGAGTCGAGCAGCGGTGTCGACGCGAACGCGAACGACGACGCGCCGGTGGTGAAGTTCGTCAACAAGATCCTGGTCGACGCGATCCGCCGCGGCGCCTCGGACATCCATTTCGAGCCGTTCGAAAGCCAGTACCGGGTGCGCCTGCGCATGGACGGCATCCTCAAGGCGGTGTCCAACCCGCCCATGAAAATGGCCAACCGCATCGCCTCGCGCATCAAGGTCATGGCGCAGCTGGACATCGCCGAGAAGCGCGTGCCGCAGGACGGGCGCATCAAGCTCAACCTGTCCAAGACCCGTGCCGTCGACTTCCGCGTCAGCACGCTGCCCACCCTGTTCGGCGAGAAGATCGTGCTGCGCATCCTGGACGGCTCGGCGGCCAGGATCGGCATCGAGAAGCTCGGCTACGAGCCGGAGCAGCAGAAGCTCTACGTCGACGCCATCCACAAGCCCTACGGCATGGTGCTGGTCACCGGCCCCACCGGCTCGGGCAAGACGGTGTCGCTGTACACCGGTCTGAACATGCTCAATACCGCCGAACGCAACATCTCCACGGTGGAGGACCCGGTGGAAATCCGCGTGGAGGGCATCAACCAGGTGCAGCAGAACGTGAAGCGCGGCATGACCTTCGCCAGCGCGCTGCGTTCGTTCCTGCGTCAGGACCCGGACGTGATCATGGTCGGCGAGATCCGTGACCTGGAGACCGCCGAGATCGCCATCAAGGCGGCGCAGACCGGTCACATGGTGCTGTCCACCCTGCACACCAACGACGCGGCGCAGACCATCTCGCGCCTGATGAACATGGGCATCGCCCCGTACAACATCACCTCGTCGGTGACCCTGATCATCGCCCAGCGCCTGGCGCGGCGCCTGCACGACTGCAAGAAGCCGATCGAACTGCCGCCGCAGGTGCTGCTGGCCGCCGGCTTCACCCAGGCCGACATCGACGCCGGACTGACCGTTTACGAGGCCGTCGGCTGCGACGGCTGCAACGACGGCTACAAGGGCCGCGTGGGCATCTACCAGGTGATGCCGATGCTGGAGGAGATCCAGAAGATCATCCTGCAGGGCGGCAACGCGCTGCAGATCGCCGAGGCGGCCAGGGCGGCCGGGGTCAACGACTTGCGCGCCTCGGCGCTGCTGAAGGTGAAGCAGGGGCTGACCAGCCTGACCGAAATCGACCGCGTCACCAAGGAATGAGCGACGGGTCCGGAGCCTCCGTCGCGCCAAACTTGCGTCCGCCGCCACGGTTTGGCGCCGCAAAATTGGCATAAGCTGTACCAAATATCTTGTCTGCCGCCCGCACGGGGCGGCTCCGGGACTGGACCACTGGGGGAAGATGCGCATGGCCACGGCTACCGCAACCAACATCAACAAGGCGCGCGAGCTGGGTGCCCAGCGCGCCGAAGTCAGCAAGCTGACCGTCTACGAGTGGGTTGCGCTGGACAAGCGCGGCAAGCGCATGAAGGGCGACATGCCGGCGAAGAACGCCACGCTGGTCAAGGCCGAGCTGCGCCGCCAGGGCATGAACCCGCAGACCGTGCGCGAGCGCGCGAAGCCGCTGTTCGGCTCCACCGGCAGCACCATCAAGCCGGGCGACGTGGCCATCTTCAGCCGCCAGATCGCCACCATGATGGCGTCCGGCGTGCCGATGATCCAGGCCTTCGACATCATCGCCGACGGCCAGAAGAACGTCCGCTTCAAGAACGTCCTCACCGACATCAAGCAGAACATCGAGGGCGGCTCGTCGCTGCACGAGGCGCTGGGCCGCTATCCGGTGCAGTTCGACGAGCTGTACTGCAACCTGGTGAGGGCTGGCGAGGCCTCCGGCGTGCTCGACACCGTGCTGGACACCGTGGCCACCTACAAGGAACGCACCGAGGCGATCAAGAAGAAGATCAAGAAGGCGCTGTTCTACCCGGCGATGGTGCTGGTGGTGGTGTTCCTGGTCTGCCTGATCATGCTGCTGTTCGTGGTGCCGGTGTTCGCCAAGACCTTCCAGGACGCCGGTGCGCAGCTGCCGGCTCCGACCCAGCTGCTGGTGACCTCCTCGGAGTTCATGCAGAGCTACTGGTTCGTCGTCGTCGGCATCATCGGTGGCAGCATCGCCGCGATCATCATCGCGAAGAAACGCTCGGTGAAGTTCGCCCACTTCCTCGACCGCATGTCGCTGAAGATGCCGGTGATGGGCAACATCGTGCGCAACTCGGCGATAGCCCGCTTCGCCCGCACGCTGGGCGTGACCTTCCGCGCCGGCGTGCCGCTGGTGGAGGCGATGGACGCGGTGGCCGGCGCCACCGGCAGCGTCGTCTACGGCGACGCGGTCAAGCAGATGCGCGACGACATCTCGGTGGGCCACCAGCTGCAGCTGGCGATGAAGCAGACCGGCCTGTTCCCGAACATGGTGGTGCAGATGACCGCGATCGGCGAGGAATCCGGCGCGCTGGACAACATGCTGTTCAAGGTGGCCGAGTTCTACGAGGAAGAGGTGAGCAACGCCGTCGACACCCTCTCCACCTTGCTCGAACCGATCATCATGGTGGTGCTGGGCACCCTGGTCGGCGGCATGGTGGTCGCCCTGTACCTGCCGATCTTCAAGCTCGCCGGCACGTTCTAGGCTTGGAAAGCCCCTCTCCCGTCGGGAGAGGGGTGGGGGAGAGGGTCCGCTCGAAGCGATGCATCACAACCCACCCCTACCCACCCAAACGCTAGCCACAGCCAAGTCGCTGAGAAGTACTAGCACCGATGGCGAACGCAAGCTCTGGTATTACTTGCGCGCGCGCCGCCTTGGCGGATTCAAGTTTCGCCGTCAACATCCCATACCACCATATGTCGCAGACTTTTACTGCGACGAGCTCAAATTGGTGATCGAGCTCGATGGTTCACAGCACGGCGAAGAAATCGACAGCACGCGTACACATGCTCTCGAACGCCAGGGTTTGCTTCTCCTGAGATTCTGGGACAATCAGGTGCTGGAGGAAATCGAGGCGGTGCTTGAGGCGATTCTGGATTTCGCGCGGGGCCGTACCCTCTCCCCCACCCCTCCCCCGGAGGGGGAGGGGCTTTAAAAGAACACAAGGCTGACGCATGCCTGATTTTCCGCTATCCATCTGGATCACCCTGGCCGGCGTGCTCGGCCTGCTGGTGGGCAGCTTTCTCAACGTGGTGATCCTGCGCCTGCCCGCACGCATGGCGGCGGCGTGGCGGCAGGAAGCGCGCGACGTGCTGGAACTGCAGGCCGATGCCGCGCCGCTGCCGCCGGGCATCGTGCGCGAGCCGTCGCACTGCCCGCACTGCAAGCATCCGTTGTCGGCGCGGGACAACATCCCGCTGTTCGGCTGGCTGTTGCTGCGCGGGCGTTGCCGCTACTGCCAGGCGAAGATCTCGCCGCAGTACCCGCTGGTGGAACTGCTCAGCGGCGTGCTGAGTGCGGTGATCGTGTGGAAGTTCGGCCCCTCGTGGGCCGCGCTGGCCGGGCTGGCGCTGACCTGGACCCTGATTGCGCTGTCCGGCATCGACTTCCGTACCCAGCTGCTGCCCGACCAGCTCACCCTGCCGCTGCTGTGGCTGGGCCTGCTGCTGTCGCTGCTGCCGATGTTCGTCACCGCGCCAGCGTCGATCCTGGCTGCGGCGATCGGCTACCTGAGCCTGTGGAGCGTGTACTGGGCGTTCAAGCTGCTGACCGGCAAGGAAGGCATGGGCCACGGCGACTTCAAGCTGCTTGCCGCGCTGGGCGCGTGGATGGGGCCGCTGTCGCTGTTGCCGATCATCTTGCTGTCTTCGCTGATCGGCGCGCTGGTCGGCGGCACCCTGATCGCGCTGCGCCGGCATGAGCGCCAGATTCCGATGCCGTTCGGCCCGTTCCTCGCCGCCGCAGGCTGGGTCTGGTTCGTGGCGGGCGCGGAGCTGCTGCAGGGCTACATGCAACTGACCGGTTTGCGATGACCCAACGCCCGCACGCCATGGTGGTCGCCCTGACCGGCGGGGTCGCCGCCGGCAAGACCGCGGTGACGCGGCGCTTCGAGGCGCTGGGCGTGCACGTGCACGACGCCGACGTCGCCGCCCGCGAAGTCATCGAGCCGGGCACGCCCGGACTGGCTGCGGTGGTCGACGCCTTCGGCATCGGGGTGCTGGACGACGCGGGCCGGCTGGACCGCGCGGCGATGCGCCGGCATGTGTTTGCCGACCCGGCCGCGCGCCGGACGCTGGAGGGAATCGTCCACCCGCTCGTGCGCGAGTGGCTGCACGAGCGCGCGCTGGCCGAACGCGGGCCGTACTGCCTGCTGGCAATTCCGCTGCTGGCCGAGAACATCGAACACTACCGCTGGGTCGACCGCGTGCTGCTGGTCGACGCCCCCGAACCGGTGCAGCTGGCGCGCCTGATCGAGCGCGATGGCATCGACGAGGCCCTCGCCCGCCGCATGCTGGCGCACCAGGCCAGCCGCGCCGAGCGCCTGGCGGTGGCCGACGACGTGATCGAGAACAGTGGCGACGAAAGTGCGCTGGACCAGGCCGTCGCCGCTCTGCACCAGCGTTACCTGGACCTGGCGTCCCACCGGTAGGAGCCCGCTCGCGGGCGATGCCTTCAAGGCCGGGGTTCAGGGTTCGGGATTCGGAACTCGAAAAAGCATCGCCCGCGAGCGGGCTCCTACCGGTCGGGCGCAGCGGCGTCGCATGCGTCGATCAGGGTTTGCAGGATCGGCCGATCCGCCGGAGTGAGGAGGCCCATGTCCACCAGGGTGGGGAATTGCCATTGCAGCGCCTGCCCTTCCAGCGGGTGCGGCTCGCCGGTCCACGCCTCGACCCGCCAGGCGTCGAGCAGCAATTCGCGCTCGCCGTAGTTCCACGGCAGCGCGACCAGCGGCTCGGCGTGCTGCAGCGTGATGCCCAGCTCCTCGCGCAGTTCGCGCGCCAGCGCCGCCAGCGGCGTCTCGCCCGGCTCGCGCTTGCCGCCGGGGAATTCCCACATGCCAGCCAGGTGCTTGCCGGGCGGGCGCTGTGCCAGCAGCACGCGGCCGTCGGCGCCCAGCAGCAACCCGGCCATCACGTGCATGACCGCACATGGCAGGGAAGCCGGCATCAGGCGCTGCGCAGATACTCGACCATGTCGAAGTCGTAGGCGTGTTCGGCGTCGGCCTTGTGGTGCACGCGGGAGACCTCGGTCCAGTCGCTGAAGTGCACGCCGGGGAAGAACGCGTCGGCGCCGTCGACCGCGGCGCTGACCCAGGTGAGGTACATGCGGCGCGCGCGCGGCAGCGCCTCGGCGAACACCTGGCTGCCGCCGATCACCATCAGGCCGGTGTTGTCGCAGCGCGCCTGCGCCTCGTCGATCGAGCGCACGGTGATCTGGCCCGGATACGGCGCCTCGTGCCGACGCGTCAGCACCAGGTTGACCCGGTTCGGCAAGGCGCGGCCGATCGACAGCGCGGTGTGGTAGCCCATCAGCACGTTCCTGCCGGTGGTCAACTGCTTGAACCAGCGCAAGTCGTCGGGCAGGTGCCAGGGCAACTGCCCCTTGCGGCCGATTGCGAAGTTTTCGTCGAGTGCGGCGATCAGCGAAATGGCCATGGCGAATCCTTGGAAAGCTGGATGGTCAGTGGGACAGCCAGCGTCCGCGAGTGGCGCCGCCGCTGGCGCCGATCTTAACAGGCGACCGGAGCGCCGGCGCCGCACGTTCCTGCGCCGTGGTCACACCGCCACGGCCGCCTTGATTGCCGGGTGCGACCGGTAGTCCTCGATCGCGATGTCCCCGTAGCGGAAATCGAACACCGAGCGCACCGCCGGATTGAGGGCGAGCCGCGGCAGCGGCAGCGGTTCACGGCTCAGCTGCAGCCGCGCCTGCTCCAGGTGGTTGTTGTACAGGTGGGCGTCGCCCAGCGTGTGCACGAAGTCGCCCACGCCCAGGTCGCAGACTTGCGCGATCATGTGGGTGAGCAGCGCGTAGCTGGCGATGTTGAACGGCACGCCGAGGAAGATGTCGCCCGAGCGCTGGTACAGCTGGCAGCTGAGTTTGCCGTCCGCCACGTAGAACTGGAACATGGTGTGGCAGGGCATCAGCGCCATCTTCGGCAGCTCGCCCACGTTCCACGCGCTGACGATCAGCCGCCGCGAGTCCGGGTTGCGCCGGATCTCCTCGACCACCCAGGCGATCTGGTCGACCGCGCCGCCGTCGGCGGTGGGCCAGGCACGCCACTGCTGCCCGTAGACCGGGCCGAGGTCGCCGTTCGCGTCGGCCCACTCGTCCCAGATGCGCACGCCGTGTTCCTTCAGGTAGGCGATGTTGGTGTCACCGCGCAGGAACCAGATCAGCTCGTGCACGATCGACTTCACGTGCAGCTTCTTGGTGGTGACCAGCGGGAAGCCTTCGTTGAGGTCGAAGCGCATCTGCCAGCCGAACACGCTCTTCGTGCCGGTGCCGGTGCGGTCGGTTTTTTCGGTGCCGTGGTCGAGCACGTGGCGGAGCAGGTCGAGATAGGCGCGCATCGGCCGATTCTAGCCCGCGGGGCATGACAACGGTCACTCCCGCCACGCGTTCTCCCGCCCTAGACTCGGGCCTTCCCACCAGGAGACGGACCATGGCGCAGTGGTTTTTCAGCTACGGCAAGAACACCGACCGAATCGGCCCGCTCGACGACGCCGCGGCGCGGGCGCAGGCGCAACGCCAGCCGGACGGCTACTGCTGGTGCGAGGGCTTTGCCGAGTGGAAGCCGATCCGCAGCGTGGCCGAGTTCGGCGGCACGCCGCTGGCGCCGCCGCCGATGCCGCCGGCCATGGGCGGGCGCGCCGACGAGATCGACTACCGCATCGTCGGCACCGACATGCAGTTCGTCGAGATCGAGCTGGACCCCGGCGAAAGCGCGATCGCCGAGGCCGGCGCGCTGATGTACAAGGAAGCCGCGGTGCAGATGGACACGGTATTCGGCGACGGCTCCACTTCCGGCCAGGGCGGCGGCCTGATGGACAAGCTGCTCTCCGCCGGCAAGCGCGTGATCACCGGCGAGAGCCTGTTCACCACGGTGTTCACCCACGCCGGCCAGGGCAAGGCGAAGGTCGCGTTCGCCGCGCCCTACCCCGGCACGGTGATGGCCATGAAGTTGTCCGACCACGGTGGCCGGCTGATCTGCCAGAAGGATGCGTTCCTGGCCGGCGCACGCGGCGTGCAGCTGGGCATCTTCTTCCAGCGCAAGATCCTCACCGGATTGTTCGGCGGCGAGGGCTTCATCATGCAGAAGCTCGAAGGCGACGGCTGGGTGTTCGTGCACGCCGGCGGCACCGTGGTGCGACGCGAGCTGCAAGCCGGCGAACGGCTCGACGTGGACACCGGCTGCGTGGTCGCCTTCCACGACACGGTGAACATGGACGTGCGTCCCGTCGGCGGCATCAAGAGCATGCTGTTCGGCGGCGAAGGCGTGTTCCTGGCCACGCTGACCGGACCGGGCACGGTCTGGCTGCAGTCGTTGCCGTTCTCGCGCATGGCCGGGCGCATGCTGGCGGCGGCACCGCAGGGCGGCGGCCAGCGCCGCGGCGAGGGCTCGATCCTCGGCGGCCTGGGCGACATCCTCGGCGGCGACCGCAACTTCTGACCGCCCGACAGGGTAGGAGCCCGCTGGCGGGCGATGCTTTCGATGTCTCGCGACAAGAGCATCGCCCGCCAGCGGGCTCCTACAAACCGGCTTAGCCGGGCGCGGCAAGCGGCAAGGTGGGTGCGCGGCGCGACATCGCGATCAGCGCCAGCCCGATCGCGATCAGCGGCAGCGACTGCATCTGCCCCATGGTCACCCACTGCGTACCGAACAGGTAGCCGAGCTGCGGGTCGGGCACGCGCACGAATTCCACCGCGAAGCGGAAGCAGCCGTAAAGCAACGCGAACAGGCCCGATACCAGGTAGCGCGGCCGCGGCTTCAGCGACACCAGCCACAGCACCACGAACATCACCACGCCCTCCAGCAGCATCTCGTACAGCTGCGAGGGATGGCGCGGCAAGCGGTCCGGCGCGTTCGGGAACACCATCGCCCACGGCACGTCGCCGGGCTTGCCCCACAGCTCGCCGTTGATGAAGTTGCCGAGTCGGCCCAGGCCCAGCCCGATCGGCACCAGCGGCGCCACGAAGTCGATGGTGTCGAAGAAGTGCAGCTTCTGCCGGCGCGACCACCACCAGCCCGCGGCCAGCACGCCGAGCAGGCCGCCGTGGAAACTCATGCCGCCGTCCCACACCTTGAACAACACCAGCGGGTCGTGCCAGATCCAGCCGATGCCGCCCTCGTAGTAGAACAGCATGTACCACACGCGCCCGCCCACGATCACGCCGAGCATGCCGTAGAACAGCAGGTCGCCCAGCGCGTCGCGGCTGACCGGCAGGCGCCCGCGCCGGCGCCGGTACTCGCCCAGCACCGCCACGAAGAAAAAGCCGAGCAGGTACATCAGGCCGTACCAGTGCACCTGGATCGGGCCCAGATGGAAGGCGACGGGGTCGAAATGGACGACGTAGGGCTGGGGCATGGCGAACGCACGGGCAGGCAAAGGCCAAGTGTAGCGGGACGCCGGAGCGGGTGGCCTCTTCCGCCCGGGCTTTCGCAAGAACTAGAATCCCCGGCATCGTCCGCAACTGGGGAGTTCTGGACGGGAGTTGCATGCCAGCTTTGCCAGGGATGCCCGCATCTGGCCTGACCATCCTGCTCCGGGCGGCCGGATTCAACATGGAGCTTCAGGGGAGAACACCGATGTCGTACCGTCTTGCGCGGACCGTGCTGTCCGCCGCCTGCCTGCTGTTGCCCGCCGCCGGCGTGGCCGCCGACCTGGTGCCGGTGGAGGACTTCGCGCGCCATGCGCAGCTCTCGATGCCGCGGCTTTCGCCGGACGGCAGGCACCTCGCCGTCAACATGAACGATACCGACGGCGATTCGCACGCGCTGGTCGTCTACGACGTGGCCGACATGAGCAGGCCGGTCAGCCTGCTGCGCCTGCCCAAGTACGAGCTGGCCGTCGGCATCACCTGGGTCAGCAATACCCGGCTGGTGGTGGAAAAAGGCAAGCAGTTCGGCTCGATCGACAAGCCTGCGGCGACCGGCGAGGTGATCGCCACCGATTTCGACGGCAAGAATCAGGATTACCTCTACGGCTTCGAGAGCAAGTTCGGCTCGCGCGCGGGCACACGCGGCACCGACCGCGGCTGGGGCTTCCTGGCCGCGTTGCCGACGCCGACCAACGGCCG
Source organism: Rhodanobacter sp. (assembly GCA_024711345.1). GTDB lineage: Bacteria > Pseudomonadota > Gammaproteobacteria > Xanthomonadales > Rhodanobacteraceae > Rhodanobacter. The sequence continues at coordinate 62,721 of JANJTA010000006.1, read as the reverse complement.
CTTCTACATGACCACGTACAGCTGGGGCAACGAAGACTACAGCACCGTGTACGACGTCGACGCCGGCAAGAACACCCGCCGCCTGGTCGGCCAGATCAAGGTCGGCGGGCTGAGCTTCATGATCGCCGCGGACGGCAAGGCGCACTACGCCTACGGCCGCAACGACAACTGGGACTACGTGGTCTACCACCAGCAGGCCGGTGGCTGGACGCAGCTGGCTGCCGGCCGGATCGGCAGCAGCTTCACCCCCATCGACTCCACGCCCGACGGGCAGCGCGTCTACGCCCGCTACGACGCCGGCGGCGGTCCGACCGCGCTGGTCGAACAGGACGAGGACGGCGGCAATCGCAACGTACTCGCCAGCGATGCTTTCAGCAGCATCGGCAACATCGAGTGGACGGCGCTGCCGCGCCAGCCGTTCGCCACCGTGCTGGCCACCGGCGTGCCGCAGACCCGCTACATCGACGCCAACACGCCTACGGCGAAGCTGCACCGCGCGTTGAGCCAGAAATTCGCCGGCCACGTGCGGTTTGTCGACTTCAGCGAGGATGGCGGCAAGCTGCTGTTCTGGGTCGGCAGCGATCGCGACCCGGGCACCTACTACCTGATCGACACGCACAACTACAAGGTGAGCAAGCTGTTTGCCGTCGAGCCGTGGATCGACCCGGCGAAGATGGCCGAGCGCCGCCCGCTGCACTTCAAGGCCAGCGACGGCATGGAGCTGGAGGCGATCCTCACGATCCCCCGCGGCACGACCGGGACCAACCTGCCGATGGTGTTGCTGCCGCACGGCGGCCCGATCGGCATCCAGGACAGCTGGTACTACGACGACGATGCGCAATTCCTGGCCAGCCGCGGCTACCTGGTGCTGCAGGTGAACTACCGCGGCTCCGGCGGCCGCGGCAACGATTTCCAGGAAGCCGGCTACCTGAAGTGGGGCACCCGCATCCAGCAGGACCTGATCGACGGCGTGAAGTGGGCGATCGCGGAAAACCATGCCGACCCGAAGCGGATCTGCGTGTATGGCGGCAGCTTCGGCGGCTACTCGGCGATGATGGCCACGATCCGCGCGCCCGGCCTGTTCAAGTGCGCGGTGGGCTACGCCGGCGTCTACGACCTGGCGATGATGTACCAGAAGGGCGACATCCGCGAAAGCAAGTCCGGCCGCAGCTACCTGACCACGGTCATCGGCAGGGACGACGCCGACCTCGCCGCCAATTCGCCCGCCAGGCTGGCCAACCAGATCGACGTGCCGGTGCTGCTGGTCCACGGCGAGGACGACAAGCGCGTGCCGTTCGCCCAGGCCAAGGCGATGCGCGCCGCGCTCGAGGCCGCGCACAAGCCGTACGAATGGCTGAGCAAGCCGGGCGAAGGCCACGGCTTCTACAGCGAAAAGAACAACGTCGAGTTCTACAACCGGCTGCAGGGCTTCCTCGCCGAGCACATCGGCTCGGGCGCCTCCGCACCCTGATCCCGCCGCGGCATGTGGCATCCGGAAGGCGCCTCGGCGCCTTCCTTCTTTTCTCGGGGCGTGACGAACCGCATTCGCGCCAGGCGGCGCTGCTGCGCCGTACTTCGCGGCTCAGAGCAGCACTGGCCGGTCCGGCAGCTCGTCCGGGTTGGCGTGGCCGTCGCCGGGGAAGTGACGCTCCAGCAAGGCATGCGCTGCGGCGATGCCTTCGAGGCTGCCCTCGCGCCATTGGCCAGCCGCGTAGCGTTCGCGCATGCGGGCGCAGACCGCATCCCACTCGCCGGTCGCCACCCTCGCCGCGATGCCGCGGTCGGCGACGATCTCGATGCGGTGCTCGGCCATCAGCAGGTAGAACAGCACCCCGCTGTTGAGTTCGGTGTCCCACACGCGCAGCTGGGCGAATACCTGCTGCGCGCGCGTGGTGGCGTCGAGGCCTTCCAGCACGGCCAGCGGGGGCAGCCGCGATTCGACCGCGAAGCGGATCTCGCCCCGGTGGGTGCGCTCGCCGGCGGCGATCGCCGCGGCCAGCTCATCCAGCAGCGTGGACGGGAAGCGCCGCGGCAACTGGAACCAGCCATCGCAAAGATTTGCCCACAGTCGCCGCATGCGTGCCATCACCAGTTCCCCGACGAACCGCCGCCGCCGAAGCTGCCGCCGCCACCGCTGAAACCACCGCCGCCTAAACCGCCGCTGCCGCCGCCCCAGCCACCGCCACCGAAGCCACCGAAGCCGCCCCAGCCGCCGCCGCCGATCGAGCGGCCGGCGCCGCCGGGCAGCAGCATCAGCACGCCGCCGACCAGCGCACCGAGGATGCCGGCACCGATCGAGATCAGCAGCCATAGCAGGCCGCCGACCAGCACGGCGCCGAGCGGCCCCCTGACCAGCGCCGGCGTGCGTCCGAAGATGCCGCGCAGGAACAGCGCCACGAACACGGCGATCATCAGCCCCTGCTCCAGCCCGAGCCCGGAATGCCCGTCGTCGGACGCGCCGCGCACCGGCGGCGGCAGCGCCTCGCCGTTGATCAGCTGGGTCAGCGCGCCGACCGCATCGCTGATGCCGCCGAAGTAATCGTTGTTGCGGAACTTCGGTGCGATGTACTCGCGGATGATCCGCGCGGTGGCGGCGTCGGGAATGGCGCCTTCCAGGCCGTAGCCCACCTCGATGCGCACGCGGCGGTCGTTCTTGGCCACCAGCAGCAGCACGCCGTCGTCGGTGCCCCTGCGGCCGACCTTGTTCGCCTCGGCCACCGCCAGCGAGTAGCTCTCGATGTCCTGCTCGCCGGTGCTGTCGACCATCAGCACCACCAGCTGCGCGCCCTTGGCCTTTTCCAGCGCCACCAGTTGCGCATCGAGCTGGTCGACCTGTTGCGCGCTCAGCGTGCCGGTGAGGTCGGTGACGTGCCGCGCCAGTTTCGGCACGGCATCGGCCGCCAGCGCCAGCACCGGCAGCAGCAGCGCCAGCAGCAGCCAGCGGCGCGGGCAGCGCCTGGGCATCATCAATGCGTCGCGGCAGGCGCCGGCGCGGCCGTGCCGAAGTCCACCTTCGGCGCGGTGGAAATCGCCTTCTCGTTGTCCACGGTGAAGTTCGGCTTCACCTTGTAGCCGAAGATCTTCGCGGTCAGGTTGTTCGGGAAGGTGCGGATCATCGCGTTGTAGGCCTGCACCGCCTGCACGTAGCGGTTGCGCGCCACGGTGACCCGGTTCTCGGTGCCTTCCAGCTGCGCCTGCAGGTTCTGGAACAGGCCGTCGGCCTTCAGCTGCGGATAGTTCTCGCTGACCACCATCAGCCGCGACAGCGCGTTGCCCAGCTCGCCTTGCGCGGCCTGGAACTGCTGGAGTTTCTGCGGGTCGTTGAGCGAATCGGCGTTGACCTGCAGGCTGCCGACCTTGGCCCGGGCCGCGGTGACCTCGGTGAACACCTTCTCCTCGTGCTGGGCGTAGCCCTTGACCGTGTTGACCAGGTTCGGCACCAGATCGGCGCGGCGCTGGTACTGGTTCAGCACCTCGGACCAGGCCGCCTTGACCGCCTCGTCCTGCTTCTGCATCGCGTTGTAGCCGCAGCCGCTCAGGCCGAAGGCGAGCAGCACCAGGACGAGGTTGCGCAGAAGTTTCATGGGGGTCGCTCCGCTGCGGTGGAAGGCCATTGCATCATCCCATGCCGCAGGCCGCAATCGTGTCGGCGGCGGGTGAAGAGCGCTTCAGGCGAACAGGCGCGGACCGAGGATCAGCGCCCAGCTCAGCACCACCAGCACCAGCAGCAGGAATACCGCCGCCGAGCCCATGTCCTTGGCGCGCCCGGCCAGTTCGTTGAACTCCGGGCTGACCTTGTCGACCACGGCCTCGACCGCCGAATTCAGCAATTCGGCCGACAGCACCAGCACCGGGGCCAGCACCAGCGCGAATTTCTCCAGGCCGCCATGGCCCAGCCACAAGCCGAGCGGGATCAGCACGACCGCCAGACAGACCTCCAGGCGGAACGACGCCTCGTGGCGCCAGCCGGCGCGCAGCCCCTTCATCGACCACAGGAACGCGTTCCAGACCTGCCGCGGGCCGCGAAAACCCTCGGCGGCCATCAGCGGCGTCGCCCGGCTTGGCGCAAGCGCTGCGGCGATATCAGTGCGATGGACATGGACGGCAAACTCCCCTGGAACAGGCCGGTTCGAGCGGCCGATGATGCCACAAGCGCCTGCCGCGGGCCTGACGCCTTGCCGCAGTGCAGCTACGCCGCGATGACGGATGGGTTACGCTTCGCCGGTTGTGGCCTGTCCATGGGCCACATGGCACTGGTGCGTGTGCGCACGTCGCCACGGTTTGAATCTCGTACGGAAAATCTATGGCAACCCAGAACCCGCCCGTCTCGCAGACGCGCTCCTTCAGCACCGTCTTCCTGATCGAAATGTGGGAGCGCTTCGGCTTCTACGGCATGCAGGTGCTGATGGTCACCTACATGGTGAAGAAGCTCGGCTTCGCCGACAGCAAGGCCAACCTGATCTGGGGCGCCGCCGCGGCGCTGATCTACGCCACCCCGGCGATCGGCGGCTGGGTCGGCGACAAGCTGATCGGCACCCGCCGCACCATGCTGCTCGGCGCGCTGGTGCTGACGCTGGGCTACGCGATGCTGTGGATTCCCACCAACAACGCCTACTTCCTCTACGTCGCGCTCGGCGTGATCATCGTCGGCAACGGTTTCTTCAAGCCGAACGCCGGCAACCTGGTACGCAAGATCTACGAGGGCGACGACACCAAGATCGACAGCGCCTTCACCATCTACTACATGGCGGTGAACATCGGCTCGACCATCTCGATGCTGCTGACGCCGTGGATCCGCGACTACGTGGGCGCGAAGTACGGCGACGCCTGGGGCTGGCATACCGCGTTCGGCGTCTGCGCGATCGGCCTGGTGTTCGGCCTGGTCAACTACACCCTGATGCACCGCACGCTGGCGCACATCGGTTCGCCCGCCGACGACAAGCCGGTGGACTTCAGGCGCCTCGGCCTGGTGCTGCTGGCCGCCATCGGCATGGTGTTCGTCTCCGCCTTCATCCTGCAGGACCAGACCGTCGCCAAGTGGTGCGTGTATGCCGCCGGCGTGGTGATCCTGGGCATCTTCGTACACCTGATCCGCAGCAGCGAGCCGCACGAGCGCGCCGGCCTGGTCGCGGCGCTGGTGCTGACCGTGCAGACGATCTTCTTCTTCATCTTCTACCAGCAGATGTCGACCTCGCTGAACCTGTTCGCGCAGCGCAACGTGGCGCTCTCGTTCGACCTGTTCGGCCTGCACCTGTTCAACTGGATTCCCGAGCAGTTCCAGTCACTCAACGCGATCTGGATCGTGCTGCTGAGCCCGGTGCTGGTGTTCATCTACAACACCCTGGGCAAGGTGGGCAAAAACCCGTCGGTGGCGGCCAAGTTCGCCTGGGGCTTCGCGGCGGTGGCGATCGGCTTCTTCATCTACGGCGTCGGCGCCCGCTTCGCAGTGAACGGCCAGGTCTCGTCGTGGATCATGGTGTGGGGCTACGGCCTGTACTCGCTGGGCGAGCTGCTGGTGTCGGGCCTGGGCCTGGCGATGATCGCGCGCTACGTGCCGGCGCGCATGGGCGGCTTCATGATGGGCGCCTATTACGTGGCCTCGGGCATCTCGCAGTACCTCGGCAGCGTGGTGGCGAACTTCGCCAGCATCCCCACCGACATCAAGGATCCGCTGGTGTCGCTGCCGGTGTACACCGCGCTGTTCAACAAGCTCGGCTTCGCCGGCGTCGCCTGCACGGTGATCGCGCTGGCGATGCTGCCGCTGATGAAGAAGCTGTCGAGCAGCCACTCCGACTCGGTCGCCAACAACCCGCTGCCGCCCGTGCGCAGCGAGGAATTCACCACCCCGTCGTGATCCGCCGGACCCGTCGCGCACTGCGCGGCGGGTCCGCCGTTTCCAGCAAGCCCGGAAGATCGCCATGCCGCACCGGTCCACCCAACGCATCGGCCCGTTCGCGCTGACGCGCGCGCTGGCCTGGTTGCGCATCTGCGCCATTGCCGGCCAGAGTTCCGCCGTGCTGGTGTCCGCCTGGTGGATGCAGCTGGCCATCCCGCTGCTGCCGCTGCTGCTCGGCATCGGGCTGCTCGGGGTGTTCTCGGTGTTCGCCGCGTGGCGACTGACCCAGCCGTGGCCGCTGCGCGAGTGGGAGGCAGTCGGCCACATCGCCTTCGACACGCTGGTGCTGGGCTACCTGCTGTACTTCACCGGGGGAGCCAGCAACCCGTTCATCACCTTGCTGCTGGTGCCGATCGCGCTCAGCGCGGCGGCGCTGTCGGGCCGGGCGGTGCTGATGGTGGCCGCGCTGGCCGGCATCGCCTACGTGAGCCTGCTCTACTCGTACGTGCCGCTGCCGCTGCCGATGGGCGCCAGCTCGCCCAGCCGCTTCACCCTGCACGTGGTCGGCATGGGCGTGAACTTCGTGATCATGGCGCTGCTGCTGAGCTTCTTCATCAGCCGGCTGGCGCACGTCCTGCGCCTGCAGCAGCTCGAAGTGCAGCGCGTGCGCGAACGCGCGCTGCGCGACGAGGGCATCCTGGCCATCGCCACCCAGGCCGCCGGCGCCGCGCACGAGCTCAACACGCCGCTGTCGACCATGCGCACCCTGCTGCCCGAGCTGCGCCGCGAGCATGCCGACGACGAGACGCTGGCGGAGGACCTGGCGCTGCTGGAAGCCCAGGTCGACCGCTGCCGCACGATCCTTCGCGAGATGGTCGCGTTCGGCAAGGCGCAACTGTCGCAGGAGCCGGAACGGCTCACCGTGGCCGCGTTCATCCACGGCTGCGTGGAACGCTTCCAGCTGCTGCGGCCGGAAGCCGAACTGGCCCTGCCGCCGGACGAGGACGCGGCCCGCATCGTGCTGCGCACCCCGCCGGGCCTGCGTCATGCGCTGCTCAACCTGCTCAACAATGCGGTCGATGCCTCCGCCATCAACCACTCGAACGCGGTGGCGCTGCAGGTCTCGCGCGACGGCGACTGGTTGCAGCTGTGCGTGCGCGACCATGGCCCCGGTTTCGATACCGACGGCGAGCTCACCTTGCTCGGCCACTCGCGCAAGCAGACCGGGCTGGGCATCGGCCTGGCACTGGCCGAAGCCACCGCCGAGCGGCTCAACGGCGAGCTGGTGGCCAGCAATACCGCGCACGGCGCCGAGGTCTGCCTGCGCCTGCCGCTGGCGGTGATCGCCGAAAAGTGACCCGCAGGGCGTGCAAGTCCCGCCGCTTCCGGCAAGAATGCAGGCTCGATCCACACCCAGGAAACACTGCCGATGACCGAGTTGCCCCATGCCGCCACGGCGCGCCCGCTGCTGCTGGTCGACGACGACACCACCTTCCTGCGCGTACTGGCGCGCGCGCTGGGTTCGCGCGGTTTCGAGGTCATCACCGCCAGCAATTTCGACGAGGCCCGCGCGCTGACGCGCCGGCACAACCCGCGCTATTGCGTGCTCGACCTCAAGCTGGGCGAGGAAAACGGCCTGCGCCTGATTCCCGAGCTGCACACCCTGGTGCCCGACCTGCGCGTGCTGCTGCTGACCGGCTACGCCTCGATCGCCACCGCGGTGGAGGCGATCAAGCGCGGCGCCCACGACTACCTGGCCAAGCCGGTCGATGCCGACGCGGTGGTGCGCGCCCTGCTCGACGGCGACAACGACGTTGACAACGACAGCGAGCTGCCGGAGGCCCCCGAGCAGCCGCTGGCGCTGCGCCGGCTGGAGTGGGAGCACATCCAGCGCGTGCTCACCGAATGCGACGGCAACATCTCCGAGACCGCCCGCCGCCTCGGCATGCACCGCCGCACGCTGCAGCGCAAGCTGAGCAAGCACCCGGTGCGCGAACGTCCCGACCGGGAAGACTGACCCGCTTTTTTTTGTAGGAGCGCACTCTGTGCGCGATGCCCTTCGCCACTTGGCGGAAAGCATTGCGCACCCGTGCGCTCCTGCACGCGCTCCGGACCGGGCACCTTCCGTCGCGCCCGCGCATCTCATGCGTCGTTCCCGCTGCGACAACGCGCCATCTGTCGTGCGCGCCGCCGCGGACTATCCTTGCAACCCTAGACCCCCATCCAGAGTGTCGCTTGAACGCCCTCCCGCTCGGTCTTTGCGCAGCAGCGCTTGCCGTCGCCAGCCACCCGCTGCTGGCCGCCGATGAACCCGCCCCCACCACCACGCTCGCCCCGGTCTCGGTGCATGCCAGCGACACCCTGGTGATGGAAACACCCAGCGTGCAGGTGCGCGTCAACCGGCAGAAGCTGCAGCAGCAGAATGTCACCGAAAGCGCCGACGCGCTGAAGTACGCGCCGAACATGCAGGTGCGCAAACGCTACATCGGCGACCCGAACGCGGTGATCAGCGGCCGCAACGCCGGCACCCTGCAGAGCGCACGCAGCCTGGTCTACGCCGACGGCCTGCTGCTCTCCAACCTGATGACCAACGGCTGGGACGGCGCGCCGCGCTGGGGCATGGTGGTGCCCGAGGAAATCGGCGCGGTCGACATTCTGTACGGCCCCTATTCCGCGCTGTACCCGGGCAACTCGCTGGGCAACACCGTGCTGATCCACACCGTGCTGCCGCAGCAGCTGATGGCCAGCGTGAGCACCCAGTTCTTCAGCCAGGACTACCGCGACGCGTATGGCGCCGGCGGCCACTACAACGGCCATCAGGCCGCTGCCACGCTGGGCAACAAGCAGGGTCGCTTCAGCTGGCTGCTGGAGTTCAGCCGGCTCGACAACCACGGCCAGCCGATGCAGTACGCCACCGCGAAGGCCGGCGGCAATGCGGCCACGGCGGTGCCGGTCAGCGGCGCCGTGCTGGATCAAAACCCGAACGGCTCGCCGCGGCTGGTGTACGGCGCCAACAGCATCGAACACACGGTGCAGGACCAGGCCAAGCTGAAGATCGGCGTGGACCTCACCGATCGCGTCGCCGCATTGTTCACCGTCGGCTGGTGGCACAACCGCGCCGAGGACCGCACCCGCAGCCTGATCCGCGACGCCGACGGGCAACCGGTCGCCGGCGGCGTGATCAGCGCCGCCGGGCGGACCTGGACCCTGCCGGCCAGCGGCCTGGCGCCCTCCTCGGCCAGCGACACCCACCTGCTGTACGGCATCGAGTTGAACGGCCGCCTCGACAACGGCTGGCGCTGGACCGCGGTGGCCAGTCATTACGACTTCCTGCGCTCGCAGGCGGCCACGGCCAACCTGGCCGAACCCGGCACGCCCGTCGGCGGCCCCGGCACCATCGCCGACAAGGCCGGCTCCGGCTGGGACACCTTCGACCTGCGCAGCTCCGGCCCGCTCGGTGAACAGCACATGCTCTACGCCGGCGTGCACGGCGACCGTTACGTGCTGGACAGCCGTGTGCGCAGCGCCAGCGACTGGCGCGGCGATGCCGACGGCGCGCGGGTCAGCGCGTTCGCCGGCCGCACGCAGACCCGCGCGCTGTACCTGCAGGACGTGTGGAGTTTCGCCGATGCCTGGGCGCTGACCCTGGGCGGCCGGCTGGAACAGTGGCGCGCCTACGGCGGCTTGCGCGCGAATGCGACCGACACGCTGCACTACGCCGACCGTCGGCGCACCGACTTCTCGCCCAAGGCCGCGCTGAACTGGGACCTCGCCGACGGCTGGGAACTGCGCCTGGCCCACGGCAAGGCCGTGCGCTACCCCACCGTGACCGAGCTGTTCCAGGGCAGTCTGTCCGCCAACGCGATCGTCAACAACAACCCCGACCTCAAGCCCGAGACCGACGAGTCCACCGACCTCACCCTGACCCGCCACCTCGACCACGGCCACTGGCGCGTCTCGCTGTACCAGGATCGCATCGCCGACTCGCTGTACTCGCAGACCGACATCACCGTCAGCCCCACGGTCACCAGCGTGCAGAACATCGACCGGATGCGCAGCCGCGGCGTCGAGGGCGAACTCGGCCTCGCCGATCTGTGGCTGGACGGCCTCGACCTTTCAGCCAGCCTCGCCTTCAACCATGCGAAGACGCTGCAGGACCGCCAGTACCCGCTGGCCAACGGCAAGACCTTCCCGCGCATCCCGAAAATCCGCGCCAGCGTGTTTGCCGACTACCGCTTCGCGCCGCAGTGGGACGCCTCGCTCGGCATCCGCCACTCCGGCCGCCAGTACGGCACGCTGGACAACAGCGACTACGTCGACAGCTACGGCGCGGTGAGCCGCTTCACCGTGGCCGACGCGAAGCTGCGCTGGAAGTTCGCGCCGGGCTGGGCCGCCGCGCTCGGCGTCGACAACCTCACCAATGCGCAGTACTGGGTCTACCATCCCTACGCCGGCCGCACCTGGTTCGGCGAGCTGCGCTGGGAGTTGTGATGCGCCACTTGCTGATCACCCTGCTCTGCCTGCTCTCGCCCGCGCTGCTGGCGCACGACGGCATGCGCATGGAGATGCCGAAAGGTCCCGAGCTGGGCGCCAGCGCCGCCTTCGACAGCCACGGCCGGCTGTACGTCGTGGACGCGGCCGACGGCCACGTGCGGCTGCGCCATTCCGACGACGACGGCCGCACGCTGAGCGCGCCGGTCGAGGTGAACGCCGCGGCCGAGCGCATCTACGCCGAAGGCGAGAACCGCCCGAAGCTCGCGTTCGGGCCGCACGACGAAATCTACGTGAGCTGGTCGCAGCCGCGCGCCGCGCCGTGGACCGGCTTCGTGCGCTTTGCTCGCTCGCTGGATCGCGGCGAGCACTTCAGCGAGCCGCTGACCGTGCACCACGACCGCGCCGAGATCACCCATCGCTTCGACGCACTGGCGGTGGACGGCAAGGGCCGCCTCGTGATCGCCTGGATCGACAAGCGCGACCTGCTCGCCGCCGACGCCGCCGGCAAGCCGTATCTGGGCGCGGCGATCTACTACAGCTGGTCGGACGACGGCGGCGCCAGCTTCGCGTCGGAACGCAAGCTCCTCGACCAGAGCTGCGAGTGCTGCCGCATCGCGCTGGCGCGCACGCCCGACGGCGAGGTCGCCGCGTTCTTCCGCGGCATCTACGGCGACAACATCCGCGACCACGCGTATGCCGTGCTGCGTACGGACGGCCAAGCCAGCCAAGTCGCCCGCGCGACCTTCAGCGACTGGCAGATCGCCGGCTGCCCGCACCACGGCCCCGGCCTGGCGATCGGCATCGACGGCATCCGCCATGCCGTGTGGTACGAGGCCAAAGGCAAGCCCACGATCTGGTACGGCCAACTCGATCCCGGCCATGCGCCGAAACATCCGCTGGCGATCGCTGGTGCGGGTGCCGGCCATGCCGACGTGGCCGTGCATGACCAGACGGTGTGGCTGGCCTGGAACAAGGTGGACGCCGCTGGCTATGCGCTGATGCTGCGGCGCTCGTCCGACAACGGCGCGCACTTCGACGCGCCCCGCGAAATCGCCCGCAGCAGCGGCGCGACAGGCTCGCCGCAGCTGCTGCTGAAACAGGGACGGGCGTTCGTGGCCTGGAACACCGCTGCCGGTTTCCGCCTGGTCGAGGTGCCGCGATGAAACGCCTGCTGCTCGCCTTCGCCCTGTGGCTGCCGGCGCTGGCCTGCGCCGGCACACTGCAGCCGCTGGCCGCCGCCGACGTGCCCGCCCTGCTGCAACCGCCGGCGCACGGTGCACGCATCGTCGCGCTGTGGTCGCTCGACTGCGCCTACTGCGAGCCGAATCTCGAAGCGCTGGCCCGGCTGCAACGCGCCAATCCGCACGGCCTCGAGCTGGTCACCGTCACCACCGACAGCATCGAACTGCGCACGGCGATCGCGGCGCGCCTGCGCCGCATGAAGATGGACGGCTATCCCGCGCGCGCCTACGCCGAAGCCTCGCCCGAACGCATCAACTTGCTGCTCGATCCGGACTGGGGCGGCGAAACCCCGCGCGTGCTGGTGATCCATGCCGACGGCAGCCGAAAAGGCATCAGCGGCGCGCTGACGCCAGCACAGCTGCGCAAGCTCTTGTAGGGCGGGCACTGCCCGCCGCTTGTCGCGACGAACCGAGGCAGGAGCCGGCGGGCGGTGCCCGCCCTACCATGGCCGCGGAGCCTTCCGCAGGAGCAAATCGCCTCAAGGCTGCGCGACGCTGTCGGCCGGCGGCGGCGTCGGCAGCTCGGCGGTGCCGTCGTCCTCGTCGCCGTAGATCGCCACGTGCGGCACGCCGTCGGCGCCGATCCAGCCGCGGTACATGCCGTCGGTGTTGAACGGGATCGAGATGTGTCCTTCCGCATCCAGCGCAATCGCGCCGCCGTTGCCGCCCATCGAGGGAATTTCCTGGTTGATCACCTCGGCGGCGGCACGCTTCAGCGGCACGCGCATCTGGGTCACCTTCATGCAGATCTGGTGCGCGGCCACGCTGCGGATGTAGAACTCGCCCCAGCCGGTGCCGGATACCGCGCAACCGCTGTCGGCGTAGGTGCCGGCGCCGATGATCGGCGAATCGCCGATGCGGCCCCAACGCTTGTCGGTCATGCCGCCGGTGGAGGTGCCGGCGGCCAGCCGGCCCTGCGCGTCGAGCGCGACCGCGCCGACCGTACCGAAGTGTTTGGCCGTCTCGACGTCCGCATGCGGCTGCCTCGCCGCGTCTTCCTTCAGCGCCCGCTGCAGCTGCTGCCAGCGCTCCTCGGTGCGGAAGTACGACGGATCGACCAGGGTGATGCCCTGCTCCTTCGCGAGGGCCTCGGCGCCTGCGCCGGACAGCATCACGTAGGGCGTCTTCTCCATCACCGCGCGGGCCAGCAGGATCGGGTTCTTCACCCGCTGCACGCCGGCCACTGCGCCGGCACGCAGCGTGCTGCCGTCCATGATCGCCGCGTCCAGCTCGTTGCTGCCGTCATGGGTGAACACCGCGCCCTTGCCGGCGTTGAAGTGCGGGTCGTCCTCCAGCACGGTGATCGCGGCGGCCACCGCGTCCAGCGCGCTGCCGCCCGCCTTGAGGCGGGCGTAGCCGTCCTGCAACGCCCGGGTCAGCGCCGCGCGCACCGCCTGCTCCTTCGCCGGGGTCATGTCGCGCTTGATCACGCCGGCGCCGCCGTGGATCACCAGCACGGGCGAAACGGCGGCATGGCTCATGGGGGCAACCCCGAAGGCAGCAAGGGCGAGGAACAGGCGGTACGGTCTCACGTGGACGACTCCGGTGCACATGCCCGGAGTATAACCGGGCCCCTTGTCCGCCAAGGGCCGCACGTTCGCCCCGCCAGCTGCCATTCCAGCTCAGGCGTCGGTCGGCTTCATGCTGCCGGTGCCAATCCACCCGTGCATCCTGCAGACGGGGTGAGATCAACCCGCATCGCGGGTTCGCCCGCCGAAACCTTCGCTCCATCCGGCGACAGCGCCACCTGCGCACCCAGCAGGATGGTGGCCTGCTTCCGCGACGCCGTCCTCACGACGGGTTGCGCCGACAGCGTCTGCACGCTGCCATCGGCCTTGGTGAAGCTTGCCTCGAGCCGGGTGCGGACTTCGATCTCGCCCTGCGCCGTCGGGACCACGGCGAAGCGGCCATGCCAGTCGGGCACGCCGTCACGGGAGCCGTTGAAGCTGCCGAACTCGCCAGGCTTCAGGCATTGCGTGAAATGTGCCTCGGCAGGCTGGCCATCGAAGCCGATGTCCAGCTTCAAGGTGTAGCGGTCGGACACAGGCGCGCTGGCCGAACTTGCCGGCACGGCCGCATAGACCGTTGCAGCGACGACACCGGCGATGGCGCTTACCGCGATGGCGCCAATGTGGCGGCCGGAGAACCTTGGCTTGGAGTTCAACATGGCAATACGCTCCGTGAGTGGATGACGCGGGGACCACGTGCAGCCCACCGGCAGCGCGAACGCGGCCGACTGGGTCTTCAACATCGCATTCGCATAGCTGCGGCGCTGTTCGCCGTGCTCGCGCAGCACGGCGGCGTCGCAGGCCAGTTCCTGGTCATGGCGCAGCGCGGCCAGCGCCCACCACGCCAACGGGTGGCACCAGAACAATGCGGCAAGGATGCGTGCGAGCAGGCACCACCAGCCGTCGCCGCGGCGCGCATGGGCGGTCTCGTGGGCGAGGATCAGCGCGCGCTCCCCGGCGCCGTAGCGTTGCTCGAAATCCGCCGGCACCACGATGCGCGCGCGCCAGGCGCCGACCAGGGCCGGGCCAATATCCGTACCGACGGCACGCAGCACCGGCCAGCGCGATGGCATGGCGGCCACGACCGTGGCACCGCGCAGCCGGGCGCGGTAGCGGTTCTGCGCGAGCGCGGCCAGCAGCAGGCTGAGCACGCTGCCGACGAGCCAGGCCAGCACGGCGGCGGCGCGCCAGTCGACGGCACTCGCGCGCACGGCGTGCGCCGGCAGCACGCTGGCGACCGAGGTGATCGCGGCCACCACCGGCGGCAGCGTCGCGACCGGCGTTGCCGCATGCGGCAGCTGGCTGGCCAGCAACGCCAGCGGCGGCAGCAGCCACAGCTGGAACGCGCGTTCGGCACCGAACAGGCGGCGGCACGGCCGGCGCAGCGCGGCCACCAGCAGCGCGGCAGCCGTGAAGGCAAGCAGCAGCAGCCAGCCGCGTCCGAGCCAGTCGATGGCGACCAGCTCAACGCTGCTCATCGTCGAGCTCCTGCAGCAGCTTGCGCAGTTCGGCGATGTCCTTCTTCGACAGCTTGCGCTGCTCGGAGAAATGCGCCACCAGCGGCGCCACGCGACCGCCGAACAGGCGGTCGAGCAGGCCCTTGCTTTCCTGCTGCACGTACTGCTCGCGCGTCAGCAGCGGCGTGTACAGGTAGCGGCGGCCGTCGCGCTCGGCGTGCACGGCCTTCTTCTTCAGCAGGCGGTTGAGCAGGGATTTCACCGTGCCCTCCTGCCAGGCCTGCGCCGGACCGACCTCGGCCAGGATCTCCTCGGCCGTGCGCGGCGCCTCGCGCCACAGCACGTCCATCACCACCGCCTCGGCTTCGCTGATCGCCATGAGTCATCGTTTACACGTGTAAGTGATTTGATGTTTACACGCGTAATTGTTCGTGTCAAGCGATCTGCCCGCGCATCTGAGACCTTGGTACAAGGCCGGCCGGCGCCATTCCGTCGTATCCTTGGCAGCTGACTCTCCTAAGAGGAAGGCACAGCGATGGACAAGGTGTATCCGAACGCGGCGCAAGCCCTTGACGGCCTGTTGTTCGACGGCATGACGATTGCCGCCGGCGGCTTCGGCCTGTGCGGCATCCCCGAGAACCTGATCGGCGGCCTGCTGCAGGCCGGCACGAAGGACCTGACCATCGTGGGCAACAACGCCGGCGTGGACGATTTCGGCATGGGCCCGCTGCTGAAGACCCACCAGGTCAAGCGCGTGTACGCCTCCTACGTGGGCGAGAACAAGGAGTTCGAGCGGCAGACCCTGGCCGGCGAGCTGGAACTGCACCTGACCCCGCAGGGCACGCTGGCCGAGAAGCTGCGCGCCGGCGGCGCCGGCATCCCCGGCTTCTACACGCGCACCGCGTTCGGCACCAAGCTGGCCGAGGGCAAGGAGACCAAGGTCTTCAACGGCAAGGAATACGTGCTGGAGGAGTCGATCACGGCGGACCTGTCGATCGTCAAGGCCTGGAAGGGCGATGCGCACGGCAACCTGGTGTTCCGCGAGACCGCGCGCAACTTCAACCCGATGATCGCCACCTGCGGCAAGGTCTGCGTGGCCGAGGTGGAGCACCTGGTGCCGGTGGGCGAGCTGGACCCGAACAACATCCACGTGCCGGGCATCTACGTCGATCGCATCGTGCAGGGCGCGAAGTACGAGAAGCGCATCGAGTTCCGCACCATCGCCGGCGTGGCCGCGGGCAAGGAAAGCCCGACCCGGGTATTGATGGCCAAGCGGGCCGCGAAGGAATTGCGCGACGGCTTCTACGTGAACCTCGGCATCGGCATTCCCACCATGGTGGCGAACTACATTCCGGAAGGCGTCAGCGTCACCCTGCAGTCGGAGAACGGCCTGCTCGGCATCGGCCCGTTCCCGACCGAGGACCAGCTCGACCCCGACCTGATCAACGCCGGCAAGCAGACCATCACCACGTTGCCCGGCTCCAGCTTCTTCTCCAGCGCCGACTCGTTCGCGATGATCCGCGGCGGCCACATCGACCTGTCGATCCTGGGCGGCCTGGAAGTGTCGGCCACCGGCGACCTGGCCAACTGGATGGTGCCGGGCAAGATGGTCAAGGGCCCCGGCGGCGCGATGGACCTGGTCAGCGGCGTCAAGCGCGTGGTGGTGCTGATGGAGCACACCGCAAAGGACGGTTCGCCGAAGATCAAGAACCAGTGCGACCTGCCGCTCACCGGCAAGCAGGTGGTGGATCTGATCATCACCGACCTGTGCGTGTTCGAGGTGGCCAAGGGCAAGGGCCTGACCCTGATCGAACTCAACCAGGGCGTGAGCCTGGACGAGGTCAAGGCGAAGACCGGCTGCGCCTTTACGGTGGCGCTGCCGGCCGGCTGAAGCCTACGATTCCATGAAACTCTGCTCCGGCGCATGCGCCGGCAGCGGGTGTGGGAAACGGATGCGCGCGGTGTTTTCCTGGCCCTGGCCCGCCTGCAGTTCCAGCGGCCAGGCGAAGCGGTCGCTGATCCGCTGGGCGATGGCCAGCTCGAAACCGTGCCGGTCGGCGCCGCGCACGCGCACCGGATAGCCCTTGCCGGGCAGCAGCGAGGTGATCCGGTTGTGCACGCTGATCGCACCGGGCAACACCGTGACCACCACGCAGCCCTGCTCGGTCTGCTGGCAGGCATTGCGGATCAACTGCCAGCACAGCACCGAGAACGCCTGCGGCGAGCCCTGCAACGCGAAGCGGGCGGGCTCCTCCAGCAGCAGCTCGATCGGCCGGCCGGCCAGCAGCTCGCGGGCGAAATCCAGCTCCTTGCGCAAGGCGTCGTTGACGACGAAGTACTGCTCGTCGGCCACGCTGTCGGTCTCGCGTGCGAGGATCAGCAGCGCATCCACCAGCACTTCCATTTCGCGGGCGGCACGCCTGATGCGGCGCACCGAGCGCTGACCGAAGTCGCTGAGGCCCTCCTCCTCGGCCAGCATGTCCACCGACATCTTGATCACGGTGAGCGGACTGCGCAGTTCATGGCTGGCGTCGCGGGTGAAATTGCGCTCGCGCTGGTTGTAGCTGGCCAGGCGCGTGGCGAAGCCGTGCAGGCCCCGCGCCAGCGAGGCCACGTCGGCGTCGGCATGGGTGGACAACTGCTCCAGGTGCAGCGCCTCGTGATCCTGCAGCTCGCCGTCCCAGCGATTCACCAGCCGCGCCAGCGCGCGCACCGGCCGCCACTCGCGCCGCAAGGCGAGCCACGCGAGCGCGGTGGTGAGCACGATCGCCATGATCACCACCGCGGTGTGCGCCACGTTGTAGATGCCCAGCATGCACACCACCACCACGATCACGAACTGCAGGGAGAACACCCATGCGACGCGCCGGCGGAAGGCACCCACACGAAACGTGACTGCGTTGACCCTGCTATCCATTACCTGTGTGCGCCTACCCGTGATGCGCGGTGATTGATGTCAGGCCGTCTGGGGCGAAGAAGCCACTTCGGATTCGAGGTCCGCCAGGCGGTAGCCCGCCGAGTGGATGGTGTGTAGCAGCGGTCGCGCGAAAGGTTTGTCGATGACCCGGCGCAGGTTGTACAGGTGCGAGCGCAGGGTATCGGAATCGGGCAGCGTATCACCCCAGATCTCGCGTTCGATGTCGCGCCGGCTGACCACCCGCGGCGACTCGCGCATCAGGATCGCCAGCAGCTTCAGGCCGATCGGCGACACGGTCAGCTCCTGGCCGTCGCGGGTCAGCCGCAACGTGGCGGTGTCCAGGGTCATGTCGCCGACGCTGAGCACCTCGGTGGACACCTGACGGCGGTCGCGGCGAATCAGCGCACGCAGCCGCGCCTCCAGCTCGCGCACCTCGAACGGCTTCACCAGGTAATCGTCGGCGCCGGCCTCGAGCCCGGCCAGCTTGTCCTCCAGCGTGTCGCGGGCGGTCAGCATCAGCACCGGAGTAGCCTTCTTCGCTTCCCGGCGCAGCTTGCGGCAGACCTCCAGCCCGTCCAGGCCCGGCAGCATCAGGTCCAGCACCAGTACGTCGTAGCTGTTGGACACCGCCAGATGCAGCCCGCTCACGCCGTCGGCGGCGTAATCCACCGAGTAGCCACGCCGCTCCAGGAATTCGCCGACCATCTCGGCAATCTGGCGGTTGTCCTCGACCAGCAGGATCAAGCCCGCCTGCTCATCATGTACGGTCATCGTCCATACCTCCCGTGGCTTCACGTATGTGAAGAGATAACCGGCGCGCTAGTGACGATCGTGTGAAGACGTGACGCAAGGGTTCAGAAACGGCCCGGTTTCAGCGCAGCAGCGGCTGCAACGGCTTCCATACGGTATCCAGCACCCGCGGCTGGGCGGCGGCCACCGGATGCAGGCCGTCATCCTGCATCAGCGCGGGGTCGAGCGCGATGCCTTCGAGCAGGAACGGGACCAGCGCGGTATGCCGGCTGCGGGCCAATTCGGCATAGACCGCACGCAGCCCGTCGCGGTAGCGCGGGCCATAGTTCACCGGCAGCTCGATGCCGACCAGCAGCACGCGCACCTTCGCCTTTTGCGCGGTGCGGATCATCGCATCGAGGTTGTCGCGCAGGGCCGGCAGCGGCAAGCCGCGCAGGCCGTCGTTGGCGCCCAGTTCCAGCACCAGCACGGCCGGCCGGTACTTCGCCAGCAGCGCGGGCAGACGGTTGCGTCCGCTCAGCGAAGTCTCGCCGCTGATGCTGGCATTGATCGCGGTCCACTTCGGTACCATCTGCTGGAGACGCGCATCCAGCAGATGCACCCAGCCGGCCTCGACCGGGATGTTGTGCGCGGCGGACAGCGAATCACCCAGGACCAGCACGGTTTTCGGCGCCGCCGCCTGGGCGCTGCCGATGCCGCACAGAACAACCAGCAACCACAGGCATCGACGCATGAGTGATTCTTCCCGGCCTCTTCTTGAAGCCTGCGATGTTAGCAAGTCGGTCAACGGCCCCGAGGGGAGACTGCAAATCCTCAGCCAGGTCAGCCTGCAGGTGCGCCCGGGCGAGAGCTTCGCCATCGTCGGCGCCTCCGGCTCCGGCAAGACTACCCTGCTCGGCCTGCTGGCCGGACTGGATACGCCGGACGACGGCAGCATCGCGCTGGACGGCCATGCGCTGCAGCAACTGGACGAAGAGGCCCGCGCCGACCTGCGCCGGCGCCTGGTCGGCTTCGTGTTCCAGTCGTTCCACCTGCTGCCCGCACTGACCGCCGAGGAGAACGTGATGCTGCCGCTGGAACTGGAAGGCAGCAGCGAGGCACGCCCGCGCGCCCGCGCCGCGCTCGAAGCCGTGGGCCTGGGCGCGCGGCGGCGGCACTACCCGGCCCAGCTGTCCGGCGGCGAGCAGCAGCGCGTGGCGATCGCCCGCGCATTCGTGCACGGCCCGCGCGTGCTGTTCGCCGACGAACCCACCGGCAACCTCGACCAGCGCACCGGCCACCACGTCTGCGACCTGCTGTTCGCGCTGAACCGCGACCACCGCACCACCCTGGTGCTGGTCACCCATGACGCGACCCTGGCCGCGCGCTGCGACCGCCGGATCGAACTGGAGGCAGGCCGCGTCGTCTCGACCGGCGCGGACGTGCCGGCATGAAGATGCTGCTGCTTGCCTTGCGCAGCCTGCGTCGCGAATGGCACCTGCCGGAACTGCGCACGCTGGCTGCGTCGCTGGTGCTGGCGGTGGTGGCGCTGGGCGTGGTCGCCACGCTGGCGACGCGGATCGAGCGCGGCATGCTGGCCAGCGCCGCCGAACTGATCGGCGGCGACATCGGCGTGTCGTCGCCGCAGCCCCTGCCTGACACGTTCGCCGAGCGCGCCCGCGGCGACGGCCTGCAGCTCGCCCGCACCGCCGGCTTTCCCAGCGTGGCGTTTGCCCACGAGCAGACCCAGTTGCTCGACGTGCAGGCGGTCGATGCCCATTATCCGCTGCGTGGCAAGCTGGAGCTGCGCGACGCCGCCGGCCGCACGCGCAACGGCCACGCCCCGGCCGCCGGCCAGGTCTACCTCGACCATCGCGCGCTGGTGGCACTGGGCCTCCAGGTCGGCCAGCCGCTGCAACTGGGCGGGCGCGAGCTGACCATTGCCGCCGAACTGCTGCGCCAGCCCGACGGCGGCGAGCTGCTGGCGCTGGCGCCGCGTGCGCTGATGAGCCTGGCCGACGCCGAACAGGCCGGCCTGCTCGGCACCGGCAGCCGTGCCCGCCACCGCCTGCTGCTGGCCGGTACGCCGGCGGCGGTGCAGGCCTGGCGCGACTGGGCGCAGGCGACCGCGCTGCCGCAGGGCGCGCAGCTGATCACGCCGGAACAGACCCAGGAGCGCATGCGCACGGCGTTCGACCGCGCCGGTGCGTTCCTGCGCCTGACCGCCCTGCTGTCGGCGCTGCTGGCCGGCATCGCGATCGCGCTGTCCGCGCAGCGCTACGCGCGCCGCAAGACCGCCGAAGTGGCGCTGCTGCGTGCGCTGGGCACGCCGCGCCAGCGCGTGCTGGGGCTGTTGCTGGGCACGCTGGGCGCACTCGCCGTGCCGGCCACCGCACTCGGCGTGCTGCTCGCGCTGGGATTGGCGCAACTGGCCTGGCTGCTGGCCAGCCAGTTGTTCGGCAACGTGCCGACCGTGCTGCCGCTGGCGCCATCGTTTGCCGCCGCCGCGATGGGTATCGCCGTGCTGATCGGCTTCGCCTTGCCGCCGCTGGCACGGCTGGCCGAGGTGCCGCCGGTGGCGGTATTCCGTCAGAGCATGCAGCGGCGGGTACGCCGCTTCGACGCGCTGTACCTGATCCCGGCGCTGGTGGCGCTGGGCCTGATCTGGAGCCAGAGCAGCTCGCTCACCCTGGCCGGCATCCTCACCGCCAGCCTGCTCGGCGTGGCGCTGATCGCGGCACTGCTGGCCGGCTTGCTGCTGTGGCTGGCCCGGCGCATCGCGCCGGGCGCGCACCCGGCGTTGCGCCTCGGTCTCGCCGCGCTGGCGCGGCGGCCTGCGCTGAGCGTGATCCAGGCCACCGCGCTCAGCCTGGGCCTGTGCGCGCTGCTGTTGCTGGCGATCGTGGCGCCGGCACTGCTGCAGGGCTGGCGCCAGGAATTGCCGGCGGACACGCCGAACTGGTTCGCGCTGAACCTGCAGGACGACCAGCGCGCCGGCTTCGAGCAGGCGCTGGCCACGACCGGCGGCGACCAGCTCAACATGCTGCCGCTGGCGGTGGGCAAGCTCATCGCCATCAACGGCCGCCCGATCGACCAGCTCGCCTTCGCCGACGAGCGCGCGAAGGACTGGACCGACCGCCAGCTGCGGCTGTCCTGGTCCGCCGAACTGCCGCCCGCGAACGAGGTGATCGCCGGCCGCTGGCAGGGTCCGCAGCCGGCCCAGGCCGAGGTGTCGATCGACACCATGTGGCGCGACATGTTCGCGCTGAAGATCGGCGACACGCTGCGCTTCGACGTGGGCGAAGGCAGCATCGATGCGAAGGTCAGCAGCGTGCGCAAGGTCGACTGGAGTTCGTTCCGGGTCAACTTCTTCCTGCTGCTCGACCCGGCCCACGCCGGCGCGCTGCCACACACCTGGCTGGCCAGCTTCCACCTGCCGCGCGGGCACGCCAGCGAGCTGGCGCAGTTGTCGCGCGATTACCCCAACCTCAGCCTGGTCGACGTCGACTCGCTGCTCGATCGCGTGCGCGAGATCGTCGACCGGGTCGGCAATGCGGTGCGCTGGATCCTCGGCTTCAGCCTGCTCGCCGGCGCACTGGTGCTGGCCGCCGCACTGGCCGCCAGCGCGGCCGAGCGCCGCCACGAAGCCGCCCTGCTGCGCACGCTGGGCGCGCGCCGCGCACAACTGCGCGTGGCCGCCGCCTGCGAGTTCGCCCTGCTCGGTCTGGTCGCCGGCCTCACCGCCGCACTCGGCGCCGCCGGCGCCGGGCTGTGGCTGGGGCAGGCGGTGTTCCACATCGAAGGCTTCGTGCCGCCGCCATGGCCGCTGCTCGGCGGCGCCGCGGGCGCGGCGCTGGTGGTGATGCTGCTGGGCCTGGCCGGCACGCGAAAGGTCAGCCGCACGCCGCCGATGCGGCTGTTGCGCGAGGATTGAATCGGCATGGAAGGGCAGGCTGATAAAGTGCGCCGACGCCCTACCGGACTTCCCGATGACTGCAAGCCGCATACGACAGCGCCTCGAGGAGGAGTGGCTGCTGTGGCTGTTCGCGGCGCTGGCGATCGCGCTGGCGGTGCTCGATCCGCAGCCGCTGGCGAGCTACCGGCACTGGCTGCAGTTGCCCACATTGGCCGGGCTGATGGGTTTGCTGATCGCGATCCAGGGCATCCGCGACAGCGGCCTGGTGCAGCACGCGGCGGCAGCCGTGGTGGCGCGCGCGCATTCGCTGCGCAGCCTGGGCCTGCTGCTGGTGGCCGCGACGGCGCTGCTGTCGATGGTGCTGACCAATGACGTGAGCCTGTTCCTGATCGTGCCGTTGACCGTGGCGATCGGCAGCGTCTCCAACCTGCCCGTGTTGCGCATGGTGGTGCTGGAGGCACTGGCGGTGAACGCGGGTTCCACCCTGAGCCCGATCGGCAACCCGCAGAACCTGCTGCTGTGGCAGCACTCGCGGCTGCCGTTCCTGCATTTCGCGGCGGCGATGCTGCCAGCCGCGGCGGTGATGTTCGCGCTGGTGGCGGCATTCGCCTGGCTGTGGTTGCCGCGCGAGCGCGTGGCGCTGAGCCCGGAACGGATCGACGGCAGCGTGGCCTCGGGCCGCCTCGGCGCGTGGTCGATGGCCGCGCTGGTCGGCATGGTGCTGCTGATGGAATACGGCCAGGCGCCGCTGGGCGCGCTGCTGTTGCTGGCGTTATTCGCCTGGCTGGCGCGATCGAGCCTGGCGCGGATCGACTGGCTGCTGCTGCTCACGTTTGCCGCGATCTTCCTGGGCCTGGGCCACTTCGCGGATCTGCCTCTGGTGCAGCAGACGCTGGACCGACTCGACTTCAGCCAGCCGCTGACGCTGTATGCCAGCGGCATCGTCGCCTCGCAGTTGATCAGCAACGTGCCGGCGACGGTGTTGCTGCTGGAACGCACACCCGACACGATCGCGCTGGCGGTGGCGGTGAACGTGGGCGGCTTCGGCGTGGCGATCGGTTCGTTGGCGAACCTGATCGCGCTGCGCCTGGCGAAGCAGCCGCATGGGCTGCGGCTGCTGCACCTGGTGTCGATTCCGTTCCTGCTGGTGTGCGCGCCCCTGGTGTACCTGGTATTTCGCTGGACCCACGGGTAGGAGCCCGCTCGCGGGCGATGCTTTTACTCTGGTATGCCTTCACACAAAGAGCATCGCCCGCAAGCGGGCTCCTACCGGAAGAATCATCAATCGTCGTCGTGCGGCACGCTGACCTTGCCCTTCACGCCGGAGTGGTTGACGTCGCCGCTGCCCTTGGCGCCGAGGCTGAGGTCGCCGCCGACGCCGTTCACGCTCAGGTCGCCGGAGCCCAGGGTGTCGGCATGCACGCTGCCGCCGACGTTGCGCAGGGTGACGTCGCCCGAGCCGATGCTGCCGATGCGGGCGTCGCCCCTGATGCCGTCGGCCTTGAAGTCGCCCGAGCCCACCGAGCCCAGCTCCAGGCTGCCGACGTCGCTGGCGTCGACGTCGCCCGAGCCCACGCTGGTGGCGAACTTGCCGGCCACCTGGCGCACGTGCAGGTCGCCCGAGCCCACGTTCGCCTGCAACTGCTGCACGCCGCCGACGTGGGCATCGCCGGAACCCACGCGCACGGTGACCGGCAGGTTCGCCGGCATCTGCACGGTGGCTTCCAGGCTCGCGTAGGAGCTGCCGCCGAACAGGCTGAAGTTGAAGCCGCCGCTGTTGCCGATGTCGATCAGCAGCTGGTCGCCCTCGCGGTGCTGGGTGATCTGCAGCTTGTCCAGCGCGGACTGCTCGGAGGCGCAGGCGCGGCCGCGAACGCTGAGGCCCTTGGCGTCGGCGCTGCCGGCCAGGTGCAGGTCGTGGCTGTGCACGTCGATCTGCACGGCGCGCACGCCGGCCAAGTCGAGTTGCAGGTTGCGCGCGGCCTCGTACTTGCACGGGTTGGCGGCGAGAGCGACGAGCGGAGCAAGCAGCAGGGCTGCGGTGAGAATACGACGCATGGAACTCTCCTTGGCGGGTGTCGACCCGGCTCAGATGCGGCCGGCGGCAGAAAGGTTGCAAGCATGACACCGGCCTGAACGTTCCGGTCAACCCACGGGGGCCGGCCGCGTTTTCCTTGCTTACCTGTCGAGGAGACCCACCATGCACCACAAGACCCTGCTCGCCTCCGCCCTGGCCGTGCTGATCGCCGGATCGGCCTCGTTCGTGATGGCCCAGACCGCGCCGCCCCCGCCATCGGCTCCGCAGGCGGCTACCGGCAAGGATGTCCGCATCATCCGCGGCGACCGCGATCACCATGGCGAGCGCGGCCACGGCATGCGCATGCACGGCTTCGACCGCCAGCGCAGCGGCGTGATCGGCGACCTGCACGCCCTGGAACGGCTCTACCTGCAGGCCGGTCGCGGCAAGGAAATGGCGACGGTGTACCACGACGTGCTGGCCAAGTCGCAGGATCCGCACGTGCGCGACTACGCCTACAAGCGCCTGGCCCGCCTGCAGGCGCAGCCGACCAATGTCGATCAGGCCATCGCCACGCTGCGCAAGGCGCTGGACGAGAACCTGGCCAACGAGGCGAAGATGCGTGCCGAGCGCGAGAGGATGCGCGCCGCCTGGCAGCAGCGCGCCGGCGAGGCGGCCCCCGCGGCGAAGTAATTTCCGCGAGCGGCCGGCGCGGCGGCCCGCTGCCGTCGCGCCGGCGCTAGGGCTGGCGCTCCTCTTGCTTGGCGCGCTGCCACAGCTGCTCCTGCTCGTCCAGCGTGCGCTCGGCGAACGCCGCGCCATCGGCCGCGGCCAGCTGCTCCATCTGCCGGAAGCGCCGTTCGAACTTGGCATTGGCGTGGCGTAACGCCTGCGAGAAATCCACGCCGGCATGGCGCGCCAGGTTCACCATCACGAACAGCACGTCGCCGATCTCGTCCTGCAGGCGGGCTGGATCGGCACCGTGGTCGAATTCGGCGCGTACCTCGTCCACCTCCTCGGCCAGCTTGGCCAGCACCGGCGCGGGGCCGGGCCAGGCAAAGCCGGTGGCGGCCGCACGCTGCTGCAGCTTCTGCGCGCGCTTCCACTCCGGCAGGCCGCTGGAGATGCCGGCCAGCGCGCTGGCGTCGACCGCCGCGCCCTTATCCGCGCGCTCGGCGGCCTTGATCGCTTCCCACGCCTGCATCTGCTCGTCGAGGTCGGCGTAGCGCGTATCGCCGAACACGTGCGGATGGCGCCGCAGCATCTTGGCGCTGATCGCGTGGGCGACGTCGGCGAAATCGAACAGGCCTTGCTCGGCGGCCATCTGCGCATGGAACACCACCTGCAGCAGCAGGTCGCCCAGCTCGTCGCGCAGGTCGTGCCAGTCGCGGCGGTCGATCGCGTCGGCGACCTCGTAGGCTTCCTCGATGGTGTACGCCGCGATCGAAGCGAAATCCTGCTGCACGTCCCACGGGCAGCCGCGCTCGGGATCGCGCAGGCGCGCCATGATGGCGAGCAGGTCGTCGAGGCTGTGCCGGGGCGATTCGCTCATGGCGCCCGCAACCGCGCGGTCCAGTCGATGCCGGTGTCGCCGACCGCAACGAACTCGGGATTCAGCAGCGACTCGCCGCGGTTGTAGCGGAACGGCTGGCCAGCCAGGTCGAGCAGGGCCCCGCCGGCCTCTTCCAGCACGCATTGCGCCGCGGCGGTGTCCCATTCGCTGGTGAGGCCCAGGCGCAGGTAGAGATCCGCTGCGCCACGCGCAATCAGGCAGAACTTCAGCGACGAGCCCAGCGGCACCAGCTCATAGTCGCTGCCGACCAGCTGCTGCAGCATGCCGCCCTGCACGCCACCATGCGAACGGCTGCCGGCCACCAGCGCCGGCTGCCCCATCGCGCGCGTGCGGATGCGCTGCCACGGAGCGCCGGCCTGCGCCTGCAGCCAGGCGCCCTGCCCTTGCGCGGCCACGTAGAGCTCGCCGCTGACTGGCGCCAGCACCACGCCGAGCACGCTGCGGCGATCGTCGATCAAGGCGATGTTGACGGTGAACTCGCCGTTGCGCTTGACGAACTCGCGGGTGCCGTCGAGCGGATCGACCAGCCAGTAGCGCGACCAGTGCCGACGCTCGGACCACGGCAGTGCCTTGGCCTCTTCCGACAGCACCGGCAGCGACGGGTCGAGCGCCGCCAGCCCCGCCATGATGACCTGCTGCGCGGCCAGGTCGGCCGCGGTGAGGGGCGAGGCGTCCGCCTTGGTGTGCACCGCGAAATCGCCCTGGTAGACATCGAGGATCGCCGCGCCGGCGTCACGGGCGATCGCGCCGACCTGCCGGGCCAGCGCGGGCGGAACCTTGCCGGGCGGCGCGCTCATGCGCGCGGGAAGCGCCCGGCGAGATACTCGCGGGCCATGAACAGCGCGGCGATCGAGCGCCCCTCGGTGACGTCGTCGCGGCCCAGCAGGGTATGCAGCTCGGCCATCTTCCACGGCACCACCTCGAGTTCCTCCGGCTCGTCGCCAGGGAGCTTCTCGGGGTAGAGATCCTGCGCCAGCACCACATGCGCCATGTGCGTCATGTACGACGGCGACAGCGACAGGTTGTGCAGGATCTTCAGCTTGCGTGCGCCGTAGCCGACCTCCTCCTTCAGCTCGCGCTCGGCGCCCTGCTCGGCGGTTTCGTCCTGGTCCAGCCGACCCTTGGGCAGGCCCAGCTCGTAGCGCCCGAGCCCGCCGGCGTACTCGCGCACCAGCAGCACGGTATCGTCGTCCAGCATCGGCACGATGATCACCGCCCCCAGGCCGCTGCCCTTCAGCCGCTCATAGGTTCGCCGCACGCCATTGGAGAACTCCAGGTCGAGCTGCTCGACGTGCAGGAAATGGCTGTCGGTGACGTCGCGCGTGGCGTGGATGATCGGTAGTTTGCGCATCCGCCGATTCTAACCCGCGGCACGGCGTCGCAGACGTTGCAGGGCCTGCGCGTGGATCGCCGGCGCGCCGGCCAGCACGCTGGTCGTGTCCAGCGTCGGCGGCGCACCGTCCAGATCGGTGAACACGCCGCCGGCCTCACGCACGATCACCGCCAGCGCGGCGATGTCGAGGATGTTCACGTCCGACTCGATCACCAGGTCGAGGCTGCCGCGCGCGAGCAGGTGGTAGTGGCAGAAATCGCCGTAGCCGCGGATGCGGTTGCTGTCGCGGATCAGCGCGCCCAGCGCTTCCCAGCGCGCGTCGGCGGTGAGCGTTTTCACGTTGCCGATGGAGATCGAGGCCTGCGCCATCCCGGCCACGCCGGCCACCCGCACGCGCTCGCCCTCGAACCACGCGCCGCCGCCGGCACTGGCCCACATCGTCTCGCCGTAGATCGGCGCGCTGGATACGCCGAGCACCAGCTCGTCGCCGTCCATCAGCGCGATCTGGGTGGAGAAGAATGGCGTGCGGCGCACGAAGCTCTTGGTGCCGTCGAGCGGATCGACCAGCCACAGCAAGCCGCCGCGTTCGCCCGCCAGGCCGAACTCCTCGCCGTAGATGGCCGCCTGCGGCAGCGCCGCCTGCAGCACCGTGCGGATCGCCTGCTCGGCCTCGCGGTCGGCGACCGTCACCGGCGTCGCGTCGGACTTCAGCTCCACCTCGACGCCGCGGCGCCAGTAGTGCCTGATCACCTCGGCGGCGGCGGCGGCGGCCTCGCGTGCGGCTGTCAGCGCGGTTGCGGCGATATCCGGATTCATGCTCTCTCGCGTCCTTCAGTTCGTGGATGGGGCCAGTGCGCTGCCGGCCAGTCCGCCGCGGCGCTCGAGGCGCACGCTGCCGTCGGCTGCCGGCGACCCCAACCGGGCCAGCCAGCGGCGCAAGGCCGGGTCAGTCTGTCGGGCGCGCAGCGTCGCGTCCAGCCGCCAGCCAAGCGGGCTCAGCTGCAGCTTGCCGTCGGCATGCAGCGGGCCGTGCCCGTCGTCGTGCAGTTGCGCGAGGATCACCCCACCTTGTGCGCTCGCTTGCGCCTGCAGCTTGCCCAGTGCCACGTCGCCATCGTGCGTGTGCATGAGCGCATGCGACCATTGCGCCTGCACCTGCAGTTGCAGGGGCCAGCCGCCCTGCAGCAGGGCGTGATCGATCGTCACCTGCAGTTCGCCGCGCGGCTGCCCCCAGGGCGATGCCGCGTCATGGCTCCATGCCGCGAGTTCTGCACGCACACTCGCGTCGCGCACTTCAATCTGGCCGCCCGGCAGCCGCCGGGCTCCGCCGGAAAACGCCAGTTGTGGCCCCTCGAACTGCAACTGCAGCCGCAGCTGGCCGAGCAAGGCCCGCCGCGACAACTGCCATTGCAGCTGCCCCAGCACATGCCCATCGGCGCCCACCACCTCATCGGCCCGGCCATGCCACAACGTGCCCTGCATCTGCTGCAGGCGCAAGCCGTGCAGTTGCGGCTCGATCCACGGCGCCGCCCAGCGCGCCGGCAGGAACCACAGCAGCATGGCCGCGGCCAGCGCCAGCATGCCGAGACCGATCAGGCATATTCGCAGTGACTTCAAGCGCCGATTCCCGGGAGGAGCGATGCGCGGACTTGAGCGTCCGCCGCCCAGCGCCGATCATAGCCGGATGAACGACTCCGCAAGCGGCAACGCCGCGCTCGCCGCACGCGACCTGCAGCACGTCTGGCACCCCTGCACGCAGATGCACGACCACGAGACGATACCGATGCTGCCGATCGTGCGCGGCGAAGGCGCGTGGCTGCTGGACGCCGACGGCAATCGCTACCTGGACGGCATCAGCTCGTGGTGGACCAACCTGTTCGGCCATGCCAATCCGCGCCTGGCCGCCGCCCTCGCCGACCAGGCGCAGCGGCTGGAGCACGTGATCTTTGCCGGCTTCACCCACACGCCGGCGATCGAACTGGCCGAGGAACTGGTGCGCATCACCCCGCCCGCGCTGGACAAGGTGTTCTTCGCCGACAACGGCTCGGCGGCGATCGAGGTGGCGCTGAAGATGAGCTTCCACTACTGGCTCAACCAGGGCCATGGCGAGAAGACCCGCTTCATCGCGCTGACCGGCAGCTACCACGGCGAGACGCTGGGCGCGCTGTCGGTGAGCGACGTGGCGCTGTACCGCAAGACCTATGCGCCGCTGCTGCTGACCCCGTTCCTGGCGCCGTCGCCGGACGCGTACGAAGGCGAGCCCGGCGAATCGGCCGAACAGACGGCCGAACGCCGCCTCGGTGAACTGCGTACGCTGCTGGAACGCCACGCGCACGAGACCTGCGCGGTGATCGTCGAGCCGCTGGTGCAGTGCGCCGGCGGCATGCGCATGTACCACCCGAGCTACCTCACTGGCCTGCGTGCGCTGTGCGACGAGTTCGCGGTGCACTTCATCGCCGACGAGATCGCGGTGGGCTTCGGCCGCACCGGCACGCTGTTCGCCTGCGAGCAGGCCCCGGTTTCGCCCGATTTCATGTGCCTGTCGAAGGGGCTCACCGGCGGCACCCTGCCACTGTCGGCGGTGCTCACCACCCAGCGCGTGTACGACGCGTTCTACGCCGAGTACAACGCCGGCAAGGCGTTCCTGCATTCGCACAGCTACACCGGCAATCCGCTGGCCTGCCGGGTGGCACTGGAGACCCTGGCGATCTTCCGCGACGAGCCGGTGCTGGAACGCAACCGCGCACTGGCCGCGCACCTGGCGCGGCGGCTGGCGCCACTGCGCGATCACCCGCACGTGGGCGACGTGCGCCAGACCGGCATGATCGCCGCCGTCGAGCTGGTCGCCCAGAAGGCGGGCCGGCGGCCCTATCCCGCAGCGGAGCGGCGCGGCCTGCGCGCCTATCTGCATGGCTTGCGCCATGGCGCGCTGCTGCGCCCGCTGGGCAACGTGGTGTACTTCATGCCGCCTTACGTGGTCAGTACGACCGAGATCGACCTGCTGGTCGATACCGCCATCGCTGGCATCGAACACGCCATTGCCGACTGAACCGCCCGCTCAGTGGCCGTGGACGGTGATGCGCGGGTCGAGTTTCTGCAGCGCCCGTCCCAGCTCGGGTTCGCCCGTGCGCTGCAGCTCCTGCCGGGTATAACTGCGCCCGTTCACCGGCAGGCAGCGCCCCTTCCCGGCCGGAATATGGCTGCCGGTTTCACGGATGCAATTGTGCTCGTCGGAGCGGGCCGTGGAGGGCGCCGACGACTGACTGGACGAGTGCAGCGGCCGCGTTGCGCTGGTGGCATCCTGGGCCAGCAACGCGGCGCTTGCACCGCAGCCGGCCAGCAGCAGGGCGGAAATCAGAACGAACCTGGACATGACGCCTCCGGCTCGCGGACGGGATGCGGCGAGCGCGCATGGGGGAGTGCCGTCATGCTGATACGAGGTGGCGGCGGGGGCAAGCGGCGCCGCCAGGCCATCTCGCGCGCGTTCATCCGCGGACGTGGCGCGGGTGCGCCGCGCTATGCTGGGCGGCCCTTCCCGCCCGGCCCGTTCCGATGCGTACGATCCGTATCCACCTCGACCAGCCGCTCGCCGTCGCCGCCGAACTGAACCTGCCGGCACAGGTCGCCGAACACGTCGCGCGCGTGCTGCGCATGAGCCCCGGCGACCCGCTCACCGTGTTCAACGGCGACGGCCACGACTACGCGGCGGTCATCCTTGCCGTGGGCAAGCGCGAGCTGAGCGTGCGGATCGAATCGAAGCAGCTCCTGTGCAACGAATCGCCGCTGCGGCTGACCCTGGCCCAGGGCGTGGCGCGCGGCGAGAAGATGGACCTGATCGTGCAGAAGGCGACCGAGCTGGGCGTGGCGCGCATCGTGCCGCTGCTGACCGAGCGTTCGGAAGTGAAGCTGGACGCCGCCCGCGCGGAGAAGCGGCTGGCCCACTGGCGTGCGGTGGTGGCCAGCGCCTGCGAGCAGAGCGGCCGCGCGCGCGTGCCGGAGGTCGCCCCGGCAATGTCACTGGCAGCCTGGCTGGACGGCCTGGCCGACGATGGCGCGTTGCGTCTGGCGCTGCTGCCGGAAGCGGGCCGGGCGTCGCGCGAACTGCGCTTCGCGGCGGCCGGCGGTCTGCTGGTGGTGGGGCCGGAAGGCGGCTTGGGCGAGCGCGATGTGGCGGCACTCGGCGCCGCCGGTTTCGAGGGTCTGCGGCTGGGGCCGCGCATCCTGCGCACGGAAACCGCCGGCCTGGCGGCGCTGGCGGCACTGCAGGCGTTGCACGGCGACGGCTGAGTGCCGCCCGCTGAAGCGGGTCAGTCGCCCGAAGCCGACGACGCCGCCGATTCCGCCGGCTCGGCCGCATGGAACAGATCCAGCAAGTTGGCCTCGATCCATTCCAGGTCGGGGATCATCGCCACGTCGTCGCGCACCAGCACGTGCGCGCGCACGCCCGGCGGCAGCGGCTTGCCGTCGTGGGTAGGAATGATCAGCTCCGCGTTCAGCGTGGTCAGGCGCGGGAATCCCTGGGTCAGCACGGCGATGAACGGCAGTTTCGGGTTGCCGCCGAGGGCCTTCAGCACGGCCACGCGCACGATCAGTTCGGCGTCGCCCTCCTCGGTGCCGGCGAGTTGGGTGAACGACACCAGCGGCACCCGCCAGCCGCGCCAGGCGATCCGGCCGAGCAGCCAGGCGGGTGCGCCGGCCACCGGTTCGGGCGTGCTGTGGGTGACCACTTCGGCGATGGTGGCATTGGGCAGCAGCAGGCGCTGATTGCCCACCGGCACCAGCACGCAACGGATTTCACGCGGCAGCGGATCACTCATGGAAACACCTCGATCAGGCGCGCCGCCAGCTCGGGCGGCGTGCCGGAGAAACTGACCAGTCGTTCGGCAACGATGCCGCTGACCATGTCGGCGAACTGTTCGCCGGAGGGCGACTCCACCCACACCTGTCCGCCGCGATCGTGGATGGCCTGCGCACCGGCCACGGCATCGTTGCCGCGCCCGGCGAACACGATCGCCAGCGCATCGCGCCCGAACGCATTGGCCGCCATGGTCAGGCTGGCATCGATCGACGGCTCCGGCGGCGCATCGGCGTCATTCGCCTGCAGCTCGACGCTGCCATCGCGGCGCAGGCGCACCTGCTGCCCGGCCGGCACCAGCAACACCTCGCCGGGCTTGGCGCGACCGCCCTTGGCCAGCCGCACCGGCAATGCACAGTTGGCGGAAAACTCCGCCACCAGCGACGCATCCGACTGCCGCCCCAGGTGCTGGGTGAGCAGAAAGGTCTGCCTGGTCGACGCCGGCAAGGCGGCCAGGAAGGCGCATACCGCGTCGATGCCGTCGATGGCGGCGCCGAGCAACACCACCCGGCTCAGCGCACCGTCGAGGTCGTCGAGCACCATCTCATGCTCGCGCTCATGCTCATGCACGTAGGCCTGCGGCGCGATGGCTTCCTCCATCGACACCAGCTCCAGGCTCATGCGCGGCTCGATATCGTCGGCGACCATCTCGACATCCGGGGCGAGGAAGTCGGCAGCGCTGAGCTTCTGGATCCCGAACGCCTGGGGGTCCGGGCCTGCGGAGGCTTCCGGCGCGGTTTGCGGCGCCTCGTCGTCGACCAGCGCCCAGCCCTCGGGGGCACTCACCGCCGAAGCGGCCGCCGGCGATGCGGGCGTGGTGGCGAGCGCGACGTCGGTCAGCGACGACG
The DNA here is from genome assembly GCA_024711345.1 of Rhodanobacter sp. Lineage (GTDB taxonomy): Bacteria > Pseudomonadota > Gammaproteobacteria > Xanthomonadales > Rhodanobacteraceae > Rhodanobacter. The sequence continues at coordinate 29,997 of JANJTA010000006.1, read as the reverse complement.
ATGGCACGGCATTCAGCTGGAACGCCGAGGGCGTCAGGCCGGACAGTACCGGTTCCTCCGCCATCGGGGCCGCGGCCGGACTTGCCGCCGGCGCAGCGAAGTTACCGTCATGCAGCGGCGGCGGCTCTTCGTCGTCGACAAAGCGCAGGCCCGGACCGGATGACATGTCGTCGTCGGACGGCAATTCGCCGGAGGCCAGCAGGGCTTCGAGTTCCGCCGCCAGGCTTTCCGATTCGGCCGATGCAGTTTGATCATGCCGACCAGCGGCGCCATCGTGCGCCGGGACTTCGGCCACCGGTTCGGCGTCGACCGCCACGACGGGCTCGGCCACCGGCGGCGCCAGCGGTGCGGCCATCGGAACGGCTTCGGCCGCTTGCGCTGGCGGCTGCACCGCCGCGGCCACCTCGATGCCGGGAGCGTCGTCCGGTCGCGGTGGGTCGATGTCGCCCTCGGCCAGCACCTTGACCGCCAGGTGGCGCGCCCAGCGGGCGCGATCCCAGCCAGCCAGCGCGCGGCTGGCCTGGGCATCGTTGAAGACCACCCGCGGACAGTCGTCGTCGATCACCTCGTAGAGGCGGTCGAGCGCATCGTCGGCGCTGTCGTCCAGGTTGACCACCAGTACGTCGGCACCGACCTGCTGCAGCAGCTCGCGGCTGAGGCTGGCGACGCCGCCTTCGTGCACGATGCGGGCGCCGCGCTCGTGCAACGCCTCGCGCAGCTGGCTGCCCAGCTCGGTGTCGTCGAACAGCAAGGCGACCGCGGGAGCCGTATCAGTCATGAACCGACTCCACCGCACGCTGCTCCAGTACTTCGCCGATCTGCACCAGCAGGTCGGCTTCCTGGTACGGCTTGCCGAGGTAGCGGTCCACCCCGATGTCGAATGCGCGCTGGCGGTGCTTGTCGCCGCTGCGCGAGGTGATCATGATGATCGGCACGTCGCGCAGCCGCGGGTCGGCCTTCATCTGGGTGGCCAGCTCGTAACCGTCCATGCGCGGCATCTCGATGTCCAGCAGCATCAGGTCCGGCACGCGCTCGTGCAGTTTCTCCAGCGCGTCCACGCCGTCCTTCGCGGTGCTCACCTCGTACTCGTGGCGCTCCAGCACGCGGCTGGTGACCTTGCGCATGGTGATCGAGTCGTCCACCACCATCACCAGCGGCTTGGTCTTCACCTCCTCGACCACCGGCGCCTGGACCGCACTGAGGCCCTCGGCCAGGCGCTGGTCGCGCCGGATCATGCCGTGGCGAACCAGCGGCGCCAGGTCGAGAATGATCAGCACCGAACCGTCGCCCATGATGGTCGCGCCGAGCAGGCCGGGAACCGAGCTGATCTGCGGGCCGACCGACTTGACCACGATCTCGCGCGAGCCGAGCACCGCGTCGATGCGGATCGCCGCCCGCAGGTCGCCCGCGCGGGTCAGCAGCAACGGCTGCTGCTCGTCCTCGGTCGGCAGCCCCGGCGGCAGGCCCAGCAGTTCGGCCAGGTCATGGATGCCGTAATCCTCGTTGCCGTACTGGAACGAGGGTTCGGCTTCGGCCATCAGCGCGGTCAGCTCGTCCGGATCGACCCGCGCCACGCCCTGCACCGAGGTCATCGGGATCGCGAACGTGGCCTCGCCGATGCGCACCAGGATGGCCTGGGTCACCGCCAGGGTGAACGGCAGGCGCAGGATGAAGGTGGTGCCCCTGCCTTCCTCCGACTCGATCGACAGCGAGCCGCCGAGCTGCTTGATCTCGTTCGCCACCACGTCCATGCCGACGCCGCGGCCGGCCAGCTGGGTGACCTGGCTGGCGGTGGAAAAGCCGGTCTGGGTGATCAGCGAGAGCAGCTGGTTGTCGGTCGGCCGGGTCTCGGCACGCAGCAGCCCGCGCTCGATGCCGCGCTTGCGGATCGCTTCGCGGTTCAGGCCGCGGCCGTCGTCGCTGACGCGGATCACCACTTCGGTGGCCTCGCGCGCGACGGTGATGTTCACCATGCCCTCGACCGGCTTGCCGGCCTTGCGGCGCTCGGCCGGAGTTTCGATGCCGTGAGCGATCGCGTTGCGCAGCATGTGCTCGAACGGCGCCTTGATGCGGTCGAGCAGGTTGCGGTCCATTTCGCCGTGGGCACCGTCCACGTGCAACTGGGCGCGCTTGTCCTGCTCCTGCGCGGCCTGGCGCAGCGTGCGGCGCAGGTTCGGCACCATCGTGTCGAACGGCAGCATGCGCGTGCGCAGCAGGCCGTCCTGCAGCTCGGTGCTGACTCGCGACTGCTGGATCAGCAGCGTCTCGGCCTGGCGGGTCAGCTCGTCCAGCATGCTCTGGATCGACACCAGGTCGGATACCGACTCGGCCAGCGCACGCGAGTACTGCTGCAGCTGCGAGTAGCGGTCGAGCTCGAGCGGATCGAACGCCGCCATGCCCGCTTCGCGATGCTCGCGCTGGAAGCGCGCGATGATCTGCGCCTCGGTCTCGATTTCCAGCATGCGCAGCTGGCTGCGCAGGCGCGCCACGGTCTGTTCCAGCTCGACCAGGTTGAAGCGGTAGCCGGCAACCTGCTGCTCCAGCCGCGAGCGGTAGATCGCCACCTCGCCGGCGTGGTTGACCAGGTTGTCGAGCAGGTCGGCGCGAACGCGGATCTGTTCCTGCGGGGAGCGCACTTCCTCCTCCGCTTCCGGCATCAGCTCGGGCAGCCTGGGCTCGCTCGCCGCGGCAACCGCCGGCGACGATGCGGCCGGAACCGGCACGGGCGCCGGCGTCGCGGGCGCGGGCGTGGGCACGGCGGCCGACGCCTCGTCGCCCAGCACGGTTTCCCCGGCCAGCTCCAGCAGGTGGTCGATCATCGCCCGCGGGTAGTCGATCGCCTGGCCTTGCGCCACCCGCTGCACCAACGCGTGCAACTGGTCGAAGCTGGCCTCCAGCGCGGCGATCAGCGGACCGGTCTTGGACGTATCGCGGATCGGCTCCTCCAGCAGGGTCTCGATCGCATGGCTGAGGTCGCCCACCGCGGTCAGCCCGGCGATGCGCGCGCCACCCTTCAACGTGTGCAGGTCGCGCTGCAGTTCCGGCACGTGCGCCAGTTCGGTCGGTTCGGCATGCCACTGGGCCAGCACGTCGTCGGCGTGGTCGAGGATCTCGCGCGCCTCGTCGATGAAGACTTCCAGCAGGTCGGCGTCGATCTGGCCGGACCCGGCCAGGGCATACGTGGGTTCCGGCGTCGCGGTGCCGGTCGCCTCTTCGCTCGCGCGGCTCGCTGCCGCCTGTTCGGCGGCCTGCTTCTCTGCCGCAGCCTGCTCCGCCGCCAGCTTCTCGGCAGCCGCCTGTGCTGCCGCGGCCTCTGCGGCCGCCAGCTTCTCCGCTTCCGCCTGCGCTGCCGCGGCCTGCTCGGCCGCCAGTTTCTCCGCCTCCGCCTGCGCTGCCGCAGCCTGCTCGGCGGCCAGGTTCTCCGCTTCCGCTTCCGCCGCGGCGGCCTGCTGGGCCGCCAGCTTTTCGGCAGTCGCCTGCCCGGCGTCGGCCCGCTCGGGCTCAAAGGCGCCCAGCGCCGCCACCAGCTCGGCGGTCAGCTCGGCGTGGTACGCATCTTCCGGATGGATCGGCGGGACCTCGTCGGCGTCGACGGGCGCCGCTCCGTCCCGTGCCGCTGCGGCGTCGGTCATACCGGCTTCCAGCGAGTCGGCGATGATCGCCTGATAGGCATCGGCCTCGTCGATCGGACCGTCGGCTTCCGCCGATTCGGCCTCTTCGGCCTGCGGCTCGAACACGACGTGCGCCACCTTCGACTCGGGGTAGCGGTCACGCAGGCTGGTGATCTGCGCCGCGAGCGCGTCGGTTTCCGGCAGCTGCGGCTCGGCCGCATCGAACTGGCCCATCACGCGATCGACCACCTCGACCGCCTGGCCCAGCAGGCGCAGGCCCTCGGACGACAGTGGCAGGTTGGCGGCACGCAGGCGCTTGAACAGACCCTCCAGCGGCGACAGCAGCTGCGTCAGCAGCGGAATGTCGACCATCGCGATCGCCCCGTGCAGCGTGTGCACGGCGCGCAGCAGCTCCTCGCCGATCGGCAATTCGTCGTCGCTGCGCTGAATCGCGGCGCGGATGGTCTGCAGATACTGCGCCACCTCGCTGCGCAGGATCTCCAGCAGCACCGGGTCCACCGGCGGCATCATCGGCATCTCGGCGGCGCGCTCGGCTTCGGCCGGCTCCGCGGCGGCGGGCGCGGCGCCCACGCCGGCCAGGCCAGCCGTGGGTATGGCGTCGATCGCTGTGTCGAGACGCGGCACCCGCCGGCGCACGAGGCGACGCACCGTCTCCATGGCGCGCGGTGCGTGCTCCTCCACCCGCGCCGGATTGCCGGCCGCGAGCTGTTCGGCGGTATGCATGATCGCGCCGAGCGGTGCGCCCGGCGTGCCTTCACCCTTGAGCGCGGCCAGCAGCTGCGGCAGCGCATCGATCGCATGGCGCACCAGCGCCTGCACGTTTGCGTCCGGCTGGATGGTGCTGTCCAGTACGCGGTTGAGCATGTCCTCCACTTTCCACGCGAACTCGCCCAGCACGCCCGCGCCGACCAGCCGGCCCGAGCCCTTCAACGTGTGGAACGAGCGGCGGATGCCGACCAGCGACGCGTTCTGCGCGGGGTCGGCCAGCCAAAGCTGCTCGGCGCTGCGCAGGTTGTCGATCTCCTCCTGCATCTCCTCGAGAAAGATCTCGCGGATATCGTCGTCGATGCCCTCGGCGTTGACGTTGAAGCTGGTGTTGTCGGCCAGCGCGTCGCGCACCGGTACCTGCTCGACCACCTCTTCCTCGATCTCGATCCAATCCTCGCCGGCGGTGTCGGCCGCGGCGCGATCCCCGCCGGCCGGAGCGGCGGTTTCGGTCTGCGCCAGACGCAGGCCGCCCAAGTCGTGGGCGGCGGGGGCTGGCGGCTGGCTGTCGCCCACGAAGAGACGCCCCAGGTCCTCACCCGCCAGCAGGCTGACCGACTCGGACAATTCCGGGTGTTCCTCGTCCGCCGCCGCGAATTCGACCGGCGCCGCCGCGGACGCCGGCGGCGCAACGGCCGCGCGCGCCGACGGCAGCGGCCAGTAGCCGAGCAGGCTCAGGCTGTGCTCGGCCACGTCGAGGATGTGCTCCAGGCCGCCGCGATGCTCGCGTGCCGCTTCCAGGTAATACTCCAGCGCCGCCAGGGCATCGGCCAGCTGGTCCATCTGCGCCCCGCTCGGTACGCGCCGGTCATCCAGCAGTTCGTTGCCGATGAAGCGGCCCACGCCCTGGGCCAGCTCGGCCGGGCGCGGCGACGACAGCATGTGCATGGCACCGGCGACTTCGTCCATCAGCGCCGGTGCACCGGCCAGGCGGCCATGTTCCCAGCCGGATTCGACGAACGCGACGATCGCGTCCTTGACCTTGCCGGTGTTGGCGATCGCCTCCTGCATCAGCGTGGTGACCACGCCGAGCGCCTCGCTGCGCGGCAGGCTGGGCATGGCCTGGCTGGTATCCGCCTCGTCCTCGGAGCCCAGGCTTTCGATGTGGTCGTCCAGCGACGCCTCGACGTACAACAGCGCGCCCGCCACGTCGAGCAGGGTTTCCTCGTCGGCCGGACGCATGCGGGTGGCGATCTCGTCGAGCACCCGGCGCTGCTCGACAACCACCCGGCGCGGCACCGCCAGCGCCAGCATGCCGAGCGTGTCGCCCACGCGCTCGAGCACCTCGCCCTGCGCGGCCAACTGGCCCGGGTCGCCGTTCTGCTGACGCAGGAACAGGTCCAGCGCCTCCTTGACGCGCAGCAGGTCGTCCTTCAGCGCGCGCGAGACGGAATCGAGCAGCGCGCGATTGTGCCCGGCCATCGAGCCGCGCGCATGCTCCAGCTCGCCGGCGTCGGGCAGCAGCGTGTCCAGCGCGTACGTGTCGCGCAACAGCTCCATCTGCGGGCTGCGCTGCTTGGCCTGCGCCACGATGTAGAGCAGCTTGCGCGCCACGTCGTCCGCGTCGCCGCCGCGCAGGCTGGCTTCACCCTGTTCGATCAGCAGCCGGATGTTGCGGTCGACCTTGCCGATCAGTTGGCGGATTTCGCCGGCCTGCCCCTTCAGCACGCCCTGTTCCAGGCCTTCCAGCACGCCGGCGGCGATCCACCACAGGCGCCGGCCGTGCACTTGATGGCAGCGCGCGGCGATCGCCAGCAGGGTCTTGCGCATGTTGACCAGTTGCTGCGCGGCGTTCTGCCCGCGGAACCAGCCCAGCAGCTGTTGCTGGAAGCGCAGGCGCAGCTCCACCAGCTCGCCGCGGTGCGTCTCGGCGTAGGCTTCGCTCATCGCCGCCGGCGCCTGTTCCGGCAGGAACGCGTCCAGGTTGGGGTGGAACATCGCCGATTCGGGCAGCGGTTCCAGTTCGCGGCTGGCGCGCAGGTCGTTGAGTAGCGGCAGCAGCACCACCGGCACGTCGCGGTGACCGCTGGAAAGCCGTTCCAGGTAGTCGGGCAGCTGCATCAGGCCGCGCATCAACGCGGCGTAGGCTTCTTCGCGGTAGGTGACCTTGTCCGCCAGCAGAGCCAGCGCAAGCGCCTCCATTTCCGCCGTCACCATCGCCGCGCCGTACAGCTCGACCATCTGCAGGGTGCCTTGCACCTGGTGCAGATGATCCACGCAGGTGCGCATGTAGTCGCGCTTGCCCGGGTTGTCGACGTACGACTCCAGCGCCTCGCGGGCGATCGACAAGGTGTCGTCGAGTTCCGGCTTGACCCATTGCAGCGTGGTGAAATCGATGTGGTCTTGAAGTCTCATGCGCCTCTCTCAACGGTTGCACAACGCAAGCATCCTGCAACCAGCGAGACTGCCCCCTGTCTTGTGCTTTTTTCAATCCAACCGAAAACCGCCACGGCTGATGTCAACCCGGCAGCTTGAAGTGCGCCACCGATCGCCGCAGGTCGCTCGCCAATTGCGCCAGCGTACCGATCGAGTCGGCGGTCTGGCTCGCGCCTTGCGAGGTCTGTGAGGTGATCTCCTGAATCGCGTTCATTGACACCGAAATGTCGGTCGCCGCCGCGGACTGTTCGCGCGCCGCCGTGGAAATGTTCTGAATCAGCGCGGACAGATCGTGCGAAACGCGCTCGATGTCGCCCAGCGCGCTGCCGGCGTCCTCCGCCAGGCGTGCACCGGCGACCACCTCGGCGGTGGTCTGCTCCATCGAGTTCACCGCCTCGTTGGTATCGGACTGAATCGTCTGCACCAGCGTCTCGATGCGCTTGGTCGCGCTGGTGGAGCGTTCGGCCAGTCGCTGCACTTCGTCCGCCACCACCGCGAAGCCGCGGCCCGCCTCGCCGGCCGAAGCCGCCTGGATCGCCGCGTTCAGGGCCAGGATGTTGGTCTGCTCGGCGATGTCGTTGATCAGTTCCACGATCGAGCCGATCTCCTGCGAGGACTCGCCCAGCCGCTTGATGCGCTTGGAGGTTTCCTGGATCTGGTCGCGGATCGAGTCCATGCCGGAGATCGTCTCGCGCACCACCTCGGCGCCGTGCGAGGCGATCTTCACCGAGCGCTCGGCCACGTCGGCCGATTCGGCGGAGTTCTTCGACACGTCGTCCATCGAACTGGCGATCTGGTTGATCGCCGAGGTCGCGGTGCTGATCCGCTGCGCCTGCTGCTCGGCCGCGTTGGCCAGGTGGCGGGCGGTGGTCTGGGTTTCCTGCGCCGAGGACGAGACCTGCTCGGAAGTCTCGTTGATGGTGGTCACCAGCGATCGCAGCTCGTCGATGGCGTAGTTCACCGAGTCGGCGATGGCGCCGGTGATGTCCTCCGACACCGTGGTCTTCACGGTCAGGTCGCCTTCCGCGAGCGAGCCCATCTCGTCCAGCAGGCGCATGATCGCCTCCTGGTTGCGCTGGTTCAGCTCGGTACTCTGGGCGAACCGGCGGCGCTGGTCGCGCACCAGGGTGATGACCAGCAACAGCGCGAACGCCACCGCGGCGATCGCGCCGAGCAGGCCCCACCACACGTTCGGGAACAGCCGGCGCAGCGGCAGCTTGCCGATCTGCTCGGACAGGTCGTTCGCGCGCAGCAGCACGGTCTGCGAATCCAGCGAGGCCTGGTTGCCCGCACGCTTCACGTCGGCGATGTTGCCGGCGGCGGCGACCAGCTTGGCCACTGGATCGGCCAGCTGGGCCCAGCTGGCGTCCATGTCGGTGAGGATCTTGCGCGCGTTGGCGTCGTTGATCGGGCGCACGCCGCTGTCGGGGTTGCCCTCGATCAGGCCCTTCAGCACGCTGCCGTACAGCTGCGCGTCGCGCGACAAACCGTCAGCCGCCGACTGGGCGCTGTCGCCGCCCTGCAGCACTTCCTGCACGCGGCGGATGATGCGGTCGGCGGACAGCATCTGGCGCGAGGTGCCGAGCATCTGCTCGGAGCTGCCGTTGCGCTGCTGCAGGATGTTGACGACCTGCTCCATGCTCGAGTTGAGCAGCGGCATCTGCTGCGCCAGCGTGCTCGCGCGCTGGCCGGAATCGAGCACCACCGCCTTGTTGGAGAGGATCTTGCCGATATCGGCATCGAGCTGCTTCCACGACGCCTCCAGCGCGCTCACCGCGCGGCCGGCGGGCGTGGCGTTGTTGTCCGAGTACGGCTGCATGCCGCTCTTGGGATCGCCCTTGCCCAGCCGCTGCACGGCGGAGTCGATCGCGTTGCGGGTGGACTCGAGCTCCTTGAAGGAGTCGGTGTTGCCGTCTGCCGACTCCAGCGCGAATTTCGCGGTCTGCTGCGACAGCACCTGGATTTGCGTGGTCAGCGCGATCGCCTGGCGGTCCTCGCCGTTCTTCTGGTTGAGCAGGAAAAAGTCCAGCGCCGCGAAACCGATCGCAATCAGCAGCAGGACAATGAGTGCGGTATACCCGCGTTCCCTGCTGACGCCCCCTGTAGTGCTCATGTTCACCTCATCGTCTAGCTGATTACGCTGCCGGCCCCGCACAGCGGGTACCGGCCAGGGAATGGTTGCCCCAAGTTTCCGGCCCGCGCGGGCGCCGAACCTTCATGTCACTGCAGCCCGCCCGGGGTCAGGCCGCGGCCTGCCGGAAATCCGGTGCGCGTACCAGCCGGTTCATGCTGAAGACGGCCAACTGCTGCTCACCTACCCGGCTGTCGACGAAACGGGCCAGTCGCGGATCTTCCTCGCGCCCCGCCTCGCGTCGCTGTTCCTCGTCCACCGTGCGCTGGCCGAACACCTCGTCCACCAGCAGCGCCACGTTGCCGCCGCCCTGGCGCACGATCAGCAGGCGGCTGCGGTCGGTGTACTGGGTGCGTTCGCCGAACAGGAAACGGCCGAAGTCGATCACCGGCACCAGGTTGCCGCGCACGTTCGCCACGCCGAGCAGCCACGGCTGGGTGCCCGGCACCGGGGTGAGCACCGGCACCGCCAGCAGTTCGTTGATCTCGTCGATGCCGCTGACCAGCAGGCGCGAACCGACCCGGAAACCGATGCCGCGCCACAACCCGGGCGCTTCCAGCTTGTCCCGCGTATCCGATGCATGGGCCAGCGACAGTCGCTCGTAACGGGCCAGGATCTCGAACGGAGTGCGGTTGACGGACGGGTTCATTTCTCGCTCGGCAGCAATTCGTTGATGCACGCCAGCAGCTCTTTCTCGTTCACCGGCTTGGTGATGAACGCACGGGCGCCCTGGCGCAGGCCCCACACACGATCGGTCTCCATCGACTTGGTGGTGATCATCACGATCGGCACATTCTGGGTCTTGGGGTCGCGCGTGAGCGTACGCGTGGCCTGGAACCCGTTCATGCCGGGCATGATCACGTCCATGATGACCAGGTCGGGCAGGTCGGCGCGCACGCGCTCGATGCCCTCCTCGGCGGTGCTGACGGCAACGATCTGATGCCCGGCCCGCTCAAGCAACGTGGTGAATACGCGCACGTCGGTCGGCGAGTCGTCGATGATGAGAATGGTGGCCACTGGTCCCCCTCGGAATCTTCAGTCAGTGGCTCGATACCGTGCTGACGTGGCGATGGATGGCGCCAAGCAACTCGTCCCGGGTGAACGGCTTGGTCAGGTATTGTTCGGCGCCGACGATGCGGCCGCGCGCCTTGTCGAACAGGCCGTCCTTGGAGGACAGCATGATCACCGGCGTGGCGCGAAACTGCGGATTGTTCTTGATCAGCGCGCAGGTCTGGTAGCCGTCCAGCCGCGGCATCATGATGTCGACGAAGATGATGGCGGGCTTCTGGTCGGAAATCTTGGCGAGCGCCTCGAAACCGTCGACCGCGGTCAGCACCTCGCAGCCCTCTTTTTTCAGCAGGGTTTCCGCCGTGCGGCGGATGGTCTTCGAGTCGTCGATCACCATGACTTTCAGACCGTCCAACTCGTTAGCGCTCATGTTCAAATTCACTACTCCCCCTGCGGCCCGCCCCGAGCTCAGGATAGTCACCAAGGCATGCAATGGTCATGCCGGATGGTGCGCACGTAAAAGATGTCGAAACGACCAGCAACAACCGCGCTAAGACGGTGAATCCAGTGGCTTTGCTGTTTACCGCCTGCCCGCCAAGACTGTCAAGCAATAATCAACGCCGCGCGGGCCTCCGTTGCCGGGTGACCCATAGTGGCACCATCTGGCCATCGGCGACAGCACAGGTCTGCCGGCTTCGTCGCAATTCGGCGCCCCGATCGGCGTCGCCTTAGTATATCGGCCGGACATAACCGCCTTGCGACGCCTGCCGGCCCCACGGCGCGCCACCCTCGGAGAACCACCATGACCCTTTCGGTCGGCATGCTGATGGACCCCATCGGCGCGATCAAGACAGCCAAGGACACCAGCTTCGCGATGCTGCTGGAAGCACAGCGCCGCGGCCACGCGCTGCACTACTTCGAGCAGGGCGACCTGGCGCTGCGCGATGGCCAGCCCTGGGCACGGATCGCTCCGCTCGAGGTGCGCGAGGACCCGCAGCGCTGGTTCACGCTGGGGCCGGCGCAATGGCGCGACCTGCGCGAGCTGGACGTGGTGCTGATGCGCAAGGATCCGCCGGTCGACGCCCAGTTCATCTACGACACGATGGTGCTCGAAGCGGCCCAGCGCGGCGGCGTGACGGTGGTCAACGACCCGCGCTCGCTGCGCGACTGCAACGAGAAGCTGTTCTCGCTGCAATTCCCGCAATGCATCGTGCCGACCCTGATCTCGCGCGATGCGGGCGAACTGCGCCAGTTCACCGCCGAGCACGGCGAAGTGGTGCTGAAGCCGCTGGACGGCATGGGCGGGCGTGGCATCTTCCGGGCCAGGGTCGGCGACGGCAACCTCAATTCGATGCTGGAAACCCTGCTCGGCGGCGGCCCCCATGGCGAAGGGCGGCAGTTCACCGTCGCGCAGAAGTTCATTCCCGCGATCAGCGCCGGCGACAAGCGCATCCTGGTGGTGGACGGCGAACCGGTGCCGTACGCGCTGGCGCGCATCCCGCAAGGCGACGAATTCCGCGGCAACCTCGCGGCCGGCGGCCGCGGCGTGGGTGTGCCGCTGTCCGAGCGCGACCGCTGGATCGTGAGCCAGGTGGCGCCCGAGCTGCGCCGGCGCGGCCTGCTGTTCGTGGGACTGGACGTGATCGGCGACTACCTGACCGAGATCAACGTCACATCCCCGACCTGCGCGCGTGAACTGGACGCGCAGTTCGGGCTTAACATTGCCGGCCAGCTGTTCGACGTCATCGAGCAGCACGTCTCCGGAAACCGCCAAGCGTGAGCGCCACCGCCACCGTCAACGCACCGCCCGATCCGATCGGCGCCACCTTGCTGTTTTCGCTGCTGCTGCACGGCGTGCTGCTGCTGGGCATCACCTTCCATTTCGTGAAGCCCACGCCCAGCCTGCCCACGCTGGACGTGACCCTGGTCAACGTGGCCAACCGGCAGGCACCGGACAAGGCGGATTTCCTGGCCCAGGCCAACAACGCCGGCGGCGGCCAGAGCGACCGTGCGGCGCGGCCATCGGACCTGTTCTCCGGCGCGATCCCGCGGCCCGATCCCGGCATCGCCGCGCAGCCGGTCGAGGCCACCACGCCGCGTCCGCGCGAGGCCACCCCGACGCGCATGGTCACCACTCGTGGCACCAGCGAATTCCGCGTGACCAGCGACACCGCGCAGACCGAGGTCGACCCGCACGAGCAGACCCCGACCGCTGCCGAACTGAAACGCCAGCAGGCCATCGCTCAACTGGCCGCCGAGCTGCGCCAGAAGAAGGTGGAGTACGCCAAGCGGCCGAAAGTGAAGTACCTCACCGCCAGCACGCGTGAATACGCCTACGCCGCCTACATGCGCGGCTGGTCCGACCGGGTCGAGCGGATCGGCAACCTCAACTACCCGGAGGAGGCCCGCCGCCGCGGCCTGCACGGCGACGTGCTGCTGACCGTGGTGCTCGACCTCGACGGCAGCATCAAGAGCATCGAGGTGATCCAGAGCTCCGGCCAGAAGATCCTGGACGCCGCCGCCGAGCGTATCGTGCGCCTGGCCGCGCCGTTCCCGCCGGCGCCCAGGGGCGCCGAACGCATCGACGAACTCAACATAACCCGCACCTGGCGCTTCCAGCCGAACAACGTGCTGCAGACACGCTGAACGAAGACAACCGAGGCCTGCGCCCGGCACGCGCTGCGCTTACAATGGATGCATGATCGCCGTGCAGCCGCCGACCCTCACCGGGCACTTCCTGATCGCCATGCCCAACCTGGCCGATCCGCCGTTTTCGCGCGGCGTGGCGCTGCTGTGCCAGCACGACGAGGCTGGCGCGGTGGGCCTGCTGGTGAACCAGCTGTCCGAGTACCGCTTCGGCGACGTGCTGGCGCAGATGAAACTGGAATGCCAGGACAGCGAACTGGCCGATGCGCCGGTGCTGATCGGCGGCCCGGTGCAGCAGGAGCGCGGCTTCGTGCTGCATCATGAACCGGGCGACTGGGAGTCCAGCTACCGCGTCAACGACCGCTGGTCGGTCACCACCTCGCGCGACATCCTGGTGGCGATGGCCGCCGGCGAAGGCCCGCGCCAGGCCATCATGGTGCTCGGCTACGCCGGCTGGGACGCCGGCCAGCTGGAACAGGAGCTGATGGCCAACGCCTGGCTCACCGCCGAGGCCTGCGGCCGCGTGGTGTTCGACACCCCGCTGGAGGAACGCTGGAGCGCCGCTGCCGGCCTGGTCGGGGTCGACCCGCGCCAGCTGTCCGGCTACGCGGGCCACGCATGAGCTGCGTGTTCGGCTTCGACGTCGGCAGCCGCCTCACCGGCGTGGCAATCGGCAACACCTACACCGCCCGCGCCCGCGCGCTGGGCACCCTCGCGGTCCGCGACTCCGGCCCGGACTGGCCGCACCTCGACGCGCTGCATCAGCAGTGGCAGCCCGACACCCTGGTGGTCGGCCTGCCGCTGGCGCTGGACGGCGCCGAGCAGCCCGCCAGCCGCCGCGCCCGCCGCTTCGCCGCCCAACTGCAGCAGCGCTACGACCTGCCGGTGGTGCTGGTCGACGAACGGCACAGCTCGCAGGAAGCGGCGCAACGCTTCGCCGCCGGCCGCGCCGCCGGGCTCAGGCGCCGCCGCGATGCCGCCGACATCGACGCCGAAGCCGCCGCCGTCATCCTCGAACGCTGGCTTGCCGGTGCCGGCACGCCGGCGGCCGGCCAAAGTGGCCCCTGAACCCACCTTTCCCTTCCACCCCAGATCCGTCGCCATGAGCCCTCGCCTGCGCCACCTCACCTCCCTGGAAAACCTGCCACGCGAGACCATCGAGCGGCTGCTCGACCGCGCCGAGGCGCTGCGCGACGCCTGCGCGCACGGTACCCGCAAGCTCGACGTGCTGGCCGGGCGCACCGTGCTCAACCTGTTCTTCGAGCCGTCCACGCGCACCCGCACCTCGTTCGAGCTGGCCGCGCGGCGACTGGGCGCGGACGTGGTCAACTTCGACATCGGGCTGTCCTCCACCAGCAAGGGCGAGGAGCTGTTCGACACCCTGCACACGCTGGAGGCGATGCACCTGGACGCCATCGTGGTGCGCCACAAGCAGTCGGGCACGCCCGACATGCTGGTGCGCCATGCGATGAGCGGCGTGTCGGTGATCAACGCCGGCGACGGCAACCACGCGCATCCCACCCAGGGCCTGCTCGATACGCTGACCATCCGCCAGCACCGGCCCGACTTCGGCAACCTGACCGTGCTGATCTGCGGCGACATCAAGCATTCGCGGGTGGCCCGCTCGGACATCAGCGCGTTCACCGCCTTGGGCGTGAAGGAAATCCGCCTGTGCGGGCCGGCGGAGCTGATGCTGCCGGCGGACGAGGCGCCGCAGCTGCGCCGCTACGGCAACTTCGACGAGGCCATCGAAGGCGTCGACGCGGTGATCATGCTGCGCCTGCAGAAGGAGCGCATGGCCAGCATCGAGCTGCCGGACGAGGCGGCCTACTTCGCCCACTACGGGCTGGACCGGCGCCGGCTGGGGCTGGCCGCGCCGGGCTGCCTGGTGATGCACCCGGGCCCGATCAACCGCGGCATCGAGATCGCCTCGGAGGTGGCCGACGGCGCGCAGTCGCGCATCCTCGAACAGGTCGGCAACGGCGTGTTCGTGCGCATGGCCGTGCTCGACGAAGTACTGGCCCGCTGAACCGCCCCGCCGGCCGCTGGCCGCCTGCTGCCGGCCCCGGCAACGCCCGCGGCAAGCAGGCATAATCACGAGTGCGGCACTCACCACATTGGGGATCAACATGCGATCGACGACGCGATACATCGCGCTGGGTTTCGCCGGCGTCATGCTGGCGGCCTGCGGACACAAGGACAAGGACGCGCCGCTGGCTTTCGTGCCGGCGGACACGCCGTACGTGGTGGCCAATCTGGACATCATGGACGACGCCACCCGCGGCGCCCTGCTCGCCCAGGCCGACGCGCAGCTGCCATCCCAGCTCGCCCAGCTCGACGCCAGCGCCGAGCGGATGGCGACTAAGGACCCCGACGGCGCGCGCCTGCTGCGCGCGCTGCGCGCCGAATTCAACGGCAAGACCATCGAGGGCTTCGCCCAGGGTGCCGGCCTGAACCTCAAGGGCTACTCGGCCTTCTACGGCCTGGGCCTGGCGCCGGTGCTGCGCTTCCAGCTGAGCGACCCGGGCGCGTTCGAGGGCTTCATCGGCCGGCTGGAAACCGCCTACGGCAAGAAGCTCGACGTCGCCAACGTGGACAAGCAGAGCTACCGCAAGTACGCGTTCCCGGCCTCCGGCACCGAGGTGGTGCTGGCCACGGTCAACAAGCAGGCGGTGGCCGCGCTGCTGCCGGCGGACGTCTCGCCGGCGCTGCTGCGCCAGGCGCTGGGCCTGGATCGGCCGCAGAAAAGCCTGCAGGACGACGGCCGGCTGAAGACGCTGGCCAAGGCCAAGGGTTACCAGAAGTGGCTACTCGGCGAACTGGACCTGACCCGCGCGCTGCCGCTGGCGATCGGTGGCAAGGATCCGCTGGTCGGCGCGATCCAGAAGGCCCACGCCGAAGCGATCGCGGCGAAGACCGGCGAGCCGGTCGCCACCCAGCTGCAGAGCTCGCCCAGCTGCGCCACCGACGCCGCGCGCATCGCCGCGCGCGTGCCCACCATGAGTTTCGGCTACACCCGGCTGGACGCGAAGCACCAGGACGTGCGTTTCGACGTGGCGCTGGCCAGCGACATCAGCCAGGCTTTTGCCGGGCTCAAGGTGGCGCTGCCCGGCCTGGGCGGCGCCGGCACCGCGCCGTTCGACCTGAGCCTGGCCTTGCCGGTCGCCGAGGCACGCACGTTCTGGCTGGCCCAGGCCGAGGCGGTGGCCGCCAAACCGTTCAGCTGCCCCTCGCTGACCGACCTCAACGACGGCTTCGCCAAGCTCGGCCCCGCCATGCAGAAGGCGGCGATCCCGCCGTTCGGCGACATGCTCGGCCTGCGCATCGCGCTGGACTCGCTGGCGGCAGGCAAGGACGGTGGCATGCCCACCTTCAGCGGTCGCGTGCTGATCGGCACCAACAATCCCGACGGCCTGTTCGCGATGAGCCAGATGATGGTGCCCGCGCTGGCCGCCCTGAAGCCGGGCCATGACGGCAAGCCGTTGCCGTTGCCGAAGGACATGGTCGGCATGCTGGGGCAGCCGGCCTGGGTCGCCATGGGCGAGAAGGCGCTCGCCTTCGGCGTCGGCGCCGGCGAGGACGCCCGTCTGGGCGATATCCTGAAGGACCCCACCGGCGATGCCGGCCGGATGGCGCGCATGCACATCAGTGGTGCGATGTACCTGAGCTGGTTGCAGCTGATGGAGCAGAAGATCGACAGCGTGGCTGCCGCCACGGCGGCGATGAGCAAGGGTGACGAGCCGTCGATCGACGACGCGGGCGACAGTGCGGCCGAGGCCGCGGCCGAGCTGGCCCGCACCAAGGCCCAGTTCGCGGCCATGAAATCGCAGGCGCAGCGCGTGGACAGCATCGATGCCCAGATGCAAGTGGACGAGGGCGGCATGGTGATCTCCAGCCAGACCACGCTGAAATAGACGCCAGCCAGCGATCGACGGGACGCCGAGACATTGCGGCGCCCCGGCCTTTTTCATGCATCGCGCCCGGCATTGAAACGGGGTCCCTGCCCGCCCTGACCTTCTCCGCCTCGGCAATCCCCTGAACCCGCTGGACCGAGGAAGGGTACCGAGACCAGCAGGCGCTAGCCGAAGCTAGGGATGCCCCGATCTATCCAGCGCAGGCGTCACCGGCCATGTCTGTTCGTAGATTCGTGGTGCGCTGACGAAGGAAGGTGTCCGCCTGTCGAGGGGGGCGCCGCGGAGATGCGGGCGACAAAGCCGGCCCCATAGCTTGAAATACAACGATGAGGTGATATCCAGAAGGCCTGCAGCCGGCAGCGCGCGGCGTGCCAAGGCGGCCAGCCTTGCCCGCGCCACGCACCCCCACCTGCGAGGCTTCTGGATATCATGCCGCCCGCGCTGGATAGATCAGGGCATCCCTAGTGCGCAAAGGTCAGCGATGCCGTCGTGCCGGTGCCTTCGCCCGAAGTCAGTTCAAGCGTCCAGCCAAGGTGCTCACATAAACGCCCTATGAGTTCCAAACCGATGCCATCGCGGCCCAGCCCACTCTCCCGTGCATGTCGTGAATAGACGCAGGAGATTTCTTCCGCTGTCATTCCGTGCCCGGGGTCGGAAATGACGACCTGGGCCGGCAGCTGCAGACTCACCCGAATCGTGCCGGCATCGCTGTTCTCGATCGCGTTGCGAATCAAGTTTCCGATGGCTGCCCGCACGATCTGCGGCGGTGCCTCGATCCAGACGCTCGGCAACGCCCCTAGTTCAAACGCCAAAGCCTTGCCGCTCGTCAGGGGGCGGTGGTCGTTCACTATCTCCGGAATCAATGCACCCAGGTCCGTCATTTCGGAATGTTTCAGCAATCGCACGGGATCCTTCGCCAGGACCAGGACCAGGGCCAGCAGCTCGTCCATGCCTTCGGCCGTTTGGCGGACGCGCTGCAGGTGACGCTGCGTCATTGCGGAAATGTCATGCTGCGAGAGAGCGAGTTCGATCGAACTGCGGATCACCGCCACTGGCGTACGCAGTTCGTGGCTGGCCATGTTCAGGAACGTTCTTTCGCGTTCTACGGCCTGGTCCATCCGTCCGAGATAGCCATTGAATGCCCTCATCACCACGCCGATCTCGGCGGATTCGCCCTCGGCGATGACCAGCCTCTGACCGGATATCGCCGGCTTCAGGTCGACGATGCGGCGCGCCAGATCGGCCAGCGGCCTGGTCAGTCGTCCAACACCCATGGCGGTGGCAAAGGTCAAGAGCGCGACCATGGCTGCGGCTGAACCGATGACAAGCGCATTCAGACCCGATCTGCTCGATCCCATGCCCGATATGTTCAGCGCGAGGACCGCATGGTCTCCTCCGATCGCACGCACCAGGATGACGAACTCCTTGCCGCCGACGACGACATCATCATGCACCCCGACAGCGAGCGAACGGAATTCGATGGGCGGTTCGTGTCCCACGAGCGTGCCGTAGAGCGTCAAGGTCTCGGAGTCGTTCCACCGGTAGCCGGGGTCGAGTCGGTGACGTTCCAGGAAATGGTCCAGCTCCGTATTGAGCAGGGATTCCCAGACCAACGCCTCGGCCCGCTCGTTGACGAGGTAGCCGTACGCCAACAGCGCCAAGGTCAGCAACAGGCTGTAGATGACGATGCCGCTGACTATTCGCTGCTTGAGGCTGGTCTCCCTACCCATCAATGGCCTCCGAAGCAATGATCCGGTAGCCGACTTTCGGCACCGTCTGGATCAACTTGTTTTCGTGGGGTCCGTCGATGGCCTTGCGCAAGTCATAGACATGCGAGCGCAACAAGTCGGAATCCGGCGGGTTGTCGCCCCACAGCGCGGACTCCAGGGTGCCGCGGGCAACGACCAGGGGACTGGCCGTCATCAACAGCGCCAGTATCTTCTTGCAGCTGGCGTTGAGTTGAAGTGCCGTTCCATTCCGAGCTATCTCCTGCGTCGATGTATTGAAGCTCAGGTCGCCGATTCGCAATGTCCTGCCGGCAACACGGCCCCGCGACCGCGCTATCAATGCTTCCACTCGTGCAGCGAGTTCGTCGAAGGCAAAGGGCTTGGTGAGGTAGTCGTCCACGCCGGCGCCAAAACCGGCCAGCTTGTCGGGCAGTTCGTCGCGCACGGTGAGCATCAGGATCGGGAGGTCCGACCCCGACGCACGCAGCCGCCTGGCGACTTCCCTGCCCTCCAGGCGCGGAAGCGTCCAGTCCAGGACCATCGCGTCGTAATTGCCCGTCTGCGCCAGTTGCAGGCCGACAACGCCATCGGGCGCCGCGTCGAGCGTATAGCCGCGCGGCTCGAAGAACGCGAACAGGTTCGAGACCAGGCTGTGGTTGTCTTCGACGACCAGTAACCGACTGAGCATGGGTATCCAAAGGCGAGAGGGCCGGGAAGAAGCAGGCCCGAATGCCGGGCCAGACAAGAGCGCACGTGCGGCACCGGAGACCCGCCAGCGGCCTGTCTCCGACAAAAATCCGACATTACGGCGCGCATCTTAATACGAATCATTCTTGTCTTCATTCCCGATTGAACCTGCCTTTCATCCCTTCCGGAGCATCTCAATGAGTTCTCTCTCGCGCCCCTCGACGGGTGCTGTCGCTCGCGCCATCCGCCATGTCCTGTACGGCCTGCCGATCCTGGCTGCCGCGTACGCGGCCCCTGCGATGGCGATCGATGCGGCGGCCGCGGACACGGCCCGCAATGTCAAAACGCTGGGTACCGTGAAAGTCCAGGGCGAGTACCGGGGCTATGAGGTAAAACGCAGCGCGACGGCCACCAAGACCGACACGCCATTGCTGGACGTGCCGCAGTCGGTCACGGTCATCACCGACGACCTGATCCGCGACCAGTCGATGCAGACCATGGGCGATGTCGTCCGCTACGTGCCCGGCGTGCAGATGGCGCAGGGCGAAGGCCACCGTGATGCGCCGATCCTGCGCGGCAACAGCTCCACTGCCGACTTCTTCCTCAACGGCGTGCGCGACGACGTCCAGTACTACCGGGATCTGTACAACGTCGAGCGGGTCGAAGTCCTCAAAGGTCCGAGCGGCATGATCTTCGGCCGCGGCGGTTCCGGTGGACTGATCAACCGCGTCACCAAACAGGCCAACTGGACCGATGCCGGCAGCCTGAATCTCACGCTGGGCTCATGGGACGGTCGCCGCGCCACCGGCGATTTCAACCACGTGATCAAGGAATCCGTAGCGTTCCGGATCACGGGCATGTACGAGAACGCGGACAGCTACCGCGACTTCGCGCATGTCGAGCGCTGGGCGATCAACCCGACCCTGACGATCCGCGCCAGCGACGCCACCACGCTTGCGTTCGGCTACGAGCATTTCGAGGACGATCGCGTGACCGATCGCGGCATCCCGTCCCAGCTGCCGCTGCTCGGCCGCCCGCTGCCGACCGGCAGCTCAACCTTTTTCGGCAAGCCGTCCGACAGCCCGACGTGGGCGCGCATCGATGCGCTGAACTCGGTGATTGCGCACGACTTCAGCGGTGGCGCCCGGCTCACCAACACCACGCGCATCGCCGACTACGACAAGTTCTACCAAAACGTATTCCCCGGCGCGTACACGGCAGCCAGCGGCCGCGTCGCGATCAGCGGCTACAACAATCTGACCGGCCGCACGAACTTCCAGAACCAGACCGACCTGACCTTCTCGGCCGGGACCGGCTCGGTCAGCCACGAATTCCTCGTTGGCCTCGAACTCAACCGCCAGGAAACCGACAATTTCCGCAACACGGCCTTCTTCCCGGCGGTGGGCCCCGACGCACGGAGCGATTTCGTCACGATCCAGAACCCGGTCTACACCGGCCCGGTCGTGTTCCGCCAGGTTGCCAGCGACGCCGACAACCGCAGCGTCGCCAAGACAGCCGGTGCCTACGTGCAGGACCAGATCCAGCTCTCGCCAACGTGGAAGGCCATCCTGGGCGCACGCTTCGACCGCTTCGATGTCACCCTGCACAACAACCGCAACGGCGTCGAGCTGTCCAGCAGCGACAACCTGCTCTCGCCACGGGCGGGCTTGATCTTCAAGCCACAGGAAAACGTTTCGTTGTACACGAGCTACTCCATCGCCTACGTCCCGCGCGCAGGCGAGCAGTTGGCGTCGCTCACGGTCACCAATCGCAATCTCGACCCCGAGCGTTTCAAAAACGTCGAGATCGGCGCGAAGTGGGACGTCAATGACCGCATGTCGGCGACCGCCGCGATCTATCGCCTCGACCGCACGAATGTCGCGATCGTGGATCCGAACAATCCGGCGCAGCAGATCCTGGTCGACGGCCAACAGGTCAAGGGCGTCGAGTTGGGCCTGGCCGGCCGGGTCACCGATTCCTGGCAGGTCATGGCCGGCTACGCCCGTCAGAACAGTGAGGTGCGGACCCCGGGCGTAACCAACGGCAAAGAGCTCGGCCAGGTGCCGCGCAACTCGGCTTCGATCTGGAACCGCCTTGATTTCAACCCGCAGTGGGGCGTCGGCCTCGGAGCCGTCTATCAGGACAAGGTGTTCGTGTCGACCGACAACGCCGTCGTCCTGCCGGGCTTCACGCGGGTGGATGCCGCCGTGTTCTACTCCGTCAACAGCAGCTTCAAATTGCAGTTGAATGTCGAGAACTTGCTGGACAAGAAGTACTACGCGACGGCCCACAGCAACAACAACATCATGCCCGGTTCGCCCCGAGCGGTGCGTCTGGGCCTCCACCTGACGTTCTGATTGATGCGGGAACCAAGGGGCGACCGACTGGCGCCCCGTCTTCTTTTGGACGCTGCTCGGCAGCCGCCTTCCCCCAAGCCGTCACTTGTTCGATCCCTGTACTTCCGCGTAGAACGGGGCGCCGCGGCGCCCCGGTTTTTTCATGCGCAACGCGCGGCGTCCAACGCGATGGCAACATCGCCATGACCCGCTTTTCGCCTCCGTAATCCCGCGCTGAACCGGTGCCCGCAGCAGCCACGCGGCGTTCACGGCCCGGCTGCTGCCATGGCGACGACAGCATCCCGCCGGTCGCTGCGGCAGGCGGGCATCGTCATCCCACCAAGGAGATCGCCATGCGCACTTCCACGATCCGCCACAGCTTGTATGCCACCACCCTCGTGTTCGCCTTCGCGGCCATCCCGTTCGGCCAGGTCGCAGCCCAGGACGCCGGCGCGCGCATGCAGCAATCCTCCGAGAACCAGACCGTGCCGGACAAGGCGGCCGATGCCTGGATCACCACCAAGGTGAAATCCGAGTTCGGCACCACCAAGGGCATCCCGGCCACCGACATTTCGGTCTCGACCCACGATGGCGTGGTCACGCTGAGCGGCACGGTGACTTCGCAGACACAGAAGGACCACGCCGAACGCGTCGCCCGGATGGTCAAGGGCGTGAAGAGCGTGGACTCCAGCGGCCTGACCGTCGGCGGCACGCCGCCGGCGGAGAAGTAGAAGTAGCCGCCGAGCCGACAAGAAACGCGCCCGAATAAAAAAAGCCGCCGGGAAACCCGGCGGCTCAAGGGGAGATGCTTCGGCATTGGCCCCCTCAGGCCAAACCCGCGTCATCCACTACGTTCAGAAGTCGTAACGCACGGTGAAGCGCACCGTCCGCGGGTTGGTGTAGTCCAACACCCGGCCGTAGAGGGGATTCACTGTGGTGCGGTTGCTCCCGTAACGCATGTTGTAGTACTGCGGCGTCTGGCGATTCAGCACGTTGAGCACGTCAACCTGCATCGTAAGCTTGTTGTCCGCCCAGCCCGGCGTGTACGCCGCGTTGAGGTCCAGACGGTAGGTCCACGGCGTGGTGCCGCTGGTGCCGCGCGGCGCGAACACGACCTGCGAACCCGTGATGTTCAGGCCGCAGTAGTGGTAGCTGGACGAGTTGTAGATGCCCTTGGTGGTCGTATCCGGCCAGAAGCTGAGGCAGCTCTTGGGACGGCCGGACGCCACCTGCACGGTGGAACCGACGCGCCATTCCTTGCTGAACTGGTAGTAGCCGAACGCGCGGATCTGGTGCCTGCGGTCGTTCGGCAGCGAACCGTTGGAGCCCACCATCAGCTGCGGCTTGTCCCAGTCCTGGGTCACCGACACGTCGGCCTGGCCGCCGGCGCCGGTATCCAGGTCGGACAGCAGCTGGCCTTCGGTGTTGCCGTAGTTGTGCGACAGGGTGTAGCCGATCTTGCCGTACCACTTGTCGGCGAACGGATGCTCCACGAACAGGTCCAGCGCGGCGTACTTGCGCTTCAGCTTGGGGAAACCGAGCTGGGCGTTGGTGTAGTGCGCCTCGATGAAGCTGCCGTCGGCCTGTTCCAGCAGGAAGGTGTTGGCCTGGCCCGGGTTGAACAGGAAGCAGCGGCCACCCAGCGTCTGGGTGCAGGTATCGTCGATCGCGCTGCGCAGCTTGCGCACGGTGACCTTGGCACC
This sequence comes from Rhodanobacter sp., assembly GCA_024711345.1. Classification (GTDB taxonomy): domain Bacteria; phylum Pseudomonadota; class Gammaproteobacteria; order Xanthomonadales; family Rhodanobacteraceae; genus Rhodanobacter. The sequence continues at coordinate 7,072 of JANJTA010000006.1, read as the reverse complement.
CGCCACGTAGGTCGGGCTGACCTGGTATTCCGCACCGAGGATGTACTCGTCCTGGAAGTGCGACTTCATGCCCTTGGCCGCCACCGTGCGCGGATCAGGTGCCTCGCCACACTCGAGGTTGGTCGAGACCAGGTTGGTGTTGCCGCAGGTGTAGCCCTTGCTGCGGTCCACGGCGATCGGGCTGAGGCCGGTCGGTGCACCGGTGCGCGGATCGACGCCGGTATAGGTGAAGTACTCGCTGGTGATCAGCGAACCGGATGCGCCGCGCACAGCCACGTTGTTCGGCATCGCCAGGTGGTAGCGGCCGGCGTTGGCGAACACCTTGAGGCTGGAGTCGCCGAACACGTCCCACGAAACGCCCAGCCGCGGCGCCAGCTGGTGGCGCTGACGCGCGAACGGCTGGTTGCTGCTGTTGTAGTTGGTGAACTGCTCGTTGCGCAGACCGAGCGAGAGCAGCAGGCTGTTGTTCACCTGCCAGCGATCTTCGACGTACTGCGCCTCCTGCTCGGTCTTCACCTTGGCCAGCTGGGTGCTGTAGTAGCGGTAGACGTAGTAGCCCTGTGTGCCCAGCCCACCGGCCGAGGCCGGCGAGCCCACGCCGTTGCCGGTGTCGATCGCCCCGGCGGGGTTCGCCTGCCAGCCGTAGATCCAGCCGTAGCCGCCGGGGTAGCTCTTGCCGGTCAGCGAATCGGCGATCTGCTTGTCGAAACCCACGCGGATGTCGTGGTCGCCGATGCGGTACTCGATGTCCAGGCGGCCGCCACGGGTCTTGTCCTGGGCTCCCGGCACCAGGATGAGCGCGGTGCTCTTCTGGCAGGTGTTGTAGGTCTGGCCGGGGGCCGCGGTCTGGGAATTCACCGAGATGTACGGGCAGGCCGGATCGTAGCCCCAGGGCGTGCTGATGTGGTCGATCTTCTGCGTGCCGTACAGCGCGGACAGGGTCAGGTCATCGGTGAGGTAGCTGGTGTACTTGCCGATGTAGAGCTCGCCGCCGTCCTTGGTGTAGACGCCGCCGGTCTGCGTGTCTGTATGGGTGTCGTCGGTGTAGCTGTACGGCGAGTACTTGGCATCGTACAGAGTCTTGTCGGAGATGCCGGTCAACTCGAGGATGTTGCTGTCGTTGATGTTCCAGTCGACCTTGGCCGTCCAGCGCGGCTTCTTGTAGGAATAGTCGTTCCAGGCCTGCTTGAGGTTCGCCGCCGAGGAGTTGGTGTAGTAGCGGACGCTGTTGCCTTCCTGCCGGCCGACCTCGGCATTCGCATAGAAGAACAGCTTGTCCTGGATCAGCGGACCGCCGACGTAGGCGCCCACGGTGGAAGTCCAGTACTGCGCACGATTGCGGTTCAGGTAGAGCGTGCCGTCGGTCGGCGTGCGGCTGCCCGAGCCGTAGAACCCGGTGTTGGCGAAGTAGATGTTGCGCGGGTCGGAACGCAGTGCCTGCGGTTCCCAGATGCTGTAGACGCCGGCCTTCCACTCGTTGCTGCCGCGCTTGGTCACGATGTTGATCACGCCGCCGGTGGAACGGCCGAACTCGGCACCGTAGCCGCCGGTCAGCACCTGTTCCTGGTCGATGGCATCGAACGGCAAGGTCGACAGGCCGATCGAGGTCAGCGGGTTGGTGACCGCGTAACCGTTGATGTAGTAGGCGTTCTCGGAAGCCGCCGAACCGCCGAAGCTCGGCGCGTTGTAACTCGAACCCTGGATGACGCCGGGAGCCAGCAATGCCGCGGCCAGCACGTCGCGCGACAGCGGCAGCTTCTGCAACTGCTCAGCCGTCAGCACGGTGCGAGTGTCCACCGACGACACGTCGATGACCGGCAGCGCGGAGGCGGTGACTGAAACCGCTCCCAGTTCGGTGGTCTGTTCCGGCGAGGCGAACGACACTTCCGAACCGCCCGAGATCACCACGGCGATATTGTCGCGACTGCTGACCGTGGCTCCGTGATTCTGCAGCGTGACCTTGTAATTGCCGACCGGCAGGGACGAAAAGCGGTAGCGGCCGCTGGCGTCCACCGTGGTCGAACGCGTAAAGCCGGTGTCCGTGTTCTGGATCAGCACCGTATCGCCCTGCTTCGCGCCGACCTGGCCGAAGATGGAGCCGGTGATGTTGGACTGCGCCAGCGCGGTACCGGCCAGCGACACGCCCAGCGCTACCGACAGCGCGGAAAGACGCAGCAGATGCCGTGCGTTACTCGGAAACTTATTCATTGTTTTCCCCATGAAGAATTGCGAATGACGATCGAACGGACCGCAAGATTTTACGAATTGCAGCAACAAAGACCCCTGCCGGACGCAGCGAACCCACGGACGGGAAACGGCCCGCCGCGCTCCCTGGTCAGCTAAACCGGCAAAGGAAATCCCCGGAGCGTTGATAACAAGAAAGTACGAAATCGTCAACGATTTCGTAACAAAATGCGCAGCTACCCTCCCGAAGGGCAAGAGGCCGCCACGCCTCGCTCGACAACGTCCAAAACGAAAAAGGCGCCCGGAGGCGCCTTTTTTGCCGACGGTGGGGCGTTTCAGCGGTTGAGGAAGTTGCTGTTGAAGTTCTGCGAGTCGGGGCTTTCTTCCAGCTCGACGCCTTCCAGGCCCTGCGACAGCGTATGCGCGTCGCCGCCCTGGGCCAGCTTGATGCGCAGGCGCACCTCGTTGGAACTGTCGGCGTAGCGCAGCGCGTCCTCGTAGCTGATCTCGCCGGCGTGGTACAGCTCGACCAGGCTCTGGTCGAAGGTCTTCATGCCGAGCAGGGTGGACTCCTTCATCACTTCCTTCAGCTTGTGGATCTCGCCCTGGCGGATGTAGTCCTGCACCAGCGGCGTGCCCAGCAGGATCTCCACGGCGACCCGGCGCGCCTTGCCGTCGGGCGTCGGGATCAGCTGCTGCGCCACGATGCCCTTCAGGTTCAGCGACAGGTCCATCAGCAGCTGCTGGCGGCGATCCTCGGGGAAGAAGTGCAGGATGCGATCCATCGCCTGGTTGGCGTTGTTCGCGTGCAGCGTGCACAGCACCAGGTGGCCGGTTTCGGCGAAGGCGATGGCGTGGTCCATGCCCTCGCGGGTGCGGACTTCGCCGATCATGATCACGTCCGGCGCCTGGCGCAGGGTGTTCTTCAGCGCATTGTCCCAGCTGTCGGTGTCGATGCCGACCTCGCGCTGGGTGATGATGCAGCCCTCGTGCTTGTGCACGTACTCGATCGGGTCCTCGATGGTGATGATGTGCCCCGTCGAGTTCTGGTTGCGGTAGCCGATCATCGCCGCCAGCGAGGTCGATTTGCCCGAACCGGTGGCGCCGACGAACACGATGATGCCGCGCTTGGTCATCGCCAGCTGCTTGATCACCGGCGGCAGCGTCAGCTCCTCGATGGTGGGGATCTTCGACTCGATCCGGCGCAGCACCATGCCCACGCAGTTGCGCTGGTAGAAGCACGACACGCGGAAGCGGCCCACGCCCTGCGCGGAGATCGCGAACTGGCACTCGTGGGTCTTCTCGAACTCCTCGCGCTGACCCGGAGTCATCACGTTGAGCACCATGTCCCGCGCCTGCTGGATCGAGAGCGGGCTCTGCGTGATCGGCACGATGCGGCCCTGCACCTTCATCGAAGGCGCCACGCCTGCCGTGATGAACAGGTCGGAGGCCTTCTTGTGCACCATCAACTTCAGGAAGGAGGTGAAATCGAAGTCGCTCATGGCGTTACCTCAGGGATTCGGGATACGGGATTCGAAAAAAACCGCCGGGCATCGGGGATCGGGTCCTGGCTCTTGCCCATCCCGAATCACGTATCCCGAATCCCCGCCTCATTTGAAATTGTCCTTGTTCTTGGCGTAGCCCTGCGCCTGCTGGCGGGTCACCAGGCCGCGCTTGACCAGGTCCTGCAGGCACTGGTCCAGCGTCTGCATGCCGAACTGCTGGCCGGTCTGGATCGAGGAGTACATCTGCGCCACCTTGTCCTCGCGGATCAGGTTGCGGATGGCCGGGATGCCGACCATGATCTCGTGCGCCGCGATGCGCCCGCCGCCGACCTTCTTCAGCAGCGACTGGGAGATCACCGCGCGCAGCGACTCGGACAGCATCGAGCGCACCATCGGCTTCTCGCCGGCGGGGAACACGTCGATGATGCGGTCGATGGTCTTCGCCGCCGAGCTGGTGTGCACGGTGGCGAACACCAGATGGCCGGTTTCCGCCGCGGTCAGCGCCAGGCGGATGGTCTCCAGGTCGCGCAACTCGCCGACCAGGATGTAGTCCGGGTCTTCGCGCAGCGCCGAGCGCAGCGCCTCGTTGAAGCCCAGCGTGTCGCGATGGATCTCGCGCTGGTTGACCAGGCACTTCTGCGAGGTGTGCACGAACTCGATCGGGTCCTCGATCGTGAGCATGTGCCCGTATTCGTTCTTGTTGATGTGGTCGACCATCGCCGCCAGCGTGGTCGACTTGCCCGAGCCGGTCGGCCCGGTCACCAGGATCAGGCCCTGCGGCTGCTCGATCAGCTCCTTGAAGATGCGCGGCGCGCCGAGGTCCTCCAGCGTCAGCACCTCGGACGGAATGGTGCGGAACACCGCGCCGGCGCCACGGTTCTGGTTGAACGCGTTGACGCGGAAGCGCGCCAGACCGGGAATCTCGAACGAGAAGTCGGTCTCGAAGAACTCCTCGTAGTCGCGCCGCTGCTTGTCCGACATGATGTCGTAGATCAGCGAGTGCACCTGCTTGTGCTCGAGCGCGGGGATGTTGATGCGGCGGACGTCGCCATCCACGCGGATCATCGGCGGCAGCCCGGCGGACAGGTGCAGGTCCGAGGCCTTGTTCTTCACCGAGAAGGCAAGCAGTTCGGCAATGTCCATGAAGTCGTTTCCCCCTCAACCGATCGTCTGGATGGCATGGATTCGTCTGCCACATCCGGGGCCGGACGGCATCCGCAGGTGTAATGCGCCGCAACGCATGGCGACCGGCACCGCGACACCAGCTGGACGAGCTTTCCGCACCCCTGTAGCCGCGTCGATACTACTCGGGCAAGCGGCTGTGCGGCCAGTCTTTCCGCCCTCCTTGCGCAAACTGCCGACGCGGTTTGCGCACCCGGTCGAAAAATCGCCAGCCGGCTCCGACGGCACCCAGGCACGCGGCCTTGCGCCGGCAAAACCCGTCGCTCGCGTGCCGGCTCCGGTAAGGTACGTGGTCTGGACGGATGAGGAGCCCTGCATGACACGAATTGCCTTCATCGGCGGCGGCAACATGGCGCGCAGCCTGATCGGCGGCCTGCTGAAAACCGGCGTGGCGCCGGCCAGCCTCAGCGTGGCCGAGCCGCTGGCCGAGGCGCGCCAGGCGCTGGGCCGCGACTTCGGCATCGCCTGCTACGCCGAGAACCGGCTGGCGGTGGCGGACGCCGAGGTGATCCTGCTGGCGGTGAAACCGCAGGTGATGCCGTCGATCCACGCCGATCTGCACGACATCCTGCAGCGCCAGCGGCCGCTGCTGATCTCGATCGCCGCCGGCGTGCGGCTGGACCAGCTGGAGCGCTGGTTCGGCAGCAGCCTGCCGATCGTGCGCTGCATGCCCAACACGCCGGCGCTGATCGGCGCCGGCGCCACCGGCCTGTGCGCCAACCGCCGGGTAAGTGCGGCGCAGAAGGCGCAGGCGCAGCACATCCTCGACGCCGCCGGGCTCACCCGCTGGATCGACGACGAGGCGCTGATGGACACCGTCACCGCGCTGTCCGGTTCCGGCCCGGCGTACTTCTTCGCCGTGGTCGAGGCGCTGGAGGCCGCCGCGGTGGCGCAGGGCCTGCCGCGCGATACCGCGCGCGCGCTCGCCGCGCAGACCTGCCTCGGCGCCGGTCGCATGCTGGTCGAAGGCGGCGAGGACCCGGCGCTGCTGCGCCGGCGCGTCACCTCGCCCAACGGCACCACCCAGGCCGCGCTGGAAAGCTTCGCCGCCGACGGCCTGCCGCACGTCGTCGCCCGCGCCATGGCGGCGGCCACCCGACGCGGCGCTGAACTCGCCGCCGAACTGGACAAACTGCCGTGAGCTACCTGCTGAATGCGCTGTCCCTGCTGCTCGACCTGGCGTTCGACGCGGTGGTCGTGCTGTTGCTGCTGCGCGTGGCGGCGGAAGCCTGCCGCGCGGACTTCCACAACCCGCTGAGCCAGTTCGTCTACCGCAGCACCAACCCGGTGCTGGCACCGATCCGCCGCGTGCTGCCGAACTGGCGCCGGCTCAACCTGGCCGCCCTGCTGCTGGCGTGGCTGGCGATGCTGCTGAAACGCCTGCTGCTGTTCGCCCTGCTCGGGGTGATGCCGCACCCGTTCGGCCTGATCGTGCTGTCGCTGGCCGAACTGCTCGATTTCATGCTGCTGTGCTACCTGGTGCTGATCTTCGGCTGGTCGCTGCTGAGCATGTTCGCCGTGGACCGCCGCCACCCCATGCTGCAGCTGGCCGGCAGCATCGTCGCCCCGCTGCTGCGCCCGCTGCATGGCCGGCTGATCGTCGGCCAGATCGACTTTGCGCCGATGGCGGTGATGATCGCGCTGCTGCTGGCGCGGCTGCTGATCGCGGCGCCGTTGCTGGATCTGGGGGCGCGGTTGGCGCTGGGTGCCTGAGCTTTCTCTCTCGTAGAGAGCGCTTGATGGCTCGTGAAGCAAGAGCCTCGAAGCAAAAGCTTTCGTCCTCCTTCGGAGGGTGAGTCACTTTCTCTCGCTTGCCCGAGAGAAACCGCCGTTACTTTCTCTTTGGCCACGCAAAGAGAAAGTAACTCGGGCGCCGCAGGCGCACGAAAGCTCTTGCTTTGAAAGCTCTTGCTTGAACGCTCTTCACAAGAACGCAGAGACAAACCAGAGCACCGCCCGCGAGCGGGCTCCTTATGTGTCGATTCTGGTTCGCGACTGGACGAGAATCGCCGACTGATCATCGGTGGGAACGGGGTGACGCCGTCGGGCTCCCTTGGCTTTGCGCCAGCGCCGTAGATTCGCGCCCCCGTTCCGTTTTATCTGCCGCAAGCTGCAACGGTATCTTAGGCCCGCCCCCGGCGTGAGCCTGCACGCGTAAGGATCGGCTTGGCGGATCTTCGATGATCGGATGTCTGAACGCT
>JANJTA010000025.1 GCA_024711345.1 Rhodanobacter sp. | reverse complement strand
GACGCGAATACAACGAAGAGAGACCAAAGGCCGCCCTCAGCGGGATGACGCCAGCTGCCTATGCACAGCACTTGGCAAAGACAGATACGATCAGCCCCGGACTCTAAACCCGACCGCTACTGAAAGCGGGGGGACGTCGGGGAGGGAACGATATGCGCAAGGCATTGAAGTGGCTCGGCCGCCTGCTGGCCGCCGTGCTGGTGCTGCTGGTGGTGGTGCTGCTCGCGGCCTACGGGCTGAGCGAGCGGCGCATGGCGAAGGTGTACCGGATCGACCCGCCGGCGCCGGCGGTGCCTGCCGATGCGGCGGCGATCGAACGGGGCAGCCACATCGCCGCGATTCGCGGCTGCAAGGATTGCCACGGCGCCGACCTGGGCGGCGCCACCTTCATCGACGATCCGCTGTTCGCCCGGCTGTCGGGCACCAACCTCACGTCCGGCGGGCCGGGCGGCAAGCTCAGCGACGCGGACCGGGTGCGTGCGATCCGCCACGGCGTGGCGCCGGACGGTCGTCCGCTGCTGTTCATGCCGGCGCAGGAGTTCAGCCACCTCGGCGACCAGGATATGGGCGACCTGCTGGCCTATCTGCACAGCGTGCCGGCGGTCGAGCGCACGCCGCCGCCGAACCGGGTCGGCCCGCTGGGGCGCGTGCTGTTCGTGGCCGGCAAGGTGCCGCTGCTGCCGGCGGAGATCGTCGACCACACGGTGCAGCGCAGTGCGCCGCCGCCGGCCGGCCCCACTGCCGCGTACGGTGCCTACCTCGCCGCCGCTTGCGCCGGCTGCCACGGCAAGGGCTTCTCCGGTGGGCACATTCCCGGCACGCCGCCGGACTGGCCCGACGCCGCCAACCTCACGCCGGACCCGAGCGGCCTGGTGAGCTGGAGCGAGGCCGACCTGAAGAAGGCGCTGCGCGACGGCGTGGCGCCCGGCGGCCGGGTGCTGAAAACCGACTACATGCCGGTGCGGGTGACCAAGTACCTCACCGACGAGGAGATCGGCGCCTTGTACGCCTACCTGCACAGCCTGCCGGCGAAGCCGCGCGGACAGCATTGAGCCGGGCACGGGTGGAGAGCGGCGCGCAGCGCATGGATGCCGCGCGCGCTTTTCGGTATGTTGGCCGCTTTCCATGACAAGGCGCGCCGCATGACCGCATCGCTGGAACACCCCGAGCACCTGAGGCGCAGCCTTTCCAACCGGCACCTGCAACTGATCGCCATCGGTGGCGCGATCGGCACCGGCCTGTTCATGGGCTCGGGCAAGACGATCAGCCTGGCCGGGCCGTCGATCCTGCTGGTCTACCTGATCATCGGCGTGATGCTGTTCTTCGTGATGCGGGCGATGGGCGAGCTGCTGCTGTCCAACCTCCAGTACAAGTCCTTCATCGACTTCTCCACCGACCTGCTCGGGCCGTGGGCCGGCTTCTTCTGCGGCTGGACCTACTGGTTCTGCTGGGTGATCACCGCGATCGCCGACGTGATCGCGATCGCCGCGTATGCGCAGTTCTGGTTTCCGGCGCTGGCGCCGTGGATTCCCGCGGTGCTGTGCGTGCTGCTGCTGCTCAGCCTGAACCTGGTCACGGTGAAGCTGTTCGGCGAGATGGAGTTCTGGTTCGCGCTGATCAAGATCGTGGCGATCATCGCGCTGATCGTGACCGGCTTCGCGCTGGTCGCCTGGGGCTTCACCTCGCCGACCGGGCACAAGGCGTCGCTGGCCAACCTGTGGAACGACGGCGGCTTGTTCCCGAAGGGCATCAGCGGCTTCTTCGCCGGCTTCCAGATCGCGGTGTTCGCCTTCGTCGGCATTGAGCTGGTGGGCACCACCGCCGCCGAGACGGCCGATCCGAAGCGCAACCTGCCCAAGGCGATCAACTCGATCCCGATCCGCATCATCATCTTCTACGTGCTGGCCCTGGTCGCGATCATGATGGTGACGCCGTGGCGCCTGGTGGAAGCGGGCAAGAGCCCGTTCGTGGAGCTGTTCGTGCTGGCCGGCATTCCGGCCGCAGCCAGCCTGATCAACTTCGTGGTGCTGACCTCGGCCACTTCCTCGGCCAACAGCGGCATCTTCTCCACCAGCCGCATGTTGTATGGCCTGGCCGAGGAGCAGCATGCGCCGAAGACCTTTGCGCGGCTGTCGCGCGCGGCGGTGCCGTCGCTGGGCCTGCTGTTCTCCTGCTTCTGCCTGCTGCTGGGCGCGGCGATGATCTACCTGATCCCCGACCTGATCACCGCGTTCACCCTGATCACCACGCTGTCGGCCGTGCTGTTCATGTTCGTGTGGTCGCTGATCCTGTTCGCCTACATCGCCTACCGGCGCAAGCGCCCGCACCTGCATGAGGCCTCGATCTACAAGATGCCCGGCGGCGTGTTCATGTGCTGGGCCTGCCTGGCGTTCTTCGTGTTCGTGCTGGTGCTGCTCAGCCTGCAGCCGGATACCCGCGAGGCGCTGATCGCCAGCCCCGTGTGGTTCGTGCTGCTGGGCGTCGGCTACCTGTGGAAGGGGCGCCGGCTGCGTCGCGCCGAGGCGCTGCCGGCCGAGTGACCCGCCCGCGCGGTAGGAGCCCGCTTGCGGGCGATGCTTTTCGGGATTCGGAAGAGCTAAGGGCATCGCCCGCGAGCGGGCTCCTGCGAAGCGGGGTGGCGGCTTCAGTACTGGTCGTGGATCTTCACCTGGCTCCAGGTGGGATGTTGCGGCCAGCCTTCGGGTGAGTCCTCCCAGACTTCCTGGCGGCCCCACGGGGTGACGTCGAGCAGGCCGAAGCTGCTGATCGGCAGCTCGACGCCGCGGCCGGTGGTGAACCAGGTCTGGAAGATGCCCTCGTCGGTGCGCAGGAACACCGACAGGCCGAACGGCGCGCCTTCGGCAGTCACGAAGTCTTCGTGGAAACGGGTGCCGAAGCAGGAGTACCAGGGGAAGCGCCAGCCCAGCCGCGCCTTGACCGGCTCGATCTCGGCTACCCGCGCGCGCGACACCACCGCGAAGGTGACGCCGCGCGCGTGCAGGTGGTCGAGGTTGCCGATCTGGTCGCAGTAGAACGAGCAGCCGGGGCAGACGTGGTCCGAATCCGGCGCCAGCATGTTGTGGTAGACGATCAGCTGCGGCCGGTCCTCGAACAGCTCGGCGAAGGTGTGCGTGCCGGCGGGTGAGCCGAACGTGTAGCGGTCGGCGACGCGCGTCATCGGCAGCCGCCGACGCTTGGCGTTCACGGCGTCCTGCGCGCGGGTCAGCGCCTTTTCCTCCGCGAGTTGAGCCTGGCGCGCGGCCTGCCATTGCTCGCGGCTGACGATGGGTGGATGGTGCATGGCGGGTCTCCTGCGGGCTGGCTCAGTCGCGGTCGGGCGCGCCGAGCGGGAAGTAGGAACGGTACGGCCGCGCCTCGTCCACCGCGCGGGCAAACGAGGGGCGCGCCAGCAGGCGCTGCCGGTAGGCGGTGACGTTGCCGAAGGTTGCCGGGATGCGGTGGGTCCAGTCGGCGTAGAACAGTGCAGGCGCGGCAGAGCAGTCGGCGAGGCTGAAGTCGCCGCCGGTAGCCCAGTAGCGACCGGCGAGCTTGCGGTCGAGCCAGGCGTAGGCGGTGTCGAGCATGGCGCGTGCCTCCTTGACGCCGTAGGGATCGCGATCGGCCGCGGGGCGCAGGCTGTCCCACACGATCTTCTGCTGGGGTGTGTGCACGTAGTGGTCGAAGAAGCGGTCCATCGCGCGCGCTTCGAGCGCGCTGTCGGCGTCGACGGGAATCAGCGGTGCAGTGCCGGGGTAATGCCGGTCGAGGTACTCGATGATGATGCTCGACTCGACCACCGCGCGTTCGCCGTCGCGCAGCAGGGGAAAGCGGCGGATCGGCCACAGCGCGGTGAACTCGGCGTGGGTGGCGGCATCGTCCGGGGTGAGCATGCGCCATTCGAACGGAATGCCGTTCTCGTACAGCGCGATCAATACCTTCTGGCAGTAGGAGGAGAACGGATGGGCGTAGAGCTGCAAGGCCATGGCGGGCGTCTTCGGCGAGGAGTTGTTCATGCGACGAATGGCCACCGCCCGGATCGACATGGCCCGGCGCGCGCTTGACCTGGGTCAAGGTGGCCGCCGGAGGGTGTGCCGAACATGGCGGTTGACGGCGCCGATACGGCACCCATGAAACGAGGAAATCCCATGGAATTCCATATTGCCTTGACCGAAGCCGCCCCTGATCCGGCCGTGGTGCAGGACGCCTTGTTCCGGGTCGATCCGACCGCGGTGGCGGACCTGGACATGAGCGGCCTGGTGATGCGCGTCTCCGCCTCGGCGACGGCGGCGGACCTGATCGAGGTGCTGCGCCAGGTGGGCTGGACGGTGGCGCCGAAGCAGGTGGTGCAGCTGCCGTCGATCTGCTGCGGCGGTTGCGGCGGCTGACGCGGCCGCGGCCGGCGATCCTGTCCTGACGGCGTCGGCGCGGGCCGACGTCGTGCCTCGTCGCATGACGATCATCCCCTCTGGAGCGTGCTGCCCATGTCGTTCGATATCGTGGTCATCGGCGCCGGCCCCGCCGGGCTGTGTTTCACCCGCTCGCTGGCCGGCAGCGGCCTGCGCGTCGCGCTGGTCGAGCGGCAGGAGGAGGCGGCGCTGAGCGCGCCAGCCGACGACGGCCGCGAGATCGCGATAACCCACCACTCGCGGCGGCTGCTGCGCGAACTGGGCCTGTGGGCGCGCCTGCGCGAGGAGGAAATCGGCACGCTGCGTGACGCGATGGTGCTCGACGGCGACGACCGCGACGGGCTGATGTTCCGCCACGGCGAGGCCGGCACGGAGCAGCTGGGCTGGCTGCTGTCGAACCACGCGATCCGTCGTGCCGCGTACGAAGAGGTGATGGCGCTACCCGAGGTCGAGCGGATCACCGGGGTGCGGGTCGAGGCGGTGCGCACCGGCAACGAAGGCGCCGAGGTCGTGCTGGGCAACGGCGACACACTGCGCGCGTCGCTGCTGGTGGCGGCGGACAGCCGCTTCTCCGAGACGCGCCGCGCGATGGGCATTGCCGCCGATATGCGCGACTTCGGCAAGACCATGCTGGTGCTGCGCATGCGCCACCAGGTGCCGCATGAGCAGGTGGCATGGGAGTGGTTCGGCCACGGCCAGACCCTGGCCCTGCTGCCGTTGCACGATGCGCACACTTCGTCGGTGGTGCTGACCCTGGCTCCGCCGGCGATGCGCGAGCTGCTGGCGCTGGACGATGCGGCGCTGGAAGCGGCGCTGGCCGAGCGTTTCGGCCAGCGATTGGGCACGATGACCGTGGCCGGCCCGCGCTGCACCTATCCGCTGGTGGGCGTGTACGCGAAGCGTTTCGTGGCCGAACGCTTCGCCCTGCTCGGCGACGCGGCAGTGGGCATGCACCCGGTCACCGCGCATGGCTTCAATTTCGGCCTGCTCGGGGAGGACCTGCTGGCGCGCGAACTGCGCGCTGCGCGGGCCGCCGGCCAGTCCATCGCCGCACCAGCGTTGCTGGCGCGCTACGAACGCCGGCTGCGGCTGGCCACGCGGCCGCTGTACCTGGCCACCAACGCACTGGCCGGCCTGTACACCGACGACCGCCGCCCGGCGCGCGCACTGCGCAAGCTGGCGCTGGGCGCCGGCGCGCGGCTCTCGCCGTTCCGGCGGATGGTGATGTCGGGGCTGACCGCCGAGCACGGCGGCATTCCGGCACCGCTGCGGCGGCTGCGTCCGCCGCGATGGGTCTGAAGGAGCATCGGCGCGGCCATGGCTGGCCGGGCAGTCGCCTCAGGTCGAGTCGAAGCGTCCCCACAGCAGTTTGATCATCACGCCGGCCAGGATGAGGCTGCCGATCACCAGCATGGCCTCGCCCGAGCGCTGCTGGTCGTCGAGCAGGTAGCTGTTGCACAGGCGCACCGGCGAGACCAGATACAGCCAGCCCAGCCGGAAAAACGTGGCGATCAGTTCGAGCAGGAACACGCCGCGCACCACGAAGCCCATGCGTGGCCAGCCCAGTCCCAGCGGCAGGCCGATCAGCAAGGGCACGCTGGCGAACTTCGCCACCGCCATCCACGGCTCGCCGATCGCCGCATCGAGCGAGCGCGGAAGCATCCAGAACATGCCGGCCAGGCTGGCCAGCACCACGCTGCTGATGCCGTGCTGGTTCCAGCGCGCGATGCCCTCGCCAAGCCGCGGCGGCAACGCGGCGGACAGCAGCCAGCCGACCCCGATCAGCAGCGGTATCTGCACCAGCATCTGCAGGCTCATGCGGCCTTCCAGCCACGCCCGCGCCGGCGGCAGCAGCAGGGCCGCGAACAGCACGGCGGCAAAGGCCGGGGCCAGGCGTTGCCGGCCGGCGATCCTCATGGCAGCTTGCCCCGCATGGTCTGCGCGACGGCCTGCGGGTTGCCCGCATCGAGGATCAGCACCAGCCGCCCCTGCGGGTCGACCACCTGGATCGCGGCGTTGTGCACGTAGCCGCCCATGCGGTCCGGCACCACGGTGACGCCGAAGGTGCGCAGCAACTGGCGCAGGCCGTCTTCGCTCGTCGGCCGGGCGACGATCCAGCCACCATCGCGGCCGCGAAAGCGCTGCCGGTAGGCCGCCAGCTCGGCGGGCGTGTCGTGCGCCGGGTCGAAACTGATGCTGAGCAGAACCAGCCGGCCGTCGGCCAGCGGCGCGGCGAGCTGATCCTGCAACTGCGCAAACTCGCCGCCCAGCGCGAGGCACCAGGTCAGGCAGCGGGTGTAGATGAAGTCGACCAGCACCCAGCGGCCGCGCAGCTCGGCCAGGTCGAGGCGGGCTCCGGACTGGGTTTCCAGCAGCACGGCCGGCACCGGCGGCGGATCGCGCCGCACTGCCAGGCGGCGCGCGGTTTCGCTGGTGAAGGCCTGGAAGCCGTCGGTGGCGACCGTCAGCACGGCACCACCGAGCGCCAGCAGCAGGGTGCTAGCCAGCAGGGTGCGCAGGATCGGCATCGATCGGTGCCTTGAGCAGGCCGACGATGATGCGCGTGGCGAACAGCAGCATGCCCAGGATCAGCACCATCGCGGCGACCGAACCGGCCCGGTCGTACGGCAGCCATTCCGGCAGGTGCGCGGCGAAGCGCCGGGCCACGCTCATGTGGCCGGCGTACAGGAACACCATGCAGAAGGCGATGCCGCCCGTCACGTACAGGAACAGGCCGGCGCGATCCAGGCCGCCGTTGACCGGCGCGCGACGGCGGCTGCCGACCACGTGGTAGAGCAGGGTGAGGATCATCGGCAACACGCCGAGCAGCAGGTAGAAGTGGAAATGCCCCGGCACCCACTGCGTGTTGTGCATCACCCGGTTGACGCTGATGGTGCCGTCGATGATCGCCGGCACGATGCCTGCGGCCCAGCCGAACAGCGCCAGCACGGCCAGCATCGAGGGCATCTTCCAGCGCAGGCCGGAGCGATGGATGTTGGTCAGCACGCCGTAGGCGGTGACCAGGAACACCGGGAAGCCGGCCGCGTAGGAGATGATCTGGCCCATCACCAGCATCCAGCGCGGCTCGGCGTAATCCATCAGCAGGTGGTGCGGGAACACGATGATCACGAACACGGTGCTGGCCGCCCAGGACCACAGGAACGGCCGCGAGATGCCGTACGGTTTGCCGGTGTAGCGCGGCAGCAGTTCGTAGACGGCGATCACGCCCATGTAGATGGTGGCGTTGATGACCATGTGGCCGAACCAGTAGATCAGGTTCTTCACCACCAGCGCGTTGAGCGCGACTTCCGGGTCGTAGGCATTGATCAGGCACATCACCAGCACCACCGCGCCGGCGAGGATGCCCAGCGAGTTGGCGATGATCACCATGGTGCCGGCGACCACGGCCTTGGGGTGGGTGGGGTCGATCGTGCCGCCGAACAGCCATTGCAGCCCGAGCCCGCGGGCGAGGTTGCCGTAGCGTCGGATGATGGCCGCCGCGGCGTCCAGGTAGAACAGCAGCATGCCCACGCCGATCAGCAGGTAGCCGAGCATGAATATGGCAGCGGTGCCGTTGCTCCACAGTCCCATCGAGTGCACCGGCAACGGGTAGAGGAAGGTCCACGCGCTGGCGAAGTTGCCGACGAACACCGCCCAGATGATGCACAGCGCGCCCAGCATGAACAGCACGTAGTTGCCCAGGAACGCCCACAGGTGCAGCGACACGTACTTGCGCAGGAAGAACCACATCACCGCGGTGCTGGCCAGGCTCATGGTGCCGACCATGCCGGCGCCGTGCATGGTCATGACCTTGTAGAACATCGCGGCCTGGACCGGCGTCCAGTCGGCCTGGGTCATGCGCATGGTCAGGCCCAGCAGCATCATCAGCACGAACAGCAGCAGGGCGGTGATCATGTACAGGTTGAACGCCACATGTTCGCCGCGCGGCAGTTTCTCGTCCTGCGGGTAGAGTTCGAGCGAGCTCATGACTTGTCCTCCCGCGCGGCGACGTCGAATTCGGCGGTCATCCCGTTGTGGGCGACGCCGCAGTATTCGAGGCACATGATCCTGTAGGTGCCCGGCGTGCGGAACGTGTACAGGATCTTGTTGGTGAAGCCGGGCATCGCCTGGGTCTGGATGACGATGCGGCCATCCGGGGCGTAGATCGCGAAACCGTGGTTGACGTCGCTGGCGGTCACCCGGAACTCCACCGGCTCGTCAGCCCTCAGGTGGGTCGGGCTGACATCCCAGGTCCACTGGTGGCCGACCACCTCGACCACCTGTGCTGCCTGCAGCGGCTGGTGCTGCGGTGGGATGGGGAAGGGCCGCAGGCTGGCCCAGGCGATGCCGATGCCCAACAGCAAAAGCGCCGCGAACAAGGCGCGGCGCAAGCTGATGGATGTTCGGTGTGCCCGCTCCGCTTCGGCGGTATCGGCCGGCTTGCCGGCCTGCGCGATGGCGTAAATGAAGCCCAGTGCCACCAGCCCCATTCCGGTCAGCGTGATCGCCCAAATCACGTTCTGAAAGACCATGGTCGTTCCCTCCCCGGAAAGCGCCACGTGCCCGCATCTACTCCCACCTTGGTGGTGATGTCAAGGCGGGGCGAAGCATGGACGCGGCGGGCGCGTGATGCCGGCCCGGATTCCGCGTCGGACCGGCCTTCCGGGCGGCCAGGGCGTGGCCGCACCGGGACGTCGGCGCATTACGGCGAATCGCCGCCAAGCCGCGAGGCGATGCGCACCTCGCCGGTCAGCACCTTGTGGATGGGGCACTTGTTGGCGATCTGCAGCAGGCGTTCGCGCTGCTCGTCGTCCAGCTCGCCCTCGAGCGTGATCAGGCGGGTGATGTCGTTGCCCGCCGCAGGCGTGCCGTCGGGGTTGAACTTGAGTTCGACGTCGACATGGCGCAGCGGCCAGCCCTTGCGCGCGGCGTACATCTGCAGCGTGATCGCGGTGCAGGCGCCCAGCGCGGACAGCAGCAGCCGGTGCGGCGCCGGGCCGGTATTGGCGCCGCCCTCGTCGACTGGTTCGTCGGCGCGCCAGGTATTGCCCTGGTCGTCGGTGAAATCGACTGCGTACGGCGCGCTGCCGGTGCGGGCGCGGACGGTGGGTGTACTCATGGAAGCTTCTCCTTGGGCGGGTTTCAGATCACGTCGAACGGGTAGCCGTCGTGCGCGAGCACCGCACCGGCCAACTGTTCGATCGCCTCGTCTTCGTTGCGCTCCAGCCCGCGCACGTTGCGCGCCATGCGCCGGCGTGCCTGTCGAGCGAAGATTTCGGCGATGCTGGCGGCCTCGTCGGCGGCCGGGTGGGATTGCTTCGCCAGCGCGTCGGCGCGCGACAGCACGCACAGGCCCACGAACAGGTCGATGGCGATGTCGGCCAGGCGCTTCTGCGCGTGCTGCTGGTCGGCCACCTTCTTGCCGTAGCGGCGCAGCAGCGCGTCGGACGACTTGGACAGCTCCACCGTGTACTTCTCGTAGGTGGCCGCCACCTTGCGCAGCCGCGGCGAGAGTTCGTGCGCGATGCGGTCGATGCCGTAGCCGGTGGCTTCGCGCACGCGCCGGCCGGTGTACGTGCCGAGCACGCCGAAGCCCTTGATCGGGTCGTTGAAGATGTCGCCCACGGCGGCCTTCAGCTCGGAGAGGCCCGCGCCCACACCCTTCAGGCCGGACAGTGCGACGTACAGGCGCAGGATCTCGTTGGTACCCTCGAAGATCGACAAGATGCGCGTGTCGCGGGTGATCTGCTCGTACGGAAATTCGCGCATGAAGCCGTTGCCGGCGGCGATCTGCAGCGCTTCGTACGACGCGCGCTGCACCGCCTCGCTGGCGAACACCTTGCTCATCGCCGCCTCGACCGAGTAGTCGCCGGCGCCGCCGTCGATCAGGTGCGCGACCATCCACACCGCGCTCTCGGCGGCGAAGCAGTCCACGCTCATCTGCGCGATCTTCTCGCGCACCAGGCCGAACTCGGCGATCGACTGGCCGAACTGCTTGCGCTCCTTCGCCTGCGCACAGGCGAGCCGGATCAGCGTGCGCATGCCGCCGACGGCGCCGCCGCCCAGACCGGTGCGGCCGGAGTTGAGGATGCTCATGGCCACCTTGAAGCCCTTGCCGACCGGGCCGAGCACGTTCTGCGCCGGCACCCGCACGTCGGCGAAGGCGACGGTGGTGGTGCTCGAGGCGCGGATGCCCATCTTGTCCTCGTGCGGACCGTGGCTCACGCCCGGCCACTTCGCCTCGACCAGGAACGCGGTGATCTTGCCCTCGGGCGTGTCGGTGCGCGCGAACACGGTGTAGAAGTCGGCGATGCCGCCGTTGGTGATCCAGATCTTCTCGCCGCTGAGCGTCCAGCTGCCGTCGTCGTTGCGCGTCGCCTTGGTGCGGATCGAGGCGGCGTCGGAGCCGGCGCCCGATTCGGTCAGGCAGAACGCGGCGATCATCTCGCCGGTGGCCAGCTTCGGCAGGTAGCGCTGCTTCTGCTCGTCGCTGCCGAACAGGAGCAGGCCCTTCATGCCGATCGAGCTGTGCGCGCCGATGGTCAACGACACCGAGCTGTCGTGGCTGGAGGTCTGGCCCAGCACGCGCGCGTAGGCGCCGTTGGAGAGTTCCATGCCGCCGAACGCCTCGGGGATGATCAGGCCGAACAGGCCCATCTCGCGCAGCGCCTGGATGAACTCGGCCGGCTGCTCGGCGTCGCGGTCGTACTGCTTCAGTTCGGCCGTCTTGTCGGCGAGGAACTGGTCGATCGCATCGGTCATCGCGCCCAGCATCTCGCGGTCGCGCGCGCGGATCTGCGGGTAGGGGAACAGGTTCTCCTCCAGGATGTTGCCCAGGAACAGCTGCTTGGCGACGCTGTCGTCGCTGCGCAGCGCGGGCTGCTCGGTGGTGGCGGGCGAGGGCGTGCTCACGACGCATTCTCCTGGCGGGGCGGAAAGCGCATTCTGGCACCTGCGGCGGCGAAGGCGATGACGCCAATCGCCGCAGCGGTGGCATCTGGCCGTGGCCGCCGGCGACGGGGCGCCGCCACGGCTTGAAACGCTGCCCGGATGCACCCAAGTCCTTGGCGAGACAAGCGCATACCGTCATACCTTCGGAGATTCCCATGGCAACCGGTTGGGCCGGCGACGGCGCGGTGCAGGACCAGATCGACGCCACGGTCAACGATGGCGTGCAGCGTGCGCGCCAGCAATTGCGCCAGGGCCCGGGCCGGGAGCGCTGCGAGGAATGCGACGCGCCGATCCCCGCCGCGCGGCGCCAGGCCGTGCCCGGCGTGCGCCTGTGCGTGGCCTGCCAGCAGGCGCAGGACGCCGAGCAGCGCAACGCCAGCCTGTACAACCGCCGCGGCAGCAAGGACAGCCAGCTGCGCTGACGCCCCTGCGCCGCGCGGCGGCGCCCCTCACTTGCCGTTGCCGATCGCCATGCGGCGCTCGCCCAGCGTCCTGCCACTCACTCCCCACGCCCGCACCCGGTATTTGCCTGGCCGCAGATAAAGGGCGGCTTGCTCGTGCGTGCCCAGCAGGGTGTAACGGTCGGCCGGCGTGGCGTCGTCCGGTTCGGTCGTCGGTCGCGCTTCGATCACGCAAGGGCGCGTGCCGGAGCACAGGGCCGTGTCGATCGACCACGCATGGCGCCGCCGGTCGCGGCGCAGCCAGCCGGGACGCTGGGTGTCGCTGCTCGGCGGGAGGATCACGCTGACGTCATTGCGCTGCGCGTGGGCGCTCCAGGGCTTGCCATTCCCGCGGTTCAGCAGAACCACCGCCCTGTATGGGTGGAATGCCGCGACCAGTTGCCGGTAATGCGGCGACTGTCGTGCGGAATCGACGCCACGGAATTCGGTCTGGTTAATGGACAGGGGATCGAAACCGCTCAGGCGCTTCAGCTCCATCGCCATCGGCCGGATATCCTCGCCCAGCCCGCCGGGAGCCTTGTCGATATGCGCGTAGCCCGCATGCACGAACAGGCGTGCCGATGGATCGGCCACGAACACACGGTGGTACAGATTGCTTGCCTGGCTGTTTTCCCGGATTTGCGGCGTCATGTCGGACGACTCGTACGGCACGATCACGAAGCCGAGCCGGATCGCCTCGCGCACGATGCTGCCGTACAGTGGTTCGCGCAGATATTCGCTTCCGCTCGCGGTCACCGGGTAACCACGGCGCATCAGGCCGGTATCCCTTTCGCCGAGCGCCTCGGCGGCGAAATGTGTGTAGCCCAGCGCGCGCAGGCGCGGCAGCAGTGCCAGCGTAAGCAAGCGGGTGTGCGGGTCGTGGTGAGCCTCGTTGACCATCACGATGCGGCGGTGCGCGGCGAGCCTGGCGATGGCCTCCACAGCGTCGCCGGCACGCCATTGCGCGGGTGACGGCATGGCCAGATCGACGTGACCGGCGCTGGTGAACGGAAAGTCGCTGATGGCGACCCGGTACAGGCCAAGGTTGGCATCGGCGAAGGCGAGGAACTGGCGCGCCTGCTTCCGCTCGTCCTCGGAAAGTTGCGGCATCAGCTGGTGCAGGTACTGGTAGCGCGCCAGATCGTTGGGTAGCGGCTTGAGTTCCTGAAAGAAGTTGCGCGCCTGCGGTTGACCGGCCCCTGTAGCGGTCGCCATGGGCACAACAAATGCGAACAGGCAGAGAAGGGCGGCGGATAACGGTGGCGACATGGCTCGAATCGCGCGTGCGGGTTCGGAGAATCTACACACGCGGTTCCAGCGTGGGAAGCCGCCCCGCGGTCGTCATGGATCATGTCGCGGAGCGGGGATATGAGCGCTGCCTCGGGCCGTGGGCGAGGACGGTACTTGTGCGCCTCCTCGACAAGCGGCAAGCTCGACTCTATTGACCGAACCGGCCTGGGTGTCGCGGGACCGCCGGCAAGGGGGTACTGGCGTGACGGCATGGAGGCAGCGCTCATTTCCACTTCAACCAACCCGTTCGAACTCGCCGCCGGCATCAACTACTTTTTTGCGTTGCTGCCGGATGAGCAGACCCGTCGTGCGATCGCTGGCGTGGGCGAACGTTTCCGCAAGTCGCACCGGGTCGACGGGGTGCCGGTCGGCATCGAGGATCTGCACCTGACGCTGTGCCCGATGGGCAGGCCCGAGCGGCTGCGCCGGCCGCTGGAAGAAGCGCTGCTGGCCGCGGCTGGCGAGGTGCGCGCCCAGGAGTTCACCGTCACCCTGGATGCGGCGATGCGCTTCAGCGCCAGGGAGGGGCGGTTTCCGTTCGTGCTGTGCGCGGACGGCCTCACCACTGCCGTGGCGCTGGAGCTGCGCAAGGCGATTGCCGCGGCGCAATCGCGCGTGGGGCTGCAGGTCAGCGGCGTGTCCAGCTTCCTGCCGCACGTGGCCGTGCTGCACGGCCATGCCGTCGATGCGGTCGAGGAATCGGTCGCGGCGATCCAGTGGCAGGTGTCCGAGTTCGTGCTGATCCGCAGTTTCTTCGGCCAGTCCAGGTACGAGGTGGTGGGCCGCTGGCCGCTGGCGGCGGCAGCTGCGCCCGAGCCGTCCAACCTGCTGGCGGAGCTGGCCAGCCTGCCGGACCTTGCGGATCTGGCGGAGCTGCCGGCCTGGTCCGACGTGGAGTGACCGGCGCCGGACGCGGTTCGCGTCAGATCGACGGCTCGGCGTTTGCGGCGCGCAGCTCGCGGCGCCGCTGGCGCGCGAGGTTGTGTTCGCGCCGGGCAATGTACAGGCTGGCGCCGATGATGATGGCCGCGCCGACCGCGGTGTAGCGGTCCACCTGTTCGCCGAAGATCCACCACGCCAGCACGGCCACGATCAGCAACTGCAGGTAGCTGAACGGCGCCAGCAGCGAGGCGTCGGCCAGCCGCAGCGCGCGCGTCCAGCACCAGTGGCCGCTGGTGCCCAGCGCGCCGGACAGCACCAGCCATGGCCAGATGCCGGCATGTGGCCATTGCCAGACGGTCAGCGCAGCGGGCAGCGACAGCGGCACCCACAGCAGCGTGGTCAGCAGCACGATGCGGTCGGCCGGCTCGCTGCCGGTCAGCGACTTGATGCTGATCGTCACCGCGCCGGTCAGCGCCGCCGCGAGCAGGGCCACCAGGCTGCCGGCGGCGAACGCCGCGCTGCCGGGGCGCACGATCACCAGCACGCCGATGAAGCCGGCCACCACCGCGCTCCAGCGGCGCCGGCGCACGACCTCACCGAGAAAGATCACCGCGCCGATGGTGACGAACAACGGCGAGGAGTACGACAGCGCCACCGCCTCGGCCAGCGGCAGGTTCACGATCGCCCAGAAGCCGGCCAGCATGCCGCCCATGCCGAGCACGCAGCGCATCACGTAGAAGCCGAAGCGTGGCGTGCGCAGCAGCGCCAGGCCGTGCCCGTGCAGCAGTGGCAGGGCGAACAGGGCGCCGAACGTGCTGCGGAAGAAGGTGATCTGGAACGGGTGCAGCTGGGCCGAGGCGAAGCGGATGGTCACCGCCATCAGCGCGAAGAAACCGGCACTGGCCAGCATCAGCAGCACCGCGCGCAGCGGCAGCGGGGTGGAAACGGGCGGCGAGGCGGGGATCGGGTCCAGGGCCGTGGCGGGGCAGTTCGAGGTGGCGCGCATGGTACCCCACTTGCGCGCCGGCCCTGGCATCGTCGGTCGCGCCGCTTCAGTGTTCGGGCGGCGTCGCGGCCTTGGTGGCCTCGCCCTCTCGCGCCTGCAGCCGCTCGCGCACGGCCGGTTCCAGGCCTTTCAGGCCCCAGCGGCGGCCTTCCGCCAGCGCGGCGTCGGTCGACTGGCCGCCGAGCAGCGCGGCGCGCAGGGCGATCATCGCGCCCACCCGGTTGCCGCTGGCGCAATGCACCAGGGTCGGCTGGTCGCCGGCCTCGCGCAGCAGGCGGTCGAACTGCACCACGCGCTCGCGGGTGAGATCGGCGGCGCCGCGGATCGGCAGGTTGTGATAGCCGATGCCGGCCGCGCGCACCGCGGCGGCCTCGTCGAAACCGGGCGTCTCGCTGTCCAGGCTGAGGTCGATCACCTGGCGGATGCCGGCGCGCTTCAGCGCGGGGATGTCGCTGGCCTGCAGGCGCCCGGAGGCCACGCGGTGCGGTGCCGGGAACGTGACGTGGTCGAGTCCGCCCAGCGCGGCTTCCTCCGGCGCGGCGGCGCGGCAGACGGATACGGACATGGCGAGCGCCAGCAACAGCAGCAGGGAACGGTACATGGCGGATACCTCGACGGCAGGACGCTCAGCATAATCGAGCCGGCGCCATCCGGTGACGCGTGCCGCAGGCCCCGTATAATCGCCGGCGCTCGACGAACGACCAGGATCGACCGATGTCCGACATCCCCGCCTGCCCGCGGTGCGCGATGGAAAACACCTATCCCGATGGCGACAACTACGTCTGCGCCGACTGCGGCCACGAGTGGCCGATCGCGGCGCAGGCGCCGGCGGGCGAGGCTGCGCCGGTGGTGCGCGACGTCAACGGCAATGTGCTGAACAGTGGCGACACGGTGACGGTGATCAAGGACCTGAAGGTGAAGGGCTCGTCGATCCCGCTGAAGCAGGGCACGCTGATCCGCAACATCCGCCTGGTCGAGGGCGACCACGAGCACATCGAAGGCAACTCGGACAAGATCAAGGGACTGGTGCTGAAGGTCTGCTTCCTCAGGAAGGCCTGAGCGCAGCCTACTGGCGTGCCTCGAGCCGCAGCCCGCGCGGCGTCAGCCGGCGCTCGACCAGCTCGAACAGCCCCTGCACCAGCAGCGCCAGCACGGCAGCCGGCACCGCGCCCTGCAGGATCAGGCCCACGTCGTCCAGCCGGATGCCGGTGAGGATCGGCTGGCCGTAGCCGCCGGCGCCGATCAGCGCCGCCAGCGTGGCGGTGCCCACGTTGATCACCGCCGCGGTCTTGATGCCGGCCAGGATCGAACGCGTCGCCAGCGGCAACTCGACCCGGCGCAGCCGCACGCCGGGCGGCAGCCCCAGCGCGGCGGCCGATTCGCGCAGTTCCGGCGCGATGCCGACCAGGCCGGCGTGCGTGTTGCGCACGATCGGCAGCAGGCTGTACGGGAACAGCGCGGCGATCGCCGGCCAGGTGCCGATGCCGAGCAGCGGGATCATGAACACGAACATCGCCAGCGACGGCACCGTCTGCAGGATGCCGGTCAGGCCGATCAGCCACTGGCCGAGGCGCCGCCGCCGGGCCGCCAGGATGCCCAGCGGGACCGCCAGCAGGATCGCCAGCCCCAGCGAGATCGCCACCAGCCGGAGGTGCTCGACGCTGCGCTGGAGCAGCTGCGCCGCCACGCCGCCGCCCTGGTCGTGCGCGTGGATGCCGAGGAAATCGGCCACCACCACGTTTTCCTTCACGCCGCGCAGCTTCACTCGCGCGTTCATCGCGCGCATGGCGTCCTCGTCGATGCTGCCGGCAAGCTTGTGCAGCGCGCCGACGAAGGCGGGCGCGCTCTGCTCCAGCGCCAGGCGGTACAGGTAGACCGCCTCGTAGCGCGGGAAGTACTGGCGGTCGTCGCGCAGCGTGCGCAGGTGGTAGTAGGGGATTTCCGCGTCGGTGCTGTACAGGTCGATCGCGTCGACCGCGCCGCTGGCCACCGCGCGGTACGACAGCGCGTGGTCGAGGCCGCTCACGTTGGTCTGCGGCAAGCCGTAGCGTTGGCGCAGGCCGGGCCAGCCGTCGCCGCGGTCCATGAACTCGTTGGAAAAGCCGAAACGCAGGGCGGGGTGCCGCCGCAGGTCGGAAATGTCGGCGATGCCCAGCCGTGCGGCGACCTCGTCGCGCATGCCGATCGCATAGGTGTCGCTGAAGCCGAGCGAGTCGGTGATGCCGATGCCCAGCGGCTTGAGGCGCGCGCGCAGGCTGGCGATGTCCGCGTTCGCCGGCAGGCCTTGCAGCAGTTCCTGGGTGAGCGTGCCGGTGTACTCGGGATAGGCGTCGATCTCGCCGTCGAGCAGGGCGCGCCACAGGATGCGGGTGCCGCCCAGCTCGCGCCGGTGCACCGCCTGGACGCCGGCCTCGCGCGCGCCGGCCAGCGCCAGTTCGCCGAGGATCACCGACTCGGTGAACTGCTTGGAGCCGATGCGCACCGGCGCGGCCTGCGCCGGCGCGGGCAGCAGGCAGCTGCCCAGCAGCAGGATCAGTGCGCCCAGCAGGCCGCGCATCACGGGGCCTCCGGCAAGCGTCGCTGCGCCGCGACGAAGCGGCTGACGAAGGCGTCGGCGGGGCGCTCGCGCAGGTCCTGCAGCGTGCCGTCCTGCAGCACGGCGCCTTGGCGCAGCAGCACCAGCCGTTCGGCGAACCACGCCGCTTCGGCGAGATCGTGGGTGACCACGATCACCGTCTTGCCGAGCTGGTCGAAGATCTGCTTCAGCTCGTCCTGCAGCTCGTGGCGCACCACCGGGTCGAGCGCACCCAGCGGCTCGTCCAGGAGCAGCGCGTCGGGATCGGCCATCAGCGCGCGCATCAGCGCCACGCGCTGGCGCTGGCCGCCGGACAGTTCGGCCGGGTAGCGTTCCAGCACGCCAGCCGGCAGGTGGGTCAATGCGGCGAGCTGTTCCGCGCGCTGGCGGATCCGTTCGCGGCTCCAGCCGAGGTAACGCGGCAGCAGGGCCAGGTTGCCCAGCGCGGTGAGGTGCGGGAACAGGCCGCCGTCCTGGATCACGTAGCCGACCCGCCGGCGTAGCGGCAGCACGTCGGCGCGCTGCAGGGGCCGGCCGTCGATCTCGACGTGGCCGTGGTCCGGCCACTCCAGCCCCAGCAGCAGGCGCAGCGCGGTGGACTTGCCCGAGCCGCTGCTGCCGATCAGCGCGGTGGTGGTGCCGGCGGCGAACGCGAGGCTGACCTGTCCGAGCGCCTGCAGCCTGCCGTAGCGCTTGCCTGCCTGCACCAGCGCAAAGGCGATGCCGCCGGCGGCCTCAGCCGTGGACATGGCGCGTCATGGCAGCTCGACCTTCGGTTCGGTGGCGGGAAACGGCGCGGGCGGGCGACGCCGCCGCGGCCGCGGTGCGCGCGTGAGCCTAGCAGCAGGGCGGAACCGGCGGCTACCGGCGAGCGCTGCGCGGGCCGCGGCGGCGTCGCTGCGGAGCGCTACGGCGTGCCACTCAGCCGCGCCTGGTCGCCGCCTTGCCGCTTGGCGTCGTACATCGCATCGTCGGCGCGCCGCAGCAGTTGCCTGGCGTCCTCGCCGTGGGTCGGATAGTGCGCGATGCCGATGCTCGCCGACACCTGCAGTCGCGTGCCGGCCAGCTCGAACGGCTGTCGCAGGGCGGCGCCGATCTTGGCGGCGACCACGGCCGCATGATCGGCCTGGCTGGTGTCGTCGAGCAGCACCACGAACTCGTCGCCGCCGATGCGGCCGACCGTGTCCGATTCGCGCACGCACTGGCGGATGCGTTCCGCCACCTCGCGCAGCAGCAGGTCGCCGACGTCGTGGCCATGGTGGTCGTTGACCTGCTTGAACCGGTCCAGGTCGAGATACAGCACGGCCAGCTGCCGCTGTCCGCGGCGGGCTGCGGCCAGCGCGGTGCGCAGCCGGTCGTGGAACAGGCCGCGGTTCGGCAGGCTGGTGAGCTGGTCGTGCTGGGCCAGGTACTGCAGCCGCGTCGCGCTCTTCTTGCGCTCGATCGCAGCGGCGATCTGGGTGGAGACGAACTGCAGCAGCGCCTTGTCCTGCTCGTTGTAGCGCACTTCGCCGGAGTAGCTCTGCACCACCAGCGCGCCGATCACGCCCTGTTGCCCGCCCAGCGGTACGCCCAGCCACTCCAGCGAATCGCGGCCGACGATCGGGCGCACCCGATCGGGCAGTTCCAGCCGGGTGTCCGGCGTCAGCAGCAGCGCCTGTCCGCTGCGGATCACTTCGCTGCTGAGCGTGCCGGAAGCCAGGCTTTGCGTCGGTGGTGGCGAGTCGTGCTCGTCGACGAAGTAAGGGAAGCTCAGCTCGTCCTTGTCCGCGTCGTACAGGGCCACGAAGAAATTTCTGGCCGGCAGCAGCTCGCCGACGATGCGGTGGATGTGCCGGAACAGTGCCAGCAGATCCTCCGCCGAGTGCGCCGCCTCGGAAATGGCGTGCAGGGCCGCCTGCATCAGCTCGGCGCGCTTGAGTTCGGTGACGTCGCGTGCCACCGCGATCCGCACCCCGTCCGCCTCCGACCAGCGCGCCGACCACATGACGTGGATGACCCGGCCGTCCTTGCGCACGTAGCGGTTCTGGAAATGCGGCTTGGGCTGGCCGGCCATGATCTCGTTCGCCGCCTGCAGGGTGCGCGCGCGGTCGTCAGGGTGGACCAGCCCGATCATCGGCCGGCCGATGACCTCGGCTGGCGCGTAGCCGAAGATGCGCTCGAAGGCGGCACTGACGAACACGTAGCGGCCGTGGACGTCCACCACGCAGACCGCGTCGAGCAGAAGGTCAACGACGGTGCTGAAGGTGAGGCCGGCGCCCGGTTCCGGCACGGAAGGCGGTTGGTTCATGCGTACCTGTTCGAGCGTGGCGCCTGGCGTAGCGGCAATGCCTGGTCGAAGCCTATCCTGAATCCGTGCGGAGAGTGTTTACGCGGCCAGCTGCGTCCTGCCGGGCGAGCAGCTGGCCGCCTGTGGCGGGTCGTCGATGTCGCGACGCGCCCGGCGCTCAATCCAGCGGGGCGGTGATGAGCAGCCGGTCGACCGCGTAGCCGCGCTGGCGCGAGTGTTCCTTGAGCTGGTCGAACAATGCGCGGTTCATCGTGGGGCGACGCGAGAGTATCCACAGGTGCTTGCACCCGGGGCTGCCGATCACCGCCCACTGGTAGTCGGCGTCCACCTCGATCACCCAGTAGTCGGCCCAGGCCATCGGCAACCAGGTCAGCCAGGCCGGCGCGAAACGCACTTCCAGTGCTGCGGGCTGGTCGTCCTTCATCCGCGCCACGCCTTCCACCGACATCGGGCCCTTGCTGGTGCGGCAGGTATTGTGAATCTGTACGGTGCCGTCGGGGTTCGGCGTGTAGGTGGCGACCACGCCATCCAGGCACCTGCGCTCGAAGTACATCGGCAGGCGCGCGATCTCGTGCCACTGGCCGGCGTAGCGGTGCAGGTCCAGCGACGGCACCGGCCGGTTCGGCAGGTTGGCGGCGGCCACCGGCCCGGTGCAGGCCAGGGTCGCCACCATCAGCAATCGGCAAGACAGGTGCATGGCCTGGTTCCGTGCAGCGTGCAGGGTGCGGGCAGCGCCAAGCATGGTCGAACCGCCGCAGGCGGTCTAGCGGTAGCGCGCTTCCTGCAGGTCGATCTCGCGCACCAGCCGGCGCGAGACCTCGTCGGAGATGCGGCGGTGGCGGGCCAGTTCGAAGATGGCCTCGCGCTGGCCCTGCAGCGCGGCCAGGCGCAGCTCGCGCTCGGCCGCGTCGGCCTTGCGCAGCTGCCGCGCCTCCTCCTCGCTGGAAGCGTCCTCGTCCAGCCAGTGCTGGTACAGCGCGATCACCCGCGTGGCGGCGCTGGTATAGGTATCGACGTCGCCGGCCGGCGCCCTGCCCAGCAGTTCGCGCTGGGCTTTCTCGACGGCGGCGATCGCCGCGTTGGCGGCGACCAGGCGCGCCAGGTTTTCTTCCCGCTGCCGCGCCGGTTCCGGCGGCAACTCCAGGCCCTTCAGCAATGGCGGCAGGCCGATGCTGGCGGCCAGCAGCGAAAGCAGGATCACCGCGGTGGCGAGGAAGATCGCCAGCTCGCGCGCGGGGAAGGGCGTGCCGTCGGGCAGCAGCAGCGGCAGCGTCATCACGCCGGCCAGGGTGATTGCGCCGCGCGTGCCGGCCAGCGAGACGGCCAGCAGCAGGCGCCAGTGCAGCCGGCGCAGCGGAGCACCCTGGTGCTGCAGCTTGAGCAGGTCCAGGCGCAGCGAGACCCACACCCAGGCCAGACGCAGCAGCGCCAGCCCGGCGTTGATCGCCAGCGCGTACACCAGCAGCCACCATGGATTGCGATGGCCGCTCTGCGCCACCGACGCCATCGCCTCGCGCAGGCTGGCGGGCAGCTGTTCGCCCAGGAGCACGAACATGATGCCGTTCAGGGCGAACTGCACGGTGTTCCATACCGCCGTGCGCTGCACCCGCGTGGTCGCCAGCAGGCGACCGCTGAGCTCGACGTAGCTCATGGTGATGCCGGCCGCCACTGCCGCCAGGATGCCGGAGGCATGCAGCTGTTCGGCCAGCAGGTAGGCGCCGAACGGGAGCAGCAGGCTGATCAGGATCGGCGAACCCGCCTCCTGGCCGAAATGCCGCGACAGCCAGCGCTGCGCGAAGCTCACCGCAAGGGTGAAGCCCACGCCCACGCCGAGCCCGGCCAGCGCCAGCCACAGGAAGGTCAGCGACGCGGACAGCAGCGAGAAGCTGCCGGTCGCCACCGCCGCCACCGCGAAGCGGAAGCAGACCAGGCCGGTGGCGTCGTTGAGCAGCGACTCGCCCTCGAGGATGTGCATCAGCCGCTTCGGGATCGGCACCCGTGCGGCGATCGACGACACCGCCACCGGGTCGGTCGGCGACACGATTGCGGCCAGCGCGAACGCCACCGCCAGCGGCATTGCCGGAATCATCCAGTGGATCAGGAAACCGGCGCCGACCACGGTGGCCACCACCAGGCCCAGCGCCAGCGCCACGATCGTGCCGCGGTCGCGCAGCAGGCCGTCCTTGGGAATGCGCCAGCCGTCCAGGAACAGCAACGGCGGCAGGAACAGCAGGAAGAACACCTCCGGGTCCAGCGCCACGCCGTGCCCGAACACGCCGGCGATCACCGCGCCCAGCCCGATCTGCACCAGCGGCAGCGGCAGCGAGAACGGCAGCAGGCGGACCAGGTAGCCGCTGCCGACCACCGCCAGCAGCATGGCCAGGGCTACTTCGATCGAGTTCATGCGTGCTCCGGGGAGCGGGCTTGACTCGAATGGTACCGCCCGAAGGAGTCCCGAATTGCCGTCGCCTCTGTAGGAGCCTGCTGGCGGGCGATGCTTTTGAGCTCTCTGCGATTCCCTAATTCTCCATTCCCTGTTCCCGGCAGAAAAGCATCGCCCGCCAGCGGGCTCCCACAGGCGCGGGGCAGCGCTTTCCATGCTGAGGGTTCGATTTGCCTGCGCGCTGGCCGTGATGGGGCCAAGGGCATACCATCGCCCATTCCCGCCGCCCGTCCCCAGGCCCAGGAGATCGCGTGCAGCCGATCATCGAAGTCAGACACCTCGGCAAGACCTACGCTTCCGGCTTCCAGGCGCTGAAGCGGATCGACCTGGAGATCCGCCGCGGCGAGATTTTCGCCCTGCTTGGCCCCAACGGCGCCGGCAAGACCACCCTGATCAGCATCATCTGCGGCATCGTCAACCCCAGCGAGGGCAGCGTGCTGGCCGACGGCCACGACGTGGTGCGCGACTACCGCGCGGCGCGCGCGAAGATCGGCCTGGTGCCGCAGGAGCTGACCACCGACGCGTTCGAGACGGTGTGGAACACGGTCAGCTTCAGCCGCGGCCTGTTCGGCAAGAGCGCCAACCCGGCGCACATCGAGAAGGTGCTGAAGGACCTCTCGCTGTGGGACAAGCGCAACAGCAAGCTGATTACCCTGTCCGGCGGCATGAAGCGGCGCGTGATGATCGCCAAGGCGCTGTCGCACGAGCCGCAGATCCTGTTCCTCGACGAGCCGACCGCGGGCGTCGACGTGGAGCTGCGCCGCGACATGTGGGCGATGGTGCGCGCGCTGCGCGCCAGCGGCGTCACCATCATCCTGACCACCCACTACATCGAGGAGGCCGAGGAGATGGCCGACCGCATCGGGGTGATCCACAAGGGCGAGCTGATCCTGGTCGAGGACAAGGCCGCGCTGATGGCCAAGCTCGGCCGCAAGCAGCTGACCCTGCACCTGCAGCATCCGCTGCAGGCCATTCCCGCCGCACTGGCCGGCTACCCGCTGCGGCTGTCGGACGAGGGCCGGCAGCTGGTCTACACCTTCGACGCGCAAGGCGAGCACAGCGGCATCGACGTGCTGCTGCGCCGGCTCGGCGAGGCGGGCATCGACTTCAGGGACCTGCAGACCCGGCAGAGCTCGCTGGAGGACATCTTCGTCGACCTGCTGAGGGCGCGCGCATGAACCTCTACGCGATCCGCGCGATCTACCGCTTCGAGATGGCGCGCACCGGGCGCACGTTGCTGCAGAGCATCGTCTCGCCGGTGATCTCCACCTCGCTGTACTTCGTGGTGTTCGGTGCGGCGATCGGCTCGCACATGAACGGCATCGACGGGGTCAGCTACGGTGCCTTCATCGTGCCGGGGCTGATCATGCTGTCGCTGCTCACGCAGAGCATCTCCAACGCCTCGTTCGGCATCTACTTCCCGAAGTTCGTGGGCACCATCTACGAGATCCTGTCGGCGCCGGTGTCGCCGTTCGAGATCGTGGCCGGCTACGTCGGCGCGGCGGCGAGCAAGTCGGTCATCCTGGGCCTGATCATCCTGGCCACCGCGCGGCTGTTCGTGCCGTTCGACATCGAGCATCCGCTGTGGATGCTGGCGTTCCTGCTGCTCACCGCGGTCACTTTCAGCCTGTTCGGCTTCATCATCGGCATCTGGGCGGACAACTTCGAGAAGCTGCAGCTGGTGCCGCTGCTGGTGGTGACGCCGCTGACCTTCCTCGGCGGCAGCTTCTACTCGATCCACATGCTGCCGCCGCTGTGGCAGAAGGTCACCCTGTTCAATCCGGTGGTGTACCTGATCAGCGGCTTCCGCTGGAGCTTTTACGGCAAGGCCGACGTCGGCATGGGCATCAGCGTGGGCATGACCGTGGTGTTCCTCGCGCTCTGCCTCGCGGCAGTGTGGTGGATCTTCCGCAGCGGCTACCGGCTGAAGGCCTGATCAGAGGCCCGCTCAGGTCAGCACGGTGTGCGCATGGAACGGCAGCTCGCGGGCGCCGGTGCGCTGCACCGCCGGTTCGACGGCATCGAGCTGCTCGCGGCGGGCGTCGATCACCACCAGGATGCGTCCGGCGGCGATCTCGTCGCTGAACTTGCGGCTCACCGTATCGGGCACCTCGAAGCCGACGATCTCGCCGATGCAGGTGCCGAAGGCGGCGCCGGCGACGGTCATCGCCGCGGCGGCGCCCAGCGTCACGCCCAGCGGCGGCACGGCGGCCGCGGCCAGCCCCAGCAGCAGGCCGGTGCCGCCGCCGCAGAGGCCGCCACGCACGGCGGCGGGGTAGAAGTCGTTGCGCCCCTGCATCAGGTGGTCGGGAATCTTCGCAAGTTCGATGTCCTCGCGGGCGACCAGCGAGATGTCGCGGTCGTCGACGCCGGCCTCGCGTGCGGCCGCCATCGCGGCGCGCGCGGCCGGCAGGTCGTTGGTACTGAATACGCAGCGGGTTTTCATCGGGGCGGCCTCCGCTTCCGGCATGGGCTGCCGCATGGGCGGGCCGATCGATTCCGCGGGCCTACGCGGCAAGGCGGACTTGCACGTCTGGCTCTTTAGTCCCCGTGACGTTGCGGGCGCGTGACCCGGTTGTTATGGCCGGAAAGGCGCGACGCTTTCGCGGTGGAGCGGCGAGGAAACGGGTACGCTCGCGCAGCGGGCTCGCCCGCAATGAACAAATCGCGGACGAGCGAGTCCATAGCCGATACGCATTCGACAGACCGGGAGTGAACGTGCGCAGACAGTCATCGACAGGCAGCTGGATCGCGGCAGGGGTGGTGGTCGTGGCCATCGTGGCCGGCGGCGTGTACCTCGCGCGCAAGGCGATGCAGCCTGGTATACCGACACCCGCCGCGCCGGCGGCGACGGCATCGACCGCCGCGCCTCCCGCCGCGGCGTCGATCCAGCATCCGATCGAACGGGTCGAGGCCGGCCCGGCCACGGCATCGACCGTGCCATTGCCCGCGCTGGGCGACAGCGACGCCAGCGTGGCCGCGGCGCTCGTCGCGCTGGGCGGGGACAGCGAGCTGTCCTCGCTGCTGGTGAGCCAGCAACTGGTCGCGCGCATCGTCGCCACCGTCGATGCGTTGCCGCGCCACGACGGGCTGGCGGCGTTCACGCTGCCGGCGCATGCGCCCAGGGGATCGTTCGCGGTCGAACAGGCCGGCGGCGTCACGGTTCCCGGCGCCGCGAACGCGGCGCGCTACGCGCCGTACATGCGGGTGGTCGACGCCGTCGATCCGCAGGCCCTGGTGGCCTGGTACGTGCACGCCTATCCGCTGTTCCAGCAGGCGTACCGGCAGCTGGGCTATCCGAAGGGCTATTTCAACGATCGCCTGATCGTGGCGATCGACGACATGCTGGCTGCGCCGGAACCCGCCCAGCCGCCGGCCGTGGTGCGCTCGAAGGCGTACTACGTCTATGCCGACCCCGCGCTGGAATCGCTGTCGACCGGGCAGAAGCTGCTGCTGCGTGCTGGCACGGCCAACGAGGCGAGGATCAAGGCCAGGCTGCGCACGATCCGCGGCCTGCTGGTCGGGCAGGCTTTGCCCGCGCCGGCGGGCACGGCGGGCTAGTTTCGCGTCCCTGGCCGCCAGCTGACGATGAACCGCCAACTCCCGCCGTCCGGCCCGGCCCAGCTCGACCTGCTGGGCGGCAGCGACGCGCAAGCGGCCGAGGTGCATCGGCTGTTCCTGGCCCTGCTGCCGGACGCGGCCACGCGCGCCCGGCTGGCGCAGGCCGCGGCCGCGCTGCGTTCCGCCCAACCCGGCTTGCGCGCGCGCTGGGTGAACCCGGCGCGCTACCACGCCACGCTGCATTTTCTCGGCGACCACGCGTCGCTGCGGCAGGATGTAGTCGCCGCGGCCACGACGGCGGCGCAAGCGTTGCGCACGCCAGCGTTCGAGTGGGTACTGGACCAGGCCGCGGGCTTCCGCGGCCGGCAGCCGCCATGCATCCTGCGCAGCGCCAGCGTGCCCGCGCCGCTGCAGCAGCTGTGGCATGAGCTGCGCCACGCGCTGCTGCTGGCCGGGCAGGGCCGTCATCTGGAAGCAGGCTTCACGCCGCACGTCACGCTCGCCTACAGCCACGGCACAGTGCCGGGTGTCACGCCCATCGCGCCGCTGGTGTGGCCCGTCGATCGCGTCGCGTTGCTGCACAGCGTGGTCGGCCAGGCGGATTACCAGCTGCTGGCGCAATGGCCGTTGGCGGGCGACAGCGCCGGACCTTAAGGGTAGGGCGTACCGTCCTTGTGCGAAAAGTGCCTCGCGCCGGGTTCCAGATGCAGGTCGACGTCGGGATAGGTGCAGCTGTCCTCGCTCGAGCGCGAGCCGATTTCCAGGTAAACGGCCATCTCCGCGCTGCGATTGATCAGGTGGTGGCCGTCGGCCACATTGTGCGGAAACGCCGCGCAATCGCCGGTGCGCAGCACTTGCTCGCCGGCGTCGCTGAGCAGCACCAGTTCGCCCGACAGCACGTAGACGAATTCGTCCTCGTGCGAATGCCAGTGGCGCTGGCTGGACCAGGCGCCGGCTGGCAAGTGGGTGAGGTTGACGCCGAAGTCGGTCAGGCCGCCGGCGTCGCCCAGCGCCTGCTTGCGGCGCTCGCCGGCGAACGCCGCAAACGGCGGCGGATAGCCGGAGCCCTTGCGTTCCGGGACGGTAGCTATATCGATTTTTGGCATGACGGTTTCCCTGGAATGATTGCCGGTGGTTGCGATGGACGAGTTTGCGCGCGCGGTCCGCGCTAGGATGGCTGCGTCGATGACGAATCGGCGGGAGGCAGGTCCGATGAAGCGCGGGTCGAGGGTGGCATGGATCGTGTTGTGCTGCATGTTGCCGGTACTCGCGGCGCTGGCGGCATCGACCGGCCAGCCCGCCGCCCCCCGGTCGATGGTCGCGCAGATCGCTTTGGATGGCCCGATCGGCCCGGCCGCCGCCGAATACTTCGACGATGCCTCGAAACGCGCCGTGGCCGATGGCGCGGCAGCCATCGTGCTGCGCCTGGACACGCCCGGCGGGCTGGCCGATTCGATGCGGCAGATCATCGCCGGCATGCTGGCCAGCCCGGTACCGGTGCTGGTGTACGTCGCCCCGCAGGGCGCCCGCGCGGCCTCGGCCGGCACCTATATCCTGTATGCCGGGCAGATCGCCGCGATGGCGCCGGCCACGCACCTGGGTGCGGCGACACCGGTGGCGCTGGGCGGCGGCAGGCCGATGCCGTTGCCGAAGCCCGGCCGGCAGCCGGCGTCGGCCGCCACGGCGGCGCAGGACGAGACGCCCGCCGACGACGCCGAGTCGCAAAAGGCCATGAACGACGCGATTGCCTACATCCGCTCGCTGGCGCAGCTGCGCGGACGC
Source organism: Rhodanobacter sp. (assembly GCA_024711345.1). Lineage (GTDB taxonomy): Bacteria > Pseudomonadota > Gammaproteobacteria > Xanthomonadales > Rhodanobacteraceae > Rhodanobacter. Next base: position 56,679 of record JANJTA010000025.1, on the reverse strand, counting down.
AATGCAACCTGGGCCGAGCAGGCGGTGCGCGGCGCGGCCACGCTGACTGCCAGCGAGGCCGCGCAGCAGCAGGTGATCGACTTCGTGGCGGCGGACGTGGCCGAGCTGCTGGCCAAGGCGGACGGGCACAAGGTGCGGGTGGGCGACCGCGAGGTCACGCTGCAGCTGAAGGGCGCGTCGGTGCGCGAGTACGCGCCGGGTGCGCGCACGCGCTTCCTGGCCATCATCACCAACCCCACCATCGCCTACCTGCTGCTGCTGGCCGGCATCTTCGGGCTGGCGCTGGAAGCGATGCACCCCGGCGCGATGCTGCCCGGCATCGCCGGCGGCATCAGCCTGCTGGTGGGGCTGTATGCGCTGCAGCTGCTGCCGGTGAACTACGCCGGGCTGGCGCTGATGGCGCTGGGCGTGGGCCTGCTGGTGGCGGAGGCGGCCAACCCCAGCGTGGGCGCGTTCGGCGTCGGCGGACTGGTGGCGTTCGTGACGGGCTCGGTGATGCTGATGCATACCGGCGTGCCCGGCTACAGCGTCAACCTCGGCGTGATTGCCGGCATGGCGGTGGGCGCGGCCGCGCTGCTGGCGCTGATCGTATGGCTGGTGTTCCGTGCGCGCCGCGCGCATCAGGCCACCGGCGACGCGGCGCTGCTGGCGGACATCGGCGAGCTGCTGGAACCGGTGGGCGCCGGTGGCGAAGCCTGGATGCTGGTGCGCGGCGAACGCTGGCGCGTGCGCAGCGGCACCGCGCTGCCGGCCGGCACGCGGGTGCGGGTGGTGTCGCGGCAAGGGCTGCTGTTGCGGGTCGAGCCGGCGCCAGCCGACGCGACCCATCCATGAAAGGCAGGAGATGACCATGTTCGGATTCGTCGGCGTTCTGGTAATCCTCGGCGCGCTGCTGCTGTTCTCCGCGGTAAAGATCCTGCCGGAGTACCAGCGCGGCGTGGTGCTGACCCTGGGCCGCTACACCGGCACCAAGGGTCCGGGGCTGGTGCTGCTGGTGCCGTTCGTGCAGCGGATGATCCGCGTCGACCTGCGCGTGACCGTGATGGACGTGCCGCCGCAGGACGTGATCTCGCGCGACAACGTTTCGGTGCGGGTGAACGCGGTGGTCTACTTCCGCGTGGTGGAGCCGGACAAGTCGGTGCTGCAGGTGGAGAACTTCCTGCAGGCCACCAGCCAGCTGGCGCAGACCCGGTTGCGCTCGGTGCTGGGCCAGCACGAGCTGGACGAGATCCTGTCGCAGCGCGATTCGATCAATCACACCCTGCAGGCGATCCTCGACGAGGCCACCGACCCGTGGGGCATCAAGGTCGCCAACGTGGAGCTCAAGGACGTCGACCTCAACGAGACCATGGTGCGCGCGATCGCCCGCCAGGCCGAGGCCGAGCGCGAGCGCCGCGCCAAGGTGATCCACGCCGACGGCGAACTGCAGGCCGCCGAGAAGCTGCGCGACGCCGCCGCGCTGCTGTCGCAGCAGCCACAGGCGCTGCAGCTGCGCTACCTGCAGACGCTGGCCGACATGTCCAACAACGGCAAGTCGTCCACCGTGGTGTTCCCGCTGCCGCTGGAGCTGATCAAGCCGCTGCTGGAGGTGCTGCCGGCGAAGCCCGGGGCAGCGTCGGACCACTGAAGTGGCGCAGCCGTCGGCGGCGGGTGAATAATGCCCGCTTTCCGCCAAGACGAGCGACCCACCATGGATGCAGCACCTTCACCCGGCAGCCTGGTCTGCGTGGGCCTGGGCATGACCCTCGGCTCGCACCTCGGCCCACTGGCGCGCAGCTACATCGAGCAGGCCGACGTGGTGTTCGCCGGACTCTCCGACGGCATCGTGGAGATGTGGCTGCACAAGATGCACCCGGACGTGCGCAGCCTGCAGCCGTACTACCGCGAAGGCAAGTCGCGCATGAAAACCTACCGCGAGATGGTCGAGGCCATCCTCACCGAGGTGCGCGCAGGCAAGCGGGTATGCGGCGTGTTCTACGGCCATCCCGGCGTGTTTGCCTGGGCGCCGCACAAGTCGATCGAGGTGGCCCGCAGCGAAGGCTACGAGGCGCACATGGAGCCGGGCATCTCGGCCGAGGACTGCCTGTATGCCGACCTGGGCATCGACCCGGGCCGCTACGGCTGCCAGCACTTCGAGGCCAGCCAGCTGCTGTTCTACAAACGCCGGATCGACCCGACCGCCTACCTGGTGCTGTGGCAGGTGGGCCTGGTCGGCGACCAGTCGCTGGCGCGCTTCTCCACCGGCCCCCTCTACCGCGAGCTGCTGGTCGAGGTACTGGCGCGCGAGTATCCGCTGGACCACGAGATCACCATCTACCGCGGCGCCACCCTGCCGATCCAGCAGCCGCGCATCCGCCGGATCCGGCTGGCGGAGCTGCCGCAGGCGGAGGTCGGCATGGAAGACACCGTGGTGCTGCCACCGGTCGGCCCGCTGCAGCCCGACCTGGAAATGCGCGCGCGGCTGGACGCGCTGGACAAGGCGGAAATCAAGCAGGATGCCGGCGTTTTGTGAACGAGTCGGCAAGTTGGCATTGGCGTCGTCCCTAGGATGAATCGGCGCGGTTTTGAGACTTTGCTGCGGGGGCAAACCATTCCACCCTGCATCAGGCCAGCCGCGTCATTCCAATCCATTGACTATCCCCGGAGATACGCCTTGTCGAATATCGTCGATTTTCTTGAGAACGTCGGTCAGAACGCCAGCTTGCGCTATGCTTCCGCCGGGGAGCTGCAGCACATGCTTGCCGATATCCAGGTCGACCCCGAGGTGCGCGATGCCGTGCTGGCGAAGGATCAGGCTCGGCTGACCGCATTGGCGGGTGCGAAGAACGTGTGTTGCATGCTGGTGCCCGCCATGGTCCAGGCTGACCGAGATTCGGGCATCGGTGAGGATGAGTGCTACCACCAACGGCGAGCCTGAGGCAGGAAGGATTCGGCGGCGCACTGCGCACGAAGAATTCCGACTCTATCGGGCGTGCTGTTTTAGCCAACATCAACTAAGGGAGACTGCTTATGTCAGACGTCATCGGATTTCTTGATCAAGTCGGTCAGGATGCGCGGCTGGGCCGCGGAACAGGGGGTGAGTTCGAGCTTGCACTGACTTCGGCGGGTTTCGATCCTCAAATCCAGGAGGCCATTCGCGCTGGTAGCCAGATCCGACTGGAGGCTTTGCTTGGCATGGTTCCAAACATTGGGTTCTTGGCGTTTGGCAAAGAGCAGGGGGATGACGCTGAAGCAGTTTCTTCACCCAGAGTGTCGGCGAAAGTGGCCCGAAATTTGGGGGCTGCTGTTTCGTTGGGTTAGAGCATGCGCACATCCAGCAGGCGCCATGGGGTGGTGATCACCGGACTTGTCCTGCTCGGTATGCATTTCGCGGCGGGTGCGGCCTTGGCGGTCGTACCCGCTGTTGCGGGTGACGATTCGATGTCGCTCAAGCACGCGGACAGCATCAAGTTGTCCGATCAGGGAGAGTTCCAGAGGATACTTGACCGACTGGACAAGGCCAGCCCCGCGCTGATGCCGGACCAAGTTGATTACCTGCATTATCTCCAAGCATGGCAGGCTGCCTATCGCGGCGATTACCTGACTTCCGATGCCATGATCGGCGAACTGCTGGAGAAGTCCCCCAGTGCCGCCGTCTTGTTCCGGACCAAGGTGCTGAAGGTCAACACGCTGGCGGAGCGATCGCGTTATGAGGAGGCGTTCCAACTGGAGAGCCAGCTCCTCGCCCAGTTGCCAGAGATTACCGATCCGGACGCACGCGGGCAGGCCCTCGTCATCGCGGCTTACCTCTACGCGGGGGCTGGGCAGTACGACTTGGCTTTCGAATATGCCGACCAGGTCTTCAAGGAAAGCCCCGGCCCGTACAGCTGCAAGGCCGAGCATGCCAGGTTGGCCGCGCTCTACAAGAGCGGCAAGTTGGAGGGCATCGACGAGCAATTCCGCAAGGGTGTCGAAATCTGCACGGAAGCAAAGGATTCCCTCTACAGCAATGGCATCAGGTTCTACATGGCCAGCCTGGCGCTCCAGCGCGGCCATGCCGACGAGGCTGTCAGCTTGCTGGAGAGCAATTACGCCAGTGTCACACGCAGCAATTACCAAGTGCTGATCTCCGAGTTCGATGCCTTGCTGGCCGAGGCGCACATGAGTACCGGTCAGCTGGCGAAGGCCAAACGGTTTGCTCTTCGGGTCGTCGAACAGAGCAAACACAACGAGTACGCGGAGTCGCTCAGCATCGCCTACCGTGTCCTGTACCTGATCGAAAAGCAGCAGGGACACCTGGACGAAGCTCTCGCCTATCACGAGCAGTACATGCTGGCAAACAAGGGCTACCTGAACGCGGTGAATGCCCGTGCGCTCGCCTACCAGACTGTGCAGCAGCAGCTAGCTGCCAAGAAGCTGCAGATCGATACCCTCAGCAAGCGGAACGAGATCCTCCAGCTGCAGCAGGCTCTGGACCGCAAGGCCGCCGAGACCAGCCGGCTGTACATCGTGCTCCTGCTCGGCGGGCTCGCGTTCATTGCTTTCTGGGCTTACCGCGTCAAGCGCTCGCAGTTGCGTTTCATGCGGCAGGCGCGGCGCGACGGGCTCACGGACATCTTCAACCGGCAGCATTTCGTCAATGAGGCCGAGCAGCAGTTGCAGTACTGCCGGAAGTCGGGCCGGGAAGCCTGCCTGGTGCTGATCGACCTGGACCACTTCAAGGCGGTCAACGATACCTACGGACATGCGGTGGGCGATCGCGTGCTGAAGCGCGCGGTGGATGCCTGCCAGGCCCATCTGCGCTCCACCGACATCTTCGGCCGCCTGGGCGGGGAGGAGTTCGGCATCGTGTTGCCGGACTGCACGCTCGAGCAGGTGCTGGGCCGGACCGAACGGATCCGCCTGGCGATCGCGGAGGTGGTCCGCGGCGATGCCACCGAGGAAATCTGCGTCTCGGCCAGCTTCGGCGTGGCGACCACCAAGCATTCCGGGCATGACCTGCGCCAGCTGCTGATCCACGCCGATGACGCCCTGTACCGCGCCAAACGTGAGGGCCGCAACCGGGTCAGCGTCAGCGACGGCCGATCGAAACCGCAGCTGGCCGCCGTTGCCGCGACGGTCGACGGCCTGCACTAACCCGGTTCCGATCAGCCGTTTCGTCTGCCGCCTCGAGGGTGGCATCGCCCGTACCCATGCGATGGCGCGACGTCAAAGGAAAGGTGTACTTTTAGCCCGCCGGGCGGCCGGAGTTTGAGGCCTGCGGCGCGCCGTGCGTGTGGAATGGGGAAAGATCTGCCGAAAGATGATGCGGCCATCATCGCCAGCCATCTATCATCCTGACATGGGGGAATGACCGATGTTCGATGTGATCGATTTTCTTGAAAGTGTGGGGCAGGATGCGCAGCTGCGTTACGCCTCTTCGGAGGAGATTGTTGCCACTTTGGCGGGTCCGTCGATAGATTCGAAGTTTCGCGACGCCATCCTGGCGAAGGATGCGCAGGGGCTTGGCGCGATACTGGGGCAGGATCCCTTCTGTTGCCTGATCAATCCTGCCATACCGGGTGAGGAGATGGAGGAGTGCGACGGCAGCTGTAAACAGGGCAAGGACAAGAGCGGTGACGAAAACCATGCTTCAGAACTTGCTTCTTAGCCCCAGCGGTCACTGACTAGCCGATGTTTCAGGTGAATAAGCCGGGCGGCTCAGCATTATTACGTCGCCCGTTTTCTAATCATGGACGCTGCGGTTTTGCTAGCATTCGCCAATTCCACGCATGAAGGCGGGCAGGCGTGTTGAAAGCGCTGAGTCTTTCGTCAGAACTATTCGTTGTTGGTGATTCTAGCGGTACAAAAAATCAATGGAAAGGAGTGGCTGATGTTCGACGTGATCGATTTTCTTGAAAGTGTGGGCCAGGATGCGCAGCTGCGTTACGCTTCTTCGGAGAAGGTTGTCGCCACTTTGGCAGACCAATCGATAGATTCGAAGTTTTGCGATGCCATTCTGGCGAAGGATGTGCAGGGGCTAGGAGCGATGCTTGGGCAGGATGTTTTCTGCTGCTATATCAACCCGGCCAAGGTCGATGAAGACGAAGAAAAAAAGAAGTACACGGGAAAAGATGACAAAGACGGGAAGAATGATGCCGAGAAGGACAACAGCGATAAAAGGGCAGCATAGAGCTCCGATGGGTGACTACTTAACATTCACGCTGTTTCAGGACGTCGTGTTGGGAATCGATGTTGGCGCAAGGGTTCGGACCTGCGTCCGACATGTTGGGGGAGACAGATTTTCGATTTACTGGCATTGACCACAGGCAGTATCGAAATCGCTAGTTGTAGGGGGTAGACCAATGATGGGCGTCATCGATTTTCTGGAAAGGATTGGGCAGGACGCGCAATTGCGTCATGCATCTCAGGATGAAGTTGGGTTTGCGCTGGCCAGTGCAGAGATTGATCCGGAATTGCGGGTGGCGATTATTGCCAGGGATAAACAGGGATTGCAGGCGTTGCTGGGTCAGGATCCTTTCTGCTGCCTGATCCACCCTGCCAAACCGGGCGAGGAGCAGGAGGAGTGTGACGGCAGCTGCGAAGAGGATGAAGAGAAGAGGGATGACAAGGACAAGGAGAAGAAAAGCGATGGAGATTGAGAACCAGGCTTCACGACTTGCCGCTCCTGCGCTTGCGATCACTGACTAGCTCATGGGCCGGGTGGGCCGATACGGGTTGGTATTCGCGTGCTGCATGTTTCTGCTTTTATCTGAAGCTGGCGCGATGGCTGCGACTGCGCCGGTATCCGACGATCCTGCGCAGTTGCTGATACAAGCCGAAAGCGTCGAGTCCTCCAATCACGCCAAGTTCAATGAGCTGATGAGGCAACTCGATGCGGTTGCAATGAAGCTCTCGCCGCAGCAGAAGCTGCATCAACGTTACCTTATGGCACGGCAGGTTGCCTTTGCAGGCAACTACAAAGAAGCCCTGCCATCGTTGACGGCGATCGCCGACCAAACCATGGACCCTACTCTCGCGTTTCGCGCCAGTGCCACGGTGATCGACCTTCTGGTGGCTGAGTCACGGTATGAGGAGGCTTTTGCCAAGCTTGGTCCGTTGCTGGACCAGCTGCCGACCATGAAGGAAAGTGATGTCCGCATACAGGGGTTTGGTGTCGCCACGCAACTGTACGGCGAGGCTGGCCAGTACGATGAGTCCATTCGTTATGCCGATCAAATAATCGAGGAAAGCACCGACGCCAAAAATGCATGTATGGGCTGGTTCTCCAAAGCCGATGCGTTATTCGAGAGTGGCGCCACGCAGCTATCCACTAACCAGCTTCGCGATGGTTCGGAAGCCTGCGACAAGGCCGGCGACACCTTGTTCTCCTTCGGCTTCCAGCATGAATTGGCGAGTTTCTCAATGCGGCAAGGGAAATTCGCGCATGCCATCCGCTTGTTGCAGGCACACTATCCGAAGGTTCGGCAAGCAGGCTTTCCGCCCCAGATTGCCCAGTTCGAGGCTACCTTGGCCACGGCTTACTGGAAAAGTGGGGACCTTGCTTCGGCAGTGAAATTTGCCAATAGCGCCCTGGTGACGAATGCCAGCAGGCAGTATTCGGAGTCGACGGCCAGCGCCTATCGGGTGCTTTACGAAGTCGCCAAGGAACGGGGCGACAGCAAGGACTCGCTGGCGTACCTTGAAAAGTACATGACTGCCCACGACGGCTACCAGAGCCGGCTCAGCGCGAAGGCGCTGGCCTATCAGATCGTCAAGCAGCAGATGTTGGCGAAAAAGCTGCAGATCGATGGGCTCGACAAGAAGAACAAGATCCTCACCCTGCAGGGAGAGCTGGACCGCAAGGCGGTGGAAACCAGCCGCTTGTACATCGCGCTGCTGCTGCTTGTGCTGGCATCCATTGGACTGTGGGCATACCGCATCAAGCGTTCGCAATTGCGCTTCATGCGGCTGGCGCGGCGCGACGGCCTCACCGGCATCTTCAACCGGCAGCACTTCGTCAACGAGGCCGAGCGGGAGCTGCGTTACTGCCGCAAATCGGCGCGCGACGCCTGCCTGGTGCTGATCGACCTGGATCACTTCAAGCTGGTCAACGACACACATGGGCATGCGGTGGGCGACCGGGTGCTGAAGCGCGCGGTCGATGCCTGCCAGGCATATCTGCGCTCCACCGACGTGTTCGGCCGCCTTGGTGGGGAGGAGTTCGGCCTGCTGTTGCCCGAGTGCACGCTGAACAGCGCGCTGCCTAGGGTCGAGCAGATACGCGCGGCGATCGCCGCTGCCTCGAACGCCGGGGATGCGCCCGGCATCCCGATCTCGGCCAGCTTCGGCGTGGCTGCCGCGGTCAGCTGCGGCTACGAGCTGCGGCAGCTGATGATCGACGCCGACCGCGCCCTGTACCAGGCCAAGCACGAGGGACGCAACCGGATCAGGCTGTTCGAGGCCGGCCCGCACGGCTGAGTGCCGTGTGGCTGCGCTTGCACGTTTGCCGCCGCAGCCGGCGATCGCAACCGCTCGCATGGACAGCCGCGCAGGTGCGCGCTACAAAGGCGACCGATGCCATTGCCTGGAGTGTTTCGATGCGCGTGAGGAGTTCCATCCTGCTGGCCGCGCTGGGCCTGGTCATGTTGCCGCTGCAGGCGGCAGCGGCCGCAGTGGACATGGCGCGGTCGCCGTCGATCAACGCCGCCGATTTCGCCCGCTACGACCAGACGCTCAGCTCCGATGCGTTCGGCGGGCGCAAACCCGGCACCATCGGTGCGCAGCGCACCACCGATTTCCTGGTGGCCGAGTTCAAGCGGATGGGGTTGCAGCCGGGCAACCACGGCTCGTGGTACCAGACCGTGCCGGCCGACTCCACCTTGCTGCTCAATACCGATGTCACTCTGGACGTCACCGCGGCCGGCAAGCCGCTGAAGCTGGCCTACCGCACCGACATGGTGGCGCAGACGCTGCAGGCGAAAGTGGACGTCGCGCTGAAGGACTCGCCGGTGGTGTTCCTCGGCTACGGCGCGGATGCGCCAGCGTGGCACTGGAACGACTACCGGAACGTCGACGTGAAGGGCAAGACGGTGATCGTGCTGGTCAACGATCCCGGCTTCGCCAGCCGCGACCCCAAGCTGTTCAACGGCCGCGCGATGACCTGGTACGGCCGCTGGCCGTACAAGTACGCGCAGGCCGCGCTGCAGGGCGCCGCGGCGTGCTTCATCGTGCACACCAGCGACGCCGCGGCCGGCTACCCGTGGAGCGTGCTGCAGAACGGCGCGGTCGGGCCGCAATTGAGCCTGCCGGCCAGCGTCGATCCGTCGCCGCGGTTGCCGGTGGCCGGCTGGCTGACGCGCGACGCGGCCACCCGGCTGTTCGCTGCCGCCGGCCTCGATTTCGCCGAACTCGAACGGGCTGCGGCGAAGCCGGGTTTCGAGCCGGTGCCGCTGCACGCGACCGCGTCCATCACGCTGCACAACAAGATCGGTCACATCGAATCGAAGAACGTGCTGGCGATGGTCGAGGGCCGCTCCAAGCCCGACGAGGTGGTGGTCTACACCGCGCACTGGGATCACCTGGGCACCGACCCGACCCGCAAGGACCACCAGGTCTATGCCGGCGCCGTCGACAACGGCACCGGCCTGAGCATGCTGCTGCAGATCGCCGGCGCGTTCGCGCAGCAGGCGCGGCCGCCCGAGCGCAGCGTGCTGTTCTTCATGCCGACGCTGGAGGAATCGGGCCTGCTCGGCTCGCAGTACTACGCGGCGAAGCCGGTGTTTCCGTTGAACCGCACGGTGGCCGACATCGCCGTCGACGCCTTGCCGGTCATCGGCCCCGCGCGCGACATGACGGTGATCGGCAAGGGCCAGTCCGAGCTGGAGGACCTGCTTGCCGGCGTGCTGAAGACGCAGGGCCGGGCGATCTCGCCGGAGACCACGCCGGAGAACGGCTTCTACTTCCGCTCCGATCATTTCAACTTCGCGCGGGCCGGCGTGCCGGCGCTGCTGGCCAGTTCGGGCCTCGACCTGCTCGAGGGCGGCCGTGCCGCCGGCCAGAAGGCGGCCGACGACTACACGGCGCACCGCTACCACACGACGAACGACGTGTTCGACCCGCACTGGAACCTGCAGGGCATCCTGCAGGACACCCAGGCACTGTACGAATTGGGCCAGTACCTCAGCCATGCGGGCGTGTGGCCGCAGTGGTATGCCGGCAACCCGTTCAAGGCCGCGCGCGATGCCATGATGAAGCCGCCGGTGAAGCCGGCCGCGCCGCCGTCGAAATGACCCGGCGAACCCGGCGCCGGCCTCAGGGTTTCGTCGTCGGCGTATCCAGCCGGTCGAAGTTGACGATGGCGTTGAGCACCAGCGGATAGCTGCCGATCGTTCCGCCGCGCCAGATCGGGTTGCTGGCGAACAGCAGCACGTGGCCCTTGCCATAGCGGGCATCGACCACGGCGGCGCGTTCGGCCATCTCGTCGCCGCCGTCGAGCAGGCCGGAGATCAGGAGGTTCTTGGCGTCGGCGTAGCGCAGGATCACCCGCGGGCGCTGTCCGGCAGGGATCACCCACGGGTTGTTGCGCATCTGCTCGGCGTTCAGCGGCAGCGGCTGCCACGGCTTGACGTCGGGCAGCGCGGCCGGGGCGAGCGAGGCGCGGCCTTCGGGCATGTCGGTGTCGTGCGGGCCGCCGCGTCCGGTCGGGCGCTGGTATTCCTTCGCGGTCGGCAGGCCCTTGTCCCCGGTGACCAGGTTGGACACCTTGAACGACTGGCCGGCCGCGCTGTACAGCGCCAGGTCGTCGCTGCCGTAGCCGGCGGCGATCGGGCTGGCGCGGTCGACGAACTTCGCCTGCAGCACGCTGCCGACGACTTTCAGCTTGTCGGTTTTCGTGGTGAAGACGCCCGGCGCCAGGCCCACGTCGATGGCGAACTGCGCGGTGTCCTCGGCGGTGACCAGCAGGCCGCCGGCCTGCACGAAGCGCTTGAGGTTGGCGACGCCGCTTTCGCCGAGGCCGGGGCGGATGTCGTCGGTGGCGTCGATGCGGCCCAGGTTCGGCGTCAGCGCGGTGGTTTTCCATGGCAGCGGCTTGCCCCACATCGGCAGACCGTCGACGATGCGCTGCGTGCTGGCCTCGCCGACCGGGCCGAACAGGATCACGTCGTACTTCGCGCGCAGGTTGCCGGCCTTGGCCACGTCCTGGGTGCTGATGTAGTCGTACGGCACGCCGAGCTTGTCCAGCGCCATGCGCCACCAGCCCTCGGTCTGGGTGCTCAGCCAGGTGTGCATCAGCGCGATGCGCGGCAGTTTCGCCTGCGGCATGTCGACCGCCGCCAGGCCTTGCGGGACGTCGACCGGACCGTCGAGCCGGGTCATTGGCGCCTTGAGGATCGCGGTGTCGGTCACCCGCACCACCTGCACGTCGAACAGGTCGCCCATCGACCAGCCGGTGTCGTCGTAGGGGTGCTGCTGCGGGTCCTTCGGCGACCAGTACTGGCGGTCGAGCAGGGTGTCGGCGATGCGCGAGTACGGCTGGTCCATGCGCACCACGTAGCTGCCGGCGGGGAAGGTCCGCGTCTCGGCTTTCTTCTTGTCGTCGCCCGGTTTCGGCAGGGTCACCGTGACCGGCGCGCTGGTGCGGCTGATCTCCGCGTGCTGCAGCTGCAGGATGCGCAGCAGCTGCGCGCGCGAGCCGGTGCGCTTGTCGTCGGCCGGGAACACGTAGGCGGCCGGGCCGGCCAGCTGCGGCTTCTCGATCGAGCGCTTGGCCTTGAGGTAGAAGTTCTTCAGGAACTGCTGGCCGTTGCCGGCGAAGTAGTTCAGCGCGGTGAGCAGGCCGGTCTGCTGGTAATTGTTGTTGTTGCGCTGCGACCACTTGACGGTCGGCAGCGGCGGGTTCGGACGGTACCAGGTGCGCTGGTATTCCTCCGGGTCGAGGATGCGCTGCACGGTGTCGGCGCCGGCGTTGCCGTAGGTCTCGTACAGGCGGCTGATGCCGTTGTGCATGGCGGCGATGAACATCAGGTAGCCGGGGCTCCAGGTGTCGAAGTCGCCGTGGGCGAACACGCCGGGCATGCCCAGCCGGGTCATCTGCTGCACGTTGTCCCAGCCCAGCTGCTGCCACTCGCCGGCGAGGATGGGGTCGATCCAGGCGTTGTACGGGCCGTCGCCCACGGTGTTGTCGTACAGGAACGGCACCGACTCGTGCAGGTCGTGCAGCACCTGCGCGTGCCAGCCGACGAAGGTGTCGGCCACGTGGCGGGTCAGGTTCAGCGACATGCCCATCGCGTCGCGGTTGTTGTCGTGCGCCACGTAGTGGCCCCAGTACAGCAGCCGCGGATAGTTCTGCCCCGGGTGCGCCAGGTGCCAGTTGTACAGGTCGACCATGCGGTCGCGGCCGTCCACCTCGACCACCGGCGTGATCAGGGTGATCACGTGCGAGCGGATGCGCTGGATGTACGGCGCGTTGTCCACCGCCAGGCGGTAGGCCAGCTCCATCAGCGCGGTGGGCGAGCCGGTCTCGGTGGAGTGGATCGAGCCGGTGATGTAGTAGATCGGCGTGGACTGCGCGACCAGTTGGTCGGCGACGGCGTCGTCCATGCCGATGCGGCGCGGGTCGGCCAGCTTGGCCAGGCGCGCCTTGTTCGCGCCGAGGTCGGCCAGCAGGTTCTCGTCGGCGATCGCCACCGCGATCATCTCGCGGCCTTCCTCGCTCTTGCCGATGGTGAACACCTTCACCCGCGGACTGGCCGCGGCCAGTGCGCGGAAGTAGCGGTGGACGTCAGCCACGTGGGGCAGGTAGTCCGGCGCGCCGGCGATGTGGCCGAGCACCTGGTCCGGCGTGGGCACGCTGGCGGAGGCGGGCAGGTAGTCGGTCAGCGGCGAGTTGAACGAAGGATCGGTGGTGAACTTCAGGATCTGCGCCGTATACGCCTGATCGACCGGCTGGGCCGGGTCGCGGGCATAGGGTTTCGAACTGTCGGCGGCGCTTGCCGCGAACGCGCCGAAAGTGCCTGACGCCAGCAGAACGGCGAGCGAGAGCCGGATGGACGCGTGCATGATGAGTTTTCCCCTGAAGTTGCGCGGCAGCCGATCGCCGCACTCTGCCAGAACGGCGGCGACCGCGTGTAGCCCATCAGTTGGGTAGGGATCGCCGCGACATCGGCCGCGCCGCGCCGGGGTGACCTGTCGGTCCCCGGGGCCCAGGGGCGATTCCCGTCGGCGCGCTCCGGCCGCAACCGGGCCGGTGCGCGCCTCTGGCGGCGGATCAGTGCACGGCAGCGGTCTGGCCGGTGCCCGCGGTCGCCGTCGCGCCGGAACCGATGTTCGCGTCGAGGAACTGCGCCACCTTCGCGTACAGCTCGGCAGTGTGCGCCTCGGTGTAGAAGCCATGCATCTCGTCGGCCCGGTACAGCCATTCGTGCGCCACCTGCCGTTTCGTCAGCGCCTCGTGCAGGTCCAGCCCCTGCACCGGCGGTACACGCTTGTCCTTGCCGCCGACGATCAGCATCACGTGGGCTTTCAGGGCGTCGAGCTGGTTGATCGGCGAGCGCCGGGCCAGCTCGGCCAGGTCGTCGCCCAGTTGCCGCTTGAGGTAGCCCTCGCCGTAGCTCGATTGCGGGATGTCGCCGCGACGGTACATCAGCGGCAGGTCGTAGACGCCCACGTAGCCGATCGCGCACTTGTACAGGTCCGGCTCCTTCACCGCCCCTTCGAGTGCCGCGTAGCCGCCGTAGCTGGCGCCGTAGATGCAGATGCGCTGCGGGTCGGCGATGCCTTGCGCGATGGCCCAGCGGGTGGCGTCGGTGACGTCGTCCTGCATCGCGCCGCCCCACTGGCGCCAGCCGGCACGCTCGTAGTCGTAGCCGTAGCCGCCGGAGCCGCGATAGTTCACCTGCAGCACGGCGTAGCCGCGGGTGGCCAGCGGTTGCACCATGTCGTCGTATTCCCAGCGGTCGCGTATGCCGAACGGCCCGCCGTGCACCAGCACTACCATCGGCAGGTGTTTCGCGCTCTCGTGGCCCGGCGGCAGGCTCAGGTAGCCGTGCAGCTTCATGCCGTCACGCGCGGCGAAGTCGATCGGTTCCTTGGCGGCCATCCGCTCCGGGTTGATCCACGACATGCGCGCGAGCAGGGGCGTGAGCTTGTGCGTTTTTGCGTCGTACAGCAGGAAGGTGCCCGGATCGACGTCGGCCTCCACGTGCACCACGCTGCGGCTGCCGTCGCGGGTGCCGGAGACGAAGCGCACGCTCTCGCCGGGAAATTGCTTCATCAAGGCGAGCAGCGTCTGCGCGTCGGTCGACTGGCCGTCGAACAGCGCGGTGCCGGTACGCCCGTCCATGAAACCCACACCGAGGATGCTGTCCTCGGCCATGCCCCACAGCAGGTAGTCCGGCTCCACCGTGGGGTTGCTCCATACCACCGTCTGCGCCTGACTGGCCGGGTCCCACCGGCAGACGCCGAAAGCGGCCCGGTCGGGGCAGGTGAAGTAGGCCGCCTTGTCGTCGCGGTCGAAGGCGATCGGGAGCGAGCGGTTCCTGCTTTCCGCGGCCATCAGCTGCCAGCCGTCGCCGTCGACCGGGTGCTGGTAGACCTTGAGGTTGCCGTCGTTGTCCCAACCGGCGGCAAAGCGCACCCGGCCGCGATGGTCGGCGACGAACTGCGCGCCGCGCATGGGCGCGACGATGAGCTGGTGCTTGCTGCCGTCGCGCACGTCCATGCGATAGGCCGTGGGCAGGCTCAGCTCGTTGCCGTCGCCGGCCCACGAGCTGATCGCCACCAGCACGTGGGCGGGATCGTCGGCGATGGCGCTGATGAACTGGGCGCTGCCGTATTCCGCGGTAGCGCGCTGGATATGCGAGCCGGTGCTCATGCCGGGCCGGCGGAAGCCGTACAGCATGTTGACACCATTGCCATCGGCGTTGACCGCGAACAGTTCGCCGGTCGCCAGCGGCCTCGCGTAGCCGCCGACGCGGGTGCCGACCGAGTACAGCACGCGCTTGGGCGACGCCCACCAGAAGTCGGTGACGTCGTCGTCCTCGCGCGGACGAACCAGCTTGCCCTGCATGTCGGACAGGTGGATCAGCGCCAGCACGGTCTGTCCCTTCACCACGGCGGTGGCCGCCAGGTACTCGCCGTCGGGGGAGATCTTCACCGTCTGGTACTGGGCATGCCGCGCCAGTTCGGCGAACGGGACTGGCTGGGCGTGCGGCGCAGCGGCCAGCGGCAACAGCAGGATGGCAACGAACCAGCGTCGCATCGTCTTCATCGGATTTCCCCCTGGTAATTGTCCGGCGGCCACTGCTGCGCCGCGCTTCCCCCGGCAGCACTTATAGTGATCCGCGGCGTCGGGAGCAATCGGGGGCCAGGGTGGCCCGGCGTACGGGCCACCCCTGGGCACGGCGATCAGCCGTTCTGCAACAGGGCGGTCAGCCGGTCGAGCTGCGCACGGTAGCGGTCCAGCACCCTGGCGGTGTCGACGGCGTAGCGGTTGGCCTCGTCCCAGCGACGCGCCTCGATGGCCTCGCGCACCCCGGGCACGGTCTTCACCTCGTAGCCGGTGAGCATGCCCGGCGCATAGACGAAGTGCTTGAACCAGCTGCGTCCGGGCAGGCCGGCGGGGTCGGTGAGGCGCTGCTCCATGCTGCCGGCCAGGTGGTCGAGCTGCCGGCGCTGCGCGGCGGTGAGGTCGAAGCCGGCGGCGGCACGCTTGGCGTAGGCGGCCTGGCAGGCCCTGGCGCTCTGCGCCAGCTGCTGCGCCGCGCGGTCGAGCGGGGCCAGGTCGATCGCCGGCATGTCGGAGTCGCGCGCGGGCGGGGCGAGCGGCCGGGTCGGGTCGGCGTCCAGCGCGAACGCATGGCTGTCCAGCAACTGGTGCTGCTGTTCGGTGGTCTCGCGGGTGTCGTCGATCAGCTTGTGCAGTTCGCCGACGTAGCGGTCCAGCGTGTCGCTGAAGTCGCCGAAGCGCAGCGGCAACAGGTTGGCGTCGGCGCTGCGCAGCACCACGTGGCCGGCGACCTTGGCCAGCGCCACGCCGTAGTCGAAGCTCGGGTCGCCGAAGCGCGCGTAATGGTCGAACGAGTCGTAGCGCGAGTGGTAGATGCCGCCGTCGTCGTCTTCGCCGCCGAAGCCGAGGTCCAGCGAGGCGATGCCGAGGTGTTCCAGGAACGCGCTGTAGTCGGAGCCCGAGCCCAGTGCGGCCAGCGGCAGGTCGCCGCCGGCCGCCGCCAGCTTGGCGATGGCCTTGGCTTCCGGCTTGGCGTCCTGGTGGCTGCCGGCCACCCGCATGTGCGCGCGCAGGCGCTCGCGCACGCTGACGCCGGTTTCCGGGTCGGTCACGCCGGCGGCGACCTGGTTGACCAGGTGCTGCAGCGAGTGACTGCCGCCGGCGCCGAGGAAGCCGCGGCCGTTGGTGTCGGAATTGAGGTAGAGCACCGCCTTGCGCTGCAGCTCGGCGGCGTGCGTCTCGACCCATTCGGTGGAACCGAGCAGACCGGGCTCCTCGCCGTCCCAGCTGGCGTAGACCAGGGTCCGTTGCGGCCGCCAGCCCTGCTTGAGCAGGCCGCCGATGGCCTTGGCCTCGGCCATCAACGCAATGCTGCCGGAGAGCGGGTCCCACGCGCCGAATACCCAGCCGTCGCGGTGGTTGCCGCGCACGATCCACTGGTCCGGCTCGGCCGAACCCGCGATCGTGGCGATCACGTCGTAGATCGGCTGCTGCTTCCAGTCCGACTGCACGGTCAGGTGGACGTTCGCCGTACTCGGGCCAACGTGGTAGGTCAGCGGCAGCGCGCCGCGCCAGCCGGCCGGGGCCACCGGGCCGCCCAGCGCCTGCAGCAGCGGCGTGGCGTCGGCGTAGGAGATCGGCAGCACCGGGATCTTCAGGATGGTGCTGGCATCCTTCAGCGTCAGCCGTCTGGCGCCCGGCGTGGAGCCGATGCCGGGCGTCAGCGGGTCGCCCGGGTAGACCTGCATGTCGGCCACCGAGCCGCGCTGCACGCCCTGCGCCGGACGCCAGCCGCCCTGCGGATAGACGTCGCCCATGGCGTAGCCGTCGTCGTGCGGGTCCGAGTAGATCAGGCAGCCGACCGCACCGTGTTCCTGCGCCAGCTTCGGCTTCAGGCCGCGCCAGCCGTGGCCGTAGCGGGTGAGCACGATCTTGCCGCGCACGTCGATGCCGCGCCGGGCCAGTTCCTTGTAGTCGTCGGGCATGCCGTAGTTGGCGTAGACCAGCGCTGCGCTGACGTCGCCGTCGGCACCGTAGACGTTGTACGGCGGCAGCGCGCCGCCGAGGCCGGAGGTGGCGTCGCCCTCGATGGCCGGCTCGTGCAATGCCGCGACATAGGGCTTGGGCCCCAGCAATTCCAGCGCCACCTTCTTCGGCGTGGGGTAGAGCACGCTGAAGGTTTCGATGTGCGCGTTCCAGCCCCATTCGCGAAACTTCGCCAGCATGAACTCGGCATTGGCCTTGTCGTGCGGCGAGCCGACCTGGTTGGGCTGCGACGCCATCTGCCGGAGCCAGCCACGCAGCTCGGCGGGATCGAGCTGGGCGTCGAAACGCCGTTCCAGATCCTGTTGGGCCGTCGCCGCGCTGGTGCTGAAACCGAACAGGGTGCCGTCATCGGCGTGACCGGTGACGTTGGCGGCAGCGGCGGCGAAAGTCGCCAGCAGGCAGCCCAGGCTCAGCAGAGGCCGTATCGCGGATCGGGTCATAGGATCATTTCCCCTGGATGGTGGTGGTGGATTCCGCCGGCGACGGGTCGACGAGGCCGGATGACGGGGCCGCGTCGCCGTCGCGGATGGTGACGTCGTTGGCGAACAGCTGGTGGGCGTCCGCATCGGTGTAGGTCAGCCGGTACTTGCCCGGACGCAGGTAGAGCAGGCTGTGGGGTTCGATCAGCCCGTTGCTGATGCGGTCGCTGGTGGTGGGGTTCAACGGCAGCGGGTCGAGTACCAGGCGGTCGGCGGGTATCGCGTCGGCGCCTTCGCCGGCGTAGCGCGCCTCGACCATGCAGGGGTAGACGTGGTTGCAGCGTTCGCCGCTGACCAGGTAAGGCTTGCGGCTGCCGCCGAGGTCCAGCCAGGTGGGGCGGCCGCGTTTGATTCGCTCGGGCGGGAAGAACACGCTGACGTCGTAGCCTGGGCGCAGCGACCACGGCTGCCCCTGCTTGTTCACGAACACGATCGGCGCGCTGGGCCGCAGCTGCTGCATCACCGGCGCGTAGTCGGGGTGGTCGTCGCTGGCCGACGGGTGGGGGTACAGCATGGTCTGCTCCACCGTGAGCGGGTCGATGCCGCTGAGCTTGCGCAGATGCTGGGCCATCGAGGAGCCGCCCAGGTAGACGCCCGATTCCTGGATGTGTGCATAGCCGGCGTTGACCACCAGTCGCGCCTGCGGGTCGTTCTTGAACACTTCGCGGTAGAGGTTGCGCGCCTGCTCGGCTTCGCGGGCGTCGCCGGTGGCTGCGGAGAGCGCCTCGTAGGCGACCACCTTGAAGCCCAGCTTCAGCGCGGTGCGCACCATCTCGGCGTAGATCGGCTCCTCGGTATAGAAGCCGCTGTTGGCGACCGGGTAGCCGCGCGCCTGCAG
Organism: Rhodanobacter sp.; assembly: GCA_024711345.1. Classification (GTDB taxonomy): domain Bacteria; phylum Pseudomonadota; class Gammaproteobacteria; order Xanthomonadales; family Rhodanobacteraceae; genus Rhodanobacter. The sequence continues at coordinate 38,129 of JANJTA010000025.1, read as the reverse complement.
CCCGGTGTCGGTCTGGTAGAGCGTCTCGGCGGCGAAATAGTTGAAGCCCTCCGCGCGCAGCTTGCCCAGCAACTGCACGGTCAGCGTGCGGGTGAGCGGGATGTTGTGCGCCTCGTTGAGGAACACTGCGCGGTAGTTTTTGGCCAGCTCGGGAATCACTTCCAGCGCCGGGCGGGCGCGGTAGTCGGAGTTGCCCAGCGGCGAGGGACGATCGTCCGCCTGCGCCGGCTGCTTGATCGAAAAGCTCACCGCGGCATCCGGGTAGTTGCCCACGAAAGTCTGGTACCAGCTCAGGTACTGGCCAAAAATGATGTGGAACGCCGGATCCGGATCGGTGGCGTAGGGGTAGCGCATCACCCGGTACTGGGCCAGCAGGCTCTTGTGCTTGTTGGCTTCCTGCATGATCTGCTCGGACTTCTGCGCGGCGGCGACCTGGGCCGCCTGCCACTGCGAAGCCGACTGCGCATGACCCGACCGGGCGCCCAGGCACAGTGCCAGCGCAAGGCCGAGTGCGGGGAGGAGGCGGCGCCTTGGCATCGGGTACTCCTGATACGGTGTTCGGGAGGTCGTCTGGCTGCCCGGGAGGGCGCCAGGCTGCGCAGGCCACGGGTCCGGCCCGGGGCGTGGCGTTCGAGCATGCAGCATGAACCGCCGCGGTGCCCTGTGCCAAGCGGCACGGGGTCATCGGCCCGAATCGGGCGCACAATCGGCAAACCCTTGGCTCACTGAAGGAGTACGACCATGCGTCCTGCCATCCTTGCCGTGTTGCTTGCCGCCAGCCTTCCTGCCGTGGCGTTGGCCCAGACGGCGAAGCCGCATGAAGCGGCGGTTTCCGCTGCGGTGCAGAAAGCGCTCGCCGATCCCGCCCGCCAGACCGACCGCGCCGAGGATGCGCGTCGCAAGGTGGCCCAGGTGATGGCCTTCGCCGAAGTGAAGCCTGGTCAGAAAGTGCTGGAGCTGGTGCCGGGCAGCGGCTACTGGACGCGCGTATTCAGCGCCGTCGTCGGCCCGCAGGGTCATGTCTACACGGTATGGCCAGGCGAGATGGCGAAGTACGCCAGCAAGAGCCTGGCGCAATGGCAGAAGCTGGCCGCCACGCCGCACTACGCCAACGTCACCCTGTTGCAGCAGCCGGCGGCGCTGCTGAGCGCGCCGGAGCCGGTGGACCTGGTGTTCACCGCCCAGAACTACCACGACTACCACGACCCGTTCATGGGCCCGGTGGACATGGCCGGCTTCGACAAGCGGGTCTACGACGCGCTCAAGCCGGGCGGCCTGTTCGTGGTGATCGACCACGCGGCCCCGGCCGGCTCCGGGCTTGCCGACACCGACACCCTGCACCGCATTGACCCGGCGGTGGTGAAGCGCGAAGTGGAGGCGGCCGGCTTCGTGTTCGACGGCGAGAGCGACGCGCTGCGCAATCCGGCCGACCCGCTCAACGTCAAGGTGTTCGACAAGTCGATACGCGGCCATACCGACCAGTTCGTCTACCGCTTCCGCAAGCCGGCGAAGTGATCCTCTGCGCCGCGGCCGCTTGAGCCGCGGCGCCGATTGGCGCCACCATCAACTGCCGGGCGGGCCTGCCGCCCGCAGTTGATGCCGTCCGGAGTGCCGTGAGTTCCGTCCCGCCCATCCTGCCGCCGTTCGATCCGGCCGACCCGATGCCGCAACCGCCGAGCGAGCCGGATGCCGCCGATTGCTGCGGCGAGGGTTGCGTGCACTGCGTTTACGACGTCTACGAAGAAGCGCTCGAGCGCTACCGGGCAGCGCTGGCGGCGTGGCATGCGCGTCACCCCTGAGCGCAGGCCCGCGGCGATCCGCTATCGCCTTGCCGGCCCGGACGATGCGCTGGCGATCGGTCGGCTGGCGCGCCGGGTGACGCGGCGCTGGATCCTGCCGGAGCAACCGGCCAGCGCGGCGCCGGAGCTGCTGCACGGGATGAGCGCGCGGGTGATCCGCAAGAAGATCCTCGCCGGTCAGCGCTTCCACTTGGCCTGCTGCGCGGACGGGCGCCTGGCCGGCGTGGCGGCGATGCGCGACGACTGCCACCTGTTCCAGTTTTTCGTCAGCACCCGCCTGCATGGTCACGGCATCGCGCGCCAGCTGTGGCGGCGCGCGATGCGCGATGCGGTGCGGCGCGCCGGGACCCGGCAGTTCACGTTGAATGCGTCGGCCATGGCAGTGCCGGTGTACCGGCGCTTCGGCTTCGTGGACAGCGGGCCGCCGACGGTCAGCCGCAGCGGCCTGCTGACCCAGCCGATGCGGCTGGAGCGGCCCTGACCGGCGCCACGCGCCGTCGCCGCGCGGTGGCCGCTAAGAATTTTGGTCATACCGTTGCCATCACCGGTCGCCTATAAAACGCGCCCGGGGAATCCTTGCCAACACGTAAGGATTTGACGATGCGATTGAAGACATGGATCACCCGCAGCCTGATGCTCGCGGGATGGGTAGCTTGTTGCCCGGCGCCGGCCACGCCGGTGTTGCCGGATCACCAGGAATTCGATGTCGCCCTGCAGGTGCCGTTCCAGGCCCATGCGGGGCGGGCCATCGTGATGCATTTCGAGTACCCCGGCGCCGCCAGCGGCACGCCGGTGGCGTGGCAGGTGGCCGTGCTGGACCGCGGCGGGCAAGTGCTGCGCGAGTGGGACGGCGGCGCGACGCTGCACCCGCGCACGACGCAGCTGCGCGTGGACTGGGACGGGCTGGACAGCCGCCACCAGGCCTTGCCGGCGGGCTACTACACCGTGCGCCTGCGTGCGATCGCGCTGGACGACGACAATGCGCGACGGATCGGCACCGGCATCGCGGCGCAGGCGCTGCAGCTCGCCGCGCAGCGTGCGCCAGAGCGGATCATCGAGCAGCGCTACGACATCCAGGTGGGTCACGTCGCCGCCGCGGCGATGCCGGCCTTCACCGCGTTGCCGCGGCATGGCGCGGCAACGGCGAACACGCTGGCGGTCGCCGCCGGGTCGCTGCCGTACACCATCTGGTACGGCGACCTGCACAGCCAGACCAACCACAGCGACGGCGGCGGCGACCTCGCCACCTGCCACAGCGAGCAGGCTCCGCAGAGCAGTGCCTACGGCCCGGCCGACGCCTACCAGTACGCGATGAACCGCGGCCTGGACATGCTGATGACCTCCGAGCACAACCATATGTTCGACGGCTCCACCAGCACCAACCTGTCGGCCGACCCGGCCACCGCGAAGAACCTGTTCGCCTCCGGCTTGCAGGCGGCCGCCACGTTCCGTGCCGCGCACCCGAACTTCCTCGCCGTCTACGGCCAGGAGTGGGGCGTGATCAGCAACGGCGGGCACCTGAACATCTTCAATGCCGACGGGCTGATCGAATGGGAGAAGAACAGCGCCGGCCAGCTGATCGGCGACTACTACATCGCCAAGGGCGATTACGCCTCGCTCTACACGCTGATGCGCAGCAAGGGCTGGGTCGGCCAGTTCAACCACCCGGCATCGAGCGGCCAGTTCGTGGTCAACGGCACCAACTTCGGCTACACCGCCGACGGCGACCAAGTGATGGTGCTGGCCGAGGTGCTGAACAGCTCGGCGTTCTCGGCCAACACCACCGAGTCGGAGACCAGCCGGTCGAACTACGAGACCGCGTTCAACACCATCCTGGAACGCGGCTATCACGTCGCCCCGGGTTCGGACCAGGACAACCACTGCGCAAACTGGGGTGCCAGCTTCAGTAACCGCACCGGCGTGCTGATTCCCTCCGGCACCGCGCTCGGCCTGGACAGCTTCCTCGAAGCATTGCGGGCGCGCCGCGTGTTCGCCACCGAGGACAAGACCGCGCAGATCGTGTTGAGCGCGAACGGCCATGTTATGGGCGAGCGCTTCGCCAACAGCGGCCCGCTCACGCTCACCGTCGATTACGCCAGCAGCACGGGCAAGACCGCGCAGCGGGTGCAGCTGTTCGAGGGCGTGCCGGGCAGCAACGGCACCGTGGGCAGCGTGTCGGAAACCGCCACCACCACGGTGACGCCGACTGCGGGCGAGCATTTCTACTACGCCAAGATCACCCAGTCCGATGGCCTGCAGCTGTGGTCGGCGCCGGTGTGGGTGAGCCAGGGTTCCGCCGGCGGCGGCGACGTCACCGCGCCCACGGTGAGCGCCAGCGAAAGCGGCAGCAGCGGCAGCATCACGCTCGCTGCCACCGCCAGCGACGACGTCGGCGTGACCCGGGTGGAGTTCTACGTCGACGGCGTGCTCGAAGGCAGCGACGCCAGCGCGCCGTACAGCCTTGCGCTGGATTCGACCGCGCTGGCCGACGGCAGCCACAGCCTGGTGGCCAAGGCCTACGACGCGGCCGGCAACGTGGGCAGCAGCAGCGCGGTTGCGTTCAGCGTCTCCAACGCCAGCACGGCGGCGCAGCTGATCCTCAACGGCGGCTTCGAGAGCGGTACGGCCAACTGGACGCAGACCAGCGGCGTCATCACCAGCGACAGCAGCGAACCGGCCCACGCCGGCAGTTGGAAGGCTTGGCTCGACGGCTACGGCAGCACGCATAGCGACTACGTGCGCCAGTCGATCAGCATCCCGGCCAACGTGTCCCATGCCACGCTGGATTTCCAGCTGCACGTCGACACCGCCGAGTCGGGCAGCACCGCGTACGACAAGCTGCAGGTGCAGCTGATCACCTCCAGCGGCAAGTACGTCACCCTGGACAGCTTCTCCAACGCGGACGCCGCCAGCGGCTACCAGGCCCACACGCTCAGCCTGGATGCGTACAAGGGGCAGACCGTGCGGGTCAACTTCTACGGCGTGGAAGACGCCAGCCTGCAAACCTCGTTCGTGCTCGACGACGTCAGCGTCACCGCCCAGTGACACCGGCGGCGGGAGGCGCCATCGCCTCCCGCCGCGACGACTCGCCGAGCGCTCAGGTCGCGGGGAAGTTGCGCTGCAGGTCCTGCCGGCAGCGCGCCACCAGGTTTGGTGCGAAGACCTCGGGCCAGTTTTCGCTGAGATCCGGATTCTCGGCCAGGCACTCGTGCGCGGCCAGCAACTGGGCCATCGCCAGCAGGTCGGCCACCGCCAACGCGTTGCCCAGCGGCGAGGCCGTCGGCGTCGGTGGCGCCTGCCGTTCGGCCAACGCGTCGACCACGCGCGGCGGCAGCTCCCAGTGCTGCGCCACCTGCAGCGAAAGTCGCGCGGCGAGGGCGGCGCAGCCGGCGAGGAAGCCGGGCGACGGCGGTTCGGCGTCATCGGCCGGGCCGAGCCGGTCCAGCAGGCGGATCACCGCGCCGTCGCCGGCGTGGCAGACGATGCCCGCCAGGTAGGCTTCGAACGCATCGCTGTGGTTGTGGCGGCCGAGCCAGGCGCAGGCATGCGCGCAGCGCTCGGCGTGGTGCCACAGGCGCTCCCCGGCGGCGTGCCCGAACGCACCGGCGTGGGCTTGCAGGATGGGCTTCATCACGTGCTGGGTGAGCACCCGGCGCAGGCCGTCCTGGCCCAGCAGCACCACCGCCTGCTGCAGGCTGGTGATCGGCTGCGCCGCCCGGTAGTGCACGCTGCCGGTGACCCGCATGACCTCGCCGACCATCAGCGGGTCGCGACCGATCAACCGGGCCAGTTCGCCGCCGCCGGTGTTGTCATTGCGCAGCGCGCGCAGCAACTGCGGCAGCACCGTGGGCAGGCGCGGCAGGCTGTGCATGTCGAAGCGGCTGCCGAGCAGTTCCAGCTGCCTGAGCGTGGCGAGTTCGGCTGCGTCGGGCTCGCTGGTTTGGCTGTCGGCCAGGCCGAGCACGAAGCGCTGAAAGCGGTCGCGGATGGCCGCCAGCGGCAGCACCGCCCGGGCGGCGGGAGCGGTGGGCGCTGGCGTCGTGGCGGCAGGCGGCGTGCGCCCTGCGCGCGGCTTCGGCCGTCGGCTGCGGAAAATGCGCCGCCATATGCTCCCCATCGTCCCCCTCATCCCCGCGCGCCGACTCCCGGGCAACCCGTTCCGGGCTATCGGCGCCCGGCGAGGGAAGTTTAGCGAGGGGGCGGCGCAGGCCGGGCCTACTTGGCGTTCTTCTTCTTTTCCTGCTTGGCGGCCCGCTTTTCCTTCAGGGTCTTGGCCGGCTTCTTCTTCTCGTCCTTCTTGGTGTCCATGCCCTTGCTCATGCTGCTCTCCCGGTGGGTTGGATGATGGTGACGAGTCTAGGCTGTTTTGGCGGGCGCGGGGCGGGCACGGCGGTGGCAATCCGCGCGACCGTCCCCACATCGTGGCCATCCCTTTCGGCGAGAGCCCGACATGATCCCGTTTTCCATCCTCGACCTGGCGCCGGTTACCGAAGGCAGCGACGCCGGCCAGGCGTTCCGCAACACCCTCGACCTGGCCCGGTTGGCCGAACGGCTCGGCTACCACCGCTACTGGCTGGCCGAGCACCACAACATGCCGGGCATCGCCAGCGCGGCGACGGCGGTGCTGATCGGCCACGTGGCCGGCGGCACCTCGACCATCCGCGTCGGTGCCGGCGGCATCATGCTGCCGAACCATGCGCCGCTGCAGGTGGCCGAGGCGTTCGGCACGCTGGCCTCGCTGTACCCGGGGCGCATCGACCTGGGCCTGGGCCGCGCGCCCGGCACCGACCAGCCCACCGCAAGGGCGCTGCGCCGCTACTTCGACAGCGCCGAGGCATTCCCGCAGGACGTGCTGGAACTGCTCGGCTATTTCGAACCGGCCACGCCCGGCCAGCCGGTGCGCGCGGTACCGGGTGCCGGCGTCGAGGTGTCGGTGTGGCTGCTCGGCTCCAGCCTGTTCGGCGCGCAGCTGGCCGCCCGGCTCGGCCTGCCGTACGCGTTCGCCTCGCATTTCGCGCCGGACGCGATGGACGAGGCGCTGGCGTTGTACCGGCGCGATTTCCGTCCGTCGGCGCGGCTGCAGCGGCCGTACGCGATGCTGGGCCTGAACGTGGTTGCCGCCGGCAGCGACGCCGAGGCGCGCCGGCTGTTCACCACCCAGCAGCAGAGCTTCATCAACCTGCGCCGCGGCAAGCCGGGCCTGATCCCGCCGCCACTCGAGGACATCGAGTCGTACTGGACGCCGCCGGAGAAGCTGATGGTCGAACGCGCGCTGGCCTGCGCCGTGATTGGCGACGCCGGCACGGTGGAGGCGGGCATCGAGGCGTTCATCGCCCGCCATCGCCCGGACGAGCTGCTGCTCACCGCCAACGTGTTCGATCACGCGGCGCGGCGGCACTCGTTCGAGATCGCCGCGGCGGTGCGCGAGCGGCTTGACGTCCGCCGCGCGGCGGCCGTCGATCAGGGATAATGCCGTGTTCCCCATGGCCGAAGTCCACCACGCATGAAAACCCCCAAAGGCCTGCAGGACCTGATCGACGAAGGCGTGATCGATCAGGTGCTCAGGCCGCTGAAGAGCGGCAAGGAAGCTTCCGTCTACGTCGTGCGTTCGGGCGAGGACGTCCGCTGCGCCAAGGTCTACAAGGACATGGCGCAGCGCAGTTTCCAGGCGCGCGTGCAGTACCAGGAAGGGCGCAAGGTGCGCGGCAGCCGCGAGATGCGGGCGATGGGCAAGGCCACGAAGTTCGGCCGCAAGGAGGCCGAGGCCGCCTGGAAGAATGCCGAGGTCGACGCGCTGTACCAGCTCGCCGCCGCTGGCGTGCGCGTGCCGGAACCCTACGGCTACTTCGGCGGCGTGCTGGTGATGGAACTGGTCACCGACGTGGACGGCCATTCGGCACCACGGCTGGGTGAAGTGGAACTGTCGGCCGACACGGCGCGCGACTACCACCGCTTCCTGATGCAGCAGGTCGCTCGCATGCTGTGCGTGGGACTGATCCACGGAGACCTGTCCGAGTACAACGTGCTGGTCGGGCCGGATGGTCCCGTGATCATCGACCTGCCGCAGGTGGTCAGCGCATCAGGCAACAACGCTGCACGCACCATGCTGCGCCGCGACGTGGGCAACCTCACCATCAGCCTGGCGCGCTTCGCGCCGGAGCTGCTGGACACCCACTACGGCGAGGAGATGTGGGCGCTGTACGAACAGGGCGAACTGCACCCGGACAGCGAGCTCAGCGGCCGTTTCGAGTTCGACGAAACCGCCGCCGACGTCGACAGCGTGATGCAGTCGATCATCGACGCGCGAAAAGAGGCGCTGATCCGCCAGCAGGGACGCGAGGCGGCGGCGCGAGGCGACTGACCGGCGGCACCGATGCTTCGTAGGGCGGGCACCGCCCGCCGCTCCTCGACAAGGTCGCGCGAAGCAGAAGCCGGCGGGCAGTGCCCGCCCTACGGACTTCAGCGCGCGCTGACGTCGATCAGCTCCACGTCGAACACCAGCGAGGCGTTCGGCGGGATGTCCGCGCCGGCGCCGCGCTCGCCGTAGCCGAGTGCAGCGGGGATCAGCAAGGTGCGCTTGCCGCCCACGCGCATGCCGGCCACGCCCTGGTCCCAGCCGTCGATCACCCGGCCGGCGCCCAGCGTGAAGTTGAACGGCGCGCCGTGGTCGAGCGAGCTGTCGAACTTGGCGCCGTGCTTGTCCTTCGCGTGCTCGTCGTAGAGCCAGCCGGTGTAGTGCACCAGCACGTCCATGCCGGCTTTCGCTTCGGCGCCGGTGCCGACCTTCTGGTCGATCACGGTGAGCTTGTCGACCTGTCCGCTGGCCTGCGCCGGCGGCGGGGTGCTGCAGGCAGCGAGGGCGAACACGGCAAGCAGGGGCAGCAACCAGCGCATGGGTGACTCCGGGATGTTGAAGATATCGGCGGGATTATGCGGGAAACCGCGGCATGGGGGCCGGTCGTGGGGCGTCAGCTGATCAGCTCGGCCGCGTCCATGCGCCTGAGCGGATCGACCGCGACCGCGTCGCTCTCGTTCATCAGTTGCAACTGGCCGTCCTGCACCAGCGCCTGCAGGCGCATGCCACGCTGCAGCAGCGCGGCCAGTTCGGCTACGGTGCCGGCGGGGATGTCGAGCACGGTGAGGTTGCCGTGGCGGCCGAGCGCCGTGCCGACCTTGTTCCACCAGAGCTCCGCGGCGTTGCCGCCGTAGCTGATCACCACCACCTGGCGCGCACGGCCGCAGGCCTTGCGGATGCGCGCCTCGTCGGGCTGGCCGACGTCGATCCACAGCTCGATCTCGTCGGTGTACGCCTTGCGCCACAGCGCCGGCTCGTCCTCGTCGCTGAGGCCCTTGCCGAATTCCAGCCGCTCGTGCGCGTACAGCGCGAACGCGAGCAGGCGCACCATCAGGCGCTCGGCGGTCTCCGACGGATGCCGCGCCAGGGTCAGCGCATGGCTGGCGTAGTAGTGCCGGTCCATGTCGCTGACCTGCAGCTCGACCTTGTGAATGGTGGCATTGAGTGCCATGGGGATCTCTCGGGACAACAGCCGGCCATTCTACGCCCAGCCGCGTTCCGCGCCGCCGGGGGTAACGGTCGGCGGCCATTCCACGCTATCTTCCGTCGCAGCCATCCACCCGGGGGAGAGTCATCCTGTGAGCGCACAGCCCATGTCCAGCGCATCGCCGCGCGTCGAATTCACCCTGCGCGGGGTGATCATCGGCATCGTGATCACCGTGGTGTTTACCGCGGCCAACGTGTTCTTCGGCCTCAAGGCGGGCCTTACCTTCGCCACCTCGATCCCCGCGGCGGTGATCTCGATGGCGATCCTGCGTTCGCTGAAGAACTCGACCATGCAGGAGAACAACATCGTGCAGACGGTGGCCTCGGCCGCGGGCACGCTGTCCTCGATCATCTTCGTGCTGCCTGGCCTGATCATCATCGGCTGGTGGAACGGCTTCCCGTTCTGGATGAGCTTCGGCATCTGCGCCACCGGCGGCATCCTCGGCGTGATGTACACCATCCCGCTGCGCCGCGCGCTGGTCACCGACTCGGACCTGCCGTACCCCGAGGGCGTGGCCTGCGCCGAGGTGCTCAAGGTCGGCTCCAGCTCGGAGGAGGCGGCCAGCTCGGTGGAGTCGGGCGGCGCCGGGCTGAAGGCGGTGGTCGCCGGTGCGGTCGTCTCGGCGGCGTTCTACGTGGTCGTGCAGACCAAGCTGTTCGCCGCCGCGGTGTCCAGCTATTTCCGCGTGGGTGACAAGGGCGCCGCCACCGGCTTCGACTTCAGCCTGTCGTTCGCACTGTTCGCGGTGGGCCACCTGGTCGGCCTGTGGGTGGGTGTGGCGATGCTGGTCGGCGCGCTGATCGGCTGGGGCTGGGCGGTGCCGCACTTCCTGCTGCTGCACCCGGCCGACGGCGCCGCCGACGCGGTGGCGCAGGGCGCGTGGAGCCATTACGTGCGCTTCGTCGGCGCCGGCACCATCGGCGTGGCGGCGATCTGGACGCTGGCCAAGCTGGTCAAGCCGGTGATCGGCGGGCTGGCCGGCGCGATGGCCGCCTCGCGCGTGCGCAAGGCCGGCCAGCTGGCCACGCTGCCGCGCACCGAGCACGACATGCCGATCGGCATGGTCGGCCTGATCACCCTGCTGTGCCTGATTCCGGTGGCGTGGCTGCTGGGCCACTTTGCGGGCATCAGCGGGCTGGGCGAGCACACCGCGCTGCTGGTGATCGGCGGCGTGCTGTTCGTGGTGATCCTGAGCTTCCTGGTCTCCGCCGTGTGCGGTTACATGGCCGGCCTGATCGGTTCCTCCAACAGCCCGCTGTCGGGCGTGGGCATCCTGGTGGTGATCATCGCCGCGCTGCTGCTGGTGCTGGGCGTGAAGTCGATGATGCCGGAGGAGGCGGGCAAGGCGCTGGTGGCGTTTGCGCTGTTCATCACCGCCATCGTGTTCGCGGTGGCCTCGATCGCCAACAACAACCTGCAGGATCTCAAGACCGGCCAGCTGGTGGACGCCACGCCGTCGCTGCAGCAGTGGGCGCTGGTGATCGGCGTGATCGCCGGCGCGCTGGTGATCCCGCCGGTGCTGGACCTCCTGAACCAGGCCTACGGCTTCCTCGGCGCACCGGGCGTGGACCCGTCGCGCGCGTTGCCGGCGCCGCAGGCCGGGCTGATCTCGGCGCTGGCACAGGGCGTGATCACCGGCAACATCGACTGGAGCCTGATCATCATCGGCGGCGCGATCGGCGTGGGCATCATCGTGCTGGACGAGGCGCTGGCGCGGACCGGCAAGTCGATGCGCCTGCCGCCGCTGGCGGTTGGCCTGGGCATCTACCTGCCCACGTCCACCACGCTGATGGTGGTGGTGGGCGCGCTGGTCGGCGCATGGTTCGACAAGCGCGCCGACCGCGGCCCGAAGGCGGAAGCGACCAAGCAGCTCGGCGTGCTGTTGGCGTCCGGCCTGATCGTGGGCGAGAGCCTGCTCGGCGTGCTGGTGGCCGCGCTGGTGGCGTTCTCCGACAAGCTCGGCTTCGCCGATCGCAACGCGCCGCTGGCGCTGGTGGGCGACAACTTCCACGACGCTGCGATCTGGATCGGCGGCGTGCTGTTCGTGGCGGTGACCTGGGCGATGTACCGCTGGATCGGCCGCATGGGCCGGGCGGTATAGGGCGCACGCGCCGATGCCCGGAATTCACGTCCGCGGGCGCAGGATCCCCCTCCGGTCTGGCGCGTCGCCAAGCCGCACGACCGCGAGAGAATCCCCATGTTCGACTGGCTGCAATACCGCAAAGAACTGATCGGCCGCATCGGCGAGATCGGCAAGCTCAGCCCCGACACGCTGCGGGGCTACCAGGTACTGACCGACGCCGGCGGGAAGACCGGCCACCTGGACGCCAAGACCCGCGAACTGATCGGGCTGGCGGTGGCGGTCACCACCCGTTGCGACGGCTGCATCACGGTGCACGTCGGCGAGGCGCTGAAGCACGGCGCGACCCGCGAGGAAATCGCCGAGGCGCTGGGCGTGGCGGTGGCGCTCAACGCCGGCGCGGCGCTGGTGTTCTCCGCCCGCGTGATGGACGCGGTGCACCAGCACAGCGGAAGTTGAGCCGGTCGGCCAGCTCCGGCCGGCCGCCACGTACAATGCCGCCACCGTTTCGGGCGTGGAAGGGATGACGTGACAGCTGGCGGATTTTTCTCGGCCGCGCCGGATGCGGCGCTGGCGGCCCTGTTCGTGCCGTTCGAGACTGGCGAGCTGCCGTTGCCGGCGGACGGCCGCGTGCTGTTCCTGCGCGCCCGCGCCGGCGTGCGCCTGCGCGAGATGGCGCAGCCCGGCTGGCTGTGCGAGCAGGGCTTCCTGCCGTTCGCCGACGAACTGGGCCGCAGCGGCCTGCGCGTGGGCGAAGCGGCTGCCGAGGAAAAATTTCCACTGGTGCTGCTGCTGCCGCCGCGCCAGCGCGACGAGGCGCGCGCCTTGTTCGCCCGCGCGCTGACGCACGTGGCGCCGGTCGGCACGCTGCTGGCCGCGATGCCGAATGCCGAAGGCGCGAAGTCGGGCGAGGCGGATCTGGCACAACTGGCCGGCGCCGTGCGGCACCTGTCCAAGCACAAGTGCCGGGTGTTCTGGTGCACACCGTTGCCGGAGCGCATCGACCAAAGCCTGCTGGCCGCATGGCTGGCGCTGGACGCGCCGCGCGCCATCGCCGACGGTTACGTCAGCCGCCCCGGCCTGTTCGCCTGGGACCGCATCGATCGCGCCTCGGCGCTGCTGGCGGAACACCTGCCGGCGGACCTGCACGGCCGCGTGGCCGATCTCGGTGCCGGTTACGGCTATCTTTCCACGCAAGTCATGGCGCGTTGCCCGCATGTCACAGCGATCGACCTGTACGAAGCCGAAGCGCGCGCGCTGGAGCCGGCGCGGCTCAACCTGGCGCGGGCGCAGCGCGAGTGCGGGCGCGACGTGGCGGTGGCGTTGCACTGGCACGACGTGACCCGCGGCCTGGCGCAGCGCTACGACGCCATCGTCAGCAACCCGCCGTTCCACCAGGGGCGCGCCGACCTGCCCGAGCTGGGTCGCGCGTTCATCGTCAGTGCGGCCGAGGCCCTGCTGCCGGATGGCCGGTTGCTGATGGTGGCGAACCGGCACCTGCCGTACGAGGCGGTGCTGGCTTCGCGTTTCCACGAAGTGCGCACGCTGGTCGTGCAGGAAGGGTTCAAGGTGATCGAGGCGGTCGGGGTGCGCGGATGAAACTGGTCAAGCTGATTGCGAACCTCGGTTACGGCAGCCGCAAGGACGTGACCCAGCTGTTCCGCGCCGGGCGCATCACCGATGCCGCGGGCGAGGTGCTGTATGCCGACGACGTGGTGCCGTACGAAACCATCCGCGTCGACGACGAGCCGCTCGACCCGCCGCCGGGGCTCACGCTGATGATGCACAAGCCGCTCGGCGTCACCTGCTCGCGCAAGGATCCGGGCCGGGTGGTCTACGACCTGCTGCCGCCGCGCTACCGCGTGCGCTCGCCGGCGCTGTCCACGGTGGGCCGGCTCGACCGCGACACCTCGGGCCTGCTGCTGTTCACCGACGACGGCGCGCTGCTGCACCGGATCATTTCGCCGAAGGCGAACGTTACCAAGGTCTACGAGGCCACCCTCGCACAGGATCTGCGCGGCGACGAGGGCGCACTGTTCGCCAGCGGCACGCTCATGCTGGAAGGGGAAACCACGCCGCTCGCACCGGCCGCGCTGGAGGTGCTGGGGCCGCGGCACGCGCGCCTCACCGTCACCGAAGGCCGCTACCACCAGGTGCGCCGCATGTTCGCCGCCGTCGGCAACCACGTGGAGACGCTGCAGCGGATTTCGATCGGCGCGCTCGTGCTGGGCGAGTTGCCGCCGGGTGAATGGCGTGCGCTCGACGCCGCCGAGGTCGCGCAAATCTTCGCGTAGGGCGGGCACTACCCGCCGGCTTTTCCACTTTGGCGGGACGCGAGCGGCGGGCGGTGCCCGCCCTGCGATGCAGCGGCCACGAACGCCGTCAGAACACGTGCACCGCGGTGGGAATCGCGTTGCCGAACCACTTGCGCCGTTCGTCGCGGCAACTGGGGCTGCCCATCGCGAATTTGCGGCAGATGGTGGGGCGGTCTGCATAGATGGTGCAGCGGGAAGTGTTCGGGTCGACCGCGGCGCACCAGCCGTCCTCGCCCTTGGCCAGGGTCGCCATGCCGTGCTCGTCATGATCGACCAGCCAGGCGGGCACCCGGTCCTCGGGCATCAGCACCACGGTGAGGCGGCAGCACACGGCTTCGCAGGTCGTGCATTGCACGCGGGGATCGACGCTTTCGGCGTAGGGGTCGGGGAGATTTTTCACTCGTCAGTGTGACAGCTTCGCCCGACGCGAGTGTGAACTCCGGGTTGGATGGCCGTGTTCAATCCGTGTCGTTGCGCCACAGCTTTTGCCAGCCATCGATGCCCAGCCGTTGCAGCGTCTCGATGTTGCGCCGGCAGATGCTGCCGGTGTCGCTCATCGTTTCCGTCGCGCGCTCGATGCTGGTTTCGCGCAGCAGGTGCAGCGTGGGATACGGCGAGCGGTTGGCGAGGTTCCCGACGTCGTCCGGCAGGGTGTCGGCGAACTGGTGGCGGGGGTGGAAGCTGGCCACCTGCCATTCCCCTTCCAGCCCCAGCGTCTGCAGCGCGGCGTCGGCCACGTCGAGGAAGTCGTTGCAGTCGAGGAAGTCGCCCAGCACGAACGGGTGGATCAGCAGGCCGGTCTCGCATTCCTCCGGCGTCAGTGCATTGAGCGACTGCAGCTCGCCGCAGAGATCGTCGAGCAGCGTGTCGGTGTCGCGCGCATGGCTCACCCGCAGGCGCAGCTTGCCCTGCTCGTGCGGGGCACGGGCGAACGGGCACAGGTCCAGCCCGATCACCGCGCGTTCCAGCCAGCGCATGGTGGCGGCGAGGTAGGGCGCGTCCTCGGGCAGCGCATCGGCGTTGAGGTCGTTGGCGGGTGTCGGCTTCATGCGGTTTTTGCGAGGATGCGGCAGCCGACTATAGCGGCTGGTTGGCGCAGCGGTTCGGGCATGCCGTAACGGTGACCGTCCGTGAACGTCGTGCGGCCAGATGCGGGAACTGGCTTGGCAAACCTGATTTAATGGCGGGCTCCGGCACCGCGAGCTGGCCGCGACCGTGCCCTTGAACAGGATCCCCCGTGGACGGCTCGACCCCAGTGACCGCACAGGCCTCGCACGGCAGTCGCCGTGGCCGCGTCGCGGGCGATGGCCGGCATCCGGCCACGGCTGCCGTGACGGTGCGGAGCACCCTGCGAGTATCGGGCCGCGTCCATCTGATGGCGCCGGCGCGCTGGAAATGCGGCGATTCGTCGGCATGCGGTCCGCTTGCCGCACCGGTCATGATGCCGGCGCCGGTCCAGTGGATGCGTTCGCGGCGCATGCTCGGGCGGCGGTTCCCGTGTGCGTCGCAGCCGCGGGCGGAGCGCTGGCTGCTGCCGCCCATGTGGCCGCTGGACGACTGGCACGCCGTGCTGGCCGCCAGCCTGCGTGGCTTTGCCGGCATGCACGTGCTGCCGTGGATGCGGGCGCGTCTGCCGGCGTGGTTCGGAGGGAAATACGTGCAGCGGCGCCGGCTGCTGGCGGGTGTGGCGATGAGCGCCGTCGCCGGCGTTGCCCTGGTGCTGCTGCGCTTCGGCATGGCGCACCCCGATACGGGATCGAGGCCGGTCAGCGAGACACTCGCTGCCCCGGCGCAGCCGGCATCGGCCATGCGCGCGGCAGCCTTGCCGGCCAGGCCGGCGCCCGCGCGGAGGGCCCCCGTGTCGACGGACGTGCCGGCGGTTTCGCCCACGGGCCGCCCCGGCGCGGGCGCGGCCGAGCGCAAGTTGCTGTCCGAGGTCAGCACGATGGACCTGATGATGCCGGTCGAGGAGCCCGACCTGGACATCACCTCGCGCGACAGCCTGTGGTCGCAGATCGGCGAGAGCGCCGGCGTCGATCCGCTGCTGCTGTACGCCATCGCCCTGGTGGAGTCCAAGGCGCTGTACCCGGACGGCAAGGTCGCGCCCACGCCGTGGCTGTTCCGCGTCAACGACCATCTCGTGCGCGGCGATCGCCACGACGTGCAGCTGGCGATGGCGGCGGCGAGCCAGTTCGGTTCGGCGGTGCAGGACGTCGGCATCATGCAGGTCTACTACCCGATGCATCGCGACGCGGTGCGCGACCCGCTGACCCTGCTGAATCCGCGCACCAACATCACGGTGGCGGCGAAGATCCTGCGCGACGGCATGCGCCAGACCCGCGACCGCGTACTCGGCGTGGGCTACTACCACAGCCACACGCCGAGCCGGGCGCGGGATTACGGCAGCGCCGTGCTGACCGTCTACCAGCGGCTGCAGGCGATCCACCGCCCGGCGCGCCGCGCACGGGCGGTGGCGCGCTAGCCGCTGCGGCCTTGCATCGGGCCAGCGGCGCCCGGATATAGGTGGCAGCTTCCGAGGCGGTCCCATGCTCGATCTACGTTTCGA
Organism: Rhodanobacter sp.; assembly: GCA_024711345.1. Classification (GTDB taxonomy): domain Bacteria; phylum Pseudomonadota; class Gammaproteobacteria; order Xanthomonadales; family Rhodanobacteraceae; genus Rhodanobacter. Next base: position 21,807 of record JANJTA010000025.1, on the reverse strand, counting down.
CAATGCGTTCGTGCGCGAACTGCCCGGCGACCCGGAGCAGGGCGCGCGGCGGCGTCAGGTCGAGGGCGCGCTGTATTCGCGGGTCGATCCCGCGCCGGTGGCTGCGCCGCGCCTGCTGGCGCATTCGGCCGAGATGGCGGCGACGCTGGGCTTCAGCGCGGCGGACGTGGCCGCGCCGGAGTTCGCGCAGGTGTTCGGCGGCAATGCGCTGCTCGAGGGCATGCAGCCGTACGCGGCGAACTACGGCGGCCACCAGTTCGGCCACTGGGCCGGGCAGCTGGGCGATGGCCGCGCGATTTCGCTGGGCGAGGTCGTCAACGCCGCCGGCGAGCGCTGGGAACTGCAGCTGAAAGGTGCCGGCCTGACCCCGTACTCGCGCGGCGCGGACGGCCGCGCGGTGCTGCGATCCTCGGTGCGCGAATTCCTGTGCAGCGAGGCGATGCACCACCTGGGCGTGCCGACCACGCGCGCACTTAGCCTGGTCGGCACCGGCGAGACCGTGGTGCGCGACATGTTCTACGACGGCCACGCCGCGCCCGAACCAGGCGCGATCGTGTGCCGCGCGGCGCCCTCGTTCATCCGCTTCGGCAACTTCGAGCTGCCCACCTCGCGCGGCGACGTCGCGCTGCTGCGCCGGCTGGTCGAGTTCACCCTCCGCCGCGACTTCCCCGAACTGGAAGGCGTCGGCCAGGCGCTGTATGCGGCGTGGTTCCGCCGGGTGTGCGAGCGCACCGCCACGCTGCTGGCGCACTGGATGCGCGTGGGTTTCGTGCATGGGGTGATAAACACCGACAACATGTCGATCCTCGGCCTCACCATCGACTACGGCCCGTACGGCTGGATCGACGACTACGACCCCGACTGGACCCCGAACACCACCGACGCGCAGCGCCGCCGCTACCGCTACGGCCAGCAGCCGAACGTGGCGTGGTGGAACCTGAGCTGCCTGGCCGGCGCGCTGGCGCCGCTGTTCGACGGGGTCGGAGCGCTGGAGGAAGGCCTGCAGCACTACGCCGCCACGTATGCCGCCGCCGACCGCGCCAACGTCGCCGCCAAGCTGGGCCTGGCCGAGTGCCGCGACGACGACGCGGCGCTGATGCAATCGCTGCAGACTCTGCTGCAGCAGGCCGAGGTCGACATGACGTTGTGGTTCCGCGCGCTGGCCGACCTCGACGTGCAGGCGCCCACGCTGGCGCCGTTCGCCGAGGCGTTCTACGACGAGGCGAAGCGGCGCGCGGCCGAACCCGCGCTGGTCGACTGGCTGGCCCGCTACGCGGCGCGGCTGGCCGACGATCCGCTGGCGCCGGAACAGCGCCGCGAACGCATGCGCCTGGCCAACCCGCGTTACGTGCTGCGCAACTACCTGGCGCAGCAGGCGATCGACCGTGCGGAGCAGGGCGACCTCACTGGCATCCACGAACTGCTCGACGTGCTGCGCCACCCGTACGAAGAGCAGCCGGGTCGCGAGGCGTACGCGCGCCGGCGCCCGGACTGGGCACGGCACAAGGCTGGCTGTTCGATGCTGTCGTGCAGTTCCTGAAGCGGAAACAGCGAAGGCCGGCGTGGCCGGCCCTCGCATTGCGGAATTGGTGCCCTCGAGACGATTCGAACGTCCGACCTGCCCCTTAGGAGGGGGCCGCTCTATCCAACTGAGCTACGAGGGCAGCGGCGGGATTTTCGCATGGATCGTGCGAGGGTGCGATTGCGCGGGGGATGCCGGAGAGCGGGCTCCGGAGCGACCCCACCCCAGCCCCTCCCTGCGTTGCAGGGGAGGGTGCCATGCCTGTGGCCTGCTAGAATGGGCAATTGCCGATTTCACCCACGGCGCCTGCGGGCGCCGCACGTCCAGGAGACATCCATGTCCCATGCAATCCTCAGCGCGCTCGGCCTCCATGGCGAGCAGTCCGGCAGCTACCTTGGCCAGGGCGAGTGGTCGAAGACCACCGACGCCGGCACGCTGCAGCCGGTGAACCCCGCCACCGGCGAGGTGATCGGCACCGTGCACGCCTCCAGCGCCGCCGACTACGAGGTGATCGTCAAGCGCGCGCAGGAAGCGTTCAAGCTGTGGCGCGCCACGCCGGCGCCGCGCCGCGGCGAGGCGGTGCGGCTGTGCGGCGAGGCGCTGCGCAAGCACAAGGACGCGCTGGGCTCGCTGGTGGCGCTGGAAATGGGCAAGATCAAACCCGAGGGCGACGGCGAAGTGCAGGAGATGATCGACATCGCCGACTTCGCGGTGGGCCAGAGCCGCATGCTGTACGGCGCCACCATGCACTCGGAGCGCCCCGGCCACCGCATGTACGACCAGTACCACCCGCTCGGCCTGGTCGGCATCATCAGCGCGTTCAACTTCCCGGTCGCGGTGTGGGCGTGGAACGCCATGCTGGCCACCATCGCCGGCGACATCTGCATCTGGAAGCCGTCGCCGAAGACGCCGCTGTCGGCGATCGCCACCATGAAGATCTGCAACGAGGCGCTGAAGGCCGGCGGTTTCCCCGACCTGTTCTTCCTGTTCAACGACGCCGGTAGCGACCTTGCGCAGGCCTTCGTGGACGACAAGCGCATCGCGCTGATCAGCTTCACCGGTTCCACCAAGGTCGGCCGCATGGTCGGCGAGCGCGTGGCCCGGCGCATGGGCCGCTCGCTGCTGGAGCTGGGCGGCAACAACGCGATCATCCTGGACGAGACGGCCGACCTGAAGCTGGCGATTCCCGGCATCGTGTTCGGCGCGGTCGGCACCGCCGGCCAGCGCTGCACCACCACGCGCCGCCTGTTCGTGCACGAGTCGATCTTCGACAGCGTGCTCGATACCCTGGTCAAGGCCTACCAGCAGGTCGAGGGCAAGATCGGCGATCCCACCCTGGCCACCACGCTGATGGGGCCGCTGAACAGTGCCGAGGCGGTGCAGGGCTACCTCGCCGCGATCGAGAAGGCCAAGGCCGCGGGCGGTACGGTGCGTACCGGCGGCAAGGCGCTGACCGAGCGCAAGGGCAACTTCGTGCTGCCGACCATCGTCACCGGGCTGAAGAACTCGGACGAGGTGGTGCAGGCCGAGACGTTCGCGCCGATCCTCTACGTGATGCCGTTCAAGACCATCGACGAGGCGATCGAGATGCAGAACGACGTGCCGCAGGGCCTGTCCTCGTCGATCTTCACCAACAACCTGAAGGCGGCCGAGCAGTTCCTGTCGGCAGCCGGTTCCGACTGCGGCATCGCCAACGTCAACATCGGCACCTCCGGCGCGGAGATCGGCGGCGCGTTCGGCGGCGAGAAGGAAACCGGCGGCGGCCGCGAATCCGGCTCGGACGCGTGGAAGGTCTACATGCGCCGGCAGACCAACACCATCAACTATTCGAACGCGCTGCCGCTGGCGCAGGGCATCAAGTTCGACCTGTGATGGCATGCGCCGGCCGCGGGCGGTTCGCCGCCCGTGGCCGGCAGTACACGACGGCGCCGATCCATCTCCTGCCTGAGCGAGCGACCCGATGAGCTACCAACCGTCCTACCGTCCGGGCACCACGACCAGCTCGCTGGCCGTGGTGAGCCTGGTTTTCGGCATTCTGGCCTGGTGCGTGCTGCCGTTCATCGGCGCCATCGTGGCGATCATCTGCGGCCACCTGGCGCGCGGCGAGATCCGCCGCAGCCCGCTCGACAACCGCCCCGAGGGCGATGGCATGGCGGTGGCCGGGTTGGTGCTCGGCTACGTGCAACTCGCCCTGTGCGTGCTGGGCATGTTCCTGTTGATTGCGGTGCTGGTGTTCGGCTTCGCGTTTGCGGGCTGGCACTGACGCCGGCATGACGGCGGCCTTCGATTTCTCCGGGTATCGCGTCGTCGTCGCCGGCGGCAGCCGCGGCATCGGCCGCAGCATCGCGCTGGGCTTCGCCGAAGCTGGCGCGGCCGTCGCGATCTGCGCCCGCGGCGCCACGGCGCTGGAAGAGACCCGCCAGGCGCTGGCGGCCCACGGCGTGCCGGCACATGCGCAGAGCTGCGACCTGGCCGACGCCAACGCCATCACCAGCTGGGTGGCCGATGCCGCCGCGGCGCTCGGCGGCATCGACGTGCTGGTCAACAACGCCAGCGGCTATGGCTTCGACGAGCGCGACGAAGGCTGGCTGGCCGGCTTCAACGTGGACCTGATGGCCGCGGTACGCGCCTCGCGCGCGGCCTTGCCCCATCTGACGGCGTCGCCGCATGGCTGCATCCTGCACACCAGCTCGATCGCCGCGTTCCGCCCGCGTGCCAACGGCGCGGCGTATGCGGCGGTGAAGGCGGCGCTGAGCCAGTACGCCACCTCGCAGGCGCTGGCGCTGGCGCCGCAGCGCATCCGCGTCAATGCGATCGCGCCCGGCTCGATCGCGTTCGCCGATGGCCTGTGGGAGCGCCGCCGGCTGGAACAGCCGGAACTGTACCGCGCCACCCTGGCGAAAATTCCGTTCGGCCGTTTCGGCACGCCGGAGGAGATCGCGCACGCCGCGCTGTTCCTGGCCTCGCCGTGGGCTGGCTGGATCACCGGCCACACCCTGGTGGTCGACGGCGGGCAGATGCTCCATGGTTGAGTGGCGCACGATCCCGTGGTTACACGCCGGCGCGCCCGTACGCGGCACCCGCCACATGCGCCCGTGCCGGTGGCTCGAGGGTGTTGGCGGAAGCGGTATGGCACCCTTCGATCACTCTGCCCGCGCGTTCGCGGGCCAACTGGTCTGACCCATGTACGACATCCTGCGCCCGCTGCTGTTCAGGCTCGACGCCGAGACCGCCCACCGCGCCACCCTGTATGCGCTGGGCGTGGCCCAGCGCAGCGGTTTCGCCCACCGACTGGTCAGGCCGCCCGGCGATCTGCCGACCAAGGCCTTCGGCATCACCTTCCCGAATCCGGTCGGGCTGGCCGCCGGCCTGGACAAGAACGCCGAGCACCTGGACGCGCTCGACACGCTGGGCTTCGGCTTCATCGAGGTCGGCACGGTGACGCCGAAACCGCAGCCCGGCAACGAGCGGCCGCGCCTGTTCCGCCTGCCGCGGCACCAGGCGATCATCAACCGCATGGGCTTCAACAACGCCGGTGTCGATGCGCTGGTGCGCAACGTGCAGCAGTCGAGCTACCACGGCGTGCTCGGCATCAACATCGGCAAGAACAAGGACACGCCGAACGAGAAGGCGGTCAGCGACTACCTGCTGTGCCTTACCCGCGTGTACGAGCTGGCCAGTTACGTCACGGTGAACATCTCCTCGCCGAACACCCAGGGCCTGCGCGACCTGCAGCAGGAGGCCACGCTGCGCCGCTTCATCGCGGTGTTGCGCGAAGCGCAGGAACGGCTCGGTTCGCAGCACGGTCGGCGCAAGCCGATGCTGCTGAAGATTGCGCCGGACCTGTCCGAGACGGAGCTGGATGCGATCGCCGAGGTGCTGCTGCGCACCGGTATCGACGGCGTGATCTGCACCAACACCACCATCGACCACACCGCGGTGGCCGACGACCCGCGCGGCAGCGAGGTCGGCGGGTTGTCCGGCAAGCCGCTGTTCGATCGCTCCACCGCAGTGCTGGCCGGCATGCACGCGCGGCTGCAGGGGCGCATTCCGCTGATCGGCGTGGGCGGCATCCTGGACGGCAGCGATGCCGCCGAGAAGATGGAACTGGGCGCCTCGCTGGTGCAGCTGTACTCGGGCCTGATCTACCGCGGGCCGGCGCTGGTCGCCGAATGCGTCAACGAGATCCGTCGCCAGCACGAGGCCGCCGATGTCGTCTGAACGTACCGACATGGGCGGCTACACGCTCATCGAAAACGCCTCGCTCGCCGCGCGCAACACGCTGCGCGTGGACGCGCGCGCGAAGTTGCTGGCAGAGATCCGCGACGCGGCGAAACTGCCCGAGTTGCTGGACTTCCCCGCCGTGCGCAGCAGCGGCCTGCTGGTGCTGGGCGAAGGCAGCAACCTGCTGTTCACCGGCGACTTCGACGGCACCGTGCTGGCCATGGCTACCCGCGGCGTGCAGGTGGAAGAGGGCGGCGACAGCGCACGCATCGCGGTGGCCGCCGGCGAGCGCTGGGACGATTTCGTGCGCTGGACGCTGGGCCAGGGCTACGCCGGCCTGGAGAACCTGATCCTGATCCCCGGCACCGTCGGCGCCGCGCCGATCCAGAACATCGGCGCCTACGGCTGCGAGGTGGCCGAGTTCGTCGAGAGCGTGGAAGCGTGGGACACCCGCGAACGCCGCGTGGTGACGCTGGACCGCGCCGCCTGCGCGTTCGGCTACCGTGACTCGCTGTTCAAGCACGAGCCTGGCCGCTACGTGGTCACCGCGGTGCGCTTCGTGCTGCCGCGCAGCCGCCCGCTGCGCACCGACTACGCCGGCATCGACGAAGAGCTGGCGCGGATGGGCGTGGACCGGCCCGCGCCGTTCCACGTCGCCGAGGCGGTGATGCGCCTGCGCATGCGCAAGCTGCCGGACCCGGCGGTGATCGGCAACGCCGGCAGCTTCTTCAAGAACCCGATCGTCGACGCCGCACTGGCCGACACGTTGCAGCGCGAGCACCCTGGCCTCCCTGCATGGCCGCAACCCCATGGCCGCAGCAAGCTTTCTGCCGCATGGCTGATCGAAACCGCCGGTTTCAAGGGTTTGCGCGAAGGCGATGCCGGCATCTCCAACCGGCACGCGCTGGTACTGGTCAACCACGGCCATGCCACCGGCCCGCAGTTGTGGGCGCTGGCGCAGCAGGTAATGCACGGCGTGCGCGACAGGTTCGGTGTCATGTTGGAGCCGGAGCCGGTGGTGATCGACGCCCACTGAGTTTTTGTAGGAGCGCACTGTGTGCGCGATGCTCTTGCTTCATTCAAGGCGAAGAGTTTTAGAGCGAAGAGCTTTCGTCTGCCTGCGGCAGCCGAGTTACTTTCTCTTTGCGTGGCCAAAGAGAAAGTAACCCAGGAGAAAGGCCACCCCGATGGCGCGCCCTCCGGGCATCCTGCCCTGCGGGTGCGCGGGTGGGCTACGGGGGTTCGCCGACAGGGCTCCTGCCCTGACGTCGAACTGGCCGGCATCCCTGCCGGCCACCCCTGCGGGGCCTTTCCTTCGCCCACCCGCCGCGCCATAGGGGCCCCGGGTAGAGCAGCGCGCTCCCGGCGCGCACTCTTCAGAAGAACCAGATCAAGAGCAAAGCGGCAAAGCGCTGCTCTGCCGCTTTGGCTCTTCAGCTTCATCACCGAGTGCGGGCCAGGATGGCCCGCCGCTCTACCCGGGGTCCCTTGCGCGGCGGTGAGGCGGGGTCGACAGGCCGCGCAGCGGGCGTTGCCAGGGATGGCAACGCCTTTTCGCGCGGGCACGATGCCCGCTCGAAAAGCCCGACCCCGACTCACGGACTTGCCGGGCAGGCGAGGGCATGGATGCCCGAGTTGAGGCAACGCAGGGAGCAGTTGCCCGACGCCCGGCAAGCGCCAAGCGGGGTGCTCTTTCTCTTTGGTTACTTTCTCTTTGAGCACGCAAAGAGAAAGTGACTCGGCCTCCGAAGGAGGACGAAAGCTCTTGCTTTGGAACAACAAAAGGCTGAAGCGAAGCTACGCGGCGTGAACCCGCTTCTCGATGTCCGGCAAAAACACCGTGATCAATCCCATCAGCGGCAGATAGGCGCACAGGCGATACACGTACTCGATGCCGTGCGTGTCGGCCAGCCCGCCGAGCACGGCGGCGCCGATGCCGCCCATGCCGAACGCCAGGCCGAAGAACAGCCCCGAGATCATGCCGACGCGGCCGGGAATCAGCTCCTGCGCGTAGACCAGGATCGCCGAGAACGCCGAGGCCAGCACCAGGCCGATCAGCACCGTCAGCACGCCGGTCCACATCAGGCCCACGTGCGGCAACAGCAGCGTGAATGGGGCCACGCCGAGGATCGACACCCAGATCACCCACTTGCGTCCGATGCGGTCGCCGACCGGGCCGCCGATCAGCGAGCCGGCGGCCACCGCGAACAGGAACACGAACAGGTGCACCTGCGCGCTCTGCACCGACACGCCGAACTTGTGGATCAGGTAGAAGGTGTAATAGCTGCTGAGGCTGGCCAGGTAGAAATACTTGGAGAAGATCAGCAGCCCGAGCACCGCCAGCGCGCCGATGACCCGGTTGCGCGACAGCGGGAGGATCTCGAAGCGTCCCGTTGCGGCCTTGCGGCGCGCCGCGTGGTGCCGGCCGTACCAGCGCCCCACCTGCAGCAGCACCACGATCGCCAGCAGTGCGGCCAGCGAGAACCACGCCACGCTGCCGCGTCCGTGCGGCACGATGATCCAGGCGGCCAGCAGCGGTCCCAGCGACGAGCCGGTGTTGCCGCCGACCTGGAACAGCGACTGCGCCAGGCCATGCCGCCCGCCCGAGGCCATCCGTGCCACGCGCGAGGATTCGGGGTGGAACACCGACGAGCCGGTACCGACCAGCGCCGCGGCGGCCAGCAGCACCGGGAAATTCGGTGCGGTGGCGAGCAGCAGCAAGCCGCACAGGGTGAAGCCCATGCCCACCGGCAGCGAGTACGGCATCGGCCGACGGTCGGTGACCATGCCTACCAGCGGCTGCAGCAGCGAGGCGGTGAGCTGGAAGGTCAGCGTGATCAGGCCGACCTGGACGAAGCTGAGCCGGAAGTCGTTCTTCAGGATCGGATAGATCGCCAGGATCAACGACTGGATCATGTCGTTGAGCATGTGCGCGAAGCTGATCCCGCCGAGTACCGCGAACTGGGTGCGCTCGGCGGCCGGTACGGCAGCCGTCGGTGGGATGAGGGCAACAGGGGACAGCGGAACGGGCTCGGCGCGGGTCTGCATGGGGCGGGCTTGACGGTGGGGCGGTCCGGCCGCGGAGGCCGGCGGGGAGCGGCCACCATAGGGCAAACCACCATGGGCCCGCATGTGCCGCCGGTTCGGCCGGTGCGGCTGTCATGCCGCGGCAAGGAAAATGCCGCAGGCTGAGCATGGCCTGACCCGCGGGCGCCACGCCCGGCCGGCGCCGCTCCTGGCGGGCTACCATGGGGCGTTGCAGCCCTTGCCGAACCCGGTGTACCGCATGACCAGCCGCCTGATTCGCGAAACCCTGCCGACCGACGTCGCCGCCAACGATGGCGCGGCTTCGGCGCCCGGCCCGGACCTGGGCGACAGCCGCCTGTACCTGCACCGCGAGCTGTCGCAGCTGAAGTTCAACATCCGCGTGCTGGACCAGGCGCTGGACGAGCGCACGCCGCTGCTGGAACGGCTGAAGTTCCTGCTGATCTTCTCGGCGAACATGGACGAGTTCTTCGAGATCCGCGTGGCCGGCCTGAAGGGGCAGATCGCGCTGGACCACGAGATGATCGGGCCGGACGGCATGACGCCCAAGCGCGTGCTGGCCGAGATCAGCGAGGTCGCGCACCGGCAGATCGCGCGGCAATACGCCATTCTCAACGAGCGCATCCTGCCGGAGCTGGCCACGCACGGCATCCGCATCGTGCGGCGCACGCAGTGGACGCACAAGCAGAAGCTGTGGGTGCGCCGCTACTTCCGCGAGGAGGTGGCGCCGCTGGTCACGCCGATCGGGCTGGACCCGACCCATCCGTTCCCGCTGCTGGTCAACAAGAGCCTGAACTTCATCGTGCGGCTGGACGGCGTGGACGCGTTCGGCCGCGATTCGGGCCTGGCCATCGTGCCGGCGCCGCGCGTGCTGCCGCGGCTGATCCGCCTGCCGCTGGAGATCTGCGAGGGCGGCGACAACTACGTGCTGCTGTCCTCGATCCTCCATGCGCACGCGGAAGAGCTGTTTCCCGGCATGGCCGTGCTCGGCTGCTACCAGTTCCGGCTGACCCGCAACGCCGACCTCACGCTCGACCCGGAAGACGTCGAGGACCTGGCGCTGGCGTTGCGCGGCGAACTGTACTCGCGCCGCTTCGGCGACGCGGTGCGGCTGGAGGTGGCCGACAACTGCCCGAAGGAGCTGACCGATTACCTGCTCAAGCAGTTCGGCCTTGCCGAATCGGAACTGTACGAGGTGAACGGCCCGGTGAACCTGGCGCGGCTGTTCCGCATCGCCAACAACGTCAGCTACCCGAAGCTGCAGTACCCGCCGTTCACGCCGGCGCTGCCCAAGGCGCTGCAGCACGCCGAGGACCTGTTCGAGGTGGTCGGCAAGCAGGACGTGCTCCTGCTGCACCCGTACGAGTCGTTCGCGCCGGTGGTCGACCTGCTGCGCCAGGCGTCGACCGACCCGAAGGTGCTGGCGATCAAGCAGACGCTGTACCGCACCAACGCGAACTCCGAGATCGTCGACGCGCTAGTCGACGCCGCCCGCGCCGGCAAGGAAGTGACCGCGGTGGTCGAACTGCGTGCGCGCTTCGACGAGGAATCCAACCTCAGCCTCGCCTCGCGCCTGCAGCAGGCCGGCGCGATGGTGATCTACGGCGTGGTTGGCATCAAGACGCACGCCAAGCTGATGCTGATCCAGCGCCGCGAGGGCAGCGAGCTGGTGCGCTATGCGCATCTGGGCACCGGCAACTACCACACCGGCAACGCCCGGCTGTACACCGACTACAGCCTGCTCACCTCCGACGAGGCCCTGTGCGAGGACGTGCACAAGCTGTTCAGCCAGCTCACCGGCATGGGCAAGGTGCTGCACATGAAGAAGCTGCTGCACGCGCCATTCACCCTGAAGAAGGCCCTGCTCGAACTGATCGCGCGCGAGGCGGAGCACGCGGCGGCGGGCAAGCCGGCGCAGATCATCCTCAAGGTCAATGCGCTGACCGAGCCGAAGGTCATCCGCGCGCTGTACAAGGCCAGCATCGCCGGCGTGCAGGTGGAGCTGATCGTGCGCGGCATCTGCTGCCTGCGCCCGGGCGTGGCAGGCGTGTCGGAGAACATCCGGGTGCGCTCGATCATCGGCCGCTTCCTGGAGCACAGCCGCGCCTACTGGTTCGCCAACGCCGGCGACCCCGAGTTGTACCTGTCCAGCGCCGACCTGATGGAACGCAACCTCGACCGCCGCGTCGAGACCGCCTTCCCGATCGAGGGCAAGAAGCTGCAGCAGCGCATCCACAACGCCTTGCTGCGCTACCTCGAGGACAATACCAACGCCTCGCTGCTGCAGCCCGACGGCGAGTACCTGCGCCTGGCGCCAGCGGCCGGCGAGCCCGTCCGCAACGTGCAGGCCGAGCTGATGGAGAAGCTGTGCGGGGTGGGGGCCGGCAGCGCGCACTGAAGCGCAGGGCAGCCCCGGCCGCGGGGCTCCGGCGTGTACACGGATGGCCATGATCCGCGTTGGTCGTGGACGTGGGCAGGCGGCGGGTGTCGCCGGCTGGTTCGCCATGGAGCACGCGTGATGCCGAAACCGAAACCCTCGATGGCGGTCGCCATCGCCCTGTGCGTACTGGCGGCGGTGCTGCCGTGGCGCGATGCGTCGGCGGGCGCCTGGCGCGAGAGCTGGCGCCAGCGCCACGCCACCGCCGACACGGCGGACGTGGCACCGCCGGCCGGCGTGCGCGTGCTGCGCGACGTGGCCTACGGCAGCGACCCGCGCCAGCGTTTCGACGTGTACATGCCGCCCCACGCGCAGCACGCGCCAGTGATCCTGCTGGTGCACGGCGGCGGCTGGAGCCGCGGCGACAAGGCCATGCGCAACGTGGTGCAGAACAAGGTGGCGCGCTGGGTGCCGCGCGGCTTCGTGGTGATCTCGACCAACTATCGCCTGCTGCCGGACACGGCGCCGCTGCAGCAGGCGCAGGACGTGGCGCAGGCGCTGGCGCTGGCCCAGCGGCGGGCGGCCGAATGGGGCGGCGACCGCCGCGACTTCATCCTGGTCGGCCATTCCGCCGGCGCGCACCTGGTCGCGCTGCTGGCCGCCGCGCCGTCCATCGCCCGCGAGCGCGGCGCTGAACCGTGGCTGGGGACGGTGGCGCTGGACAGTGCTGCGCTGGACGTGGTGCAGATCATGCAATCGCGCCACCTGCGGCTGTACGACCGCGCCTTCGGCAACGACCGCGCCGACTGGCTCGCCGCCTCGCCGCTGCAGCTGCTGCAGGCGCCGACCGCGCCGTTGCTGGCGGTGTGCTCCAGCCGCCGCGTGGACTCCTGCCCGCAGGCGCAGGCCTTCGTGGACAAGGCCGTTGCGCTGGGCACGCGTGCGCAGGTGCTGCCCGAGGATCTGTCGCACGAGCAGATCAACCAGCAGCTGGGTACCGACGGCGACTACACGACCCGGGTCGAGATGTTCCTGCGCGGGCTCGGCCCCGCAGTGGCGGGCGTCCTCGACGGCCGCTGAGGCGGCGTTGGCGCAACAAAAAAGCCTCCGGGGACCGGAGGCTCTTTCATGCATGGAATGGTGGAGCGGATGGGGATCGAACCCACGACCTTCGCATTGCGAACGCGACGCTCTCCCAGCTGAGCTACCGCCCCACGGCAAGCGGCGCATGTTAGCAGCGTGGCGGGGGTTCGCCAAGACCCCGCCGACGAAAACTCAGCCGGGCAGCAGGCCGGGCAGGCGCTCATGCAGCACCTCGCGGCGCCAGCCGGCGAGGAATTCCGGCCACTCGGCGGTGACCACGTACTCCTCCAGCACCTTGCGCGGGCACAGCAGGCCGGGCGGCAGGTCGAGTTCGCCGGCGAGGTTGTCGACCAGCGTCTTCATCGCCGCCAGCGCCTTCTTCGCCTCGCCCTGCGGGTGGCCGTGGATGCGCGCGGTGGCGGCGGTTTCCTCGTCGCCGACGGGCACGGCGAGCAGCTCGAACAGTTCGCCGCGCTGGGCCGAGCGCAGCGCGCGCTGGCCACGGCTGCGCTGTTCCAGGTCGCCGAGGTTGCGCGGCGGCTGCTGGGCGAGGTTGAGCGCGAGGGCGTCGTCGAGCAGCCACGGGCGCGGCACGTCGAGGCGGCGTGCGCTGCGTTCGCGCCACAGCAGCAGGCGGCGCAGCAGGGCCTGCTGCGCGATCGGCCAGTCGGCGGCGCCGCGCAGCGCGCGCTGCGGCTGCGGGTCGCCTTCGCGGCGGCTGGCGCGCAGCTTCAGGCGCGCGCAGTCCTCGGCGTGCCAGGCGCTGCGGTCACGCCGCTGCAGGCGTTCGGCCAGCTGTTCGTGGATGGTTTTCAGGTACACCACGTCCAGCGCGGCGTAGTTGCGCTGCGAGTCGGTGAGCGGGCGCTGCAGCCAGTCCGAACGGGTCTCGCCCTTGTCCAGCTCCACCCCGGCCAGTTCGGCGACCAGCGCGCGATAGCTGAGGCCCAGGCCCATGCCGGCGAAGGCGGCGGCGAGCTGCGTGTCGAACAGCTGGCCCGGTCCCTCCGGCAGCAGCGGCGCGAGGGTTTCCAGATCCTCGCCGGCGCTGTGCATGACGGTGATCGCCGCGTCGCTGCCGAGCCGCGGCTGCAGCGCCGCGCCGATGTCGAACGCGAGCGGGTCGACCAGCGCGTGACGGCCGTTCCAGCCCAGCTGCAGCAGCGCCAGTTGCGGATAGAACGTGTGGCGACGCATGAACTCGGTGTCGAGGCCGACAGCGACGTCGGCGGGTATCGCGGCCAGCCACGCCTGCAGATCATCGGGGCGTTCGATCCAGTCGGCGGCGGCGGCTTCGGGTGGCGACATCGGTACTCCTTGGGACGGGTTCGGGCGCGGATTGCCCTGTTGGCGGTTTCTGCCTATGGTGGACAGCGCACGATAACAGGCCGCACCAAGGACGCCCATCCATGCCGAACAACGCAACCCTGCGCCGTCAGCGCGCGCTCGGCGGGGCGCTGGGCGTGATCGTGCTGGGGTTCGCGCTGCTGTACCACTTCTTTCCGCGGCTGTTCCACGTCAACCCCGAGCAGGCGCCGCGCCGCTCGATGTCGCTGGGCACGGTCACGCCGGGCAGCGGCCCGCAGCCGGAACGGCTGTCGGCGATCAGCGAACTGAATGCCGGGCCGCCGCTGACGCTGGCGCCGGCGGCGGTGATCGCCGCGCGCAGCAGCCGCAATGCGAACCTGCCCGAGCAGCTGGGCGCGGACCCGCCCGAGGTGCGCGCGCTGCTGGAGCAGGCCGCGCGGGCGCTGCATGCCGGCCGGCTGGTCGGCGCCACCGACAGCGCTGCCGCGTTGTTCCAGCAGGCGCTGAAGGACAAGCCGGACAGCCGCCGCGCCGCGCAGGGCATGTTCGACGTGCGCGCACGGCTGGTGGCGGAGATCGACCAGGACATCGCGGTGGGCGACGCCGATGCCGCGAAGGATCTGCTCGAAGCCTTGCGCACGCTGCCGAACGCCGAGAAGGACGTGGCGCAGCTGGAGGCGAGCCTGAAGGTGCTGGAGCAGGTGCGCCCGATGCTGGCCGAGGCCGCCGCGCGGCTGCGGCAGGGCAAGGCCGACCGGCCCGCGGGCGGCAGCGCGCTGGATCTGTACCGCGAGGTGCAGCAGCTCGATCCGCAGAATGCGGTGGCCGAGCAGGGCATCTTCCAGGTGCAGCGGGCGGTGCTCGATCGCGCGCTGGCGGCGGTGGCGCAGAACGATTTCGCCGGGGCCGACCGCGAACTGGCCGCGGCGCAGGCGATCCGCCCCGGCTCGCAGCAGATGATCGACGCGCACAAGCGCGTGGACGACATGCGCGAGCAGCGCGCCAGCGGCATGCTGGCGCAGGCGCACACGGCGCTGGATGCCGGCAATCTCGCGCTGGCGACGAAGCTGGCGGCGCAGGTGCGTGCGATCGCCCCCGGCCTGGCGGCGCTGGCGGCGTTCGACGAGCAGCTGACCAACGCGCGCCTGTACGCCAGCTACAAGCCCGGCCAGGTATTCACCGACCGCTACGTCGACCTACCGGGCAAGACGCCGGCGATGGTGGTGATCCCCACCGGCAGCTTCCGCATGGGCGCCTCCGCCGACGACGACCACGGCGGCACCGCGCAGCCGCAGCATACGGTCACCATCGCCAAGGGCTTTGCGATGGCGCGCAGCGCGGTGACCGTGGCGCAGTTCCGCGAGTTCGTGCGCGCCAGCAACTACGTGCCCGACTCGGTCAAGCTGGGCGGCGCCAGCGTGTACGACGAGCGCAGCGGTGCGCTGCGCGACGACAGCGCGGCCACCTGGCAGGACGATTACGCCGGGCGCAAGGCCGCCGACGACCTGCCGGTGGTGAACGTTTCCTGGAACGACGCCAAGGCATACGCCGACTGGCTCAGCCAGCGCACCGGCAGAACCTATCGGCTGCCCAGCGAGGCCGAGTTCGAGTACGCCCTGCGCGGCGGCACCAGCAGCCGCTACTGGTGGGGCGACGACGCGCCCAAGCATACGGTGGAGAACCTGACCGGTTCCGGCGACCGCTCGCGCAGTGGCCGCCGCTGGAGCCACGCCTTCCGCAACTACCGCGACGGCTACTGGGGCCCGGCGCCGGTGATGAGTTTCGCCGCCAATCCGTTCGGCCTGTACGACATCAACGGCAACGTCTCGGAGTGGGCGCTGGACTGCTGGCACGACAACTACATCCGCGCCCCCGACGACGGCAGCGCCTGGGTCAACCCCGGCTGCCGCTCCCATGTGGTGCGCGGCGGCTCGTGGGGCAGTTCGCCGGAGCAGGTGGATTCGTCCTATCGCCAGGGCGCCGACGTCGATCTGCGCAGCGGCCGCGTGGGTTTCCGCGTGGTGCGCGAGCTGTAGGCATGAAAAACCCCGCGCGGGGCGGGGTTCTTCGTGAGCTGGTACCGGTGAGAGGACTCGAACCTCCACTGTGTCACCACAAGCGGATTTTGAGTCCGCCGCGTCTACCATTCCGCCACACCGGCACGTGCGCGAGGCGGGAATTATGCCGGGTTCAGTGCACGCGGTCGAGACCCAGCTGGCGCACGTCGCGGCCGTACCAGCGGTCTTCCGGCAGCGGCTGGAACACCGAGCAGCGGGTCATCGGGCCGGAGTAGACGTGCAGGCTGACGGTGACCGCGCTGTCGCTGGGGTTGCGGATGCTGTGGTACTCGTGCGGCGGGATCAGGCTGCCGGCCGAGCCGGCGCCGGCCTGGATCGAGCCGACCGGCTGGAAGCAGTAGCGCTGCGCATCGTGCTCGATCAGTTCGTACTGCACGATCTCCAGCGCGCCGTTCCACACGCCCTCGACGCACCACATGCCGTCGTGGTCGTGGATCGGCGTGCCCTGGCCCGGGCCCCAGGTCATCGCCACCACGCAGTAGCCGTGCTCCTCGCTGCGGTACAGCTCGCGCCGGGCGTAGTGCTCGGCGTTCGCCTCGAACACGCAGTCGGGCAGGGTGACGGCGTTCTCGCGGATCAGCTTGCACAGGCTGTGGCGCAGGCTGTCGGTGAGCTCGTGGGTGGTCGGCTTGGCCACCGCGGTGTCGATCGCGTCGATCAGCAGGCGGCTGCCGGGAAAATCCAGGGTGAGCATGGCGGTCTCGGTGTGATGCGTGATGGAGCGGATCTTAGCAGCGCCACGGTCAGCCGGCCGGCAGCCGGTTCAGGAAGCCGCCGATCGCGCGACTGTAGTTGTCGATGTCGACCAGGAACGCATCGTGGCCCTGCGGCGAATCCAGCGCCACGAACTCCACCCGGGCGCCGGCCGCTTCGAGGCCTTCGGCGATCTGCTCCTGCTGCTGCAACGGAAACAGGATGTCGGTGCTCACGCCGATCACCATCGCCTGTTCGACGCAGATGCGCTTGAGTCCTTCCAGCACGCTGCCATGGCCGTACTCGGCGACGTCGAACCAGTCGCTGGCGCGCGACAGGTACAGGTAGCTGTTCGGGTCGAAGTGGCGCACGAAGCGGCGGGCATGGCCTTCCAGGTAGGACTCGACCTGGAACTCGCGGCCGAACGGCTCGTCCTCGCGCTGCTCGGGGTCGAGCCGGATGCGCGCGAAGCGGCCGTTCCATTCCATCGCCGAGCGGTAGGTGATCACGCCGAGCTTGCGCGCGATGCTCATGCCGAGCTCGGGGTAGCGGCCGCCTTCCTCCGCATGGATGTCGTAGTTGCCGTCGTCGAACTGCGGGTCGAGCCGGATCGCCTCGCGCTGCAGCGAGCGGATCGCAATGGCGAACGGCTGCGCCTGCGGCGCGGTGTCCACGCTGATGTGTGCGCGCACGCTGCCCGGGTGCAGCAGCATGTAGGCCAGCGCGCTCATGCCACCCATCGAGCAGCCGATCAGGCAGGCCAGGCGCGTGATGCCGAGGCTGGCGACCACGCCGTGGGCGGCGTTGGCCACGTCCTCCAGCGCCAGCTCGGGAAAGCCGAGGCGGTACGGTTCGCCGCTGGCCGGGTCGATCGAGGCAGGGCAGGTTGAGCCCTTGTCGCTGCCCAGCGAGTTCACGCAGATCACGAACCAGCGCGTGGTGTCGATCGCCTTGCCGGGGCCGGCCATGCCTTCCCACCAGCCGGGCGTGGGGTCTTCTTCGCACGAGGCCATGTGCGCGCTGGGCGACAGCCCGGTGAGCACCAGCACGGCGTTGTCGCGCGCCGCGTTCAGCGTGCCCCAGGTCTCGTAGGCGACGTGTGCGCCGTGCAGTTCGCCGCCACGCTTCATCGGGAACGGCGAGGGCAGGGCGAAATAACGGCGCGCGTCGCCCATGGGTCAGTGCACCTTGTCGATGCTGATCTTGACCGGCGTCTTGCGGTCCACCGCGACCACGCCGGCGTCGCCTTCCAGGTCGCCGGGCTGGGCGACCGGCTGGCCGCTGTGGCTGATCCGCGCGCCGACGAAGACGCGCTCGACCGAGGACAGCCGGTAGGCCGGCGTCATCGCCATCGCGTCATTCAGCGTGACGGTGGCGGGCAACCGGGCCGGGTCGAGCTTGGCCACCGCCAGCGGCATCGGCGGCCCGTTCTCCGCGCGGGCGTAGACGAACAAGGCGTCGCCGGGAGCGAGCTTGTCCTTCAACGCTGGTGCCAGCGCAACCTGCACCTGCAGCGAGGCGCCCTGGGCAGCGCTCGTCGCCGCGGGGCTGCTCGATGCGCCGGCCGGGGCGCCGCCGGCGCGGGCGTCGGCCACGGCAATCTGTTCGGCGACGGCCTTGGCCACGTTCGAACCCGGCTCCAGCTGGGGCTGCAGCAGGCGCCAGGTGGCGGCGGCTTCGCGGTAGGCACCGCGCTGGAAATCGCTGATGCCGAGCAGCCACAGGCCGCGCTGGCTGTCCGGGTGCAGTTGCACGGCGCGCTTGAGCAGCTCCAGCGCACGGCCTTCGATCAGGTGGTCGCTGCGCATCATCGAATCGTTCTCGGCCCAGCCGACCATCGCCTCGGCGTTGTTCGGCGCCAGCCGCAGCACCTGGTCGAACGCGCCGCGCGCCTCGGCCGGCTGGCGCAGCATGCTGCTGGTCTGCGCCAGCAGCATCCAGCCCTGCAGGTCGTCCGGCTGCTGCTTGAGGTGGGCGCGCAATTCGGTCAGCGCCTGCTGCATGCTGATCGGCGCGGCAGCCGCGGCGGTCACGCCGTTCAACGCGGCCGGCGTGCCCACAAGCAGGTACAGCGCGCCGGTGCCCAGCGGCAGCACCAGCGCGATCAGCAGGGCCACGGCGAACACGCCGCGCGGTCGGCCGGACCGGCGCCCCTGGCGCAACAGCGGCAGCAACAGCGTGGCCAGCGCCACCGCGACCATCACGGCGGCGGCAATCACAAAAACGGTCTTCACCAGTCGTCCCCGTTGTCGGCCGGCCCGTTGCCGGCCGCTGCATCAGTGGTGGCCGCGCTGTTGGCGCGGCTGCGTCTGCGGATCGCCACCAGCACCACGCCGGCGCCGCCGAGCAGGATCAGCAGCGGGCCGAACCAGAGCAGCCAGGTGTGCGGACCCAGCGGCGGGTCGTACAGCACGAAGCTGGAATAGCGCGCGACCAGGTACTGCTTGATCTGCTCGTCGCTCTTGCCCTGCTGCATCATCCGGAAGATCTGGTTGCGCAGGTCGCGTGCGATCGGCGCGTTGGAATCGGCCAGCGTCTCGTTCTGGCACATCGGGCAGCGCAACTGGCGCGTGAGGTGCTGGAAGCGCAGTTCCTGCGCGTGGTCCTTGAACGGCATCGGCTCGATCGCCTGCGCGTGGGCGAGGCCGGCGAACGCGAGCACAAGCAGCAACAACACGCGTAGGAGCCCGCTCGCGGGCGATGCTTTCGTGCCGGGATTCGGGATTCGGGAGTCGGCGTTCGCAAAAGCAAAGGCATCGCCCGCGAGCGGGCTCCTGCGATGATGGCGAAGCAGCATCACGGCGCCTCCTTCAGCATCGCGGCGATCGCCGGCTTCAGTTCCTTCGCCACCACCTCGGGCGTCAGCGGGCCGATGTGCTTGTAGCGGATCACGCCCTTGGCGTCGATCAGGAAACTCTCCGGCGCGCCGTACACGCCGAAGTCGATCGCGGTGTGGCCGGGCTCGTCGGCGATCAGCAGGGCGTACGGGTTGCCGTGTTTCGCCAGCCAGCCCTTGGCGTCGTCGGGCGCGTCCTTGTAGTTGTAGCCGACCAGCTCCACGCCCAGGGTCGGGCCCTCGGCGGTCAGTACCGGGTGCTCCACGCCGCATTCGACGCACCAGCTGGCGAACACGTTGAGCAGGTAGGGTCGGCCGAGCAGATCGGCTTTGCTGACCGTCTGCGCGGGCTCGTACAGCTTGGGCAGGTTGAACTCGGGTGCCGGCTTGTTCAGCAGCGGCGTCGGGATCGCGTTCGGATCGTGCTGGGTGTTCCACCAGATGCCGAAGCCGAACAGGCCCACCAGCAGCATGAAGCCGATGAACGGCAGCAGTCGGCTCATGCGCGCGTCTCCTGCGCCAGCAGGCCATCGCTCGCCGCAGCACTGACGGCGGCGCTGCGCTTGAGGCGGAAACGCTTGTCGGCGGCGCAGACCAGGCCGCCCAGCATCATCAGCAGGCCGCCGGCCCAGATCCAGCGCACGAACGGCTTGTAGTACAGCCGCAATGCCCAGGCGCCCTCGAGGTCGTTCGCGTCCATCGGCTCGCCCAGCGCCACGTACAGGTCGCGGGTGACGCCGGCATCCACCGCCGATTCGGTCTGCACCTGGCCGCGCGGGTAGGTGCGCTTCTGCGGGTGCATCACCGCGATCTGCTTGTCGCCGCGGGTCACCGTGACCGCGCCCTGGTCGGCGGTCCAGTTCGGCCCGGTGGTGTGGTGCACGCCGTCGAAACGGAACTCATAGCTGCCGATGCGCTGGCTCTCGCCCGGCGCCATGCGCACGTCGCGGGTCACGCTGAGCGACTCGGACAACAGCACGCCAGCCACGAACACGCCCACGCCCAGATGCGCCAGCAGCATGCCGGCCATCTCGGCCGGGTAGCGGCGCCCGCGCGGCATCTCGCGCCAGCGCTTGAGCGCGTAGAGCAGCACGCCGACGACGAGCCATACCAGCGCCGCCACGCCGGCGATCGCCTTCGGCTGGCCGTCGACCAGGAATGCCGCCACGATCGCGCAGGCTGCGGCGGCGATGCCGGCACGCAGCAGCAGCTGCTTCAGCACCGGCGCGTCGCCCTTGCCCCAGCGCAGGAACGGACCGAACGGCAGCAGCAGCACCACCGGCAGCATCAGCAGCGGGAACAGGAAGCCGAAGTAGGGCGGGCCGACCGAGATGCGGCCCAGGTTCAACGCGTCGCCGATCAGCGGGAACAGCGTGCCCAGCAGCACCATCGCCGCGGCCACCGCGAACATCAGGTTGCTGATCAGCAGCGCGGTTTCGCGCGACACCACCTGGAACGGCTTGCCGCCCAACACCTTCGGTGCCCTGAGGGCATACAGCAGCAGCGAGCCGCCGACCACGATGGTCAGGAAGGCCAGGATGAACACGCCGCGGCGCGGGTCGGAGGCGAACGCATGCACCGAGGTGAGCACGCCCGAGCGCACCAGGAAGGTGCCGAGCAGCGACAGCGAGAACGCGAAGATCGACAGCAGAATGGTCCAGGCGCGCAGCGAGCCGCGCTTTTCGGTCACCGCCTGCGCGTGGATCAGCGCCACGCCGACCAGCCACGGCATGAAGCTGGCGTTCTCCACCGGGTCCCAGAACCACCAGCCGCCCCAGCCCAGCTCGTAGTAGGCCCACCACGACCCCAGCGCGATGCCGAGGGTCAGGCAGGCCCAGGCCACGTTGGTCCAAGGCCGCGTCCAGCGCAGCCACTGGGCGTCGATGCGGCGCTCCAGCAGGGCGGCGATGGCGAAGGCGAATGGCACCGCGAAGCCGACGTAGCCGGCGTACAGCATCGGCGGATGCACGATCAGCCCCGGGTCCTGCAGCAGGGGGTTGAGGTCGCGGCCCTCGCCGGCGGCCGGCAGGATGCGGATGAACGGATTGCTGGTGAACACCAGGAAGGCGAGGAAACCGACCGACACCACGCCCATCACGCCCAGCACCCGCGCCACCACCGGCAGCGGCAATGCCTTCGAGAACCGCGCCACCGCCGCGGTCCACAGCGCCAGCACCAGCGCCCACAGCAGCAGCGAGCCTTCGTGCGCGCCCAACACCGCGGTGTAGCGATAGAGGGTCGGCAGCAGCGAGTTGGAGTTCTCGGCCACGTACTGCACCGAGAAGTCGTTGACCACGAAGGCGTGGGTGAGGATGGCGAAGGCCAGGCCCACCAGCAGCAGCTGCATCCAGGCCGCGGGCCGCGCCACCGCCATCAGCACCGGCACGTCGCGCTGCGCGCCCAGCAGGGGCAGCAGCGCCTGCAGCGCCGCCACCAGCAGCGCCAGCAGCAGCGCGATCTGGCCGAGTTCGGGAAGCATTACTGTGCGCCTTCCGCAGGCGTCGTCTTGTCCTGCACGTTGTGCTTCTTGTGCGCGGCGCCCATCTTGTCGGCCACTTCCTTGGGCATGTAGGTCTCGTCGTGCTTGGCCAGCACTTCCTCGGCCACGAACACGTCGCCCTGCATCCGCCCGGTGGCCACC
>JANJTA010000030.1 GCA_024711345.1 Rhodanobacter sp. | reverse complement strand
CACCAGCGGCAGCAACTCGGCCAGCAACTGGCGATCCTGCGGCGACAGCGGTTGCAGCGCGGCATAGCCGGCGAGCAGGGCGCGCGCGGTGTCCGGATGGCCGCGCTGGTCCTGCAGCCAATCGATCGCATTGCGTTCGATCGCCAGCGCCAGGTCGTACAGGGCGAAGGTGGGCGCGCACAGTCCGAAGTCGAGCACGCTGGCGACTTCGGCAGCATCGCTGGCGTCGCTCCAGAACAGATTGGAGGCGTGCCAGTCGCCGTGTGTCCACTGCCGGGGGAGGGTGGCCAGCTGCGGCTGCAGCCGACGGTGGCGGGCCAGCAGGGGCGCGAGCTCGTCGCGCCAGTCGCGTTCGGCCAGGTAGGCGGCCAGCAGCGGCCGCCGCGCGCACTCCGCCGCGACCGCCGCGATCAGGTCCGGCGCGCGCAGCAGATCGTCGCGCGCGACCAGCATGTGGGTGCTGCGCCCGGCCGGAGCGAAGCCGGCGGCGGCGCGGTGCAGCCGCGCCAGCATTCGGCCGGCGCTGCGGGCATGGCCCAGCCGGGTCAGCGGCGTCCACGACACCGCGTCGCGGTACAGGTCCAGCCCGTCGGCCAGCGCATGCACTTCGTACTGCCAATCGCCGCGCACATGCGTGGTCCGGCCTCCGCCATCGGCCAGCACCCGCGGCACCGGCAAGCCGGCTTGGCGCAGGTGGGCGATGAAGGCGTGTTCCTCGCGCAGCGCCTGCGGCGTGCGCAGCTTCAGCGGGAGGCGCTTGACGAAAATTTCGCCGGCGGCGGTGGCCACCCGCGCCGCCGCGGAAAACGGACGCGCGCTGCGCCAGGTGATCCGGGCCGGGCCAGGCAGGTCCGGAAACCCGGCCAGCAGCGCCTGCACCTCGCCGGTTTCCAAGGGTGGCCAGCCGCCCGCAATGTCGGCGTCGTCCCAGCCGTGGCTGTGGTGGTTGCTGCCCATGCGCCCCCGCAAACGAAAAACCCCGCAATGGCTGGAACCGTTGCAGGGCTTGCGTTGCAAATGGTGGCTCGGGACGGAATCGAACCGCCGACACGGGGATTTTCAATCCCCTGCTCTACCAACTGAGCTACCCGGCCGGGAAGCTGGCGATCAGGGCGGCCTCAATGGCTTGCCGATGATGCGTGGAGCCGCGCATTAGACCGAATGCGCGGCTTTTCGTCAAGACTCCAGGTTGGGCGGAGTGAAGCCCGCGGCATGGTCGAAGTCGCCGCCGAACAGGAATTTCTCCATCTGCTCGCCGAGGTACTTGCGCGCTTTCGGGTCGAGCGGATTGAGCCGGTATTCGTTGATCAGGGTGGTCTGATGGGCCAGCCATTGCTGCCAGGCGCGCTTGGAAATCTCGGCGTAGATGCGCTGGCCGAGCGGGCCGGGCCAGGGGGCGAAGTCGAGGCCTTCGGCGTCGATGCCGAGCTTGGCGCAGTGGATGGTACGGCTCATGGTTCGGATCCTGGTGGGAACGGTCGCGATGGTGCGCAGCCTGCGGGTTGGCTCAGGTGTTGTCGTTGATCTGCAGCAGGAGGTTGCGCACCGGTGCGGGCAGACCGAGCGTGCCCAGTTCGTCGGCGCCGCACCAGCGCAACTGCGGATTATCGGCGATGCCGCGCTGCGCCGTCGCGCGGTCGAACAGCAGCGGCTCGATGGCAAGCTTGTAGTGACTGAAGACATGGGTGAAAGGGGATAGCGCCTGCGCGTCGTCGACCCGTGCGTGCTGCTGCGCGATGCGCCAGGCGCCGTCCGGGTCGCTCGCCTCGGGCAGGCTCCACAGGCCGGACCACACGCCCTGCGGGCCGCGCCGCTCCAGCAGCACGCGGCCCTCGCCGTCACGCAAGATCAGCATCACGGTGGCGCGGGTGGGAATGGATCTTGCCGGTTTGCGGCTGGGCAATTGCGCGGCGAGGCCATCGCGGCGGGCGACGCAGTCCGCGGCCAGCGGGCAGGCTTCGCAGCGCGGGCGCGCACGCACGCAGACGGTGGCGCCCAGGTCCATGATCGCCTGGGTGTAGTCGGCCACGCGGGTCGTCGGTGTGTGCGCCTCGGCGTGTTGCCATAGCTGCTTTTCCACCGCGCTGTCGCCGGGGTAGCCGTGGATGCCGTGGTAGCGCGCCAGCACGCGCTTGACGTTGCCGTCGAGGATGGGAAAACGCAGGCCGTGCGCCTGCGCCAGGATCGCGCCGGCGGTGGAGCGGCCGATGCCGGGCAGGGCGGCGAGCGCGTTGAAATCGCGTGGCAGTTCGCCGTCGTGTCGTTCCACGCAGAGCTGCGCGGCGCGATGCAGGAAGCGCGCGCGGCGGTAGTAGCCGAGGCCCGACCACAATGCCAGCACGGTGTCTTCGTCGGCCGCGGCAAGATCGCGCAGGGTGGGCAGCGCGCGGACGAAGCGCTCGAAGTAGCCGACCACGGTGGCCACCTGGGTCTGCTGCAGCATCACTTCGGACAGCCACACGCGATAGGCGTCGCGGCGGCCGTCGTCGAAAGCACGCTGCCAGGGCAGGTCCTTGCGGCCGTGCCGGTCGAACCAGCGCAGCAGTCGAGGCGCCAGTGACGCGCTCATGGTTGCTTGCCGGGTTTCGCTGCCGCTGGTGCGGCGACGGTGGCGGCGGGCGGGGGCACGTCCTCGCCGGCGCGGATGGTGAGGCCTTCGATGCTGATGCCGCCGGCCTGGAGCTGCGCGATCTCCGCATGACCGCTGCCCGGCGGCACGCTCAGCTGCGGTCCCTGCGGGTTGCCCAGCTGGCTCCACCAATGCGCCAGCGCCAGCGGCGGCAGGCGCAGGTCGGCGTGGTTGGCGGGACCGTCGAGTTTCAGCGCAAGCAGCAGCGGGTTGCTCTGGTCGGCGGGGGTCAGCAGCAGCGAGACGTCGTACTGCCCGGCCTTGGCCTGGTCGAGCTTGCCGGCGAGGCTGGCGGCAGCGTCGGCGGCGCCGTGCCAGTGCGCGTTGCCGGTGAGCGCCAGCGTGGTCGCGCCGCCCTGCGAGAAACGCAGGGTGATGTTGTCCAGCTGCAGCGCATTGCCCTCGATGCGCGGGGTGGCGGACAGCCGCAGCCGCAGCGGCGTGCCGGCGGCGGTGGCAGCGGACAGGCTGAGCGGGAATGGCTGGCCGGAAACCAGGCTGCCGGCTTCGAGCGAGACGTTGCCGAGCAGCACCTGGTTGCCGCGTACCACGCTGCCGCGGCTGATGCTGACGCCGGTGTCGATGCGCGGGATGTTCGGCGGCACGCCCTCGGGCTGCCTGGGTAGCGCGGCGAGCCAGTCCTGCAGTGCGTCGAGGTCGACCCGCGGCGACTCGATGTGCAGTTGCGAGATGACCGTGGGGCCGCCCAGCACGGTGTGCCACGGCAGCACTAGCTGGCCGTGCGCGGCCAGCAGGATCGGCGCGCTGGCGCCGGCGGCATTGAGCGTGATGCCGTCCAGGTCCAGCGCCGGCCGCGGGAACAGGGTCGGGCTGGCCGGGGAGGCCAGGTTCAGTTCGAGTCCGGCGCTGCGCGCCTGGGACTGCAGCATGCGGGTGAAGCGTTCCGGCTGCAGCAGGATGTAGACCGCGATCATCGCGGCGAGCAACAGCGTCAGCGCAAAGCCGCCGAGGGCCAGCAGGGTCAGGCGCAGTCGACGCGACATGCGCTCAGCCTCGCCGGCGCGGTTCAGTCATGGCCCTGCGCCCCGCCGCCGAGGCTGGCCGGCAGCAGGCCGTCGACGAACGCCGCAGCCTCGAACGGGCGCAGGTCGGTGGCGCTTTCGCCCAGGCCCACGAAGCGGATCGGCAGGCCGAACTCGCGCGCCAGCGCGAACACCACGCCGCCCTTGGCGGTGCCGTCGAGCTTGGTCACCACCAGCCCGGTGACGCCGACGATCTGGCGGAACTGGCGCACCTGGCTGACCGCGTTCTGGCCGGTGGTGCCGTCGATCACCATCAGCACCTCGTGCGGCGCATCGGCATCGAGCTTCTTCAGCACGCGGGCGATCTTGGACAGTTCGTCCATCAGTCCGCCCTGGGTGTGCAGGCGCCCGGCGGTGTCGGCGATCAGCACGTCGGCGCCGCGCGAGCGCGCGGCCTGCAGCGCGTCGAAGATCACGCTGGCGGCGTCGGCGTCCTGGCCCTGCGAGATCACCGGCACCGCGTTGCGCTCGCCCCAGGTCTTCAGCTGCTCGACCGCGGCGGCGCGGAAGGTGTCGCCGGCGGCCAGCATCACCGCGCGCTGCTCGTCGCGCCAGCGGCGCGCCAGCTTGCCGATGGTGGTGGTCTTGCCGGCGCCGTTGATGCCGACCACCAGCACCACGAACGGCTTGCGGCCGTCCACCTGCAGTGGCTGCTCGACCGGCTTGAGCAGGGCCAGCAGCGCCTGGCGCAGCGCGGCCAGCAGCGCCGGCGCGTCGGCGAACTCGCGCTTGTGCATGCGCTTGCGCAGGCTCTCGACCAGCTCGGTGCTGGCCTCGATGCCCACGTCGGCGGTAATCAGGGCGGTTTCCAGCTCGTCGAGCAGGTCGTCGTCGAGCTTCGGATGGCGCACGAACAGCGAGCCCAGGCTGCGCGCGAAACCGCTGCCGGCCAGCCGCTCGCGCCAGCTGCGCCGGCCCGGCGCCGCCGCTTCGGCGGCCTCGGCGGCCGGCGCCACGAAACGCTCGGTTTCGGGCCGGGTGTCCGCCGGCGCGGCGATTTCGGCCAGCGCCTCGTGCAGCACGCCGTCGCCGCTTTCCGGCGCAACGGCGGCGTGCTCCGCCGGCTTGTCGGCGGCCCCCGCGTCGGTGGGCTTTTTCTTCCAGAACTTGAGCATCGCGGCGGTGATTCAAAGACAATGGCCGGCATGCTAACACTCCAACCTGTACTGGCCGCTGAGGGCGCGGCGGCATGAGCGGCGCGCGCCGGGCTGCGTCGGGGCGCATCCGCATCATCGGCGGCAGCCTGCGCAATTCGCGGCTGGAGGTGCCGGAACTGCCCGGCCTGCGGCCCACTCCCGAGCGGGTACGCGAGACCCTGTTTAACTGGCTGGCACCGGTGCTCGACGGCGCGCGTTGCCTGGATCTGTGCGCCGGCACCGGCGCGCTCGGCATCGAGGCGCTGTCGCGCGGCGCGGCCAGCGTGCAGTTCGTCGAGCGTGACGCGCAGGCGGCGCAGGCGCTGCGCGCGAACCTGGCGCGGCTCAAGGCCGCCGGGGGCCAGGTGGCGATGCTGGAGGCGCAGGCGTTCCTGCGCGCCACGGCGCAGGCGTATGACCTGGTCTTCCTCGACCCGCCGTTTGCGCTGGCGCTGTGGCCGGCGCTGGCGTGCCAGCTGGAACAGGGCGGCTGGCTGGCCGAGCGGGGCTGGATCTACGTGGAGTCGCCGCGCGGCCAGGCCCCGGCGCTGCCGTCGAACTGGCAGTTGCATCGCGAGGGCCACGCCGGCGAGGTGCGCTTTGCGCTCTATCGGCGCGCGCTTCCGTTAAGCTAGGGTCACAACCACTGCCGCTTCCGTCTTGTGAGCAAATCATTGGGCAACCCGCGCCTGGCCGTCTATCCGGGCACCTTCGATCCGATTACCAACGGGCACACCGACCTGGTGACACGGGCCGCGCCGCTGTTCGACAAGGTGCTGGTGGCGGTGGCCGACAGTTCCAGCAAGGGGCCGGGTTTCAGCATCGGCGAACGGATCACCCTGGCGCGGCTGGCGTTGGCCGACCTGCCGAACGTGGAGGTGCGCGGCTTCGACTGCCTGCTGGCCACCTTCGTGCAGGAGGTCGGCGCCGGGGTGATCATCCGCGGGTTGCGCGCCGTGTCGGACTTCGAATACGAGTTCCAGCTGGCCAGCATGAACCGGCATCTGATCCCGCAGGCCGAGACGCTGTTCCTGACACCGGCCGAACAATACAGTTTCATCTCGTCCTCGCTGGTGCGCGAGATCGGCCGCCTCGGCGGTGACATCTCCAGTTTCGTGCATCCGGCGGTACAACAGGCCATGCGGCAGCGCTGGCAACAGAGCCGTTCCGGCTTCAACAAGCAACCCGAAACAAAAGGTGACCACCATGCGTAAGTTCGCCCTCATCGCTGCCCTCGCACTGACCGCCAGCCTGGCTCTGAGCGCCTGCGGCAAGCACGAATCCGCCGAACAGGCCAGCCAGCAGACCAGCCAGCAGGCGACCAAGCCGACCGACCCGAACGACACCAAGGCTTGGAACGCCTACCTTGGCCAGATCGTGCAGAACAACATGCAGGGCATGAAGGCCGACCGCCCCTACCCGTACCTGGTGCCGGGCGGCGATTCCGAGGAGGCGGTGGCCGGTCGTGGCCGCCAGCTGTCGAACGTGCAGGACACCGTGGCTCGCGGCGTGCTGCCGGGCAACATGCTGGTGTTTGCCGGTCCGGATTCGGCCAAGACCGCCGACCTGGTGATTGCGGCGTTCAAGGACGCCAAGCCCGGCTCGTTCAAGGACGTGATCGTCCTGTTCATCGGCGACCAGGCCGATCAGCAGCGCGTCGACGATGTGCTGAAGCCGACCGGCGCCACGGTGCGCTTCGTCGCGATGTAAGCACGCCGCGGGGTGCGGGAAGGTGAGCCGGCGCGCTGGCCTCCTTCCCGTTCCCTGCGTCCGCCGTAGCTCCGCTCCCATGTCCCTGAAGATCCTCGACACCTGCGTCAACTGCGACGTCTGCGAACCGGCCTGCCCGAACAAGGCGATTTCGCTGGGCGAGGAGTTTTACGTGATCGACCCCGCGTTGTGCACCGAGTGCATCGGTCATCATGACGAACCGCAATGCGTGGCGGTGTGCCCGGTCGAATGCATCATCAGCGATCCCGACCATGCCGAATCGCGCGAGCAGCTTGAACTCAAATATCGCCAGCTGATGGCGAAGGAGTCCGCGGCATGAGGTTTTCCGTGAACTGGCGCGTACTCGCCCTCGGCCTGCTGCTGGCCGTCGGCAGCGCGTTCGCCGCCGACGGCGCGCCGAAGGCGGTCCCGGCCGCCTCGCCCCACGCCGCGCCGCTGCGCCCCGGTCACGCGGCCGTCGCCAGCGCGAACTTCCATGCCACCGAAGCCGGCCTCGAGGTGCTGGCCAAGGGCGGCAACGCGTTCGATGCGGCGGTGGCGGTGGCCTCCACGCTGTCGGTCGTGGAGCCGGAAAGCTCCGGCACCGGCGGCGGCTTCATGGCCGTGCTGCACTTGGCGAAGGACGGCCGCGACGTGTTCATCGACGCGCGCGAGACCGCCCCGGCCGCGGTGAACCCGAAGGATTACCTCAACCCGGACGGCAGTCCGAACCGCGACGCCGCGCTGCGCGGGCCGCTGTCGGCCGGCATTCCCGGCCAGCCGGCCGGGCTGGCGCTGCTGTCCAGCCGCTACGGACGGCTGCCGCTGGCGCAGTCGCTGGCGCCGGCGATCCGCATCGCGCGCGACGGCTTCCAGCCGGACGAGCGCCTGCGCGGCGCGATTGCCGGCACGCAGAAGGTGCTCGAGCGCTGGCCGGCATCGGCCGCCAAGTACCTGCCGGGCGGCAAGCCGCCGGCAGAGGGCACGATCTGGCGCGATCCGGACCAGGCGCGCACGCTGGAACTGCTCGCCGCGCACGGCCACGACGGCTTCTACCGCGGGGAGACCGCGCAGAAGCTGGTCGAGGCGGTGCGCGCGGCCGGCGGCAACTGGACGCTGGCCGACCTGGCCAATTACCAAGCCAAGGAGCGCACGCCGATCAGCGTGGACTACCGCGGCTACCGCATCGTCACCGCGCCGCCGCCGTCCTCCGGCGGCGTGGCGATCGCCGAGATCCTCAACATCCTGTCCGGCTACGACCTGACGAAGATGGATGCCGCCACCCGCGCGCACTACATCATCGAGGCGATGCGCCGCGCGTTCCGCGACCACAACGACTACCTGGGCGACCCGGACTTCGTGCGGATGCCGCTGGACATGCTGCTGTCGCCGTACTACGCCGCCGGCCTGCGCCAGGGCATCCTGCCCGACAAGGCCACGCCGTCGTCGATGCTGCCGCGCGCCGAGGCGCCCGAGCCGGGCATGCACACCACCCATTTCTCGATCATCGACGCCGATGGCAACATGGCCGCGGTGACTTCCACGGTGAACTACACGATGGGCTCGGGCTTCGTCGCGGCCGGTACCGGCGTGCTGCTCAACGACGAGATGGACGATTTCGCGCTGGTGCCGAACAAGCCGAACGTGTACGGCCTGCTCGGCAGCACGGCGAACGCGCCGAAGGGCGGCAAGCGCATGCTGTCGTCAATGTCGCCCAGCATCGTGATCGGCCCCGAGCGTACCGCGGTGATCGGCTCGCCCGGCGGCTCGACCATCATCACCCAGGTGCTGGAAGGCATCCTGCATTTCATCGACGGCGAGAGCGCGCAGCAGATCGCCGCGCACAAGCGCTTCCACCACCAGTACCTGCCGGACGTGGTGAACGTGGAGGAGGGCACCTTCGACGCGGCCACCAGCGAGGCGCTGACCAGGATGGGCTACACGCTGAAGCCGCGCGAATCGTGGGGCTTCATGAACGTGGTGACCTGGGACCGCCAGGCCAACAAGCTCGACGCCGCCAGCGACCCGCGCCGGCCGTCCGGCCTGGGCAAGGTGCAGTAAGGCCGGCGCATGGAACTGTCCTCGCTACTGGGCAACTCGCCGCAACCGGACGGCGGCGCCATGTGGTTCGGCCCATCCGTGGGCCTCACTCTGCGCTGCGCGCAGGGCCGCCTGCGGCGTCCGGATTCGCTCCCGGCGAATCCGTCGGCAACGCGGGATATTTGATATGGAACTCTGGTCCCTGCTCGGTAATTCACAGCAGCTGGATGGCGGCGCCATGTTCGGCAATGCGCCCAAAGCGCTGTGGTCGCGCTGGATCGCGCCGGATGCCGAGAACCGCATTCCGCTGGCCTGCCGCTGCCTGCTGGCGAAGGATCTGGACGGGCGCAACGTGCTGTTCGAGACCGGCATCGGCGCGTTCTTCGAGCCGGCGCTGCGCGAGCGCTACGGCGTGGTGGAGGATCGCCACGTGCTGCTGGATTCGCTGGCCGAGGCCGGGCTCGGTCACGAGGACATCGACGTGGTGGTGCTGTCGCACCTGCACTTCGACCATGCCGGCGGCTTGCTGGCGGCATGGCAGGAGGGCCAGCCGCCGCGGCTGCTGTTCCCGAACGCGCGCTTCGTGGTGGGTGCGCAGCACTGGCGCCGCGCGCTGCAGCCGCATCCGCGTGACCGCGCCTCGTTCGTGCCCGAGCTGCCGCCGCTGCTCGAAGCCAGCGGCCGGCTGGAGCTGGTCGATGGCGAGTATTCGCGGACGCTGGGCGAGTCGGTGCGCCTGTTCTTTTCGGACGGCCATACGCCCGGCCTGATGCTCGCCGAGGTCGGCGGCGTGGTGTTCTGCGCCGACCTGATTCCCGGCCGCTACTGGGTGCACCTGCCGATCACCATGGGCTACGACCGTTTCCCGGAGAAACTGATCGACGAGAAGCGCGTGTTCCTGGAGGACAAGCTGGCGCGTGGCGTGCAGCTGTTCTTCACCCATGACCACGACTGCGCGCTGGCGCGGGTGACCCGCGACGGACGCGGCCGCTTCGGTACCGCCGACGAGCAGCGCGTGCTGCACGGCATGCCGCCGTTGCGCCAGGCAGGAGCGGGCTGATGAAAAGGGGCAGGGTGGGCTCGCTGGCGGGACTGGCATGGAAGGTCCTCGGCGCGCTGCTGCTGCTGGCTGGCATTGGCCTGGCGGCGACCACCGAACGCAGCCTGCTGAACTACCGCGCGGTCGCCGGCCTGCACGGCGGCGAGGTGATCGACCTCGGCACCAATTCGCCGCCGGCCGGCGCTCAGCACGGCGCGATGGCCCGCGTGACCGGTACGCCGACGGTGGTGGAGGCGCCGCGCGATCCGGATTTCAACCTGCGGGTGAATACGCCGGTGCTGGTGCGCCATGTGGAGATGTTCCAGTGGCGCGAGGTGCGCCTGGGCAGCAATGTGCACTACGAACTGGACTGGGTCGACCATCTGCTCGACGCCAGCCATTTCGCGGAGCCGCGGGGCCATGCGAATCCGGCCAGCTTCCCGCTCAGCGGCAAGCAGTTCGACGCCGGCCTGGTGCGGCTGGGCGGGTTCGAGCTGGGACCCGTGCTGCTGCATGCGATACCGGGCACGCAGCGGGTCGCGCCGGACCCCGGTGCACTGCCGGCGAACCTGGCGGCCAGCTTCAGCCGCTACCAGGACTACCTGGTGAGCAGCACGCGGCCGGGCGACCCGCGGCTGGGCGACGTGCGGGTGAGCTGGAACGAGGTACCGCTGCAGCAGCTGACCGTGGTCGGGCGCGTGGACGGCGACCGGCTGGTGGCAGCCACCGACGCCGCCGACGGCAAGGGCTACGTGGTGCAGGTCGGCGACGTGCCGGTGCTGGACATCTTTCCGGATCTGCCGGTGCCGCCGGAGTTCGTGACCAGCTGGCGGATCCTGGCGGTGTTGCTGGCGTCGCTGGGGGCGTTCGTGCTGCTCGCGGTGCAGCGCAACCGGCGCGAGCCGCTGCTGGCGCTGGGCCTGGCGGCGCTGACCGTGGGCATCGTGGCCGGCGTGCTCTGGCTCGGCAACGATACGGGCAACCTGCTCGGCTGGCTGGCGCTGGCGCTGTGCGGCCTGCTGCTCACCGGCTGGCAACTGCACCGCGCCGCGCATTGAACGCGCGCGCGGGCAACGGGCTTCGCGTCTTCCCTCAGGTGGCCGCCGACTTGCCGCCGGCCGAGGCGAACACCTGATCGGCCCATTGCGTGGCGCCCAGGTAGATCGTGGCCATGCGCTGGATGCGCTGCGGCACCGCGTGTTCGCTGGTCAGCTTGCCGGCTTCCCAGGCAAGGATCTGCTGCAACAGCGGCGCGAACGGGCCGCCGCGGCCGGTCAGCGCATCGCTGATCTCCGGCACCAGGCGCAGGTGGGTCAGCAGGAACTCCATCGGCGCGCACATCAAGGTGTCGAGCAGCGAGAACAGGCCCACGGTGAAGGCCATCTCCGGGTAGCCGTTGGGCATGCCGGTGGCCAGCTTTTCGCACATGTGCGCGCGGATCAGCGCAGCGCGCAGCAGTTCCGGCGGGCGGTCGTCCATGCTGCACATGGCCATGGTGTCGATCCAGTTGCGCATGCGCGTGACGCCGAAGAAGATCGCCGCCTGCTGCACCGACTTCAGTTGCCGCGGCAACGCGAAGTAGGCCGAGTTGACGCAGCTGAGCAGCTTGTAGCTGAGCACTGCGTCGTCGCGGATGATGTTGCCCAGCTCGACCGGACCGGGATTGCTTTCCTGCAGCACGCGCATCAGCCGCAGCATGCTCAGCCGGTTGGCGGTGAGCACCGGCACCGCCACCGGTTGCGGGATCAGCAGGTAGCGCCCCTGGATCGCTTCCAGCGGCAGTTCGAGACAGCGTTCGTAAGTGGGGTGATCGTTGACCTGGCCGGCCACCACCTGGATGCCCCGCAGGCGCAGGTGCTCGGCATGTTCCTTCAGCCGCTCGGGCGCCAGGTAGCTGGCGTCCAGCCGCACCAGCTGCACCATCTGCAGCAGCGTCTCGAGCGGCAGGCTGCTTTGCAGGTCGGCGCCGGTCACGTCCAGCATGAACTGGCAACCGCGTTGCGCCATCTGCTGCAGGCGCTTCATCAGCGGCGCATCGTCGGCCACGTGCGGCTGCAGCACCACGCCGAGGCGCGGCTGGTGCAGCAGCACGTCGGCATCTTCCGGCAGCAGCTCGGCCGGCATGTTGAGGAACGCACGGTTGCCGCGCACCAGCCGCGTCAGCGCGCCGTCGGTGATGGTCGACAGCACGCATTGCAGCAAGGTCTGTTCATCGCCCGGCTCGCGGTGGAACACGATCTCGTAGGCGAACAGCTGGCGCTCGCGGTCGAGCATGGGCACGCGCAGCACCGGCAGCGGCACCGAAGTCGGCAAGCCCTCGCGACCCGGCGTGCCGATGGAGGGGGAGGCAGCGGAGGAAGCGTTGGGTTGGCTCATGATCGGTCGTCGTGGTTGGCGCTGGGCGTGCCGGGGGGCGGCGTCGCCGTCAGCGGGGGGATCGTTGGCGCGAACCGCCGGGGACGTGGTCTCTCATCGCGAGGTCATACCGCTGCCAGCACCTGCGAACGCAGGCTGGCGTGCAGTTCACCGGAGCGGCCGTAGAGTTCGTTCTCGCCGGCATGGCCGGTCAGCACGGCCAGCGCCCGGCGCGTCTGGCTCAGCCGTTGGCTGACCACGCTGCCGTTGCGCTGGTTGAGCAGGTGGCAGTACTGCAGCCGCTGCACGATGCGGCTCCAGCCGGCCGCCGACGCGGCCGCCACCGCCGGCTGCTCGGCCGCCAG
Organism: Rhodanobacter sp.; assembly: GCA_024711345.1. Lineage (GTDB taxonomy): Bacteria > Pseudomonadota > Gammaproteobacteria > Xanthomonadales > Rhodanobacteraceae > Rhodanobacter. The sequence goes on along the minus strand of JANJTA010000030.1, from coordinate 27,076 downwards.
TTGCTGGCGCTCGGCATCGAGCTGCTCCAGTTGCAGCATCAGCGCCTGCTTGCGCGTGCCGGCCTGGTCCAGCGCCTCGCTGTCGCCTGCGTCCAGCGCCGTGCGCTCGGCCTCGAGCACCTGCGCGAGCCGGTCGACCGCCTGCTGCATGTCGCCCAGCACCGCGGCCAGCGCGTCGTCCAGCTCGTGCTGCAGGGACCGCTTCATGCCTTGCCCGTGCCGCCGAGCTGCTGGTCCAGCGCGAGCATGCGGTCGGCGATGCGGCCGGCATCGACCTTGTAGCTGCCGTCGGCCAGCGCCTGGCGCAGGCGTTCCACCCGCGCCGCGTCGATCACGGCGCTGTCGTCGGCGCGGGCAGCTTCCTGCAGCGCAAGGGCCGAGTCGGTCAGCTTGAGCTGATCGTCGGCCTTGGGCACGGCGCTGGCCGCATCCGCCGCGCCGCCGGCCGGGGCGGCCTGGCCGTTGCCCGCGCTGCCGGTGGTCTGCGTGAACTTCGGCAAGCCGTTGTTGGGAATGGTCGTATTCATGGGTCCGTGCTCGCTGGGGTGTGGCCCTGTAACCGTCAGATCGGCCGTTGTCGCGGAAACTTTAGGAGCAAATGGCGAGCGTAGCCGCGCCGGCGTCGGTTTGCCGGGTTCATGGCAGCGCGACCACCACGCCGGGCGCGCTGACCATCGCGTCGACCACCTTGCCGGAGCTCTCGTTGCGCACGCGCAGGCGGGCGCCGTTGTCGCCGCTGCCCATCGCCACGCCGGTCGCGCGCACCTCGATGCCGTCCAGCCGGGCCACCATCTCCACGCGGTCGCCGGCGCGCACCATGCGGCGGCCGCCCCGCGCGCCGGGCGAAAGCACGCTGCCCTGGGCCAGCGAGCGGGCCAGCGTGCGGCCGGCCACCTGGGCGAGGTTGTCGATATAGCCGTAGCCGAGTCTGGCGACGTCGCGCTCCTCCGCATGCACGTCCGCGGCGCCCAGGCCGTCGCCGCGCAGCAGCGGCCGGCTGGTCACCAGCACCTGGCGGAACAGTTGCAGTTGCAGCGGCACGCGCACGGTCCAGCCGCCGGGTTGCGGACAGCGCACCGGCACGGTCAGGCGCGACGAGCTGGCGGCGTTGGCGGGCACCACCGCGCGCAGCGGTTCGTGGCAGGCGTCCAGGCGCAGGCGCAGGTCGAGCGGCGCAGCGCTGACCACTACCCGGGTGCCCGGCAACGCGTAGTGCTCGCGCACTGCCTGCTCGGCCGCCGCGCGGATGCTGTCGGGCGACTGCGTGGTGCCGGTGGCGCCATCCGCACGGGCACGCGGCGACCATGCGCCGAGCCCCAGCGCGGCGAGCAGCAAGCCGGTGGCGATGAGCCGGGGTTCGCTCATGCGTCCGCCAGCAAGGCGCCGAGTTGTCCGAGCAGCGCTTCGCGGTCGGACTCCATCTGCTGCGACAGCGTGGCGGCCTGTTCGGGCTGGCCGTCGCAGAGCAGGGTGACGAAGCGGTTGCCCTGTTCGCACAGGCGGCTGCCGCTGTCGATCAGGCCGGCACTCGCCGGGTGGCCCTGGTACAGCGCGCCGAGCCGGTCGGCGCTGCGGTTGATCGCATGGGTATCGAACCAGCGCCGATCCAGCGCGCCCGGTTCCAGCAGGGCCAGCTCGGCCGCCTGGCGCAGGTTCAGCGACGCCTCGCGCAAGGTCAGGCTGAGGCTGGCCGGGTCGCGGCCGCTTTCGCCTTCCAGCCAGTCCAGCCCCAGCCGGTGCGCCAGCAGGGCGGCGCGACGCAGTGAATCGGACTGGCGCTGCGCCTCGTTGCCGCGCCGTTGCAGCGCGCCGAGCGCCGCTTGCGCCGCGGTGGCGCGCGCATGCTGCACGTCGTGGTTCTGCTGCAGCTTGTGGATGCGTGCGCTGGCGGCCTGCACCGCCTCGCTTCCGTCGCGCAGGGTGGCGCCGGACTGGCCGATGCCGGCCTGCGCGCGTTCCAGTTGCTGCAGGCCGTGCTGCACGTCGCCGTCCAGCTGCAGCGAGAAATCGCCGATCGAGCCGGTGACGGTCTCGATTTCGGTGGTGGCGAGCGTGGTTTTTTCCGCCAGCTGCTTGACCTCGTCGGCGACCACGGCAAAGCCGCGGCCGGCCTCGCCGGCACGCGCCGCCTCGATCGCCGCGTTCAGCGCCACCAGGTTGGTCTGGTGCGCGATCTCCTGCACCACGCCGATCAGCTGGCGGATCTGCGCCACCTGTTCGGCCAGCTTGCTCTGGTTGCGGTTCATCGCCGACAGCGCGCTGCGCAGCAGGCGCAACTGGCCATCGAGCTCGCTGACGCTGCGCTCGCCGGCCTGCCCGGCCTGGGCCGCCTGGTCGAGCTCGGTGCCGATCTGCTGCAGCGCCGTCGAGATACCGGCGCTGCCATCCGTCAAACGATCGACGCTGCCGCGGCCCTCGCCGGCGGCTTTGGCCAACGCCGCCTGCTCGCGCGACAGCTGCTGCACCGCGCCGAGCACCAGGCTCTGCTGCTCCACCGTCTGCAGCGCCACCGAGGCGGGCGGCCGGGTGGCGACGCGAGCCAGCAGCGGCGCCAGCACTTGCGCCGCCCGCGGGTACCGCCGTCGCAGCGCGGCGACCTGTGCGTCGTCGCCCGCGGCGGCGGCCTCCACCAAGGCAGTAAGGTGCGTGGTCCAGGTCAGGCTCATGGGGCGGAGGTCACCTTGGGTTGTGGCAGGAGTGCAACCGCTGCATCGACAGGAAGCTGCGGAACTTGAGGAAGCAAGTCGCATGCCAGTGCAGTGGCGCAACGCGATGCTCAAGCCCGTTGCGTCGTGGCCGATAGCCTCGCGTACGGCCGCCGTGGCGGCAGCGCACCCGAGGAGAGCGCATGGGCGGCACGTTGCTGGAAAAGGTGGAGCAGCACACCCGGCTGGCCGGGCACAACCGGGTGGCCATGCTGCTGTTCCGGCTGGGCGACGAGCAGCTGTTCGGCATCAACGTGTTCAAGGTGCGCGAGGTGCTGCGCCGTCCGCCGCTGGAGCGCATGCCGGGCGTGCACGCCTTGCTTGCCGGCAGCTGCGACTATCGCGGACAGACCATCCCGGTGATCGACCTGGCCGCCGCGCTCGGCTACGCGCCGCTGCGCGACGTGGCCTCGGCGCACCTGATGGTGACCGAGTTCAGCCGCTCGGTGCAGGGCTTCCTGGTCGCGGACCTGCAGCGCATGGTGCAATGTCCGGGCGAAACGCTGGTGGCGCCGCCGAGCAACCTGGGCTTCGGCGCGCGGGTCAACGCGGTCACCCGCATCGACGGCGCGCTGATGGCGGTGGTCGACGTGGAGCACGTGCTGGCCAGCATCGACGCCGCGCCGGCCGAGCTGTCCATGCAGATGCAGCGCGCCGCCGATACCCGCGCGTTGTCGCCGCGACGGGTGATGGTGGTGGACGATTCGCTGATCGCGCGCCGCCGGCTGGTCGGCCTGTTCAAGCAGATGAACATCGAGTGCGTGGTGGCGACGGACGGTCGCGAAGCGCTCGAGCGCCTGCAGGAACTCGCCGCGGGCGACCCGGCCGACGGCGTCCGGCTGGTGGTGTCGGACATCGAGATGCCGCGCCTGGACGGTTACGCGCTGACGCGTGCGATCCGCGAGACGCCGGGCTTGCGCCAGCTCAAGGTGGTGCTGCACAGCTCGCTCAGCGGCCTCTTCAACGAGGCGATGGTGAAGGAGGTCAAGGCCGACCGCTTCGTCGCCAAGTATCAGCCGGACCTGTTGGCGCAGGCGGTGCTGGAGCTGTTGCCGGAGCCCGCGCCAGCGCCGGCGGGCTGACTGCGGCGCAGCTCGCGCCGGGCAGCGTCAACAATCCGTCTTTTCGCTGGCGACGCCCGCGCGGCGTTCGCGGCATGGCCTCGCCAGCCCAGCACCAGCAAGGCTTTCCCCGGGGTGGCATGCAATTTGCCTCCGGCTCCGTGCGGCAACTGCACGCGGAGCGACGCGATGAGCCTGACCCCTGACAACCTGTTCGGCATTCACACCCGGGCCCTGGACCTGTGGCAGCGCCGTACCGAGGTGCTGGCCAACAACCTGGCCAACGCCGACACGCCCGGCTACCTGGCCCGCGACGTCGACTTCCGCAAGGCGCTGGCAGACGCCGGCGGCAGTCAGGGCGAACTGCCGCTGCAGACCACCACCGCCGGCCAGATCGGCAGCGCCGGGCCGGCGGCGGACGGCGCCCTGGCGTACCGCGTGCCGACCCAACCCAGCATGGACGGCAACACCGTCGACGCGCAGGCCGAGCAGGCCGCGTTCGCCGCCAACGGCGTGCACTACCAGGCCAGCCTGTCGTTCATCACCGCGCAGATCCGCATGCTGCGCATGGCCATCAACGGAGGCCAGGGCTGATGTCGCTGTTCTCGATCTTCAACGTGGCCGGTTCCGGCATGGCGGCGCAGTCGCTGCGCCTGAACACGGTCGCCAGCAACCTCGCCAACGCCGACAGCGTGGCGACCACGCCGCAAGCGGCCTACCGCGCGCGCGAGCCGTTGTTCGCCACGGTGAAAAACCAACTGGACGGCGCCGACGCGCCGGGCGAAGGCGTGCAGGTGCTCGGCGTCACCGAGAGCCAGGCGGCGATCCCCAGCCGCTACGAACCCGGCAACCCGCTGGCCGACGCCGACGGTTACGTCTACGGCAGCAACGTCAACCCGGTGGACGAGCTGGTCAACATGATCTCCGCCTCGCGTTCGTACCAGAACAACGTCGAGGTGATGAATTCCACCCGCCAGCTGATGCAGAAGACGCTGGATCTCGGCAAGTGAGGCGGCAACCCATGAGGCACGCGGCATGAGCGGCATGAATGTTTCCAACGTGGGCGCCAGCGCGGGCCAGGCGGCCAGCGTGGGCAAGGAGCAGACTCTGAGCCAGGCCGACTTCCTGAGCCTGCTGACCCAGCAGATGCGCAACCAGGACCCGACCAAGCCGATGGATTCCTCGCAGATGCTCAGCCAGCTGGCGCAGATCAGCGAGGTCTCGGCGACGCAGGCACTGCAGAAGTCGTTCGACGGCCTGAGCGCCTCGCTGCAGGGCAACCAGATCCTGCAGGCCAGCAACCTGGTGGGGCGCAGCGTGGTGGTGCCGTCCGCGGCCGGCACGCTGCGGGCCGATGGCCTGGACGGCGCGGTGAACGTGCCCGACGGCGGCGGCCGCGTGCTGGTGAAGCTCAGCGACGCGCACGGCAACGTGCTGCGCACGATCGACCTGGGCACGCCGCCGGCGGGCCTGCTGCGCTTCCACTGGGACGGCCGCGACGACAGCGGCGCCACGCAGCCGGCCGGCACCTACGGCCTGGCGGCGCAGGCCGGCGACACCGCCGTGGCCACCTACGTGAGCGGCAAGGTCACCGGCGTGGGCATGACCGGCGGCGACGGCACCTATCTGGACGTGGACGGTTTTGGCGGCGCCCTGCTGAGCCAGGTCGCACAGATCAACTGACGGCCCCGCGGGGCTTCGAGCACAGAGGAATTATCCGATGCCTTTCAACATTGCCTTGAGCGGTCTCAACGCGGCCTCGAAGGATCTGGAGGTCACCGCCAACAACATCGCCAACACGGCCACCACCGGTTTCAAGGGCTCGCGCACGCAGTTCGCCGAGCTGTTCAACGCGGCCGGCCCCAACCTCAGCTCCAGCCAGACCGGCAGCGGCGTGCGGTTGACCAACGTGGCGCAGCAGTTCACCGCCGGCAGCGTGGAGACCACCAACAACAGCCTGGACTTCGCCATCAGCGGCGACGGCTTCTTTACCGTGCGCGACGGCAAGGGCTTTTCCTACACCCGCGCCGGCGCGTTCCAGAAGGACCAGAACGGCTACGTGATGAACGCCAGCGGCCAGCGCCTGCAGGTGTTCCCGCCGGTGGCCGGCGGCAGCTTCGATACCAGCACGCTGACCGACCTGCAGCTGTTCACCGCGCAGAACGCGGCCAAGGCCACCGGCACCGTGCAGATGTCGCTGAACCTGCCGTCGGACGCCACGCCGCCGGCCACCGCGTTCGACCCGCTCAACGACCCGTCGAGCTACAACCAGGCCACGCCGTTCACCGCCTACGACTCGCTCGGCGCCATCCACAGCGGCGTGGTGTATTTCGTCAAGGACCCGGCGGCCAACGTGTGGAACGCCAGCCTGTACATCGACGGCGGTTCCACCGGCGCCTCGCAGCAGCTCACCTTCAACTCGAGCGGCGCGCTGGTGACGCCGGCGACCGGCCTGCTGAGCTTCCCGGCGGTGTCGGTCAGCCCTGGCGCCGATCCGATGCAGCTGACCCTGGACATGAGCAAGGCCACCCAGTTCGGCAACGCCTATGCGGCCAGCGCGATCAACCAGGACGGCTACCCCACCGGCATCCTGTCCAGCATCGACGTGTCCCGCGAGGGCGTGGTGCAGGCCAAGTATTCCAACGGCCAGACCACCGCACTCGGCCAGCTGGCGCTGGCGAAGTTTTCCAACGAGCAGGGCCTGCGCCAGCTGGACAACACCAACTGGGCCGCTTCCTTCGATTCCGGCGCGCCGGTGATGGGCGCCGCCGGCAACGGCACTTTCGGCAGCGTGCAGGCCGGTGCGCTGGAGGCCTCCAACACCGCCGACCTCACCGCGCAGCTGGTCAACATGATCAAGGCGCAGCGCAACTACCAGGCCAACGCGCAGGTGATCTCCACCGACAACCAGCTGACCCAGACCATCATCAACATCCGCAATTGAGGGCATGGGGAATAGGGAAGGCGGGTCGCCGCATCGTCCCTCTCCCTCGTTCTCCACGCGCCACACCCGGGAATCCACATGGACAGATCGCTTTACGTCGCCATGACCGGCGCCACGCAGATGATGCGCGGGCAGTCGGAAGTGGCGCACAACCTGGCCAACGCCGACACGGTCGGCTTCAAGGCGCAGCTGTCGGCGTTCCAGCCGCTGGCGGTGCAGGGCCCCGGCCTGCCCACGCGGATCAATGGCGTGGCGCAGGGGCTGGGCGTGGACCTGCGCGAGGGCGGCCAGATCGAGACCGGTCGCGAGCTGGACGTGGCGGTGCAGGGCCCGGGCTGGATCGCGGTGCAGGGCGCCGACGGCAGCGAGGGCTATACCCGTGCCGGCGAGTTGCGGCTGACCCCCGACGGCCTGCTCACCGACGCGCGCGGCAACCTGGTGCTGGGCGACGGCGGCCCGATCAGCGTGCCGCAGAGCGCGCACGTCAACATCGGCGCCGACGGCACCGTCTCGGTGGTGCCGATGGGGCAGGGACCGGAGACGATCGCCGCGGTCGGCCGCATCAAGCTGGTCAACCCGGCCCCCGAGCAGCTCGCGCTGGGCAGCGACGGGCTGATGCACCTGACCGGCGGCGCCACGGCGGATGCCGACCCCGCGGTGACGCTGAAGTCCGGCGTGCTCGAGTCCAGCAACGTCAACCCGGCGCAGACGCTGGTGCAGATGATCCAGCTGTCGCGTCAGTACGAGCTGCAGATCCGCGCCATCCACAGCGCCGACGAAAACGCGCAGTCGGCCTCGCGATTGCTGCAGATGGCCTGACCGTCCGCATTCATCCAGACATCCAGACGTCCATTCGGAGTCCTTCGACATGTTCTCATCCCTGTGGGTAGCCAAGACCGGTCTCGATGCGCAGCAGACGCGCATGGACGTGATCTCGAACAACCTCGCCAACGCGAATACCACCGGCTACAAGAGCGCGCGCGCCTCGTTCCAGGACCTGGTCTACCAGAACCTGCGCCAGCCCGGCGGGCAGACCACCGAGCAGACCCAGGCGCCGTCCGGCCTGATGCTGGGCACCGGCGTGCGCGTGGCCGGCAGCGAGAAGCTGTTCACCCAGGGCAACATCGAGCAGACCGGCAATTCGCTGGACCTGGCCGTGCAGGGCCGCGGTTTCCTGCAGGTGACCACGCCCGACGGCAGCATCGCCTACACCCGCGACGGCTCGCTGCACATGGACCAGAACGGGCAGATCGTCACCGCCAACGGCTACGCGCTGGACCCGGCCATCAGCGTGCCGGCCAACGCGCAGAGCATCACCATCGGCAGCGACGGCACCATCAGCGTGAGCGTGCCGGGCCAGGCCGCGACGCAGCAGATCGGCACCGTGCAGCTGGCCGACTTCATCAACCCGGCCGGCCTGCAGCCGAACGGCGACAACCTGTATCTCGAAACCGCCTCCAGCGGTTCGCCGCAGATCGGCCAGCCCGGTCTGAACGGCCTGGGCACGCTGGCGCAGGGCGCGCTGGAGTCCTCCAACGTCAACGTGGTGGAGCAGATGGTCGACATGATCGAGACCCAGCGCACCTACGAGATGAACTCCAAGGCGGTGTCCGCCGCCGACTCGATGCTGCAGTTCCTCACCAACAAGACCTGAGTGACGATGTGATGCCGAACCGCTGCCGTTTTCCGCTCGCGTTGTGCGCGCTGGCCCTGCTGGCCGGCTGCGCCAGCGGCCCGCGCGCGCGCGACGATGCCGAATGGGCGCCGACGCCGCCGCCCGCGCAGCAGATCGCGCCGGCGCAGGCCGACGGCTCGATCTATCACGACCAGCAGAACATGGAACTGTTCGCCGACCCGCGCGCGCACCGCGTCGGCGACATCCTCACCGTGGCGCTGGTGGAAAGCACCCAGGCCAGCAAGAAGGCCACCACCAGCACCAGCAAGACCGACAAGGCCAACATCGCCTCGCCCACCGTGCTCGGCCAGAACCTGTCGATCGGCGGCAAGCTGGCGAACATCGGGCTGGACGGCGAGCGCAGCTTCGACGGCGCCGGCTCCAGCACGCAGAGCAACCAGCTGGTCGGGCAGATCACCGTCACCGTGGCGCAGCGCCTGTCCAACGGCAACCTGCTGGTGCGCGGCGAGAAGTGGCTGACCATCAACCAGGGCCAGGAGCTGGTGCGCATCGCGGGCATCGTGCGCCCGCAGGACATCGGCCAGGACAACGTGGTGCCGTCCACCCGCGTCGCCGACGCGCGGATCAGCTACACCGGCCGCGGCACGCTGGCCGACGCGAACACGCGCGGCTGGCTGTCGCGCTTCTTCAACTCGAAGTGGATGCCGTTCTGATGAACCCGTCGCCACAACTCCTTGTAGGAGCCCGCTGGCGGGCGATGCTCTTGTCCCGGGATTCGGCAAAGACAAAGGCATCGCCCGCGAGCGGGCTCCTGCAGGTGTTTGCGCTTGTCCTGGGGATGCTGGCCATCGCCCCCGCCCACGCCGACAAGATCCGCGACCTGGTGCAGGTGGCCGGCGTGCGCAGCAACCAGCTGATCGGCTATGGGCTGGTGGTGGGCCTGGACGGTTCCGGCGACCAGACCACGCAGGCGCCGTTCACCACCCAGAGCCTGGAGAACATGCTGCAGCAGTTCGGCATCACCGTGCCGGCCAGCGCGCGGCCGCAGCTGAAGAACGCCGCCGCGGTGATGGTCACCGCCGACCTGCCGCCGTTCGCCAAGCCGGGCCAGACCATCGACGTCACCGTCGCCTCGATCGGCAACGCCAAGAGCATCCGCGGCGGCCAGTTGCTGATGGCGCCGCTGCGCGGTGCCGACGGCAACGTCTACGCGGTGGCGCAGGGCAGCGTGGTGGTCGGTGGCGTCAGCGCGCAGGGCAAGAGCGGTTCCAGCGTGCAGGTGAACATCTCCGCCAGCGGGCGCATCCCCAACGGCGCCTCGGTGGAGCGCACGGTGCCCTCGTCGTTCAGCGGCGGCGGCGACCTGATGCTGAACCTCAACACCGCCGACTTCACTACCGCCACGCGCATCGCCACCGCGATCAACCTCGCTTATGGCGCCGGCACCGCGCAGCCGCTCGACGGCGGCTCGGTCAGCGTGCGCGGGCCGCAGGACCCGGCGCAGAAGGTGGCATGGCTGGGCGCGATCCAGAACATTGACGTGCAGCCGGGCGACGCGCCCGCGCGGATCGTGGTGAACTCGCGCACCGGCACCGTGGTGATCGGCTCGGACGTGCGGGTCAGCGCCGCCGCGGTGGCGCACGGCGCGATCCAGGTCACCATCGGCGAGCAGGCGCAAGTCAGCCAGCCGGCACCGTTCAGCCGGGGACAGACCGCGATCGTGCCCAGCAGCAGCGTGCAGGTCAGCGAAGAGGGCGCGCACATGTTCAAGTTCGGTCCGGGCGTCAGCCTGGACACCATCGTGCGCGCGGTGAACCAGGTCGGCGCCACGCCGAGCGATCTGATCTCAATCCTGCAGGCATTGAAGCAGGCCGGCGCGCTGCATGCCGACCTGGTGGTGATCTGAGCCGGCCCGCGATCATGACGCCCATCACCGCCAACACGCCCGCGCTCGACACCTGGACCGAACTCTCCGGCTTCCAGCAGCTGCGCGCGCAGGCGCGCAGCGACGACGGCAAGGGCGCGCTGCCGGCGGTGGCCAAGCAGTTCGAGGCGATCTTCACCCAGATGATGCTGAAGTCGATGCACGACGCGAACGCCAGCATGGGCAGCGACCTGGCCGGCAGCGAGCAGGTCGACTCGTACCGGGAGATGTTCGACCACCAGCTCGCGCTGAGCCTGGCCAACGGCAACAACGGCCTGGGCATTGCGAAGATGCTGGTGCGCCAGCTCGGCGGCAAGCCCGCTACTGCCGCCGCCGATGCCCACGGCCCGTTGCCGATGCCCGTCGCCGGCGTGCCCAACGCCGACGTGCGCGCGCTGCTGCAACTCGGCGCCGACGATGAGGCGACCGATGCACCGGCCGGCCTCATGGCGATGCCGTCGACGGCCGACGCCGGCTCGGCCTGGCGCCAGACGCTGGACCGCATGGCGCAGGGCGCGCTCGATGCGGCCGGTGCCGCGGCGCAGCTGCTGCCGGGCGGCGATCCGGTGGGCTTCGTCCGCGCGCTGGCGCCGCACGCCGAAGTAGCGGCCAGGCAGCTGGGCGTGTCGGTGCGCGCGCTGCTGGCGCAGGCGGCGCTGGAAACCGGCTGGGGCAAGCACCTGCCCAGCCACCGCGACGGCAGCAGCAGCTTCAACCTGTTCGGCATCAAGGCCGGCAGCAGCTGGGACGGCGACAAGGTCAGCGTGCCCACGCTGGAGTACGAGAACGGCGTGGCGGTGCGCCGGCGCGATGCGTTCCGCGCCTACGACTCGCCCTCCGAATCGTTCGCCGACTACGCCCGCCTGCTGGCCGACAGCCCGCGCTACGCGCAGGCACTGGGCCAGGGCGAGAACGTGGCCGGCTTCGCGCGGGCGCTGGTGCGCGGCGGCTACGCCACCGACCCGGCGTACGCCGCCAAGCTCACCGCGATCGCCAACAGTCCGCAGATGCGCGAGGCGCTGGCGGCGCTGCGGCCGTCAGGCGAACTCAAGTGAACGCGCGCCCGGCCGTTACCGTGACCACATGCCGTGCCGTTCCGGCGGCGCCCCAGTTGTCGAGGATGATCCATGGCTGACATGCTTTCGACCGGCGTGTCCGGGCTGCTGGCCGCGCAGATCGGGCTCAGCACGGTGAGCCACAACGTGGCCAACGCCAACACCGACGGCTACAGCCGCCAGCTGGTGTCGTACGCCGCGCGGCTGCCCGAAGGGCAGGCCAATTACTACGTCGGCACCGGCGTCAACACCGTGGCGGTGCAGCGCGCCTACAGCCAGTTCCTCAACAGCGCGCTGTGGTCGGCCACCTCCGCGCAGGGGCGCGCCGGCACCATGGCCAGCCTCACCGGCCAGCTCAACGATCAGCTGTCCGGCAGCAGCAACCTGCAGACTTCGCTGGACAGTTTCTTCGGCGCCGTGCAGGACATGGCCAACGCGCCGTCGGACGCGGCCTCGCGCCAGGTGCTGCTGGCCCGCGCGGGCGGGCTGGCCAGTACCTTCCGCGCGCTGTCCGGCCAGTTCAACCAGCTGTCCGGCCAGGTGCAGCAGCAGATCGGCGAAGCCGTAGATGCGATCAACAGCGACAGCCGCTCGATCGCCAAGTTGAACGGGCTGATCCGCTCCTCGCAGGCCACCGACGGCACCCCGCCGGCCGACCTGCTCGACCAGCGCGATGCGCTGGTGAAGAAGCTGGCCGGCGAGGTCGGCATCAGCGTGGTGCCGCAGAACGACAACACCATCAGCGTGTTCGTGGGCAACGGCCAGGCGCTGGTCACCGGCACCGAGGCGCATGCGCTGGGCACCGCGCCCAACATGTACGACGCCACCCGGCTGGAAGTGGTCGGCGCGGCATCCGGCGCGGTGCTGAGCGGGCGCATCGGCGGCGGCACGCTGGGCGCGCTGCTGGATTTCCGCGGCAACGTGCTCGACCCCGCGCAGAACCAGCTGGGCCGCAGCGCACAGGCGCTGGCCAGCGCGTTCAACGCGCAGCACGCGCAGGGCATGGACCTGCGCGGCCAGCTCGGCGGCACCTTCTTCGACGTGGCCGGCCCGACCGTGCAGGCAGCCGCCACCAACAAAGGCAGCGGCACGCTGGACGCCAGCATCGGCGACATCGGCGCGCTGACCGGCAAGGATTACGTGCTGAGCTACGACGGCAGCAGCTGGAGCATGCGCGACACCAGCGGCAACAGCGTTGCGCTCAGCGGCAGCGGCAGCAGCGCCGACCCGTTCATCGCCGCGGGGCTGAGCCTGGTGGTGGGCGCCGGCGCGAATGCCGGCGACAGCTTCCGCGTGCAGCCCAGCCGCAACGCCGCGGCGAGCTTCGCGGTGGCCATCGACGAGCCCGACCGGATCGCCGCGGCGGCCCCGCTCAAGGTGGCGGCGGCAGCCGGCAATACCGGCACGGCAGCGCCCACCATCAGCGTCAGCAACGGCAGCGACCCCAACCTGTTCAACGCCAGCTCGGTGGTGTTCGCCTCGGCCACCAGCTACAGCATCGACGGCGGCCCGGCGCAGGTGTTCACCGCCGGCCAGACGATCGTGCACAACGGCTGGAGCCTGCAGTTCGACGGCGTGCCGCAGGCCGGCGACAGCTTCGCCGTGCAGGCCAACAGCAACGCGCAGGGCGACAACGCCAACGCGCTGCTGCTGGGCAAGGTGGCCAATCTCGGCGTGCTCGACGGCGGCGTCACCAGCGCCGGGCGTGCGTACAGCCAACTGGTCGGCCAGGTCGGCGGCGCCGGTGCGCTGGCCAAGGACGACCTGAGCACGCAGACCGCGGTGTACCACCAGGCGATGAGCTCGCAGCAGAGCGTGTCCGGCGTGAACCTGGACGAGGAGGCCGCCAACCTGCTGCGCTACCAGCAGGCCTACCAGGCCTCCGCGCAGGTCATCAGCACCGCCAACAGCATCTTCGGCGCGCTGCTCAGCGCCGTGAAGGGGTAAGCCATGCGCGTTTCCACCAGCTGGATGCAGCAGCAGTCCGTCGGCAGCATGATGGACCGGCAGAGCGACCTGTCCGACCTCAACATCCAGTTGAGTACCGGCAAGCGCATCAACCAGCCGTCCGACGACCCGGTCGGCGCCGCGCGCGCGCTCGACCTCACCCACCTCACCGCCGATGCCGCGCAGTACCAGCGCAACATCACCAGCGCCAACGCGCGGCTGGGGCTGGAAGACCAGACCCTGTCCAACGTCACCAACGTGCTGGGCCGCGTGCGCACGCTGCTGCTGCAGGCCGCCAACGGCTCGCAGACCGACGCGACCCGCGGCGACATCGCTGCCGAGATCGTGCAGCTGCGCCAGCAGTTGCTCGGCCAGGCCAACAGCAAGGATGGCCAGGGCGACTACCTGTTCGCCGGCAACCGCACCGGCACCATGCCGTTCGTCTCGCAGAACGGCGTGAGCTACGTTGGCGACGACGGCCAGCGCATGGTCGCCGCCGGCCCCGGCCTGCAGGTGGCTACCGGCGATCCCGGCAGCACGGTGTTCGCCGACGTTCCTACCGGCAACGGCACGTTCGCGGTCAGCGCCGGCGCAGCCAATACCGGCAGCGTGGTGGCCGGCGCCAGCAGCGTCAGCGACCCCAATGCGAGTCCCTCGGCGTGGGATGGCGGCAGCTACAGCATCGTGTTCACCGCGGCCGATGCGTACGAAGTGCGCGACGGCGCCGGCACCGTGCTGGACAGCGGCAGCTACGACGCGAGCCGCGGCGGCAGCATCACTTTCCGTGGCGCGCAGGTGGCCTTCAGCGGCACGCCCGCTGCCGGCGATACGTTCGCGCTGGGCGCGTCCGCGAAGCAGGACGTGTTCACCACGCTGGACAAGATCATCGCGACGCTGCGCACGCCCGACGGCGGCGGGGCACCGATGCAGAACGACATCAACACGCAGTTCGCCAATCTCGACCAGGCGATCGACAACATCAGCCGCACGCGCGGCATGGTCGGCGCGCGCATGAACGCGCTCGACCAGCAGCGCGGACTCAACGACGACCTGACCTTGCAGTACAAGAGCGCGCTGTCGGACGTGCAGGATCTGAACTACTACGACGCGATCAGCCAGCTCGGTGCGCAGACCACGGCGCTGCAGGCGGCGCAGCAGACGTTCACCAGAATCCAGGGTTCAAAGCTGTTCGATTATCTGCGTTGACAAGGCTCAAGTTTCCATGGTTGGGGTCGAAACAGTGTCTGAGGCGGCGGTGTTCCCATCGGAATCCCCGCTGGCTGCCACCGCCGGCCACCGGCACCTACGACCCCTTCTGGAGATACTCCCATGGTCATGAGCGTCAACACCAACATCAGCTCGCTGAATGCCCAGAACAACCTGGCCAAGTCGCAGAGCAAACTCGCCACCGCGATCGAGCGCCTGTCCTCCGGCATGCGCATCAACAGCGCGAAGGACGATGCCGCCGGCCTCGCCATCTCGACCCGCTTCACCACCCAGATCAACGGCCTGAACCAGGCGGTCAGCAACGCCAACGACGGCATCTCGCTGGCGCAGACCACCGAGTCGGCGCTGAACGAGGTGACCAACAACATGCAGCGCATCCGCACGCTGGCGGTGCAGTCGGCCAACGCCACCAACTCCGACTCCGACCGCGCCGCGCTGGACGCCGAAGTGCAGCAGCGCCTGTCGGAGATCACCCGCATTTCGCAGCAGACCACCTTCAACGGCCGCCACGTGCTGGACGGCACCTTCGGCAGTGCCGCGTTCCAGATCGGCGCCAACGTCGGCGAGACGATTTCGGTGAATCTGAGCCAGGGCGCCGGCGCCAAGCAGATCGGCCAGATGGCCACCTCCTCCACCAGCGACATCAGCGGCCTGTTCCTGTCCGGCGCCAGTGCGGCGACGGCCTCGGTCGCCACGGTCAATGGCGTGGCCGGCTTCGACTACAGCACGACCAGCAAGACCTTCACGGTCGACAGCAACACGGTCAGCCTGAACGCCGCCTACGCTACCCAGGGCGCGATGGTCACGGCGGTGCAGACGCAGTTGAATTCGGCGGCCGCGGGCAAGTACACGGTCGCCGCCAGCGGCGCCAACGGCTTCACCATCACCACCACGGCCACCGGCGCCAGCAGCGCGATGACTATCGGCGGCGCGGATTCGGCCTTCGTCAACACCAACGTTGCCGGTACGGACGCCGTCGCGGGTACCGCGGCCGACCTGACTCTGGCCACCGGCGACCTGACCATCGACGGCACCGACATGGCCGGCAGCTACAAGGACGCGCAGAGCCTGGTCGACGCGATCAATGCCAAGGGCATCTCCGGCGTGGCCGCGTACTACGACAGCAGCAGCAAGTCGGTGCACCTGAATGCGCAGTCGGCGCTGACCGTGGACGGCACCAAGGCCGGTGCGGGCGCGGGCAACCTCGGCTTCGCCAATGCCGGCGCCACCGCCATCGCCATCGGCGGCGACCTCGCCTCGAGCAACGTGAAGACGGTCAGTGGCGCGAACGACACCATCAGCCGCATCGACGCCGCGCTGAGCACGATCAGCTCGATGCGCAGCGACCTGGGCGCGGTGCAGAACCGCTTCACCTCCACCATCGCCAACCTGCAGACCATCTCGCAGAACCTGAACTCGTCGCGCAGCCAGATCCAGGATGCCGACTTCGCGGCCGAGACGGCCAACATGTCCAGCGCGAACATCCTGCAGCAGGCCGGCGTGTCGGTGCTGGCGCAGGCCAACGCCACCACCCAGAGCGTGCTCAAGCTCCTGCAGTAATCGCTTGACCCGGAACGGCCGTGGACCATCCACGGCCGTTTCCCCCATTACAGGAACCGATGTCCATGGCTATCACGGTAGGCTCCACCACACCCACCACGGGTTTGCTGACCTCCATGGGCGTGGGTTCCGGGATCGACGTGGCCTCCCTGGTGGAAAAGCTGGTGGCCGCCCGAAAGGCGCCGCAGCAGAACCAGATCACCAGCCAGACGGCGGCGGCCAATACCCAGCTTTCCGCACTCGGCCAGGTCAGCGCGGCGCTTTCCGCGCTGCAGTCGGCGATGGCGCCACTCACCGACGGCAGCGTGTTCACCGCGCACACGGTGAGCAGCAGCGACGCCAGCGTACTCGGCGCCAGCGCCACCGGCACGCCGGTCAACGGCAGCTACGACATCGTGGTGACGCAGCTGGCCAGCGCGCTGAAGGCCTCGTCCGGTGCGTTCGCCAGCGGTAGCACCGCTGTCGGCACCGGCACGCTGACCATTGCGGTGGGCAGCCAGTCGATGAGCCTCACCCTGGACAGCAGCAACAATTCGCTGGCGGCGATCCGCGACGCGATCAACGGCGCCAGCGACAACCCCGGCGTGTCCGCCACCATCGTCACGGGTACCGACGGCGCGCACCTGGTGCTGAGCGGCACCCGCACCGGCGCGGCCAACGGCTTCTCGGTATCGAGCAGCGGCGGTGACGGCGGGCTGGCGGCGCTGAAGTATGACCCGGCCGCCTCCAGCGGCAACGGCCTGAGCGTGGTCACCGCGGCGGCCGACGCGCAGTACAGCATCGACGGCCTGGCCGCCAGCAGCGCCGGCAACACCGTCAGCACCGCAATCGACGGCCTGACCCTGAACCTGGTCAAGGCCGGCAGCAGCACGCTGACCGTCAGCAGCGATTCCTCCAAGGCCACCTCGGCGCTGACCAACCTGGTCAACACCTACAACAGCTTCGTCGGCATCTACCAGAACCTCACCCGCTACGACGCCACCAGCGGCACCGCCGGCGCCTTGCTCGGCGACGCCACGCTCAACGGCATCAGCAATACCTTGTCCGGCATCATCGGCGGCACCGCCAACGGCGCCGCGCTGTCCTCGATCGGCATCTCGCTGCAGGTGGACGGCACCCTGAGCCTGGACAGCACCAAGCTGGCGACCGCGCTCGGCAACGGTACCCAGGTCAGCAGCTTGTTCGGCGGCGCCAACGGCTTTGCCGCCAAGCTCAACGCCCCGCTTACCAGCTGGGTGGGCAGCGCCGGCGTGCTGGCCAGCCGCAGCAGCAGCATCAACCAGCAACTGAGCGACCTGACCAATCAGCAGACCGCGCTGAACAACCGCATGGACAGCCTTACCGCGATGTACCAGGCGCAGTTCACCGCGCTCGACACGCTGATGTCCAAGCTCAACGGCACCAGCAGCTACCTGCAGCAGCAGTTCGACGCGCTCACCAACAGCAACAAGAAATAAGAGGACACGGTCATGGCATTCGGCTACGGCGCAGGCGCCTATCAGCAGATCCGCTCGCAGGGCGGGGTGGAGTCGGCCGATCCGCACGGGCTGATCACGCTGCTGATGGACGGCGCGCTGGAGCGGCTGGTGAAGGCCCGCGCGCACATGCTGCGCGGCGAGGTCGCCGCCAAGGGCGAGGCGATCACGCGCTGCATCGAGATCCTCGGCGGCCTGCGCGGCAGCCTCGACGCCAAGGCCGACCCGGTGCTGGTCGGGCGGCTGGACTCGCTGTACGACTACATGAGCCGCCGCCTGCTGCAGGCCAACCTGCGCGACGACGCCAGCCTGATCGACGAGGTCAGCAACCTGCTGCAGCCGATCCGCGACAGCTGGGTGCAGATTGGTCCCGCGGCCAGCCAGCGGGCAGCCGGCGCGTGAGCACGGCCGTTCTCGAACACGCGCTCGGGCTGACCCGGGCGATGCTGGCCGCCGCGCAGACCCAGGAATGGTCGCGGCTGATCGAGCTGGAGGCCGAGCGCGAGCCGTTGCTGTTGCGCCGGCACGGCTCCGACCCGGACAGCCTGGCCCGGCTGGACGAGATTCTGGCGTACGATCGCCAGCTGCAGGCCATCGTCGGCCGCGCGCGGGACGCGGCGGCCGAACAGTGGCGGCAGGAAACCGATCGCGCCCGCGCGATCGCCGCCTATACCCGGCCCTGACCGCCGGCGTCGGCCGCCGGCGTGGCGGTTGCGGCCTCAACGCGTCGCGGAGCCCAAGCCATGACCTCGGACAGCACGCCTTCGGGCCATACCTCACCGGCCAGTGCCGCCGCGACCGGCTGGGACGACTTCGAGCAGCGGGTCAGTTGCGAGGAGAGCCTGCATTTGGACTGCGAGCCGCTGGCCTGGCCGCCCTCGCCGGCATTGCTGCAGCAGTTGGCCGAGCGCAACACGAACGTGCTGGCGGCGATCGCCGCGCTGGAGGAACGCCGCGCCGATGGCGGCGAGGACGACAGCCCGCTGATGCAGGAAATGCTGCGCATGGACGCCAAGCTCAACGTGCTGATGGAGATCGTCAACAACCTGCTGGTGCCCGCTAGCGCGCTGCCGCCGCGACGGCAGCTCCGCTTCAACGCGATCGGCGCGTTGCTGCCCGCGGGCCTGGCGCCGGCCGCCGGCGGGGTGCTGCTGCGCATCCGTTTCGACCTGTGCCGCAGCCTGCCGCTCGAGCTCCCCGCGCAGGTGCAGCGTCAATTCGACGATGGTCGAGCCTTCGTGCTCTTCGCGCCGCTCGGCGACGCACTGGGTGACGCAATTGAGCGCCTCGTTTTCCGCCACCACCGACGCAAAGTGGCAGGGGCGCGTCAGCCGGTTGCGTGAGTCGCGATCCGGTCGATGCGCCGGATGTGATGCAGTTGGCAATTGCGCAATTCCGCCAGCGCTTCCCACGACGCCGGTCACACTTGGCATGTGCGCCAGGCCGCGCCGGAAGGGCCGCGCAAATCGTCCACGTTTCATGCAGTTAGCTGAAACGGCTGCGCACGGTTGGCGATGCGGCGGCGTCGGTTTTCCCGACGCGCGACGTTTTGCCGACGCGATCGCCGGAAAGTTGGCCTCCTAATTGCTCAAGGTTCATCAGGCCGGCAACGGAGATCCGGCACCGATGAAAAAGCGTTCCCGACGGAAGCATGGGGTCGCCGAAACGAGCAGTGTGGTAAGGAGAGAAAGCGATGCAGAAATTCGACTTCCTGGTCATCGAATCCGACGAGACGCGTGTGAACTCCGTGCTCTCGGCGCTTCACTTCCTGGGCTACCGGCCGCAGCACGGCGCCGCCTGCAGTGCCGTGGACGAAGCCACCCACGCCTGGCGCGCGGTGTACGTCGGCAGCGTCGCCGACGCCGCCGAGGCCGAGCGCCAGTTCGCCCTGCTGGGCGCGGCTGCGTCGCACGTGCCGGTGCTGCTGGCGGCCGATTCGCCCTGGCTCGAGCGCTTCGGCGCGGCGGCGTCGCCGTTCGCCACGCGCATGGCCACGCTGGAGTTTCCGCTGCGCTACGAGAAGATGGCCGAGGCCATGCGCAACATCTATGCGCGCCTGCTTGGCGGCCAGTCCGGCGCGCTGCGCTTCGTCGGCAACGCGGCGCCGATGCAGCGCGTCAATGCGCTGATCCGCCAGGTCGCGCCGTTCGATTCCACCGTGCTGGTGCTGGGCGAGTCGGGCACCGGCAAGGAGATGGTGGCGCGGGCGATCCACGAGCATTCGCCGCGCCGCGACAAGCCGTTCGTGGCGATCAACTGCGGGGCGATTCCGGCCGAGCTGCTGGAGAGCGAGCTGTTCGGCCACGAGAAGGGCTCCTTCACCGGCGCGATCAGCGCGCGCAAGGGCCGCTTCGAGATGGCCGAAGGCGGCACGCTGTTCCTCGACGAGGTCGGCGACATGAGCCTGCCGATGCAGGTGAAGTTGCTGCGCGTGCTGCAGGAGCGCGCCTATGAGCGGGTCGGCGGCAGCAGGACCCTGCGCTGCGACGTGCGCATCATCGCCGCCACCCATCGCAACCTGGAGGAGTCGATCGCCAGCGATCGCTTCCGCGAGGACCTGTTCTACCGGCTCAGCGTGTTCCCGCTCGAACTGCCGTCGCTGCGCGAACGGCTGGACGACCTGCCGGTGCTGATCGCCGAGTTCAACCAGCGCCTCGCGCGCCGCGGGCTGGGCGTGGTGCGCTTCAGCGCCGGCGCGATGCAGGCGCTGCGCGCGCATGCCTGGCCGGGCAACGTGCGCGAGCTTTCCAACCTGGTCGAACGCATGGCGATCCTGTTTCCGCACGGCGAAGTGCGCGGCAGCGACCTGCCGAAGAAGTACCGCGGCCAGCAGGCCGTCGACGAGGTGCATGGCGCGGCGTTGCTGGCGCTGATGGAAGACGAGCTGCCGCCGTGCGAAGCCGGCGTGCAGCCGGTGGCCGAGGCGTTGCGCACGTTGCCGGAGCAGGGCCTGGACCTGAAGGATCACCTGGCCGACATCGAGGTGGGGCTGATCCGCCAGGCGCTCGACGTCACCGGCGGCGTGGTGGCGCACGCCGCGCGCCTGCTGCACATGCAGCGCACCACGCTGGTGGAAAAGCTGCGCAAGTACGGCCTGCAGAACAGCCTGGCGGCTTGAGCGGCGGGCCTCCTCCCCCTGCATTGCAGGAGGAGGTTGGGAAGGGTGGCTTTTGACTTTCGCTGCACAAGAGCGACCCCACCCGAGCCCTCCCCTGCGATGCAGGGGAGGGAGCAACGGCCCTCCGCTCACCCATGGCACGCCTCGTGCAACCACTTACTCGAAATCCCGTCACGCGTCGGGAATCCGTCATGAGGACGCATCGCGATGAGCACCATCGACGTCAACAACCTGCTGTCGCAGATGCGCCAGATGAGCGCGCAGGTGCGTGCACCGGAAACGGCGCTCAAGCCGGCGGCCGTGGCCGGGCAGGCGGATTTCTCCGACGTGCTCAGGCAGTCGCTTTCCGCCGTGGGCCGCAACCAGCTCGAAGCCGGCCGCATGGCGGCGAGTTTCGAGCGCGGCGACCCGAGCGCCGACCTCGGCCGCACGATGATCGCGGTGCAGAAGGCCGACCTCTCGCTGCGCACGGTGGTCGAGGTGCGCAACAAGCTGGTCGATGCCTACAAGGAAATCATGAACATGCCGGTCTGACGCACGCGCGTCGAGCCGGTTCCGTCCCCTAGCCGAAGAGCAGCAGCATGGCCGACAACGCCATCGCGACCACCGCCAACAGCGGTACGCGCCTGGACCCCTTCAAGCAGATCGCCCGCAACCCGGCGACGCGGCAGCTGATGCTGCTGGTGGCGGTGGCCGCGGCGGTGGCGCTGGGCGTGGCGGTGGTGCTGTGGTCGCGCGGCCCGAACTACGGCTTGCTGTACGCCGGCCTGGAGCAGAAGGACGCCTCGGCGATCACGCAGGAATTGCAGGCGAACAACACGCCCTACCAGCTCAGCAGCGACGGCTCGTCGATCATGGCGCCGGCCGCCGACCTGGCCGCCCTGCGCCTGAAGCTGGCGGCGAAGGGCCTGCCGCAGGGCAGCGCCAACAGCAGCACGCTGCCGGCCGCCGACTCGCCGTTCGGCATGAGCGACCTGGCCGAGCGCACCCGCTACCAGCAATTGCTGGAGGCGGATCTGGGCGCCACCATCGGCGGGCTGCAGTCGGTGCGCGCCGCGCGCGTGCACCTGGCGTTGCCCAAGCCCTCCGCCTTCATCCGCGACAGCCGCGAGGCCAGCGCCTCGGTGCTGGTCACGCTGTATCCCGGCCGCCAGCTCGATGCCGGCCAGGTGGCGGCGATCGTGCACCTGGTGGCGGCCAGCGTGCCGAACCTGGAGGCGCGCCAGGTCTCCGTGATCGACCAGCAGGGCCAGTTGCTGACCACCGATCCGGAAAGCCCGGGCGCGGTGGGCGACAACCGCCTGCGCATCGCCACGCGGATCGAAAACACCTACGCCCAGCGCATCGAGGAACTGCTGACGCCGCTGGTCGGTCCCGGCCGCGTGCATGCACAGGTGCATGCCGACCTGGATTTCAGCCGCACCGAGAAAGCCACCGAGACCTTCGGCCACGACCACCCGGCGCTGCGCAGCGAGCAGACCAGCAGCGAACAGCGCGGGGCCGGCGATGGCGCCGCCGGTGGGGTGCCCGGCGCGCTCAGCAACCAGCCGCCGGTCATGGTCGCGCAACCCACCGCGGCCAAGCCGGATGCCGGCAAGGCCGCCGCCGCCACGGCCACCGCCACGACGGCGACGGCCAGTTCGGGCGAGAGCTCCAGCAGCGCCACCCGCAACTACGAGCTCGATCGCACCATCAGCCACGTCAGCGATCCCGCCGGGCGATTGGCGCGGCTGACCGTGGCGGTGGTGCTGGACAACAAGCTGGCTGCCGCCGGCAAGCCGGACAATGCGGACGAGCCGGCCGACGATTCCGCGGCGGCGCCCAAGAGCGTGCCGTTCAGCGCGCAGGAACTGCAGCACCTGACCGAGCTGACCAAGAATGCGGTGGGCTTCGATGCCGCCCGCGGCGACAGCGTCAGCGTGGTCAATCAGGCGTTCCAGCGCGGTCCGGCAGTCGACGCCTTGCCCGAGACCCCGCTATGGGGCCGGCCCGGCGTGCTGGACCTGGTCAAGCAGGGCGCCGGCGTGCTGATCGCGCTGCTGGTGGCGTTCGGCCTGCTGCGTCCGCTGCTGAAGGGGCTGCTGCGCGGCGAGCCGGCCGCGCGTGCGCTGCCCTCGCCCATGCCGCAGATCTCGGTGCGTGTGGACGACGAGCTGGCGGCCAACGAACCGGTCCGGCTCGGCGGCGCCATGCCCACGCTTTCGTACGAGCAGCGCGTCGGCCAGGCCAGGCGGATGGTCGGCGAAAATTCCAAACAGGTGGCGCAAGTGGTGAGGAACTGGGTGAGCGAAGATGGCAACTAATCGTTCCGATGCGCCCGTCACCGGCGCGCAGCGCGCAGCCATCCTGCTGCTGACGCTGGGTGAGCAGGACGCCGCCGAAGTGCTCAAGCACCTGAGTGCGCGCGACGTGCAGGCGGTGGGCACTGCGATGGCGGGGCTGACCAGCGTGTCGCGCGAACACGTCGAGCACGCGCTGGCGCGGCTCAACCAGGACATGGGCCAGCAGACCTCGCTGGGCGTCGGCACCGAGGAGTACATCCGCAAGATCCTCACCAACGCGCTGGGCGAGACCAAGGCTGGCGGGCTGATCGACCGCATCCTGCTCGGGCGCAGCAGCAAGGGCCTGGAATCGCTCAAGTGGATGGAAAGCCGCGCCATTGCCGAGATGATCAACCAGGAGCACCCGCAGATCATCGCGCTGGTGCTGGCGCACCTGGAGCCCGACCAGGCCGCCGAGGTGATCGGCTACCTGCCGCCGCGCGTGCGGTCGGATGCGGTGATGCGCATCGCCACGCTCGACGGCGTGCAGCCGCATGCGCTGAACGAGCTGGACGAGATCATGGAGCGCCAGTTCTCCGGCAACACCAAGAAGCTCAAGTCCGCCAGCGTCGGCGGGCTGAAGGCTGCCGCCGACATCCTCAACGCGATGGAAACCAGCCGCGAAACCGAACTGATGGCGGCCATCCGCAGCCAGGACGATGCGCTGGGCGGGCGCATCGAGGACCTGATGTTCGTGTTCGAGGACCTCGCCGAGCTGGACGACCGCGGCATGCAGCTGCTGCTGCGCGAGGTGCCCTCGGGCACCCTGATCACCGCGCTCAAGGGCGCCGAACCGGCGGTGCGCGAGAAGATCTTCGCCAACATGTCCAAGCGCGCCGCCGACATGATGCGCGATGACCTCGAAGTGAAGGGGCCGGTGCGCCTGAGCGAGGTCGACGCGGCACAGAAGGAAGTGCTGGGCATCGCCCGCAAGCTGTCCGACGCCGGCCAGCTCAGCCTCACCTCGGGCGGGGATGAATTCGTCTGATGGCCGCCACCATCCACGACGTGACGGCGGATTTCCGGCGCTGGGAGCTGCCGAACGTGGGCGTCGGGCCGACCGCATCGGCCGCGGCCAACGCGCCGTCGCAGCCGACCGTGCGCGAGCTGGCCGCGCTCGAGCAGCAGGCGCGCGAGGAGGGCTATGCGGCCGGACATGCCGAAGGCATGGCCGCGGCGCAGCAGCAGTTGCGCCAGCGCCTGGCCGAACTCGACGCGCTGTACGACGCGGCCGCGCGTCCGCTGCAGCAGCTCGACGAGCAGACCGGGCAGGAGCTGGCGCAGCTGGCGATGATCGTGGCGCGGCGGGTGATCGCGCACGAATTGCAACTGTCGCCGGCGCTGGTCGTGCAGGCGGTGCGCCAGGCGGCCAGCGCCTTGCCGGCGGCCACGCGCGAGTTGCGCGTGCACCTGCATCCGGCCGATCTGGCCCTGCTGCGCGAATCGGGTGCCGCCGAAACGCATTGGCAGCTGTTGGCCGACACCACACTGGTGCGCGGCGACTGCCGCCTGGAAAGCGAACGCTCCCGCCTCGACGCGCGGCTGGAAACGCGCCTGGCCGCAATGATCGACGCCGTGCTGGGCGACAGCAGCGGAGCCGCCGAATGACCCGCGCCACCGCGATCCGGTCCTCCTCCCCCGTAGGAGCCCGCTTGCGGGCGATGCTCTTGCTGCCGGGATTCGGGATTCGCGGGAGCAAGAGCAGGAGCATCGCCCGCAAACGGGCTCCTACAACGGCAATGGCAACGCAACGGCAACGACAGCGACGGTGGGCGCGCCATGAACACTGAGGCGTTCATCGCGGCGCGTCAGGCGAACTGGCAGCGCCAGTTCGCGCGGCAGGGCGCGCGCGCCCAGGCGGAGCGCACGCTGGTGGTGGAGGGCAGCCTGCGCCGCGTGGTCGGACTGACCCTGGAGGCCGAAGGCTGCGAAGCCGCGCTCGGCGCGCGCTGCCTGGTCGACACCGCCGACGGCGCCACGCTGGAGACCGAGGTGGTCGGCTTCGCCGACGAGCGCCTGCTGCTGATGCCGGTGGGCGACATGCACGGCGTGCTGCCGAACGCGCGGGTACGCCCGTACGCGCGCAGCGGCGGCCTGCCGGTCGGCGCGGGCCTGCTTGGCCGCGTGATCGGCGCCGACGGCGTGCCGCTGGATGGCCTCGGTCCGCTGGAGTCGGACGAGCACGCCGCGCTCAAGCGCGAACCGATCAACCCGATGGCGCGCAAGCCGATCGACGCGCCGCTGGACGTCGGCGTGCGCGCGATCAACGCGCTGCTTACCGTCGGCCGCGGCCAGCGGCTGGGCCTGTTCGCCGGTTCCGGCGTCGGCAAGTCGACCCTGCTCGGCATGATGACCCGCTACACCAACGCCGACGTGGTGGTGGTCGGGCTGATCGGCGAGCGCGGCCGCGAGGTGAAGGAATTCGTCGAGCACACGCTGGGCGAGGAAGGCCGCCGCCGCGCGGTGATCGTCGCCGCGCCGGCCGACGCGCCGCCGCTCAAGCGCCTGCGCGGCGCCCAGTACGCCACCGCGGTCGCCGAATGGTTCCGCGACCGCGGCCAGCGCGTGCTGCTGCTGATGGATTCGCTGACCCGCTACGCCCAGGCTCAGCGCGAGATCGCGCTGGCGATCGGCGAGCCGCCGGCAACCAAGGGCTACCCGCCGTCGGTGTTCGCGCTGATGCCGGCGCTGGTCGAGCGCGCCGGCAACGACGCCGACGGGCGCGGTTCGATCACCGCGTTCTACACCGTGCTGACCGAGGGCGACGACTACCGCCACGACCCGATCGCCGATGCCGCGCGAGCGATCCTGGACGGCCATATCGTGCTGTCGCGCGATCTGGCCGAGGCCGGCCATTACCCGGCGATCGACATCGAGGCCTCGATCAGCCGCGTGATGCCGGCGGTGGTCAGCCGCGAGCACCTGCGCGCGGCGCAGCGCTTCCGCCAGGTCTATTCCGCCTACCGCCAGCAACGCGACCTGATCGCGGTGGGCGCGTACCAGAAGGGCTCCGACCCGCAGGTCGACCAGGCGATCGAGCTGTGGCCGCAGCTGCGCGCCTTCCTGCAGCAGGAAGTCGACGAGCCGATGACGCTCGAGGCGGCGGCCGCAAACCTTGACGCGCTCGCCGCGCAGGTGGCCGCATGAACTCGCGCGCGAAACAGCTGGAGCCCGCGGTGGAACAGGCGCGCCAGCGCAGCGAGGACGCGCTGGCGCAGCTGGCGACGCAGCAGCAGGCGCTGGCCAGGGCCGAACACCAGCTGGCCGAGCTGCAACGCTACCGGCTGGAGTACGCGGCGGCCGGCGACGCGGCGCAGAGCGTGACGGCGCTGCTCAATCGGCAGCAGTTCGTGGAGCGCATCGACCGCGCGATCGTGCAGCAGCAGGCCGAGCTGGAGCGCCAGCACCGCCAGCTGACCCGGCTGCGCGAGCAATGGCGCCGCGCGCACGCGCGCGAGAGCGCATTGGACAGCGTGGTCGCGCAGCACCGCGAGGAAGAGCGCCGTGCCGCCGACCGCCACGAGCAGGCCGAGCTCGACGAACGCATGCAATACCGGAGGCTGCGATGAACACCGAGCCCGCGCTGCCGTCGCCCGCGCGGCTCGGCTGGGCGCGCCGCTGCCCGCCGCACGCATCCCCTGCCGAAGGAGGGTCCACCCCATGACCGTTGCCGCCCCCGCCGTACCCAGCGCCGCCAGCACGGCCGCCTCGCGCGCCGGCGCCACCGCCGAGCCGCGCGCCGGCAACGCTGCGCCGGCTGCGTTCGACAGCCAATTGCACGCCGCGCGGCAGCAGCACGAGCCGGCCAGTGCGAACGACGCGGCGGGCGAACAGCAGGACGAACGCCAGCCGACGTCGGCAGCGCGCTCGCCGAACGATCCATCGGCCGCCGCTGCGCCCGTGGCGAAACCCGTCGCCGCCGCGCCAGCAACGGTGCCCGCGCCCGTGCCGGCGGAGCTGGCGGACGCGGCCGCCGCGGACGAGCCGGCGCCGCGGCGCGAACCGGGCGACGAGCCCGCGCCCGCGGCGGCGGACGCCGTGCTTGCCTTGCTCGGCTCGCCGCTGGTCGCCGCGTGGCCGCCCGCCGCTGCCGCCGCCGCTCG
>JANJTA010000017.1 GCA_024711345.1 Rhodanobacter sp. | reverse complement strand
CGCACACCGAAAATACCCGCTTCGCCAGGTCCACACCCAGGGTTATAGTGCTCATGGAGACTTCCTCCTCTGCTGACGGTTGTGTCGCAACACCATCATGGCCCTCGAGGCCGAAAGGGGAGGAAGTCTCTTTTTACTCGTTCAAGGCGGACGGCTGCGCCGCCGCTCAACTCAATCGTTAGGCAGCATGACCAAAGATCTCAGCACCGTAGATGTTCTTCTCAGGCAGCTCATCGACAGTTGGTGTGATCGGCGCGCGCTTCGTCCGCTGCGAGTAATTTTGCAGTGTTACCCGCTAGTAAGCGGGCTCACCGACGAGTGGGCATCATTGGCAACGGGCTTAAAAGCGGTCCGCGTCCAGTTCGCTGCTGATCTTGTGGCTGAGGAGCTAGATCAAGTCATCGAGCTTCAGCATCTTGCCGAGTCAGTCGTCTATCGGTGAGCATGCTGTCTAACAGTTCGTTCATGGCGGAGGGCTACGCCGCCGCTTAACTCCAGCGTTAGGCACTTGCCGCAAAAGGATCCATTGTGAAAATCCACGAAATTCCGTTTGGTACAACCGACTGGTCGAAGGTCGAACGGACCGAGCACAAAGGTGAGAGTGGGCTGGCCTACTGGCGCACTCGGAATTTCGGGAGTATCCGTGTTCGGATGGTTGAGTACACGCCGGGTTATCTAGCCGACCACTGGTGCGTCAAAGGCCATGTGCTTTTCTGCATCGACGGAGAACTCCGAACCGAACTTGAAGATGGTCGCAGCTTCATCCTCAAGCCAGGCATGACGTATCAAGTCGGTGACGATGCGGAACCACATCGTTCCTCGACAGAGGTTGGGGCAAAGCTATTCATCGTCGACTGATGCAGGTGCCAGGGGTCCTGGCATTGCGATCGGCCGCCCGCAGAATGGCGCGGATGCCGACGCGCTGGGCGCCAGCGATCCGGCGATAGAGGCCGATGCGGGCTTCGGTTTGGGGTTGCATCCCACGCCGCGCATGGTGCTGCCGGGGCATGGCGCCTGACGGTTCGTCCGGGCGGTTTTCCCTGGCGGAAACCAGGGCATCCGGGTTTTGCGCTTTCCCTTCGGCTCAATCCGCCACGGCAATGCTGGTGTCGACCAACCAGTCGATCACCGCGCGGAGTGCTTCGGTGTTGCCTGATCCTGCGCTGCGCAGGCGGTGGTAGAGCGCGAGCTGCTGCTGCGCACTGGTGCCGCGGGTGACGATCGTGCGCAGATGGCGCAGGGCTGCCGCGCAGTCCAGCTCGTGCGCATCTTCCGCAACCAGCTCGATGGCGGCGTCGAGCACGCGCGCGCACGCGACCGCCTCGCCGCTGGCTTCGTCGATGAAACCCGCTTCCGGACCGAAGCGTTTCGCGCGCCAGCGGTTCTCGTCGATGATCCGGCGGGTGAGGGCGGTGCGCGCCACGCCCAGTTCGGGCCGGCGCACATGGGCGCGCACCAGGCAGCGGAACAGGGCGGCCAGCGCGAGGGCGTCCTCGAGGTGGGTGCACGCATCGGCGATGCGCAGTTCGAGCGTGGGGTAGCGGTGCGCGGGGCGGATCGCCCACCACAGGAAACTCGCGTCCGTGATGGCGCCGGCGCGCGTCAGCAGCTCGCAGAAGGCGCGGTACTCGGCCTCGTCGGCGAAGAAGTCGGGGACGCCGGAGCGCGGCCATTCGTCGTACGCGGACTGGCGGTAGCTGAGCAGGCCGGTGTAGCGCCGGTTCCAGAACGGCGACGAGGCGGACAGCGCGAGGAACAGCGGCAGCCATCGCATCAGGCGGTTCATCAGCGCCACGCGATCGACGCCGACCGGGGGCGCCACGTGCACATGCAAGCCGCACAGCAGGCTGCGGCGACCAATCATCTGGAAGTCGTCGATGATCTGCGCGTAGCGCGATCGGTCCGTGTGCGTCTGCTGGTGCCAGGCGCTGAGCGGGTGCGTGCCGGCGGCGACGATGCGCAAGCCGGCGCTGCCGGCCAGCTCGGCCAGGCCACGGCGCAACCGCCCCATCTGCGTGCGTGCCGCGGCCAGATGGTCGAAGACGGGGGAGCTGAGCTCGATCTGCGACTGCAGCAGTTCGCTGCCGATGCACGACCCGAAACGTTGCCGGCAGCGTTGCAGGAACGCCTTGGGCACGCGCGCGGGCGCGCGGCGCGCGGCGCGCGGCGGGACTGACCAGGAAGAATTCCTCCTCCATTCCAAACGTGTAGGGGCTGGAAGGCGCGGCGGCCATCGGAAGCTCCGGCATGGTTGGTGGCCCAGCATCGCGTACCGCGCATGAGGATTCCGTTGGAAGGATGCGGCGCGCGCGGGAGGCGACCACCCCGGCGTCGGCGCGTCTGGCGCGGCCGTCTCCCGGCGGCACCGCAGCTGGTGGAAGGGCGGCGTCGCGGCGTGGCGTGCGCCATTTTCGTGACCGCCATGCGGAAACGCGAAGCCGGTCACGCGTTCGCAGGGAATTGCGCCGGATTGAAAGGTTGCCGGAAGTTGCCGGGCGCCAGATGCCGACACCTTTCCGCGGGGGCGCGGCATCGCATGCCGCGGTACGGAGAGGCGTCGCCGATGTGGACTCGCGGCGCGGCCACCACAGGCCCCGTCGCTGGCGTCCCCATCCGGTCCAGAGCAAGCCAATGCTGTTTTTCTGGAGGGAGAAATCCATGTCATTGTCAACGTCCGGCGGCCTCAGCCTCGCGCTGAGTGCCGCCATCGGTCTTGCCATCGCTGGAAACACCCAGGCCGCCACCACCACCGGGCCCGAGGTCACGCCGGCGGTGCAGCACGACACCCTGCATTCGTTGCGCGGCGTGATGCCGCGTCCGGATGATTTCGTCAAGAACTCGCATGCGCATCCGGCCCATCCGCTGCCCTTCATCGACGGCCCGGGCAACCAGACCGACGGCGCCGTGCAGAGCGGCCCCACCGGCAGTTTCGCGCCGGCACTCGGCGCCGGTTTCGACGGCGTCGGCCAGGGCTTCAGCGGCCCGCAGGGCACGTTCACCGTCAACAGCGCGCCGCCGGATACCAACGGTGCGGTGGGCGCCACCCAGTACGTGCAGATCGTCAACAGCGCGTTCGCGGTATTCGACAAGTCGACCAAGGCCGTGACCTACGGCCCGGTGACGACCAACACGCTGTGGGCCGGCTTCGGCGGCCCGTGCGAAGCCGACAACGACGGCGACGCCACCGTGGTCTACGACAAGGCCGCCAACCGCTGGGTGATCTCCCAGTTCGCGGTGACCGCCGCGCCGTACTACCAGTGCGTGGCGGTGTCCGCCACCAGCGACGCCACCGGCTCCTACTACCGCTACGCGTTCCCCTACGGCAGCGTCTTTCCCGACTACCCGAAGATGGGCGTGTGGCCGGACGCGTACTACGAGACGTTCAACATGTTCAGCGGCAACACCTTCTCCGGCGCGAAGCTGTGCGCCTACGACCGCAGTGCGATGCTGAGCGGCGCCGCGGCCACGCAGCAGTGCTTCCAGTTGTCCAGCAGCTACGGCGGCGTGCTGCCGGCCGACCTCGACGGCGCCACCGCGCCGCCGGCCGGCGCGCCGAACTACCTGCTGAACTTCGGCTCCAGCAAGCTGAACCTGTGGAAGTTCCACGTCGACTGGGCGAACAGCGCCAACACCACGCTGACCGGGCCGGTCAGCATCCCGGTGGCCTCGTTCGCCGCGGCCTGCGGCGGCGGCACCTGCATTCCGCAGGCAGGCGTCAGCCAGAAGCTCGACTCGCTGGCCGACCGCCTGATGTTCCGCCTGGCCTACCGCAACTTCGGCGATCACGAGTCGCTGGTGGTGAGCCATTCGGTGCAGGTCGGCACCACGCACAAGAACCCGTACACCGGCGTGCGCTGGTACGAGATCCGCAGCCCGGGCACCACGCCGGTGGTGTACCAGCAGTCCACCTTCTCGCCGGACACCAGCTATCGCTGGATGGGTTCGGTGGCGATGGACAAGCTGGGCGACATGGCGCTGGGCTACAGCGTGTCCAGCAGCGCGCTGCACCCGGCGATCCGCTACACCGGCCGGCTGAGCACCGACGCGCCGAGCACCATGCAGGCCGAGAACAGCATCATCGAAGGCCTGGGTTCGCAGAGCGGCTACAACCTGTCGCGCTGGGGTGACTACAGTGCGATGACGGTCGACCCGGTCGACGACTGCACCTTCTGGTACACCACCGAGTACCTGAAGAGCACCGGCGCATTCAACTGGAACACGCGCATCGCGTCGTTCAAATTCCCGGGTTGCATGTAAGCTGTGAGCCGGCGCGCCGTCCGGTCGTTCCGGCCGGCGCCCGGCAAGTTGCACGAAGCGGAGCCGTCACCCGGCGGCTTCGCTTTGCCCTGGAGTTTGACGTCAACGCGTGGGCCGGAGTGGCCAAGAGAGCGCAGTGATGCCTGAGCATCTGGATACATGGACGGCAGCGGATCTTCTCTCCTACGAGAAGTACATCGAGTCCACCAGCGGACTCGAACGGCTGAGCCGGGTCGCGACCGCGAGCGAGGAGTGGGTCGTCAGCGACTGGGACGGCGAGATCTACACCATCCGTTTCGATAAGAACTTCTCCAAGAAGCACCTGGCCACCTTCTCCAAGGACCGCGAACGCACCGAGAAGGAGGCCTACTTCGAATGGCTGAATTCGGGCAAGACCCGCGGCGCCGGCGGGAACTGGCAGCGCGCCGAGCACAAGTTCATGAACGAGAAGATGAAGACGACCGCGGACAACCGCAACGTCGCCAACGCCTGCACCTGCGGCCACCTGTTCAACCGCCACCCCGGCGGCAACGCCTGCAGCCAGCCCGGCTGCCCCTGCACGAAGTTCGTCACCGCCTTCGCCGCCAGCCGGATCGCGGTGGGCAAGCCCACCGCGGACCCGCTGGCCGGGATGAAGACCGCACGGACCACTTTCATCGTGCTGAACTGGGTGCCCAAGGCCGAGTTCGAAAGCGTGGTGGTGCAGTCGATCCAGGCGCACGAGAAGCCGACCGGCTGGAAGCGCGGCGATCCGCTGGCCAAGGCGGTCAACGACGAGGCCGTGCTGAAGTGGGACTTCGGCCCGGCCCGCCTCGGCGCCGTGGTGCAGGCGCAGGCCGGCACCGATCCAGCCAGCTGGGCCAGGAAGCAGGGCTGCTACATCAAGGCGAAGAAGATCGCCACCGACTGGGGCCGGCAGACCTGGCAGGTCTTCCACATGGAGAGCAGCCCGCCGCACGCGGCGTTCTGAGCGCGGCCAGCGGGCCGCGGCACCGCGCGCGTGGCCCGATGCCGCCACTCACAGCAGGCGCAACAGCTCCTTCATCAGCGGCAGCCGGCGCACGCGCACCGCGCTGGCGCGGAACACCGCGTTGGCCAAGGCGGGGGCGGCGGTGGGCATGGCCAGGAAGCTGGCGCCGGCCGGCGCGCGGTCGCCGGGCACGGTGATCACTTCGACGTCGTTCGGCAGCTGCGCCATGCTGGCCAGCGGGTAATCCTTGTAGCCGTGCTGCTGCACCTGGCCGTCCTTGACGGTGATGGCCGCATTCAGCGCGATGGACAGCGCGTCCAGCGTGGCGCCGGCCACCTGGCCCTGCAGGCCCAGCGGGTTGATCACGCGGCCGACGTCGACCGCGCAGACGACGCGCTGGATGACCAGCGTCTCGCCCTGCATCGCCGCCTCCACTGCATGCGCCACGTAGGCGCCGTCGACGTGCCAGCAGGCGATGCCGAGGCCGTTGACGGTGCGCAGCCAGTTCTTCCATTCGATGCGGTCGGCGACCAGCTTGAGCACGTTCACCAGGCGGCCGGTGTCCAGCGTGCCGCCGCTGCTCAACGGCAGCGCGCGCGGCTCGCCGAGGATGCGCAGGCGGGTTTTCAGCGGATCCTCGCGCATCTGGTGCGCGATCTCGTCGAGGAAGCTTTCCACCGCGAACGCATTGCTGAGGTACGGCATGCCGCGCATCGGGCCGCGCGGCAGCGTCGACTCCAGCGCGTACCAGTCGCTGCGGTAGTTCGGCACCAGCGCGGCGGGCAACTGGTCGACCTGCAGTTCGGAGCTCCACAGGCGGTCGTCCGGCACGCCGCGATGGACCAGCGCGGAGGCGCTGGCCATGCGCTGGTGCCAGGCCAGCAGCTGGCGCTTGCGGTCGATGATCGCGCTGATCCGGTGCACGCTGCCGGCGCGGTAGTAGTCGTGACCGAAATCCTCGTCGCGCGTCCACAGCAGGCGCACCGGCTTGCCGGCGGCCTTGGCCAGCAGCACCGCCTCGGCGACGTAGTCGTGGTCGAGTCGGCGGCCGTAGCCGCCGCCGACGCGCGGCACGCGGATGTCGATGCGCTCGGGCGCCAGGCCGGTCAGGCGCTGCACCACGGCCCAGGCTTGCTGGGGCGCCTGGGTCGGCACCACCAGGCTGGCGCGGTCCTTGTCCAGCCGCACCAGGCAGTTCATCGGCTCGGCGGTGGCGTGCGCCAGCCACGGCTGCAC
Organism: Rhodanobacter sp.; assembly: GCA_024711345.1. Taxonomy (GTDB): domain Bacteria; phylum Pseudomonadota; class Gammaproteobacteria; order Xanthomonadales; family Rhodanobacteraceae; genus Rhodanobacter. Next base: position 173,815 of record JANJTA010000017.1, on the reverse strand, counting down.
GTAGGTGGCGTCGAGGCGGCGCGCGGCCTTCCGGCCGGCGGCCTCGACGTCGCCATCGTTGCGCACGCGGCTGGTGGGCAGCGCGTCACCGGCGAGCAGGGCGGTGGCCTGCTGCTCCAGCGCGGCGCTGTTCTCGCCGCTGCCGGCGCCGGGTTTCCATTCGAGCTTGAGCTTGGCGCGGCCCTGGAGGGCCGCCCAGGTGTTTTCGGCCAGCACCGCCACCGCCGGGGCGATCACCGTGCTGCCCAGCGGCTGGCCGGGTTCGGGCTTGAGCTGGACGACCTTCAGCACGCCTTTCACGGCGAGCGTGTCGGTGGTGTCGATGCGCGCCAGCGTGCCGTCCGGCCACGGGCAGTGCGCCAGCACGGCGACCAGCGCGTCGCCGTAGTAGTGGTCGATGGCGTAGAGGGCGGCGCCGGTGACGATGGCGCGGGCGTCGACGTCGCCGGCGCTCTGGCCGATCAGGCGGTAGTCCGCGGCATGCTTCAGCGGCGGCACGCTGGAGGGCAGGGCGATCTTGCCGGCGTCGGCGGCCAGGCTGCCGTAGCCGAAGCGGCGGCCGTCCGGCGCGATCACCGTGCCGGCCTCGCAGCGCAGGCGGCTGGCCGGTACGCCGAGCCGGCGCGCCGCCGCCTGCAGCAGCAGCCAGCGCGCCACCGCGCCGACCTGGCGCAGGTCGTTCCACGCGGCGGGGATCGAGCCGCCGACGCCGCCGAGCTGACGACCGTAGGTCCAGCGCGGCTTGCCGTTGTCGTTTTCCACGCCGAGCCCGAGCGGCACCACGCCGACGCGGGTCCAGTCCGCGTCCAGTTCGTCGGCGATGATCCGCGGCAGCGCGGTGGCGACGCCGCTGCCGGTGTCCGGGTCGCGCGCGCCGATCAGCATGTTGCCGCTGGCGTCGATGCGCACGTAGGCGCCGAGGTCGTAGAGGTTGTCGCCGAGCATGGCCGGCGGCAGCGGCGCGTCGGCGGCCTCGGCGACGCGGATGCCCACCACCAGCGCGCCGGCGCCGCCGGCGAGCACCTGCAGGAAGCGGCGGCGCGAGAGCCGGATGCCGTGGCCGCTCATGCGCGCGCCACCTTGCCGGCAGCCGCGCGCTTGATCGCGCGGCGCACGCGGGTCTGGCAGCCGCAGCGGCACAGGTTCGGCAGCTGGTCGATGTCGCCGTCGTCCGGCTGGGGCTTGCGCCGCAGCAGGTCGATGCCGGCGATCAGCCAGCCCGGCGTGCAGTAGCCGCAACCGATCGCGTCCTCGTCGATGAAGGCCTGCTGCAGCGGATGCAGGCTGCCGTCGTTGCCGGCCAGGCCTTCCACCGTGGTTACCGCCTTGCCGGCCAGCCTGGCCAGCGGCTGCATGATCGCGGACACCGCCTTGCCGTCGAGCAGCACCAGGTCGGCACCGTTCTCGCCGGCTTCGCCGCCGTACTTGGTGCCGGTCAGCCGCAGCACGTCACGCAGGTACCACAGCAGCGGCATCTGCGGATCGCCGGTGTGGCGGAAGCGCTCGCCGTTGATCATGAGGTCGATGCCGTCGCGGACCTTCTCCGGCACCACGCCGCTTTCCTGGGCGGTCGACAGAACCTGGGCTTGCACGCGCGCCATCCATCATCTCCTCGGGGTCGATCCGCGCATTGTGGCATTGCTGTTGCGGACTAGGGACGCAGGCGGCTGAACAGGCCGCGCCAGAGCGCATAGACCGGCACGCCGGCGAGCATGATCAGCAGGCCGATGCCGGTGTTGCGCGGGTTGTCGCGCAGCGAGGTCAGCACCACCAGCGCCACCGCCGCGACGAACAGCAGCGGCAGCCACGGGTAACCCGGCACGCGGAAGCCCGCGGCGCCGGCATCGTGACGGCGGTACCAGAACAGCGTGGCCACGCCGGCCGCGCAGGCCAGCCAGTCGCCGAAGGTGGCGTAGTCCAGCAACTGGCCGTAGCTGCCGGACAGCGCCAGCACGATGGCCCAGCCGGCGAGCAGCAGCAGCGCGGTGTTCGGCGTGCGCCAGCGCGGGTGCAGCCGCGCCACCGCGCGGAAGAACAGGCCATCCTCGCCCATCACCTGCAGCACCCGCGCGCCGGCGACCAGGGTGATGTTGCAGAAGCCCAGGGTGGAGATCGCCACGCCCAGCGCCATCAGCTTCGCGCCAAGCGGACCGAGCATGCGCTGCATCACCTCCGCCGCCGGCGCGTTGCTGGCGGCCAGGCCGGCATGGCCGAGCACCGCCAGGTAGGCCACGTTGACCAGCGCGTAGGCGCCGATCACCAGCCCCATGCCCAGCGCCAGCGCGCGCGGCAGGGTGCGCTGCGGCTCGCGCACTTCGCCGGCGAGGTTGTTGAGGTAGGTGAAGCCGGAATAGGCGAACAGCACCGGCAGCGCCGCGCCGAGGAAACCGACGCCCTCGCGCGCCGGGTCGGCCGCCAGCACCTGGCCGTGGCCGGCGCCGGCCAGGGCGAGCCCGCACGCCACCAGCGCCGCCACCGCCAGCAGCTTGAGCAGGGCGAACAGGTTCTGCACCTGCGCGCCGAGGCGGATGCCGAACAGGTTGATGCCGCTGACGAACACCAGCGCGCCAACGGCAAGCGGCAAGGCCCACGCCGCCGGCAGCCCGAACAGCGCCGCGGCGTAGCGGGCGAAGATGGTCGCCACCGCCGCGGTGGAGCCGGAGTAGATCACCAGCAGCATGGTCCAGCCGAACAGGAAGCCGGCCAGCGGCCCGAACGCTTCGCGCAGGTACACGTAGCTGCCGCCCGCGCGTGGCCGGCGCGCGCCCAGCTCGGCATAGCACAGCGCGCCGACCAGGGTGAGCAGCCCCGCACCCACCCACATCGCCAGCAGCGCCAGCCCCGACTCGGTGCGCTGCGCCACGATGCCGGGGTTGAGGAAGATGCCGCCGCCGATCACCCCGCCGACCACGATCAGGGCGGCGTCCCAGGGACGCAGGCTGCGCACGTAGGTCTCGGCGGGAGAGGGCGGCATGTTCAAGGTCGGCAGCGGGGACGCGACAGCATGGCGGCCGGTGACGTGGCCGGCAAGGCCGACGTCAGGCCAGCTGCAGTTCGCCGCGCACACCGATCGCGCAGTTGCCGCCGATGGTGACGGCGCCGCTGGCCGGGTCGCGCGCGACCTCGACGTAGCCGTCGCGGCCGACCTCGCGACCCTGGCTGGCGCGATAGCGCGGGCCGTAGCCGTCGCGCCCGCCGCGCTCGCCCAGCCACGCCATGATCGCCGCGTTGGCGCTGCCGGTGACCGGATCTTCGGGAATGCCGTCGGCCGGGCAGAACGCACGCACCGCCATGCTCGCCCCGCCCGAGCGCTGCCGGCCGAACACGCTGACGCCGACCGCGCCAGCGGCTTCGCACAGCGCGCCGATCGCCGCCAGATCCGGCTGGAGCTGGCGCACCGCGGCTTCCTCGCGCAGGTCGCAGACGAACCACAGCGGGCCGTTGTCGATCAGGCACGACTGCTCTTCCGCCAGCGCGGCGTGCACGGCCCGGCCGAGCCCGGCGCGCTGGGCCGCGGTGACCGCGCGCAGCGTGGCCGGCGGCGCCTGCACGTGGATGAGCCTCGCGCCGCCGTCGCCTTCGACCCGCACCGGCAGCAGCCCGGCCGCGCATTCCTGCACCAGCGCATGCTTGCCGGCGGCGATCAGGCCGGATTCGATTGCGGCGTACGCGCTGCCCACGCTGGGATGGCCGGCGAACGGCAGCTCCTGGCGCGGGGTGAAGATGCGCACGCGGTAGTCCGCCGCGGCGCTGCTTGGCGGCAGCAGGAAGGCGGTTTCGGACAGGTTGGTCCAGCGCGCGATGCGCTGCATGGTCGCGTCGTCCAGCCCCTCGGCGTCGACCACCACGGCCAGCGGGTTGCCCTCGAGCAGGCGGCTGGCGAAAACGTCCAGTTGCAGGAAGCGGCGTGGCGTGGGCATGGCATCGGACAATCGCGGGCGGGTGGTCACCATCGCATCGGTCCGCCGCAGCGGCAAGCGGCGCCGTCCGCACCGGCCGGCGCCAGCGACCGGCTGCTTGCGGCACAATAGGCCGGTTGTGCCCGGCGTTTGTCGCCGTCGGCGTCCTCGTCCTCCAGCCAGATCCGCCATGACCACCATCAAGCAAGCAGACCTGATCCAGTCCGTCGCCGACGCGCTGCAGTACATCAGCTACTACCACCCGGTCGACTACATCAAGAGCCTCGCCGCGGCCTACGAGCGCGAGGAGTCGCCCGCCGCGAAGGACGCGATGGCGCAGATCCTGATCAACTCGCGCATGGCCGCCGAAGGCCACCGGCCGCTGTGCCAGGACACCGGCATCGTCACCGTGTTCCTGAAGGTGGGCATGAACGTGCGCTGGGACGACGTCACCATGAGCCTGGAGGACATGGCCAACGAGGGCGTGCGCCGCGCGTACCTGAACCCGGACAACAAGCTGCGCGCCAGCGTGCTGGCCGACCCGGCCGGCAAGCGCGTCAACACGAAGGACAACACGCCGTCGGTGGTCAACATGTCGATCGTGCCGGGCGACACCGTCGAGGTGATCGTGGCGGCCAAGGGCGGCGGCTCGGAGGCGAAGAGCAAGTTCGTCATGCTGAACCCGTCCGACTCCATCGTGGACTGGGTGCTGAAGACCGTGCCCACCATGGGCGCCGGCTGGTGCCCGCCGGGCATGCTGGGCATCGGCATCGGCGGCACCGCCGAGAAGGCGATGCTGATGGCGAAGGAGGCGCTGATGGAGGAAATCGACATCCAGGAACTGATCGCGCGTGGGCCTTCGAGTCGCGCCGAGGAGCTGCGCATCGAACTGTTCGAGAAGGTCAATGCGCTGGGCATCGGCGCGCAGGGCCTGGGCGGGCTGACCACCGTGCTCGACGTCAAGGTGAAGGATTTCCCGACCCACGCGGCGAACCTGCCGGTGGCGATGATCCCGAACTGCGCCGCCACCCGCCACGCGCATTTCGTGCTGGACGGCAGCGGTCCGGTGATGCTCGACCCACCCTCGCTGGAGGACTGGCCCAAGCTCACCCACGACGCTTCCAAGGGCCGTCGGGTGAACCTGGACACGGTGACCCGCGACGAGGTCGCCAGCTGGAAGCCGGGCGAGACCCTGCTGCTCAACGGCAAGCTGCTCACCGGTCGCGACGCCGCACACAAGCGCATGGTCGAGATGCTCAACCGCGGCGAGCCGCTGCCGGTCGATTTCAACGGCCGCTTCATCTACTACGTGGGTCCGGTCGATCCGGTGCGGGAGGAAGTGGTCGGCCCGGCCGGCCCGACCACCGCCACCCGCATGGACAAGTTCACCGAGCAGGTGCTGGCGCAGACCGGCCTGCTCGGCATGGTCGGCAAGGCCGAGCGCGGTCCCGCCGCGATCGAGGCGATCAAGAAGCATCGCTCGGTGTACCTGATGGCGGTGGGCGGCGCGGCTTATCTGGTCTCCAAGGCGATCAAGGCCTCGCGCGTGGTCGGCTTCGCCGACCTGGGCATGGAGGCGATCTACGAGTTCACCGTCGAGGACATGCCGGTCACCGTGGCGGTCGATGCCGGCGGCAGCTCGGTGCACCAGACCGGCCCGCGCGAATGGCAGGCCCGCATCGGCAAGATCCCCGTCGTTGTCCAATAACCATGTGCGCGCAGCGCACGCATTCGCCTCCTCTCCCTCCGGGAGAGGATTGAGGAGAGGGTGCGGGGCCTGCCCGAGCCCGCACCGGGCCATGTCAGCGCACGCCATCGCCTCTCCCCCGCCGGCGGAGGATCGAGGTGGGGTAGCGCAGGGTCACCGCCAAGCCCCGAAAGCGCCATGCAGGTGCCCGACACCCGAGGCAATCTCGCCAGCCACGAGCAAAAGCCAGAAGCACCCCGCCCCAACCCTCCCCTGCAAGCAGGGGAGGGAGCCTCGATCGACGGCGCCTTCTCTGCCGACCGAGCGGCGCAAGCCATTCAGCCGTCCATACGTCCAAACGGATGGTCCGCAAAACCATTTGCAATTCCCATGCCGCGGCGCAACACTGGCCGAATGCCCATCACCCGATAGCGAACCCCCGTGACCTCGCCCAACCCCGCGCCGCTTTCCGCGGACGCTCCCTGGATCGTGATGAAGTTCGGCGGCACCAGTGTCGCCACGCTTCCGCGCTGGCAGAACATCCGCGAACTGGTCGCCAGCCGCCGTGCCGAAGGCGCGCGCGTGCTGGTGGTGGTTTCCGCGCTGACCGGCATCACCGACGCGCTGAAACAGCTGTGCGGTGAGGGCGGGAAAGACAAGCGCAAGGCGGCGGCCGGCGCGATCGCGCAACGCCACTATGACCTGCTCGAGCACATGCAGCTGGCGCTGCCGGGCACGCTCGGCGCGCGCCTGTCCGACCTGGCCGCGCTGGCCGCCGACGGCCCGGCGCCGCGCGGCGAGCTGGCCTGGCAAGCGCAGGTGCAGGCGCTGGGCGAGCTGATGTCCAGCGCGCTCGGCGCGGCCTTCCTCAGCCACAGCGGCTTGCCCACGCAGTGGCTGGACGCGCGCGAGTGCCTGGCGGCAGTGGCGTTGCCGAACCAGAACGAGCGCACCCGGCTGCTGTCGGCGATGGTCGAGGCGAAGCCCGATCCAGCGCTGAACGCACGCCTGGCCGCGCTGGGCGAGGTATTCATCACCCAGGGTTTCATCGCGCGCGAGCAGCATGGCCGCACCGTGCTGCTCGGTCGCGGCGGTTCGGACACCTCGGCGGCGTACTTCGGCGCGCTGCTGAAGGCGGCTCGGGTGGAGATCTGGACCGACGTGGCCGGCATGTTCAGCGCCAACCCGCGCCAGGTGCCGGGCGCGCGCCTGCTGCAGCGGCTGGATTACGAGGAAGCGCAGGAGATCGCCTCCACCGGCGCCAAGGTGCTGCACCCACGCTGCCTGTCGCCGCTGCGCGAACCGCGCGTGCCGCTGCTGATCAAGGACACCAACCACCCCGAACTCGAAGGCACGGTGATCGGCCCCGAGGTGCGCGCGCACGCGCCCAGCGTGAAGGCGATCAGCGCGCGCAAGGGCATCACCCTGGTCTCGATGGAATCGGTGGGCATGTGGCAGCAGGTCGGCTTCCTCGCCGACGTGTTCGCGCATTTCAAGACCCACGGCCTGTCGGTGGACCTGATCGGCTCGGCCGAGACCAACGTCACCGTGTCGCTCGACCCCACCGAGAACCTGCTCGACTCCGACGCGATCGCCGCGCTGGCCAGCGACCTGGCCAAGGTATGCCGGGTCAAGGTGATCGCGCCGTGCGCCGCAATCACCCTGGTCGGCCGCGGCATGCGCTCGCTGCTGCACACCTTGTCCGGCGTGCTGGCCGAGTTCGGCCAGCTGCGCGTGCACCTGATCTCGCAGTCGTCGAACAACCTCAACCTCACCTTCGTGGTGGACGAGGAAGTGGTCGATGCGCTGCTGCCGCACCTGCACGACCTGCTGATCGGCGCCGGCGCCCTGCGCACCGACGACAGCGCGCTGTTCGGTCCCAGCTGGCAGATGCTGTACGGCGGCGGCGAGGTGGTGCCCGCCGTGCCGGCATGGTGGCGCGTGGCGCAACGCGCGCGCCTGCTGGAGCTGGCCGCCGAGGCCACGCCGCGCTACGTCTATCACCTGCCCACGGTGCGCCAGCAGGCGCGCGAACTGAAGTCGCTGGCGGCGGTGGACCGGCTGCACTACGCGGTGAAGGCGAACACGCACCCGGCGATCCTGCGCGTGCTGGCGGCGGAAGGCTTCGCGTTCGAGTGCGTGTCGCCGGGTGAATTGGACGCTGTCGCTGCGGTGGTGGCCGAGTCGGTGCCGCTGTTGTTCACGCCGAACTTCGCGCCGCGTAGGGATTACGTCCGCGCGCTCGCCACCCGCGCCACCGTCACGCTCGACGCGCTGCACCCGCTGCAGCACTGGGGCGAGCTGTTCCGCGGCCGCGAGATCGTGCTGCGGGTGGACCTGGGCCGCGGCCTGGGCCACCACGAGAAGGTGCGCACCGGCGGCAGCGCCAGCAAGTTCGGCCTGCCGCTGGACCAGCTGCCAGCGTTCCTGCAGCTGGCCGAAACGCATGGCGTGGCCGTGCGCGGCCTGCACGCGCACCTGGGCTCGGGCGTGCTCGACGCTGGCCACTGGGGCGAGGTCTACGCGCAACTGGCCAGCCTGGCCGAACGCATCGCCAGCGTGGTGTTCCTCAACATCGGCGGCGGCCTCGGCGTGCCGGCGCATCCGGGCGAGGCGTCGCTGGACGTCGCCGCGCTCGACCGCGCGCTGCGCGAGGTCAAGGCGGTCTATCCGCAGTACCAGCTGTGGATGGAGCCGGGCCGCTACCTGGTCGCCGACGCCGGCGTGCTGCTGACCCGGGCGACCCAGCAGAAGGACAAGGGCGGCTTCCGCTACCTGGGCGTGGACACCGGCATGAACAGCCTGATCCGTCCCGCGCTGTACGACGCCTGGCACAAGATCGTCAACCTCAGCCGGCTTGGCGAACCGGCCACCGCGCTGTACCAGGTGGTCGGCCCGATCTGCGAGTCGGGCGACGTGCTGGGCACCGATCGTCGCCTGCAGGAAGCGCACGAGGGCGACGTGATCCTGATCGCGCAGGCCGGTGCCTACGGCAAGGTGATGTCCTCGCACTACAACTTGCGCGACGAGGCCGACGAGGTGGTGATCGACGACTGATCCGGGGCGCCCCTGCCCAGCCTTTGGCCGCCGAAAGCCATCGGACGGGCACTCCTCGAAGCTAGAATCAGCCTGTTCGCTCACGTGAAGCGGGCGATGGAGAAAGATGTGAGTCATACGATGCAACCGCGCCTCACCCGGGTCTTCCGCTTCGTGCGTTCGAGCTACGCCGATGGCGTGGCCGAGCTGGCGTATGCGTTCGACGACGGCGAAGAGCTGGTCGAGACGATCCGCTTTCCGCAGGCGCCGGCGGTTCCGGCCGAGCGGCGCGCGGCGTTCGACGCCGCACTGAAGCTGCTGCACCTGATCGCCGGCGTCAGCTACTACAAGGCTGGCGTGCCGCCGCGGATCGAGCTGGCCGATGGCCCGCTCGACGACGCCACCGCCGAGCTGCTGGACCAGCTGTACCTGCACGGCCTGGCCGAGTTCGCCTACCGCAACGGGCTGGATTTACGCGGGCGCATCATCTTCCCGCGTGGCGGCAGTGCACCCGCGATCGGCGCGCTCGATCTGCCCAAACGCACCCTGGTGCCGATCGGCGGCGGCAAGGATTCGCTGGTGGCGGTGGAGGCGATCAAGTCCATCGGCGGCGAGGCGACCGCGGTGTGGGTCGGCAATTCCGCGCTGATCGCGGCCTGCGCCGAGCGCACCGGCCTGCCCACCTTGAACATCCAGCGCGAGCTGGCGCCGGGCCTGTTCGAGCTGAACCGGCTGGGCGCGTGGAACGGGCACATCCCGGTGACCGCGGTGAACTCGGCGATCCTCGCCGTCGCCGCGATCCTGTACGGCTACGACTCGATCACCTTCGCCAACGAGCGCTCCGCCTCGGCCGCCACGCTGGAGTACGACGGGCAGCAGGTGAACCACCAGTGGAGCAAGAGCCTCGCGTTCGAGCGCCTGCTCGGCGACTGGCTGCACACCCATGTGGCCGCCGACCTCGACTACTGCTCGCTGCTGCGACCGTATTCGGAGCTCGCGATCACCCGCGCGTTCGCGAAGCTGACGCCGTACTTCGACGTGTTCTCCAGCTGCAACCGCAACTTCAAGCTGCTCGGCCCGAAGCCGGTCGACCGTTGGTGCGGGCAGTGCCCGAAATGCCACTTCGTGTTCCTCGCGCTGGCGCCGTTCCTGCCCAAGCCGCGGCTGCTGGCGATCTTCGGGCGCAACCTGCTGGATGACGAGAACCAGGCCGCCGGCTTCGATGCACTGCTGGAATACCGGGACCACAAGCCGTTCGAATGCGTGGGCGAGGGCGCCGAGGCGCGTGCGGCGATGCATGCGCTGAGCCTGCGGCCGGAATGGCAGGAGGACGCGCTGGTCGCGCGCTTCCGCAGCGAGATCCTGCCCCAGCTCGACGTGGCGCAGCTGGCGCTGGAGCCGTGGCTGCAGCCGTCCGCGGAACATCGCGTGCCGCTGCGCCTGCAAGCCGCACTGGCGGCGATCGGCGCATGAATCACGGCATGGTTTCCGTAGGAGCCCGCTTGCGGGCGATGCTCCTGGTTTCTGCATGGCTCGAAAGGGCATCGCCCGCAAGCGGGCTCCTACGAGTGGGCTTCCATGCACATCGCTGAACTGGCGGCGCGCCGCGTCGCGATCTGGGGTTTCGGCCGCGAAGGTCACGCGGTGGTCAAGGCGCTGCGCTCGCGGCTGCCGACACAGGCGCTGACCTTGTTCTGCCGCGCCGCCGAAGCCGATGCGGCGCGCGCGTTCGACCCCGCGCTGGAAATCGTCGCCGGCGAGCCGGATGCTGCCGCACTGGCCCGCTTCGAGGTGGTGGTGAAGTCGCCCGGCATCTCGGCCTACAAGCCGGCCCTGCTGGCCGCGCAGGCGCAGGGCACGCAGTTCACCTCGGGAACGGCGCTGTGGTTCGGCGAGAACCCACAGGCGCGCGTGATCGCCGTCACCGGCACCAAGGGCAAGAGCACCACCAGCGCGCTGCTCGCGCATCTGGCGCGGAGCTTGGGCGTGCGCACCGCGCTGGCCGGCAACATCGGGTTGCCGCTGCTGGAGCTGCTCGGCCAACACGCGGATCTGTGGGTGATCGAGCTGTCCAGCTTCCAGACCGGCGAGGCCGGCCCGCTGGAACTGGGCGTGGTCACCAGCCTGTACGAGGAGCACCTGGACTGGCACGGCTCGCGCGAGCGTTACGTGGCCGACAAGCTGAAGCTGGCCGACGCCGCGCGCACGCTGCTGGTCAACGGCCTGCAACCGAATCTGCTGGACCGCACGCGCCATCACCCGCGGCGACTGCTGTTCGGCACGCCGGAAGGCTGGCATGTCAATGACGGTTTCATCCGCCGCGGTGCGCAGGTGGTGTTCCCGATCGGGCAACTGGCGGCGCCCGGCCTGCACAACGCGCTCAACGCCTGTGCCGCACTGGCCGCACTGGAAGCCGTCGGCATGGACGCGCTCGCCGCCGCGCCGGCGCTGGCCACCTTCCGCCCGCTGCCGCACCGCCTGCAGCCGCTGGGCGAGCACCACGGCTGGCACTGGGTCAACGACTCGATCAGCACCACGCCGCTGGCCACGCTGGCCGCACTGGAAAGCCTGCACGGCCGTACGGTGACGGTGCTGGTCGGCGGCCATGACCGCGGGCTGGACTGGACGCCGTTCGTCGAGGCGATGCGCGCCGCACCGGCGCACGCGATCGTCTGCATGGGCGCCAACGGCGCGCGCATCGAGGCGGCGCTGCGCGCGGCCGGGGTCGCCTGCCCGATCCTGCTGGTGAACGATCTCGCCGGCGCGGTCGAGGTGGCCAAGGCGCGCACGCCCGAGCGTGGCGTCATCCTGCTGTCGCCCGGTGCGCCCAGCTTCGACCAGTTCAAGGACTATGCCGAACGCGGACGACGCTTCGGCGCGCTGGCCGGGTTTGATGCGGCCGGGACTGCCGGCATTGACGGGCTGGGCATCGAGCAAATTCCACGCGACTGAGCCGCCTATTGCGGGCAACGGACGAGAGGGGCGGAGACGCGCCTTCCGTTCCTGAAAAAGCCATGAAACCAGCCGCTGCTGCGCCGACAGGTCACCCAGCATGGGCCAGCCGTGTCCCACCGACTCCAATCCTGAACTTGCAGCGTGGCTGCGCGCCACGAAGGATGATTGCCATGAAACTCTACGTCCTTGTGCTTGGATTGCTGGTGCTGTGCGCAGGCGTGCAGGCGAAGACCTCGGTCTGGCAGCCAGTTGCCGGGCACACGCAGATACCGATCTGGCCGGGCGCGGCGCCGGATCTGCAGCCGGTTCCCGGGCCGGAGACGGCGACGGTCAGCGAGAAGCTGCTGGCGGGCAAGCCGGCGACGGCGGTGACCAACGTGACGCGACCGACGATGACGGTGTATGCGCCCACGGGGAAGAACACGGGCGCGGCGGTCGTGGTGGTTCCCGGTGGCGGATTCCAGATCCTTGCCATCGACCTGGAAGGCACGGAGACCTGCGACTGGCTGACCTCCCGGGGCATCACCTGTGTGCTGCTGAAGTACCGCGTACCCAGCTTGCCGTATGACTGGCACTGTGATTGCCGTCCGCACAATTTCGAGCTCTCGGTGTCCTCGCTGCAGGACCTGCAGCGAACGATGCGGCTGGTGCGCTCGCGAGCCGCGCAGTGGCAGGTCGACCCGCACAGGATCGGCGTGCTGGGTTATTCGGCCGGCGGTTTCCTGGTGGCGGAGATCAGCACCAATTTCGATCGCCGCCTGTATGCGCCGGTGGACGCGGCCGACAAGGAAAGCGCCCGTCCGGATTTCGCCATGCCGATCTATCCGGGTCACCTCACGCGTGGTGACGGCAAGTTGAACGCGAACATTCCGGTTTCAAGCAGGACCCCGGCCACATTCCTGGTGCAGGCGGAAGACGATTACGTGGATGGCGTGGACCAGTCGCTGGTCTATTACACCGCGCTGGCGAAGGCGAAGGTGCCGGCGGAAATGCACCTGTATGCACAAGGCGGCCATGCGTTCGGCTTGCGCCCGACGGCGAATCCGATTACCGGCTGGCCGAAGCTGGCCGAGACGTGGCTGCGGACGATCGGCATCCTGCGGGACTGAGCCTGGCTGGCGGCGCACGCTCTTCGCGGGTCGCCTCCGTGTGATGCATGGGCGAGTGGGCGACAACGGCAGACAAGCCAGACAATCGGGACGGGGGAAGTTAAATTCCGAAGTCGAGAGTGAGTGGTCAGCCCAGGGTGCAGGTGGAAGCCCATGAAGATTCGTGAAAGCGGCATGCCCGACGAGGTCCACTGGGCCAGCTTCTTCGACGGCGAGGCGGCTGTGGGGAAGCTGTTCGGTGCGGCAGAAGTGCAGGGCGATGTGATCGAGTTCGGCTGCGGCTATGGCTCGTTCACGATGCCCGCCGCGCGGCGCACCAGCGGGCTGGTCACCGCGCTGGATATGGAGCCGGAGATGATTGCGGTGGTGCGCGGCAAGGCGGCGGAGCTCGGCCTGACCAACATCCGGGCCGAGCTGCGGGATTTCATGGCGGACGGTGCGGGCGTGGCTGCCGGCTCGCAGGCGCATGCAATGATCTTCAATCTGCTGCACCTGGCGCAGCCGCAGGACCTCCTGCGGGAGGCCCGCCGAACCTTGCGGGAGGGCGGCGTGCTTTCGGTGATGCACTGGCGCAGCGACATCCCGACCCCGCGCGGGCCCCCACTGGAAATACGCCCGACACCGCAGCAGTGTCGACGGTGGATGGCCGATGCCGGGTTCCGCAACGTCGAAGCCGTCGATCTGCAGGAGGCTTGTCCGTTCCATTTCGGCCTGACGGGCCGGCGCTGATTTGCGACGTGGAACGTGCGGCGGTTGGCTTCAGCGCGCGTAGCGCGCCCGCGGCTCGTTCACGCGCTTGTTGCCGCCGAGCCTGATGTGCTGGCGCAGCCAGGCGGCGAACTCGGCTTCGGACAGGCTGCCTTCGGCGAGGGCGACATAGCACGGGTACAGTTCCAGATCGTCGGCGTCGAGGGTGCCGCCGTTGAGCAGGATGAAGACTTCGCAGGCCACCGCCGCTGTGCGCTTGTTGCCGTCGACGAAAGGATGGTTGCGGGCCAGCCCGAAGGCGAGGCTGGCGGCGAGGTCGGCAAGGTCCGGCGGCGGATCGCCGTAGGCATGCGATTGCCGGGGGCGCGCAAGCGCTGAATCCAGCAGATGGTCATCGCGCACGCCGATGCCGCCGCCGTGTTCGGCCAACTGGCGTTCGTGGATGGCGATGGCGAGCGGCCTTTCGATCCAGACGATCATGGCTGCCACCTATTGCGCCAGCTTGTGCAGCAAGGTGCGCCGCTTGCGCATGACCTCCTCGGCGACTTCCATCTGCCTGGCGAGAGTGGGGTCGTAGGTGGTGAGGCGGATCCCGTCGGGGGTCTCCAGCGCGAACAGCTCGTCGCCTTTCTCCAGGCGCAGGCGAGCCAGCAGTTCGCGCGGCAGGATGACGCCGGCGGAGTTGCCGATGGTGGTGATCTTCAGTTTCATGGCGGTCTCCGGCATGGGTTATAACGCATGTTATACATGGGCGACGCGTGGGTGCAAGGCCGCGATTTCGCAGGTTATCTTCCGACTGCCCACGCCTGGGCGGCCGAAACGGAGGAAGAAGAACATGAAGTCCACAGATCATTCCGAAGACGAGGCCGCGGCAGCGAACATTACCCGGCGGATCGAGGAGCTGGGGGACTGGCGGGGTGCGATGCTGGCGCGCGTGCGCCGGCTGATCCACGAGGCCGACCCGGCGATCCGGGAGGAGTGGAAATGGGCCAAGCCCGGTTCGGGCGGCACGCCGGTGTGGTCGCAGGACGGCATCGTCTGCACCGGCGAGTCGTACAAGGACAAGGTGAAGTTCACCTTTGCCCGCGGTGCCTCTCTCAGCGACCCGAAGCAACTGTTCAATGCCAGCCTGGAAGGAAACACGCGGCGTGCGATCGACCTGCATGAGGGAGACCAGGTCGACGAGACGGCGTTCGGGCAACTGATCCGCGCCGCCGTGGCGGCCAACACGGCCGCGCTGGCGCGACGGGCGACTCGTAAGAAATAGGCGCCGGTCCCGGCGAAGCTGCCCGCTGCCGCAGCCGCTCAGGCTCCACGCAACAGGGCCGCACCTGCGTGCAGCCCTGTTGTTTTCAGTGGTTGGAGAGCGCTTACCAGATCTTCACCCGATCCTTCGGCGCCAGGTACAGCTGCTCGCCCGGCTTCACGTCGAACGCGGGGTACCACGGATCCAGGTTGCGCACGGTCTGCGCGCGGAAGTCGGCGGGTGCATGCACGTCGGTGGCGAGGCGCTGACGCTGGGCGGCATCGCGGATCTTCGAGCGCCAGGCCTGGCCGTAGGCGAGGAAGAAGCGCTGGTCGCCGGTCAGGCCGTCGATCACCGGCGCCGGCTTGCCGCCGAGCGACTTGTGATAGGCCAGGTAGGCGATGGTCAGGCCGGAGACGTCGGCGATGTTCTCGCCCAGCGTCTGCTCGCCGTTGACGTGCAGGCCAGGCAGCGCCTCGTACTGGTCGTACTGCTTCGCCAGCTGCTGGCCGGCGGCCTTGAAGTGGGCCAGGTCCTCCGGCGTCCACCAGTTCGCCAGGCGGCCTTGGGCGTCGAACTCGGCGCCGGTGTTGTCGAAGCTGTGGCTGATCTCGTGGCCGATCACCGAGCCGATCGCGCCGTAGTTGGCGGCCGCATCGGCGTGCGGGTCGAAGAACGGCGGCTGCAGGATCGCGGCGGGGAAGTTCAGCGCATTCTGCAGCGGCAGGTTCACCGCGTTGACGGTCTGCGGAGTCATCCACCACTCGGCGCGGTCGACCGGCTGGCCCAGCTTGGCGCGCTGGTGTTCGTATTCGAACTTCTCGGCGCGAAGGCGGTTGCCGAGCGCGTCGTCGGCACGGATCTCCAGCGCGGCGTAGTCGCGCCAGCGGTCCGGGTAGCCCACGCCGACCCGCACGGTGGCGAGCTTCGCTTTCGCCTTCGCGCGCGTGGCCGGGGTCATCCAGCTGAGCGTGTCGATGCGCTCGTCGAACGCGGCGAGCAGGTTCTTCACCAGTTGCTCCACCTCCGCCCTGGACGAGGCCGGGAAGTAATGCTTCACGTAAAGCTGGCCCACGGCGTCGCCGAGGTCGGCGCTGGTGGCGCCGACCGCACGCTTCCAGCGCGGCCGCTGCTCGGGCGTACCCTGCAGGGTGCGGCCGTGGAAGTCGAAGCCGAGGTCGGCGAAGGCCTTGGGCAGCAGCGCGGTGTTCTGGTCCAGGGTGTGGAAGGTCAGCAGGTCCTTCCACGCCTGCAGCGGCTCGCTGGCGGTCAGCGCGGACAGCCCGCCGATCGCGGTCGGCTGCCACACGTCGATCTGCGGCTGGCCGTGCAGGCCGGCGGCCCGGAAGTAGGCGGTCCAGTCCAGTCCCGGCGCTTTCTGCGCGAAGTCGGTGGTGCGCCACAGGTTGTTCGCCTTGTGCACGTCCTCGCTGTCGAGCAGGCTGGCCTGCGCCCTGGCGATCTTCGTTTCCAGGTCGAGGATGGTCGTTGCCTTGGCTTCCGCGTCGGCGATGCCGGCCTGCTTCAGCAGCGCGCCGATGTAGGTCCGGTACTTCGCCCGGATCGCGGCCATGTGCGCGTCGTCGGCAAGGTAGTAGTCGCGGCTGGGCATGACCAGGCCGCCCTGCAGCAGGTAGGCAATGTTGCGCGAGGGATCTTCCAGGCCCTGCGTCACGAACAGGCCGAACAGGTTCTCGGTGTGGTAGTGGGTGGCGTTGACCGGATCGACGTCCGCGCGCAGGCGGCTGCCCAGCACGCGGGCCAGGTCGGTGCGCGAGGCGATCGCGTCGATCCGCGCCAGTTCCGGCTTGAGCGGCGCCAGGCCGTGCTGCTCGATCGCCGCCTCGTCCATCCAGGCAGCGTAGTAGTCGGCGATCTTGCGCGCGTTGCTGCCGGCGGCGGGATGGCCGGCGCCGGCGTTGCGGATCAGCTCGGCGGTGTTCTTCTCGGCCTGCTCGAACACCTTGAGGAAGGTGCCGGTGCTGGAACGGTCGGCGGGAATCTGCGCGGTCTTCAGCCACTGGCCGTTGGCGTAGCGGAAGAAGTCGTCGCCCGGCTTCACGCCATGGTCGATGCCGGCCAGGTCGACGCCGGAAGGCCCGCTTCCCGGTGTCGCCGCCCAGGCCGCCGGGCTGCACAGGATTGCCGTCGCCAGTATCCATCGCATGCGCTGCATGGCCGTTGCTCCCTATCCGGAAAACGTCCACGATAATCCGCCGCGGCGGCCTTGTGGGCATGACCTATGGACTACGCCGGCAGGCCCCGCCGCGAGGGCTACTTTTCGATGCGGTAGTTGAAGCTGGCGCGGCTGAACTGGGTGGCCTGCCGCGCCTCGAAATTCCAGCGTTCGCTGAGGCGGTAGCGCAGGGTGATCACTTCGCCGGGCTCGAACAGACCCACGCCGTAGCTGAGATACAGGCGCGGCGAAAGATACTTGCCCACGGTGAACGCCGAGCTGCCGCCGAGCGCCTCGTTGCTGGACACGCCGACCTCGTCCACGCCCAGCTTCGCGCCGACGCTCTTGGCCAGCAGGTTGCCGGCCGCCGAGCCGAGTGCCTGCGCGGCAGCGCCCACCATGTCGCCTTCGCCACTCTTCAGTTGCGCCAGCGGCTTGCCGGTGACCAGGTAGGACAGCGCGTCGGACTGCTCCATCAGCGGGTTGGAGAACACCGTCAGCACCGGCCGCTGCGCGGTGCCCGCCACCAGCAGACCGACCTCCTGGCCTTCGTCGATGGTGGCGTTGGGGTTGAGCTTGCGCACGGCGCGGATGTTCAGGCCGGGGTTGTCGAGCGGCGTGCTGGCGAACAGCAGCTGGCCGCGCTGGATCTGCAGGTTCTGGCCATAGGCGCGATAGGTGCCGTCCACCGCGATCTGGCCCCGGCCGGTGGTGGCGCGGCCGGGGCGCTCGATCACGTTGAGCGTGCCGCTGACGCGGCCGTCCAGGCCCATGCCGACGACGTGCGCGTGCTGGCCCAGATCCACCCTGATCGTCGCGCTGAGCGGCAGCTTGCCGGCAGCTCGCTGCTGCTGTGGCTCGTCGACCACGACCACGTCGGGGGAGGCCCGGGTGGCGCCGGCGCCGGGCAGCTGGTCCGCATTGATGTCGGCGCTGTCGATGCCGAGCGCGCCGCCGATGTCGATGCCGCTGCCATCGCGCCGCACGGTCAGGTCCGACGACACCACGACCTTCGCGGCGGGAAGGTCGACGGCGGTGAAGCGGCTGCCCGCGAGCGTCAACCGGGTCGGTGCGCCGGCGCCAAGGCCAGCGACGCCGTCGATGGCCAGCGTGCCGGTGCCCGATTTCAGCTGGCCACGGATCTGGAACCGGCGTGCATCGACGGTGCCGATGGCGAGCTGGCCGTCGCTCAGCTTGAGGCCGGCCGAAGGCACCTCGGCCGCGAAGCCGTGCACATTCGCCTGGCCGGTGAGTACCGGCTGCCCGAGCGTGCCGGCGAAACGCAAGTTGCCGTCGGCGCCGCCCTTGACGTTGGCCAGCTCGCTACTGAGCAGTTCGACGAAGGCGAGGTTGTTCAGGCGCAGGTCGAGCTGGCCGCGCAGCGTCTGCTGCGCACCGCTGAGGGTGAGTTGGCCGTCGATGCGGCCGCCGTCCTCGAGACCACCATGCAGCTCGATGTGCCGGCTGGTCGGCGCGAGGTCGGCGGTGAGGCGCAGCTGGTCGTAGCGCAGCAGGGGTGCCTCGGCACGGTCGGTATAGCTGATGCTGCCCTGCGCCGAGCTGATCGACGCGTTCCCGCCAAGTGCACCGGCGGCGCTGCGGCGGACCTTGCCGCTGCCCTCGATCACACCATCGGCGCGCACCGGCAGGTCGGCGTTGCCGCTGGCGTTCAGCAGCAGCGCCAGCGGCAACGCCTGCAGCCGGTAGCTGGCATCGAGATCGCCGGACTTGCCCCGCTTCGCGGCCACGCACAGTTGCGGCTCGCCGGCCGTCAGGCACAGTTCGGACAGGCTCATCGCGCCATCGCGGTAAGCCAGCTGCGCGGGTTGCCGCAGGCGCCAGCCGGGCATGCCCTGCGGCTGCAGGTCGAGCGTGGAGAGCGTGCCGTTCCACGCCGATCCTTTCAGCGCGCCGTGCAGCGCGAGATGACCGGAGAGCTGGCTGCCGCGGGCATCGACGTCGAGGCGATGGTCGCCCTGGCTGCCTTCGGCGAGCAAGTCGAGCTGCTGGAACTGGAGGCCCTGCAGGTGCGCGCCGCGGGTACGCAGATCCAGCTTGCCAGCCGGATGGCTGATGTCGGGGATGCCGACGACCAGCTGCAGCGCAGCTGCCTTCTGCTGCTGCCAGGCCAGCGACCGACCGCGCAGCTGGCCGTTGACGCCGAGCTTGGGCAGTCGCCCGCGGATGCTCAAATGGCCGTCCAGACGTCCGCCGGCATCCGGCAACCAGTCGCCCAGCGAAGCGATCGCCAGTTGCAGGTCGGCATCGTTGCTGGCGCCGGGGCGGGCGGCCAGCTTCACGCTGCTGCCGCCGGAGGCGAGCTCGAGCCGGCCATCGATCACCTGGTCGGGCGACAGGTGCAGCTTGCCGTGGCCGCTGACTGCACGCTCGCGCAGCTTGCCGGACAATCGGCGGATTTCCAGCGTGGCATCGGGCCCGTTCTTCGGCAGGCTGCCGCTGCTGGCGATGGCAAAATCCAGCGCGCCGTTCCAGCCGGCGAACAGTTGGCCGGGGTCGAGCTGTTCGGCCGTGCCCTCGGCTTGCCACGCGAAGGTCGGCTGCAGGGTCAGCGTGCCGTTCGCCTGCAGGCCGCCTTGCGGCTGCCGCAGCGCCAGCGTGTGCAGGGTGATCCGCTGCGGCGTGCCGTCGAGGTTCAGCGCCAGTTTCGCCAGCTTGCCGGGCGGGCCGATGTCGACGTTGCCCTCGGCGTGGTACGCGTCGGCATTGCCGCGGGCCCTGAGTTCGCCCTCGCTGGCCAGAGCCTGGCCGACCAGGCTGGCCGGCAGCAGCAGGTCGTTCCAGCGGATATCCAATGCGGCGCCGAGCGGTTTGGCGGCGAGCTGCACGACGCCACTGGCTTCCACGCCGCCCTTGATCCGCGGCGAGCCAAGCTTGAGCTGCTGCAGGGTCAGCGTGGCGTAGTCGCGGCTGAACTGCGCGCGCAGCGGCTGCAGCAGCAACGGGTAGTCGCCGAGGTCGAGTCGGCCGTCGAGCGTGCCGCCGTAGCGGTCGCCGTGGCCTTGCACGGCAATCGCCAGCGCCTTCAGCGAGCTGTCGCCGAGCAGCGGTTGCGGGTCGAAGCGCGGCGCGTCGAGCCGGCCGCTCCAGGCGTAGTCGCCTGATTGCACCAGCTCCACCTGCAGCCGTGCGATGGCCGGTGCGGTGAGCTTGAGCTCCAGCTGCGCACGCTGGCCGTCGCTGTGCGCAACGAGATCGCCGGCGTAGCTGGTGTCGCCGACCTTCCAGGCGAAGGCGGCGTTGCCGTTGCCCTCGTAACGCGCGCCGATCGCCAGGCGGCCATGGAGACTGGCGTGCCCGGCGGGCGCCTGCAGCACCAGCTGGCGCAGCTCGATGCCGCGGTCGGTCCAGCTGCCGGCGAGGTCGAGCCGATCGGAGGCAAACAGCGGCTGGCCGCCCTGCGTCACCGTCACCGTGCCGACGTGCGCGCGATCGACTGTCAGCGCGATCGGCGGTTGCAGCGAGAAGCTGCCGGTGTGCGCCGCGTGGTTCCCGGCGGGTGGGGGCAGCGTCACCGCGACGCCATCCGCCTCCAGCGCGATCAGGTGCACGCGCCGGGCCAGCAGCGGCCAGAAGCGCAGCTCCAGCCGCGCCTTCGCCACCGTCGCCACGGTGCCCTTGCCGTCGTCGTAGCGCACGCCGGCCAGCTGCAGCGGGCCGATCAACCGCCCCTGGGCCTGCCGCACCTGCAGTGCGCCGCCGGTGGCGGCCTGCGCTCGGGCCAGCGCGAAGCGCAGGCCGGCGCCGGTGCCGAGCAACCACCACAGCGCCGCCGCCGCGAGCAGCAGCAGCGCGGCGGATGCGAGGGCGATGCGCTTGAACCATTTCATGAATCCGGCGCCTTCCGTTTTTCCTCAGTCGTTGTGTTTCTGCTTTTTGGGATCCCGTCCCTTACGCAAAGTTGCAAAAGGCAGTCCTGCTCATCCGCAACTCGTCGGGTCCGTTGGATCGACCACGCCGTGGTCGATGCGCTGCGGCGACCGCTCACAGATCCGGCCCGATCACCAGATGCAACTGGATTCCGTGCGCGCGATCGTCGTGGATCGGCGTGCCCAGGTCCACGCGGATCATGCCCACCGGCGAGCGCCAGCGCAGGCCCAGACCCGCGCCGAGCTTGGGCCGGTAGTCGGTGCCGTCGAACGCGTTGCCGGCGTCGACGAAGGCGGCCATGCCCCATTGACGCGTGAAGTAGTGCTCGACTTCGGCGCTGGCGACCAGCAGGTGGTGGCCGCCGATCACGCGATCGGCGCTGTTGCGCGGGCCGATCGCCTGGTAGCCGTAGCCGCGTACCGAGCGGTCGCCGCCGGCAAAGAAACGCAGTTGCGGCGGCAGCGCGGCGAAGTCGTTGGTCCAGGTGACGCCGGCGCTGCCGCGCAGGATCAATCGGTTGCGCTGGCGCGTGCCGAAGGCGCGGATCCACTTCGCGTCGGCGGTCAGCTCGCTGAAGCTGGCATCGGACAACATGCTGCCGGCAGTGCTGCGCGCGGCCACGCCGAGCAGCCAGCCGCGGGTCACGAAGTCCGGGTTGTCGGCCCGCTTGCGCGTCAGCGCGGCCTCGCCGAATACCAGCGTGCTGTGCCCGTGCTCGATGCCGGGCGCGTTGTCCGGTTCGCCGCCGCGCTTGCCCACGGTGAAGGTGCCGGACAGCACATGCACGCCCAGGGTGCGGGTCCAGCCGCGCCACTGGCGGGTCTCGTTGCCGACCAGTTCCAGCGTGCGCGATTGCGAGGTGGTGGTGTTGGCGTCGCGGAAGTTCGCGCCGACGTTGTAGCTGCGCTGGTTGTCGCCCGGCAGCGGGATCGCGTACAGCGTGGACAGCGTCTTCAGCCGCTGCGCCGCCACCAGTTCGTTCTTCCACTTGTGCCCGCGCCGGTTGACCCAGCGCCGCTCCATGCCGCCGCGCAGGCCGAAGCCGGTGTCGGTGCCGATGAACGGGCCGCCGGTGTAGATCGTGCGTTTGGCCGGCGCCAGCTGCACGGTGACGTCGACCACGCCGTTCTTCGCCGCGTCCACGTCCGGCTGCACGTTGACCACCGCAAAATAGTCGGCGCCGCTCAGCGCCTGCTGCAGCTCCAGCAACTGGGCCTGCGAGAAGTAGTCGCCGGACTTGAACGGCACGTAGCGGTCGAGGAAGCCCTCGTTGAACTGCGCGCCGTCGAAGTGCACCTGGCCGTAGCGGTAGCGCGGACCGGCCTGCCAGGCCAGCTTGATCGCCGCGCTGTGGTTGGCGCGACTGACTTCGACCCGATGGGTGAGCAGGCGCGCATCGAGGAAGCCGTTGGCGGTGAGCTGGGCGCTGAGCGCGTCGCGCGCCGCGTCGTAGGCGCCGTGGTCCAGCGTCTTGCCCTGGAGCCGTTCGAGCGCGCGCTTTGCGCGGCGGATCGGCGCCAGCGCGGCGGCCTCCGGCGCCAGCGCCACCTCGACCGAGGTGACCTTGACCGGCTCGCCCGGCTGCACGTGCAAGGTCACCCGCCAGTCCTTGCCGACCGGCTGCAGCTCGCCGGTGACGCTGGCGTCGTAGTAGCCGTGGGGCTCCAGCGCCGCCTTCAGCTGCTCAGGCGCGCGCTGGTACAGGCGCCTGGCCTGCGCCGCGCTGACGTCCCGATGGGCGTACTGCGACAGTTCCATGCCGGCCGTCGCCGCCGCCTTCAGCGGGTCGGCGATGCCATCCACCACCAGTTGCACCCCGGCATGGGCCTGCGACGCCAGCAGCAACAGCGACAGCAGGAGGCTCGGGCGTCGGCAGAGACGGCGCATGCGCGGGGTTTCGTTCTCGAGGCGTCTTCGATGAGCGGCAGCTTACCGAAAGTGGCGCATGCCTCGTGTGTACGGGAGCGGCGCGGCCTGGATGCCGGAGCGTGTGCCTGATCCTGTCGACGCGGGCGTCGTCCGCGTCAACCGACCGTGTCGCCCGAGCGGTGCGCGATCCATGCGCCGATCACCGCCGAGACATAGGGAATCGACTGCGCGGCGAGGATGAACATCCACAAGGTGCCTTCGATGTAGCGCGTGCCGTAGCCCAGCGCCATGCCGACGATGCACAACGCCAGCGCGATCGCCATCAGCAGTTCCTCGCGCACCGGGGCGAATGCGGCGAAGCTGCTGCCGCCCATGCGCCGGCTCTTGGCGGTCACCACGAACGAGGTCTTCTGGCGGGTGAGTCCGTGCAGGATGCCGCGCGCGATGGCGTGCGACAGGCCCATGCTGGCCAGCGAGGCCATCAGCGTGTCGTACCAGCCGCAGGGCACACGCGCGCGGTACAGCACGATGCCGAAGATCGCCTTGGCGAAGAAGAAGCCGATCACCGGGATCAGGAACAGCTGCATCGGCAGGCTGAAGTACTGCGGGAAGGCCACCATGCCGGCGGTCCAGAACAGCGCCATCAGGGTGAAGATCAGGTGCAGCGCGTCGGCGAACCAGCTGAACCAGCCGGTGAGGAAGTGGAAACGCTGGCCGGCCGAGAGCGGGCCCTTCTGCGTCATCCACTGCCAGCGGCCCTTGAGGATCTGCATGGCGCCGAAGGCCCAGCGGTAGCGCTGGCTCTTGTACGCCTTGAAGTCGGCCGGGGTGAGGCCCTTGCCCATCAGCTCGTCGACGTAGACCAGCTCGTAGCCGGCATGCATCAGGCGCAGGCCGAGCTCGGCATCCTCGCAGATGGTCCACTCCGACCAGCCGCCGGTGCCTTCCAGCGCCGAGCGCCGCACCATGGTCATGGTGCCGTGCTGGATGATCGCGTTGCGCTCGTTGCGATGGTGCATGCCGATGCGGAAGAAGCCGTCGAATTCCCACGCGGTCATGCGGCGGAAGCGGTTGTGCTCGAAGTCGCGGTGCGATTGCGGGCACTGCACCACCGCCACCTTCGGGTCGTGGAAGTGGCCGGTGAGGGTGGCCAGCCAGTCCGGCCGCACCACGTAGTCGGCGTCGATCACCGCCACCACGTCGGCTTCCGGCGCGGTCTCCTTCAGGCCGAAGTTCAGCGCGCCGGCCTTGAAGCCGGGCCACGGCTCGAGGTGGAAGAAGCGGAAGCGCGAGCCCAGCTTCTCGCAGTAGTCCTTCACCGGGCCCCACACCGCCGGGTCCTTGGTGTTGTTGTCGATCACCAGCACTTCGAAGTTGGCGTAGTCCAGCGCGGCCAGCGAATCGAGCGTGACGATGACCATTTCCGGCGGCTCGTTGTAGCAGGCCAGGTGGATCGACACGAACGGCTGCTTCTCGGGCGGGTCGGGCCGGAGCATGCCGGCGTGGCGAAGCCAGTCGCGTCGCCACAGCACCTCGGTGAACTCGAAGCCGTTGATCAGCAGGATGGCGAGGATGGCGATCTGCGCCGGGAACAGCAGCGTGAGCATGGTCCAGTCGACCCAGCTCAGGTAGAAATTGAACGGCAGCGTGGCCGACCACACGATCAGCCCGCAGGCGAGCTGGATCAGCGCGGCGAAGAAGAACCGCCCGGTCAGCTTGAAGCGACTGAAGCGGCGCGCGAACGCGATCATCGGCAGCAGTGCCAGCAGGCTCGCCGCGAGCGCCTTCCACGGCCACGAGGTGTCCTCCACCACCGGGCCGGTCAGCGGGAACTTCAGCTGGCGGTCGGCGTTGAACATGCCCCAGTACGCGCCGGTGCGCCCTTCGCCGAGGTTCTCCTTCCACGGCTGGTCGAACGCCTCCATCAGGTAGTAGTCGATGTGCGCGGCCTTGGCCGCGTTCATCCAGTCGCGGATGAAGATCGCCTCGTTGGAGACCGACGGGTCGGCGTACTCGTGGCGGTCGCCGTTCGACGGCCAGCCGATCTCGCCGACCACCACCGGCTTGTCCGGGTAGCGCTGGCGGATCTGCTGGTAGGCGCCGAGCGCCTGGTCCAGCGCCGGGTGGGGGTTGCCGGACGGGCCGCTGACCGGCACGCCGTTCCAGAACGGGAACAGGTGGATGGTGATGAAGTCCACGTGCTGCACCAGCTCGGGGTACTTCAGCCAGATGTAGTCCGGCTCGGCGATCGACACCGGCTGGTGCACGGCGGCGCGCACGCGGTCCAGGTAGGCCATCATCTGCTCGGGCGCGAGGTCGTTGCGGAACAGCACCTCGTTGCCCACGATGACCTTGGTGATGGTGTCCGGGTAGGCGCGCGCCTTGGCGATCAGCAGCTCGATCTCGCGCTCGTTGTTGTCCAGCCGCTTGTCGATCTCCGCACCGGCCATCACCTTCAGCCCTTCGGCCTGCGCCAGCCGGTACAGCTGAGGGTTCTGCCGCATGGTGTAGGTGCGGATGTGGTCGGTGTAGCGGTGCAGCAGCCTGAGGTCGGCGGCGATCTCGTCGTCGCTGGGGTAATCCTGCTTGAACGGGCTCTGGTAGCGCTGGAACACCGACAGCGCGTAGCCGCCGACCTTGCCGTGCCAGTCCTCCGGCCCCCGCGGGTAGTTGCCCCACCACCACAGCCCGATGTTCATCGCGGCCACGATCAGGGCGAGCACGATCGCCGTGAGCAGCGGATACCGACTGTTGTGGTTTGCTGCGGTGGCGCTCAAAAAAATCCCCGGAGGAAGCCTGCGCAACAGGCGGTAGAGCCCGAGGAGCTTAACCAATCCATGCCATCGGGCTCAATAAAGCGCGCCGGCTGCGGTCAGCGCAAGGTCAGGAGCGTGGCGCGCCAGGGGTAGCGGGCGGGACGGAAACGGCGCCATCGCGCGAAGGCGCCGTCGCTTCGGAGATGGCGCCGGGCGGCCTATTTCAACAGCGAGCGCAGCATCCAGGCGGTCTTCTCGTGCTCCTTCAATCGCCCGGTGACCATGTCGGCGGTGCCGTCGTCGCCGGCGGCGTTGGCGGCCTTCAGCGCGTTGCGCGCGGTGGCGGCGGCGATCTCGTGGCCTTCGACCAGCTGAGCCACCATCGCCTTCCATTCCGGCACGCCGGCTTCTTCCTTGACCGAGCTCAGCTTGGCGAACTGGCTGTAGGAGCCGGGGGCGAACACGTCCAGCGTGCGGATGCGTTCGGCGACTTCGTCGGCGGCCAGCCACAGTTCGTTGTACTGGATCTCGAACATGGCGTGCAGGCTGTTGAACTGCGGGCCGGTGACGTTCCAGTGGAAGCTGTGCGTCTTCAGGTACAGCGAGTAGGTGTCGGCCAGCAGCCTGGACAGGTGCTTGGCGACCGCTTCGCGGTCCTTCCTGGCGATGCCGATGGAAATGGCCATGTGCGTGCTCCTTCCTGTGGTGAGTCGATGGGGCAACCTTAGTGAGTCGCTGCCCGCGGGTGAAATGAATCCTTCGGATGTTCCCGATAGCCTGCAGCTATCGAGTGGACGACCCGCCAGCAGCTATCATGCGCGGTCCGATGAACGACACCCATCCGACCGCCAACGATTCCGCCAGTGCCGGCCTGCACGACCTGCGTGGTCGGCTCGAGACCGTGTGCAGCCGCGACTTCGGCCGCCTGCTGGGCCGCTGGCGTGCGCTGTCGCGCCACCCCGATGAGAACAAGCTGGCGTCGCTGCGCGCGGATATCGAGCGCTCGGCGGCCAAACGCCGTGCCCGCGCCGCGGCCAAGCCGCCGATCCGGCTGGACGAGTCGCTGCCGATCAGCGCGCGCGGCGAGGACATCGTCAAGCTGATCCGCGCGCATCAGGTGGTGGTGATCGCCGGCGAGACCGGCTCGGGCAAGACCACCCAGCTGCCCAAGCTGTGCCTGGCCGCCGGCCGCGGCGAGGCCGGCATGATCGGCTGCACCCAGCCGCGTCGGCTGGCCGCGCGCTCGGTGGCGCGCCGCGTGGCGGAGGAACTGGGCACGCCGCTGGGCGAGGTGGTGGGTTTCCAGGTGCGCTTCAACGACCAGGTGTCCGAGCGCAGCCTGGTGAAGTTCATGACCGACGGCATCCTGCTCGCCGAGACCCAGGGCGACCCGTGGCTCAGCGCGTACGACACCATCATCATCGACGAGGCGCACGAACGCAGCCTCAACATCGACTTCCTGCTCGGCTACCTCAAGCGCCTGGCGGCGAAGCGGCCCGAACTGAAGATCATCGTTACCTCGGCGACCATCGACACCGCACGCTTTGCCGAACACTTCGACGGCGCGCCGGTGGTGGAAGTGGAAGGGCGTGCGCATCCGGTCGAGTTGCGCTGGCGCTCGCTGGACGAGATCGCCGCGCGGCAGGGCCGCAAGGACATGCAGCAGGGCAGCGCCGAACACATTGCCGCGGTGCTCGACGAGATCACCCACGACGACCCGCGCGGCGACGTGCTGGTGTTCCTGCCCGGCGAGCGCGAGATCCGCGACGCGCACCAGCTGCTGTCGCGTCGGCAGTACCGCGAGACCGAGATCATGCCGCTGTACGCGCGGCTCTCCGCCGGCGACCAGGACCGCGTGTTCAAGCCCGGCGTGAAGCGCCGCGTGGTGCTGGCCACCAACGTCGCCGAGACCTCGCTCACCGTGCCGCGCATCCGCTACGTGATCGACACCGGCACCGCGCGGGTCAAGCGCTACAGCCAGCGCAGCCAGCTCGAACGGCTGCACGTGGAACCGGTCTCGCAGGCTGCCGCCGACCAGCGCAAGGGCCGCTGCGGCCGCGTCGGGCCGGGCATCTGCTACCGC
Source organism: Rhodanobacter sp. (assembly GCA_024711345.1). Taxonomy (GTDB): domain Bacteria; phylum Pseudomonadota; class Gammaproteobacteria; order Xanthomonadales; family Rhodanobacteraceae; genus Rhodanobacter. The sequence continues at coordinate 146,403 of JANJTA010000017.1, read as the reverse complement.
CTGTACGACGAGGCCGACTTCGCTGGCCGCGCCGCGTTCACCGACCCGGAACTGCTGCGCTCGTCGCTGGCCAACGTGATCCTGCGCATGCTGGCGCTGCAGCTGGGCGAGGTGGACGCGTTCCCGTTCCTGGAGGCGCCCGACCCGCGCGTGGTCGCCGACGGCTTTCGCCGGCTCACCGAAATTTCCGCGATCGACGAGACGCGCAAGCTCACCGCGATCGGCCGCATGCTGGCGCGCTTGCCGATCGACGTGCAGCTGGCGCGCATGCTGGTCGAGGGCGAGAAACTGCACGCCTTGCGCGAACTGCTGGTCATCGTCGCCTTCCTCAGCATCCAGGACCCGCGCGAGCGCCCGGGCGATGCACGCCAGCAGGCCGATGCCGCGCACGCGGCGTTCGCCGACCCGAAGTCCGACTTCGTCGGCGTGCTGAACCTGTGGCGCGCCTACCACGACGCGCACGAGGAGTTGACCCAATCGAAGCTGCGCGACTGGTGCGGGCGGCATTTTCTCAGCTTCATGCGCATGCGCGAGTGGCGTGAGTTGCACCGGCAGTTGCTGCTGGTGGTGCAGGAACTCGGCTGGAAGCTGGAGGGACAGCCGCAAGCTGCGCGCTCTGCTCCTCCCCCTGCGCGCAGGGGGAGGCTGGGAGGGGGAGAGGCTTTTCGCGTCGTGGCACAAGATCAAAAGCGAACCCCACCCCAACCCTCCCCTGCGACCGAAGGAAGTCCCTTTGGGACGAGCAAGGGAGGGGGCGAGAGCGTCAACGCTGAGCGGTTGTACGAATCCGTGCATCGCGCTTTGCTCGCCGGCCTGCCCACCCAGGTCGGCCGCAAGGACGAGAAGGGCGTCTACCAGAGCACGCGCGAGCGCAAGTTCCAGCTCTTCCCCGGCTCGGCGCTGGCCAAGGCGCCGCCGAACTGGGTCTTCAGTGCGCAGATCCTCGACGTGGGCGGACGCGTGTGGGGCATGATGAATGCGCGCGTCGAGCCGCCGTGGATCGAGCAGCAGGCGGCGCACCTGCTGCGCACGCATTGCCGCGATGCGCACTGGTCGAAGAAGCGTGGCTGCGTGGTGGCGTACGAGCAGGTCAGCCTGTTCGGCCTGGTGCTGGTGGAGAAGCGGCCGGTCACCTTCCAGGCGCAGGACCCGGCGCTGGCCCATGCGATCTTCCTGCGCGAGGCGCTGGTGCGCGGCGAGCTCGACTCGAAGGCGGATTTCGTGCGCGCCAACCAGCGCATTTTGCAAGAAGCTGTCGATATTGAGGCGAAACAGCGCCGCGAGGGGTTGATCCGCCACGAGGACGAGCTGGTGGCCTTTTTCGAGGGCAAGCTGCCGCAGAACATTGCCAGCTCACGCGCGCTGGACGCGTGGTACCGCCAGGCGCGCCCGGCCGAGCAGGCGGCGCTGCGCTGGTCGCTGGACGACGTGCTGGCTGGTGGTGCGGGACTCGACGCGAAAGCGTTTCCGGCCGTGCTGGATATTCCGCCGCAAAAATACAAATTGGAGTATCGCTTCGTTCCCGGCGACGAGGCCGACGGCGTCACCCTGCAGCTGCCGCTGGCGATGTTGAATGCGCTGCGGCCCGCGCGCTGCGAATGGCTGGTGCCGGGCCTGCTGGTCGACAAGGTGGCCGAGTTGATCCGCGGCCTGCCCAAGGCGCTGCGGCGCAACTTCGTGCCGGCGCCGGATTTCGCGCGGGCGTTCGTCGAGGCCGAGGCGCCGCGCGACGAACCGCTGGCGAAGGCGCTGGCCGCCTTCCTGCAACGCGCTACCGGCGTCGAGCTTGCCGCCAGCGACTTCGCCGCCGTCGAACTGCCGCCGCACCTCTTGATGCGCTATCGCCTGCACGACGAGCGCGGCCGGACGCTGGCCAGCGGCCGCGACCTCGCCGCGCTGCGTGGGCAATGGGAAGGGCAGGCGCGCGCGGCGTTCTCGCGCAAGACCGACCTGGAACTGACCCGCGAGGACGTGGCCAGCTGGGATTTCGAGGAGATCCCGGCGCAGGTGCGCTCCGCGGGCGGACTGACTGCGTTCCCCGCGCTGGTCGACCTGGGCGAAGCGGTGGCGCTGCGCGTGTTCGAGCGCAGCGACGAGGCGCGCGCGGCGCACCGGCAGGGCGTGGTGCGGCTGCTGCGCAACGCGCTGGCCAGCGAGGCGAAGCAGGCGCGCCGGCGGCTGCCGATCGGCAACGCGCTGGCCTTGCAGTACGCACCATTGGGTAGCGTGGACAGCCTGCGCGCAGACCTGCTCGAAGGCGGCTTCACCGACCTGCTGCAGCGCCACGAATTGGACGTGCGCACCGCCGGCGCGTTCGAGGCGTTGCGCACGCAGTGCGCGCGCGAGCTGTTCGGCGCCAGCGTCGAGCGGCTGAAGCTGGCCGAACCGATTATCGAGGCGCAGGCCGAGCTCAAGCCGTGGCTCGAGCCGCCGCTGCTGGGCTTCGCCCGCGCCAGCTACGACGACCTGCGCGAACAGTTCGACGCGCTGCTGGTGCCGGGTTTCCTGCGCGAGCTGCCGCCGGCGCGGTTGGCGCATTACCCGCGCTACCTGAAGGCGATGCGCCTGCGTGGCGAGCGGCTGCGCCAGGACCCGGCGAAGGACCAGCAGCGCCTGCTGCAGGTGCTGCCGTACTGGCGTGCCTACCTGCAGCAGCGCGCCACCGGCGCCGATCCGGCCGGTCTGGACGAACTGCGCTGGCTGATCGAGGAATGGCGCGTCTCGCTGTTCGCGCAGGAGCTGAAGACCGCCGAGCCGGTCTCGGCCAAGCGCCTGGCGAAGGCGCTGGCGGCGCTGGGTTGAGCGATACGATGTCCAGGCACCGCAGGGGCAGCACTGCTCCGGTCGCGGAGCCGCGGCTCAGCGCGTGCGCCGCACGTGCACGCTGCCGTTGCAGCCGTCCACGTACATCAACCAGCTGTCGAACAGCGACGGCTTGATCTTGACCGCCGGGTTGTCGGCGCTCATGCAGACCGGCGCGTCCGAACCGATCTGCTTCCACGACTGGCCATTGTCCAGGGTGAATTCGTCGTGGCCGTGCCAGCCGCTGAAGTGCCCGACCAGGCGGGCGGTGAACTTGCTGCGCTTCTGCTTCGGTTCGTAGAACACCGGCTGGCCGCTGGTGTCGACCATCCTGGTGGCGGTCTTGCCGTGCTTGCTCAGCCAGTCGTCGAGATTCCGCAGTTCCTGCGCCGACAGCTTGTCCAGCCCGGCGGCCTTGAATTCGGCGGCGCTCATGCGCTGTTGCAGGCCGTCGGTCTGCTGCGCCTGCGCCGACAGGCAGGCCAGCGAAAGTGCCAGCAGCAGCGGCAGGCGCGGGTGGCGGGGACGGATCGGCATGGGCGCATCCTCGGGGCAGCGGTAGGGAAGCGCCGATTCTGCGCGGTAGGACGGCTCTGCGCCAAGGGGCGCCGGGCGATGTGCCCCACGACGGTCGGCACGGCTGCGGCTACCATGAGCAGGCAATAGCCGAGCTGACCCCCATGGCCTCCACCGTCGAACCCTCCCGTCTGTCGCGCTGGCGCGAGCACGCCGGCGCCGTGCCACCGGCACTGGCCGAGCCGCTGGAAGCCTGCACCACCCGCGCGGTGAACCAGGCCGAATGCGCCGACGTGCTGGAGCTGCTGGGCATGCTCGGCTGCGACGCGCAGACCCAGGCGGCGGCGCTGTGGTTCGAGCTGGCCCGGGTCGATCCTGCGCTGTGGGCGCAGCGGCGCGCGGCGTTGCCGGCCGAGCTGCAGCGGCTGGTCGACGGCCAGCAGGCGGCCGAGCAGGTATGGGCGCTGCATGCGCAGCGGCCGCCGCAGGGCGCGGCCGAGGGCCTGCGCCGGCTGCTGCTGGCGATCGTGCGCGATTTGCGCGTGGTGTTCGTGCTGCTGGCGCGGCAACTGGCGCGGATGCGCGCGGCGGTGGCGGTGCCCGAGGGCGAGCGGCAGGCGCTGGCGCGGCTGACCCGCGACATCCACGCGCCGCTGGCGAACCGGCTCGGCATCTGGCAGCTGAAGTGGGAGCTGGAAGACCTGGCCTTCCGCTACCTGCAGCCGGACACCTACCGGCGCATCGCCAACCTGCTCGACGAGCGCCGCGCCGACCGCGAGGCGTTCATCCGCGACTCGCTGGCCGAACTGCAGCGCGCGCTGGACGCGGCGGGCATCCACGCCGAGCTGGCCGGGCGACCGAAACACATCTACTCGATCTGGAAGAAGATGCAGCGCAAGTCGCTGGACTTCTCCGACCTGTACGACATCCGCGCGGTGCGCGTGCTGGTCGACAGCGTCACCGACTGCTACGCCGCCTTGGGCGTGGTTCATTCGCTGTGGCCGCACCTGCCGGGCGAGTTCGATGACTACATCGCGCGACCCAAGGCCAACGGCTACCAGTCGCTGCACACCGCGGTGATCGGGCCGCAGGGCAAGACGCTGGAGGTGCAGATCCGCACCCACGCCATGCACCGCGCCAACGAGCTGGGCGTGGCCGCGCACTGGCGCTACAAGGAGGGCGGCAGCGCCGATGCCGAATTCGAGGCGAAGATCGCCTGGATGCGCAAACTGCTGGAGCCGCGCGGCGAGGACGACAGCGCGCTGGCCGCCGAGCTGCAGACCGAACTGCTGGAAGACCGCGTCTACCTGCTGACCCCGAAGGGCGAGGTGTTCGACCTGGCGCGCGGCGCCACCGTGCTGGACTTCGCCTACCTGGTGCACACCGAGGTGGGCCACCGCTGCCGCGGCGCCAAGGTCAACGGGCGCATCGTGCCGCTGACCTTCCAGCCGCAGAGCGGCGACCGCGTGGAGATCCTCACCGGCAAGCTGGCCGAACCGAGCCGCGACTGGCTGTCGCCGCACCACGGCTACCTCAACACTGCGCGGGCGAAGGACAAGGTGCGCGCATGGTTCCGCAAGATCGCCCACGACGCCAACCTCGCGGTGGGGCGCGGCATGTTCGAGCGCGAACTGAAGCGGCTGGCGCTGGCGAACGCGGACGTGACGAAGCTGCCGGCGCACTTCCACCTGAAGAACCACGACGAGCTGCTGGTGGCGCTGGCGCTGGGCGAGGTCACCCCGGGGCAGATCGCCCGCGTGCTGCAGGAAGCGGCGCAGCCGCCGGAGCCGCCCGCGGTCACCCAGTCGGGCGCGCCGGTGGCCTCGCGCCATGCCACGCTCGACCATAGCGCGCTGCGCATCGAAGGCATCGGCAACCTGCTGACCACGCTGGCGCGCTGCTGCCAGCCGCTGCCCGGCGACCCGGTGCGCGGCTTCGTCACCAAGGGCCGCGGCGTGTCCGTGCACCGCACCGACTGCAGCAGCCTGGCGCGGCTCGCCGCGCGCGATCCGGACCGGGTGATCGAGGTGAGCTGGGGCAATGCCGCGGCGCAGGCCTACGAGGTCGACATCGAACTGCGCGGCTACGACCGCAAGGGCCTGCAGAAGGACGTCACCAGCCTGGTCAGCAACGCCGGCACGCACATCATCGCCTCGTCCAGCCGGTTGTTCGTGCACACCGGCGAGGTGGAGATGCGCTTCACCCTGCGCGTGCGCGATTTCGAGCAGCTGTCCACCCTGCTCGGCAAGCTGCTGGCGCTGCCCAACGTGCTCGACGTGCGCCGGGTCGGCAGCGGCTGAATGACCGTGCAATGCCGGCCCGCGGACGGAACGGCGCCTGCCGGCCCGATGCTAAGCTGCAGCGTCAGCCTGCACGGCCAGGAACCATGAGCGGACGCCGCGACCACCACGACGCACAGCCACCGACGCGCACCGAGCCCACCCTGGGCGATCTCGGTCGACTGGATGTGCCGCTCGCGCCGGCCGTGGAGGAGCCGCAGCCCATGCCGGTCGAGCCGCGTCGCCCGCAACATTGGGAGGGCGGTTCGCGGCATCGCCGCCATCGTCGCGGCCGGTGGCCGTGGCTGTTGCTGCTGGCGGCGCTGGTGGCGGTCGGCATGCTCTGGATGAACCAGAACCGCCTGCGTGGCATGGTGCCGCGCACCGACTTCAACACGGTGCTGGTGCAGGCCCAACAGGCGCTGCAGGATGGCCGTCTGGACGGCCAGGACGGCACCAGCGCGCGCGAGCTGTTCCAGGCCGCGGCGGCGCTGGAGCCGGACAACGACCGTGCCCGCGACGGCCTGCGTCAGGTCGGCCAGGCCCTGCTGGCGCAGGCCGACGCCGCGCTGCAGGCGGGCCAGCTGAGCCAGGCCACGCAACAGGCGGCGGTGGCCCGCGAACTGCTCGGCGGCGGCAGCGACATCGACCGCCTCGACCGCGCCATCGCCGCGGCCCGCGCCGCGCAGGTGCACACGGTGGACCTGGTCGACCAGGCGCAGCAGGCGCTTGCCGCCGGCAAGCTGGACGGCCCCGAGGGGGCCGGCGCGCTGTACCAGCGCGTGCTGCGCGCCGACCCCGGCAACGCGGTGGCCGCGCACGGGCTCGACCAGGTCGGCGCCGCGCTGGCGGTGCAGGCGCGCGCGGCGCTGGATGCGAAGGACAGCGCGACGGCCGACGCGCGCATCGAGCAACTGGCCACGCTGCAGCCGAACAACGGCGCGCTGCCGGCGCTCCGTGCGTTGCAGGCGCAGACCCGCAAGCAGGACAACAGCGCGCTGGAGGCGACGCTCGCCGCCGGCCAGGAAGCGCTGCGCGCCGGCCGTATCGCCGGCAGCGGCGACGACACTGCGCTGGCCCGGTTCCAGGCTGCGCTGAAGCTCGACCCGGACAACGCCCAGGCCCGCGACGGCCTCGGCCGGGTGGCGCAGGCGTTGACCGTGCAGGCCAATGCCGCGCTCGACGATGGCGACACCGCGCAGGCGGCGAAGCTGCTCGACCAGGCGACCGAACTGGCGCCGCGCTCGGCCGACCTGGCTGCAGCGCGGGCGCGGCTGGACAAGGCGGCTGCGCCGACACCACCGCCGGCGCACCCCGTAGCGGCGGAGCAGGCGTCGACGCCGGAGGCGCCGCCGGCCGTGCCGGCCGTCACGCCGCAACAGCATGAAGCAGTGGCGCTGCTGGTGCAGCGCGCGCAGACGGCGGCGAACAACGGCAACATCCTGATGCCGCCCGGCGACAGCGCGTACGACCTGTACCGCAGCGCGCTGGCGATCGACGGCAACGACGCGGCGGCGCTGCACGGCCTGCAGGCGCTGCCCGGGCGGGTCGAGAGCCAGTTCAACCAGGCGCTCGCCGCCGGCGACCTGAACAAGGCCGGCGATCTGCTGGCGAGCTTCGCCGAACTGGCGCCAGGCAATGCCGCGCAGGGCGCGCTGGGCAACCGGCTGGCCGGCGCCTGGCTCGACCAGGCCGAGCAGCAGCTGGCGCGCGGCGACCGCATCGGCGCCAGCCAGTCGCTGCAGCGCGCGCGCAAGCTGGCTCCGGCCAATCCGCGCGTGCTGGACCTGGATGTCCGCCTGCGGCGTGGCGGGTGAGCGCCGCATGACGGTACTGGTGTTGGGCGCCAGCAGCCAGATCGGCTACTTCCTGTTGCCGCGCCTGCTCGCCCGCGGCGAGGCGGTGCTCGCGCTGAGCCGGCAGCCGCGGCCTGCGCAGGCCGGCGTGACCTGGCTGCAGGGCACGCTGCCCGATCGCATGCCGACACTGCCGCCGCTGTCGGCGATCATCAGTTTCGGTCCGCTGCAGAGGCTGGCCGACTGGCTGGCGCAGGCCAGCCTGGCCGATGCGCCGCGGGTGGTCGCCACCAGTTCGATGAGCGCCGAAACCAAGCGCGAGTCCAGCGTGCCGGCCGAACGCGCCCTGGCGCGCCAGCTGCGCGACGGCGAAGCCGCGCTGGCCGCCGCCTGCGCGCGCCATGGCTGCGCCTGGACCGTGCTGCGGCCGACCCTGGTCTACGGCGCCGGGCTGGACAAGAGCCTCACCCCGATCGCCCGCCGCGCGATGCGGCTGCGGCTGTTTCCGCTGCCGGCCGGGCGCGGCCTGCGCCAGCCGGTGCACGCCGACGACATCGCGCAGGCGGTGCTGGCCGCGCTGGATTGCCCGGCGGCGGCCGGGCGGATCGTGCCGATCGGCGGCGGCGAGCGGCTGCGTTCCGGCGAGATGTTCGCGCGGGTGCGCCGCAGCCTGCCGTGCACCACCGTGCCGCTGCCGCTGCCGGCCTGGCTGCTGCGGCTGGGCCAGCGTGCACTGCCGCCGCTGCGCGGCCCGCTGAGCCGGCTGGACAGCGACCTGGTCGCCGACAATGACGAACTCGAGCGCCTGCTTGGCGTCCGCCCCCGCCCGTTCCGCCTCGAGGCGGCGATGTGGCGGCCGCCGCGCTGACAGCGCGCCGCTTGCCCGCGTTTCGCCCGCAAACCGCCCGCCGCGTTCATATGCCCGCCGGGTAGCAGGCCCTATGATCGAACCATTCGATAGCCGGATTTCCCCGCGTTGGCCTTCTTGACCCGTACTCGCGCCCTGGCGCGCCGCAGCTGGCCGTGGTTGCGCATCCCGTTCTGGATCGGCATGGGCCTGCTGTTCGGCTTCGTGCTGCCGTACACGCTGGTGTTGAACAAGCGGGTGCAGGACCGCTTCAACGAGCTGGTGTTCGCGGTGCCCACCCGGGTCTACGCGCGGCCGCTGCCGCTGGCGGCCGGCACGCCGATGACCAGCGCGGCGCTGGAACTGGAACTGACCTTCGCCGGCTACAGCAACGACGGCAAGGGCCAGGTGGCCGGCAGCTGGGTGAAGCAGGGCGCGCGCTACACCATCGCCTCGCGCGGTTACGCCGGACCGGACGGCGGCGAGCTGCCCAAGCGCATCCGCGTCACGCTGGGCGGCGGCGAGGTGCGCGCGGTGCAGGACGCGGCCAGCGGCAAGCCGATCGTGCTGACCCACCTCGACCCGGCGCGCATCGCCACGCTGTACGGCGCCAGCCAGGAAGAGCGCCGCTTCGTGCGCCTGGCCGACGTGCCGCCGCTGCTGGTCAGTGGCCTGCAGGCCGTGGAGGACCGCGACTTCAACCATCACATCGGCATCGACGTCAGCGCGATCGCGCGCGCCGCGTTCGCCAACCTGCGCGCCGGGCACACCGTGCAGGGCGGCTCCACGCTGACCCAGCAGCTGGTGCGCAACCTGTTCCTCAGCCGCGACCAGAACCTCACGCGCAAGATCAACGAGGCGCTGATGTCGCTGCTGCTGGAGGCGCACTACAGCAAGGGGCGCATCCTCGAGGCCTACGTCAACGACGTCTTCCTCGGCCAGCAGGGCGGCCAGGCAGTGCACGGTTTCGCGGCGGCCTCGGAGTTCTATTTCGGGCGCCGGCTGGAAGACCTGCGGCCGCAGGAGATCGCGCTGCTGGTGGGCATGGTGAAGGGGCCGAGCTACTACGACCCACGCCGCTCGCCGCAGCGCGCGCTGGCCCGGCGCAACCTGGTGCTGCAGGAGTTCTTCGACACCAACCTGATCAGCGCCGCCCAGCTCAATGCCGCGCAGGCCGCGCCGCTGGACATCGTCAAGAACGGCCAGCTGCCGCACAACCGCTTCCCGGCCTTCATGGACCTGGTGCGCAAGCAGATCACCGCCGACTTCGACGAACAGGCGTTGCGCGAGGGCAACCTGTCGATCTTCACCACGCTCGATCCGGCCGCGCAGCTGTACACCGAGCAGGCGATCACCAGCACGCTGAAGGGGCTCGGCAAGCGTGGTGACGGCGTGCAGGCGGCCGCGGTGGTGACCGATGCGCACAGCGGCAGCGTGCTGGCCGTGGTCGGCAGCAGGATTCCCGGCGACCCGGGCTTCAACCGCGCACTCGACGCGCGCCGGCCGATCGGCTCGACGATCAAGCCGTTCGTCTACCTGGTGGCGCTGACCCAACCCGAGCGCTGGAACCTGGCCAGCCTGATGGACGACGGTCCGATCAGCATGCGCCAGCCGGACGGCAGCTACTGGACGCCGCAGAACGACGACCACCGCAGCCACGATCCGCTGATCATGGTCGATGCGCTGGCGCATTCGTGGAACCTGGCGACGATCCATCTCGGGCTGCAGGTGGGCCTGCCGCGGATCCAGGCATTCCTGAAGTCGTTCGGTATCGGCGACATCAACCCCAGCCCGTCGCTGCTGATCGGCTCGCAGGACCTGGCGCCGCTGCAGCTGGCCCAGCTGTACCAGTACCTCGCCGCCGATGGCCATGCGCTGCCGCTGGTGGCGGTGCGCGGCGTGCTCGACGGCAACGGCCGCACGATCAAGCGCTACCAGGTGCAGCCCGGCCGCGGCGAGTACCAGGAAGCGGTGCGGCTGACCACCTGGGCGATGCAGCAGGTGGCCGAGTACGGCACCGCCAGCGCGCTGGGCAACTCCGCGCTGGGCTCGCTGCACGCCGCCGGCAAGACCGGCACCAGCAACGACATGCGCGACAGCTGGTTCGCCGGCTTCACCGGCGAGCACCTGGCGGTGTTCTGGATGGGCCGCGACGACAACAAGCCGACCACCCTGTTCGGCGCCAGCGGCGGCCTGCGCGCCTGGCGCGAGCTGTTCGCCCGGTTGCCGACCCGGCCGTTGTCGGCCGCGCCCGGCGAAGGGCTGGAGATGGCCTGGATCAACCCCTCCAGCGGCAGGCGCACCGAACCGCAATGCGAAGGCGCGCAGCAGGTGCCGGTGATCGCCGGCACCGTCTCGGCCGACACCGAAGGCTGTTTCTGGCAGGGCATCCAGAGCCTGTTCGGCAGCAGCAGCGGCCCGGCGCCCGCGGCCGCCGGCGCCGCCTCCGGCGCACCCGACTTACCGAACGGAAACTGATCATGCAATACCTGGGCAAAGCCATTTCCCTGTTGTGGGCCACCGGCCTGCTGGCCGGCTGCGGCATGTTCGCCACCACGCCGCCGCCGGCTTCGCCGCCGCCGCTGCCGACCTACGACCAGGTGGCCGCGATCCGCGCCGCCGGCGACCGCGAGAAGTCGGTCATCGACGTGAGCCCGCTGCGCGACCCGGGCATCAGCTCGCTGCAGGAAACCGCCCGCCGCGACGAGCAGGCCGGCAGGTTTGCCGACGCCGCCGCCACGCTGGACCGGGCGCTGAGGCTCAACCCGGAGTCGCCCGACCTGCTGCAGGAACGCGCGGAAGTGGCGGTGCGGCTGAAGGAGTTCTCCGTCGCCGAGACGCTCGCCCGCAAGTCGTGGTCGCTCGGTCCCCGGCTGGGGCCGCTGTGCGCGCGCAACTGGCAGACCATTGTGGAGATGCGCCTGCAGGCGCGCGACGCGACCGGCGCCGACACGGCGCGCAAGTGGGTGGCGCAGTGCCACAAGCCGGGCATTCCGCGTTATTGAGCGCGTGGTGCGCGGGCCCCGCGCAGGCGCTGCGCCGTCAGAACAGCGCCGCCAGCACCAGCACGATGCCGGCGATGCTCGCCGCCCAGATCAACGTGCGCAGGTACGGAATGCCGGCGGCGTAGGCCGGCACGTAGGCCACGCGCGCCCAGAAGTAGAGCTGCGCGCCCAGCACGGTGAGGTGGTCGTGGCGTTGCAGCAGGTGCGCGGCGAGCACCACGGCGGCGAAGAACGGGAAGGTCTCCAGGAAATTCGCGCTGGCGCGCTGCAGGCGGCCGCCGATGCCGCCGAGCGGCGGCTTCGCTTCGTCGCGGGGACTGGCGGCCCAGCCCAGTCCGCGCTGGGCGACCGTGCAGGTGGCGGCCAGCGCGACCTGCAGCAACCCCAGCACCACGCTCCACATCAGCATGCACAGCTCGCTCGTCATGGCGCTTCCCCCGGATGGTGCCGGCATGGTGGCGCATGCACGCGGCGGCTGCCAGTGGCCGCCGAAGCGGCCTAGGCCGCGCGCCTGGCGCGCGGACGGGCGAGGAATTGCTCGACCCGTTCCAGCGGGATGCGGTCGCCGGCATCGCGGCCGTAGTACGCCTCCACGATGCGACCACGCTCGTCGATCAGGAAGTCGGCCGGCATCAGATTGCCGGTATTGAGGCCGGCCAGGCCAACCAGGCGCAGGCCTCTGAGCAGGGCCGGCGTGCGCGTCACGATCGCCTTCAGCTTGCGCCACAGCGAGCGCTCGATGCCGTAGAGCTCGTGCGCGCTCGAGGTGGGATCGGCGGCAATCTGGAACGGGCGCGGCCGGTGCCCGGCGAAACGCAGCACGTCCGCCTGCGAGGCGCTGAACACGGCGACGATGTCCAGCCCGCGCGGCGCCAGTTCCGCGTGCCGGCTGGTCAGCTCGTAGATGCGGAAATTGCAGAACGGGCAGGCGGCATCGCGGAAGAACGACAGCAGGGTGACCCGCCCGCGGCTGCTGATCGTGACCGGCAGGCCGTGGATGTCGACCAGGTCGAGTTCGGGTGCCGATTCGGGGGCGAACAATCTCATGTCGATTCTCCCTGGCATGCATGCGCACACGCTGCTGCCTGGTTGATGCGGCGGCAACGGTAGAGGTTCCCGCCGTTTTGTCCGGCGCGGCCGCTCCGCCATACTTGGCCGATGCACGCCCTCGAAGACACCGACTCCGACGACGTCGGCGCCCTGCTCGGTGCCGAGGGGCCGTTCGCGCGCGAGCTGCCGGACTTCGCGCCGCGGCTCGCCCAGCAGGTGATGGCGCGGGCGGTGCAGCATGCCATCGCCGGGCGCGACACGCTGGTCGCCGAGGCCGGTACCGGCACTGGCAAGACCTATGCCTACCTGGTGCCGGCGCTGCTGTCGGGCGAGCGGGTGATCATCTCCACCGGCACCAAGGCGCTGCAGGACCAGCTGTATTTCCGCGACCTGCCGAAGGTGCGCTCGGTGCTGGGCGCACGCCTGAAGACGGCGCTGCTGAAGGGTCGCGCGAACTATCTCTGCCTGTACCGGCTCGAGCAGACCGTGCGCGACGGCGGCAGCCTGGCGCCGGCGCAGGCCGCGCAGCTGGCGACGATCCGCGCCTGGTCCGCGCGCACCCGCCGCGGCGACCGCATGGAGCTGGCCGAGGTGCCGGAGGAGTCGCCGCTGTGGCCGCGGGTCACCTCCACCGCGGAAAACTGCCTCGGCGTGGAGTGTCCGTTCTACGAGGACTGCCACGTGTTCAAGGCGCGCCGCGAGGCGATGGAGGCCGACGTGGTGGTGGTCAACCATCATCTGCTGTTCGCCGACCTGGCGCTGAAACAGGAAGGCTTCGGCGAGATCCTGCCGGGCGCGGCGGCCTTCATCCTCGACGAGGCACACCAGATTCCCGAGCTGGCCGGCCAGTTCTTCTCGCAGAGCCTCAGCGCGCGCCAGCTCGCCGACATGGCGCAGGACACGCTGACCGAATGCAGCGGCGTCACCGGTGCGATCGGCCTGCTGCTGGAGCCGGTCGAAGCGTTGCAGGATGCGCTGCGCAAGCTGCGCCTGGCGATGGAGCCGTTGCCCGCGCGCGGCGCCTTCGCGCTGCTGGACGATCGCGCCGAGGTGCGCGCCGCGCTGCACGAGCTGGGCGAACTGCTGGCCACGCTGGCCGAGCTGCTCGCCTCGCAGGCCGAGCGCTCGCGCGGCCTCGCCAACCTGCACGAGCGCGCCGAACTGTTCGCCGAACGGCTGCAGCGCATAGTCGAGACGCACGGCGATCAGGACGTGCGCTGGTACGAAACCTTCCCGCGCGGTTTCGCGCTGTACGCCACGCCGCTGGATCTGGCCGCGCCGATGCGCGGCTTGCGCGAACGCACCCAGGCGGCGTGGATCCACACCTCGGCCACGCTGGCGGTGGCCGGCAACTTCGACCACTTCGCGCGCCAGCTCGGCCTGGACGAGCCGCGGACGCTGTGCCTGGACAGTCCGTTCGACTACGCGCACCAGGCGCTGTGCTACTTGCCGTCGGGCCTGCCCGATCCGAACGCGCGCGACTACACCGAGCAGGTGATTGAGGCCGTGCGGCCGGTGCTGCAGGCGTCGAACGGCCGCGCCTTCCTGCTGTTCACCTCGCACCGCGCGCTGCGCCGCGCCGCCGAGCTGCTGCAGGACCGGGTGCCGTGGCCGCTGTTCGTGCAGGGCAGCGCGCCGCGGCCGCGGCTGCTGGAGGAGTTCCGCGCCAGCGGCCACGGCGTGCTGCTCGGCGCGGCGAGTTTCTGGGAAGGCGTCGACGTGGTCGGCGAGGCGCTCAGCGTGGTGGTGATCGACAAGCTGCCGTTCGCCGCGCCCGACGATCCGGTGCTGATGGCGCGCCTTGCCGCGCTGGAACAGTCCGGCGTCAACCCGTTCATGGGCTGGCAGGTGCCCGGCGCGGTGATCGCGCTGAAGCAGGGCGCCGGCCGCCTGATCCGCAGCGTGCACGACCGCGGCGTGCTGGTGCTGTGCGACCCGCGCCTCACCAGCAAGGGCTACGGCAAGCTGTTCCTCGCCAGCGTGCCGCCGATGCCGCGCACGCGCGAGCTGGCGGACGTGCAAGCCTTCTTCGATGATGCGGGGAAAAACCGGTAGGGGCCCGCGCGCGGACTCCCGCCCTCCAACGAGCGCGAGGCAAGCATGGCCAAGGTCACCGGACTGGGCGGCATCTTCTTCAAATCGCGCGACCCCGCCGCGCTGTCGGCGTGGTACGCGAAGCATCTGGGCCTCGACGTCGAGGAGTGGGGCGGTGTGCGCTTCGTCGAGAACGAACAGCGCGCCGGCTACACGCTGTGGTCGCCGTTCGCCGCCGACACCGGTTACTTCGGTCCCGGCGCGCAGGCGTACATGCTCAACTTCCGCGTCGACGACCTCGACGCGCTGCTGGCGCAACTGCGCGCTGCCGGCGTCGCAGTCGACGAGCGCGTCGAGCAGAGCGAGTTCGGCCGTTTCGGCTGGATCGTCGATCCGGAAGGCAGCCGCGTCGAACTGTGGCAGCCGCCGGCGTAGCGCAGCGCGCCCGGCGGGCTCAGGCCGTCGCGACCTCGACCGTCACGTGCACCAGTTCCTCGTGGATGGCCAGCTGCTGGCGCACGTCCTCGGCGCTGATCGCCGTGCTGGCCACCAGCCCCAGGATGCAGGCGTAGCTGTCGCGGCCGACGCGCCATACGTGCAGGTCGCTGATGGCCGCGGTGGCGAACTGCGCGCGCACCACGTCGCGGATCTCCTCGACCACCGGCTGGTCCATTTCGGCATCCAGCAGGATCCGGCCCGATTCGCGCAGCAGCCCCCAGGCCCAGCGCGCCACCAGCACCGAACCGACGATGCCCATCACCGGGTCCAGCCAGGCGGCACCGTAAAGCTTGCCGCCGACCAGCGCGACGATGGCGAGTACCGAAGTGGCCGCATCCGCGATGACGTGCAGGTAGGCCGCGCGCAGGTTCACGTCGTGATGGTGGTCACCATGCCCGTGGTGGTGTCCGTGGTCGTGGCCGTGCGCATGCCCGTGAGGGTGCTCGCCCTTCAGCAGCCACGCGCACAACAGGTTGACGCCCAGGCCGAGCACCGCGATCAGGATGGCGTCGTCGTAGTGGATCGTCGCCGGCACGAACAGCCGCTCCAGCGACTGCACCAGCATCAGCGCGGCGACCACGGCCAGCAGCAGGGCGCTGCTGTAGCCGCCGAGGATCTCGATCTTCCAGGTGCCGAAGGCAAAGCGGCCGTCCTGCGCGTAGCGCCGGGCCAGCACGTAGGCCATCACCGAAAGGCCCATCGCCAGCGCATGCGAGCTCATGTGCCAGCCGTCGGCCAGCAGGGCCATCGAGTTCAGCCAGTAGCCGCCGACGATCTCCACCACCATCATCGCCGCGGTGATGAACACCACGCGCCGGGTGTTGCGCTCCGCCGTCGCGTCGACACGGTTGAACTGGTGGCTGTGGATGAAGGCGGAGACGTCGGGGGCGGGCATGGTGCGTTCTCGGTCGTATACTCCCCTCCAGTATAAGACAGCAGGCCACCGCCATGTCCCACGTGCAGGAAAACCGCCAGAAACTGGTCGCCCGCGTGCGCCGCATCAACGGCCAGCTGGCCTCGCTTGAACGCGCCATCGAAGGCGACCAGGAATGCGGCGCGGTGCTGCAGCAGCTGGCCGCCGTGCGCGGCGCGGTCAACGGCCTGATCCTGCAGGTGATGGAAGGTCACCTGCGCGGGCACGTGGCCGGAAGCGGCAAGGCGAAACAGCAGGACGAGCTGCTGCCGGTGCTCGCGGTGCTGCGGAGCTACCTCAAGTAGCGGGCGCCCTACACTGCCACCGGTGTGCGGTGCGGCTGGAACATCACGGGGGTCTCGTCAAACGCCACCCAGCCGAACCGGTCGCACAGGCTCTGCACGAGCGACGAGTAGTCCGAGCGCAGAGAGCAGCGCAGGGCAAGCGAGCGCGTGGCTCCCTCGCCAGGCTGGGAAAACTCGACCCAGCCGTGCTCCGTTTCGCCGGATGCCTCGGTAGCAGAAGACCAGGCCAACGCAGGCAGAGCCTGCTTCAGGCAGGTCGCAACGTCCTCGGCGTCGATAGGCGAAACCGACGCTGCGCTCAGATCGCTGGCGGACAGCGGCAGCTCACTGGGCTTCAAGAACAGGTACGTCTTTGCCATGAAGCCTCCGCCGACGCCTGACGAGTTGCAGAAGAAACTCCGTCGATCTTGCTTCAATGGCGGAAGGCGCACAAGGAGGCGGCATGGCGCGTTGCCGGCACGGCGGTCGACTCCCTCCGTCCCGGTTTTTCGACAGGACACCTTGCCGACGCGCGTCGGCTGCGTTCTAGTGGTTGCCCCTGTCAGGCAACAGGAAGCCGACACCGTGTCCACCTACCATGGCACCAGCGTTCCGCGGCACCTCTACCATGGCATCCCGCCCGGTTGGCGCGCCGAGCAGATCGTGGCCGAGCATGCGCGGCTCGGTGGCAGCTTCGCGCTGGCCATCCCGGCGCCGGTCGAGATCGAAAGCCCTTACGCGCTTCCCGAACAGAAGGGTTGGCTGCACTACCGCGGCACCGTGCATCGACTGGCCGAAGGCGTCCGGGCCGGTGACGCGGCTTGCGCGGAACTGGCCATCCGCTACATCGAGCTGCACTACATCGGCTCGCATGCCGGCTACCTGCGCGCGCGGCTGGCCAGCGCCTTGAAGCAGGCGACGCTCGACGCCGGGCAGCGCAGGCGCCTCCACGACCACTTCGTCGTGTTGTGCTTGCGCGGCGAGCAGCCCCACGAGTTCAGGGAATACTTCCGCTTGTGGCGCCGCATCGCGCCCCCGTCCGAATTGGAAGGCGTCCTGGCTGCCATTCGCGCGTTGCCCGAAGGCGAGCGGCGGGCCGCACGGCTGGCATCCAGGCTGGGCATGGAGTGGGCCACGAAGGCGGCCATGCCCTGAGCCGGAGCCGAGCAACGGCAGCAAGAGCCGGGTCAGGAATGGAGTCGGGTTCACTATAGTCGGGCGAAAAGTCAGCCTGACTCCGCTCTCGACCCTGTTATCGCAGATGTCTGCTCGAAGCCCAGGCACGAACCCGGAAGACCGAGCATGTCCATTGAACGAGGCGGTCGCGCCGTCAACTGGTTCCAGGCCGGCGGGCAGAACTACGCGAGGTTCCGCCCGGAATACCCACCCGCGTTGGCCGCCTTCCTGGCGGCGGCCTCGCCCGACACCTGCTTCGCCGTCGATGTGGGTTGCGGCTCCGGCCAGCTGGCGCTGCAGCTGGGCGCGTATTTCGACAGCGTGCTCGGCCTCGACCCCAGCGCCGACCAGATCGCGCACGCGCCCGTCAGCGAACGTGTGCGGTATGCCCAGGCGCCCGCCGAACACCTGCCGCTGCCCGGGCGCAGCACGAGCCTGGTGGCGGCCGCGCAGGCGGCGCACTGGTTCGACCTCCCCGCGTTCTACGCCGAGGTCAGGCGCATCGCGCGGGCCGGCGCCGTGCTGGCGCTCGTCAGTTATGGCGTGCCGCAGCTGGACGAGGAACTGGACCCGCGCTTCGCACACTTTTATCGCAACGAGATCGGTCCGTTCTGGCCACCCGAGCGGCAGCTGGTCGACCGCGGCTACGCCGACCTCGACTTTCCTTTCGCGGAATTCCCGCCGCCGGCGATGGCGATCCAGAAGGCGTGGTCGCTCGCCGAGCTCCTCGGCTACCTCTCGACCTGGTCCGCCGTGAAGCACGCCGCGCAAGCAGGCCACGGCCGGCTGCTCGAAGGTTTCGCGACGGATCTGGCCGCGCGCTGGGGCGATCCGGAAACGAAAAGGCCAGTGAGCTGGCCGATCAACATGCGCACGGGAATCGTCTGAGTCGGGCGCCGTGCTCAACCGGGCGCGCGGCGGACGGTCCACCCCGGCTCCGCCAGCGCCTCCACCAGGAAATCCACCAGCCGCCGCGTCTTGATCGGCAGATGCTTGCGCGAGGGATACACCGCATGGATGCCCAGCGTCATCGCGCGCCAGGTGGGCAGCAGCTCGACCAGGGCGCCGCGGCGCAGGTCGTCGGCGACGATGAAATCCGGCTGCAGGATGATGCCCTGGTGCTCCAGCGCGGCGGCGCGGCAGGTGTCGCCGTTGTTGGCGTGGATGCGCGCGTGGGTGCGCACCACGGCGGGGCTGCCGTCGGCTGCGGTGAAAGTCCATTCGTTGCCGGCGGCGAAGTAGCTGTAGGAGATGACCTCGTGCTGCGCCAGTTCCTGCGGGTGCTGCGGCGTGCCGTGCTGCGCCAGGTAGGGCGGTGACGCGCAGGCGATCATGCGCGTCGAGGCCAGTTGCCGGCTGACCAGCTGCGAGCTGGGCAGGTTGGTGATGCGCACGGCCAGGTCGTAACCCTCCTCGACCAGGTCGACCACGCGATCGCTGAGTTCGATGTCCAGCGACACCTTCGGGTACAGCTGCGCGAAGCGTGGCCACAGCGGGGCCAGCTGCAGGATGCCGAAGCTCAGCGGCGCGTTGATGCGCAGCCGTCCGCTGGGCTCGCCGCTGCGCGAGCTGATTTCCGATTCCGCCTCGTCGACCGCGGCCAGCATCTCCTTGGCGCGGGCGTAGAACAGCTGGCCATCGTCGGTCAGCGACAGCCGCCGTGTGGTCCGCTGCAGCAGGCGGGCGCCCAGGCGCTGTTCCAGCTCGGCGACATGGCGCGACACGGCTGCCTTGGACAGCCCGGTCGCGTCCGCCGCGCCGACGAAGCTGCCGGCCTCGACCACGGCGACGAAGCTGGCCATTTCCTGGAAGCGGTCCACGGCGGCATCCTTTGTCTTGTATTTCGAGACAGTAAGTCAATCGAAAGCTAATTTATCACCGCATGAGTGACTAATAGAGTACTCCCCATGCCCGGATACCCCGGACACCCCACGGAGACTTCCATGAACATCACCCTGATCGGCACCGGCAACATGGGCTCGGCCCTCGCCAGGCAACTCACCCGCGCCGGCCACGTCGTGCGCATCACCGCCCGCGACCTGGGCAAGGCGCAGGCGCTGGCCGCCGCCAACCCCGGCGCCGTGGCCGCGGCGCCCGCCGAGGCGCTGGCCGGCTCGGACGTCGTCATCGTCGCCACCGGTTATGCCGATGCGGTGCCGGCGCTGCGTTCGCTGGGTTCGCTGGCGGGCAAGGTGGTCATCGACATCACCAATCCGCTGACCGCCGACTACATGGGACTCACCCTCGGCCACGACACCTCGGCCGCCGAGGAGATCGCCAAGGCGCTGCCCGAGGCCGAGGTGGTCAAGGCGTTCAACACGCTGTTCGCGCAGGTGCTGGCCGACGGCCCGCGCTTCGCCGACGGCCAGATCGCCCCGGCGTTCTTCGCCGGCGACAGCGAACGGGCCAAGCAGACCGCGAAGGCGCTGATCGAAAGCCTCGGCTTCGCGGCGGTCGACGCCGGCCCGCTGAAGAACGCGCGCTATCTCGAACCGCTGGCCGCGCTGAACATCTACCTCGGCTACGGCGCCGGCCGCGGCACCTCGATCGCGCCGACCTGGATCCACAAGGCCTGACGCACCGCGTGTCGCCCATTCATCGCCACTTTCCAAGGAATCCGCATGAACACCTCACTGACATTGTTCGGCCGCGTCGGCCTCTCGCTGATCTTCATCATTTCCGGCTGGGGCAAGATCGCCGCCTACGCCGGCACCCAGCAGTACATGGCATCCGCCGGCGTGCCCGGCAGCCTGCTGCCGCTGGTGATCGCGCTGGAACTCGGCGGCGGCCTGGCCGTGCTCACCGGCGCGTTCACCCGCTGGATCGCGCTGGCGCTCGCCGCGTTCTCGCTGGCCAGCGCCGCGCTGTTCCATGCCCACCTCGGTGACGCCGCGCAGGCGATCAACTTCTGGAAGAACGTGGCGATGGCCGGCGGCTTCCTGATGCTGGCCGCCAACGGTGCCGGCACGCTCAGCCTCGACCACGTATGGAACAAGCGCCGCAACGCCTGATTTTCGACGTACCGTTCAACGCGACGGGCGCAGCAGCGCCCGCTGCCCTTTCCAGGAATCGCCATGACCGCTCCCTCGCTCTTCATCTCCCATGGCTCGCCGATGTTCGCGCTGGAGCCGGGCCAGCTCGGCCCGAACCTGCGCGCCATCGGCCAGTCGCTGCATGGCGTTACGGCCGTGCTGGTGGTGTCGCCGCACTGGCAGACCCGCGGGGTGCGCATCGGCACCAGCGCCGCGCCGGAGACGATCCACGACTTCGGTGGCTTCCCGCCGCCGCTGTATCAATTGCAGTACCCCGCGCCGGGTGCGCCGACGTTGGCGCAGGACGCCGCGCAGCTGCTCGCGCAGGCAGGCTTCAACGTCGCGCTCGACGAGCGCCGCGGCCTCGACCACGGCGCCTGGGTGCCGCTGCGCTACCTGTTCCCGCAGGCCGAGGTGCCGGTGTTCCAGGTGTCGCTGCCGCACGACATCGACGCGGCCGGCGCATTGCGCCTGGGCCAGGCGCTGGCGCCGCTGCGTGCGCGCGGCGTGCTGGTGGTCGGTTCCGGCAGCCTCACCCACAACCTGTACGAGTTCCGCCAGCACATCCGAGACCCGCAGTACGCGCAGCAGTTCGTCGACTGGGTTCGCGACGCGGTGGCGGCGCGTGATGTCGAAGCGCTGCTCGACTACCGCCGCCGCGCGCCGCATGCCGAGCGCGCGCATCCGACCGAGGAACATTACCTGCCGCTGCTGGTGGCGATGGGCGCCAGCACCGGTACCGACGCCGCGCACCTGGTCGAAGGCGGCATGACCTACGGTGTGCTGTCGATGGATTCGTTCGCGTTCGGCCTGCCGGAGCCGGCGGCCACCTCACCGGAGCCTGCCGCATGAAGACCTTGTCGCCGCTGTCCACCGACCCGGCCTTTGCGCTGGCGTTCCGCACGCTGCAACCGGCGCCTTCGAAACCCACGTCGCTGCTGGTGTTGCTGCACGGCGTGGGCGGCAACGAGGGCAACCTCGCCGCCCTCGGCGCCGAGACCAGCGGCGACACGCTGGTGGTGTTGCCGCGCGGTCCGATCACGCTGGGGCCGCAGGCGTTCGGCTGGTTTCGTGTCGTCTTCAGCAGCCAGGGGCCACAGATCGTGGCGAGCGAAGCCGACGCCAGCCGTCGCACGCTGATCGACTTCATCGGGCAACTGCAGCATGCGCACGGCGTCGACGCGGCGCACACCGTCGTCGCCGGCTTCAGCCAGGGCGGCATCCTCAGCGCCAGCGTGGCGTTGACCGCGCCCGAGCGCGTGGGCGGCTTCGCCGTGCTGGCGGGCCGCATCCTGCCGGAACTCGAGCCGCAGCTGGCCGAGGCGCCGCGGCTGTCCACGCTGCGCGGCTACGTCGCGCATGGCAGGTACGACGACAAGCTGCCGGTGAGCTGGGCGCAGCGGGCCGACGACTGGCTGACCCGCCTCGGCGTCGCGCACGAGACGAAGCTCTATCCGACCGGGCACGAACTGGGCGCGGCGATGCGTGCCGATTTCCTCGCCTGGCTGGCCCGCGGCGACCAACCCTGGAACCGGCCCGGCGCAAGGCAATAAGCCGAGCCGGGCGGGAACGCCATTCATCCCGCGGGCGGCACGCCTGCTGCGCCGACAGCTCATGGTCGCCCGGTTGCCCGCGTTTCGCCCGCGCTTGCCCGCTGCCGCGCCGCGGGCGCTGCTGTGATCGGCACTCCGCATCGAGGGAGCTGATGACATGGGCAAGTGGACGCAGAGCGTGACCGCCAAGGTGCTGGGCATCGGCGTGCTGGCGTTGCTGATGACGATACCGCTGGTGCAGGTGCGTGGCCTGGTCAGCGAGCGCCAGCAGTTGCGCGAGGGGGCGATCGCGCAGATCGCGCAGGGCTGGGGCGGCCAGCAGGTGCTGGGCGGCCCGGTGCTGGTGGTGCCGACGCAGCGCCTGTTGGCGCCGGAAGGGCAGGCGGCGCCGCGCTGGCAGGCCGGCAGCGAAAGCATGCTGGCCGACACGTTGAAACTGGACGTGGCGATGACGGTGGAGACACGCAGCTACGGCATCTATGCCGCGCCGGTGTTCGTCGCCACGGTGCGGCTCGATGCGCGCTTCCGCGCGCAGGACATCGCCCAGTATCGCCGCGCCAGCAATGCGACGTGGCAGGGCGGCAAGGCCGAGCTGCGTCTGCCGGTCGGCGACCTGCGCGGCCTGCAGGAGGTCACCGAGTTGCGCATCAACGGCCAGCCGGCACGCTTCGAGTCGTCGGCCGAGCGGCTCGGCGGCTGGCCGAACGTGGTGGTGCCGGTCGATCTGGACGCACTGGAAGGGCAGCCGATCGACGTGCAGATCGGCCTGAAACTGGCCGGCACCGGCGGGCTGCAAATGCTGCCGCTGGGGCGCAGCACCGACGTGACGATGCGCGCGCCGTGGCCCGATCCCGGCTTCATCGGCGCGGCGCTGCCGCTGGAGCGCAGCATCGACGGCCACGGCTTCAGCGCGCGCTGGCACCTGCTCGACCTCAACCGCAGTTACGGCCAGCACTGGGACGGCGACGACAACCTGCAGGCCGCGCTGCAGGCGTCGACCTTCGGCGTGCAGCTGTACCAGCCGGTCGACGTGTACCAGCGCAACGTGCGCGCGGGGAAGTACGGGTTGCTGTTCATCGCGCTGACCTTCGTGGTGTTCTTCCTGTTCGAGGTGCTGAAGAAGCTGCGCGTGCACCCGGTGCAATACCTGCTGGTGGGCGCGGCGCTGGCCACGTTCTACGTGGTGCTGCTGGCGCTGTCCGAGCAGGTCGGCTTCGGCGCCGCCTACGCCATCGCGGCGGCGGCGGTGGCGCTGATCGTGGGCGGCTACGCCGCGGCGGTGCTGCGCGCGCGCCGCGCCGGGTTGCTGCTGGGCAGCGTGCTGGGGGTGGTCTACGCCATGCTGTACGGGCTGATCGCGGCCGAGCAGTACGCGCTGCTGGTGGGCGCGCTGGTGCTGCTGGCCACGGTGGCGCTGCTGATGTTCCTTACTCGCCGCATCGACTGGTACGCCTATGTGCCGACCGCGGGCGGGCCGGCAGCGGCTATCATGGAGCGGCCATGAACCTGCTCGCCATCGAAACCGCCACCGAAGCCTGCTCCGTCGCCCTGGTCCACGGCGACGAACTGATCGCGCGCAGCGAGATCGCGCCGCGCCGGCACACCGAGCTGGTGCTGCCGATGGCCGACGAGCTGCTGGCCGAAGCCGGCATCGGCCGCCACGCGCTGGACGCGATTGCGGTGGGCCGCGGCCCCGGCGCCTTCACCGGCGTGCGCCTCGCGGTGTCGCTGGCGCAGGGCATGGCGCTGGCGCTGGACGTGCCGGTGATCACCATCTCCTCGCTCGCCGCGCTGGCGCTGGAAGCGCCGGACGACGGCGACGCCGACAGCGCCATCCTCGCCGTGATCGACGCCCGCATGGGCGAGATCTACGCCGCCTGCTACCGCCGCGACGGCGCGGGCGGCCTGCTCGCGCTGGACGACGAGCGCGTATGCACCGCGGACGCGCTGATGTTGCCCGAAGCCCGCGCCTGGCAGGTGGTGGGCAGCGGCTGGGCGACCTACCAGGGCGTGCTGCGCGAACGCATGGGGATGGAGCCGCGCCGCGCCGACGGGACGCGTTACCCGCAGGCCGCGCACGTGGCCGAACTCGCCGCCCGCGAGTTCAAGGCCGGCCGCGCATTGCCGCCGGAACAAGCCCTGCCGGTGTACCTGCGTGACAAGGTGGCGTTGACGCTGGTGGAGCAGGGGAAGGCTTGAGGCTTTTGGCTGCATCTGGCGCAAAGCGAATGTGATCGCTACGGGCGAAAGGGGGTGTTATGAGTATGAGTCGGACAGGTTCGGTCGGATACCTGTTGCTGGTATCAACCCTGATCGGCCTCACAGCGTGCGCGAAAAATGAACCTCCACCGGTTCAAAGCGGCGTGTGGTCCGGGGATGTAAAGGAGCTTCGTGCAAGTTGCACTGCACTTGAGAGATTTGCCAGGGAGCTACGGACGCAACCCGCTGGAAACGATTTCCAGAGATTCGCCGCTTCCCCGGACAACTATACGTTTGGGGTCACAGAAGACCGCGATTCCTACACCATTACCTTTGCCATCAGGCCCTTTCACGGACGGCGCGCGCATGACGGTGTTTCGGTCTACAAAGTCGATAAGGCCGACATGAATATGGTGAAGGTCCGCAGTTTGTGAGCTGTGAGCTTACGAGCTGAGGCGGATGAATCTACGGGTGAGCTACATCAAAGCCTTCCGATCAGCAGCTGCACCGCCAGACTGCTCACCGCCACCGCCGCCCACACGCCCAGCCCCAGCAGGATCGGCCGGGCGCCGCTGGCGATCATCTTGCGCAGGTTGGCGGAGAGGCCGATCGCGGTGAGCGCCACGATGATCAGGAACTCGGCGGCGGCGTGCAGCGCGGGCAGGATCGCAGCGGGGATCACGCCGGTGGTGCGCAGCGCCGAGGCCACCAGGAACCACAGGATGAACCACGGGAAGATGCGACGCAGGCTGAAGTCGACGGTGCCCTTTTTCTTTTCGCGCGCGGCCACCGCGAAGGCCAGCACCAGGCAGATCGGGATGATCAAGGTGGCGCGGGTCAGCTTGACGATGGTGGCATAGTCGCCGGCGGCATGGCTGTAGCTGTAGCCGGCGGCCACCACCGAGGAGGTGTCGTTGATCGCGGTGCCGGCCCACAGGCCGAAGCCGAGGTCGGACAGGTGCAGCAGGTGGCCGAGCGGCGGGAACAGCAGCACCGCCACCACGTTGAACAGGAAGATGGTGGAGATCGCGAATGCGGTGTCGTGTTCGTCGGGTTTGATGATCGGCGTCACCGCGGCGATCGCCGAGCCGCCGCAGATCGCGGTGCCCACGCCGATCAGCACCTTCAGCTTGTCGTGCACGCCCAGCCAGCGGCCCAGTGCCCACGCGCTGACGAAGGCCACGGTCAGCGTCACCAGGGTCACCGACAGCGACTCGAGGCCGGTCTTCGCCACCTGGTCGAGACTGAGGCCGAAGCCCAGCGCGATGATCGACCACTGCAGCACCTGCTTGCCGGCGAACGCGATGCCGGGCGTGAAGCGCGCGCCGGGCGCGAGCAGGTTGCGCACCGCGATGCCGAGCAGGATGCCGATCACCGGCCCGCCGACCAGCGGCGCCCAGCGCCCCAGCAGCAGTGCCAGCAGACCGAGGCCTGCCGCCAGCAACAGACCCGGTGCGCGCATGCGCAGCGTGGGGTGGACAAGGGTGGCGATGGACGATGCGCTCATGCGTGGACTCCGGCAATTGCGCCATTGTCCGCTCGCACGTCAATCAGGAAAATTTGGAATATGTGATAGGACGTATAAGGAACGCTGATAAGATCGGCTGATGGTCAACATCAGCCCGCGCCAGCTGGATGTGTTCGTGCAGATCGCGCTGCATGGCAGCGTGCGCGCCGCCGCCGGGCGCCTGCACCTGACCCAGCCGGCGGCCAGCATGGCGCTGGCCGAGATGGAACGGCAGCTCGACGCGCCGCTGTTCGACCGCGAGCGCGGCCGCCTGCGCCTCAACGCCCGCGGGCGCGAACTGCTGCCGCTGGCGCAGGAACTGCTGGAGCGCCATGCCGAGTTCGGCCGGCGCGGGCGCGAGGAGGGCGCCGCGCTGAGCGGCGAGCTGCGCATCGGCGCCAGCAACACGGTGGGCAACTATCTCGTCGGCGAGCTGCTCGGCGGCTTCGTGCGCGCGCACCCGCAGGTGGCGATCCGTCTGCGCGTGGCCAATACCGAGACGATCGCCGCGGCGATGCTCGAACACGGCCTGGACCTCGGCTGCGTGGAGGGTCCGGTGACCCACCCGCAACTGGAAGTGCGGCCGTGGCGCGACGACCGGCTGGTGGTGTGTGCACCGCCCGATCATCCGCTGGCGCACAAGCGCAGCCTGCGGCCTGCCGATTTCGCCGGCGCGCGCTGGGTGCTGCGCGAGCCCGGCTCGGCCACCCGTGCCACCAGCGAGCGCGTGCTGGCGCAGTTGCCGCCGGGCGAGAACGTGCTCGAACTCGATCAGATCGAGGCGATCAAGCAGGCGGTGGCGGCCGGGCTGGGCATTGCCTGCCTGCCCGCGGTGGCGGTCACCGACGCGCTGGCCGCCGGCCGGCTGAAGGCGCTGAAGACGCCGTTCCTCGACCTGCGCCGCAAGCTTTCGCTGCTGCTGCACCGGCGCCGGTATCGCGGTGCGCTGCTGGACGCGTTTCTCGAAGGGAGCAGCCCCGGAGGCTCCCGTTGAACCGGCGGCAGGCCGTCCCTGGCCTGCCGTCGGGCTTCATTGCTTGATCGCCACGAACGACATGTGGCTGCCGTGCAGCTTGTCGTCGACTGCGATGGTCATGCTCTTGCCGTCCGCCGCCACGGTCATCTTCGCCACGCTGACGACCTTGCCGTCGCGCTTGGTGGTTTCCTGCATGGCATGCTGGCCGAGCTTCTTCACCGACACGCTGGTGACGCCCGGATCACCCTTGTAGGGGGCGTCGCTGCCGTCCATCCGCGCGCTGTACGACTCGCCGGTCGGCGTGTTCATGCTCAACATGTCGCCGTCGACCTTGTAGCTGCGGGTGAGGGCGTTGTCCGAGACGTTGCCGTAGCTCTCGGTACGCCATGAGCCGGAGATCGCGTGGGCGCCGGCCGGTCCCCTGGCCACCCGCACCATGGTGCCGTTGCCGGTGACCGGAGCGCTGTTGCCTTCGCGGTTCTCGTTGAACTCGAACTTTGCGGTCTTGCCGTCGGCGGCCACGGTGGTGGTCGAGGTCCAGACCACCTTGCCGTCCTTCTTTGCCGTTTCCTGCACGGCATGGTCGTCGACGACCTTCAACGCCAGCGTGTCGAAGTACGGATGGCCGCTGACCGGCTGGTCGTTGCCGTCGGCCTTGACGGTGATCGGCGGCACGCAGGTCTTGCAGTGGTAGGTGCCGTCCTGCAGCAGCAGGACGTCGGGCTTCTTCGGCATCTCGACCTTCTTCAGGTCGATCTTCCAGGTGCCGTCGAAGGCGCTTTGCGCCGACGCCGGCAGGGGCATCAGGCCGGCCCCCAGCAACGCGCCAAACAGTATGGCGACAAGTGACTTGTTCATGATGACGCTCCCCATGGCCACGGATCGGTTCGATGACGCGGAGTTGCCATGCCGGATTACGCGCGGCGCGGAACGGCACGCAACGGTTCCCCTCAACACTCCCCCCTGAATGGCCGATGCTGAGCCGGGGAAGGTAAAGCACCGGACAACGATTCGTGACGGCGCGATGACGGGCCGGGCTTCAGTGCGCGCTGGCGGCCACGATCTCGTTCAGCATCGCCTCGGCTTGCTCGTGGGTAGGTGCATTCAGCAGCTGCGCGGCGTGGCGGCGCAGGTGCGCGTGGTCCAGCGTGGCGAGGCGATCGCGCACCTGCAGGATCTGCGCGGGGTGCATGCTGAACTCGTGCAGGCCGAGCAGCAGCAGCAGCGCGCTGAAGTTCGCGTCGCCGGCGATCTCGCCGCACAGGCTGACCGGCTTCTTCGCGCGGCGACCGGAAGTGAGCACGTGCGAGATCAGCCGCAGCAGCGCCGGCTGCAGCGGGTTGTAGATGTTCTCCAGCGCGTCGTTGCCGCGGTCGGCCGCGAGCACGTACTGCGCCAGGTCGTTGGTGCCGATGGCGAGGAAGTCGGCGTGTTCGAGCAGCGCGCGCACGTTGATCGCTGCCGCCGGCACCTCGATCATCGCGCCCAGCGGCAGCTTCTCCGGCAGGTCGATGGCCTCGCGCTTGAGGTCCTGCCGCGCCAGCTTGAACAGCGTGCGCACCGCAATGAGTTCATCCGGTTGGGTCACCATCGGCACCAGCACGCGCACCGGGCCGTAGCAGGCGGCGCGCAGGATGGCGCGGATCTGGGTGGTGAACACGGCCGGGTAGCGCAGCGACAGGCGCACGCCGCGCACGCCGAGCGCCGGGTTGTCCTCGCCGCGCAGGGTCAGTCCGGCGGCGTCGGCCTTGTCGGCGCCCAGGTCCAGCGTGCGAATGGTCACCGGCAGGCCGCCCATGCCCATCACCAGGTCGCGGTAGGCGATGAACTGCTCGTCTTCCGAGGGCAGGTCCCGGTGCCGGAGGAACAGGAACTCGGTACGGTACAGGCCCACGCCGTCGGCGCCGCGGGCGCGCGCCAGCGCCACGTCGGCGGAGGTCTCGGCGTTCGCCAGCAGGGTGATCTCCACGCCGTCGCGGGTGCGCGTGGGCGCGTTCGCCAGCTTGGCCAGCCGCCGGCCTTCGGCGGCCGCCTCGCGCTGCCAGGCGCGGTAGCGCGAGAGATCCTGCGCGGCCGGGTGCACGATCACCTCGCCGCGTTCGGCGTCGAGCAGGATCAGGTCGTCGTCGTGGATGTTGGACAGCGCATCGCGGGTGCCCACCAGCATCGGCAGGCCGAGGCTGCGCGCGAGGATTGCGCTGTGCGAGTACGCGCTGCCGGAGCTGGCCACCACGCCGAGCAGGCCGTTGCCGGCCAGCTGCGCCATGTCGCCCGGTGCGATGTTGTCGGCGATCAGGATCTCGCCCACGCGCGCGGCCAGCTTGCGTTCTTCCGGGCTGGTCTGCCGCTGCAGTGCGGAGATCACCCGGTTGATCACCTGCTCGACGTCCTCCTTGCGGCTGCGCAGGTAGGGATCGTCCATTGCCTCGAATACCGCGGACAGCCGGTCGCGCTGTTTCTTCAGCGCGGCGCCGGGGCGGTAGCGGCCGATCCGCACCAGGTCGTCCAGCCCGCGCAGCAGCTCGGCGTCATCCAGCAGCAGGCTGTGCGCGTCGATGAACTCGTTGACCTCGCGCGCCAGCGCGCCGTGCAGCTTGCCGCGCAGCTCGCGCAGTTCCTGCCGCGCGGTGTCCAGCGCCTGGTGCAGCTTGGCCAGCTCGCCTTCGACCTCTTCCTCGGCCAGCGGGCGGGTATCGACCGCATAGCGGCTGGGCTGCACCAGCCGTGCGCGGCCGAGCGCCATGCCGCGCGCGGCGACGGTGCCGGAGAGGAGGTGTCTCACGGGTGGCTCCGTCGGGAGCCCGTCGCGAGGCCAGGGAAGGGGGAGTCGGGCATCGGTACGGCGGACCGCACCGCGCCTGCGGGCAGCGGAGCGCTTGCGCACGTTCCGCTGTTCCCCGTTGCCGATTCCCGACATCCTGTTCCCCGCATCTCAGGCTCCCTCGTCGAACTTGCGCTCGAACAGCGCGACCACCGCGGCCAGCGCGGCTTCCTCGTCGGGGCCGTCCGCACGGACGGTGAGCGGGCTGCCGAGGCCGGCGGCCAGCATCATCACGCCCATGATGCTCTGTGCGTTGACTTCGCGGCCCTTGCTGAGCAGCCACACGGTGGATTTGAAACCCTGCACCAGTTGTACCAGCTTGGCCGAGGCACGCGCGTGCAGACCCAGCCGGTTGGTGATGACGATCTCCTTTTCAAGCATGGCGGAACTCAGGCATGGTCGATGAAGATGCCGCCGCGACCACCGCTGGCCGCGATCTCGGCCAGCTCGTCCAGTGGTTTTTCCGCATAGTTGAGCACGCGCAGCAGCATCGGCAGGTTGAGCCCGGAGACGCAATGCAGGTGCACGCCAAGCGCGCCCAGCGACAGGCCGATGTTGCACGGCGTGGCGCCGTACAGGTCGGCCAGGATCAGCACGCCGTCACCGGAGTCGAGCTCGCGCGCGTGGTGCGCGGTGAGCGTGCGCATCACGTCGGGGTCCGCGTTGGGCGGCACCTCGACCGCCGCCACCTTGAGCGGGAGCCGCGGCATCACGTGGTGCGCGGCGGAGATCAGCGCCTGGCCGACCGCCTCGTGGGTCATCAGCAGCACGCCGACGCTCATGGCCGGCAGCCCGTGCGGAGGGTGGTGGCGGACGGCATGGCCATCACTCCAGTTCGCGGTGGAAGGTGAGCACGCCCTCGCGGCGCGAGCGATAGTGCGCGGCGAGCTTCTCGACCAGGTAGACCGAACGGTGGCGCCCGCCGGTGCAGCCGATCGAGATGGTCACGTAGCTGCGGTCGTCCTGTTCGAAGCGCGGCAGCCAGGCGTCCAGCCAGCGCGCGGTGTCGGCGAAGTATTCGTTGACCAGCGGCGCCGCTTCGAGGAACTCGCGCACCGGCGCGTCCTTGCCCGACAGCGGGCGCAGGCGCGGCTCCCAGTGCGGGTTCGGCAGGCAGCGCGCGTCGAACACGAAATCCGCGTCCAGCGGCAGCCCGCGCTTGAACGCGAACGATTGGAACATCAGGGTCAGTCCCTCGGTGGCCTGCGCGTAGCCGGTGGCCACCAGCCGGCGCAGCTGGTGCACGTTGAGCTCGCTGGAGTCGATCACCTTCTCGGCGATCGCCATCAGCGGGCGCAGCAGCCGGCGCTCCTCGACGATCGCATCGGCCAGCGACACGCCGCGGGTGGCCAGCGGGTGGCGGCGACGAGTCTCCGAGTAGCGCTTGATCAGCACTTCGTCGCGGCAATCGAGGAAGATCAGGTGCACCTGCACGCCGGCGCCGGCCAGCTCCGACAGCACGGTCGGCATGTGCGCGAAATCGGTGCTGCGGTTGCGCACGTCCACGCCCACCGCGATGAGCCGCGGCCGGCCGCGGCGGTCGCCGCGGGTGGCCGCGTCGACCAGCTGCGGCAGCAGCACCACCGGCAGGTTGTCGACGCAGTAGAACTCCAGGTCCTCCAGCGCGCGCAGCGCTACCGTCTTGCCGCCGCCGGACATGCCGGTCAGCACGATCAGGTGGATGTCGTGCGGATCGGCCAGCGGGACAGGGGGGCGGGTCTCGTCGCTCATGCTTTCACCATGGGGGCAATCGGCGCAGCTGGTGCGCCTGGCGGTCGATGAAGGTCTGCGCCGGATCGATGCCCTTGCTTTTCAGGGCGTGGCTGCGCACCGCCGCCTCGACCAGCACCGCCAGGTTGCGGCCGGAGGCCACCGGGATGGTGATCATCGGCACCTTCACGTCGAACACCTCGCGATGGCCGATGTCGCCGGTGAGGCGGGTCAGCGCGTCGCCGCCGGCGTCCAGGTTGAGCTCGCCGTCGCGCAGCGGCTTCAGGTGTACCACCAGGCGCAGGTACTTGGAGGCCTTGACCGACATGTGGCCGAACATCTCGCGCACGTTGAGCACGCCCAGCCCGCGCACCTCCAGCAGGTCCTGCAGCAGTTCGGGGCAGCTGCCGTCGATCACGTCCGGCGCGATCAGGGTGAACTCGGTGGCGTCGTCGGCCACCAGCCGGTGACCGCGGCTGATCAGTTCCAGTGCCAGCTCGCTCTTGCCGGAGCCGGCCTCGCCGGTGATCAGCACGCCGATCGAGAACACTTCCAGGAACACGCCGTGCAGGGTGACCTTGGCCGCCAGCATGCGCGCCAGGTGGTACTGCAGGTAGGTCAGCAGCTCATGGCCGCGCTTGGAGCTGATCCACAGCGGCGTATCGGTTTCCTCGGCCACCTCGCGCAGGTCCGCCGGCACGGCCTGGTCCTTGGTCACGATCAGCGCCACCGGCTGGTAGGCGGCGATCTTGTGCATCACCTCCCAGCGCTGGCGCGAGTCCAGTCCGTCGAGGTAGTTCAGCTCTTCCGAGCCGATGATCTGGATCTTGTTCGGGTAGATGATGTTGAGGTAGCCGATCAGCGAGGGCCGGCGCGCCTGCGCCACGCCCGGCTCGAGCATGCGCGACTCGCCGCGCATGCCCGACACCCAGCGCAAAGCCATGCGCTGGTGGACGCCGTCATAGAGTTGTCGCGCGCTGATCCGGTCCAAGCCTTCGTTCCCTTGCGCCGCGTGCCGGTAGTCGGTGGGCCGCGGCGGTGTGCGGCCATTGTGCCAGCTTGGGCAGATACGCGCGTGCGGAGGCAAAAACGGCCCGCCCCGGAACGGGCGGGCCGCCGTCGGCCGGAAGTGGTTTCGGTCAGCCGTACTGGCGTTCGTCGCGCGTCTCGCGCTGGTGCTTGTCGGCGACCTTCTCGCGGTACTTGCGCAGCTGGGCGACCAGCTTGTCGAACAGCACGTCGATGGAGGCGTACATGTCGGCCTCGGTGGCCTCCGCGTGCAAGGTGGCGCCGACGACGCCCAGGGTGCCGTCGGCGCGATGCTGCAGCTTGTCGACGGACAGCACGATGGCGAGGCTCTTCAACTTGTCGTCGAGGCGGGTGAGGCGGTCGAGCTTGGCGGTGGCGTGGTCGCGCAGGGCCGGGGTGACTTCAATCTGCTGACCGCTGAGTTGGAATTGCATGGGGCGCCTCCTCTGGTGGTGCAGTGCCGCGTTTCGCGGCGGGTGGACGTGCCTCGCGCGGGGCGACGCACATCGTCAATCATCCTGTCTCTGGTATGGGAACGTTTCGGCGATAACCAAGTTCCCGCGGGCGCCTGCGACAATCAGCCCGCGCGCTGGCGTTCGCTGGAGGTGGGTATGCGCAGTCCCTCCCGGTATTTGGCCACGGTGCGGCGGGCGACCTGAATGCCCTTGCGCTGCAATTCCTCGGCGATCGCCAGATCGGACAACGGCTTGCGCACGTCCTCGGCCTCGATCAGCTTGCGCAGCATGGCCTGGATCGCGGTGGCCGAGGCGCTGCCGCCGTCCTCGGTGGACACGCCGCTGGAAAAGAAATACTTCAGCTCGAAGGTGCCGCGCGGGGTGTGCAGGTACTTGCGCGTGGTGACGCGCGAGATGGTGGACTCGTGCATCCCCACCTCCTCGGCCACCTCGCGCAGCACCAGCGGGTGCATCGCCTCGGGGCCGTAGTCGAGGAACGCGCTCTGCCGTCGCACGATCGCCTCGGCGACCTTCAGCAGGGTCTCGGCGCGCGATTCCAGGCTCTTGATCAGCCAGCGCGCCTCCTGCAGCTGGCCGCGCATCCAGCTGGCGTCCTCGCCGCGGGCCTGGGCGATCAGGCCGCAGTAGTGCTGGTTCAGGCCCAGCCGCGGCTGCGCGTCCGGATTCAGGCTGACCCGCCAGCGGGTGCCGTCGCGCAGCGCGTAGACGTCCGGCGCCACGTATTCCACCGGGGTGGCGTCGAGCGCGGCGCCGGGGCGCGGGTCGAGGCTGCGGATCAGCACGGCGGCATCGGCCACGTCGTTCTCGTCGGCGCGCAGGCGCCGCGCCAGCCGCGCGATGTCGTTGCGCGCCAGCAGCTCCAGCTCGGTGTCGACGATGCGCAGCGCCAGCTCGCGGTGCGGGGTCAGCGGATCGAATTGTTCCAGTTGCACGCGCAGGCAGTCGCGCAGGTCCAGGCTGCCCACGCCGGCGGGGTCGAAACCCTGCAGGCAGCGGCGTACCTCCTCGATCTCGGCGATGCTGGCGTCGAGGTCGGCGGGCAAGGCGGCGAGGATGGCTTCCAGCCCCTCGGCCAGGTAGCCGGCGGGGTTCAGCGCGTCGATCAGCACGGTGGCGATCAGGTGCTGGCGGGGGGTGAACGAGGCCAGGTTGAGCTGCCACAACAGGTGCTGCTGCAGGGTTTCAGGCGCGGCGTTCTGCGGTTCGAAATCCTCGTCGCCGCGCGTGCCGCTGCCGCTGCTGCTGCCGACGCTGCTGCTGGTGGAGAAGTCGATCGGCGTTTCGGCCACGCCGCCGTCGGACCAATCGGTGGCCTCGCCGTCCTCGCTGCCGGCGGCGGTGACCGCGTCGACGCTGGGGTAATCGCCTTCGGCGGCGACGTCCTCGATCGCCTCCTCGTCCTCCACTTCCTCGGCGAACTCCAGCAACGGGTTGCTCTCGGCGATCTGCCGCAATTCGGCTTCCAGCTCCAGCTGCGACAGCTGCAACAGGCGTATCGCCTGCTGCAGTTGCGGCGTCAGCGTCAGCTGCTGGTGGAGGCGAAACTGCAGTGCGGGTTTCATGCCAGCCAGTCGGGGGAAGGGAGGATCGACCCAATCCTAGCGCGTGCCCGCGAGTGCGGCCATAGCGGCCGTGGGCGGAAACCGGCCGTGACAGGAAGTGTCAGAGCCGGAACTCGCGGCCCAGGTAGACCTCGCGCACCTTCTCGTCGGCGAGGATGTGCGCCGGGGTGCCGCGCGAGAGCACCTCGCCCTCGTTCAGGATGTACGCGCGGTCGCAGATGCCCAGCGTCTCGCGCACGTTGTGGTCGGTGATCAGCACGCCGATGCCGCGTTCCTTCAGGTGCCGCACGATGCGCTGGATCTCGCCGACCGAGATCGGGTCGACCCCGGCGAACGGTTCGTCCAGCAGCATGTAGCGCGGGTTGGCGGCCAGCGCGCGGGCGATCTCCACCCGGCGCCGCTCGCCGCCGGACAGGCTGATGCCTTTCTGCGTGGCGATGTGGGTGATCTTCAGCTCGTCCAGCAGGTTCTCCAGCTCGCTGTCGCGCTGCGCCGCGCTGAGCCCGTTGCGCAGCTCCAGTACCGCCATGATGTTGTCCGCCACGCTGAGCCGGCGGAACACCGACGCTTCCTGCGGCAGATAGCCGATGCCGAGCCGGGCGCGCTCGTGCATCGGCGCGCCGGTGATGTCCAGCTTGTCCAGCTTGATCGTGCCGCCGTCGGCCTCGATCAGCCCGACCACCATGTAGAAGCAGGTGGTCTTGCCGGCGCCGTTGGGGCCGAGCAGGCCGACTACCTCGCCTTCGCGGATCGAGAAGCCGAAGTCCTTGACGACCTGGCGCGACTTGAAACTCTTCTGCAGACCTTCGGCGGACAACATCGGTTAGGGCTGCTCCTGCGGCGTGGAGCTGCTGCTGGCCGGAGCCGGCGTGGCAGCCGCCTGCGGCTTGGGCTTGAAGGTCATGTGCACCAGGCCGTCGCCGGCGCTCTCGCCGGTCATCTGGCTGGTTTCGGTGTTGTAGGTGAGCCGGTCGCCGCGCGCTTCGCCGCGGCCCTTCTGGGTGACCGAGGCGTTGCCGCTGAGCACCGCGATGCCCTTGAGGTTGTCGTAGTCGAGCGTGGCGGCGTCGCCCAGCATCAGGTTGCCGTTGTCGTCCAGCTGTTCGAGGTGGGCCGGGTTGCCGGTGATGACCACCCGGCTGATCTGGGTGTCGGCGTCGAAGTACACCTTGGCCTGCGCGCCGGTGGCCTTCAGCGTGCCCTGGGTGATCACCACGTTGCCGGTCAGCGTGCTCACGCTGTTCGGCTTCTGGAAGCCGTCGAAGTTCTTCGCGGCGACCTGCATTTCCTGCTGGCGGTCGCTTTTCCTGGCCAGCGCCGGCTGGGCCGCGAGCAGGCCCAGGACCGCGATGGCAAGCGCGAACCTAGCGCTGGCGCGGCGGGAAGGTGGCATGGACATCATCGAGCAGCTCCAGGTGTTTGTCGTTGAGGTCGGCACGCATGCCGACGCCGCTGATTCTAGTGCCGCCCTGCACCATCTGCGCCGGGGCGGCGGTTTCCAGGCGGTTCTGTTTCGGCCAGGCGGTGACGTCGGCGGTCTGCATGTGGGTGGCGGGCGTGTCGCCGAACGCCGTCCGGTTCATTTCCACCGGGCCCTGCAGCTTGAGCTGGCTGCCATCCTTGTTGACCCAGCCGTACAGCGACTGGCCCTTCCAGTCCGGCACGCCGGCCTGGTGGGACGGCAGCTGGAAGGTGGGCGCGTTGAGGTACAGCGAGTCGTCGCCCTCGCGCCGCTCCAGGTGCGGCGACTGCAGGTGGAAACTGGGCCGGCCCTCGGCGTCGTACTCGGTCATGCGTGCGTCGGTGAGGGTGTAGCCCGAGCGCGGCGGGCCGACGAAGTCGCTGCTGCGCGGCGCCGGCCCGAACCACCACAGCAGCAGCTGCGCCACGCCCGCGGCGAGCGCGATGGCGAAAGTCGCGGCCGGCACGCGCCGGTCGCGCAACCAGCGGCGCAGCTTCATTGCCAGCGCTCCCGCTCGGCGGCGTCCTTGCCCTGCGCGTGCAGGATCAGGTCGCACACCTCGCGCGCCGCGCCCATGCCGCCGCCGCGCGTGGTTTGCCAGTGCGCCGCGGCGGCCACCCAGGGGTGCGCGTTGGCCACCGCCACCGCCAGCCCGGCAAGACGCATCGGGGGCAGGTCGGGCAGGTCGTCGCCGATGAACGCGGCCTGCGCGGGCGCCAGCTGCAGCGCGTCGAGCAACTCACGCAGGCAGGCCCGCTTGTCGCCCTGGCCCTGGTAGACGTGGCTGATGGCCAGCTCCTCGGCGCGCAGCGCCACCGGGTGGCTGATCCGCGCGCTGATGATCGCCACCTGCACGCCGTTGGCATGCAGCCGCTTCAGGCCCAGCCCGTCGTGCACGTGGAACACCTTGGTCTCGCGGCCGTCCTCGCCGTACCACAGGCGCCCGTCGGTCAGCGTGCCGTCCACGTCGAACACGGCCACGCGGATCTTCGCGGCGCGGGACAGCAGGTCGCTGGGGAGGTTGGCGAGGTAGGGGGAGGTGGGCACGATTTGGGATTGTTGGCTATGCGTGATGGGAAAGCGTCAAGAGCGGCATGCCTGATGGGTCTGATTTGTCGAGACAAATCGGACGTCAGACCACCCGCGCGCGGAGCAGGTCATGGATGTTCAGCGCGCCGACCACGCGCTGCGCGTCGTCGACCACCAACAGCGCGTGGATCTGGTACTTCTCCATCAGCTGCGCTGCTTCGGCCGCCAGCTTGTCGGGGCCGATCGTCTTCGGACCGCGGGTCATCAGCTCGGCCACGGTGGCGCCGCGCAGGTCCACGCCGTCGTCGTCCAGTGCGCGGCGCAGGTCGCCGTCGGTGAACACGCCGAGCAGGCGTTGCTCGGCGTCGACCACCGCGGTCATGCCCAGGTGCTTGCGGGTCATCTCGACCAGCGCGGCGGTGAGGCTGGCGTCGGGGGAAACCCGCGGCACTTCGTCGCCGCTGTGCATCACGTCGCTGATGTGCAGCAGCAGGCGCCGGCCCAGCGCGCCGGCCGGGTGCGAGCGGGCGAAGTCGTCGGAGGTGAAGCCGCGCGCCTCCAGCAGGGCGATCGCCAGCGCGTCGCCCAGCACCAGCGCCACGGTGGTGCTGGTGGTCGGCGCCAGGCCCAGCGGACAGGCCTCGCTGGAGATGCTGCCGTCCAGATGCACGTCGGCCTGGCTGGCCAGCGAGGAGGTGGGGCGGCCGGTGATGGCAATCAGCGGGATGCCCTGGCGCTTGATCACCGGCAGGATGAACAGCAGCTCGTCGGTCTCGCCGGAGTAGGAGATCGCCAGCACCACGTCCTGCGGCAGGATCATGCCGAGGTCGCCGTGGCTGGCCTCGCCCGGGTGCACGAAGAACGCCGGCGTGCCGGTGGAGGCCAGGGTGGCGGCGATCTTGCGCCCGACGTGGCCGGACTTGCCCATGCCGCTGACCACCACGCGGCCGCGGCAGCCCAGGATCAGCCGGCAGGCTTCGACGAAGGCCGGCCCGATCCGCGGTTCCAGCGCCTCCACGGCAGACGCCTCGGTGGCGATCACCGTGCGTGCGCTGCGGGTGACGGCCTCCGGGTTGAGGTCGATCGGGGCGGATGGGGCGATGCGTGCGTTCATGGGGGCTCGATGAAGGGCGGACGGTGCCCGGGCGGTCACGGCTGGCGGCCCCGCTCGGGCCGGCTGGAAGCACGGTCATTTCTGCGCCCGCGGATTTCCATTACCATGGCATGTCCGCATTTTAACGTCATAAATGCCAGCGCATGGGTTCCGGCGGCAAGGGAATCCGCTGCCGGCTGCCCATACTCCCGCATGGAACCCCTCCCGATGGACCCCGCCCGCATCCAGGCGATGATCGAAAACGGCCTGCCCGGCGCCCGGGTGGAGGTCAGCGGCGCCGACGGCGTGCATTTCGAGGCCACCGTGGTCTCCAGCCAGTTCGCCGGCAAGCTGCCGCTGGCGCGGCACCGGCTGGTCTACGCCACGCTGGGCGAACTGATGGGCGGCGCGATCCACGCGCTGGCGCTGAAGACACTGACACCCGAGGAGGCAGGGAACAGGGAATAGAGAATGGCGAAAGCCTTCACCCGCGCCCCTCACTGCTTCTCCCGATTCCCATTCCCGACTTCCTGTTTCCCGACTTATGGCCAAAATCCTCATCAACGGCGGCGTGCCACTCCATGGCGAGGTCGCCATTTCCGGCGCCAAGAACGCCGTGCTGCCGATCCTTGCCGGCTGCCTGCTGGCCGACGAGCCGGTCAGCATCGGCAACGTGCCGCACCTGCACGACGTCACCACCTTCATCGAGCTGCTCGGCCAGATGGGCGTGCAACTGGTGCTGGACGACCGCATGAAGATGCACGTCGACCCGCGCACCACCAGCACCTGCGTGGCGCCGTATGACCTGGTGCGCACCATGCGCGCCTCGATCCTGGTGCTAGGCCCGCTGGTCGCGCGCTTCGGCCAGGCCGAGGTCTCGCTGCCCGGCGGTTGCGCGATCGGTTCGCGCCCGGTCGACCAGCACATTCGCGGCCTGCAGGCGCTGGGCGCCGAGATCACCGTCGAAAACGGCTACATCAAGGCCAAGGCGAGCCGGCTGAAGGGCGCGCGCATCGTGATGGACATGGTCACCGTCACCGGCACCGAGAACATCATGATGGCGGCCACGCTGGCGCACGGCACCACGGTGATCGAGAACGCGGCGCAGGAACCGGAGGTGGTCGACCTGGCCCATTGCCTGGCCGCGATGGGCGCGCAGATCGAGGGCGCCGGCACCTCGACCATGGTGATCCACGGCGTCGAGCGGTTGCACGGGGCCGAGCATGACGTGCTGCCCGACCGCATCGAGACCGGCACCTACCTGGTCGGCGCGGCGATGACCGGCGGCAAGGTGCGCGCGCGGCATGCGCGCGCCGACACGCTGGACGCGGTGCTGGCCAAGCTGGAGGAATCCGGTGCGCAGATCTCCACCGGCGACGACTGGATCGAACTGGACATGGGCGGGCGTCGGCCGAAGGCAGTCAACATCAGCACCGCACCGTACCCGGCGTTCCCGACCGACATGCAGGCGCAGTTCACCGCGCTGAACTGCGTGGCCGAAGGCACCGGCGTGGTCACCGAGACGGTGTTCGAGAACCGCTTCATGCACGCGCACGAGCTGCAGCGGCTCGGCGCCGACATCCGCCTCGAAGGCAATACCGCGGTGGTGCATGGCGTGGCGCAGATGAGCGGCGCACCGATCATGGCCACCGACCTGCGCGCCTCGGCCTGCCTGGTGCTGGCCGGGCTGGTGGCCAAGGGCGACACCGTGGTCGACCGCGTCTACCACATCGACCGCGGCTACGAGAACATCGAGGAAAAGCTCGGCGTGCTCGGCGCGAAGATCCGTCGCCTGCCCAATTGAAGTTTTGTTCCCTCCATGGCGCAGCAGGGGAGGGCCGCGGTGGCGTGCTCTTGATCTTTCTCGCCACCCCGAGGCTACCCCCAGCCTCCCCGGCTTGCAGCCAAGGCTGCGCCGGACGGCGGCTCAGTCGGCTTTGTAGCTCACCAGCTC
Organism: Rhodanobacter sp.; assembly: GCA_024711345.1. Classification (GTDB taxonomy): domain Bacteria; phylum Pseudomonadota; class Gammaproteobacteria; order Xanthomonadales; family Rhodanobacteraceae; genus Rhodanobacter. The sequence goes on along the minus strand of JANJTA010000017.1, from coordinate 106,800 downwards.
CATCACCATGTCGCCGCCATCGTGCTGCGACAGCTTCACCGGTAGCGGGTAGCGGTCGGGCGCGTACCAGGCGCTGAAGCCACGGTCGGCGTCGGTGCGGTCGACCCGTTGGGCGTCGAAGCGGCCGGCCGGCACCTCGATAGCTTCCTGGCCGGTCACCTTGAAGTGCTGCACCTGCACTTCCTGGCGTACCGCCACCGGCAGCGCGAGCTGCCGCTTGCCGTCGTGCAGGGCCACGCCGAGCGCCAGCGCCAGGGTATTGCGCTCGACCATGCCGGGGACGGCCCGGTAGGTGTGCGGACCCTTGCCTTCGTCGACGCGGACCTGCTGGGCTGGCCAGTCGACCGCCAGCTGGCGCTGTTTCTGCTTGACCGCCGTCTGCATCCGGTAGTCGTAGCTGATTGCCTCCGGCACGTCGCCCTTCCAGCAGAAGCGTGAGCTTTCCGCCACGCTGGCGGCCAGCAGCGCGGCCAGTCCGCCGGTGCCCTTGACGTCCTTGCGGTAGATCCACTCGCCGTTGCCGGCCGCGTGCAGGCTTACCGTGGCGTGGCCCATCGGCTGGCCGCCCTGCGACACGTTGTAGGTGGCGGTGAACGCCGGCGGCGCGGCGGCGGTGGCGGCGCCGGCGCCAAGCAGCAGGCCGAGGCCGAACAGGGAAGCGAGCAGGGATCGGATGGTCATGTGCCGAGTCTGCCCACGCGGGGCTGAACCGGTTCTAAGGCGGCCTCGCTCGTCATTCCGCTTGACCCGCCTCCGTTGAAAGGCGCCTCACGGGGAGGACGGCGCTGGTGCAGGCCGTTGCTGCGGTTGCAGGCCGTGGTCACCCAGCCGCAGCGGCGCCACCAGCAGCTCACCGTCGAAACGCGGCGCCCGGCCGTCCCACTGCAGCCGGCCTTCGGCCAGCAGGCGCAGTACCGCCGGCAGCAGCCGGTGTTCCAGCGGCAGCAGGCGCTGGGCCAGGCGCTCCTCGTCGTCGCCGGGCTCGATCGGCAGGCAGGCCTGCGCGATCACCGGGCCGCCATCCAGCTCGGCGGTGACGAAATGCACGCTGGCGCCGTGTTCGGCATCGCACGCCTCCAGCGCGCGCCGGTGGGTGTGCAGGCCGCGGTATTTCGGCAGCAGCGAGGGGTGGATGTTGATGATGCGTCCCACCCACGGCCGCAGCGCCTCGCCGTCGAGCACGCGCATGAAGCCGGCCAGCACCAGCCACTCGGCACCGCTGGCTTTGAGGCGGGCGAACAGGTCGACGTCGAAAGCGCGCCGATCCGGGTAGCTGCGCGGGTCGAGCGCCAGCGTCGGGATGCCGGCGGCTTCGGCCAGGCGCAGCGCGGGCGCGCTGGCCTTGTCGCTGCCGACCAGCACGAACTCGACCGGCAGTTCGCCGCGCGCGCGCGCCTCGAGCAGCGCAGCGAGGTTGCTGCCGCGCCCGGAGGCGAGCACGGCAACCTTGGCAGGAGCAACGGTCATGAGGCGATTCAGCCGATCCGCACGCGCTCGTCGCCGGTGGCGGGCACGATGTCGCCGATCACCGAGCTGGCCAGGCCGTGCCTGGCCAGCAGCGCGGAGGCGCCGGCCACCGCGTCCGGCGGCAGGATCACGGTGAAGCCGACACCGCAATTGAACGTGCGCCACATTTCCTCGCGCGTCACCTTGCCCTCGCGCATCAGCCAGTCGAACACCGGCGGCAGCACGATGGCGGAGGCGTCCAGCGCGATGCCGAGGCCGTCCGGCACCACGCGGATGATGTTTTCCTTGAGGCCGCCGCCGGTGATGTGGGCCATGCCGTGGATGGCGGCGCTTTGCGCCCCCAGCAACTCCAGCATCGGCTTCACATAGATCGTGGTGGGCGCCATCAGCGCGTCGGCCAGCTTCACGCCGCCGAGGTCGAGCTCGAACGGATGGCCGGCGCGCTCGAGGATCTTGCGGATCAGCGAATAGCCGTTCGAGTGCGGGCCGCTGGAAGCCACGCCCAGCACCACGTCGCCGGCCACGATCGCCGTGCCGGTGAGCATCTGCGACTTCTCCACCGCGCCCACGGTGAAGCCGGCCAGGTCGTATTCGCCGGGCGGGTACATGTCCGGCATCTCGGCGGTTTCGCCGCCGATCAGCGCGCAGCCGGCCAGCTCGCAGCCCGCGGCGATGCCGCCGACCACGCGGGCAGCGGTGTCCACGTCCAGCTTGCCGGTGGCGAAGTAGTCGAGGAAGAACAGCGGCTCGGCGCCCTGCACCAGCACGTCGTTGACGCACATGCCGACCAGATCGATGCCGATCGTGTCGTGGCGGCCAAGCTGCTGGGCCAGCTTGAGCTTGGTGCCCACGCCATCGGTGCCGGAGACCAGCACGGGCTCCTTGTACTTGCCGCCCAGGTTGAACAGCCCGCCGAACCCGCCCAGCCCACCCATCACCTCGGGGCGGGAGGTGCGCTTGACCAGCGGCTTGATGCGTTCGACCAGCGCATTGCCGGCATCGATATCGACGCCGGCGGCGCGGTAGGTGAGGGCGTCAGACATGGCGGAAACCGGTGTGGACGAAACGTGCAAGTTTACCAGCTTGTGACGGCGCTGCCGGCCGCAGGCGCCGGGTTGGCTGACGGTCGCGATGGACGGAAGGGGGGGCGATTGGGCAGACTTCCGGCGAGCTTTCCCTCAGAAGATGCCCCCATGCGCCTGTCCCGCCTGCTGATCGTCACCCTGCTGCTGTTTGTCGCCTGGCCGGCGGCACATGCGCAGGTCGCCGGCTCGCCATATGCGGTAGTCGTGCCGGTGGCCGACACCAGCGACGCCCAGCGCGACCAGGCCTTCGCCACCGCGCTCGGCCAGGTGCTGACGCGGGTCGCCGGTGGCCAGGACCTGCGCGGCAACGCCGGCTACGGCGAGGCGCTAGGCAACGCAGCCTCGATGGTGCAGAAGTTCCAGTACCAGCGTGCCGCGACCGGGCTGGTGCTGGAGGTGGAGTTCGAACCGGGCACGGTGCGCCGGCTGGTGACCAAGTTGGGCGTGCAGAGCGCCGGCATCAGGCCGCCGGTGCTGCTGCTGGTGCAAGGCAGCGACGGCCGCCTGCTCGACCAGCCGGCGCTGGCCAGCCTGGCCGCCGCTGCCGCCGCGCGCGGCACCAATGTGGCCTACCCCGACGGCAATCCGCCCGATCCGGCCAAGGTCGCCGCCGCCGATCCCGCCGCGCTGGTGGCGGTCAACCGGCAGTACCACACCGGTCTGGTGCTGCTTGGCAAGCTGCACGATGGCGGCGCCGACTGGACGCTGGTCTCGGGCGGCCAGGCGCAGCACTGGAGCGATCAGGGCGCCGATGCGCAGACGTTGCTGGGCGACGCCGGCAACGGCCTGGTCGATCGCCTCGGCAAGCAGCTCAACGTGATCGGCGCCGGCCCCAGCGAGGGCAAGCTGTGGGTCAGCGGGCTGCAATCGGCGATGGATTACGCCAGCCTGGTGGCGATCCTGCAGGACGACCCTTCGGTGAAGCAGGTGCAGACCCTGGGCGCGCAGAACGACGGCGTGCTGCTGTACGTCAAGGCGTCCGCGCCGATCAGCGCGCTGGCCGCGAACCTCGCCGCCGGCGGCCACCTGCTGCTGCAGGGCGAGCCGCACCCGGGCGCCGATGCCAACCTGCGCTGGCTGAGGTAAAGGGAGCTATCGGGTGAATCAGGACAAGGACCTTTCGCGCCGCTGGCAACTGCTCGCCATCACGGCGGCCATCGTCTGGCTGATCTGGCTGATCTGGCTGCTGGCGCCGGTGCTGATGCCGTTCGCGGTGGCCGCCATGCTGGCCTACCTGGGCGACCCGCTGGCCGACCGGCTGGAACGGCTGGGGCTGAAGCGGATGTGGGCGGCCACCATCGTGTTCGTGGTGATCATGGTCGTGGTGGTCGGCGTGCTGCTGCTGCTGATCCCGCTGATCGCGCGCCAGATCGAGAACCTGATCAGCAACCTGCCGCGCTACGGCGACTGGGCGCAGAACACCGTGTGGCCGTGGCTGCAGGCGCGATTGCACCTGGACCCGCACACCTTCGACAGCGACCGCCTGCTGGTCGCGATCAAGGCGCACATCGGCTCGATCGGCGGCGTCGCCACCTCGGTGCTGGGCAAGGTTTCGCGCGGCGGGCTCGGCATCGCGATGTGGCTGACCAACCTGGTGCTGATCCCGGTGGTGGCGTTCTACCTGCTGCGCGACTGGGATCGGCTGGTGGCGAAGGTCGACGCCGTGCTGCCGCGCTCGATCCAGCCCACCGTCGCCTACCTGGCCCGCGAGTCGGACCAGATCCTCGGCGCCTTCGTGCGCGGCCAATTGCTGGTGATGCTGGCGCTGGGCGTGTTCTACGGTGCCGGCCTCGGCGTGATGGGGCTGACCGTGGGGCCGCTGATCGGCATGGTCGCCGGCCTGCTCAGCTTCGTGCCGTACCTGGGCTTCATCATCGGTTTCGTGGCGGCGATCGTCGCCGCGCTGGTGCAGTACGGCGATTGGGCCCACGTGTTGCTGGTGTGCGGCGTGTTCGCGGTCGGCCAGTTGCTGGAAGGCTACGTGCTGGTGCCCAAGCTGGTCGGCGACAAGATCGGGTTGCACCCGGTGGCGGTGATGTTCGCCGTGCTGGCCGGCGGCTACCTGTTCGGCTTCCTCGGCGTGCTGCTGGCGCTGCCGGCGGCGTCGGTGATCATGGTGCTGCTGCGCTACCTGATCGAACGCTACCGCATGAGCGAGCTGTACACCCGGGCGGGGCCGGACGATCCGGTGATTGCCGAGGTGGAGCTGGCCGTGCATCGCGACGGCGCGGTCGAGACCACGGTCGAGCCGCCGCGGGACGACCGGGCCGAACCATGATCCCGCAGTTGCCGCTGGCGCTGCGCTGGCCGCGTCGCCAGCGCTTCGAGCATTTCCACGCGGGCGCCAACGCCGCCGCGCTGGCCGCGGTACAGGCCCTGGCGCTGCAACCGGGCGCACCGTGGGTCTACCTGTACGGCGCCAGCGGCAGCGGCCGCAGCCATTTGCTCATGGCCGCCTGCCAGGCAGCGAGTGCGACCGGGCGGCAGGTGCAGTACCTGCCGCTGGCCACACTTACCGATCACCCCGCAGCCCTGCGTGGCGTCGCCGGCAGCGAGCTGCTGGCGCTGGACGACCTCGGAGCGACGGTTGGCAACCGCGACGCGGAACACGCGCTGTTCGACCTGTACAACCGCGCCAAAGCCGAAGGCAGCGCGCTGCTGTTTGCCGCCGATGCCGCGCCGGCCCAGCTCGGCATCGCACTGCCCGACCTGCGCTCGCGCCTCGGCGCCTGCACCCGGTTCGCGCTGAAACCGCTGGACGACGGCGAACGCCGCGCGGTGCTGAAGGCGCAGGCCGCCGCCCGCGGCATCGAGCTGGACGACGGCGTGCTGGACTGGTTGTTCGCCCGCCACACGCGCGACCTGGGCGCGCTGCTCGACCTGCTCGATCGGCTGGATGTCGCGTCGCTGGCCGCGCAGCGGCGCATCACCATCCCGTTCCTGCGCGACTTCCTGCGCGAGGCGACATCCTGAAACGAAGGAAGGCGCCCGCAGGCGCCTCCGCTCATTCAATCGGGCTAGCCGCTCAGGCCTTGAGCAATTCCGGCGTGGCCTGCTGCCCGATCGCGTCGACCATCGCCTTGGCCACGTTGAGGTTGCCGGCGACGAGGTTGCCGCTCTCCGGGATGCCGTCGCGGCCGGCGAAGTCGCAATAGCGCCCACCCGCCTCGTGCACCAGCAGCACGCCGGCGGCCATGTCCCATGGCTTCAGGCCGATCTCGAAGTAGCCGTCGTAGCGTCCGGCGGCGACGTAGGCGAGATCCAGCGCGGCGGAGCCGGAGCGGCGGATGTCCTCGGCCTGGCCGAGGATGGCGCGGGTCATGTCGAGCTGCGCGGCGAGGTGCGTGCGCTGGCGGAAGGGGAAGCCGGTGGCGATCATCGCGCCGCCCAGGTTCTCGCGCTTGCCGACGCGCATGCGCCGGTCATTGAGGTAGGCGCCGTCGCCCTTGCTGGCGGTGTACAGCTCGTCGCGCAGCGGATCGAAGATCACCGCGTGGACCGGCACGCCCTTTTCCAGCAACGCGATCGACACGCAGAAGTGCGGGATGCTGCGCAGGTAATTGTGGGTACCGTCCAGCGGGTCGATCACCCAGGTCAGCGGCCCCTTGCCGAGCGCACCGCTTTCTTCGGCGAGGATCGCGTGGTCGGGGTAGGCGCGGCGCAGTTCCTTGATGATTTCCGCCTCGGCCAGCTTGTCGACCTCGGAGACGAAGTCCATCTGCTGCTTCTCGACGACGTTGAGGCCGTCGATGCGGTTCATGTAGCGCAGGATCACGTTGCCTGCGGAACGGGCGGCGCGCGCCGCGATCGTGACGTGGGGTCGGGCCATGGGTATCGACTTTGGAAGAGAGCTTGGGCTGCGGCCGGCGATTCTAGCAGAGGCGGCGCCGGGCCGCCCCGCGTCCGCTATCCTTGCCGGTTCCTGTCGTCAGTCGTCCTGCGCATGATCGATCCTGAGCAACTCGCCGCCCGCTTCCGCTACGTGCTGGTGCGCACCTCGCATCCGGGCAACATCGGCAGCGCGGCGCGGGCGATCCGCACGATGGGCTTCGCCCGCATGGAACTGGTCGCGCCGCACCGTTTTCCCGACCCGGAGGCGAATGCGCTGGCCGCCGGGGCGGACGACGTGCTGGCCCATGCCGGCATCCATGCCGAGCTTGTCGACGGCCTGGCTGGCAGCAGCCTGGCGCTGGGCCTGTCGGCGCGCCGGCGCGGCGTGAACCTGCCGGAGCTCTCCCCGCGCGAGGCGGCGCGGCGGGCGCTGGCCGCGGCGGCCCGCGGCGAGCAGGTGGCGCTGGTGTTCGGCAACGAACGCACCGGGCTGGAGAACGAGGAACTGGCGCACTGCCACGCGATGGTGCGCATTCCCAGCGTGGACGATTTCAGCTCGCTCAACCTGGCGCAGGCCGTGCAGGTGATGGCCTATGAAATGCGCATGGCGATGCTCGGCGACGCGCCGCCGGCGCCGCCGCCGGAACATGACGAGCCGCTGGCCGACGCGGCGCAGATGGAGCAGTTCTACCGCCACCTGGCGCAGACGCTGGATGACATCGACTTCCACAAGGGTCGCGAGCCCACCACGATCATGCTGCGCCTGCGCAAGCTGTTTCAGCGCGCCCAGCCGGACGCACGCGAGCTGCGCGTGCTGCACGGCATCCTCGCCGACGCGCAGCGGATGGCGGGCCTGGCGAAGGGCAGATAGCCGGCCTTGCTCCCTCCCCGGCGCAGCAGGGGAGGGCCGGAGCGGGGTGCTTTTGTCGGAGCGGTGCGAAGAACCTTATCCCCTCCCGCCTCCCCCGGCGAGCAAGGGGAGGCGCCACAACGGCTATTGCTCGTTGTCGGACAGTTCCAGCTTGGGCGGCGGCGTGACCAGCAGCTTGTCGATGCGCGCGCCGTCCAGGTCGACCACCTCGAAGCGGATGCCGTGCCAGGCAAACTCTTCGCCGGTCTGCGGGATGTGGCCGAGCGCGGTCATCACCATGCCGGCGGCGGTGCGGTACTCGTGCTCGTCCTCGCCGGGCAGTTCGCCGAGCTGCAGCAGCTCGCGCAGGTCGTCGGTGGACAGGCTGCCGTCGATCAGCCAGCTGCCGTCGGCGCGCCGCTTGATCGGGCTGTCCTCGCTGCTGCCGGCATGACCGATCTGGCTGGCGCCGACCACCGCCGCCAGCAGGTCGTTGACGGTGACCACGCCCTCGATGTCGCCGTACTCGTCCACCACCAGCGCCAGCGGCGTCTCGGCGTCGCGGAATTCCTCCAGCAGGTCCAGCGCGCGTGCGGTGGCCGGCACGAACAGCGGCTTGGCCAGGTGGCCGAACAGTTCCGGCGTGCCTTCGGCGAAGCTGTGCAGCAGGCGCTTGACCTCGACCACGCCGACCACCTCGCTCTCGTCGCCGCGGTACACCGGGTAGCACGAATACGGGGTCTCGCGCAGCACCGCGATGTTCTCCTCGCGGGTCGCCGCGATGTCCAGCCAGGCGATGCGCATGCGCGGGGTCATCACGCTGTCCACCGTGCGGTCGCCCAGGCGCAGCACGCGGTTGACCATGTTGTGCTCGTCGGCGTCGAGCACGCCCTGCTCGGCGCTCTCGGCCACCAGCAGGCGGATCTCCTCCTCCGTGACCACGCCGCTGCCCTGCGTGTTGACCCGCAGCAGGCGCAGCAGCAGGTTGCTGGACGCGTTCAGCAGCCACACGAACGGCGCGGTCAGATACGACAGCAGCAGCATCGGGAACGCTGCATACGAGGAGACCTTTTCCGGCGCCGACAGCGCCAGCCGCTTGGGCACCAGCTCGCCGACCACGATCTGGATGAACGAGATCAGCACGAAGCCGAGCGCAATACCGATGGCACGGGCATATGGGGCCAGCCAAGCCCACGTGTCATGTTGCAGCAACGCGGCGATGTGGCCGCCTATCTTGTCGCCGGCGACCCCGCCGGTGACCAGCATCAGCACAGTGATGCCGACCTGCACCGTGGACAGGAAGCGCTCCGGCGCCTCGGCGTGGCGCAGGGCGGTGGCGGCCTTGCGGCTGTCGCGCGCCATCTGCTTGAGGCGGCTCTTGCGCGAGGCCACCAGCGCCATCTCCGACAGCGCGAAGAAGCCGTTGCACAGGGCCAGCACGAGGACGAGCGCGATTTCGGTCAGCATCGCGGCGATGATGGGGCAGGCTGCATGGGCACAGTGTAAGGGTTGCGCGGGCCGCCGTTCACCGGGGGCATTGATGCGGGGCAACACGGGCGTCCTGTAATATGGCCGTCATCCAACCCCTTCAGGCATGGCCCGCATGTTTTCATTGCAGACGATTTTCGGCAAAGGCGACAAGTTCTACGGGCTGCTCGAACAAAGCGCCGCCACCGTCTGCGAAAGTGCCGGCGCCCTGCATGACCTGCTGACCCGGCCCGGCCAGGGCCCGGTGATGGCGGCCTTCGCCGCCACCCGCGCGCGCGAGAAGGCGCTGGCCGCGCAGATCAGCGAGGAGCTGGTGAATACCTTCGTCACCGCGCTCGACCGCGAGGACATCGAGGCGCTGAACTCGGCGCTGTACAAGATTCCCAAGACCATCGAGAAGTTCGCCGAGCGCTACGAGATCGTGGCCGAGCGCCTGGCCGGAGTGGATTTCGCCCAGCGCACGCTGGTGCTGCATCGTTCCAGCGAGGTGGTCGCCGAGATGATCGGCGAGCTGCGCCGCGGCCTGCGCATCGACCCGGTGAAGAAGCTGCAGGACCGCCTGCAGGCACTGGAATCGGAAGGCGACCGCATGCTGCTGGCGCCGTATCGCACGCTGTACACGGAAGGCGGCGACGCGATGCGGGCGATGCTGGCGAAGGACCTGTTCGAGCTGATCGAGAAGGCCATCGACAAGTGCCGCGACGTCGGCAACATCGTCTATTCGATCGTGCTGAAGAATTCCTGAGGCCGCGCCGGTGACCTCGCCTGTTCCGTCCTGCCCGGCCGTGCTGCCGGTGTCGCACACCTCCTCCGGCCCGATCGGGGGCCGCGCATGAGCATCGTCATCGCGGTGGTGGTGATTGCGCTGGTCTTCACCTACATCAACGGTTTCCACGACACCGCCAACTCGATCGCCACGGTGGTGGCGACCAAGGTGCTCTCGCCGGGTCAGGCGGTGCTGCTGGCGGCCGGCACCAACCTGGTCGGCGCGTTCATGGGCACCGCGGTGGCGGCCACCATCGCCTCCGGGCTGATCAACGCCGGGGTGATCGAGATGGGCTCGCAGCTGCTGATCTGCGCGCTGCTGGCGGCCATCGTGTGGAACCTGATCACCTGGTGGCTGGGCCTGCCGTCCAGCTCGAGCCATGCGCTGATCGGCGCGCTGGTGGGTGCGGCGCTGGCGGCTTCGGGCAACAACTTCGACGCGGTGGTCTGGGTCGAGGGCAGCGTGCTGAAGGGCCACGGCGTGGTGCCCAAGGTGATCATCCCGATGGTGCTCTCGCCGGTGGCGGGTTTCATCATCGGCTTCTTCCTGATGGGCGCGCTGTATGCGCTGCTGGCCTGGTTCGCGAACCGGCACGGCTGGCTGCGACGCTTCGGGCGCACCCCGTTCGTCAACTTCTTCTTCGGCAAGGCGCAGATCGTTTCGGCCAGCGCGATGGGCGTGGCGCACGGCATGAACGACGCGCAGAAGAGCATGGGCATCATCGCGCTGGCGCTGGCCGGCGCCACCGCCGCCCATCAGTTCGACCACCTGCCGGTGTGGCTGGGCTTCCTGCGTATCGACGGCAATCCGGCCGGCGGCTTCGAGATTCCGGTATGGGTGAAGGTGGTCTCCGCGTTGACCATGGCCGCCGGCACCGCCGGTGGCGGCTGGCGCATCATCAAGACGCTCGGTCACAAGATGGTCAAGCTGCACCCGATCAACGGCTTCGCCGCCGAGACCAGTTCGGCCGCGGTCATCCTGGCCGCCTCGGCCTTCGGCATTCCGGTGTCGACCACCCACAACGTGTCTGCCTCGATCATGGGCGTGGGCGCGGCCAAGCGTTTCAACTCGATCCGCTGGTCGGTGGTCGAGCGCATGGTGTGGGCGTGGATCCTGACCCTGCCGGTCACCGCGCTGCTGGCCTACGGGCTGGTGGTGGTGTTCCGCATGGCGTCCTGAGCGGCGCCATGTGCAGGAGCCCGCTGGCGGGCGATGCTTTCTGCGTTTGCCAATCCCGCATCCCGAATCTCCGCTCCAGGAGCATCGCCCGCGAGCGGGGTTCCTACAGCGCGTCGTCGCCGGCGCCGATCAGACGTTCCAACTGGTCGCCGAGCACACCCAGCTCGCGCACCAGGCGCTGCAGTTCGGCGCGGTCGAGGAAATCGTAGGGGCGGTTTTCGCACAGGTGCAGGTAGGGCGAGCCGTCCAGGTCGGTCACCGCGAGAAAGCCGGTGCGCTGCTGCCAGTTGAAGCGCAGGCAGCGCACGGGGTCGGTGCCGGCGAGCGGGCCGATCGGGGTGGATACCCGCAGGTAGCGCAGCCCCGCCTCGTCCTCCAGTTCGGCCAGGTAGATGCCCTGGTAGCGGTTCGGCGCCAGTTTCAGGTCGAAGCTGATCAGGTAGGGATCGTTCTGGCGCAGCTCGTGCAGGCTGCCGAGGTGGGAACGCACGGCTTCGAAGTGGCGCATGGCGGCTTCCTTCGACAGGGACCGGAAGCTACTCTGCCACGGATCCCCGCTTGCGTCGCGTGAACCATGAACCAGGCCGCTGCCCGCATCTATGCCGCCATTGCCGCCATCCCGCGCGGCCGCGTCGCCAGCTACGGCGCCATCGCCGCCCGTGCGGGATTGCCCGGGCGGGCGCGGCTGGTCGGCCGACTGCTGGGCGAGGTGCCCGACGGCATGGAGCTGCCGTGGTACCGCGTGCTGCGTTCCAGCGGGCACATCGCGATGCCTCCGGGCAGCCGCGGTTTTCGCGAGCAGTCGCGGCGGCTGCGCGCCGAAGGCGTGGAGGTGAAGAACGGCCGCGTGCCGCTGTCGCGCTTCGGCCTGGACGGCGACCTCGACCACGCGCTGTGGGGCATGCCGGACGGCTGAGCAGCGGCGCAGCCGACGCATCGTCGCCGCTTTTTCCGGCGGCCGGGTCGGGCGGGTTTGCTAGCATGTGCGCGATGAATGCCTCCGCCCTCGAGCTGCTGCAAAGCGTTTTCGGCTATCCCAGTTTCCGCGGCCAGCAGCAGGCCGTGGTCGAACATGTGGCCGAGGGCGGCGACGCGCTGGTGCTGATGCCCACCGGCGGCGGCAAGTCGCTGTGCTACCAGATTCCCGCGCTGCTGCGCCAGGGCACCGGCATCGTGGTGTCGCCGCTGATCGCGTTGATGCAGGACCAGGTGGACGCCTTGCGCGAAGCCGGCGTGGCGGCGGCCTATCTCAACTCCAGCCTCGGCGCGGAAGCGCAGCGCGAGGTGGAGCGCCAGCTGCTGGCCGGCGAGCTGAACCTGCTCTACGTGGCGCCGGAGCGCCTGCTCACGCCGCGTTTCCTGGGCCTGCTGGAAAGCATCGAGGTGGCGCTGTTCGCCATCGACGAGGCGCACTGCGTGTCGCAGTGGGGTCACGACTTCCGCCCCGAGTACCGCGAGCTGGTGGTGCTGCACCAGCGTTTTCCGCAGGTGCCGCGCATCGCGCTCACCGCCACCGCCGACCCGCGTACCCGCGAGGAGATCGTCGAGCGGCTGGCGCTGCAGGAGGCGCGGCGCTTCGTCTCCAGCTTCGACCGGCCGAACATCGGCTACCGCGTCGGCCTACGCCACAACGCCAAGCGCCAGCTCGGCGAGTTCCTGCAGGGCCACCAGGGCGAATCCGGCATCGTGTACTGCCTCAGCCGGCGCAAGGTGGACGACACCGCCGCCTGGCTGGCCGAGTCGGGCGTCGAGGCGCTGCCGTACCACGCCGGGCTGGATGCTGCCACCCGCGCGAAGAACCAGCAGCGCTTCCTGCGCGAGGACGGCGTGGTGATGGTCGCCACCGTCGCGTTCGGCATGGGCATCGACAAGCCCGACGTGCGCTTCGTGGCGCACCTGGACCTGCCGCGCAGCATCGAGGGCTACTACCAGGAGACCGGCCGCGCCGGCCGCGACGGTCTGCCGGCCGAGGCGTGGATGATCTACGGCCTGTCCGACGTGGTCACCATGAGCCAGATGATTGCGCAGTCCGAATCGGACGACGAGCGCAAGCGCGTCGAGCGGCAGAAGCTGGAGTCGCTGCTGGCCTACGCCGAGGCCACCGACTGCCGCCGCCGGCTGTTGCTGGGCGCGTTCGGTGAAAGCCATCCCGGTGCCTGCGGCCACTGCGACAACTGCCTCGCGCCGCCGCAAACCTGGGACGCCACGGTGCCGGCGCAGAAGGCGCTGTCGGCGGTGTACCGCACCGGCCAGCGCTACGGTTCCGGCCACGTCATCGACGTGCTGCGCGGCGAGGAGACCGAACGCGTGCTCGCCCTCGACCACCACCGGCTCAGCACCTTCGGCATCGGCGCCGATCTGGACGAGAAGCAGTGGCGCTCGGTGTTCCGCCAGTTGCTCGCCGCCGGCCTGCTCGAGGCCGACGCCGAAGGCTACGGCACCCTGCGCCTCACCGCGGCCAGCCGCAGCGTGCTCAGCGGCGGCCAGCCGGTGAAGCTGCGCGAGGACGCCCGCCCCGAGCGCGCCAGCCGGCGCCGCCGCGACAGCAAGCTGGTCACCGGCAGCAGCCTCGGCATCGAGACCTGGGAGCAGGACCTGTGGGACGCCCTGCGCGCGCTGCGCACGAAGCTGGCCAGGCAGCAGGGCGTGCCACCCTACGTGGTGTTCCACGACGCCACCTTGCTGGCCATGCTGCGCGCGATGCCGGCCAACGAGGGCGAACTGGCCGAGGTCAGCGGCGTGGGCGAGGCCAAGCTCAAGCGCTACGGCCGCGACTTCCTGGCGGTGATCAACGCTTCGGCCTGAGCCCCTCTCCCCCGGGAGAGGGGTTGGGGTGAGGGTACGGGGCCGCATGGAGCTCCACGCTCCGCCCGCACCCTCATTCGCCCTCCGGGCACCTTCTCCCACGGGGAGAAGGGGGAATGGCAGCGTACCCTGCGCGCACCCGCTGCATACGTATTCACCCGGACACGGCCAAGCGCTACGGTGCAGACTCGGGCGCATCTTGATGCCATGACGTTGGGGAGACGCGATGAGCACGATGGACACGACGGGCGACGGGCTGGGCCAGCGCGCCACCGCGCGGGTGGTGCTGATCTCGGCGGCGGCGGCGCTGGGCGGCTTCCTGTTCGGTTTCGACACAGCGGTGATCAACGGCGCGGTCGACGCGGTGCGCGGCGGCTTCGCGCTGGACGCGGCGCAGATCGGCTTCGCGGTGTCCTGTGCGCTGCTCGGCTCGGCCGTCGGCGCCTGGTACGCCGGCATGCTGGCGAACCGCTTCGGCCGCGTGCGCACGATGCAGGTGGCCGCGGTGCTGCTGGTGGCCAGTGCGCTGGGCTCGGGGCTGGTGACCGCGGTGTGGGACCTGATCCTGTGGCGGCTGGTCGGCGGCATCGGCGTGGGCGTGGCCTCGGTGATCGCGCCCACCTACATCGCCGAAGTCTCGCCCGCGCACATCCGCGGCCGGCTCGGCTCGATGCAGCAGCTGGCGATCGTGTTGGGCATTTTCGCCGCGCTGCTTAGCGACGCGTGGCTGGCCGGCGTGGCCGGCGGCGCGGCACAGCCGCTGTGGTTCGGGCTGGCGGCGTGGCGCTGGATGTTCCTGGTGGCGACGCTGCCGGCGCTGGTCTACGGCACCCTGGTGCTGGGCGTGCCGGAATCGCCGCGCCACCTGGTGGCCAAGGGCCGCATCGACGAGGCCCGCGAGGTGCTGCGCAAGGTGCTGAACATGCACAGCGAGACCGCGCTGGACAACAAGCTGCGCGACATCGAGGACAGCCTGCGCGCGGAGCACAAGCCGCGCCTGCGCGACCTGTGCGGCAAGACCGCCGGGCTGCTGCCGGTGGTGTGGATCGGCATCCTGCTGTCGGTGTTCCAGCAGTTCGTGGGCATCAACGTGATCTTCTACTACTCGTCCACGCTGTGGCATTCGGTGGGCTTCAGCGAGGCCGACTCGTTCACCATCACCGTGGTCACCTCGATCGTCAACGTGCTGGTCACCCTGGTGGCGATCGCGCTGGTCGACAAGATCGGGCGCAAGCCGCTGCTGGTGATCGGTTCGGCCGGCATGGCGATCACGCTGGCGATGATGGCGTGGTGCTTCTCGCAGGCCACCGGCAGCGGCGCCACGCTGAGCCTGCCCGGCGCCACCGGCATGGTGGCGCTGGTGGCGGCGAATGCCTACGTGGTGTTCTTCGGGGTGAGCTGGGGTCCGGTGGTGTGGGTGCTGCTGGGCGAGATGTTCCCCAACCGGATCCGCGCCACTGCGCTGGCGGTGGCTGCGGCCGCGCAGTGGCTGGCCAACTTCGCGATCACCAGCACGTTCCCGGCGCTGGCCGAGCTGGGCCTCAGCTTCGCCTACGGCCTGTACGCCGGCTTCGCGCTGCTGTCGCTGCTGTTCGTGCTGGCCGGCGTGCGCGAGACCAAGGGCATCGAGCTGGAGGACATGCGCGCATGAAGGCTGCGCAGCAGGCGACGGCACGATCGACGCCGGCGGCGCCGGATTGCGGCTGCCGCGCCGCGCGGCGCGCGGTATACGACAGGCGGCGCGCAAACCGGCTAGGATTCGCCACGGGCGGCGTTGCGCCGTCGCAAAAGCTTGCGGGTCGCATTGCGGATGAAGGCAAAGGCCACTTCGATCGACATTGCCCACCTGGCCGGGGTGTCCCAGGCCACGGTGTCGCGGGCGCTGCGCGGCAGCCCGCTGGTCAATGAGGAAACCCGGCGGCGCATCCAGGCGGCCGCCGACCAGCTCAACTACAAGGTCGACAAGAACGCCTCCAACCTGCGCCGGATGCACACCGGCACGCTGGCGCTGCTGTTCTTCGAGGACCCCACCGCCGACGAGTCGCACATCAACCCGTTCTTCCTGTCGATGCTGGGCTCGATCACCCGCGCCTGCGCCTTGCAGGGCTACGACCTGCTGATCTCGTTCCAGCAGTTCTCGCGCGACTGGCATGCCGACTTCGCCGACAGCAAGAAGGCCGACGGCCTGATCCTGCTCGGCTACGGCGACTACCTGGCCTATACCGACAAGCTGGAGAAACTGGTGGCGCAGGGCACCCGCTTCGTGCGCTGGGGCGCGGTGCTGGCGGACCAGCCCGGCGTGTCGATCGGCTGCGACAACTTCCGCGGCGGGCAGGCGGTGGCCGCGCACCTGCTCGAACGCGGCTGCCGTCGCATCGCCTTCCTCGGCGACGCCTCCAGCCACTATCCGGAGTTCTTCGGCCGCTACCGCGGCTACGTCGACGCGCTGCAGCAGGCCGGCGTGGCGGTAGACCCGGCGCTGCAGGAAAACGCCGAGAGCACCGAGCGCTCCGGCTACGAGGCGATGCGCAACCTGATCCGGCGCGAGGCCGGCTTCGACGCGGTGTTCGCCGCCAGCGACCTGATCGCGATCGGCGCCATGCGTGCGCTCGGCGACCACGGCCTGCGCGTGCCGCAGGACGTGGCGCTGGCCGGCTTCGACGACATCCCCATGGCCAGCTTCGTCAACCCGCCGCTGACCTCCGTGCTGCAGGACACCAAGCAGGCCGGCGAGGTGCTGGTGGACAGCCTGCTCGGACTGATCCGCGGCGAGCCGGTGGACAGCGAGGTGCTCCCGGTGAAGCTGATGGTGCGGCGCTCCAGCCTGCGTTGACGCGGCGCGCGTCACTGTCGCATCCGCCCGCGATCGTCTAGGCTGTCCGGGCTGCCATAGCCACTCGCGCGAGGGGACGCTCGCACCATGGACCAACCACGGCTGGAGCTGGACTTTCACCAGGTATTCGAGCGGGTCACCGATGCCTGCGTGGCGCTGGACCGGGACTGGCGCTATACCTACCTGAATGCGACGGCCTGCGAGCTGTTCGGGCGCCGCGCGGAGGAGCTGATCGGCCGGCACATCTGGACCGAGTTTCCGGAGGGCGCCGGGCTGCCGTTCCGCCCCGCCTACGAAAAGGCGATGGCCGAACAATGCCCGCAGCAGATCGAGGCGTTCTACCCGCCGTACAACCGCTGGTTCGAGAACCGCATCTATCCGTCCGCGGATGGGCTGACGATCTATTTCCGCGACGTCACCGAGCGCAAGCGCGCCGAACAGTTGGCGGCCGGTCAGCACGAAATCCTCGAAGGGATCGCGGCGCAGCGGCCGCTGGCGGAAAGCCTCGAACGGATCGCGCGCCTGCACGAGACGATGAACCCCGGCGCGCTGTGCTCGCTGCTGCTGCTCGACGAGGATGGGCGGCACGTGCTGCACGGCGCCGCGCCCAGCCTGCCGGACACGTACAACCGCGTCGTGCACGGCATGGAGATCGGCGAGTCGTGCGGTTCCTGCGGCACCGCCGCATGGCGCGGCGAGCGCGTGGTGGTGGCCGACATCGCCAGCCACCCATACTGGGAGGACTACCGGCATGCGGCGCTGGCGCATGGTCTCAAGGCCTGCTGGTCGACGCCGGTGCTCGGCAGCCACAACGAGGTGCTGGGCACGTTCGCGGTGTATTTCCGCGAGCCGCGCGAGCCGCGCGAGGAGGAACTGCACAGCATCGACCGCATGTTGCCGATCACCGGCATTGCGATCGAGAGCGAGCGGCTGGTCGGCCGCCTGCGCGAACGCAATCGCTTCTTCGAGTTGTCGCAGGAGATCTTCTGCATCCTCGACCCGCGCAGCGGGCGGCTGCTGCAGTTCAACCCGTCGCTGCTTCGCGTCACCGGCTACGGCGCCAGCGAGCTGACCTCGCGTCCTTACCGCGAATTCCTGCTGCCGCAGGATCCCGGCGACGACGCCGACCCGATGCTGATGGGCAGCCATGCCGGCGAGCGGGTGCACGAGTTCGTCAACCGCTGCCGCTGCCGCGACGGCAGCGAGCGGTGGCTGGAGTGGGTCTCGTTCGCCGCGCCCGACGGGCTGCTCTACGCGGCGGCGCGCGACATCACCGAGCGGCGCCGGGTCGAGGCCGAGCTGGCGCATGCCTCCAGCCACGACCCGGTCAGCGGCCTGCCGCAGCACCTGCTGCTCGGGCGCGAGGTGAGGCACTTGTTGAAGGACACGACGGAGCCGGTCTGGGTGCTGGTGATCGGACTGGACCGCTTCCAGGGCGTCAACGAATCGGTGGGCCACCTGACCGGCGACGATGTGCTGCGGCAGCTGGCCGGCCGCCTGCAGGCAGCACTGGCCGGGCAGGGCCGGGTGGCCCGCTTCGCCGGCGACGAGTTCGTGATGACGGCAACCGGCCTGTCGGCCGACGGCGCGCTGGCGCTGGCCGAGCGCCTGCGCGCCGCCGTCGCCGAACCGCTCGAGGGCGGCGATTACCGCCTGCTGCTGACCGCCAGCATCGGCATCAGCCATTCGCCCGACCATGGCACCGACCCGAACGACCTGCTGCGCCGGGCCGAGGCCGCGATGAACCAGGCCAAGCGCGAGGGACGCGACCGCGTGTCCGCATTCTCGGTCGAGCGGATGCGCGACCTGGAAGACCGCCTGGTGATGGGCAACCAGCTGCGCGATGCGATCCGGCACGGCGAGCTGGAGCTGCACTACCAGCCGCAATATCGCGCTGCCGATCGCCGGCTGACCGGCTTCGAGGCGCTGCTGCGCTGGAACAGCCGGAACCTTGGCCAGGTCCCGCCGGCCCGCTTCATCCCGATCGCCGAGGCGCTGGGCCTGATGCCCGAGATCGGCGAGTGGGTTCTCGACGCGGCCTGCCGGCAGCTGCGCGCGTGGCTGGACCGCGGCCATCGCGGCTTCACCGTTGCGGTGAACGTGTCGGCGCAGCAACTGCAGCGTCACGGCCTGGTCGCGCAGGTCGGCGCGGCGCTGCAACGGCACGACGTGCCGCCGGCGATGCTGGACATCGAGATCACCGAGAGCTCGTACATGGAGAACGTGGCGCGCGCGCAGCGCACGCTGGCCGAGCTGAAGGCGCTGGGCATCAAGCTGTCGCTGGACGACTTCGGCACCGGCTATTCCAGCCTGGCCTACCTCAAGCAGTTTCCGATCGACAAGCTGAAGATCGACCAGGCCTTCGTGCGCAGCCTGCCGCTGGATGCCGCCGACGCCGCGATCGTGCGCACCATCATCGCGGTGGCGCACGAGCTGCACATGTGCGTCGCAGCTGAAGGCGTGGCGAGCCAGGCGCAGGCGGAATTCCTCGCTGGCGCGGGCTGCGACGAACTGCAGGGCAACCATCTCGCCCCGGCGTTGCGTGTGCAGCAGGCTGGGGAGCGCTTCGTCGACGGCCAGCTCTGAGTTCGCCGAGTCAGCGGCTTGCCGTGCCGGACGACGGCATGGGACAGCTCGGGTGATTCGAGGTGGCGGCGTGCGCTGATCCCGTGTTGCGTTGCACCGACTGTGCCGGGGTCAGCCACAGCAGGCCGCGTGCCGCGCAGTCGGCGGCGTAGTCGAACAGCGCGCGCATGTGCGCCTGGTCGAAGTCGATGAAGCTGGTTTGCGGGTAGTCCACAGGGATTTCGGTGAGGCGGAATTGCATGCCCAGCCGCTTCGCCGCAGCGATGTTGTCGACGATGGCCTCGCGGGTCTTGTAGATCAACCCGGCGTCTAACGCGTTCGAGAGGATGTCGATGGTGTTGTAGCGCGTGGTCTGCGGCGTGCGGGCGAGCTGGCCGTTGACGATCATGTACAGGTTCGCGCCGCGCAGCAGCGGCAGCTCGGTCGACTGGATGCCGGCGATCAGCGGCGTGCTGAACACCGAGGTGGTGACGCCGCCGTCCACGTGCATCTCGTCGTACTCGTGCCCGCCTTCGCGCACGCGGATCAGCACCGGCGGAAACACGCCCGGCACGCTGGCCGAGGCGATCAGCACGTCGCGGAACAGCGTGCGCGCCGCATTGCCGCCGTGCTGCGCGATCTCGCCCAGGTTCCACAACACGGTTTCGTGCTTGTCCAGGTCGGTGGTAGCCACCACCAGCCGGCGGCCCTTGTCGGCCTCGCGCGCCACGGCGTCGATCATCTCCGCCGTGACGAAGTGGTCGACCAACCCGAACAGCGGGTCATGATGCGGCCGACCGCGCGGCCACAGCAGTCGCGCCAGGATGGTGCGGATGGGCGCGCGCAGCAGGCGCGCGATGCGCTCGCCGGTGAAGGCCTCCTGCATGCGCGCGTCCCACGCCGATCCCAGGAACGCGAACGGCGCCAGCAGCGCGCCGGCGCTCACTCCGGTCACCATCTCGAATTGCGGCCTGGCGTGCGCCCGGCTCAGTCCGGCCAGGGCACCGGCACCGTAGGCACCGCCCGAGCCGCCACCGGACAGCGCCAGGATGTCCACCGTGCCGTCGTCCGCCGCGGCATGCAGGCCGCCGAAGAAATCCGGGGCCAGCGCGTCGAACGTGCGCTGGTCGGTGGTGACCAGCCGCACGCTGGGCGGGAATCCGGGCGGCGTCGCCGTGCCGATCAATTCGGGTGGGGCCGCCCGGCGCGGCGCGGTCTGACAGCCGGCCAGCAGCAAACCCAGCCACAGCAGTGCGGACCTGCCTCGCATCGAGGTTCTCCCGGCGGAAGTCGCGGCAGTATGCGGCGCAACGGCGCGCGCCATCAAACCCGGATCGCGCTCCGCGACATGGCGGGTTGCCGGCAGCCGTGTGCCGTTCGGACCTGCCCGCTGCGATACCCCCGCACGGCGCTGGCGGAGGCCGCGCCGTGACGCGCGCCGGCCGGCTCAGGCCGCGCCGGGTTCCGGGCCGGCGCGTTCCTGCAGCGCCTGCAGGGCGGCGATCGCCCGGCTGGCCGCCTCGACGGGTACGAAAAGGTGGTCGTGATGCGCGGCGGCGACCACGTTGCAGCTGATGCCTGCCTCGGCCAGCGCACCCGCGACGGCGGCGGTCAGGCCGACGGCCTGCAGGTCGGAATGCACGGTCAGGGTGATCCACGCGGCGCGGAACAGGATCGGCAACCCTGCATCCTGCGCCTGCTGCTCCTCGACGATCAGGGTGAGTCCCTCGCGCTCGCGGAACGTGGCGATCGGTTCGACCCGCGCCGGCACGCTGCCCGCAGGCAGCGAGACGAACGCGTACACGCCGCGGTTCAGCACGGGGTGCATCGACTGCAGCAGTTCGGCGAGGTTGGAGACGGTGCCACTCATGGCGGCGGATACGTGGAGCGGGCGTCGCCAGGGGTTCGGCGTTTCACAGTGCCCGGCCGTCGTAGTGCGTGACCGGGATCGCCGCCAGGTCGATGCCTTCGATGCAGCGGATGTTGACGGCAGCCATCGCGTTGCCCTTCGGGTCGGTGCCTTCGCCGTACGGATGCATGCCGCAGACCGGGCAGAAGCGGTGCTTGATGACGTGCTTGTTGAACGTGTAGCTGCTGGCCGCGTCCTCGGGCGTGAGCAGGTGAAGCTTCTCGCGCGGCACGAACCAGAGCAACGAGCCCTTGCGCTGGCAGATCGAGCAGTTGCACGCCAGCGCTCCCTCGATCTCGCCCTCCACCTCGAATGCGACCCTGCCGCAGTGGCAGCTGCCCTTGTAGTTCATGGCCGTTCTCCCGATTTCCGCGTTCATGTCAGCCCGGTATGGTCGCGATGATGCCGCTTCCGTCAGCCGCAACGGTTCGCTGGGCCTAAGGCAGCGCGCCGACCCGGCGAAAATCCATGGTCCAGTTGGTTTCCCAGCTCTTGCCGGCATCGCCTGAAAATGCCTGCTCCCACCGCGGATTGTCGGGGTCCGCAGCAAACCAGTTGAAGCGGATCCGGATCGCTGCACCATTGAGCATGTCATCCGCGTAGAACGTGCCGATTCCCCCTTCAAACGCGCCCACCACCGGCACGTCGATTTGACCAGGCGCCCGTGCATCGAGCCACCAGATGGACCATTTCCTGCTGTGCGGGTCGAACGAGCGCAGTGCAAGCGCCCGGTAAGATTGCTCCGGTAGGTGGAGCAGGTTGTCTTCCACGTTGCCGTATCCACCCAGCACCTTGCGGGTCGACATCTCGCCGTCGAATTCGACCCATTCAGTGCAGCCGACGAGCCTTTCCCGGAGACGGCGGTGTTTCACCTGCCAGTCGCCGATGGCGAAATCAAAGTCCGAGGGGGCGTTTGTTGCGGTATCGAGTGCCACATCGTTGCTCCTTGGGTCCAACGCTGGAATTGCGGGCGGCGAAGCCATCCACCTTGAATCGTCAGTCTGCGGCCAGCTGCTTTTCTGGAATCACGGCTTCTACGGAAACCTCGACGAGGAGGTCGGGTCTGAAGAATCCATCCACTACCAGCAGCGTACTGGCCGGAGCCTGCTCGGCGGGAAGGTAGCTTGACCGAACCCTTCGCAGCAGGGGAAGGTATTTGCGGTCGGTGATGTAGCTGTCGGTCCGGATGACGTCCTTGAACGTAAGGCCCAGCGAGGCGAGCGCCGTCTTGATGTTCTCATGCACTTGCACGCACTGTTTCTCGAAGTCGCCTGCACCGACCACGTTTCCTTGCGCATCCAGCGCGACCTGGCCGGAAATGACGACCAGCTGGCCGCGTGGCGCAACGACAATATGGGAGTAGCCGTGGGCGGGCGGCAGTGCTGCCGGGCTGAGGCGACGTTCCTGAGCCCACGCGGCGGCCGAGGCAAGCAAGCCGCATAGAACCAGTGCTTTCAAGAGGCGCATTGACCAATCTCCGCAGGCTAACGAGGTTGCAAGAAAAACCTCCGCCGATGCTGCCTCCATAGCCACAGGTAAACAAGGGAGCTGGCGTCACCTCGGCCACGCGCGACGGACTCGGCGACCCGATCTCGCCGTGTTGAACGGGGCGGATCAGCGCTGTGGATGCCCGCGCTCCTGCATCAGCCGCGTCAGCTCCGCCACCAGATCCGCGTGCTGCACCGGTGCGTCCAGCAGATAGACCTGCACGTCGTGCGCCGGCACGCTGGCGTGCAGGTGGCCACCTGCGGCCACGTCGATCGCGCTGCCGCCGAGCGCGGGCCTCCAGCGGCCGGGCTGCAGGTAGTCGGCGATGTCGAAGTCGGCGGCGGCGTCGCCCTTGTTGAGCAGGACCAGCGCGATCTGGTGAGTGTCGCCCTTCTGGTAGACGCGATAGAACGCGGCCTGGTTGCCGGCGAAGCGCAGCGGCAGCATCAGGCCGCGCTGCAGGGCGGGAGTCTTCTCGCGCAGCAGGGCGATGCGCTTGAGGTGCTGGTAGATCGGGCTGTTCGGTGCCGCGTCGATACGCTGTTGGCCGTAATAGTTGCGATTGCCCTGGTGTTCGGCCTTGCCGCGCTCGAAGCCGGTTTCGGAGCCGTAGTAGATGGCGGGGATGCCGCGCGCGGTGAACAGGAAGTTGTTGGCGTCGATGAAGCCGGCGTCGGTGGCAGCGAGGCGCGCCATGTCGTGGTTGTCGTAGAAGGTGACCAGCTCGTACGGGTTCTGGTACGGGCCGTTGGTGAGGTAGAGGCGGTCGAGCAGTTGCGCGTAGTCGCTGCCGGGGTGCTCGAACACCTCGGCGATGCGCCCACGCAGCGGGAAGTCGAGCACGCTGATGGCGCCATTCTCGGGCCAGGTGTACTGGCCGATGTTGTCGGGGCTGTAGTCGAACGCCTCGCCGAACATGAAGAAGCCGGGGTGCTTCGCGCGGATGCGCGCGCTGAACTGCTTCCAGAACGCGGTGGACATGTGGCTGATGGTGTCGATGCGGAAGGCGTCGGCGCCCTGGTCGGCCCACTGCTCGTACGCGCCCACGAAGTAGTCGAGCACGGCCGGGTTCTGCTCGTCGTTGTTGGACAGTTGCACCAGGTCGTCGTAGGCGTGGTAGAAGCGGTGCAGCGGGTTGCGTACCGGGTCGAGCTGGTACGGCGGCAGGTTCTGCTGGTCGGCGATCAGCTTGCCGTCCTTGTCGAAGATCTGGCCGTACTGCGGCTGGCGCACCGGCATGCTGAAGGCGGGCGAGCCGTGGTTTAGCACGATGTCCTGCACCACCTTCAGCCCCGAGCGGTGCATCGCCGCGGTGAACTGGCGAAAGTCGAGATGCTTGCTGGGCAGGTGTTCGTCGAGCTTGTAGAAGTTGACGCCCCAGTAGCCGTGGAAGCCGGTCTTGCCGCGGTCGGTGAACTTCGAGCCCCACGTCACAGGGTCGCCGCCGGTGAATGCCTGGTCGGGGTTGTCCACGATCGGGGTGATCCACACCGCGCCGAAGCCCATGCCGCGGATGTAGCCGGCGTTGTCGAGGATGCCCTTGAAGTCGCCGCCGAGGTAGCCGATGTTCGCGCTCTCGCCCTTCGGCGCGCCGGGCACCGGGATGTCGAAGGTGCGGTGCGCACCGCCCTGGTCGCGCTGGTCGTTCGACGGATCGCCGTTGACGAAGCGGTCGGTCATCACGAAGTAGATCGCGTTGGACGCGAACGGCGCGTCGGTGCCGACGAACTCGGGCGGCGTGGCAGCCTGGGCCAGGCCCGCGACCAGGGTCAGCGCCAGAGCTGCAGTGAGGTTCTTGGCCATCGTGTGTTCCCGGGCAGGACGTGTCTGCGTGAAGGTAGGAGCCCGCTGGCGGGCGATGCTTTTTTTCCCCGTTCCCCGAAGGAGAGCATCGCCCGCCAGCGGGCTCCTACAAGGATGGTGGGGTGGTGGCCGGTTCGGGTACGCGCAGCGTGCACAGGCCGGCGACGAGCAGGCTGGCGCCGCCCAGGCCCAGCGCCCAGATCGGCTGGTTGTGGAAGAACAGTTTCAGCAGCACGCCCAGCACGCTGGCGGCCAGCAGCTGCGGGATCACGATGAAGAAATTGAAGATGCCCATGTACACGCCCATCTTCGCCGCCGGCAGGTTGTCCGACAGCATCGCGTAGGGCAGCGAGAGGATCGAGGCCCAGGCAAAGCCCACGCCCACCATGGACACGATCAGCCAGTGCGGGTCGCGGATGACCAGGAACGAGAGCAGGCCCAGCCCGCCCAGCCACAGGTTGATGAGGTGGCTCCAGCGCAGCCCGCAGGCGCGCGCCAGCAGCGGAATGGCGATGGCCGCCAGCACGCCCACGCCGTTGTAGGTGCCCATCAGCACGCCGGCCCAGTTGGCACCTTCGTTGTAGGCCACCGAGGTGGTATCGGTGCTGCCGTAGAAGTGCCCGGCCACCGCAGGCGTGGTGTTGATCCACATGGCGAACATCGCGAACCACGAGAAGAACTGCACCCAGTTCAGCCGGCGCATCGGCAGCGGCATGCCGTGCAGGTCGCCCATGATGTGGCGCAGCGCACCGTCGCTGCGGGTCTGGCTGAGCCACACGAACAGCGCGCCGAACACCGCCAGGCCGCCGGCCAGCAGGTACAGCTCCTTCTCCAGCGCGAACTTCCCGATCAGGCCCAGCAACACCAGCCCCAACAGCAGGAACAGCGCGCCGATCTTCCACGCGCCGGCGACGCTGCCGGGCGCCTCCTCGATGCGGTTGTCGGAAAACGATACCAGCTGCTCCGGCGGGTATTCGCGGGTGCCGAGGATGGTCCACAGCATGGCGCCCAGCAGCACGAACGCGCCGGCGTAGAAGGCGTACTTCACCGAGTGCGGCACCTCGCCTGGCGGCGCCGTGTTGGCCACGCCGAAGTGGGTGAGCAGGTAGGGCAGGAACGAGGCGACCACCGCGCCCACGCCGATGAAGACGCTCTGCATCGCGTAGCCCAGCGGGCGCTGCCGCGGCGGCAGCTGGTCGCCGACGAAGGCGCGGAACGGCTCCATCGACACGTTGAACGAGGCGTCCATGATCCACAGCAGGCCGGCGGCGATCCACAGCGTGGGCGAGTTCGGCATCGCCAGCAGCGCGAACGTGGCCAGCACCGCGCCGGCGAAGAAGTACGGCCGGCGGCGACCGAAGCGGTTCCAGGTGCGGTCGGAGAAGTAGCCGATCACCGGCTGCACGATCAGCCCGGTGAGCGGCGCGGCGATCCACAGCACCGGGATCTGGTCCACGTTCGCGCCCAGCGTCTGGAAGATGCGGCTGACGTTCGCGTTCTGCAGCGCGAAGCCGAACTGGATGCCGAGGAAGCCGAAGCACATGTGCCAGATCTGCCAGAACGACAGCTCGGGTTTGGCGCGCGAAACCCTGCCGTCCTTCATGGCGCACCCCGGTCGGCGGCGAGCGGAGCGATCAGCAGCTCGTGCACCTCGGCCTGGTTCAACGGGCCGCTGCTGCCGCCATTGCCGCCGCTGCCATTGTTGGCGGTGTAATGGGCGAAGTGGGCGAGGTAGCTCATGTTGAATCCGTCGTCGAGGGCGAAGCGGCAGGCGCTGCCGGCTTGCGCGGTGAACGTGCCCCAGGTGGAGCGCTGCGCACGCACGCTGTGTGGCATCACGATCGGCAGGCGCTGCGGGTCGCTGCCCGCGCAGCTGACCTCCAGCATCTTCACCGCCGCGGTGATGCCGGTGTTGATCGGGCCGTGATCGTTGGCATAGTCCAGCGCGATGCGGTAGCGGCCGGTAGCGGGCGCGGTCCACCTGCGCGGCCAGCTGCCGTTGACCTTCGCCGTTTCGCCCACGCAGGTGTCGGGGCTGTGCAGCGATTCCAGTCCGTGCGCGTCCACCCGCGTGGCGCTGAAGCAGGCCAGGCCCGGTTGCCGCGGCAGCACCGTGCTGCCGTCGATATCGCCATGCGCGCGGCCGTTGAGATAGAGCCGCACCTTGCCATCCGCGCTGACCCGCCAGTTGTCGCCGTTGGCTTGCACGACCGGCGCGGCGGGGGCGAGCGGCGCGTACAGCGGCGCGTCGGTGCGGAGCGGTGCATCGGGCACCTGTACCGCCTTCAGCGTCACCGTGGTCGCCGTACCTTGCGTGCGGGTGCGGTCGGCGACCAGCAGGTTGCCGCTGATTTTCTCCGGCAACTGCAAGGTGATCTGCCGCTCGTGCAGGTCGAGCGTGATCGTGCGGCGCTGGCCGAACAGCATCGGCACCAGCGCGGTCGGCAGCTTCGGCTCAACGCTGCCGTCCTCGTTCAGGCCGAACACGCCTTCGGTGACCACCGCCAGCGCCGCCGCCACCGACCACAGCTGGCGGGGCGAATTCACCACCGGGCCGCTGAGTTTGCCTTCGTCCACGTGCTGGCCCTGGGTCAGCAGCTCGTAGTTCTCCATGTTGGAGCCATACAGCGCGGCGCCGCGCAGCACCGACTCGATCTCGTGGGCGATGCGCGCGGGTTGTTCGGTGATGCGCGCGGCGCGCAGCGCGTAGGCGCTGACGAACGGCCAGATCGCGCGATTGTGGTAGATCGGCTGGTCGGCACGCTCGGGCCAGATCACCGGGCTGCCCGCGGGCCACGTTGGGTAGTTCGCCAGCGCCTGCTTCGCGCGTTCGCCGCCGGCCACGCCGCTGTCGATCGCCAGCGCGATGCCGAGCAGGTCGTAGCTGTCGTACGGTGTGCCGTCGCCGCCGAGGTAGCTCATGTACATGCCGCGCTCGGCGCGCCAGAAGTGCGCGTTGATCGCTGCCTTCAGCGCCGCCGCGTCGGCGCGGTAGCCGGCGGCGGCTTTCGCGTCATGGTGGGTGTCGGCCAGGTTCGCGGCCAGCTGCAGCGCCTGGTAATGCAGCACGTTGGTGGACAGCGCGTAGGACTGCGCGATGAAGGTGACCTCGTCCGCCGTCCACGCCGGGTAGGTCTGCTCGCGCCAGTCGAGGAACGAGGTCTCGCCGCGGTAGAGGCCGAAGCCGGCGTCGAACGCGTACTGGCGATCCTGCGCCAGCGTGTCGCGCAACGCCTTGTACACGTCGCCGGCAAAGGCCGGGTCGTCGAGCAGGTGGCGCGCGCCGAGGAACCACACCACGCGGTCGGTGCTGATCGGCCAGCTGCCGCCCGAACCGGTGTCCTGCATCGGATAAAGCCGTTTGGGAGCCGGGCCGTGCGGCGCGGACGCGACGCGCACGCCGGACAGCTTGAACTTCAACCCGTTGCGCGAGCGCGCGGGATCGAAGCGCCACAGGCCCAGGTCGATCGCGTAGGACAGGTCGCGCGTCCACACGTACGGCCACTTCAGGCCGGTCTCGAAACACTGGCAGGGAATCGGCTGGCCGTGGTCGAACGCGCCGTCGCGAATCGCGCTGACCGAATCCTGCTTCAGGTCGTCCTGCGCCATCGCGAACAGGCCGTCGAACAGCGGGCTGGCGGTTTGCGTGGAGAGCGGCTGCGCCGCGATCACGCGTTGGCCGTAGGGCCACGCCAGCGTGTAGTTCTGCTGCGCATCTCGGCTGATGGCAACGTGCACGCCGTGCCAGTCCAGTCCGTCGCGCCAGTCCGGCGCGGTGGCGGAGGCGGCCAGCGCGACGGCCGCGACGATGCTCAACATGCGCGTGCCGCGTGCGGCCCGCACTGGATGATCTGCCCGCTCGGCATGGCCCCTCCTGCAGCTGTGGTGTCATGCCAGCGCGCGGCCCGCGGGCGGCGCGTCGGCACGCTAATCAACGCATGGTAGATAGCGTCGCACTGCAGCAACCAGCCCATGCATACGTATTCATGGGCGAACGAGCCGACACCACCAGCGCCGCAGGGCGGGCACTGCCCGCCGGCTCTGGCCGAGACCAGAAGCGGCGGGCGGCGCCCGCCCTACGGAGTGGTACAGGTTGCCTCAGCGCAACTCCACCACCACCAGCCCTTGTACCGGCACCTCGATCGTGAACTTGCCGTTGCGCACGTCCGCCGACTCCGGCGCGGCCAGCTGGCCGGCTTCGCGCAGCTGGGCGATCTGCGCGCGGCTGGGGAAGTCGGGGCGGCCCATGCGGTCGAACGCGGCCACCGCATTGCCGTGGGTTTCGTCCACCCGCCAGACGGTGGCGCGGGCCGTGGCGGGCAGGTGCCGGATGGCGAGCTCGAAGCGTTTCGGCGTGCCGGCGGGTTGGCCCGGCGTGTAGCTGGCGGTGTCGCCGACCGGCGCCGCGTAATTCCACAGCGCGACCACCAGCGTGCCGTCGTCGCGCCGGGTGACCAGGGCGGAGTCGGACCTGGTCGCCAGCTGGCGGTCGCCCAGCTTGTGCAGGATCGCGAACGCGTTGAACGCGGGCTTGGCGATGCGGTTGGCGGCGATCAGGCCGAAGCCGCCGTAGAACGGGTTGCGCACGATGCCCTGTTCCTCGAACACGTCGGAGAACGACCAGTAGCTCATCGCCTCGACCTTGCCCGCGCACTGGCGGATGGTGTTGGCCAGCCACGGTCCCATGAACACGGTGTCGGTGACGTTGGGCAGGTTGGCGTAGCTGGCGTTGTACTCGCTGAAGATCAGCGGCATCTGCGGATAGGGCGAGGCGGCGATTTCCTTGTGCACCTTGTCCACCGCACGGCAGACCATGTCGGCGCGCGGGATCTTCTCGTTGCTGTGGAACACGTTGTCGGCGGTATCGTCGCCGTAGACGTGGCTGCTGACGAAATCGACCGGCACGTTGTTCTTGTGCGTGTGGGCGAGGAAATCACCGGTCCACGCCGCCTGCGCGGTGGACGGGCCGCCCACGCGCAGGCGCGGGTTGACCGCCTTCAGCGCGCGCGCGGTGTGGTCGTACAGCTTGAAGTAGCTTTCTTGCGCCGGCTTGCCGGTCCAGAAGCCGATGTTCGGCTCGTTCCACACCTCGAAGTACCAGCTGGCCACCTCGTCGATGCCGTAGCGCTCGACCAGGTGCTGCGCCAGCGCGCCGATCATCGCGTCCCATTCGGCATAGTCCTTCGGCGGGGCGACGTTCGGGTGGTACCAGAACGGGTGCAGCGCGGCCGGGTCGGAAGTCAGCTCCGGCGGCATGAAGCCGAGTTCCACGAACGGCTTGAAGCCGTGCTCGAGCAGGCCGTCGTAGATCTGGTCGATGTAGGAGAAGTTGTAGGAAATCCTGCCCTGCGCGTCGCGCTGCACCAGGCCCACGTCGTGGTCGAGGATGCCGTGGAAGCGGATGTAGCCCACACCGGTGGCCTGGCGCACCGCGTCCAGGTCCTTGCGGTAGTCATCGCGCAGCGCCAGCGCAGCGCGGCCGGAACCGAGCATGTGTTCCCAGAAATGCGGGAACGGCGTGCCTTGCGCGCTGGCGTCGACGCTCAGCTTGACGGTGGCCGCGGCGGGCGGCGCCGCGTTGGCCGTGCCGACGAGCAGCAGCGCGGCCGCAGCAAGGCCCAGGGCCAGCTGGCGAAACGAGGCGGGAAAAGTCATGGCGGAATCTCCGGTTCGACGCCTGGATGGGGCGGGGCGGGGAAGCGGGCCAAGCCCGCAACCGTCAGGATGTAAACGTTTACATCGCGGGGCAGTGTCCTACACGCGAGCGGCGGCGTCCAGCGGCGGCGCGGCAAAGGCGCGCCGCCGCCATGGGCCGCCTTCACTGCGCCAGGATCGCCCCGTAATGGCCGTTCACCGCCACGCTGACCTGGCCGTTCTGCACGGTGTAGTGCGTGCCCGAGATCAGCTCGGTGACCGTGCTGCCGTTGGTCATGCTCAGCTGCCACACCGGCACCGTCACGGTATGCGTCACCGAGTCGTTGTTGAGCGCCACCGCGATGCGGTTGGTGGCGTCGAAGCGGCCGTAGGCGTACAGCTTGCTGCTGTCGTCGGTGAGCAGGGTCATGAACGAGCCGGTGCGCAGCGCCGGGTAGGCGTTGCGGATCGCCACCAGTTTCTTGGTCAGCGCGACCGCGCTGTTGGTCGGGGTGCCCACGCTCCAGTCGAAGGTGCGGCGGTTGTCCGGGTCGGCGCCGCCCTGCATGCCGTACTCGTCGCCGTAGTAGATGGTCGGCGTGCCCACGTAGGTCATCTGGAAGAACAGCGCCAGGTAGGTCTTCCAGATGTCGCCGCCGGCGCGGTTGCCGAAGCGGGTGATGTCGTGGCTGGACAGGAAGTTGCTCATCGCCTGCTGCACGTTGGTCGGGTAGTTCGCGCGGGTGCCGTGCAGCCAGCTGTCGAACTGCGAGACCGGGATGCTCGCCGCATTGCCGCTGTAATCCTGGCCGGTGATCCATTCCGACACCGGCTGGGTGAAGCCGTCGTAGTTCATTGCGCCGTCCCACTGGTCGCCGCCGGCGGTCCACGGGCCGGCGTTGCCCCAGAACTCGCCGAGGATGTCGGCGTTGGGGTTGACCGACTTCACCGCGCTGCGCAGCTCGGCCATGATCTGGTGGTTGGCGGTGTCGCTGCCGTTGCCGCCGCCGGCGTCGAGGTACTGCGCCGCGTCGAGGCGCCAGCCGTCGATCGCGTAGGGCGACTTAAGCCAGGTCTTCACCACCGAGCCGGTGCCGCCGTAGATCGCGTTGCGCACGGCCGAGCCGCTGGCGCCGTAGTCCAGCTTGGGCATGGACGAGAAGCCGAAGAAGGCGGAATACGTAGTGGGCCAGCTCTGGAAGGTGTAGTAGCCGTAGGTCGGGCTGGACTGGGATTCGTAGGCGCCGGTGATGCCGGTCCACCAGTTGTAGCGGTCGAACCACTTGTGGGTGTCGCCGGTGTGATTGAACACGCCGTCGAGCACCAGGTAGCCCTTCGGCCCGTTGGCGGTCGAGTGGAGGTCGGCGCTCAGCGTCTGCAGCGTGGCGTTGCTGCCGAACGCCGGGTCCACCGTCAGGTAGTCCTCGGTGTCGTACTTGTGGTTGCTCGGCGACAGGAACACCGGGTTGAGGTAGACGATGTCGGCGCCGACCGTGTTCTTGATGTAGCCCAGCTTCTGGTCGATGCCGGCCAGGTCGCCGCCGAAGAACACGGCGGTGTTGCAGCCGCCGACGTTGGCGAACACGCTCGACCCCCAGGCATGCTTCTCGGTGGCGCAGCCGGCGTAGGTGTACTGGCCGTTGCTCACGTCGTTGCCGGCGTCGCCGTTGTAGAAGCGGTCGGGGAAGATCTGGTACATCACGCCGTTCTTCATCCATGCCGGGGTGGTGAAGCCCGGGAGGATGAAGAAGTCGCCGGAGGACGGCTCGGCGGAAGTGGTGCCCGCGGCGTTGAGCCAGGCCGTCGCGCTGCCGTCGTTGATCTGGAAGCGGTAGTACTTCTTCGAGGCGCTGGCCGGGATGGTGCCCTTCCAGAAATCGAAAGCGCCGGTGGCGTCGTTCGCCGACCAGCTCATCGCCACCCAGTGGAATGCGCCGTCGGCGCTGTCGTAGTACTTGATGTTGGCGCTGCTGATGTCGCCCTTGAAGGTGCGCAGGGTCAGCGTGACCGCCTGCGCGGCGGTCGGCTCGACATGGTTGTCGTAGAGCGGGCCCTGGTCGTGGAACAGGCCGTTCCATTCCACGTTGTTGTCGTTGCTGGCGGCGCGCGCCGGGTCATGGATGGCCGGCAGCGCATAGAGTGCCAGCGCCGCGGCGAGCGCGCAGGCCAGGGTGGATCCGGAACCGTAGCTTGCCTTGCCTTGATTGCCCATCGAACGTCCCTCCGCAGGTGGATGGAACCGGCCTGCCGCATGCAGGCCGGGGTTCTTGCGCTTGCAGGAAACCAGGGCGTTTCGCTGCCTACATGGCGAGCGTGATCCGCATGGCGCGCGCTGCCGTCACCCGCACCCAGGTGACCTCGCCGTAGCGGTCGCGGCCGCTGGCCCAGCCTTCGCCGCCGGACTGCTGCAGCGCTTCGAGGTCCGGGAACGACTTCAGCTTGCCGCTGACGCGGGTGGCGGCGCCGCCGTGGATCTTCAGCAGGTAGTGGCGCAGCGCGGGCTTGAAGCTGCCGCTCGCCTTGCCGAGGTCCAGCTGCACCGTGGCGCCCTGGCGCTGCATCGACAGCGGCTGCAGGAAGTACGCGCCATGTTCGTAGTCGTAGGTGCTGCCGTCGTCGTCGTAGTAATCGAACGTGCTGCGCTGCGCGGCGGGGAACACCTCGACGTCGAGCTGGGTCAGCGGCCGTTCGCCCACGTAGTCCACCGGGTCGGCGCGGGTGGGGATGATCGCGCCCTCGCGCACGAACAGCGGGATGTCGCTCCACGTCTTGCTGTCGATCGCCAGGCGGATGGTCTGGCCGCCGTCGTACGTCTTGCCGCTGAACCAGTCGGTCCAGCGCCCGGCGGGCAGGTAGATGTCCTTGGCGCTCTGGCCCTCGACCACCACCGGCGAGGCCAGCAGCCAGTCGCCGAACAGCCAGCTGTCGACGTCGTTGCGCAGCTTCGGGTCGTGCGGCCAGTCGAACAGCAGCGGGCGTACCAGGCCCACGCCGTCGGTGCGGCGCGCGTGCTCGTAGCTGTAGATGTACGGGATCAGCGCGTAGCGCAGGCGGATCGCCGCGGTGGCGGCTTTTTCGGCCACCGGGCCGTACACCCACGGCTGGCGCTTCTGGCCCAGCTCGCCGTGCACGCGGAAGATCGGCGTGAACGCGCCGAACTGGATCCAGCGCGCGTAGTTTTCCGGCGTCGGCGTGCCGTTGCGGAAGCCGCCGCCGTCCATGCCCCACTGCATCGCGCCCACGTTGATCGCACTGAGCATGCGCGCGCGCTGGCCGGCCATGCTGGCGAAGCCGGTGTCGATGTCGCCCGACCACAGGCCGTAGGCGTAGCGCTGCGAGCCCAGCCAGAAGTTGCGGTTGATCGACCATACGCGCAGGTTCGAGACCGCACGCTGGCTGTCGTACAGCGCGCGCTGCATGTTCATGAACTCGGTATCGCTGCCGACGGTGTCCGCCTCGTCGTTCCACCATCCCACGATGCCGTGGTCGTAGCCGTACTTGATCGCCAGTTCGCCGAACCAGCGGCGCGCGGCGGGGAGGTCGAAGTCGATGTCCTTCACCGGCTTGTGCGAGAAATAGTCGTCGCTGACCTTCTCGTCCGGCACCCAGAAACCGTGCGCGCTGGCGTAGCGTCCTTCCACCGTGTCGAGGTGGATGCGCGGCTTCATGATGCCGGTCAGGCGAATCCCGCGGGCGTCCATCTGCTGCTTCAGTGCGCCGCTGGGGCCGTCGGGGAACTTGGCCGGGTTCCAGCGGAACTCGCCGTAGTCGTCCTCGCCCCAGGCCTTCCAGTCGAAGTCCAGCGTGATGTTGTCGAGCGGAATGTGCCTGGCGCGGTAGGCGTCGACGATCTGCAGCAGCTCTTTCTGGTCGATGCCCCACTGGCTGTTGGTGAAGCCCATCGCCCATTTCGGGAACAGCGGGGTGCGGCCGCTGAGCGTGGCCAGTTCGGCGAAGATCTGCGCCGGCGTGCCGAGCAGGATGTAGTAGTCGGTCCGCGGGCGCACCGTATCGACGGCGCTGATCGCACCCGGCGCCAGGGTGAAGGTCGCGCCATCGCTGTCCAGCAGCACGCCGTAGCCGGCGCTGCTCCACACGAACGGCGCGCCGGCGTGGCCCTGCTCGCCGGACATGGCCACCTGCTTGCCGCTGCGCAGCATGCCGGCGGAGGCATCCTCGGTGGCGTTGTAGCCGCCGATGCCGTACAGCGCATCGCGCGGGTCGTGGCGCAGGCTCAGCGTGATGTGGGGCGCGGCGTCGAGTTCGATCTGCAGCAGTAGCTGCTGCCGCGCATCGCTGATCCGCAACTGGCGCTGCTGCCGGTCCCAGCGCACCGAGCCACGCTCGCTGGCGAGCGTCGGCCCCTGTGCGTCATCGTCGCTGCGCCGCGCAGCGAAGGACGGCAGCTTGGCGGCGGGGTCGAGCACCAGCGTCGGCGCCGCGGCGGCAGGCAGGTGCTGCACGTGCACGATGCCGGGCGCGACGAAGCGCACGGCGAGCTGGCCGTCCTGGATGTCGATGCGGATGCCATGTTTGACAGTCGTGTCCATGAGGGGGGCCGGTGAAGTCGTCGCGGGGGACGGCAGCGCCTGGGCAGCGCCGGCGCCGAGCGGGGCCAGGGCGAGGCCGAGGCACAGCCAGGCGAGGTGGCGTCGGCGTGGGGAAACGGGTTGGCTCATCGCATCGGACTCCGTGGTCACTGCAGGATCGCGGTGGTGTACGCCGGCAGCTGCAGGCGCTCGTGCTGCACCATGGCGCCGGGCTTGCTGCGCAGCTGCACGCGGTGGAACGGCTGGCCATCCAGCGCCAGCGACTGCGCCTGGCCGGACAGGTTGTGCACCACCAGCACGCGGTCGTGCGCGTCATCGAGCCGCCAGGCGGCGAGGTGCGGGTTGCCGGTGTTCCACGGCTGCAGCGCGCCATCGCGCAGCACGGGCAGTTGGCGGCGCCAGTGGATCAGCATGCTGTAGTAGTGCAGCAGCGAGTCCGCATCGGCCTGCTGCGCCTCGACCGAGACCTGCGGGCCGTCGTGCGCGCTGAAGGTTTTCCAGGTGGTTTCGCCCGGCGCATCCGGCACGCGGTTCCAGCGCATCGGCTCGCGCAGGTCCGGGTCGGGTTTCCTGCCGCGCATGCCCAGCTCCTCGCCGTAGTAGACGAACGGCTGGCCGGGCAGGGTGAGCAGCATCGCGGCGGCCATGCGCATGTGCTGCGCGTTACCGTCGAGCTGGCTCATCACCCGCTCCTGGTCGTGGTTGGACAGGAACGGCGCGTCCACGCCGGACTTGCCGGCGACCTGGCGGTAGGCGGCGTCGGCGTGGGCCAGCAGCGCGCCGAGATTGCCGGCGCGCTCGTGCTTCGCGCTGTCGATCAACTGCACCGCCAGCGGGAAGTCGAACACCGCGCTGAGCGGCTTGAAGTACGGCGCCAGCTCGTCGGCGGAGTCGCGGGTCACCTCGCCGACCACGTAGGCCGCGGGGTTGACCTGGTCCAGGCCGCGGCGGAATTCGGACCACCAAGCGAGGTTCTTCCTGAGCGTCAGCGGATTGTGTTCGTCCGCCTTGAAGTCGTAGTAGATGTGCTGGGCGGCGTCGAGGCGGAAGCCGTCCACACCCTTCTTCAGCCAGTACTGGCCGAGCTTGACCATCTCCTTGCGCACCGCCGGGGTGTCGTAGTTAAGGTCCGGCATGTTGCTGGAGAAGTCGCCCAGGTAATGCGCCTTGCCGAGCGCATGCCAGGCCTGCGCACCGGCGGCGTCCTCGGCGTGCAGGTCGGTGTGCGGGCCGGCCCAGCTGTACCAGTCGTGATACGGGCTGGTCGGGTCGCGCGCGGCGACGAACCACGGGTGCCGGTCGCTGGTGTGGTTGATCACCAGGTCGATGATCACCTTGATGCCCCGCCGGTGCGCCTCGCGCAGCAGGCGCTCGAAGTCGGCCATCGTGCCGTACTGCGGGTTGATCGCGTAGTAGTCGGTGACGTCGTAGCCGTGATAGCTCGGCGAGGGGTTGATCGGCATCAGCCAGATGCCGCTGACGCCGAGCGCCTGCAGGTAATCGAGCTTCGCGGTGACGCCGTTCAAGTCGCCGATGCCGTCGCCATCGGTGTCGACCCAGCTGCGCACGAAGATTTCGTACCACACGTCGGAAGGAGACGATGCGGCGGCGGCGGGTGCAGCCGCGGCTGGCGCGAAACCGCCCAGCGCGAGCAGGGCGAAGAGCAGGGAAAGGGCGATGTGTCGGATCATGGCGCGGCCACCGCGGTGCGCGGTGCACCGTCCGTGGCGCCGCCGGCGCGCGCCACGAACTCGTGGTGCGGCGGCAGCGTGTTCTTCGCGCGGCCGATCAGGGTGCGGATGTCGGCGAGGAAGCTCTCCAGCTGTGCGTCGGTCAGCGCGTCGGCCAGCGGGTGGTGGCTCTGCGGCACGATGCGCTGGCCCAGCAGCACCTGCACCCAGCCGGTCTCGGCGAACAGTTCCTCGCCTTCGCGGAAGACCATGCCGGTGCGGCGGAACAGCTCGATCCGCCGCGCCAGCGAGGGCGGGATCTCCATCGCGCCGCACTGCTGCCAGAACGGCGTGTCGGTGCGCTCGGTGGCCTTGTAGTGCAGGATCAGGAAGTCGCGCACGTGCTCGTACTCGAAGCGGGTCTGGCGGTTGTACTCGTCCGCCAGCGCGCTGTCGCAGTGGCGGTCAGGGAACATCGCCAGCAGGCGGCCGACGCCGGACTGCACCAGGTGGATGCTGGTCGACTCCAGCGGCTCCATGAAGCCGGCGGCCAGGCCCAGCGCGAGGCAGTTGCGGTTCCACGCCAGGCGGCGCATGCCGGTGACGAAGCGCAGCGGGCGCGGTTCGCCCAGCGCTTCGGTTTCCAGGTTCGCCAGCAATTGCGCGGCGGCTTCGTCGTCGCTGATGAGGCGGCTGCAATACACGTGGCCGTTGCCCACGCGATGGCGCAGCGGGATGCGCCACTGCCAGCCCGCCGTGCGCGCGCTGGCCTGGGTGTACGGACGCATCGGGCCGCCCGGCGCGCTGCCCACCGCCAGCGCGCGGTCGCAGGGCAGCCACTGCTGCCAGTTCTCGTAGCCGGTGTGCAGCGCACCCTCGATCAGCAGGCCGCGGAAGCCGGAGCAGTCGATGAAGAAGTCGCCGTCGACGAACTCGCCGTTGTCCAGCCGCAGCGATTCGATGAAGCCGTCACCCTCGCGCAGGCGCACGTCCACCACCTTGCCCTCGGTGCGCTGCACCGCGCCCGGCGCGATGTGCTCGCGCAGGTACTGCGCGTAGCGCGAGGCGTCGAAGTGGTAGGCGTAGCGCAGGCCGCCGAGCGGGCTGGTGGGAACCTTGTCCAGCGGCGCGAAGCGGTTTTCCGCCGCTGCCGCGGCGTTGAGCGAATACGCCCACAGGTCCGGCACGTCTGCGCCGCTGCCGCGCGCTTGCACGGCGCGCAGCCAGTAATGGTGGAACGGGGTCAGCCCCAGCGACAGGCCGAGGTCGCCGAACGCATGCAGGTAGGAATCGCCTAGGCGGGTGAAGCCGTTGAGCTGCACGCCCAGCTTGTAGGTGCCGTGGGCGAAGCGCAGCATCTCGCCCTCGTCGATGCCGAGGAAGCGGTTGATGTGGCGGATCTGCGGAATGGTGGCCTCGCCCACGCCCACCGTGCCGATCTCGGCCGACTCGACCAGGCGGATGGCGACGCCGCTGCCCAGCGCCTGCGCCAGCAGCGCTGCGGCCAGCCAGCCGGCGGTGCCGCCGCCGACGATCACGATGCGGCGGATGCGAGTGTCGTTCATGTCATGGCTCCTCGGCATGCCGCCTTCGTTGCCGCGCCGTCGCGCGGGTCATGAAAAAAAAGCCCCGCCGGAAAACACACAGCGGGGCACCTTGGGGAGGTAATGTCGATACGACTTACTGGAACTTGTACGAGACGCCGATATCGTAGCGGCGGCCGTAACGCTCCCACGTCAACACCTGGCGCGGGTCGTTGTTCTGGTAGGTGGTAAAGATCTTGTTGGACAGGTTGGAGCCCTGCACGATGAAGGTCAGCCCCTTCAGGCTGCCGCTGTCGAAGGTGTAGCTGAGCTGGGCGTCGTAGGTGCTGCCGCCCTGGACGGTCTGCAGGATGCGGGTGGCGCTGATGCCCGACACCTCACCCAGGAAGCTGGAGCGGTAGCTGTCGCTGACGCGCGCCTCGAAGCCGTTGTGCTGGTAGTACAGCGTGGCGTTGGCCACCCACTTCGACAGGCCCGGCACGGTGATCGGATCGGAATTGCCGGGGAATACCAGCGAGCTCTTGGTGCGGTTGCCGGTGAGGATCATGCCGAAGCCGTCGAGCACCGGGCTCACCAGGTTGAACGGCGTGTTCAAGGTGACCTGGGCGCCCTTCACGTAGCCGCGGCCCTCGTTGGCCGGGCCGGACACGATGCCCTGGGTGGTGCCCAGCTGGGCCAGCTGCGCCGGTGTCAGGTTGAACGGCAGGAACGGGCTGAAGTCGTACAGGAAGGCCGAGTTCGGGTTGATGTAGTCGTGCAGCTTGATGAAGTAGCCCGACAGCGCGAAGTAGCCGGCACCGGTGCGGCACAGGTCGGAGTTCTTCGCGTCGTTGGAGTTGCAATCGTAGCCGTTGGCGCCCGAGAAGTAGTGTTCGTAGCTGACGTTGTAGTTGTCGGCCATGGTCGGCTTCAGTTTCGGGTTGCCGCCGTTGGCACTGAAGTAGGACTGGTTCGGGTCGGTGTTCGGCAGGCGCGTGATGTTGCCGCTCACGCCGAGGCTCGCGTTCATCTGGTCCATGCGCGGGCGGGCCAGGGTGCGCGCGGCGCTGACGCGCAGGTCGTCGTTGTCGGTGAAGCCGAAGATCAGGTTGGCGCTCGGCAGGTACTTGTTGTAGCTGGTGCTGCCCGTGACCGGGATCAGCGTGATCGTGTTGCCGGTGATCGCGCTGCCCGGCGCCACCCGCTCGCCGGACGCGCGCTGCGAGGTGTGCTGCATCTGGACGCCGAAGTTGCCGCGCAGGCTGACGCCGCCGAGGTAGGTGTCCAGGTTCATCTGCAGGTACGGGGTCAGGACCTTCTCGCGCACTTTCCAGTCCGGCGGCGTGCCCGTGTTGGAGCCGAAGGTCGGCACCGGCTGCAGCGTGCCGCTGGCGATCAGGTCGAACGGGTTGTAGCAGAGTTGCGAGCTCACGCCCATCCACGACAGCGGGTTGCAGCTGCTGCCGGTGAACGCCGCGGTCTCCACCGCGTTGCCGCCGCTGATGGTGCCGCCGCCCAGGGTCAGGAAGTCCTGGTCGATGTGGTAGGTCTTGTTGCGCTTGCTGTACGCCACGCCGAACTCCATGCTGGAGAACGGGCCGCTGGAGAAGCTGCGCTCCACCGCCAGGTGCAGGTTGGCGAGGTAGTCGACGGTATGCGGCGCGTTGATGAAGCCGGCCTGCACCACGTCGTTGCCGCCGCCCCAGCCCTGCGGGTCGGTCAGCACCACGCCGTTGGTGTAGTCCAGCGACGGGGTGAGGTAGAGCAGCCCGTTGCTGCGTTCGACGAAACCGAGCGTGTCGGTGGCGCCGTTGGCGGGAGTGAAGCCGGTGCCGGAGTAGCTCTCCAGGTTGACGTCGCGGCGGGTGGCGCGCGAGTAGTTCGCGTCGAGGTCGGCGGTCCAGTTCTCGTTGATGGTGAACTTGTTGTCCCAGTTGAAGTTGTAGACCCGGGCGCTGGTGCTGTTGTAGTCGTTGCGGATCACCGGCTTGACGTTGCCGTAGGTGCCGGCGACGTCCATGCCGTTCTGCACGGTGCTGCCCGGCAGCAGCTGCGCGGAGCTCCACCACAGCGGGAACTCCATGCCCTTGGCCTGCTGCACTTCCTTGAAGTTGTCGTAGGTGAGGTCGACGGTACCGGTGTAGTGCTCGTTCGGCTGCCACTGCACGGTGGCCAGCACGCCGCGGCGCTTCATCGAGTCGGAGATGCCGAAGTTCTTCGCGCCGCCGATCACCGCGTTGCCGTCGTTGTCGTTCGGGTAGCCCCACGGCTGCTGGTGCTGGATCTGCGAGGGGTTGTTCTCCATGTCCACGCCCAGGGTGACGCCCAGGGTGTGGTCGGCGAACTGGTTCACCCACACGCCGTTGAGGTTGTAGCCCCTGTCGCTGACGCCGGGGCCGCTGGACAGCTGGGACATGTCGTTCCAGATGTAGTGGGCATTCACCGCGGCTTCGGGGCCGCTCTTCTCCAGCGGGCGGATGGTGTGCATGTCGACCGTGCCGGTCAGGCCCTGGCCGATCAGGTTGGCGGAGGGCGACAGATGCACCACCACGTTGTCGAACCAGCTCGACGGGTACTGGTCGAACTGCACGTCGCGGTTGTTCGAGGTGGAAACCTGCTGGCCGCCATTGATCAGCGCGGTGGAGAAATCCGGGCCCATGCCGTGGATGGTCAGCACCTGCGGGCGGCCGCTCACCGTCTGCACGGCGAGGCCGGGCAGGCGGCCGAGGGTGTCGGCGATGGACACGCCGGGCAGCTTGCCGACCTGTTCGGCCGACACCGCCTCGACGATGGTGCTGGAGTTGCGCTTGAGCGCGGTGGAGTTCTCGATGCTGCTGATGAAGCCGTTGACTTCGACCGCCTGCATCTGCGTCTTGTGCTTGTCCTTGTCCTTCTCGTCCTTCCTGGTCTGCTCGGCCGAGGTGGTCGGCGCCTGATCCTGCGTGCTCTGCTGCGAGCCGGCCGCTGGCGCGGTGGCGGCGTAGGCCGTGGCGCACATGCCCAGGCACACCGACGCAATCGCCATCGCCAGCATGTTGTGTTTCAGAACCATGAAAATCCCCTCCCACGAATGGTATGTCGCCGTCGATCTCGGTTATCGGTTTTCCCCGCGCTTCCGTCGGCGACGACCGTCGGCAGGTGCGCTGCCGAGGTTTTCGGCGGCGTGTTTGCATGGTAGGGCGGCATTTCCGCAGCGAAGCATTTCCTGCATACGTATTCATGAGGGGTGCCGTATCGTGCTTGTTGCGCTGCGGCAGCGGGTGTTCCGGCGCCGGGCCGGCAGGGCATGGGCCGCGATGCAGCTTGACTTTGCGCGCGTCGGGCGAGCGGCGGCCGCGTGCCCGGCCGGCGTGGCATGCCGCAGCTGCAGCACGAATGAATACGTATGCACACCCGTGCTGGTCGCCACGGGCCTACGGCTAAGCTGATCGACACGCAATGACGGGTGGGCGGATGTGCCTGCCGCATGTCGCAGGGACACGTTCGATGACCGAGGCACCCTGGTGGCGCGGAGCCGTCACCTACCAGATCTATCCGCGCAGTTTCCTGGATACCGACGGTGACGGCGTGGGCGACCTGCCGGGCATCATCGAGCGCCTCGACTACGTGGCCGGCCTCGGCGTGGACGCGATCTGGATCGCGCCGTTCTTCCGCTCGCCGATGGCCGATTTCGGCTACGACATCGCCGACTACCGCGACGTCGACCCGCTGTTCGGCACGCTTTCGGATTTCGACGCGCTGCTGGCCAAGGCCCATGCGCTGGGGCTGAAGGTGATGATCGACCAGGTGCTCAGCCACACCTCGGTCGAGCACGCGTGGTTCCGCGAAAGCCGGCAGAGCCGCGACAACACGAAGGCCGACTGGTACGTGTGGGCCGACGCGCGCGAGGATGGCGGCCCGCCGAACAACTGGCTGTCGCTGTTCGGCGGCAGCGCGTGGCAGTGGGAGCCGCGCCGCGGCCAGTACTTCCTGCACAACTTCCTGGTCTCGCAGCCCGACCTGAATTTCCATCACCCGGATGTGCGCGCGGCGATCCTCGACAGCGTGCGCTTCTGGCTGGACAAGGGCGTCGACGGTTTCCGCCTGGACGCGATCAACTTCTGCTTCCACGACGCGCAGCTGCGCGACAACCCGCCCAAGCCGAAGGACAAGCGCGTGGGCCGCGGCTTCAGCCCGGACAACCCGTACGCGTTCCAGTACCACTACTACAACAACACGCGGCCGGAGAACCTCGCCTTCCTGGGCGAGCTGCGCGCGCTGATGGACCGTTACCCGGGGGCGGCCACGCTGGGCGAGATCTCCTCGGAGGACTCGCTGGCGACGATGGCCGAGTACACCCGCCCCGGCCGCCTGCACATGGGCTACAGCTTCGAGCTGCTCACCGACGACTTCAGCGCCGCGTACATCCGCAACACGGTGCAGGCGCTGGAAGCGCAGATGACCGACGGCTGGCCGTGCTGGGCGATCTCCAACCACGACGTCGAGCGCGTGCTGACCCGCTGGGGCGGCGGCCAGCCGTCGCGGCAGCTGGCCAACCTGCTCACCGCGATGCTGTGTTCGCTGCGCGGCTCGGTGTGCATCTATCAGGGCGAGGAGCTGGGCCTGACCGAAGCCGAGCTGCCGTACGAGGCGCTGCAGGATCCGTACGGCATCGCGTTCTGGCCGCAGTTCAAGGGCCGCGACGGCTGCCGCACGCCGATGCCGTGGCGCGACGCCGACGCGCAGGCCGGCTTCAGCCGCGGCACGCCGTGGCTGCCGGTGCCGCCGGAGCATCGCGCACTGGCGGTGGACCGGCAGGAGGCCGATGCGCATTCGGTGCTGCACGGCTTCCGCACCTTCATGCACTGGCGCAAGTCGCAGCCCGCGTTGCGCTGGGGCGACATCGCCTTCGTCGACACCGCCGAGCCGGTGCTGGCGTTCACCCGCCGCCTGGACGGGCAGACCGTGCTGGTGGTGTTCAACCTCGCCGGCACGGCGATCGACGTGCGCCTGCCGGCCGAGCTCGGCGAACCCCGTCCGCTCGACGGCCATGGCCTGCTGCAGGGCAACTTCGACCGCGGCCGCCTGCGGCTGCCCGGCTACGGCGCCTGGTTCGCGAGCGTGGCGTGATGCGGCGAGGCTGGCTGCTGCGCAGCCTGCTGGGAGCCCTGTTGCTGGCCGGTGGCCTGCCGGCGACGCTGGCGTCGAGCCGAGCCGACGTGGTGCAGCTGCAGCTCGACGCACCGGCGTTCGCGCCGCAGAAGATCGCGGTGACGGTCTACCTGCCGCCGGGTTACACACCGGCCGCAACGCGTCGCTACCCGGTGCTGTACGCCAACGACGGCCAGGACATGGCCGCCGTGGGCCTGCAGCCGACCCTGGCGCGGCTGTATCGGGACAAGGCCATCGCGCCGCTGATCGTGGTGGCGATCCGCATGCTGGACGATCGCGCCAGCGGCTACGGCCTGTCCGATCGCGCCGCGGCGCGCAGCGTGGTCGGCGGTTCGCGCATTGGCCCGATCGGCGCCCGCGCGCAGGATTATTCCGCCTGGGTCGCCACCGCGCTGGTGCCGTACATCGACGCGCACTACCGCACGCGCCGGTCGCCGCGCGGGCGCACGGTGCTGGGCTGGTCGCTGGGCGCGCTGAACGCGTTCAATCTCGGCTGGCAGTACCCGGACGTGTTCGGCCGGGTCGGCGCCTTCTCGCCCTCGTTCTGGCTGGCGGCGGACCGCAGCAGCGCCGGAGCGATCCAGCGCACGCGGCTGGCGCAGGCGATGGTGGGCCGCGGGCCGCGGCGCGCCGGGCTGAAGTTCTGGTTCGCGGTGGGCACGGCGGAGGAAACCGCGGACCGCGACGGCGACGGCATCAACGATACGGTCGACGACGTGCAGGATTTGCTCGAAGGCTATCGCGGCGCCGACGGCTTTCGCCTGCGCGGGCTGAAACAGCTCGGCTATGCGATCGATCTGGACTTCGCACGGCATCCGTCGCGCCGCGCCGATGCCACGCTGTTCCTGCTGCCCGGCGGTGTGCACAACCAGGCGTCATGGAAGCAGATGCTGCCGCTGTTCCTGCGCTGGGCCTACGGGCGCCGGTAAAAAAACGATTGTAGGAGCCCGCTGGCGGGCGATGCTTTTGCTCTGATCTTTCATCGAGACGTCAAGGCAACAGCATCGCCCGCCAGCGGGCTCCTACATGCGGGTGACGAAGCCGAGCCTATTTGCGTTCGGCGGCGCTGGCGTCGCGGGTCGCGCGGAACTCGGAGTCCTTGCTCCAGTCCGGCCACTGCTCGGAATTCGCCAGCTGGTTGCCCACCGCGTAGAGCAGCTGCAGGTCGCGCGCCATGCCGGTGAAGGTCCAGCTGGCCTGCCATTCGTCGCCCGGCTGGTGGTAGCGCTTGGCGGTGTAGTCGTCTTCCGCCGCCTTGCCGGCCTTGATGCCGCCGTCGACCCAGTCGTTGCCGGAGCCGAACGACACCGCCGGCACGCCGCGCTTGGCGAACGAGAAGTGATCGGAGCGGAAGAAGTAGCCGGCCTCCGGTTTCGGGTCCGCGGTATAGCTCATGCCGTACTGCTTAGCCGCGGCGACCAGGTCGTCCAGCAGGCCCAGCTTGGCGCTGCCGGAGATGGTGAAATTGCGCGCCGGGCCGTGCGGGTCGAGCGCGTCCATGTTGAGTACGCCCACCGTGGTGGCCAGCGGGTACAGCGGGTTGGCGGCGTAGTACTCGGAGCCGAGCAGGCCCTTCTCCTCGGCGGTGACGTTGAGGAACACCACCGAGCGCTCCGGCTTCGGCCCCTGCGCGAAGGCGCGGCCCATCTCGATCAGCGCCGCGGTGCCGGTGGCGTTGTCCACCGCGCCGTTGTAGATGCGGTCGCCCTTCGCGTCCGGCGCGCCGACGCCGAGGTGGTCCCAGTGCGCGCTGTAGATCACCGTCTCGTCCGGACGCTTGCTGCCTTCGACGCGGCCCACGATGTTGTGCGAGGTGATCACCTGGGAGTCGACCTTGAAGTTCGCCGAGAGGCTCTCGCCCTTCAGCGCCACCGGCTTGAACGCGCGCGTCTGCGCCTGCTTCTTCAGCGCGTCGAAATCCAACCCGGCCTGTTTGAACATGCGCACCGCCAGGTCGCGCTGGATCCAGCCTTCCAGCTGCGGGTGCACCGTGGCGGGC
Organism: Rhodanobacter sp.; assembly: GCA_024711345.1. Taxonomy (GTDB): domain Bacteria; phylum Pseudomonadota; class Gammaproteobacteria; order Xanthomonadales; family Rhodanobacteraceae; genus Rhodanobacter. The sequence goes on along the minus strand of JANJTA010000017.1, from coordinate 62,204 downwards.
TGGTCACGCACGATGTCGAACATCGCGTTGGTGTTGGAGTTCTTCACCGTGGCCCAGCCGTACGAGGCCGGCGCGGTCTCGTGCACGATCAGCAGGCCCAGCGCGCCCTGGCGCGCGGCCTCCTCGTACTTGTAGGTCCAGCGGCCGTAGTAGGTCATCGCCTTGCCGCCGAAGTCGCCATGGCCGGTCTCGAAGTCGGGGTCATTGACCAGCACCACGGCGATCTTGCCGTGCAGGTCGACGCCCTTGAAGTCGTCCCACTGGCGCTCCGGTGCCTTCACGCCGTAGCCCACGAACACCAGCGGGGCGTTCTCGATCGCCACCGCGGTGGAGCCGTCCATCGGCGCGCGCACGGCGATCTGCTCGCCCTGGGTCAGCGTTTCCTGCTTGCCGCCGAGGCTCAGCTTCAGCACCGGCGTGCCGACGATCTGGCTGCGCTGCAGCGGCACCGCCTGGGTCCAGCCGCGCTTGCCGTCCTTGAGATCGCCGCCCGGCTGCAGACCAGCGGCCTGCATCTGCGCCACCACGTAGTCGATGGTCTTTTCCTCGCCCGGCGTGGCCGGACCGCGGCCCTCGAAGGCGTCGGAGGACAACGTCTTCACCTCGGCCGACAGCCGTTCGGTGCTGAAACTGGGGGTGTCGGCGGCCTGCGCGGCGGCGCAGGCCGCCATGACCAGGGCAGAGAGGAGCAATCGCTTCACGGGCAGTCACCTGTCGGGGGGAGAGAGGATTTCCCGATGGTAGTGAGCGACCGCGGGCGGGTCCAGCTGGTGGCGGAGCGGCTAGTACGTGCCGACCACCTTGCCGCTGGTGGCGTCGATCTTCAGCCTGACGCGGTTGCCGGCCGGGTTCCTGGCCTTGGCCTTCCACATGCCGTCGTCGAAGTCGACGTCCTGCACATGCGTATAGCCCTGGGTTTCCAGCGCGGCGCGCACATCGTCCTTGCTCAGCCGCGACACCTGCTCGTCCGGGTACACCTGGCCGGTGCTGGCGTCGATGCGCAGGTCGACCCGGCTGCCGTTCGCGCTCCTGGCTTCGGCGTACCACATGCCGTCCTTGAACTTCAGGTCGTGCACCTTGGTGTAGCCCTGCGCGGTGAGCTGGCTTTGTACCTGCGGTTCGGTGATCGCCTGCTGCGCTATCGCCGCGGAGGAAATGCCCAGCGCCAACGTTCCCAGCGCCAGGGTGAGGGTCAGCGGAGCGAGCTTGTGGACCATGACGGAGGACACCTGGTTGCCTGCGGGAGTCCGAGTCTCGATGCGGCCCGATCAACCGGCAGTGAACGCGGCATCGTGCTGCAGGCGGGCGTTCAGGCAGGTGACCCCGGCGTCAAGCTTTTCATGGCTGCGCCGATAGCCGTGTTCATGCCCGGTAGCAGTCAGTTGGCTATAGTGCCGGCTGACCCAGGGGGGTGAGATTTCGATGAGCGAGCGTCAGGCACCGTTCCGTTCCGGCGGACCGCAGGGCACCCGGTTTTTTTCCACAGAGGCATTGCGGCAGTACGCCAGCGACGCCGCGAGCGCGACGGATCGCCGGATCAGCGCGCACGAGCCGGTACTCGAAGGCACCAGCCCCGGCATCGAGGGGCGTCGTTTCACGCTGGGCCCGGGCCGTCAGTCCATCGGCCGCCGCGGCGACAACGAGATCGTCATCGACGACCTCAGCGTGTCGGGCAACCATGCCTGGATCACCAACCAGGACGGCCGCTGCGTCATCGTCAACACGCTGTCCACCAACGGCACCTTCGTGAACGACCGGCGCATCCACGAGGTGGCTTTGCGCCACGGCGACCACATCCGGCTGGGGCAGGCGGAGTTCATGTTCCTCACCCGCGAGCCCGGCCAGCCGGAACCGGTGTCGCGGCGCCGGATCGTCGCCGCCGTGCTGCTGGGCGCAGTGGCGGCGCTGGCCGCGCTGGCGTGGTGGCTGCGCGGGTCGCCGTGAGCGCGGACACCATTCCGCCGCAGGTCGGCCGCTACCGCATCGAGGGCGTGCTCGGCGAGGGCGCGATGGCGGTCGTCTACGCCGGCTTCGACCCGGACATCGAGCGCAAGGTGGCGATCAAGTGCCTGCACCGCGAGGTGGCCGCCGACCCCGCCTACCGGCGCCGCTTCCTGATCGAGGCGCGCGCGGCCGGGCACCTGACCCACCCGCACATCGTCACCATCTTCGACGTCGGCGAGACCGAGGATGGCCGCTCCTACATCGCGATGGAGCGGCTGCCGGGCGAGACGCTCGCCAGCGCCGTCGCCCGCGAGGGCTTTCCGCCATTGCCGGTGATCATCGACCTGGTGGGGCAGCTCGCCGCGGCGCTCGACTACGCGCATGCGCGCGGCATCGTGCACCACGACGTCAAGCCCGAGAACATCATGCTGGTCGACGGCTGGAGCTACGCCAAGATCAGCGATTTCGGCATCGCCGAACGCCGCGGCGCGTCGGGCGACGCCGGCGGACCGTCCACGGAGATCGGCGGCACCCCGGCCTACATGGCGCTGGAGCGCCTGCGCGGCGAGCGCGCCGACGCGCGCAGCGACCTGTTCTCGCTGGGCGTGGTGCTGTACTGGCTGATCGTGGGCAAGCTGCCGTGGCCGGATCTCGGCAACCCGCAGCAACTGCTCCGCAAGCGCCTGCGGCAGCCGCGGCCGCCGATCCGCCCGCGCGACCCGGCCACGCCGTCGATCCTGGTTAGCATGGTGCGCACGCTGCTGGCGCCCGCGGCGGAGTCGCGCTACCAGCGCGGCGCGGAGGTCATCGACGACCTGCGCCTGGCCGCGCGCGAGTACGAGCGCGAGCGCGAAAATCCGCTGACCACCCGGATCATTTCCCTGCGCCTGCGCTGGGCCAGCAGCTTGGGCGCGATCCTGAGCCTGGTGCTGATGCTGGGGCTGGCCGCGATCTATGCCAAGCAGAACGCCGCGGTGACCGGCGTGGCGCTGGATTTCGGCAGCTCGATGGGGCGCATGATCGCCAGCGAGTCGGCCGAGAACCTGCTGCTCGGCGACCAGGCCGCCACGCGCGCACTGGTCACCGACGTCTCGCGCAACCAGCAGATCCGCTACCTGGCGGTCGCCGACCGCGACGGCAGCGTCATCGCCAGCACGCAAGCGCAGGAGGTCGGCCAGCGGCTGCCCGCGCCCGACGGCGAGAAATACCTGGCGCGATCGGGCGACATCCAGAGCTATCTCAGCCGTACCGCGGGCGACCGCGGGCAGGGTGGCATGCTGCTGTTCGACGTGCCGATCCAGTACCAGGCCAAGACCGTGGGCGAGTTGCGCCTGGGCATCAGCAACGCGGCGCTGCGGGCGGCGCAGCGGACCACCCTGGGGGTGATCGCCGTGGTGCTGGTGCTGACCCTGGCCGCGGTGGTCGGCGCGGCCTACTGGCTGTTCCGCCGCCCGCTCAACCTGCTGGCGCTGCTGGGCGATGCGCTGCTGAAGGTGGCGCGCGGCGATTTCCGCCACCGCATCCGGCTGGCCCGCCGCGACGAGTTCGGCCGGCTGTTCGACGCCTTCAACCTGATGAACGGCGCGTTGCAGGCGCGCCAGCACCGCTCCGCGGCGCCCGCGCCGGCTGCCGCCGGCGAGGACGTGACGCGGCCGACGCGGATCATGGCCGCGCCCACGCAGGGTGGTGCCGACAAACCCTGAGCCGCGGCTCAGTATTGCTTGAGCCGCTGCTGGAGTTCGCGCGCGCGGGTGCGGTAGACGATCGCCGGCTCGTAGTCCGGCGCGATCGCCAGGACCCGGTCCCACAGTGCGATGGCCTGATCCAGCTGCTGGTCGCGGTACAGCACGATCGCGCGCTCGTGGTACGAGTCCAGCAATTGCTTGCGCAGCGCGGCCGCGCCGGCCCCGGCCGGTTTCAGGTCGGGGTCGAGGCTCAGCGCCTGGTCGAGGCGGGCCAGCGCCTGCTGCCGGTGACCCTGGCCGAGCAGGGACACGCTCTCGTCCTGCAGGCGGCGCGCGGCGATTGCCGGCGGCTCGTCGGGCCGCACGACCGCCGTCGGCAGGGTGGTCTCTGCCGTCGCGGGTGCGGCATCGGCGGCAGCCGACAGCGGCATGCGCAGCGTCTCGCCGACGCGCAGCATCGAAGGATTGGTCGAACCGTTGTAGCGGGCCAGGATCAGGAACAGATTGGGGTCGCCGAGGTAGCGCGCCGCCAGGGTGCTGTAGGAATCGCCCGGCTGTACCACATGCGCGCGCCAGCGCTCGCCCAGCTCCTGCCGTGGATCGGCGGTGAGCTGGCGCAGCATGGCCCGGGCGGCGCGGTCGCCCGGGCGTCGTGCCAGGATCTGGCGCAAGGCCTTTTCGCCCTCGGCGTAGCGGCCGGACTGGAGCCAGCCGCCGATCACGGTCAGCGACGGCTCCCTGGCGGTGTTGGCCGAAGGCGCCGGTGCCGCCGGCGCTGCCGATGGCGTGACCACCACCGTGGCATGCCGGTCGCGCAGCGCCGCGCAGCCGCCCAGCGCCAGCGCGGCCAGGGTCACCGCCATCGGCACCGTCCGCCACCAGCGGCTGGCGGCAGCGGGCGGGCAGACGCGGGTGTCGTTGGGCAGCCTCGTCATGCGGTGATCTCCCTGTGCCGGCATCCGGCTACGCTTTCCGTGTGCGCCGCGGCTTCGCCTGCGCCGCCGCAATCAACTGCTGCAGGTAGGCAATGCCTTCCTCCTCCGGGAAGAACGCCACCACGTCGGCCACGCTCAGCTGGTGCCGCTGGCGCAAGGCCAGGAACTCCTCCCGCGCCCGCGCCAGCCGCTGCACCGCTGCGGCCTTCTTGCCAAGCGGTTTGGCCGGCGCCTGCGGTTCGATCTTGCGTTCGAGCTTGGCGAGCTCTTCCTGGAATTGGCGGAAATCGTATTTCTGGGCGGTCATGAAATAGAGGGCGATGGTCGATGGCCTGATTTTCGCACGCCCGGCCATCGCCGCGCAGTCGCACACGTCTTTATATCGTTCCCCTGCCGATCCTTGGCGCGGGCAAGGCACCGGCCCACTTGGACGAGGGTGGGAAGCGGTGGGCTGCCATGCCTGCCGGGTGGAGCGGCGAAGCCACGAAACGGCGGGCTCCGAGCGAGGGGCCCGCGGAGATTGTCCGCTCAGGCCCGACCGCGGGCTCGGCGCACGTCCGGTTGCCGGTCATGTCGCTGCCGTGGCGCGCAGCTTCAGCGTCCTTTCACGGGAAGGTCACTTGTGCGAGTCCTAAAATCGTGACCCCTGTCACAGTTTTGGGACAGAAGGATTAGTTGTTGCGGGGATGCGGGGAGGCGCAAACATGTACGGATTACTCCGACTCCGTGCGCTGCACTGGCAGTTGCTGCTGGCATCGGTCGAGTTTGTGCTGCTGGTGGCGAGCGTCTACGCCGCGGTGGTGTTGCGTTACCTGGGCGACGTCGACGCGCAGGTGGCGTTTCGCGACGCGCTGCATTGGCGGGGGCTGCTGGTGGCGATGGTGCTGATCGTCTCCATGGAGGCGCTGGGGCTGTACCAGGTCCATCTGCGGGCTGGCTGGCTCGGGCGGCTCAGTCGGCAAGGCGTTGCCTTCGTGCTGGGCGGGATCGCGCTTGTCGTGCTGTATTACATGGTTCCTGCGGCGTATCTGGGCCGCGGCGTGCTGGGCATCGCGCTGATCGTGGGCTACGTCGTGGTGGCGTTGTGGCGGGTAGTGTTCCTGGGTTTCGTGGACGCCGACCTGTTCAAGCGCCGCGTGGTGATGTTCGGCGCCGGTGAGCGCGCCGCCGAGGTGGTCCACATGATGCGCCGCAGGACCGACCAACGCGGGTTCAGGATCCTGGGCCACGTGCCCGTCGGCGATGATCCGGTAGCCGTCGCCGCGCCCTTGCTGCTGCATCCCGACGGGACCCTGCATGAGTGGGCGGCCCGGCTCGGCGTGGACGAAATCGTGGTGGGACCGGACGATCGTCGCGGCACCCTGCCGGTGGACGCGTTGCTGGAGTGCAAGCAGCGCGGGATTGCGGTGACCGAGCTCACCGAGTTCTTCGAGCGCGAGGCCGGCAGGATCAAGATGGATCTCACCAATCCCTCGTGGCTGATATTTTCCGGTGGCTTCAACAGCTCGCCGGTGCGGCGCACGATCAAGCGGGCCTTCGACGTGGCCGTCGCCGCGCTGGTGCTGCTGGTGGCATGGCCGTTGATGCTGTTGACGGCCATGGCCATCCGGTTGGAGTCGGGCCCCGGGACACCGATCCTGTACCGCCAGGAACGGGTGGGCGAGAACGGCAGGCTGTTCTCGCTGATCAAGTTCCGCAGCATGGGCATCGACGCCGAGCGCGACGGGGTGGCCCGCTGGGCCAGCAAGAACGACAGCCGGGTGACCCGGGTGGGGCATTTCATCCGCGCTGCCCGCCTGGACGAGCTGCCGCAGCTCTGGAACGTGCTGTGCGGCGACATGAGCATCATCGGTCCGCGCCCGGAGCGGCCGCAGTTCGTGGCCGATTTCAACACCAGCATTCGCTACTACCGCTTGCGCCATTGCGTGAAGCCGGGGCTGACCGGCTGGGCCCAGTTGCGCTACCCGTACGGCTCCTCCGCGGAGGACGCCGAGCAGAAGCTCAATTTCGACCTGTTCTACGTGAAAAACCACAACCTCGTGTTTGATCTGACCATCCTGGCGCAGACCGTGGAAGTGGTGTTGTTCGGGCGTGGCGCACGCTGAAATCGACGGATACAGAGGGGGACAAGGGATGAAACCGCACCTGCGAAACGGCTTCTTCTGGCTGGTGGTGGCAACGGGCTTGCTGCTGCTTGGTGGCTGCAGCAGCGCACCGACCGTCGATGGTCCGACGGCGGCGGCGTCGCCGGTGGACCGCTACATCATCGGGCCGGGCGATACGCTGGATATCTTCGTGCGCGACAACCCCAGCCTGTCCACCACCGTGCCGGTGCGTCCGGACGGGCGCATCTCGATCCCGCTGGTGCAATCCATCATGGCGGCCGGTGAAACCCCGGACAAACTGGCGAGCGACCTGGAAAGCGCATTGAGTCGCTATGTCCGTTCGCCGCTGGTGACCGTGATCGTCAAAAGTTTCGTCGGCGCCTACAGCCAGCAGGTGCGCGTCGTCGGGCAGGCCACGATGCCCAAGGCAGTGCCTTACCGCAGCGGCATGACCCTGCTCGACGTGATGATCGAAGTCGGTGGCCTCACCAAGTTCGCCGCGGGCAACGGCGCGAAGGTCGCGCGTCGGCTGCCCGACGGCAGCGAGCAGACCATCCCCGTTCGGCTCGGCGACCTGATGAACGGCACGATCAAGTACAACATGGTCATGCAGCCCGGCGACATCCTGATCATTCCGCAGTCACTGCTTTGACGCGACGCATGCCAGCGCATGGCAACCGCCAATGACATCGGGAAGGCGACGTGATGCAGAAGCAATCGATCGATTTGCGTGAGTTGTTTCAGCACCTGCTGCTGGAAGCGCGCACCACCTGGCGCTACCGCTGGCATGCGCTGGTCGTCGCATGGTGCGTGGCCATCGTCGGCGCGCTGCTGGTATTCAGCCTGCCAAACAAGTATGCGGCCAGTGCTCAGGTGTACGCCGACACCGCGGCGCTGACGAATCCGCTGCTGCGCGGGGTTGCGGTGCAGCCGGACGTGGCTGGGCGCCTCCAGATCATCACCCAGACGCTGCTCTCGCGCCCCAATCTCGAGGCCGTGGCGGACAAGACCGGGCTGTCCCTGCGCGCCACGACTCCGGCCGACAGGGATGAGTTGCTGGAAAGCCTCGGCGCGGCCGTCACGGTGAAGGGCGCTGGCCCCAAGGATCTCTACAACCTCAGCTATGTCGATCCCGACCGGAAGATGGCGCAGAAAGTGGTGCAGGCGTTTCTGCAGATTCTCATGAACGACACGCTGGGCGCGAATACCGCATCCACCGACACGGCGCAGAATTTCCTGCAGCAACAGGTCCAGGCGTACAGCAATCGGCTGAACGAGGCGGAGCAGAAGCTCGCGGATTTCCAGAAGGCCAATGTCGGCTACATCCCGAACCAGGGGGGCAGCAGTTATTCCACGCGCCTGCAGGCGGCCGAGACCCAATTGCAGAACTTGCAAGACCAGTACGACACGGCCGTCGCCAGTCGCGCGACCATCCAGCAGCAGATGCGCGCCTTGGCGAACAGCGGCCCGAGCTCGTTGGGGGTCGATCCGCGCACCCAGGATATCGACAAGCAGATTGAGTCCTACCAGCAGCGGCTAAACCAGTTGCTGCTGAGTTATACGGACGAATACCCCGACGTGGTTTCCGCCCGGCGTATGATCAAGCAACTGCAGGCGCGGCGCGAAACCCTGCGCAAGGAAGCGCCCGCGAGCCCGGTGATGGGCGTGGTCTCGGACAACCCCGTGTACCAGGAAATGCAGAAGTCCATGTACTCATCCCAGGTCAGCATCCAGGCGCTGGCCACGCAGATCGCGCTGCAGAAGCGGCAGATTGCCGATCTCAAGGGCAACGTGGACAAGATTTCCGACGTGCAAGCGACCTTGCAGCGGCTGATGCGCAATTACGACGTCACCAAGAAGCAGTACGACCAGTTGGTGGAGCGCCTGAACACGGCCGAGCTGTCCCAGGACGCAACGCAGAGCGGCAACAATCTGAAATTTCGGGTGATCAATCCCCCGGCCGTTCCGCTGCTGCCAGTGAGCCCGAAACGCGGGCTGTTGCTATTGCTGGTGGTCACGCTGGCGCTGGCTATCGGCGGCGCGTTTGCGTATCTCCTGCACAAAATGAATCCGGTGTTCGTGAGCCTCAAGAGCTTGCGGGAGTCCGGCGGTTATCCCGTGCTCGGCGCCCTCAGCCTGATCGCGTCGCCCACGCGGCGCCGGGATCAGCGCCGCGAAGTGCTCGGGTTCTGCACGGGCGCGGGTCTGCTGGTGGTGGTTTTGATGCTGGGGTTTGCCTTTGACGGACAACTTACCCGGTTGGTGCAGCACTTCTTCATGGTGGGGGCCGCATGAGCATCGTCGAGAAAGCAGTCGAGAAGCTCAGGAACCTGCAGCCCGGGCCGCCGGCGTCGCCAGCTGCCGAGGCGGTGCCAGCGCCTTCGGCGTCGACCATCGAGCGTTTGTCCGGCAGGACGCACACGGATCAGGCTACGGAAAGCCCGCCGCCATGGCACGTGGACCTGGTGGCCCTCGAGCGCGCGGGTTTGCTCCCGGCCGGCGACGAGGCGAACGATCGGCTCGCCAACGAGCTGCGTCGCATCAAATTGCCATTGATGGACAACGCCATCGGGAAAGGCGCCAAGGTCGTGCCTCGCGCCGGGCGCATCGTGGTGACCAGCGCGGTGCCCGGCGAAGGCAAGTCCTTCACAGCGATGAACCTTGCCCTGAGCCTGGCCCGCGAGGTGGATTTCGATGTGCTGCTGGTGGACGGCGACATACCGAAGTCCCATATCACCCGCGCCCTGGGGCTCGACGGGAAGCCCGGGCTGATGGATGTGCTGGTGGACGAACGGCGCCAACCCGCCGAGGTCATCGTGGGAACCGATGTGCCGAATCTGCTGGTGGTGCCGGTAGGGCGGCGCCATCCGCTGACGACCGAGCTGTTCGGCAGCCTGCGCATGGAGCATGTGCTTGAAGAACTCGGCGGTCGACACCTGCGTCGTCTGGTGGTGTTCGACTCTTCACCGCTGCTGGCGACTCCGGAGTCGCAGGTGCTGGCTTCCCACATGGGCCAGGTCGTGATGGTGGTGGCCGCGGGCCGCACCGGCCAGCACGCGGTCGATTCGGCCCTGCAGAGCTTGAGCGAAGAGCAATATGTCGGCCTGCTTCTCAACATGAGCTGCCTGCCGGCAAGCGAGAATTACTACAACACCTACTATGGCCTGTATCCCCGGGTCCACCTAGCCGGGGAAGCCTAGATGCGCATCTTGCCGGCGTCGGTTGTCCTGTCGTCGATTGCTCTGGGCGGCTGGCTGAGCGGGGCTGCGGCCCAGAACACGGACCCCGCCACCCTGCCTGCGCAGAACCCGGCCTCCGACGAGTTTACCTGGGGTTCCGAGAATCTGCCGCCGGGCATCATCCCGCAGCCGAGCGTGGACTCCCCGGGAGTCGTCGTGGGCGTCACGCTCGGTGAGTTGTACACCGACAACCTCATGCTGGCGCCCAGCGGCAAGCCGAAACAGACGAGCTGGATCACCGAGATTCAGCCGTTCATCAAGTCGGCCTATAGCGGGTCGCGGTTGTCCGGCGTGTTCGACTACACGCTTACCGGGTATCTGTACCAGGGACAGTCGCGCCACAACCAGCTGGCGCAGAACCTCGACACCCACGGCACGCTCACCCTCCTTCCGCAGCATTTTTTCCTCGACGGCAGCGCGTTGTACGGGCGCGAGGTCATCAACAGCGAATTGCCGGTCGGGTCCGGCACGTTTTTCCTGGACAATAACCGCGCCAATGTCACGCGGGCCACGCTCAGCCCGTACTGGGTGCAGGACCTCGGCGAGGTCGGCACCGCGACGCTACGCTACGGTTATGGGCGTGTGCTGTACGACACCAAGGGCATTCCTGCGCGAAACAACGATTTGTTGGCTGGCATATCCGACATCACCAGCAATTTGCTGCAGTTCAATCTTGTGAGTCCACAGTACGAGACGTGGAGTTGGAATCTTGGCTATTCCGATCAGCGGATCGAGTTTGGTTCCGGCCAGAAATCACGTTTTGCGACTGCCAAGCTTGGGGCCGCCATACCGATCCGCGAAAATGTCAGCTTGCTTGCTGATGTCGGCAAGGAAAACAAGTTCCTGGCGGATGGTACGGTGGACGTTCTGGGTGCGAGTTTCTGGGATACCGGTATCGAGTGGTCGAATACGCTGAATAAATTCAAGGTGCTGGTTGGACATCGGTTTTATGGTCACAGCTACCAGTTGTACTGGACCCGTACAGGCGCCTTGCTGACGACGACCTTGGATTATGTTGAACAACCAACCGACATCAACCAGCAGCTGCTTGGACAGGGAGTGGACGTTATCCCATCGATTGGACTCCAGGGGATACCCTCACTGAGGGAGAAGCGGGTTTACCTCATGAAACGCGCCACCGCATCAGCGACCTATGAGATGCCCAAGGGCATGTTGCGGGTGACGTTGTACAACGAGCGACGCACTTATTTTCTGTTGGGCAGTGCCAAGGAAAGGGTGACGAATGCGGATGTCACCTGGCTGTTCAATATCGGGCCGCTCACCACATTGATTCCGACTTATGGCTGGCAGCGTTACCAGCACCAGGATGGTCAGACCAACTACAACCAGTACGCGCAACTGGCGATCGTGCATCAACTCAGCCCAAAAAATTTCGCCAGCCTGCGGCTGCGTCGTGATTCCCGCAATGTGTCCACCGGATTGGCGGGTGCGCGTGGATACCGCGCGAACGTGGTTTTCCTGCAGTTCACCCATTTGTTCTGAGAACGGCATGTATCAGGCGTTTTACAAACTGCGCGGCAAGCCTTTCCAGTTGACGCCAGATCCGGGAATGCTGTTCCCCAGCAAGGGCCACCGGCGCGCCATGGCGTATCTGCTCTACGGCTTCGAGCAGGGCGAAGGCTTCGTGGTGATCACCGGCGCCGTCGGCACCGGCAAGACGCTGCTGATCCAGAAGCTGTTCGAGGAACTCGCGCACCGCAACCTTGCCGTGGCCAGCATTGCCTCGGCCAACCTCGATGGCGAGGACATGCTGCCGGCCGTGGCGTCGGCGCTTGCGCTGCCTTTCGAGGGGCGCAGCAAGGAAGCGCTGCTGCAGGATGTGAAGCGGCACCTGATATCGCTGCACGCCCGCCAGACGCACGCCCTGCTGGTGGTGGACGAAGCGCAGACGCTTACCCCGGCAGCGCTCGAGATGCTGCGCATCCTGTCCAATCTCGAATTCAGGGGCCGGGCGCTGCTGCAGGTGTTTCTGGTCGGTCAGACCGAACTGCGGCGCATCATCGTCAGTAACCACATGGAACAGCTGCGCCAGCGCATCATCGCCTCTCACCGGCTGGACCCGATGAGCGAGGAGGAAAGCCGCGCGTACATCCTGCACCGCCTGCATGCGGTCGGCTGGAACGACGACCCGGAACTGGCGCCGGACATTTTTACCGGGGTCTACCTGGCCAGTCGCGGAATCCCCCGCAAGATCAACCTCATCATGGACCGCCTGCTGTTGCACGGTTACCTGGAGGAACTGCACAGCCTGGACCAGGCGGAACTCGCCATCGTGCTCGGCGAGATCCACGAGGAAATGGCCGGCGCGTCGCCGACGCTGGAAGCGCCCGCAGCCCCCGAGGAACTGGACCTGGCGCGTGCCGTCGTGCCGTCGAATGCGGAAAGCGCACTTGCCGCGCTGGACCTGGAACGCAACAGGATCATGTTGCAGTTGCTGCGCGAAGAGGTCCGGCGGCGGGAGGTGCTGCTGGCCGCGTTGCCGCAGCCGCCGGTCATGCGCGAAGCGGCGGTCGCCGACGCGCTGCGTTCGGCTCAGGACGACCCATGAGCACGGTGTCGCCACGGCTCGAACCGGTCACCAACGCCATGACGGTGGACGTGGAGGACTATTTCCAGGTGGCGGCCTTCGAGCAGTGCATCCGGCGCGAGGATTGGCCGCGCTGGCCCGTCCGCGTCGAAGGCAATACCCGGCGCGTGCTGGAGCTTTTCGAGCGTCACGGCGTGCACGCCACTTTCTTCGTGCTGGGCTGGGTGGCGGAGCGTTTTCCCGCGCTGGTGCGCGACATCAGCGCCGCCGGTCACGAGATCGCCAGCCACGGTTTCGGCCACGAGCGTTTGACGAATCTGAGCCGGGCGGAATTCCGCGACAGCGTCACGCGCACGAAACGCCTGCTGGAGGACGCCACCGGTAGCGCCGTGTATGGCTATCGGGCGCCCAGCTATTCGATCGGACCGACCACCTTGTGGGCCCATGAGGAACTGCGCGAAGCCGGTTACCGCTACAGCTCCAGCATCGTGCCGATCCATCATGACTTGTACGGCATGCCCGCGGCACCGAGATTCCCGTTCCTTGCCAAGCGCTCCGGCCTGCTCGAGATTCCGGTGACGACGGTGCGCCTGTGCGGACGCAACTGGCCGTGCGGCGGCGGCGGTTATTTCCGCCTGTTGCCGTATGCGCTGTTCAAGCGTGGCCTGCGCCGCGTCAACCGCCGCGAGCGGCACGCCGGCGTGTTCTATTTCCATCCGTGGGAAGTGGATGCGCAGCAGCCGCGGGTGCCCGGCGTGACGCTCCGGAATCAGGTTCGCCACTATCTGAACCTGCCGCGCACGGCGCCTCGGCTCGAGCGGCTCGTGCGCGATTTCCGTTTCGACCGCATGGACCGCGTGTTCCTCGCCCGCGCCGACGCCGATTATCCGGTGGTGGCGCTGCAGGCCCTCGAACGCGGTGCGCATTGAGGAGGCGGCATGTTCGATCGTGCGCACGATAGCCATGCCGCCGACCCCTGCACCGTCAGGCGCCTGGCAGCGGGCGACGAACGGCGCTGGGAGGCCTTCGTCGAGGGTGCGCCGCAGGCCACGTTCTTCCATCGGGTGGCGTGGCGCGGGATCATCGAGCACGCGCTGGGCCACCGTTGCCACTACCTTTATGCGGAGCGGCACGGGGTCATCACCGGCGTGCTGCCGCTTGCCGAGATCCGCAGCCGGCTGTTTGGCCACGCGCTGATCTCGACGCCGTTCTGCGTGTACGGCGGGGTGGTGGCGGATGACCCGGCCAGCGAGGCGCGGCTCACCCGGGCCGCGACCGCGCTCGCCGACGAGCTGCGCGTCGATTACCTCGAACTGCGCGACCGCGAGCTGCGCCATCCCGGCTGGCCGGTCAAGAATCTGTACGTCGGCTTTCGCAAGGCGATCTGCGCGGACCACGAGAAGAACCTCAAGGCGATCCCGCGCAAGCAGCGCGCGATGGTGCGCAAGGGCATCGGCGCCGGCTTGCAGGCGCGCCACGACGGCAGCATGGCCGAGTTCTATCGGGTGTACGCCGAAAGCGTACGCAACCTGGGGACGCCGGTGCTGTCGCGCAGCTATTACGCGCGGTTGCAGCAGGCGTTCGGCGAGGACTGCGAGGTCACCGTGGTCAGCCACCAGGGACAGCCGGTGGCCGCGGTGATGAGCTTCTACTTTCGTGACGAGGTGCATCCGTACTACGGCGGCAGCGTGGCGCGTGGCCGCGAGCTGGCGGCCAACGACTTCATGTACTGGGCGGTGATGCAGCGTGCGGTCGAGCGCGGGGCGCGGCTGTTCGACTACGGCCGCAGCAAGCAGGACAGCGGTTCCTTCCACTTCAAGAAGCACTGGGGCTTCGAACCGCAAGCGCTGCCCTATGCCTATCACTTGGTGCGGGCCGGGGCGGTCCCCAACATCAGTCCCACGAACAGCAGGTACGGTCTTTTCATCGAAGCGTGGAAGCGCCTGCCGCTGCCGGTGAGTTGCGCGCTGGGGCCATGGCTCGCGCGGGACCTGGGCTAGCGCATGCAATCGGTACTGTTCCTCTGCCACCGGCTGCCCTGGCCGCCCAGCAAGGGCGACAAGATCCGCTCGTACCACGTGCTGCGGCGGCTGGCCGAACGCTACCGCGTGTACCTCGGCACGTTCGTGGACGATCCGGCCGACTGGCAGCACCTGGCGGCGGTCGAGGCCTTGTGTGCCGAGGCATGCGTGCGGCCGTTGCCGCCCTGGCGCGCCGGCTGGCGCGCGCTGGCGGCGCTGACGCGGGGCGAGGCGCTTACCGTCGGGGTCTACCGCGACCGCGTGATGCGGCGCTGGGTCGAACGGTTGCTGGCCGAGCACAAGCCGGAGCTGGTCCTGTGCTACTCGTCCGGCGTGGCGCCATTCGTCATGCGGCACACCCAGTTGCGCCGGGTCATGGATTTCGTGGACGTGGACTCCGACAAGTGGAACCAGTACGCGCAGCAGGCCGGTGCCGTGAAGCGCATGGCGTACCGGCGGGAAGCACGGCGACTGGCGGAGCTCGAGCGCGCGATTGCCGCGCAATTCGACGCCAGCGTGTTCGTCTCGGAAGCCGAGGCGGCGTTCTTTCGCCAGCTGGTACCGGAGTCGGCGACATGGGTGCACGGCATTCCCAATGGAGTGGATGCCGGCTACTGGGATCCGCAGCGGCCCTGTCCCAGTCCCTACCGGCCGGGAGAACGGGTGGTGGTGTTTACCGGCGCCATGGACTACCGCGCCAACGTGGATGCGGTGCGATGGTTCGCACAGGAAGTCTGGCCGCGGATCGCCGCGCGGCGCCCGGACGCGCGTTTCTACATCGTGGGGAGCCGGCCCACCGCCGCGGTGCGCATGCTGGGCGAGCTCGAGGGCATCACGGTGACCGGGCGAGTGGAGGACGTGCGGCCCTACCTGGCGCACGCGCATGTCGTGACCGCACCGCTGCGGGTTGCGCGCGGCATCCAGAACAAGGTGCTGGAGGCGCTGGCCATGGAGAAGGTGCTGCTGGCGACGCCTGCGGCCTACGCGGGCATCGCGGATTTCCCCGGCCGCCTGGGCTGCATTGCCGAATCGCCCGCGGTCATGGCGATGGAAGCCTTGTGCTGGCTGGATGCGCCGCAAGCCGTGCGGGTGCCGGCGGCGCGCGCCGAAGTGCTGGCCCGCCATGACTGGGGGCGCAACCTCGACAGGTATGAAAGCGTGCTGCGCCATGCGCGGCCCGGTGCAGCCCGCGCGGGCGCCATCGGCATGGCCGCGTTGAGGGTCTGCCCATGAACAGCCCGTTTGCCGCCGTGGCCGGCTTCTCGGTGCGCACTCCGGACTGGGCGCTGGCCGCCGCGGCGTTCGCCGTCGCCGTCGTCGTGCTGCTGGTGTGCTACTGGCAGACCGTGCAATCGCTGGTATGGGCCTGGGCACACGACGGCACCTACCAGTACGCCTTCCTGATCTTTCCGTTGAGCCTGTGGACGGCAGCCGGTTTGCGCCATCGACTCCAGGCGAGCGCGCCGGTGCCCAGCCTCTGGGGCCTGGCGGCGGTGACGGCGCTGGTGTTCGTCTGGTACGCCGGTCGCCTGCTCGAGGTCAACCTGGCGCAGCACTTCGCGTTCGTGGCGCTGTTCCCGGCGCTGGTGCTGGCCTGCTGGGGATGGCGCGCGCTGTGGGTGCTGGCGTTCCCGCTTGGCTATCTGGTGGTGTTCGCGGTTCCCTGGGGCGACGCGCTGGTCGGTCCGCTGCAGGACATCACCGCGCATTTTTCGGTACGCGCGCTGGAGTTGATCGGCGTCCCGGTGCTTCTCAATGGCCGGGAGATCATCACGCCCTCGGCAGTATGGCTGGTGGCGGAAGCATGCAGCGGCGTGAAGTTTTTCATCGCCTGCACCGCACTCGGTTGTCTGTATGCCTACCTGATGTACCGGCGCTGGTGGAAGCGGGCGGTCTTCGTGGTACTGGCGACGGTGGTGCCGGTCATCGCGAATGGCTTGCGGGTCTGCTTCACCGTGCTGATCGGCGAGACCTGGGGTTTGAAATACGCGACCGGCACGGACCACATGATCTTTGGCTGGCAGTTCTTCGGCGCGGTGTTGCTGCTGCTGCTGCTGGTCGGCTGGTTTTTCCGCGACCAGCCCGTGGCGTCGGCGTATCCCCCTGTGCCGGGCGAGGGGCCTTCCGGTGCGCGCAGTGTGGTGTGGCTGGTGGCGTTCGCGCTGTTGATTGCAGGGCCGGCCCTTGCCTCGGGACTGGTGCCACCGGCGCCGCCGCAGACCATGCGCCTGACCGCGCCCACGATCGCGGGCTGGAGTGGACCACAAGCTGCCGCAGGCGCCTGGCGGCCAATCTTCAGAGGGGCGGCGGGACAGGTACGTGCGTCCTATCAATCGGTCACCGGCGGTGACGTGGTCGTTTTTTTTCATGCCGTCTATACCGGCAAGCCGCGTCGCGGACACACCCTGATCACCTACGGCAACGACCTCTACGATTCGGCGCACGCGCAGATCCTGAGCAGCGCCAGACGACGGGTTGAGCTCGCCGATGGCCGGAGCACGATGGTCGGAGAGCTGCGGCTGGCCGGTGCAACTGAGTCGCGGTTGGTGTGGTACTGGTATTGCGTGGACCGCCACTGCACCCGCTCGCCGGCGTTGACCAAGTTGCTGCAGGCGTGGAGTGTGCTGCGCGGACAGGTGCCGCGATCTTCGGTATGGGCATTGTCGTCGTCGCTTGCCGGCGACGATGCCGATCGGGTACGGATGAAGTTGCACGCCTTTGCGCAGGCGCTGCTCGTGCCTGGCGCGTCCGACGTGCAGGCACAACGGTCAGCCGATCTTGCCGGGAGCCGGCCATGAACGACAGGCCGCTGATCGTGCATGTGCTCTACCGGCTGGATACCGGTGGCATGGAGCACATGCTCGTGACCCTGATCAACCAGACCTGTCAGCGCTACCGCCACGCGGTGGTCTGTCTGGAAGGTTACGGTGCGCTTCGGAATCGGATCGAATCCGCCGACGTCGTATGCGTGGCTTTGGGCAAAAGGTCTGGCAAGGATTGGCGCTGCTATTTCAGGTTGTGGCGGGTCTTGCGGGATCTGGGGCCGGACCTGGTCCATACGTACAACATCGGTGCGGTGGACGTGGCGCCGGTCGCCCGGCTTGCAGGGGTGCGCCACGTCGTGCATGCGGAACGTGGCCGGGATGCTGCCGACCCGCGCGGTGAAAGCCGGAAGTATCGGTTGTTGCGGCGTGGACTCCTGCTGTTCATCGACCGCTATCTGGCGGTATCGAGGAACCTGCAGGACTGGCTCACGGAAAAGGTGGGCATACCCTCTTCGCGCGTTGCGTGTATCCCCAACGGCGTTGATGTAACAGCGTTTGCCGGCGCGGCACATGAGAGACGCCCACGGCGCTTGTTAGGAGCTTTCGCGCCTCCCGGAACCGTGCTGATCGGTACCGTCGGGCGACTGGATGCCGTCAAGGATCATGCCGGACTGATAGCCGCCTTCCGCATCCTGTGCGAAGCATGGCCGCGCCAGGGCGAGCAGTTGCGGCTGGTCCTGCTGGGAGCGGGCTCGCTGCGTGCTGCGCTCGAATCGCAGGTCGAGCGTGGTGGACTTTCGGCGCAAGTCCGGCTGCTGGGCAATCGCAGCGATGTGGCGGCGCTCCTCGCGGAGTTCGACGTCTTTGCGCTTTCCTCCATCGCCGAAGGCATGCCCGGCGTCGTGCTGGAGGCCATGGCGTCTGGCTTGCCCGTGGTGGCCACCGATGTCGGCGGAGTAAGCGAAGTGGTCGAGGCCGGCGTGACCGGTATGCTGGTGCCGGCCGGCGATCCGCACGCCCTGGCGGCGGCGATGCACGCCTATGTCGCCGACGAGCAGCTGCGGCGTCGGCATGGCGACGCCGGCTGCGCGCGCGTCGCTGCGCACTTCAGCTTGCGCACCATGGTGTCGGCGTATGTCGCGTTGTACGACGAGCTGCTGGGTCGGCGGACCAGCGCCGTGCAGCCACGCGTGGTGTCCGGCTTGACCGGGCACAAGGAGCACTGACATGTGCGGTCTGGCCGGCATCGTCTCGTCGCGGCATGTCGATGAAAGGATTCTGCTGGCCATGCGGGATGCGCAGCTTCACCGCGGGCCGGACGAGGCCGGGCTTTATCTCGGCAAGGGCGTGGGTCTCGGGCATCGCCGCCTGTCCATCATCGACCTGGCCCATGGACAGCAGCCGATGGTGGATGAAGCGGCCGGTCTGGCGTTGATCTACAACGGTGAGCTGTACAACTTTCCATCGCTCAAGGCCGAACTGGAGGCGCAGGGCGTGGTGTTCCGCAGCCGCTGCGACACGGAAGTGCTGCTGCGTGCCTGGCAGCAGTGGGGTGAAGCGTGCCTGACGCGCCTGGTTGGCATGTTTGCGTTCGCGGTGTGGGACATGCGTACGCAGCGCATCTACCTGGCCCGCGATCAGCTTGGCATCAAGCCGCTGTATTACGGCTTCACCGGCTCCGGCGATCTGGTATTCGCTTCCGAACTCAAGGGACTGCTGGCGCATCCCGGCGTGGAACGCAGGCTCGATCCGCAGGCGCTGGAAGATTATCTGGCGCTCGGCTACGTGCCGGATCCGCGCAGCATCTATCGCGGCATCTTCAAACTGCCACCCGGTCATTGGTTGAGCTGGCACGCCGGCGAAGCGGAGCCGGTGCCCCGGCAATACTGGGACGTGCCGTTCACGGTGGCCGCTGACATGACGTCGGATGAGGCGGCAGCGCAGCTCCACGACTTGCTGGACGACGCCGTGGCGGGGCAGATGATCGCGGACGTGCCGCTCGGCGCGTTTCTTTCCGGCGGCGTGGATTCCAGCGCCGTGGTGGCCAGCATGAGCCGGGTGTCGCAGCGGCCGGTGCGCACCTGCTCCATCGGTTTCGATCATGCCGGTTTCGACGAGACCGCGTATGCGCGGCACGTGGCCGAGCATCTGCATACGCAGCATTTCGAGCAGCGGGTCAGCGCCGATGATTACGATCTGCTCGACACGCTGGCGACGGTTTATGACGAGCCGTTTGCCGACAGCTCGGCGCTGCCGACGTATCGCGTGTGCGAGTTGGCGCGGACCCAGGTGACCGTGGCGCTGTCCGGCGACGGCGGCGACGAGGATTTCGCCGGCTACCGGCGCTATCGCCTGCATGCATGGGAAAGCGCTTTGCGTGCGCGCTTGCCGCTGGCGTTGCGCAGGCCGCTGTTCGGCACGCTGGGCAGTCTCTATCCCAAGGCCGACTGGGCGCCGCGCCCGCTGCGCGCCAGGACCACGCTGCAGGCCCTGGCCCGCGACGACGTGGAGGCCTATTTCCACACCGTCAGCACCACGCCCGCGATGCTGCGCCAGCAGCTGTACAGCGCAAGCTTCAGGCGCGAACTGCAGGGCTACAGCGCGCTCGCCGTGTTCCGTGCCCACGCCGCACGTGCGCCCACCGATCATCCGCTGCTGCTGGCCCAGTACCTGGATTTCAGGACCTGGCTGCCCGGCGACATCCT
The DNA here is from genome assembly GCA_024711345.1 of Rhodanobacter sp. GTDB lineage: Bacteria > Pseudomonadota > Gammaproteobacteria > Xanthomonadales > Rhodanobacteraceae > Rhodanobacter. Next base: position 42,257 of record JANJTA010000017.1, on the reverse strand, counting down.
GACCAAGGTGGATCGCGCCAGCATGGCGCACAGCCTGGAGGTGCGCGTGCCGCTGCTCGATCACCGCCTGGTCGAGTGGGCCTCTTCGTTGCCGCCGGGGCTGAAGCTGCGGGGAGGCACCGGAAAGTACATCCTCAAGAAAACGCTCGAACCGGACTTGCCGCACGACGTGCTGTACCGGAGCAAGATGGGCTTCAGTGCGCCCTTGGCGGCATGGTTGCGTGGCCCACTCGCACAGCGCGTCCGGGATGCATTGCTTGCCGGTGCCGTTGCCGAATGCGGGTATTTCGAACCGGCCATGCTCGATCGACTGGTGCGGCAGCATCAGACTGGCCGGCGCGATCACAGCGCGACGCTGTGGAGCCTGCTGATGCTGGACGCCTTTCTGCGCCGCATGCAGCAGCCCGCCGCTGCCGCGATTTCCGCCGGGCCGGCGCGCCGGGTCGTGGCCGCCGGAGCGCAGCCATGAGCCACGCATCGTTCGACCTCAGGCCGTCGGCAGAAGACGCACTCGGCGCGATGCGGCAGAGCGTCGGCACCGGCGTTGAGGCAGGTGACGAGGACCGGGTTCGCCTGCTGGTCTTCACCAGTCTGTATCCGAATGCCGCCCAGCCGCGCCACGGCGTATTCGTCGAGGAACGATTGCGTCATCTGGTGGATGGCGGGCGGGTCACCGCGACGGTCGTGGCGCCGGTGCCCTGGTTTCCGTTTCGGCATCCGCGCTTTGGCGCCTACTCGGCATTTGCCAGGGTACCGGCGCATGAGCAGCGCCATGGCATCCGCATCAGTCATCCCCGCTATCCGGTCATTCCGAAACTGGGCATGAGCATTGCGCCATGGCTGATGTATCGCGCCCTTCTGCCGGTCCTGCGGAAACTGCAGGCCGACGGGCCCGACTTCGATCTGATCGACGCCCACTATTTTTATCCGGACGGCGTGGCGGCGGCGCGGCTGGGCGCGGCCCTGGGCAAGCCGGTGGTGATCACCGCGCGCGGTACCGACGTGACCTGGATCCCGCGCTACCGTCGGCCCCGGGCGCAGATCCGCTGGGCGGCGGAGCGTGCCGCCGCCATCGTGGCCGTATCGCAGGCGCTGAAAGACAAAGTCACCGCCTTGGGCGTGGCTCCCGGGAAGATTGCGGTTTTGCGCAATGGCGTTGACCTGGATCGGTTCCAGCCACGGGACCGCACGGTGATCCGTGCCGGTTTGGGCCTCACTGGCCCGGTGTGGTTGACAGTGGGCCATCTGGTTGCGCTCAAGGGTGTGCACCTTGCCATCGCGGCGCTGACGCACGTGCCGGATACGACGCTGCTGATTGCCGGCGAGGGACCGGAACGGCACAAGCTGAGCGTCCTGGTGGACCGACTGGGGCTCCACGAGCGCGTGCGAATGCTCGGCGCCATCCCTCACGCGCAGCTGTGCGACTACTACAACGCCGCAGATCTGCTGGTGCACGCATCGAGCCATGAAGGCATGCCCAACGTCGTGCTGGAATCATTGGCCTGCGGTACGCCGGTGGTGGCCGCGCCGTTTGCCGGTGTCAGCGAATTGCTGGATGCGCCCGAGGCGGGGGAGATCGCTGCTGAGCGGAGTGCCGAGGCCATTGCCGCCGCCTGGCTGCGGTTGCGCGACCGGGCGCCGACGCGTGCTGCCACCCGCGCCGTGGCGGAGCGGTTGGGGTGGTTGCCGGTGGTGGCAGCGCAGCACGCACTGTATGCGCGGATACGGCTGGCCGCTGCAGGCGGCGCGACGGCTGGGGCCGAGCCATGAACGAGCTTCTGAGCGTCGCGTCGCGTGAAGCCCGGCCAGAGGCATCGGCTGACCGACCGTTGCGCATCCTGCACGTGCTCGACCACTCGCTGCCCCTGCACAGCGGCTATACCTTCCGGACGCTCGCCATCCTCGAGGCGCAGCGCGCACTGGGGTGGGAAACGATGCAATTGACCGGTCCCAAGCAGGGCAGCGATCGGCAGCGCGAGGAACACGTCGGCGACTGGATGTTCTACCGCACCCCGCCCGCATCCGGCCTGCTGGCGAGGTTGCCGCTGGTCCGGCATCGCTGCCTGATGCGCGCATTGCAGACCCGCCTGGCCGAAGTGGTGGACAGCGTGCATCCGGACATTCTTCATGCGCACTCGCCGGTGCTGGATGCTTTCCCTGCGCTCGCGGTGGGTCGGGCTGCCGGCATTCCGGTGGTGTACGAAGTCCGCGCGTTCTGGGAAGACGCCGCCGTCGACCTCGGTACGGCACGCGAGGGCGGTGCGCGATATCGGTTGACGCGCGCGCTGGAAACCCGGGCCCTGCGGCAGGCAGACGCCGTGACCACGATCTGCGAGGGCTTGCGCGGCGACATGCGGAATCGCGGCATTCCCGCCGACAAGATCACCGTCATTCCCAACGCCGTGGATACCTCCCAATTTCGCTTCACGGCCACCGCCGGCGACGCGCAGCTGCGGGCGAAATATGGACTCACCCGCGGGACCACGCTGGGATTCGCCGGCTCGTTCTACGCCTATGAGGGGCTGGACGGCTTGCTCCGGGCCATGCCGCTGGTGCTGCGCGCAGTGCCGCAGGCACGCCTGCTGTTGCTGGGCGGTGGGCCGCAGGAGGGCGAGCTACAGGCGCTGGCCGCCCGCCTCGGCCTCGATCGCGTTGTGCACTTCGTCGGTCGCGTGCCGCACAGCGAGGTCGCCCGGTACTACAACGCGATGGACGTCATGGTCTACCCGCGTATCTCGCGACGGTTGACCGAGCTGGTGACGCCGCTGAAGCCGCTCGAGGCGATGGCCATGGGCAAGCTGGTGGCCGCTTCGGATGTCGGCGGCCACCGCGAGCTGATTCGCGACGGCCACAATGGCCATCTTTTTTCCGCCGGATCGGCCGAAGCCCTCGCGCAGTGTTTGATCAAGTTGCTGGAGACTCCAGCGAGCTGGGCCCGGGTGATCGCCCAGGGGCGGGAGTTCGTCGAGCGCGAACGCACCTGGTCGGCGAGCGTGGCGCGCTACCGCGCCGTCTATGCCGACGTACTCGACCGTCGCCGGCGCAGTGCGGGAGGCGCGCATGCTCGCTGACACGCCTGCGGTAGTACTGGGCGCTGGCGTCAATGGCCTGGGTGTGGCGCGCAGCCTGGCGCGCGCACGGGTACCGGTCTGGTTGCTGGACACCGATGTGCGACGCGCGGAAATGCACACCCGTGCGGCGAAGCCGTTGCAGATACGTGCGACGCACGGTGAAACGCTGGTCGAAGATCTGGTGCACCTGAACACGGCGCGGTTCTCCGGGGTGCGCCCGGTGCTGTTCCTGACCCAGGAGGAAAGCGTCAGGACCGCGTCGCGCCATCGTGACCTGCTGTCCGCCTTCTACCGATTCACCCTGCCGCCCGCGGACGTCGTGGATACCCTGTTGCACAAAGAAGGGTTCCAGCGCCGCGCCGAACAACTCGGCAGCCCCATTCCGCCGCTGGTGCACGTCCGCACGCTGGCGGATCTGCCCGCGCTCGAGCGCCTGCATTATCCGGTGGTGATCAAACCCGGCGAACGGAACGTCGATTACGGCTGGCAGTTCAGGAAGGCGTACCGCGTGGAGAGCGCTGCGGAAGCTGCCGAGCTGGTGCGCCGCATCCTGCCGGTGCTGGCCGACGTGGTGGCGCAGGAGTGGATCGAGGGTCCGGACTCGAACATCTATTTCTGCCTGCAATGCCTCTCCCGGCCGGGGCAGGTGGTGGCATCGTTCACCGGTCGCAAGATCCGCTCGTGGCCGCCACAGGTGGGCGGCACGGCCAGTTGCACCGCGGCTGCCGAAGTTCATGCGGAGCTTTCCGCCATGACCACCCGGTTCTTTCAGGACGTTGGCGTGATCGGCATGGCCAGCATGGAGTACAAGCGCGATGCGCGCAGCGGCGAATTCCGCATGGTGGAGCCGACGATCGGCCGCACCGACTACCAGGAAGAAGTGGCGAGCTTGAACGGCGTCAATCTGCCGTATGCGGCCTGGCGTTCGGAGCTGGGGCTGCCCTTTCCGCCGCCTGCCGCCACAAGGCGGCCCGTGGTATGGCGGGTGCGTTCCGAGGACATGCGGTCGGCAGCCGCCCAAGGCCAGCGGATCACGCAGGGCTATCCGCGCGGCGGCCCGGTGGCCGATGCCTTGTGCCGGTGGCGGGATCCCATGCCCTGCCTGGCCGAGGGTCTGCAGCGCGTTCGACGTGCGCTGCACAGCCGAACCTCGAAGATGCTGCCGGGATCACTTGCGGCGAGGAGCAAGTCATGAATGCGGTCACCAGGCTGCTGTCCGCCCGCCGGGCACCTCCGGGAGTGAATCCGCGCCAGGGGTTGCAGGCCGCCGCCGAATGGCTGGCGCGCGCCCAGGATGCCACCGGCTGCGGCGGCGTCAGCGCCTATTACGATGCAACGAAGCGGCAGTGGGCAGGCGCCTATCCGGAAACCACCGGTTACATCATTCCAACCTTCCTGCACTACGCGGAGTTTTCCGGTCAACCCGAGTATCGGGAGCGCGCCATCCGCATGGCCGAATGGGAAACCGCCATCCAGCTTCCCGAGGGGGGCGTGCGTGCCGGCACGATGGACGCAACGCAGATTGCGCCAACCATCTTCAATACCGGGCAAGTGCTGTTTGGCTGGCTGTCCGCGTGGCAGCAGACGCAGGATGCGCGCTTGCATGACTCGGCGGTTCGTGCGGCCGACTGGCTGGTGGCCGCCCAGGACCCTGATGGTGCATGGCGTCGCTACGCTTCACCGTTCGCCGCCCACGGCTTGAATACCTACAACACGCGCGTGGCGTTTGCGCTGGCCAGGGCCAGCCAGGTCTTGCAGGAGCCGCGCTATCTCGATGCGGCCGTGCGCAATGTGCAATGGGCACTTGCCCAGATGCGTCCCAACGGATGGCTGGAAAACAACGATCTGGAAGACAACGAACGGCCGCTCACGCACACCATCGCGTACGCGACCCGCGGCATGCTGGAAGTGGGCCTGATCGCCGGCAACGACGCCTTTGTGGAGGCGGCGGCGCGCGTGGCGCGCGCCGCCGCCCGCACTCAGCGCCATGATGGGGCGCTGCCCGGGCGTCTGGATTCCGCCTGGCGGGCGGCGAGCCGCTGGACCTGCGTGACCGGCAATGCACAGATGGCGATCATCTGGCAGCGTCTTGCCAGAGAAACCGGCGAGCGATCCTGGCTGCCGGCGGCCGAGGATGCCAACCGGTTCAACTTGTCGATCCAGAACCTGGCCGCCGCCGACGGTGGCGTGCGCGGTGCGCTACCCGGTTCGCATCCGCGCTCAGGCGACTACATGAGGAATCGCTACCCGAACTGGGCGGCCAAGTTCTGCATGGACGCGCTGATGCTGCAACTGGAAGTGGGCTAGCCATGCGCGATATCGCCTTCGCATTGATCATGCTCGGGCTGATCCCCCTGGCCGCGATGCGCCCGTACTTCGGTTTGCTGGTGTGGTCGTGGCTTGGCTACATGAACCCGCATCGGCTGACCTTCGGCTTTGCGTACAGCTTTCCGTGGGTGATGCTGGTGGCTGTCGTCACCTTGGCGAGTCTGCTGGTCAGCAGGGAAAACAAGCGAATTCCCCGGTCGACGGTCAGCGCGCTGCTGGTGCTTTTCTTGTTGTGGACGGGATTCACCACGTTCTTCGCGGTCATGTCGGATACCGCGTCGCAGCGGTGGCAGGACTTCGCCAAGACCATGGTGCTGGTGTTCGCCACCCTGATGCTGGTGAACACCCGCGAACGCATGCACTGGCTGCTATGGGTGATCGTGGTTTCGCTGGGGTTCTATGGCGTCAAGGGCGGGGTGTACACGATCGTGCATGGCGGCGCCAATCGCGTGTTCGGCCCAGCCGGAAGTTTCATCGGGGACAACAACGATCTGGCCCAGGCGCTGTGCATGGTTCTGCCGCTGATGCGCTACCTGCAGCTTCAGACCCGAAGAAAGATGGTGAGGATCGGTTTGGGAATGGCGATGTTCCTTTCCGGCGTCGGGATACTTGGCACCTATTCGCGTGGCGGCCTCATTGCGCTTGCGGTAGTGAGTGCGGCCCTGTTCCTGAAGAGTCGTCGGAGGATAACGCTTGCGATCGCACTGGTGGCGGTGGGAGTGACGGCCTACAACTACATGCCCGGGCAGTGGATGGAACGCATGCGAACGATCCAGCATGCCGGACAGGTCAACACTTTCCAGACCCGGGTGCAGTCATGGGAGTTTGCCGCCAACGTCGCGCTTCACCGCCCATTGGTCGGCGGTGGATTCAACGTTTACGAAAGTACAGCCATGTGGAGCCTCTATGGACCCGAAGATGCGAGGCCGCGTGCCGTCCACAGCGTTTACTTCCGCGTGCTGGGTGAACAAGGATTCCCCGGGATCGTCCTGTTCATCGCGCTTCTGATTGCCAGCTGGCGGTATTGCGGCAAGGTGCGGCACAAGACGCGCAAACTGCCTGCGGAGAAATGGGCGTTTGACCTGGCTTCCATGTTTCAGGCGAGCCTGCTTGCGTACATGACGGCGGGCTTCGCGACCACCTCGAGCTACTTCGACATGAGTTACCAGCTCATGGCGATGTGCGCCATTTTGTACGGGTTGGTCGTCGCACGGAGCGCCGCTTCCGAGGCGCACCGAACGGCCGGTTCGTCAACGGCCAGGTTGCCGGCGGGCGAAGCGCTCGTGAACTCGCCGGGCACGAAATGAATGGCGGGATCGAGGGATGAACAAGACCGTGATCATGACGGGATTCCACTTTCCCCCCTCTGCGCTGAGCAGCGGGCATCTGCGCTTTCTGGCTTTCACGAAATACCTGCCCGAATGCGGCTGGGATCCGGTGGTCCTGTCGGCGACCCCGGGCGCGTACGAACTGATCGACCCCGCCAGTGTCCTGTCCATACCCACGGGCTGCAGTGTGTACCGGGCCTTCGCGCTGGACGCCAAGCGGCACCTGGCCGTGATGGGCAGGTACCCGTCCATTCTTGCGTTACCCGACAGGTGGGCGAGTTGGTGGGCCGCCGCTGTCTGGCATGGACTGCGTCTGATCAAGCGCCATCGTGCGCAAGCGATCTGGTCGACGTTTCCCATCATGACTTCCCACTGTGTTGCCTACACCCTGCATCGCTTGACCGGCCTCCCATGGATCGCGGATTTTCGCGACCCGGTTGCGAGTTCGACCGCGGGCAAAAGCCCTGTGGCGGTAAGGTCGCAGACGCGCTGGGAGCGTCGCGTCCTGTCGTGTGCGGCGCGTTCGGTGTTCACGACTCCCGGAGCGATGCAGTGGTGTGTCGAGCACTACCCCGAGGCCAGCCGTGCTGGCCGTTTGACGGTCATCGGCAATGGTTACGACGACGAGGCATTCGCCGACCTGGGTCGCCCGCCTCCGCGAACCGGGCGACCATTGGTACTGCTGCACAGTGGTCTGTTGTATCCGGAAGGCCGCAGCCCCGTACCGTTCTTCACTGCACTCGCGCGTCTCAGGGACGCGGGAAGCGTAGCCCCCGGAATGCTCAAGGTCGTCCTGCGAGCGAGCGGTTCGGAGGCAGCCTATACCCGCGAGATACAACGTTTGGGGCTCGGCGAAATGGTGACCTTGGCGCCGCCCATCGGCAACCGTGAAGCGCTGCTGGAGCAGGCCGCGGCCGATGGACTGCTGCTGTTCCAGGGCAGCAAGTTCGACCTGCAGATACCAGCCAAGGTGTACGAGTACCTGCGGATCGGGCAGCCGATCTTCGCGCTGGTCGGACCCAACGGCGATACCGCCACCCTGTTGCGCGAGTCCGGAGGGGCGGTGCTGGTGGCGGACGACGACGTCGATGCGATCGCGACGAACCTGCCCGGATTCCTCCGCGCACTCACCGAGGGTGCTGCCCCGTCACCGCGACCCGCCGCGATCGCCCAGTATTCACGTCGCGCAGGGGCAAGACAGCTCGCCTCCCTGCTCGAAGAGGTTTGCACTTGAACCTCCCCTTTGGGGGCGGGTGTTGGCCGGTCCGGTAGCCAACGCATCGCAGACCTCTCACGGGAGTCGAGCTCCGCATCATTCGGTAGTCGCATCGAGGAACAAGCCATGAACTGGAATCCCGACGAGCATTACAAGAGCCGCGCGGTGGCCGCGGATTACGACGCGAGCCGGTTCTCGAGTCTTTCCGGACGAGTATTCAACCGCCTCGAAAAACGGACCGTGACCAAATGTTTCTCCCGGCTACCCAAAGGCAGCACGATTGCCGACGCGCCTTGCGGGACCGGACGCCTTGCCGGGGCACTACTGGAAGCCGGGTACAAGGTTCACGGCCTGGACATTTCCGAAGCCATGCTGGATGTGGCACGCCAACGCCTGGGTTCGTACGGGAAGAACTTCACCTGCGAGGTGGCGGATCTGAAGAAACGCCCGTCGAGCGAACCCATCTGCAATGGCGCGTTGTGCGCACGGGTGTTGATGCACTTTTCGCTCGACCAGCAGATCGAACTCCTGACCGGGGTGGCCCAGCTGAGCCGTTCAGTCGTGGTGATCAACCAGAGTCTCGATTCGGGCTACCAGCGGTTTCGGCGGCGCTTGAAAAGATGGCTGGGTAATCAACCGCCTGCGCGATTTCCGGTGAGCGACAAGGACATTCGGATCCTGTTGGAAAAATCCAGCCTGCGGGAGGTGAAGCGCTACCGTCTGCTGCCATTGGTCAGCGAAGCGGTGTACATCGTTGCTGAGAAAATCTGAGGGACCCAGCCTTGGGCGTCGTCGGCGACGCGACATGAGAAGGCCGAACCGGGGGCCGACTTGGGTGCTCGAAAATCAGGTTGGTATCCCCCCGATGGTCCGGGGCTGGTGACTTCGCCGGGTTTGGATGAACGATGCCGGATTTCCGCGCGCGCGAGAGTGGCGACGTTGCGTCTTGCTCATGCTTTTGACTACCGGACAGTGTCGAAATCCGTGCAATTTTCCTTTTCCAGGGTGGAAGAAGATGACGCGTAACGCCGAATCAAGCTCGGGTCTGGTGCGCAACCGTTTACGGTGCGGACACCTGCCGCCCGCTTGTTTCCGCCAAGTCGCTTCGCGGCGCGGTCTTGTGCGGCCGCTCCTCACCCCGGACGGCGAGGACATTTTCGCAGACGCGTTTCGTTGCTGGTCTATAAGGTCAATGCGCCGTGCCGGATAGCAAGCAAAAGCAGAGGACCAGCGTGCGACAGGCCCTGTCGTTGTCTTTCGTGCAGCGACTCGTCGGACTCGTTTTCACCTTTGGTTCGGTCGTGATCATAAGCCGCCTGCTGACGCCGGCGGAAGTCGGCGTGTATTCCGTCGCGGCGGGGTTCGTGGCCCTGATCCACATGTTGCGTGACTTCGGCGTCGGTGCGTTCCTGGTGCAGGAGCCGGTCCTCGACGAGCCGCTCGTGCGTACCGTGTTCACGCTGAACCTGGTCATCGCATGGTGCTTCGGTGGCATCGTCGTCGCCGCCAGTGGTGCGGTCGGAGCGTTCTACGCGGACCCGGGCGTGGCGCAGGTGCTGAGGGTGCTTGGCTTCGTCTTTTTTCTGCTCCCCTTCGGCACCACGACGATGGCCTTGATGACCCGCGAGCTGGAGTACGGAAAGCTGACCAAGATACGCATCGCGGAGTCGGTGCTGCGGAGTTGCATTGCTGTCGCGCTGGCGTACGCAGGGCTCTCCTACATGAGCATGGCGTGGTCGACCTTGGCCGGTATTGCGGTGATGATCGTCGGGTGCACGATCTGGGGTTGGCAGTACCGCGTGAAGGGGCTGGGTTTTGTCCATTGGAAACGTGTGCTGCACTTCGGCTCCAGCCGTACCATCTCCGATATCGCCAGTGAACTGGGTGACCAGTCCGCCAACCTCGTGATCGGAAAGATGCTGGGGATGACGGATACCGGGCTGTTCTCGCGGGGCTACGGCGTCGTCAACATGTATCGAACCAATGTCCTCGGAGCGATCGAGTCCGTGGCGTTCCCGGCCTTCGCCCGCGAACATCGCGAGACCGCCTCAGCGCCGGAGTTGTTCCGGAAGGCGCTGGTCTATACGACGGGGATCAGTTGGCCGTTTTTTTCCTGCGGCGTGATCCTCGCCTATCCCGTCATCAACATCCTGTTCGGCGATCAGTGGAGTGCCGCAGTGCCCTTGATGCGCTGGCTGTGTGTCGCCGCACTGGTCGGCACCTTGATCTATCAGTGCAACCGCTTTTTGGTCGCGCTGGGCCGGGTCAGGGCCGCGACACGCACGGAGGTCCAATACCAGCTCGCGCGTATCGGCATCACCATCGTGGCGGCGTTTTACGGGGTTGCAGCCGTTGCGGCTTCGCAGGTCCTGGTCTACGTCATCGCTACCGTGCTGTATTACCGGCAGCTGCGATGCTACGAAGCGTTGACCCTGCGCAAATGCGCGAGGGCTCTCGTTCCGAGCGCCGTGGTCACGCTGGCCGCTTGCGCAGTGCCGGCGGCGATCGTGCTTTGGCCGGGTCTCATGGTGCAGCACATGTTTTTTGCGTTTGCGGTGGCATGCCTGGGAGGTGGCGCAGGTTGGTTGTCGGCGGTCGTGCTCGCGCGGCACCCGTTGCTGGATGAGCTCAGGCGCGTCACTGCCGGCGTTTCAGCGCAATACCGTCGGTGCGTGGCCAGGCCATGATCGAGCTGGACGTCGTGCGGCTGCTCAACGCGCGGTTCGACTGCGCTCGCTGTCGCGCCTCGGGAAGCTGGGTCCGGGCTGCGAGATCTCTACGCAGGCAAAACTCGGTCATCCACCGGATGCGATGCGTGTCCTGCTCCGAGCGGATTGTGGCCAAGGTGGGCCGAGGCGCGGGCAAGCGCGACGACGTCCTGACGCAATCACGCCGCGAGTACCAAGTCCTGTGCGAACTCCACCGCAGGTTCCCGCAAGACGAGCACTACGGAACGCTGGTGCCGTTGGACTACCTGGAATTCGCCGGCAACGGAATCGTGATAACGCGTTATTTTCGTGGTGGCGACTTGGCCCGCCGCCTGCGATCGCTGGATGCGTCGGGAACGCGGGAGGCATGCCGTTCGGCGGGAATCTGGTTGCGCAAGCTGCACGAGAGCGGCGACTCCGGCACGCAGCCAGGGGGACTGGCTGTCGCGGACAAGCTCGACTATCTGGCGAGTACCTACGGAGATGTCCTCGACGCGGATGCCCAAACGCGCAAGGCGCGGGAACTGCTGGCGCAAGAAGCGGCAAGCGCAGGAAGAGGGGTTGTGCGCCCGGTGCGGCTGCACGGCGACTTCAAGCCGCAGAACATGCTTTGTGATGGTACGAAGTATGTCGGCCTGGACATACATTGGGGGAATGTCGGTGCGGCGGTCTACGACATCGCGCCTTTCCTGAACCACCTCCGCCTGGCCGGCCGTACGCGCGCCGATCCTTCATGCGAACCGGCCGAGGCGGAATTCATGGCGGGGTATGGGGAGGCGGTCCCGGCGCATGCACTGCGATGGGCGCAATTGTATTTCGCGCTTTGCTATCTGGGCGGTTACCGCGCGCACGGGCGGCTGGCTGCCATCCAAGCGCACTTGAGAGTACGTCCACTGGTGCTGGAACTGGCGCGGCGACTCCAGGAGGCAGGCTGAGCGAGGTCGGAGCGTCGCTGGAAGGACCGGAATCCCATGCTGCTTTTGATGGACTGCGGCAGATGTCGGGAACGTACCCGATGAGTTAAAACAGTATCGCCAATCTGTGCTGAAGGATGTTCTGGCCGCCGTCCGCCCAAAATCGGAACGTCCTCGGGGCAATCCACCCCATGAAATATTATCGTGGCATACAAAACCCATGCTGGCAGCCAAGACATTTTTCGACACCCCATGGGAGCAACTCACTCCACGCATGGAGGAGGATTTTTTCACCTCGCTGATGACGGGAAACAAGACTTACAAGACGACCTTTCACCACCGTTTTTCAGACATCAACCCGTACCTGCTGGACTACCTTCTGCATCATGCGCCGGCAGCGCTCAAGGTTCTGGATGTCGGCGTTTCTTCCGGCATAAGCACCGTCGAACTGTACGATGATCTGCGCCAGGGTGGTCTCGACGTCGAGATTCTCGGCACCGACATTCTGGTTGACGCCTTCCTGGTGAGGGTATTCCCCAAATGCCATGCGTTGGTCGAGCCGAGCGGGTTTCCGCTCAGGTTCGATTTGCCCCTGGTCAGCATGAAACCATGGGTAACGCGTCATGATTATTACAGCGGGCTTTTCATTCTGCGCAAGTTGGTCAACGCTCTATTCACCCATCGGGCGCGCCAGATATTGCGCAGCCCGGGCGACACCAGAGTCAGCGAGGTAAAACTGGTTGCTCCACGTGCGCTGGCCAAGGCTGGTATTACCGTGTGCAGCGACGACATAAGTCGCTACAACAGTGCGTTCGAGGCGAGGTTTGATTTCGTCCGTGCGGCCAACGTGCTCAACCATGGATATTTTTCCCCCGCGGCCCTTTCGACAATGATCGCTAATACCGGACGCTACCTGCGCAAACCTCACGGCAGCCTGTTTGTGGTGCGCACACACGAAAACCGCGCCAACCATGGGACGCTGTTTCGCAGGGGAGAGGGCGAGCATTTCGAACTGGTTCACAGGTTCGGATCCGGATCGGAGATCGAAGATGTCGTGATGGGAGTGGACATCCCGGCGAAGTGACCTCGCGTGAGGCGCGGCGCGCTTGATGCGTGGTGCGCTTCAGGATTGAACTCGACGGTCATGCTGGCGAAGCCGCCGATGGCGAGATGGTGCTGCAACGGAAACACAGCGGAATCCGGAGGGTAATGTCATGCTGGCGGCGTCGAACAGAAGCAGTAGCCGCGACTCATCGACGGTGACGTCATGAGCCGGGGTGCCCCTTCCGGCGGGGCGTTGGCCTGCGGCATATATCCGTGCTGAACGCGCTATCGGTCTTCCTTGCCAACGGTGACCCCGCCGGGGAACGCCGTGCGGCGTGCTCGCTGGAGCGTCAGGGGTTTTTCTGCGCCACGCGAATGGAGCGGGGTGAAGGGCGTGTTGTCGCCTGGGGGCATCCGGGACAGCGACAGGTTGAGGATTGCCTCGTTCAAACTCCGCTGGGGACGGCTTGTTGCGTCGGCCCGCTGTGGTTTCGGGGGCATTTTGGCCGGAGTGCGTTGACGATGCTTCTCGACGAAGTTCGCACGACCGGTCACCTGGAAGAAGGCGCATTGCGCGGCAACTTTGCACTGTTCCTCGATACGGGGGAGCACACATGGCTGCTGAATGATGCGCTGGGCTTCGTGCGCATCTACGCCAGTGCGGACCGTTGCTTTTTCAGCACGAGCTGGTTGGCCGTCTGCGCCTATCTGCAGCACGTCGAACTTGATGCGGCCTCGGCGATTGAATACGTGCTGCTGGGGGCAGCACATTCATGCCAATCGGTCGCGCGCGGAGTCGACCTGCTTCCCCTCGGCCATGTCCAGGACTTTCGGCGCCGCAGTACGTGGCAGCGTTTTCCCCGCGGTTTTGATGCGCAGGCCCCTGAATTCCGCTCGCCAACCCAGGCGGTGGAGACCATCGCCGGACATCTGCGCACGATTTCGGCCGAGGTGGCGTCGGCCTTTCCGGGCCGGGTCAATGCGGCATTGTCGGGCGGTTTCGATTCACGCTTGATTGTCGCAGGCTTGCTTGCGGCCGGTGTGCGGCCTCGGTTGTTTGTGTATGGCGATGCCGACTCCGCTGATGTAGCGGTAGCCAGGACCGTGGCTACTGCGGCCGACCTCCCGCTCGAAGCCATCGACAAACGTGCGATGAACCGAGGTTTGCCGATGCCAGACATCGAGTCCCTGGAGCAGAGCGCGCTGTTCTTCGACGGCCTGCCCAGCGACGGCATCGATGATCCAGGCGCCGACCGCCACACCCGATTGGAGCAGACTGCCGACGGGTGCATTGCGCTGAATGGTGGCGGCGGCGAGATCTTCCGCAACTTCTTCCATCTGCCCAACCGTGCCTTTGCCGCCCGTGACATCGTGAGAACCTTCTACCGCGGTTTCAGCCGCAGTGTTTTCCGCGACTCCGACGGTTTGGCAAGTTACGAAGCGCGGCTCGCCGCATCGATGCGCAGCATCGTGGGCATGTCGGAAGTCGGGAGCGAGCTTCTGTCACGCACGCAAGTGGAGCTGCTCTATTCCCTGTTTCGCTGCCACTACTGGATGGGTGTCAACAACAGTGTGGCGGTACGCCATGGGAACTACACGACGCCGCTGGTGGATCTGGAGTCCGTACGCCTGGCGCTCCGGGTGCCGCTGCGCTGGAAGAACGCAGGTGCCCTGGAAAGTCGCCTGGTCGCCGCGCTGCATCCGGCCATCGCTGCGCAGCCTTCCGCCTATGGCTTTCGTTTTGACGCTGGACCGGGTTGGAGGGAACGACTGGCCGAGTGGGCGACGTGCGCGCGTCCTGTGCGGCTGCGCCCGCTGATCAATGCCACACGCCGAAACCTGCAGAGGAAGCGTATCGCACCTGCGATGTTGCAACGGTACCGCGCGCTTCTGCCGGGCGAGTGGTGCATGGACGCACTGCTCGACCTCGCTCAATTGGTGGACGACCGTGCCTTGGGCCGCGCCGTTGCCGTCGAAATAGCGTGGCGGCGGATATTCTAGCCGGCTGGCACCACGCTGGTGGCCGAGGAGGGCGACGCGCTGGCCGCGAACCCGTATGGGTGCCAGGCTGCCGTTGGCGAACGTAGCTGCTGCCGCGATCGTTCTCTCTTGCTTATGACCTCGGTCGCGGTACGAGGTGGTACTTCTGATTGGTCTTGAAATTCGGCTTGGTCGGCAGATTTTCGATGTACCGCAGGGCTTCGTCGCTACCTTCTGCGCCTGCGTTGTACGCGGCGACGACCGCTGCCGTGAAGTCGACCGTGTGGGCATCGACCGACAGCGGGTTGCCATGCAGATCGCACACGCCTTTTTCGTACTTCCCGACCCACTTAACGCCGGTGCGCGCGTACATCGCGCGGGCGATCCTGTAGGCCTCCGCCGCCGAGGTTACATTGATCATTGCCCGGGCTTCGGCCTCGTTGTACCCATAGTATGAGCTGATGCTGCGGTACAGGATCTCATCCCAACTGTCTGGCATGTGGTGGTTCGGGTCGAGGATAAACACCTGGCTTACTGCGCCAAGCGTTGCGTATGGCCTTGTGAAAAACAGCATGGGAAGGCCGGAGATGTACTTGGCAAATGGCCGCCACTCCGGACGCTTGTAGGCAATCGCATCCATCGTCATCGACACGTAGTACTGCTGCCATGTCGGCATCCCCATCCAGCCCTCCGCAGCGGTGCCTTTGATGCCTCGATACGTGACGTACTTGTCCATGATCCCGTACTTGTTCCCATTGAGGAACTTGCGGTTCACGATTTCCAACTCGTGGTTCAGCTCGTTCTCGAAGTACTGCGTGTGCGAGCTGACGTACGCGCCGAGGAAAATGTTCCGGATGCACCACCCGAACTGACGCACGGTCCATGACGTAACCCCCTCGCGGAGGGTAGTCCGCGGATTCATCTCGAACAGCGGGAAGTTGCACCAGAAGCTCGCATGGTCGCGGTCCCGTGCGGTACCAGTCACCATCGCGGATAACAATGCGTAGGCCGTCAGGTGCGCGCCATTCGGAATATTTGGACACGCGCTTACCACCTTTGCCCATCCATCCGCGCCGCCGGTAAGTTCCGGCGGAATCAGCTTGTCTCCGTCATAACTGCCGCCGTACGGTACCAAGGCGTTGTTTGGCCATCCGTGGACCTGTGACTGGGGCACAAAGCAGGTCTGCTCCGGAACCTTGGTCCGATCGAGAATGCTGCCGGTTTCCGGTTCGGAAAAATACACCGCACGCCACTTGCCGCAATGGTCGTCGGCCCGGCGCACCACGGCCCACGTTTCGTCCGATGGATTCAGCAGGAAAGCCATATTCCACTGCGGCATATAACCGATATCGGCACGCTCGCCAGCCTCGCCCATACCCCGAGTCGTCGCGCAGCCAAGTCCGTTGAATGTGTAGTCACGCGTCGCATCCGGCGCCCACAGCTCCTGGGATTCGTTCCATGCATAGCTCGGGAACAATGAACGATCTATTTTCGACGCGTCCCACCCAACCTGCTTGCCGTACCGGATCGGCGGCATCCTGCAGCCCCGCCAGAAATCCACGGTTCCGCCCGGCTTGCTGCTCGGAGCGTGCGGCACGTCCGCGCCGTCATAGGTCACGCTCAGACGGCAGTTGAGGTAGTCGTAGGGACAGTCGATGCGGGTCACGCCCACTTCCACGCAGTCCGCGTAGAACCACGCAGTCAACCCGGGATGTTCCACGCCCCGTGCGTTGGCGAGCTTGAGGTATTTGGCCGCAACCATCGGATCGTCGCCTACGAGCGCCTGCGCGGACCACGTTCTGTTGGCCCCATCCATAACCGTCACGACAACGAGGTGCGCGCCGTTCTTTGGCGGCGGTGTCGGTGCGCGGGCGAACACGCGCCGCAGCGGTACCAAGGTGGCGAGGCCCAGCAGGCCCGTGACGGTTTGCAGGAAACGTCGACGCGAAGGCGAGTTCTGTTCGTACATCACACAGTCTCCCGAGATGCTGTCGCGGATGACATGGTGCTATGGAAGGTAGGCTTATCTCATATACCCGAGCGTTAATGATTTCTCCGTCAACTTCAACGGCAACGGCGCCCGCGCTAATCGCGCCGGGCTCCACGGAAGAGCAGGGCAATGCGGCGCCCGACGTTTCGCGCTCGGCTACAAACGCAAGGTCGTCGCGCTAGCCGTCGATTGGCAGGCGGTGAGATTGGCGCGATGTTGCGTCGCGAAGACTCATCGTCGCCTCCGCGTGAACTCCGCCGCCGACTTACCAACGTGCAACCCTGGAAGCGTAATTTGGAAATCGGGAAGCACCTTCGAACGGGGCGCGAATCATAGACATGACGGCACTCCGCTGGAAAGCTGCATTCAGCGTGGCTCTCCCTGGGTATCGAGACTTATTATGGCCCGCGCCCCAATATTTCGTTCATATGTGCGGCAAACGCTGGGTAGACTTGCAGTGCTCCCGCGGCACTCAGGTGCCCGGAGTCGTAGTAGAGAAATTCATGTTGCGTCGCCCATGGACATATATGTGTGTTGCACAGTGCGTTGCCGACCCCTAGTACTGACGCCAGCGAGTACTGCGAGGCGACCGATTTGAGTATTGAATTGGCTCCCGCTTGCTGCTGCTCATATCCGAATCGGGTCACCGCACTGGCGTTCAGCCGTTGGTCGGACGGATTCACGGCAAACCGAATGCTCGCCATGGGGACCGGCGTGTGTTGGTGCGGATTGTCCTCCATGAGCACCACCGGGATTCCCAGGCTCTGGTAAAGGCCAAGCGTCTTACTCAATGTGGCGCGTAACGCTTGTCCGCCCGTGATGGAGTGTTGGACGTGAATCTTTCCTGCATCCATGTAGCTCGCCCAGGCTTCGATCAATACGACTGCTTTGGGTCGCACTTCACTGGCGAAGTGGGCTACTTTCTCGCTCAATTCGCGACATGCATTCGGGTAATCGGTGCGCACGATGACGTCTGTCAGTGGCAGGCAACTTCCTATTGACGAAAAAGCAATCCTCGTGTTGGTGGCCTTGCCGTACTTGTCCAAGGTCGGGATCATGGCTCTCGCATGGCTGTCACCGTAAGCCAGCACTATCGTTTTTGATTGCGTGTCGCCAATCTCGCAGTACCACTTATCTGGCAGGTATGCGTCACGATTTCGTTTCTGCAGAAATGTCATTTTTGTTTGGGGATTGAAGCAGTCGCGGGAGTCGGCAAGGGTGTCCAGCTGCATGGATTTGACATACTGTTCGGCCTTGAGGGAGACAAAACTTGCTGGCCGATCCGGCACCCCTGACGCCACGTAAACGACCAAGCCTGCCGCACCCAATATCGCAACGGTGACCGTGAGGCCGACTGAGGTGAATCCCCGCCGACTCTTGCGGATTGGGTCCTCGAAGTAGCGGTAGCTCAGCCAGGCCAGCAGGATCGAGACCGCCGCAAGCACGAGTCGGGACGCGTGGCGAAACGTCGGGTTGTTGTCGCCAAACACCATGACCACCAGCGAGAGCAACACCCAATGCCACAAGTACAGCGGGTAACTGATCAATCCCACCCACACCACCGGGCGCCAGCTCAGCAAGCGTCCGTTCAAAAACGTGCTCGGGCCCGCATTGACGATCAATGCGGTCCCGAGCACGGGAAGCAGCACCCAGTAGCCCGGGAATGCGCTGGTTGGCTCGATGAGCGCAAGTCCTGCAGCGATGAGGGCAAGCCCTCCCCACGATTGCACAGAGCCCCATCTGGACAACCTGCTCACACCTTGGCGATGCGCTATCGCGAGCCACGCCCCCACCATGAGTTCCCATGTGCGGGAGATGGGGGAATAGAAGGCATGGGTGATGTGGCCGCTGGAGACAAGGAATACGTTCAACACAAAAGTCACTGCCGCGATTGTGGCAATGGATCTCAGCAGCGGCCAGCGCCGGCGGGTGATAACCCACAGAAGCAGTGGCCACGCAATATAGAACTGCTCCTCTACTGCCAGACTCCACAGGTGCAACAGCGTCTTGTCGATCGACGCATGGTCGAAATAGCCGGCCTCGTTCCACAAGACGAAATTTTCCACATAACCGGCGCCCGCCGCGACATACTTTCCGAGGCGCTCGTATTCCGAGGAAAACAGTACCAGCCAACCAATGACAAGGGCGGCGGTCAGCACGAGGATGAGTGAAGGGAAAATTCGGCGTATGCGACGCTGGTAGAAGTCCGACAGCAGACCACGAAAGGTCGGGAACTCGTTGTTCTCGATTGCCTTGACGAGGATTCCCGTGATCAAGTAACCACTGATGACGAAGAAGACATCCACACCGATAAAACCACCCGGTAAGTTCGCTGGTGAATAGTGGTAGGCGACTACCGCCAACACTGCAAGCGCACGTATGCCGTCGATGTCCGGACGATAGAAGCCTCTGGGGTGCACGACGTTGAAGATGCCTCGGATAGCCATCGACGAACCTGTGCTGAGAGAGTGTCGGATTACGCCCGGCGGGTGTAATTATGAGGTGCCTTTGTACGGAGCGTACTGTTCTTCGACGCCTTGTCTAGGGACGGCACTTGCGATCTTGGCACTGACCGCCGGATTCGTTTGCGACAAGCCGGATGGATCCATTGCACAAAACGGCGGTGGCGCCCAGATATCGCGAGAGCCTTCTGCCGCAGGTTCAGGTGCGGCGTCTTCGCAATTGCGGCGGCAATCCGCGGCGGATTCAGCTTAGAAGTGCAGTTCCACCTGGCGGTGAAGCTGCTCAGACTGCCGCACACGCACCACTTCCACGTTGCGTGTGCTGCACTTCAAAGTTGAATCTGCCCATCGAAATCAAACTATCCGTCATGGCTGCGTTGCAATAATGCATTAAACGTCACGGTAATACGCTCGTCTATTGCCGGTTTATCATAAATCATGTCGCCATCCAGCTGGTCAGCTACGTGCCGCAGCCAGTAAAGACATACGAAAGCAGGATGGTGGATCGATTCAATGCCGCAGCGGCGATAGCTTTTTTCCAGGAAATCCTTCTCCTCGTTGGCGAGTCCGTCCCATCTGGCCAATCGCGAGATCACTTGAGCGGCACTCGAATGGCGATTCGAACCGCGATACAGGCTATCCACGAAATTGAGCGCGTCCAGTGCGGGTATCCCCATCAAATCGCTGTCGTCCCAATCGATGACCCCGACTATCGCTCCGCTCTGGACAAAAACATTGCTGGCACCGAAATCACCGTGCACCACGCCGAGGCGCACCGACAAGCCTGCCAGACCGCGCCTCAGGTAACCATCTACCCTTTCGGCAAGAGTCGCATCGGCGACGCAGGCCAACCGTTCCAGCGGCGCCGACACCTGGCGCTGAAACATCTCCGCCGTTAAAACCTCCGGCTTCCCTTGTCGAGGCCCAGGATTTACGGCTTCAAGAAAGCCGGTTGCGGCGTCAAACCAGCGCATGCCGTTGCCTGCGTCGAGTTCATCCAGCAAGGGGTGGCCCGCGACCCGTTCTTCCGCGTAATACCGGATTCCCAGGATCTCACCCGTACCCAGTGCGCGCGGAAGGTACGCTTGCAATTCTTCGTGTTGCCGTGCTTCGACGAGGAAGCGATGGTTGCGGGCAGCGCGTGCACCGATGGCTTCATTGAAAGGCAGTTTCACCACCACTGGACGACCATCGACGCTTCCGCTGATGACGCCCTTGTTCTTGCCCGTTACCTGGAAACGGGTGAAGCACGCGGTGCCTGGCGCTGAACCAAGTTGTTGCTCCAGCGATGCAGCCAGTTGTTCTGCCAGCGACGGCCTGCCGGGAGTTTCCGGATAGGCAACGATTCCGTATGCCGGAACGAAGTTCCGGCTGCGTTTCCATCGCTCCACGCCATGAGCCTTCCATGGGCGCCAGATCCGGTCATGCCGTTGCAGCGGTATCAATTCCGCCAGCTGGGTGTAGCCCGGGGTGAGTCCGTAGAATTCCTCCTGCGGGAAACCCGCTGCCCGCAGGAGTCTCCGGTAGCCGCCTATGGAGTAGGTATAGGTACGATATGGCTGGTGCTTGACCAGGATGGAGTAAAGGTTGGCGAAAAACCGCGGCAACAACGAGGCGAACCACAAACCGGAATGATGGTCCCTTCTTCCGCCGAAGTAGCAATGGCTGAGCCGATTTTCTATGGCTATAAATAGCTGTCCTTGCGGTTTCAGTATCCTCCGGATTTCGGTCAGGAAACGTATTTGCGCCAACCGCGGATTACGCTTGTCGAAGAAGCTCACGAATGCGTGCTTCGCGGTTTCCGCTCGCGTGCTGCCGCGATTCCACAGTTTGTCGTCGGCGGCCACCCACTCCAGTACGCCCGATAACGTCACGCAATCGAAACTGCTGTCGGGAAAGGGCAGGTAGGTGCCATCGCCACCGGCGAGCACGGTAATGCGCTCGCTCAAGTTGGCGTGCTGGAAGCGTAGGCGGGCGAATTTGAGCCGCTCGAGAGTGAGGTCCAGCGCGTCGACATGCCCCGCATTCGGGGCGATGTTTTTCACGAGATTGCCGAGGCCGCAACCAAGGTCAAGGACCCTTGCGTTCTTCGGTAGCCGCAAAAACATCTGCCATGCGTAGCGCCCGTCCACAACCAGGTCATCAAACCATTCCGGGTTTTGCCCTACGCGATCCAGAAAGCGATGGATGGTTCTTTCCCAGGGTTGGGATTGGGCATCCCTGGTGAGCGCCTCCATCTCGGCGCGGGGAACGGGATTGAAGTAATAGTCATGGCGGTGGCAGCGAAAATCCGCAATGCCGTCATGCACGGGGTAGCTGGCGCCACAGGCGGTGCACGCTAGTCCATTTTCGGCATCCCCGACAGGGCCCGCGCAACGCGGACATGCGAGTTCGCCCGGCAATGCGTGGCGAACCTGGATGCTGGCTGGGATCTCCGACGTATTCATATGCGGCCCTGAAGTTGTCCACGCTTGAGGTTCACCCTTCATGCTCACCCGCTTTGCAGCTGACCTCGGCCGCTATCGCGAAATAAGACGTCATGCGCAATTGCGTAACAGCCGTGCTGCAGTTATTCGATGCGGCTCGCCGACGTTTTGGCCAGACCTTGTTGGACGGAAAACGGATCCAGTGACGAAGCTCTGCTCAGGCTCGATGCAAATTCACAGACCAGAGATTGACGCCGCATTCAATGCCACGCTTCGCCCGACAGGGCTATGGAAAGGTTCTCCGGATCGACGCATTCGATTTCGTGTTGTCCGCCGGCGAAGGGACGCATGACTCCGCTGTCGGCATGTCCGACCCCCTTTGGCAGGCGATTCTCCCGATTCACGCCATCCGCAAAGCCAAGACAACGCAGCAATTCCGGCCGTTGCCCCCTGCTACGCATCCATACTGCCTCGGCTTTTCCCTGTGCGTCCGCCATGCCCACGGCGACAGGTTCATCGTGCGCAGCAAGCAACAACAGATCAGACGTGTCGGAACCCTCGATTTTCATGACCAGACCCGTTTCCAGGACGCTGACTGCAACGGCTCTCGCCGCGGCGACGCCGGTTCCCAGGGTAAATGTCGTGAGGGCGGCGTCCCCGGCTACGCCGTAGCGGAGCTGGGCCGCCGGTATCAGCGTTCCATAACTCGGCGCCACCCAACCGCCGGGTGGATCGGATCGCCCCTGGATGATTTGCGGCTCATCGAGCCCGGGTCCCTTGGCCAGCCATAGCGTTCCGGCCGAGGTCTCCAGCAGCACCGTGCCCGTTCCTGTTTGCCTCGTCTGCACGCCGGCCGCGGTCTGGAAACTGAGCGCAGCAGAAGATTTCTCCACGCCAGGCGGCAACCAGTCGTAGATGATCCAATACGCTCCGGAAACATGTACCACGCCGCGCCGGTAGCCGGCGTAGGGCGAACTCCCGCGGATCTCGGCCTCCAACCATGCGATTCCGCGGCCGATCAAGCACCGCGTGGTATCGACCCGTATCGGGATGGTCTCTTTTCGGAAATCGCCTTGGACCGGGCCGAGCGGATCGACTGCAGCCAGAGCCAACCCGTTGTGCGCTGCCGGCCCCGAAAAATAGGCGCGCCCGGGTCCGGTCTCGCCGGGACGCCACCGGTAGCCCCAGGTGCCCGGGTCTGTCAGCACGGGCCGATCCCCGTGTGTGACACACACGCTCAGGAGGTCGGCATGCATGTGGCCCGCCACAAGGTCTTGTCGTATCCCGGGACCCGTACGAAAAACGAGTCGTGCCGACCCCGGCTCGCCTGGGAGCACGCCGAATCCGCCGTCAGGCCACAGCTGCGGCCGATCCTCCTGATCACCGGAAAACGATTCACGCGGAGCGAGGGCGCCGCCGAGTAGCCAGAAAGCGCGTTCGACCGAGGGACTTGCAGGCGCCGCCGGGCTGAGCTCCGGTTGGAACAGCGCACGGTAGAGCTCGCGGATACCGGCAGTAGCCCAGCCATTGCCGGTATCCAGGGCAAAAAGCGGATCCTCGGTCGCATCGCCGAAGGGCACCGTAACGCTCCCGGGACCGGCCAGCCCCGCCTGGAAACCGAGCATGCGCTCGATGCGTTCGAGCGTTGCAGACGCAATCGGCCGCGAGTTGCGGCGGCACAGCAACATGTAAGCCGCAGCCATCTCGCATCCGAGCTCGTGGTAATGCAACGAGTGCTCGAAACCTGTTCCGTCCGGATAAACCTGTCGTTCCAGCTCGGCGAGCCATGCCGCCTCGCAGGCGTTCAGGTCCATGGTGTCGTCGACAAATTCGGGAAACAGCAGGTGGACGTACCAGGAGGCAAACCGGTCGGCAAGCAAATGGTTGTTCGTGGCGCTTTGCCCCAGCCTGGGCAGGAGAAAGCGGATATCGGCGTGCACGATACGCAGGATGGCCACATGCAGCCGAGTGGTGGCTGCGTCTTCCGGTTCGGGCAGCGCCATGACAAACGCATGCGCCCAGCTCAGAGCCAGCAGCCGCTGAATCACCACCAGCGCGCTGCAATACGGGAGTTCGCTGCCGCCGCGCGCGGCAAACGCCATCCAGTCCTCAAGGATGTCCGCAAGTGCCGTTGCCGGCTCCTCGCCGTAGAGAACCGCAAGTGCGTGTCGGGGCGCGAAACCAAAACGATGCGGGCGCACGGAGTACAGGTCGTCGTCGCTTGGCTCAGGATGCAACCCTCCCCACGGGAAGCCCGGCCGCAAGGGAGGGCCTGTCACCGAGTAGATTTCCAGACCATCGGTCCGGTCGGCATCCGCGATTGCGACCAGCCGGTCCCGCCACCCCGGATGGTCGGACGACATTCGGTTCGCCAATGCAGCCAATGTCCCGGTGTCCGCGAAAAAAGATGGCGAATGACGCTGCCGGAAATATGCCGCGACGTCCTCACCGCAAGTCGGGAGGCGATCAGGCTTCGCGCCAGGGAGCGAAGCCTGCGAAAACGATTCCGACCCGACGTATTTTCTCAGTGCGAGCACGAGGCCGCTCTCGGCAAAACTTGGCACATGGGGCTTTGCCCGGGGGCGCAGTAACCGATTTTTCAGTTTTCTGGCGAACCGGGGGATTCTCATCCGGACAGACTCTCATGCTGCCGCGAGCGCGCAGCAGATGGTTGCGGGCACCGGCTCGTTGCACAGGACCCACGGAGGGGCGGGCATTAGCGGTGCGGTCACGGCTTCATGGATGTCGTTTCGCACAGAAAGTCGATGGGTAGGGAATGAAGGCGTCAGCCGCCCCCCCGGCTGAATTGCTATCTTTCATTACATGAATTGGCTTGTGACGGCTCCGTGAACTTAATCGGTGTGCGCCAGTCGTCGGGTGGCGGCGCGGCTTACCCATGTTTTGTCATCTGACAAACGATCCCGCGTCTTTTCGAGCGGGGCGCGCTCCCGGCCCATGACTCTGATATCTTTGTTCCCCAATCGCGCGTGCATGCGGGCGCAAGGCTGGTATGTCGCCTTGAGCTCATCGCATTAATGCCATCGCTCACGTGGGGTTTCGCCGGGTATGAACGCAAGGTTCAAGAGCTTGATCACGGAGATCGTCCCGCCAGTCGCCTTGCGCGGGGCCATGGCACTGCTTGCGCGCAGGCGCAGACCAGGTAACCCGGTGGAGCAGCCCGGCGAAAAAGGGCCCGACTGGTACGATGCCTCGTTCGATGCCGGTGGCACCGGGGCCCGTCATTACACGGAGTCGGAATACTATTTCCTATGGTCCGTGATCGTGGATCGCATTCAAACGGCTGCAGCCAGGTCCATACTCGAAATAGGGTGTGGCACGGGGCAGCTTGCACGCCTGATACAGGACAACGTTGCCTGCAGATATATCGGCTTCGACTTCAGCCAGACACGGGTCGATTTTGCGCGGAAGACATACCCTGATCTTTCGTTTGTACAACAGGACGCCTTTCAGACGGACCTCTTTACGACGTGTGACTACGATACCGTCGTATGTACGGAGTTTCTCGAACACGTCGAGGAAGACAGGGCAGTACTGAACAAGATCCGCAAAGGGGCCAGATTCTACGGTACCGTGCCCAATTTCGGGTTTACCTCGCACGTACGTCATTTCAACAACCAGGACGAAGTGCGATCCAGGTATGCGGACTGTTTTCGGGATTTGCGCATAGACAGGTTCCTTGCGGACGGCAAGGGCAAGGCGTTCTATCTCCTGGATGGAGAAATACGGTGACCAGCGATCGCAACGTGCGGCCGTAGCGTTTTTACCGTCTGCCACCTTCAACCGGACTTGCCTGGTCACCCTGACCGCAGTTTCGTACCTGGGTTAACCTCATGCCGACCGTTGCTGCGACGCCACTGGGTGTCGCAAAGGCTGTCACCGGCCAGATATCCGACCTGATGTCCAGTGCGCACTGAAATGACGGTACTTGTCCTGCAGATCGTGATCCTGTGCCTGGTGGCCGCGGCCATCGTGCTGTGGGCGCTTTATTTTCCCTATCCGTCGCCGCTGATACGGCGCTGGCTTTCGCCGCGCAAGCGCTGGCCGGAAATGCAAATCCGCACGTGGCTGAAGCGGGGGAAATTTCAGCGCGCGTTTCTGCGCCATTTCTACAGTGATCCGGAGCGTATCGCGCCCCCCGGCAACAGCATGCTGGCTCCGGCAGACGGGCTGGTGACCAGTGCGCAGGTACATGATGGAGTTCGCTATCTGGTGATTGCGCTCAGTTTCTGGGACATGCATGTGCAGCGCAGCCCGGTGGCCGGCCGGGTACTCGACGTGGCGTCGCACGGCGACGGCTTCATGGACGGGGAGGGAAGGGAGTTTGCGTTCCTGCGGGAGAAATCGTGTCCGGTACAGAAGCGCCTGGTGATTGCGACGGATGCCGCCGGACAGATCGCGGTGCGCTTGATTACCAGCCTGGCGGCACGGCGTATCGAGACCTGGGTCCGGGCGGGCGAGCAGATCGAGCGCGGGCAGCGGATCGGCCGGATCCTGCTGGGCAGTACCGTGGTGCTCGAGCTGCCGCCCAGCATGAGCCTGCTGGTGCGTCCGGGCGACCGCGTCTGGGCCGGGGAAACCGCGGTGGCAGAAGGCGTGGTCCGCCCATGAATGACTTCCTGTGGTTATCCGGCCATCTGGGGTGGGGCGCTTTCGCGATTGCCGTTTTCACCGGCCTGTGGTGGTTGCTGGGCGACCTGTACTGGCGTCTGCACAGCGTCCGCATCGGTCGGCTGCTGGTTGGGCTGGCCACCGGCTGGACTGTCGGGGCGGGCTTGATCCTGCTGGGCTTCCTTGTGGGAAGCCGATAGGAACGCGCAACCGCCGATGGCTTCCCACCTACTTGGCGGCTGCGCCGGCCAACTCGCGATACAGCTTTTCCGCGGCTGGCTTGTCCTGGAAATCCGCCCCTGATTTGTGCAGCGCCGCGAGCGTGCCGAGCGCCCCGGCAGAGTCGCCGGTGCGCGCCTTGGCCACGGCCAGATGGTATTGGATCGCCGGTGCCTTGGGTGCCGCCTTGGCTGCCTGCAGCAGGATCGGCAGTGCCTGCTTGGGCTGGTTGTGCGCGATCAGCACCCAGGCGTAAGTGTCCGCGATGCCCGGCGATTCGGAGGCCAGCCGGTAGGCCCGCTCCGCCAGCGCCAGCGCCTTGGGGTTGTTCTGCTCCGTGTAGATCCAGGCGAGGTTGTTGAGCGCGCCGATGTTGGAGGGGTACGCCTTCAGTACCTGCTCGTACTGGCCGGCTGCCAGTGC
The DNA here is from genome assembly GCA_024711345.1 of Rhodanobacter sp. Lineage (GTDB taxonomy): Bacteria > Pseudomonadota > Gammaproteobacteria > Xanthomonadales > Rhodanobacteraceae > Rhodanobacter. Next base: position 15,519 of record JANJTA010000017.1, on the reverse strand, counting down.
ATTCCGCGCATGGCTCAGGTAGTAGTCGGCCAGCAGCAGGCGGGTGGCGGCGTCATCCGGATGCTTGTCCAGCCAGTCGCGCAGTACGCCCTCCGGGGCGTTGGCCCCGCTTTCGCTGAGCGCCTGGAAGCTCTTGACCACCAGCGACTGGTCGTACTGCAGCTTCAGCCCCTGCTGGTAGGCGTGGGCAGCCTCGCGATAAGACTTGTTCGCCATATACAGGTCGCCTTCCAGCGAGAAGCCCATCGCTCTGGTGGCGGATTGCTTCTGCAGCGTCTGCGCGAGGGCTATGGCGCCGGGCAGGTCGTGGTTCTGCAGCTTCAGGAACGCCCGCAGCGCGACGGCCGTCGCCTGACCCGGGTCGGCCTTGATCACTGCGTCGAGATTGTCCTCGGCAGCCTTGGTGTCCTTGCCGAGGAGCTGCGCGCGCGCCAGGTTGGTACGGTACAAGGGCATCTGCGGGGCGAGGTTCACGGCTTGCTGCAGCGGCTTCAAGGCTTCGCCGTGGTGGCCGGCGTTGAGTTCCGTCGCCCCGAGGGCGTTGAGCGCCGCCGGATTGTCGGGGCTGGCCTGCACCAGCTGCCTGGCCGTACTGAGGGCTTCGTCGAATTTGCCGCTTTCGCTGTATAGCGCCACCAGTGCGATGTAGGCGTTGATCGACTTCGGCGCCGCGTCGATGGCCTGCTTGAATCGCCTGGCAGCTTCGGCCTTGTCACCCTGCAGCAGGGCGAGCTGACCAAGCGAGGTCATCGCCGCCGCGTTGTGCGGGTCTTTTTTCAGTACCGTCGCGTAGCGGCCGGCCGCGGCTTCCTGGTGGCCTTCGAGCGAATCCAGGCTGCCCAGGCTCAGCAACGCGGCAAGATTCTCCGGGTCCAGACGCAAGGCTTCGGAGTACTGGGCGCGTGCTTCGGGGCGCTGGCCGGCTGCGACCAGTGCGGTTCCGTACAGCAGATGCGCGGCGCTGTCGCGCGGATTGGCGGACGCGTAGGCAGACGCCACCTTGACCGCCTCGGCTGGGTGCTGCTCGCGCAGGTAGGTGATGACCAGCAGGCTGTTGCGGCGCGCCTCGGTGGAGGCGTTGCCCGCGGGGATCTCCCGCAGCAACCGGATCGCTTCCGCTTCGTTGCCGCTGGCGAGGGCGTTGCCGGCGCCAGCAAACTGGGTGTCGGCGGGATTGCTTGCGCTGCTTGCGCTGGCTGCCCCCTTCGGTGAACGGGCGCCTGCGGCGGCGGCCCTCTCCAGCGTGGCCAGCAGCTCGGCATCGGACGGGGTCCCCGGCGCGACCGGTCGAAGCGTGTCCAGCGCCTGGCGCGAGCGCCCTTCGCGGTAGAGCGTGAGTGCCAGCAACTTGCGCACATCGACGTTCTTCTGATCCATGCCCATGGCGTTGCTGAGGTACATTTCCGCCTGGCCATAGTTGCCTTGCGCGTAGTTGACCGCGCCCATGAGCAACTGCGCCTGGACATTGTCCGGCGACACCTTGAGCACCTGCTGCAGCTCGGAAGTCGCGGCGTCCAGATTGCCCTGCCGGTACAGCACCATGGCGTGCAGATAGTGCGGGTACGGTTGCTGCGGCGACATTTTCTCCAGCACCTGGATGCTGGCCAGCGCCTTGTCGAAGTGGTTCTGCTGGGCCTGTGCGCTGACCAGGCGGGTCAGCGCGTAGAAGCGCTCCTGCGGCAACCAGTCCGGGTTCTTGAGGTCCATCGCTTTCTGGTAGTCCGCTTCGGCGCTGGCGAAATCGGCGCTGCCGAATGCCAGGTCACCCTTCGCGACCCAGACCTGCGGATGGTCCGGCGCGGCGGCCAGCGCCTGCTGCAGGTACTTGCCGGCGGCCACTGGGTCGTTGGCGGCGGTCGCCAGCTGGGCCAGTCCCACCAGCGCATCCGGACTGGCCGCGTCCACCGACAACGCGGCCAGGTACGCTTGCCGGGCCTGATCGGATTGCCCGAGCGCGCGGTAGGCGTCGCCCCGCAGCGCGCCTACGCGCGCCTTGACCTTGGACTCGTAGGGCGGCTCGGCAGGCAGGGTGGCGAGCAACTTGTCGTACTGGCGCGTCACCAGCAACGCGCGTCCCATGGGTACCATCCGGCGTTCTGCCGGCACCCCGTTCGCCTCGGCGTTCTGCAGCTCGCTCAGGGTGTCCGCTGGGTTGCCCAGCATCAGCGAAGCCTGCCCGAGCAGCAGCCAGGCCTCGCCGTTCTTGCTGTCGCGTTGCAGGACCTTCTTGGCTTCGATGTAGGCCGCGCGATACTCCCCGCTGGCCTGGTACCTGGTGCCTGCATCGACGCTGCCTTGCCTGCCGGCGCCGCAGCCAGCCAGTGACAAGCTGGCGCACAGCAGCGCCAGGCCATGACGAACGATCCGCGTGTTCAACCTGATCAAGCGCATATCTTTTACCCCCAGTTCGCCACGCGCCGGGCGTGGGTCAATCTGTTTCGGCAGGCTTTTTCAAGCCGTGCTTGTCCAGAAGATCGTAGAGCGTCGGGCGGCTGATTCCGAGCAGGCCAGCGACCTGCGAGAGATTGCCGCCGGACCGGGTCAGAGCCAGCTGGATCGCGCGTTTTTCGGCATCGTTGCGTACCTGGCGCAAATCCAGAATATCGCCACCAGCCGCACCGAGATGCAGCTCTTCCAGTTCGATCTGCTTCCCGTTCGCCATGATGACGGCGCTGTTGACGGCGTTCTCCAGCTCGCGCACGTTGCCGCGCCACGGGCACGCCTCGATCGCCTTGAGCGCCTTCGCCGTGAAACCGCGAACCGCGCGACCGTGGCGGCTGGCCGCCTGCTCGAGAAAATGTCGTGCCAGAGGCGCGATGTCGCCGGCGCGTTCGCGCAGCGGCGGAAGCCGGATGGTCACTTCGCTGACGCGGTAGAACAGATCCTCGCGGAAACGCCCCGCACTGATCAGCGCGGGCAGGTCCTGGTGCGTCGCGCAGATGATGCGCACGTCCACCGGAATCGGTTCGCGCCCGCCGACGCGTTCGACCACCCGCTCCTCGAGGAACCGCAGCAGCTTGGCCTGCAGCGAAAACGGCATGTCGCCGATCTCGTCAAGCAACAGGGTGCCGTTGACTGCCAGTTCGATCTTGCCCTTGGTCTGCTTGTGCGCGCCGGTGTAGGCGCCTTTCTCGTGGCCGAACAGCTCGGCTTCCAGCAGCGTTTCGGGAATGGCGGCGCAGTTGATCGCCACGAACGGCCCGTCGCTGCGCGTGCTCAGGCGGTGCACCGCGCGGGCGAACACCTCCTTGCCGGTGCCGGTTTCGCCGAGCAGCAGGACGGTGGCGTCGGAAGGGCTGACCTTCTCTATCAGCCGGTAGGCAGTGAGCATGGCTTCGCTGCTGCCGATGATGCCGTCGAGCGTCGTGGTCGAGCGGCTTCTGAGCTTGCGGTTCTCGGCCTCCAGCTCGTGTACGCGGAAGGCGCGATCCACGATCAGGCGCAGGACCTCCAGCTCCAGCGGCTTGGAGCAGAAGTCGTAGGCGCCGCAGCCGATCGCCTTGACCGCGTTGTCGCGGTCGCCGTTGCCGGTGACCACGACGATCTTGGTGTGCGGTGCTTCCCGCAGGATCTCCGCGATGGTGGCGAAGCCCTCGGCGGTGCCGGTGGCGTCAGGGGGCAAGCCCAGGTCCTGCAGCACCACCGCCGGCTCGTGGCGGCGCAGCAGGGCAAGCGCGGTCGGCCGGTCACCGGCCATGACCACGTCGTAATCCTCGAAGCTCCAGCGCAGCTGGCGCTGCAGGCCGGCATCGTCCTCGACGATCAACAGGCAGCGCTGCTTCTGGTTCATGGCGCAGCCTGCGGCTGCTCAGCCGCCATGGCGGCCACGGCCGGCTCGGCCAGCGGCAACCGGATAGTGAATACGCTGCCCTGGCCCGGGGTGCTGTGCACGCGCATCGTTCCGCCCAACGAATGCACGTATGCGCGAGCCTGATAGGCGCCGATGCCCATGCCCTTGCTGGCCTTGGTAGTGAAGAACGGCTTGAATAACCGGTTGCGGATGAAATCCTCGTCCATGCCAGCTCCGTCATCCTCGATTTCGATGGTGGCGTGCCCGGTTTCGTGCCTGACTCTCAGCGTGACATGGCCATGGGCCTGCGCCGCGTCCTGGGCGTTGCGGATCACGTGTCCGAGCACCGTGGCCAGCTGCTCGGTATCCGTCTGCACCCACAGGTCGTCCGCCGCCGGCCGATAGTCCGGCCGTGGCGACTGCGCGCGGCACTCGTCGAGCGCCTTGTCGAGCACCGTGGCCAGTGCCACGCGACCGTGTTTGGCCGGTGCCGCGTCGCCGCGCAACTGCTCGAGCAGGCGCGAGATGCGCTGCACCGAATTGGCCACCGTGGCGAGCATGTCGTCCACGAACGCCGGGTTGTGCTTGTGGCGTTCGGCGTTCTGCAGCAGCAACGATTGCTGGGCGGCGAGGTTCTTGAGGTCGTGCATCAGGAACGCGGTGAGCCGGTTGAAACCTTCGAACTGGCGCGCCTCGGCAAGGCGCCGGGCATCGACCGCCTGCGCCAGGAGGCCGGCCACCTGACTGCCAGCGGCGCGGAGCAGGTCAATGTCTTCCCAATCGAACGCGCGCCGTGCGCGTGCGCGCGCCAGCACCACGAAACCGACGAGCCGGTCTTCCAGCACCAGCGGCACCAGCAGCCAGGCGCGCGGCAGGCCGGCCAGTTCGGCCGGCGCCCGCCATCGTTCGTCGCCCAGCGGCGGCGCTTCATCCAGGTCGTAGATCCACCGCCGCGTGCGCATGAGTCCGAATGCCGGCAGGTTGGCCGGAAGTTTCAGGCCGGCTGGCGTGGGCATGTTCCAGCGCGCCTCCGGCACGAAGTCGTCGTCGTCGTCGCACATGAACAGCACGCCGGCCGGGCTGTCCATGATCTGCGCGATCGCGTGAACCGCGCGCTGCGGCAAGTCGGTGTCGCCGGCGGACAGCGTCGCCGTCAGGCGCAGCCATTCCTCGCGATAGTCGTGGCGGAAACTGAAGAAGTTCTTGTGCAGGAACACCCGCAGGCGCGAACGCGCCTGACCGGAGAAGGCGATCAGCAGCACCAGCAGCAGCGCGAAGCAGACCAGGGTGATTTCCGCCACCCGGCCCCAGTCGCCTCCGTACAGGCGCACGTAGTAACCACCGATCGCCGTGCCGATGATGTAAATGGCGACCACCAGCAGGCTGGTGGAATAGAACACCGCGCGCCGCGACACGCCGACATCCAGCGACCACTGCGGGTTGCGCGCCGCCGCCACCAGCACCAGCGGCACCAGCAATGCATTGATGAAACCGCGCGCTGCCCATGCGCTGACGTTGAACTGCCGGTAGAGCACCGCGTAGGAGTACAGGAAGATGTCGTAGGCGAACAGCAGGCCGAGCGCGATCACCAGAAACTTGAGCGCCCAGCGTTGTTGCGCTTGCACGTTGCGGTAGATCTGCTCGAGCAGCACCACGCCGGCGAGGGCGAGCACCAGCACGCCGACCAGCGGCACGTTGGCGCTGAACGGCAGGCCGGTCGCCTGCGGAAGGCCCGTTGCCGGCCACAGGCAGTAGAGCGCGAGCACGATCCAGAGCGCATGTGCAACAACGCGCAGGTCGCGCAGCAGGCTTGATATCGGCCAGGCACTGAACAAGGCACTCACGAAGACGATCCAGGCGCCGTAACGCAGGACCTCGGCCAGCAACAACCAGTGGGCTGCCACCGTACGCTGCCACTCGGCGTAAGCCAGAAACGCGCCCCACAGGACCGAGGCCATCGCGGCCAGGATCAGCAAGGCACCGGTGCGCTGGCCGCGCCAACCGACGCCCAGCAAGGCCGTGCCGGCGAGGAACGCGACGGCGGCGGCCAGGTAGCTGACGATGATGATGACGTGCATGTCTGGACGGTCCCCAGCGCGCCACGCGGTTGTCTGCGCCCAATCCGGCGGTACTGCTGCCGGGTTCAGGCACTGCCCAGCGTACGCCGGTTGGCGGCGGCCGGAACCCTTGCTGCTTCGGCAAGGCGAGGCGGGGCGCTCAGCAGGCGCTGGCGAATGTCGGCCGCCACCCGTGCCGCGGTGTGCCCATCCCACAGCTGGGGCCTGCGCCCATGCGGCCAGCGGCCGGCGAGAATCTCGTCCACGGCCGGCACCAGCGCGGCGGCGGTCACCAGCCGGTTGGTGCCCTCCGTGATCGTGATCGGCCGCTCGGTCGTGGTGCGCAGGGTGAGGCAGGGGATGCCGAGATAGGTGGTTTCTTCCTGGATGCCGCCCGAATCCGTGATGGCCAGGCGCGCACCGCATACCAGGTTCATGAAATCCACGTAGCCGAGCGGATCGACGACTTGCAGGTTGGGAGCATCGGCCAGTTCCGGCCACAGGCCGAAAGCTTCCAGGTTCTTGCGCGTGCGCGGGTGCACCGGAAACACCAGCGGCAATCTGGCCGCGATGCGGGTCAGTTGCCGGACCAGCGCCGTGAGCGGCTCGGCCGCGTCCACGTTGGAGGGTCGATGCAGGGTCACTACCGCGTAGGCACGATTCTCCAGCCCGAGTCGGCGCCGCTCGCCGTCGGCGTCAATGCGTTCGCGCATGAGCTCGTAGGAATCGATCATGATGTTGCCCACGCGGGTGATCTTTTCCGGCGGCACGCCTTCGGCGGCAAGGTGCTCGTCGGCGTCTGGCGACGGCGTCCACAGGATGTCCGCCAGCGTGTCGGTCACCAGACGGTTGATCTCCTCGGGCATCCGGCGGTCGCCGCTGCGCAACCCGGCTTCCAGATGCGCGACCGTGATGTGCAGCTTCGCACCGACCAGCGCGCAGGCCATCGTCGAATTGACATCCCCGACCACCACCACCAGGTCCGGTCGATCCGTGGCGCAGGCCGCTTCGTAGGCAAGCATCACGTCGGCGGTCTGTTTCGCATGGCTGCCGCTGCCTGCGCCCAGGTGCAGATCCGGCGGCGGCAGCTTCAGGTCGCGAAAAAAGGCTTCCGACATGTTCTGATCGTAGTGCTGGCCGGTGTGCACCAGCCGCAAGCGGCACCAAGGCTGCTCATGCAATACGTGGAACAGCGGCGCGACCTTCATGAAGTTGGGTCGCGCGGCCGCGATCAAGTCGATCCTGAGCCGCTGCATGACGGGCACCCCTTGGTTCCGTGGCGGGTTGAGTGTAGGACGTTGCCGGCATTGCGGCGTGGTCCGGCGGAAGATTCGCGCGGTCATTGCAGGATCTTGCCGGCTCGCGGATCGGCCATGACTCGGGGCAGCCAAGCGTCACGAGTTCGGCGGAGCACGCAAGCCGGGACAGAGGAGCTGCCGCGGCAACTCCAGCTCCGGCGACAACAGGTAAACGCTGCCGACTTCTCCATGCGTATCGCTCAGTGAGGCATGAAACGGCGCCGTGCCATGGACAGGATGAGTCGTTGCAGCGGATTGTTGTTGCCCCCTGGCCGCCACGTGCGGGCGAGCTTGTTGCGATAGGCGTCGAAGTGCAGCCCGTACGGTGCCGCGAGCACCTTGCCCCGGCCAAGCAGGATCTTCAGAGCCTGGGTACCGGCTATCCCGGCGCAGATTTCACATGCCATGGGCGTCGATGGCCCCTTATGGTTGACCAGGTCCACCGCCGACGGATCGACCAGATAGCCTTGATGCAGCACGGCGGGCGCCAAACCCACCATGAAGCGCAGCAACTGCTCGTCGGTCGTTTTCCCTTCCAGCCGGAAATACTCTTCAAATGTCATGTGGCCGGGCAGGAACGCCAGCACCGCGGCACCCATGCCCAGCGGCGCGGCGGTAATCGCTGGAATGCCGTGCGCGGCACACAGGGCGAACAGCCTGGCGCGGATATCGAGTACGAAAAAGTCCAGTCCGTCGACGTACAGGTCCACTCCCGACAGGAACCGCTCCATGTTGTCGAGGGTGACGCCATTGGGGAACTTGTTGATGTCCAGGTCCGGATTGATATCCCGTGCCATCCGGGACACCACGTCGACCTTGGGCTGGCCGATGGTCGACTGGAATGCCCCGGCCTGCCGGTTGAGGTTTTCCGTGCCGAAGCGGTCGAGGTCCGCCAGGTTGAACGACTGGATGCCGAGTCGGGTCAGGGTCAACAGATGACTGCCGCCAACACCGCCGAGTCCGGCGATCGCCACGCGCATGGAGCGAAGCTTCGACTGCTCGGTCGTGGTGATCCAGCCGATCGTCCGGCTGAAAGCCGTTGCATAGTCGAACGGCTCAGTTGTGTCAGGTGCATCGGACATCATGAGACGTCTACCCTTGACATGGTCGCGTGCGCAAAACTGTGGTCAAGCCGGCACCGTAACAGCGGCTTGCGGTGGATGTGTTGTGCTTGGCCTCATGTCTCGCCTCGTAGCAACCAGGCCATTGGATGCCTTGAAAACGGGTTCGGTCGTCAGATGGGCCGGTACTTCTTGCTGTGTCGTCGACTCCTTGCCCCCGAAACGACAGCCGTATGTGGTCACACCGCGCCGGTGCCGATGGGGCTGCTGCTGCAAACGGCCGACAAACCCGTTCAACGCAAGCAGGGCATGGAAAAATGGCGCCGCTTCGGGGGAGCGGCGCCATTGATCATCAAACCATGTGCAACAAGTGCCGATCTATGCTTATTTCTTGGCTTCCTTGCTACGGCGACGCAGCATGAAACCCAAGATGCCGAGACCAACGCCCAACAGACTGATCTCACCCGGCTCGGGTAATGGTTTCGCCAGACCCGTCAAGCCCCCTTGGCCCGCAATCGGATAACAGGTTCCAGTGCCAAGGGGGCCAGTACAAATGTTGTTACCCGTCGCGACCTGGAATGACGAATTCAGGAAAAAATCAGACCCATCTAGTTGGCCGTTGGTGTCGAAATAATGCCCCGCCAGGCCTCCCCCAACGTCCAGATACCCGAACCCGCTAGCGCCCGTAGGGTTGCCGACAGTGCCGGAGAACACCGTGGAGAAAAGCGTCCCATTCGTCAAAAAAGAAACGGGCGGCGGAATGTTATGTCCCGTCAACATGAGCCACGGCGTAGTGCCCATGGCCGAACTGGGATTGTTGACATCGAAGCTTGAGACGACGTAGAAATTCAGCGCGCCACCGTCAAACACGACTTGCAAGCCGTTTACTTGCTTAACGTTATAAGTGAAGGTGAAAGTGAAATCGCAGCCTGGGCAAAATACGCTCGGTGATTCGTTGTTGAGATTGGTGACCATTCCGTAGCCGAGGAGCGTCTCACCGGCCGTCGTTACACTCGTTTCGCGGAAGTTAGTGGCTTGAAAAATCGGATTGAACGTTTGGCTGGGATCAAAATGGATGCCGCCAACGTTGATGGGCGTCGCCAGCGTCGATTCACTCCACGCACCCAGCGCCAGCGCGCATGCGAGTGCGATTCCGATGCTTTTCTTTTTCAACATGATCTTCCCTCCAGCGAGAACCAACCCGGACAACCGCATTGGCTGCGGCGCTCGATTGACGTTGCCCTGCGTGTCCTTGAAAGCAACGTGTGTGCCATGAATGCAACACCATGTTTTATATGGTATTTCACGTGGAAGGCTGGGGAGTTCCTCCGATATCTGTAAGAGATTCCGGCGCCATGTCGCCTCAGCCATGCGGACGGTTGCGTGCTTCGGCCAGGTACTTTGCCGTGGTACTGCGCCCGGCCACCTCACCAGCGTGGATTCAACCTGTTGAATGAAAACATGTTTCGTCGGCGAGCCGGCCCCGAGCCGCGCTGGCCGACGAAGCGATCTCCGGTTCCCCTCCTGCCCAGCCGGCTGCGCACCCCTTATGGTGTAAATGGCTGCTTTATTTGCAGTTCCGCCCGCCGATGCCGACTGCAAACCATGTTTGTAAAGAATCTCGACATGAGGGGGCCCTCGTACCATGCACCAGCAAGAGGCTGCCGCAGGGCGCGGCGGGGGACTTGCCGCCGTTGTCGGCACGCATCGTCGGGCGTCTGCGGCAGGCTTGCTGGAATGGGCAAGAAGCCAAGGTCACGCAGTGCGTGAAGGCCACCGCACACGGGCAGGGGCCGGCTGGCCCAAGCCGTTACTGGAGGGCACCAAAGCTTTCGAGCGTTCGCCGCCCGCTGCGACCGCGCGGTGCGGACCGCGTGTGGCCGAGGCGCAAGAACACGAGTCCATACCCCGGCGCGCACAGGTTGCGCAGGGTCGGCCCCACGCGCGAGAGCGACTGCTGCAAGGCCGGTTCGACGGCTACGAACCCCAGGCCGAGAACGCCCGCCGCCGCGTAGGGCTGGACCGACAGCCCGTCGAGGGTGGCCTGAAGCCACACGCGCTGCAAGGCGCGGCCAGCTGCAAGTACATCGGATCGCGCCGTGGAAGGAATGACCAGCAGGCACAGGCCGGGGGACAGCCGGATGGGCAGCCAGGCCGAGCGCCACCCCAGCACCGTCGCCGCGCCCAGCCGGTTGAACATGCTCATCATCGCGGGGCGACGCAGCGCCTGAAAGACGGGGCGCAACGGTGGCTCCACGGCCAGCGTCGTCGGAGCCAGGCCTTCCTCGCAGGCGGCGTGCCAGCCGACCGCGAAGCGGATACTCGAAAACAGCTCCGCGTGCAGCGCTGGACTCCTGAAACGCAGTGTCTCGGCCTGCCTGATGACGTCCAGTGCGGCCTTTCTCGCATGCGGTGTCTGTGGCCACCAAAGCCGCTGCCCGGGAATCAGCTGGGCCTGCGCATTCAGGCGTGCCTGCGCATCGGCGTCGATCGAGCCGCTCCAGGGAAAGCGGCGGTCGGTGTGGCGCTGCGCGATGGCTCTCGCCAACGGCTCGACGGGAGGCGGGCCGGGATCGTGGCGCCAGCGCATGCGGGCGACCCACAGCTCGTCGTCGGGCTGCGGGAAGGGTTGCAGGTCCGCCGCATAACCGAGCGATCTGGCGTGGATGACCATGTTCTCCAGGCATGCGCCAGCGGCCAGGTCACTGAGGACATATCGGGTATCGGATACGTGGCCGCTGCGGCTGGCGTCGATCCGAAGGTCCAGATCGTCGCCCTGCCACGCAAAACACCACGGCTGCGAGTTGTCCGCCGAGGGGGCGGCAATGCCCGCGCGCAGGATGCCTTCTTTCGTATGCCGATCCACGGTCCGCATCCGTCCGATATGACCACTGCTTTCGGCCGATCGCGATGATCTCGCATCGCCGACCATCGGTTCGCCCGCACGGGCACTATACGCAGGGGGCGAGGTGCGCACCATGCTCCGTTTTCCCGGTCGAGACAGGCCCCTCTGTGATCGACGTCGGCGCCTATGCGGCCACTGTCGGGCCGGCATGAGCACGGCGACAACGCCGGCCTGCCGCATGCCCCATGGTCGGTTGCCGACGTGCGTGCAATGTGAAGTGGAGCACGGTCGGGTTACCGCAGGTCGCCGGGTATGGAGATGCTGTTCACATAATCGTTGTATATGGGGTTGTACAATCCGCTCAGACGCGGGCGCGTACAACTTCAACGGCCGCGCCGTGTCAAGCCACGTTGCATTGGTCGCGTGGCGCAGACCATCCATCGCAGTATCGATACCCGTCTTGGACGACGTCGGCGGACACAGGGGACAACTCCGTGTTGCCAAGAAAGCAGTTTGCCTTGAAGAAACGTGTCCTGACCGGCAGTGAAGTATGAATCCCATCAGATCGGCAGAAGTACCCGAGACCGTCGTCGACATTACGGCACGTCTCCATCGTTCGGCGGTGCGCGGCAATGAGCCGCCCTGTTTTTGCGCGACCAGCCTCGAGCAGGTGGAATCGGCCTGGCGGCTGGTATACGAGCGCTATTCGGAGATGGGGCTGATCGACGAGAACCCGTTTGGCATGCATGCCGTCCCCTCTGCGGTGGGGAAGCACACCTGCGTGATCTGGGGCGCGGAAGGAGAGGAAGTCGGTTATACGATGACGCTGTTCCGCGACAATCCCATGGGGCTCGCGCTGGATAGCGTCTACGCCGAATCCCTGGACGAACTGCGCCGGAAGGGTCGTCGCCTGCTTGAGGTGGGGATGCTGGCAGATCGTCGCCGGGGCGCGTCACGCGGTGTCGGGGTTCTGTTCAGCATGATGCGCTGGGCGGTCCACTATGCGTTGCATACCGGTTTGACCGATATCGTCATCGGGGTGCACCCGCGGCATGTGCAGTTCTATGTGCGTTGCTACGGCTTCGAGCAATTCGCGCCGCCGGCGAGTTACCCCATGGTGCGGAACAACCCGGTGGTGCCCTTGCGCCTTCGTCTGCTCGAGGGGCTGGCGAAAGACAAGTTGCCACGCGGGCTCGCCGATGCACGCGACAATCCGCTACCCGCCAGCAAATTCGCGCATCGCTTCGCGTTCGAGCCCGAGCAATTGCGAGGCTCGCTGATCGCAGGCCTGCTGAAAGCCAGCTATGGCATTGATCCGTGCTGGACGGCCGGCACTGGTTTGGCAAGCCGCGGTCTTGCCTGGTCGGCAGCCTAGGTTGAGGCGTCTTGGCTGATGCAAGCCAATCGGAATTAGGGTTTCCTCAGCGAAAGAACCCTGCGTGCAGAAGTCGGCGGCTAGGCGAGGAACAGGGCGTCCGCGCCTGCTGGCGCCACCACGGCAACCATGATCGGCCCGGCTGTGCCGTTACCGCAGGCTCTAGCGCGTCGCCTGCGCCTGACTTCACACAAGCGGGCCGATCAGCTGTAACGCCGGCGCAGATCCAGCAACAGTCCACCAAACAGCAGGCCGAGGCCGAGCATGCCCAGCTCGCCGGGCTCCGCCACCGTCACTGAGCGGCAGGGGCCGCTGCCCTCGGCCCCGGTTCCGTCTCCCGACACGATCCAGCCGCTGCAGTCATCGGCGATGCCCTGGATGTGCGCCACCGATGACCAATGGCTGGCGTTTTCCACAAACGGATTCCCGGTCAGCGGGCTCGCGAACGTCAAAGCATAGGTCGCGGAGTCTCCGATCATGAACCGGTTGCTCTGCGACCAGCCGAAGGCAAGGTTGAACAAGCCCGGCACCGGACCCGTATTGAAGCCGCCGGCTTTGTAGGACGCGCCGTTGTCCGCGCAAGTGCCGGCGGTGCAGGCGGCTCCGGAGGGAGAGAGCGCCTGATTGAGATAAAAGGCCCAGCCGACTGTGGACTGTTGACTGTTCAAGCCCTGTATAAAATCGGGGCCGCCCGTGTGGGAGGACAGTACCAGCGTTCCGGTGTTCGAACCCACTGCGGAGGTGAACTCGGCAATGAGCCAAGGTGCAGGGCCATCCGGCGTGTTGCCAGAAAAAACGGTGTCCAGGGCAATGCTGGTCGAGATGGGAGTGGCGGCAACCTGCAGAGGCAGCGCCATCAGCGCAGCCAGGGCCATGCCTGCCAGAGTGGGGATTCTATTCATGCTGTTTGACTCCCATCTAGACTTGTCATCATCCATAGCCGGGCAGTTCGGGGTTTTTTCGAACGCCTGGTATTCGCTGCTGCCAGCAAGCGAATCTCACTGGCAGTTTTTATAAGCACATTCCGGGCCAGACTGCCAAGCTATTTATTTAATTGCTTTTTTAATCGTCTTCCATCCGTAAATACGGCAGTTTTGTAAGGTTTACCGACAACCCCGCTGCTGGCGAAATGCCCCCTTTCGCCATTCCCCGAAAATGGAGGCAATCGGCCAGGGACATGACCCCGTTGCGACGCCGCGCAGTGTGCGTGGACGGGCTACCTGCGTACCCGCTCATGCATGCGACCAGACTCGGTACCGCGAATCGCATAAAAGCACCCCCGTTGCCGGGGGTGCTTATCCAGGTCGGACCGGGCAACGCTTCAGGCAAAGCGGCGACGCAAAGCCATGAGCACCCCGGTCAGCAGCACCCCCATGCCCAACAGGCCAAGGGAGCCGGGCTCCGGCACGGAGGTCAAACGCCCGTTGAAGGTCGTGTCGTCGATGCCCCAGGCGTCGGTGGTCAGGTTGGTCAGCGTGAGGGAGCTGAACGGCGACGTGTCGGTGAAACCGAAATACGCGGCTCCCCCGTCCACGTTGATCGCCGGCGTGAAGAGCTGGCTGGTGCCGTCGTTGAAGGTGACCTGGAGGGCGTTGGTGCCGCTGAATACGGTCTGCAGGCCGGTCAGGAACGTCCCGAAGGAATACGTCGGCGCGGCAAAGGTGAAGGTGGCCGAGCCTCCGGCAAAGCCGAGCCACTGGCTGCCAGCGGAGGTCGTATTGAAGCCGTAGAGGTTGCCAATCGTGGTGTTGCTGATCCCCGAAAACCCGGATCCAAAATTCGGGCCGGTCAGGGTGATCGACACCCCCGGTGCGGCGGCGATGGGTGAATAGTAGCCGGTGGCCAGGCTCTCATAGGTGATCGTGTGGGTGGGGCCGAACGCGGATGCCGCAGCGAGGAAACTTGTCTGGGCGGCATTCGAGTTGGGGAACGGGCCGGTCGTGAGCGCACCATCGTCCTGCCCGGTAAAGGTGGTAGTCGTAGCGTGCGCGGCACCGATTGCTCCGGCAGCAAACAGCCCCGCGAGGATTGCCGTACCCCAGTGTCTTGTCAGCAGGTTCATGCGTAGTGTCTCCCGTCGAAATGAAAGCCCCCGGCATGCATCGACAGCATGACTTATGCCAAAGATGAAATAGCTTGCAGATCAGCGGGCTGATCGTCTGCGAGTGCGCTACGCACCGAAAAATGTAAGGTTCTCCGACGTTTTTCCGGACGCAGCGCAGACGATGGCTGCTTTCGCGTGCTGGTGGAGAAATACCCGAGTCCGGCGTACGCCCGTGAGCCGATCCCGCGCATTGCGGGAGAACTTCCTGAGGTGAGGAACAGGCGGGGCAGGCGACCCAGCCGGCATCGCGCACATGGGGTACGCCGATATTTTTTACCCAAGGGAATGGGCCTGGCGGAACAGCAGGAGAGACTGGCAGCTAACCAGCCAGATGCGAAGCACGTCAGCCGATGGCTGGAAACCCGCATGAAATGGTGGCCGGGGACGGAATCGAACCGCCGACAAGGGGATTTTCAGCAGATTGACCTTGCACTCGAATTCCGTACCCCGTCTGTCCGCGCCCTTGATCTGGCATTGCCGGCTCTCGCCTTGACCCAGTTGAGCAAGGTCTGCTCAACCAGCACCAGCGCGTCTTGGTCACCGAGACCTGGCTCTGGCCGCACTCGACCAGCCGCACCGCTTCTTGTTTGAGTTCGAGCGTGTAGCGCGTCTGGGTTGTCTTCGTCATGGCGTTCTCCTTGCGTGGATTGAATCACACGGCAAGGGGTACGTTTCTCGCGGGCAAGGTCAATGAAACGGCCTCCTTTTCCCAGCCATCCGGAAATGGAGGCGGTCGACCTGAGGTGCGACGGTGTTGTGACGCGTACAGTGTGTCCGGACGACCCGCCGGCGCGCCTGCTCATGCATCCGACCGGACTCGGTACTGCGAGTCGCATAAAAGCACACCCCGTTGCCGGGGGTGTGCTTATCCAAGTTGAACCGAGCAACGCTTCAGGCAAGGCGGCGACGCAAAGCCACGAACGCCCCGATCAACAGCGCCCCACTGCTCATCAGGCCAAGGGAGCCGTGCTCCGGCACGGAGGTCGAAC
>JANJTA010000011.1 GCA_024711345.1 Rhodanobacter sp. | reverse complement strand
AGCCCGCGGCAAGCCACGCAAGCTCGCCTTGGGCGCGGCCATGCGCAAGCTGCTCCACATCGCCTGGGGCGTCATCCGTTCCGGCAAACTTTTTGATCCCAAAACCGCACTTGCCTGACGAGAGCCAAGACGGTATCTACAACAATCTGCCGCGGCAAGCGTTCCACGGGCGTGCGGGCTAAAATGCCGCCATTCCCCCCACGGCCCACCGACATGCAGCACCTGACCATCGTCACCACCGGCGGCACCATCGACAAGATCTACTTCGACGACAAGTCGGACTACAAGATCGGTGCGCCGCAGATCGGCGAGATCCTCGGCCAGCTCGGCGTGGCGTTCCAGTTCGACGTGATCCCGATCCTGCGCAAGGACAGCCTGCACATGGGCGCCGAGGACCGCGCGCTGGTGCGCTCGACGATCGAGGCGCAGCCGCACCGCCACGTGCTGGTCACCCACGGCACCGACACCATGGTCGAGACCGCGCGCGAACTGGCCAGCATCAAGGGCAAGGTGATCGTGCTGACCGGCGCGCTGAACCCGGCGCGCTTCCAGGGTTCCGATGCGGTGTTCAACATCGGCTGCGCGGTGGCCGCGGTGCAGACCCTGCCCGACGGCGTCTACATCGCCATGAACGGCCGCGTGTGGGACCCGGCCAAGGTGCGCAAGAACCGCGACGCCAACCGCTTCGAGGAAGTCACCGGCTAGCCTGCGCGCACCAAAGAACGGGCCCGGTCGATCCGACCGGGCCCGGCTTGACGCTTACAGCTCCTTGAGTGAAACGGCGGGCCGTCCCTGGTCCGTCAGGGGGCTTACCAAGTGGATTTCAGCGTCACGCCCGAGAACGTCTGGTACGCGCGCACCTTGATGTAGTAGGTGGTCGTCGTCGACGGCGTGAAGGTGCAGCTCTCGTTGTTGCCGGTCTTGTACGGGCGGCAGCTGTAGGAGGTGGTGGTCGGCTCCGAGCCGGCCCGCACATACAGGTCGGCGTCACCGGTACCGCCGGAGATCGCAAAGGTCCCGGTGCGACCGGCCTGCACCGTTTCGGTGTAGGTGGCCGACCAGTTGCCCGTGCTCACCGTCGGCAAGCTCACCGAATCGGTACCGCCACCCGTGCTACCGGTGCTGTAGGACGCCTTGACGGTGACGCCGGAGTACGCCGAGTAGCCGTGCACCTTGATGTAGTACTTGCCGGCCTGCGGCGCGGCCACGCTGCAGCTTTCCGAGTTGCCGGCCTTGTACGGGCGGCAGTCGTAGCTGCTGGTGGTCGGCGCGCTGCCGAACTTGGTGTACAGGTCGGCGTCGCCGGTGCCGCCGGAGATCGACATCACCAGGTTGCTGGCGCCGGTCGGCACGGTGATGAAGTAGTCGTTGTCGGCACCCGTGGCACCCGACACGCCGGTGACGCCCACGTTGTTCTGCAGCTCGGTGGTGGTCCCGCCGCCACCGCCGCCGGCGCAGGACACGCCCACCGCACTGAACGCCGTGGTGACGTCGGCCTTGGCGTAGCCCAGGTCGGTCGCCGCCGACTCCACGCCGCAGGCGCCGGAGTTGAAGGTGGCGGTGGCCGTCCAGTACGTCTTGTTGGCCAGCGCGAACACCTGGAAGGCCTTCTTGGTATCCCAGCCGGCGGTCTTGGCCAGCAGGCAGAACGCCTTGTTGTACACGCCGCTGCTGTAGTGCACGTCCATGGTGGAGGTGTAGTTGGCGGCGTTGTCGATCGAGCCGCCGTCCTGCGGCGGGTTGCACATGTAGCGCAGCGCGTCGCCGATGCCGGCGCTGGTCTTGACGATGTCCGCGCCGACCAGGAAGTCGTTGCTGCCGCGGTCGAAGAACTCGGCCGCTTCGCCGGCGATGTCCGAATAGGCCTCGTTCATGCCGCCGGACTGGCCGGTGTATTGCAGCGCCGAGTTCTGCTCGGTGTAGCCGTGGCTGATCTCGTGGCTGGTCACGTCCAGCGACACCAGCGGGTAGAAGGTGCTGGCGCCGTCGCCGAAGTACATCGCGCTGCCGTTCCAGAACGCGTTCTCGTAGTTCGCCTTGTAGTGCACGTTCATCACCAGCTGGATGCTCAGCGGCGCGGCACCCGTGTAGGCGGTGTACATGTCATGCACCACGCCGCCGAAATGATGCGCGTCGTTGACCGGCGAGTAGGCGCCATTGATCGCGTCGGTATCGCTGTTCGGGCAGGTGAAGCTGACCACCGAACCGCTGGTGCCCTGGTGCAGGTTGTTGGTCTTGACGAAGGTGTTCTGCAGCGTGCAGGTGCTGCCGGACTGGGTCACGTCGAGCGCGGCGTAGTCGGTGCCGTAGACGTACTTGCCGGTCTTGGTGTTGCCGCCCGGGCCGGTGGCCGAAGCATCGGTCAGGCCGTTCCAGCTCTGGATCACCTCGCCGGTGTTGGCGTCGACGATCGCGGTCGGACGCGACGGGTTGGCGCCGCCGACGAAGTACGACACGCGGTAGACCAGGCGCGCCGTGCCGTCGTCCTGCGGGTAGACGAACAGGTCGGTCTGCTCGTTGCCGATCGTGGCGCCGCCGGCCAGGCTGGTGTGCGCGTGCGACCGCAGCGCGGCGAGCGCGCGGCCACCGTCCAGCTTGGGCGTGACCGAAGCCAGGCCGAGCTGGCCTTCCGGCATCAGTTCGCCGGTGGCGCGCAGCGCGTTGCCGCTGGCGTCCTGCACCACGGCGATGCTGCGGCCGTAGACCGGCACGCCGCGGTACATCTGCTGCTGGCGCACCACCTTGTGCCCGTTGGCGATGGCGGCCGCACCACGCGGCGCCAGCGACATGTTCTGGCCAAGGTTGAGATGGGCGGCCAGCGAGCTGACCGGCACCGCACCGAGATTCTGTGCACGCAAGGTCTGCGTGTTGGCAGCCGTGGCCACCGACGCGGTAGCCATGCCGATGGCAGCCACCAGCAGCTTCAGACGGTAATGATTGGGCATTGAAAACTCCTAGACAATTTTTTTCGGGACAAGCGGGCCCGATGCGGCCACGCAGACCCCATGCAGAATTGCCGTGCGAGGCACGGCCCCTTTTTGTGCTGTCTAGCGATCCCCGAGCACGTCCGGATCGGCTGCCACCCCCTGGCATTCCGTTGCATGGGCAGCGCGTGGACGCGTAGTTGCGAGACGGCGATGACGCCGCCAAAGGATCATCCGTCAACCTCCCCGATGACGAATCCGCTTACGTTATTCCTTGCGGACCAGCGCAACAATCTGACTTTTTCCTACGCAAGGTGACGGCGGTCACAAGGACATGCGATGGATGCGCCGCGGCGGCAGCGACCGACCGGCGCGCGAACCGCGGCACGCATGGCGTGCCGGCGCTGTGTGCTTCTGCGGACGTGGGTGCGGCGAGGCCGCGGCGCACGGGAACGGCGCCGGCGCAGGAAGACGCGGCGCAAAAGTTCGCGGAGGTCCGAGAGTGCGCCGGCACCACGGCCGGCGGACGGATTCACAGCATGCCGGTTTCGAGCTTGGCCGCGTCGGACATCATCGAATGCGTCCACGGCGGATCGAACACCAGGTCCACATCGGCTTCGGCGATGGTGGGGATCATCTCCAGCTTGGTGCGCGCGTCGTCCACCAGGATGTCGCCCATGCCGCAGCCGGGCGCGGTCAGGGTGAGCTTGACGTAGACCTTGCGCTGGCCGTCCTCGCGCTGCTCCAGGCTGAGGTCGTAGACCAGGCCCAGCTCCACCACGTTCACCGGGATCTCCGGATCGAACACGGTGCGCAACTGGTCCCACGCCAGTTTCTCCACGTCCGCGTTGGTGGCGTCCGCCGGCACCTCGATCGGCGCCGGCCGTTCCTTGCCCAACGCGTCGGCATCGTCGCCGGCGATGCGGAACAGGTTGCCTTCCACGTAGACGGTGAAGCTGCCGCCCAGGGCCTGGGTGATGTAGCCGATCTGCCCGGCCGGCAGGGTGACCTCGTCGCCCTGCGGCACCATCACGGCGCTGCAGTCGCGCACCAGGGTGAAAGGTTCACTGCTCAGACTGAAACCGCTCATGCCAACGCCAATCCTGTCTCTGCGGGCACCGCCTTGCGCCGAGCCCAGGCTGCCTATTATGCCGCCGGCGGCGGGCAACCGCTTGTCCCAGATCAGGGCGGAATCCGCCGAAGCCAAGTGGCGACACGTTATGATGGGCGCTTTATCCGGTGAAAAAAACGCATGCGCCCAGCCCTCCCGACCCGTCGTTGCCGATGAGCGCGCGCACCGTAGCGCTGTCGGTGTTCGCGCTGTTCAGCGCCGCCATGCTGGGGTTGGCTGCCGGTGCCGTGTGGATGGTGGCGGCGCTGTACCTGCGCCACCCGCTGCCGTGGCTGGCGTTGCCGATCGGCGCGTTGCTGGCCTGGACCATCCGCGCCGGCGTGCGCCCGCCGGGCCGGTTCGCAGCGGCACTGGCCGCGAGCGCCACCGTACTGGCCGCGCTCTACGTCAACCTGCTGGTCGCCGGCGTACTGATCGCCGGCAACATGGGCATGGGCCTGATCGAAGCGATGCGCACCGCCGGCCTCGGCATGCTGTGGCAGCTGACCCGCATGGCGCTGTCGCCGGCGGACTTGGCCGGCGTCGCCCTGGGCATGCTGCTGGCCGCGTGGCTGGCCTGGCGCCGGCCGCGCCGGCGTTGAAACCCTTGGCGCGGGTAGCGCCGCCGTTGCAGGAGCGCGCTTGCGCGCGATGCTCTTGCTGCATTCAAAGCGAAGCGCTGCAGAGCGAAGAGCTTTCGCCCTCCTACGGAGGGCGAGCTACTTCTCTTTTGCGTGCCCAAAAGAGAAGTAGCCCAGAGAAAAGGGCACCCCGATGGCGCGCCCTCCAGGCATCCTGCCTTCCGGGTGCGCGGGTGGGCTACGGGGTTTGTCGAC
>JANJTA010000002.1 GCA_024711345.1 Rhodanobacter sp. | reverse complement strand
AACGGAACGGGGGCGCGAATCTACGGCGCTGGCGCAAAGCCAAGGGAGCCCGACGGCGTCACCCCGTTCCCACCGATGATCAGTCGGCGATTCTCGTCCAGTCGCGGACCAGAATCGACACATAAGGAGCCCGCTGGCGGGCGATGCTCTTTTGTTTCCATGCAAGTCCGAAGCAGTTGTCGACCCGACTTTGTAGGGCGGGCACTGCCCACCGGCTCTTCAACGATGCGTCGCGGCCAAGGGCGGCGGGCAGTGCCCGCCCTACGAGGCGTGTCAGCCCAGCAGCAAGGCGGTGTCGTCCGCGTCCGGCGTGACCAGCCGGTCGAGGCCATGGCCGACGAAGCGGCGCAGTGCGGCGGCCGGGCGCCGGTCGCCGTGGCGGCCCGACCAAGTCGCCTGGCGCGCCAGCAGCGCCGCGGCGGCGCAGCGCGCCAGGGTGAAGGCGAGGCCGCGTGCGCCGGCTTCCAGCGTGTCGCGCGCCGCGGCATGCTGGTCGAGCCAGCGCGCGGCGGCGTCCAGTGTCTGCCGGACCGCGCTGGCCGCGTGCAGGTCGTCGTTGCCGTCCAGCCAGCCGGCGCAGACCGTGCGCAATGCGCCGAGGCCGTCGCCGGCCAGCGCGCGCAGGCTGTCCAGCGACAGCACGTTGGTGGTGCCTTCCCAGATCGGATAGACCTGCGCGTCGCGCAGCAGCTGCGGCAGGCCGGTGTCCTCGATGTAGCCGGCGCCGCCGAAACATTCGATCGCTTCCGAGCAGATCCGCACCGCCAGCTTGCCGGTCCACAGCTTGGCCAGCGGCGTCAGCAGGCGCAGCAGCGCCGCCTCGTGCGACGCGGCCGCGCCCTGTTCGACGCGGCCCAGCAGGTGAGCCACCTCGAACGCCAGCGCGAACGCGCCCTCGAACTGCGCCTGCAGGTCGGCCAGCGTCTGCGCGTGTAGCGGCTGTTCGATCAACGGACGGCCAAACGCGCGCCGGCGCTCGGCGAAGTCGCGCGCCAGGGCGATCGCGCGGGCCATGCTGGCCACCGCGCAAACCGCGTTCCAGGTGCGCGTGATGTTGAGCATCGGCGCCACCTGGCGCACGCCGTGGGCCAGCTCGCCCAATGGCCACGCGGGCAGGCCGTCCAGGTGGATTTCCGCGGTGGGCAATTCCTGCGTGCCGAGCTTGTCCTTCAGGCGGTCGATCACCAGCTCCGGCCGGCGCCGCGCGCCATCCATCGTCTCCACGTAGAACAGCGCCAGCGCCGCGCCGCCGTGGCCGGCGCCCTCGGGCCGCGCCAGCGCCAGCGCCGCCTCGCCGACCACCGCCGAGCTGAACCACTTGCGCCCGTACAGCCGCCACTGGCCGTCGGCGTCCTGCCGCGCTTGCGTTTCGGTGTCGCCCACATCGGAGCCGCCGACGTTCTCGGTCATCCATTGCCCGCTGAGCCAGAACGTGGCCGCCTCGCGGCTGAGGAAATGTGGCAACGCGCGCTCGATCAGCGCGCGGTTGCCCGACGCCTTGAGCGCGGTGGCGGCGCCGTCGGTCATCGCCAGCGGACAGGTGTAGAACTCGCTGGCGAGGTGGTACAAGTAGACGCGGGCGAATTCCTCCAGCCGCGCATGCTCGCTGTCCGCGTGGCCGGCGGCGAGCACCGCATGCCGCGTCGTCAGCGCCCCGCCTTCCTGCCACGCCGGCGTCAGCTCGATGCGGTCCACCCGCTGGCCCCACGCGTCCCACGGCGTCAGCACCGGCTTGCGCCGCGTGGTGGTGCCTGCGCGCTGCCATGCCATCTGCGCGTAATCGCCCAGCGCGTCGAGGTCGGCATCCAGCGCCGCGCGGCGCTCGGCCGGCAGCGCGCGGTCGAGCAGGGCCAGCAGCGTACGGTCACTGCGATACGGGTGCGGCAGTTGCGGCGGATCCTGCAGGAAGCCCATGGCGCGCTCCGACCAGAGTCGAGGTGTCGAGTATAGGCATGCGGGCATCCGGCGCGCGGCGCTGGCATCATCGAAAACCCTTCCCCGGCGCAGGCGCCACCCATGCGATTTTCCGAAGCGATGCGGACGGTCACGCGCCATGGCGACGGCTGGCAGGCCACGGTCAGCGAGGACTGGCTGCAGGGGCGCAGCTAACGCCATCCCAGCTCAGAAGCTACCAATGCCAACAAATGGGCGCTTGCGGGTGTAGTAGCTATCGGCATCAAGGTCATGCACATACCTCACACGGTCCCGGATTCGCTCAAAGTCCAGAACGCGGTCGTCTGGCACAAGTTTCGCGTAGTTGCGAAACGTCGCAAGAACGAAGTCCGGCAGTGTGACTGATGCCGAACTAGTCTTCTCCAAACTGCGTATTGAAGGCTGTGACTTCGGGCGACGTGAATCCTCTTTCACGGCCCGCTGGTACTCAGACTCCACGGCCTTCGCAAGAGAAGGAATCTTAACTTTGTCGTTTCTCTCAACAAGGACATGCAGGTCCCACTCGTCAGACGTTATGTACTCTTGCCTGATCGCATCCGCGAAGAGTTTCAGGTACGTGGCCTTGTAGTTCTTCGGGTTGCTGAGGCGCGCGAAATGTATTGACGCACTCCAGTCAAGAAAGTCCGTCATCAAATCGAGTGTGCTTGTTCGCAAATCAAAGTGAGCATCGGTGTAGTGGATGCCTATGGCCTGCAACACATCCAAATTGCCTTTTGCTCCTGGCTTGGTGAGATAGTCGCCCAGAAGAATTTTCAGGGCCTCTTCGATCCTTTCCAGATTGGTGATTCGGACGAAGCAGATTGCAAGGTACTGAGCGCCATCGACTGTGAATTCTGTTTCATCTGCCACAACGAAGCGATCGCTATGCTTCTTAGCCTCAATCCTTGCGTGCGCTGATGGACCGCGATGACCGTTCAGGATGCGTTGCCATTGGTTGACGATGTCCGCAGACTTTCTTCGCTCAATGAACGCAACATACTTAACCATGCCTTCCAATCGAAGATAGGTCTTCCTGGAATCTTCGCCGATCTTTTCAGCGTGAAAATCAATGCCAAACCTCTCGCAGAAATGAAGCTCCATTCGGAGACGATGCTTCATCTTGCGAGGCACGTGAGGGTAGTCACGCTCGGATACGCTTAACCCTGTAACAAAGTGAGCTTGTCCGCGCTTGGACTTTTTGAACTTCCGCTCTGACAGACGAAACCCATGCCTTCCGACAATGGTGCGAAGTTGATCCCTGCTCGGTAGATTCGCATCGCCCGAGAAGGTGATGTCATCGGCATAGCGCGTGTATCTCACACCGAGTTCGTTGACTAATAGTTGCAGGTCTTTGTCCAACCCTAGGCAGACGAGATTCGAGATTACCGGACTTTCTGGAAGCCCAAGAGGAAGTGCGCCTTCGATGGTGACAAAGCGCGCTAGCGCTTGCGCGGGTGCGGCCTGCATTCCGATGGTGCGCAGCATTGTTGCGATTCTTTCCAGCGTTATTGTTGGAAAGAAATTTTCAATGTCTGCACGCACTATAACGCGAGCACCGCAATGCGGTTGGGCATTGCTTCTTGTGGAACCTCCACGCACGTAGCCATGTACAGCTACATGTGGATAGCCGAGTTCTCGCCGCCTGGCAAAGTCATCTAGCCTCCGCGCCACTGCCTTATGCGATCTTGCGACAGGCTCATGGCGGCACTCCCAGGCGATACGGTAGTCCTCTGGATTTCGTGGATTTCGTTTGGGTATGGTGTGTAGAGCGTAGATTTGCTCCGGATCTTCGCAGGTGATGACGCCCTGAAATATCTGAGAGGGCACACCTAGCGCCCGCGCTAGCTGGTCGTTCGTCCTGACGTCAGCCAGTCGGAAGAGTTCTTGGGACTGCGAGCGCGAGATAGTCATTAGGAGGGAGGGCGGCCTAGTTCAGAAGCAAGTGGTCACTTTATAGCGGACGCGAAATCGCGCCCCAAAACCATGAACAGCTGCCGCCCTCCCTCTTGGTCAATCATATTCCACCAAACGGGGTCAGTTCACTTATCAATGGCCGGACGCACCGCCGCCGCTCAATCCTCTGTTGGCGGCGCCGCCGGCTTCCGCCGCTTCACCCCAGCCCCCAGCGCCGCGATCAGCAACACGGTCAGCACGATCTCCGTGATAGCCAGCCAGCGCTCGCCCGCCGAGCTCCATGCCTCGGACACGCCGTGGCAGAAGTAGAACAGGCTGAGGATGCCGACCCAGAGCAGGGCGCGGCGCACGTCGCGGATCGCCAGCAGCGGCAGCAACAGGGGAATCACGGTGATCGCCAGCACCAGCCAGACCGGCAGGGTTTGCGGCGGCACCAGCCAGGCATGCCAGGCGAGTTGCAGCACGATCAGCAAGGCCCAGGCGGCCAGGCCGACGCGGTAGACGGGCAGGATGGGCGCGCGCGTGGCGGCGGTCATGGCGTGTCCGCCAGTCGGCGCGCGGTGTCGGCCAGGCGGCGGCCCAGCGCGCGGGCCAGTTCGCGTTCGTGTTCGCTGATCGGGTTGTCGCCCTTGGCGCCGGCGAGGTGGCTGGCGCCGTACGGGGTGCCGCCGCTTTGCGTGGCGGTCAGCGCCGGCTCGGTATACGGCACGCCAAGCAGCAGCATGCCGTGATGCAGCAGCGGCAGCGCCATGGAGAGCAGGGTGGATTCCTGGCCGCCGTGCATGGTGCTGGTGGAGGTGAACAGCGCCGCCGGCTTGCCGACCAGCGCGCCGCTGGCCCATTCGGCGCCGGTGCTGTCGAGGAAATGTTTCAGCGGCGCGGCCATGTTGCCGAAGCGGGTCGGGCTGCCCATCGCCAGGCCGGCGCAGTCGAGCAGGTCCTGCTTGATGGCGTACGGCGCGCCGTCCTCGGGTTCCGGCGGCTGGGCGACCTCGGTCACCGGCGCCACCGGCGGTACCTGGCGCAGGCGCGCGCGCATGCCGGGCACTTCCTCGATGCCGCGCGCGATCAGGCGCGCCAGCTGGGCGGTGTGGCCGCTGCGGCTGTAGTACAGGACCAGGATTTCGTGATTCATGTGGCGTCGACTCGCGCGTTTGAGGCATTCACAGCCAGTGCGCTAGTGTACCGGCCGGTACCCGCGATGTCGGCGGTTTGCCCATGCCGACCCAGGAAGGACAGCGATGATCCGGCGCTTCAACCGCGACCGCACGAAGAGCTTCAGCCGCTTCATCTGGCAGCGCTTCGTCGACGACAAGTGCTTCGAGACGGCGGGTGCGTTGTCGTACACCACGCTGGTCTCGCTGGTGCCGCTGACGGTGGCGGTGTTCGCGATGTTCTCGGCGTTCCCGGTGTTCCAGCCGGCGCGCGACACGCTGATCAACTTCGTGTTCGACAACTTCGTGCCGTCCACCGGCGAGGCGGTGCAGGCGACCATGCTCGGGTTTGCGGCGAACGCCAGCAAGCTCACCGGCATCAGCATCCTGGTGATGCTGTTCAGCGCGCTGTCGATGATGATCAGCATCGAGGACCGGCTGAACCGGATCTGGCGCGTGCACCAGCCGCGCAGCTGGGGTTCGCGCCTGCTGCTGTACTGGGCGGCGCTGACGCTGGGGCCGATCCTGGTGGTCGGCGGCATCGCGGTGACCTCGTACGTGACCGCGGCGCCGCTGCTGCACAACGCCGCCGACCAGCTCGGCGTGGTCACGCAGAGCCTGCTGGGCACGCTGCCGTTCCTGGTGACGTTCTTCACGCTGTGGCTGATGTACACGGTGATCCCGAACTGCAAGGTGTCGCGCCGCGACGCGGCGATCGGCGCGCTGCTCGGTGCGGTGCTGTTCGAGATCGCGCGCTGGGGCTTCGGCCAGTTCGTGCAGCAGGCGCAGACCTACCAGCAGATCTACGGCGTGCTGGCGGCGATCCCGATCTTCCTGCTGTGGATCTACCTGTCGTGGGTGATCGTGATCCTGGCCGCGTCGATCGCCGCCTCGGCGTCCGCGTTCGAGTACCACGCGCCGACGCAGACGCTGCCCGAAGGCGCCGAGTTCCTCGGCCTGCTGGTGGTGCTGCGCCATTTCGTCGAAGCGCAGCGCAGCGGCGACTGCGTGGACCCGGCCGACCTGCGCGTGCGCGAGCCGTACCTGCGCAGCGCGTTGATCGCCGCCTACATCGACGACCTGCAGCAGGCCGACCTGATCCAGCGCGGCGAAGCCGGCGGCTGGCTGCTGTGCCGCAGCCTGGACAGCACCGACCTGCTGCGCGTGTACCGGCACACCGACTACCGCCTGCCGTTGCAGCCGCAGGAAGAGGCCGCTGCGCTGGGCATCGTGCTGCCGCCGGAGCTGCTGGCGCTGCTGGCCGATGTGGCCGCCGCGCTGCAGGCCAAGCTGGGCACCCGGCTCGACCAGATCTATCCCCCTGCCGCCGGCCCGGCGGCTGCCACCGAGGAACTCCCCGCATGAGCCTGTTTTCATCCTTCACCGCTCCGGTTGCCGTGCTGGCAGCGGCACTGGCGTTCGCCACCCCGGCGCAGGCGGCGATGCCGGTGCAGCCCACGCTGAAAGTCGCCACGCTGGACGGCAAGACCTTCGACCTGGCGGCGCAGCGCGGCAAGTGGGTGATCGTCAACTACTGGGCCACCTGGTGCGTGCCGTGCATCAAGGAGATGCCGGACATCTCGCGCTTCGTTGCCGCGCACCAGAACGTCACCGCGATCGGGCTGGCCTACGAGGACAGCGAGCCGGCCGAGATCAAGGCGTTCCTGGCCAAGCATCCGGTGGCGTACCCGATCGCCCAGGTGAGCCTGGACCAGCCGCCGAAGGATTTCGACGAGCCGCGCGGCCTGCCTACCACGTATGTCATCAGCCCCGACGGCAAGGTGGCCAGGCACATCGTGGGGCCGGTGACCGAGGCGTCGCTGGAAGCGATCATCGGGGGCAAGTGATGCCCACCGTGCGCTTCATCGTCAGCGGCCGGGTGCAGGGCGTGTGCTATCGCGCCGCCACTCGCGAGCAGGCGTTGGCGCTGGGCCTGACCGGCCATGCGAGGAACCGGCGCGACGGCAGCGTGGAGGTGCTGGCCGGCGGCACGGTGCAGGCGCTCGAGGCGCTGGAGCGCTGGCTGTGGCAGGGACCACCGGCGGCGCGGGTCGAGGCGGTCGGCCGCGAGGACTTGCCGGAGCAGGATCTGCACGGCTTCCACACCGGCTAGAACGTATCGGGCACCCACGCTGCCTGTTCGGTGACGTGCTCGGTCTTCGGCTTGCCCTTGAGCTTCGGCAGTTTCACCGCAGGCACCGCTTCCTCGTGCAGCGGCAGCTGCTGCAGCAGGTGGCGGATCAGGTTGATCCGGCCGCGCTTCTGGTCGTTGAAATCGACCACGAACCACGGCGCGTGGTCGGCCTGCGTGCGTTCGATCATCACGTCGCGCAGCCGGCCCATCTCGGCGTACTTCTGTCGCGCGACCAGATCCACCGGCGAGAGCTTCCAGCGTTTCAGCGGATCGTCGGCACGCTCGGCGAAGCGCTGTTCCTGCTCGGCCTGGTCCACCGCCAGCCAGTACTTGAGCAGGATGATGCCGTCGTCGGCGAGCAGCTTCTCGAACGCCGGCACGGCGTCGAGGAAGGCTTCGTACTGGGCTTGGGTGCAGAAACCCATGGCCGGCTCCACCACCGCGCGGTTGTACCAGCTGCGGTCGAACAGCACGAACTCGCCGGCACTGGGCAGGTGGGCGACGTAGCGCTGGAAGTACCACTGGGTGGTTTCGGCCTCGCTCGGCTTCGGCAGCGCCACGATGCGGTAGCCGCGGGTGTCCAGGCTCTCGGTGATGGCCTTGATGGTGCCGCCCTTGCCGGCGGCGTCGCGGCCCTCGAAGATCACCAGCAATCGCTGGCCGCTGCTGCGCAGGCCGCGCTGCAGCCGGATCAGGTCGAGCTGCAGTGCCTCGATCGCCTTGCGGTAGCGCTTGCTCATGATCGCCTCGCCGGATGCCGCGTGTCTCGCAGGTTAACCCGACGCCCCGTGACGGCGAGGTTCAGGCGCCGCCGAGCGCCTGCAGCAGGTCGGCCTGGTGTTCGCGGGTCAGCGTGTCGATCAGTTCGCCCAGGTCGCCCTGCATGATCTCGGGCAGGCGGTACAGGGTGAGGTTGATGCGGTGGTCGGTGATCCGGCCCTGCGGGTAGTTGTAGGTGCGGATGCGCTGGCTGCGGTCGCCCGAGCCCACCTGCAGCCGGCGCGTCTCCGCCTGCACCGCATGCTGCTTGCTCTGCGCCTCGTCGAGCAGGCGCGCCTTCAGCAGGCTCATCGCGCGGGCGCGGTTCTTGTGCTGGCTGCGTTCTTCCTGGCACTCCACCACGGTGCCGGTGGGCAGGTGGGTGATGCGGATCGCCGAGTCGGTCTTGTTGACGTGCTGGCCGCCCGCGCCGGACGCGCGGAACGTGTCGACCTTGAGGTCGGCCGGGTTGATCGCGATGTCGTCGATCTCGTCCAGTTCCGGCAGGATCGCCACGGTCGCCGCCGAAGTGTGGATGCGCCCCTGCGACTCGGTTTCCGGCACGCGCTGCACGCGGTGCGTGCCGGATTCGAACTTCAGCCGCGAGTACGCGCCCTTGCCCTCGATGCGCGCCACGACTTCCTTGTAGCCCCCGTGTTCGCCCTCGTGCTCGCTGAGGATCTCGACGTGCCAGCGGCGGCTTTCGGCGTAGCGCAGGTACATGCGCAGCAGGTCGCCGGCGAAGATCGCCGCCTCGTCGCCGCCGGTGCCGGCGCGCACCTCGAGATAGAGATTGGCCTCGTCGCGCGGGTCCTTCGGCAGCAGCAGGAGCTGCAGTTCGTCGTCCAGGTCGTGCAGGCGCTGCTCCAGCCGGTGCACGTCGTCGACCGCCATCTCGCGCAGCTCGGGGTCGTCCAGCATGGCGCGGGTCTCGGCCAGCTCGCGCTCGGCCTGGTCGTGCTCGCGCAGCGAGGCGGCGACCGGTTCGAGCTGGGCGTATTCCTGCGACAGCTCGCGGAAGCGCGTGTTGTCGGCGAGCACCTCGGGCTGCGACAGCAGCAGGCCGATTTCCTCATGGCGCTCGGCCAGGGCCTCGAGCTTGCGGCGGATGGTTGGGGTCATGGCGTCACGGCAAGGGTGGCGGAGGCGAAGCGGGGCGCTTCAACGGTAACGGAAGGGATGCGACAGGCGGCAGCCAGCCGCTCTCGCTAGGCGTTCCGCGGCCGGCCTTCGTCGTCTTCGTCCAGGCCGTACAGCCGGCCGGCGGCGTGCAGCAGGTCGAGATCGCCGGACAGCGCGGCCTCGCGCAGGCGCGCGCTGGGGTGGTGCAGCAGCTTGTTGGTCAGCGTGTTGGCGAGGAAGGCCAGCGCCTCGTCGGGCGACTTGCCGTGGGCCAGCATCGCGCGCGCCTTGCCCAGCACCTCGTCGCGATACACCTCGGCATGCTGGCGCATGTCCAGCGCCGGGTTCCTCAGGGTCAGCGCGCGGCGCCAGGCCATGTAACGCTCCACCTGCAGGTCGATGATCGCCTCGGCTTCGTGCGCGGCGGCGGCGCGCGAGCGCAGGTTGTCGTCGATCACCTGGCGCAGGTCGTCGATGCCGTAAAGGTAGACGTCGGGCAGCTCGCCGACGCTGGCTTCGATGTCGCGCGGCACCGCGATGTCGACCATGAACATCGGCCGGCGCTTGCGCGCCGCCATGGCCTGCTCGACCATCGCGCGGGTCACGATCGGTTGCCGCGCGGCGGTGGAGGAGATCACGATGTCGGCTTCGGCCAGGTGCTGCGGCAGGTCGGCCAGCGCGATCGCGTAGCCGCCGTGGCGGCCGGCCAGTTCCTGCGCGGTTTCCGGCGTGCGGTTGGCCACGATCAGCCGGCGCACCTGCTTCTCGGCCAGGTGCCGCGCGGCCAGTTCGATGGTGTCGCCGGCGCCGATCAGCAGCACGCAGGCGTGCTTCAGGTCGGCGAACACCTGCTCGGCCAGGCGCACCGCGGTGAACGCGACCGAGACCGTGTGCGCGCCGATGCGGGTGTCCGTGCGCACCCGCTTGGCCACCGCAAAGGTGTGTTGCAGCAGGCGGTCCATCGGCGCCTTCAGCGCCTGCGCCTCGCGCGCGAGCTGATAGGCGTCCTTCACCTGGCCCAGGATCTGCGGCTCGCCCAGCACCATCGAGTCCAGCCCGGTGGCGACGCGGAACATGTGGCGCACCGCCTCGTCCTCGTCGTGCCGGTACAGGAACTCGTCCAGCTTGCCGGGGGTCAGATGGTGATGACGATTCAGCCATGCCTGCGGAATGTCCTCCGCACCCGCCGCGACGCCCACGTACAGCTCGGTGCGGTTGCAGGTGGACAGGATCATCGCCTCCTCCACGCCGGGCTCGCGGGTCAGCTCGTGCAGCGCCTCGCCGGCGGCGTCCGTGTCGAACGCCACCTGTTCGCGCAGGCTGACCGGCGCGGTGAGGTGATTGAGCCCGAGGGCGATCAATGGCATGGCGGTCGGAACATCTCGGCGGCCGGGATCCGGCGGCGTAGGCTAAGCTTGGCGGGACGTCGCCAGGTGGTGACCAGAGCAGGCATGTGAATGGACGGTAGTGTGGGCAGCGGTGCAGGCAAGTTCAAGCAGCTGCGGCATTTTACGGCAGCAGCGGCGCTGGTGCTGGGACTGGTTGGATGCGCCGGCGCGCCGCTGCGTTCCGCCCCGAAGACCGTCGCCACGCCGCAACCGCTGGCGCACCTGACGGTGGCCACGCCGGACGCCGACCACGACGTGCTGGCGCAACTGCTGGCCGGCGAGATGGCGCTGACCCGCACCGACCTGAAGACGGCCTCCGCGCATTACGACAAGGCGATGGCCCTGAGCAACGACCCCAAGGTGGCCGAACGCGCCGCCGGGCTGGCGATCGCCGTGCATGACGGTGCCGCCGCCGAACGCGCGCTTGAGCGCTGGCAGGCGCTGGGCGCCGCGCCGGCCGCGCTGGCGCAGGCGCGTGCCCAACTGGCGCTGGACCGTGGCGATGCGGCCGAGGCGCGGCGCCAGCTGGAACGCCTGATCGACACCGGCGACCAGGACGCCTGGCGCCTGTTCGGCCGCGTGCTGGTGGGCGCCCGCGACCAGGCCCAGGCGGCCCGCTTGCTGGAGGCGCTGGCCACGCCGCAGCGGCTGCCCGCCGACGCGCACGCTTGGCTGGCGATGAGCGAGCTGGGCGACCGCCTCGGCCGGCACGCGTATGCGGTGCAGCTCGCCGACGCCGCAATGCAGCGCTTCAAGAGCGCCGAGACCTACGCCTGGGCGGCGCAGATGAAGTTCAAGGACGGCGACCGTGACGGCGCCCGCGCCTTGCTGCAGAAAGCGCTGGCGAAGGAACCGCAGAGCATCCAGTTGCGCCTGGCCTATGCCGGCATGCTCGGCCAGGCCGGCGACTACGCCGGCGCCAGCCGGCTGCTGGCGCGCGGCCCGCAGAATGCCGACACCTATGCGATGCGCGCCGGCCTGGCGGCGCACGAGAAGGACGGCAAGGCGTTGGCCGCGTTGTACCGGGAACTGCAGAACGCGCCGCCGGACATCCGCGAAAGCAGCGTGTACCTGCTCGGTCAGCTGGCCGAGATGCAGCACCGCGAGGCCGAGGCGCTGGCCTGGTACGACCAGGTGGGCGACACCGACGAGCACGCGTTCGACGCCGACCTGCGCAGCGCCATGATCCTGCACACGCAGGGCAAGCGCGCCGAGGCGCACGAATTGCTGGGCCAGCTGCAGCTGGCCTACCTCGACCAGCCCGAGCAGCTGCGGCAGGCGTGGCAGGCGGATGCCGAGCTGTACCTGCGCGAGCGCAACTACGCCAAGGCCGAGGCGGCATTCAGCCATGCGCTGCAGGTGGTGCCGGACGATCCGGGACTGCTGTACGGCCGCGGCCTGGCCTATGCCGAGGGCGGCCAGATCGACCAGGCGGTGAGCGATTTCCAGCGCCTGCTGAAGCTCAAGCCGGGCGACATCGACGCCAGCAATGCGCTGGGCTACACCCTGGCCGACGCGAACCGCGACCTGCCCGAGGCCGAGCGGCTGATCGGCACCGCGCGCGCCGCCAAGCCGAATGACCCTGCGATCGCCGATTCCTGGGGTTGGCTGCAATACCGCAAGGGCAACCTGGAGCAGGCCGCGCAGATCCTGCGCGGTGCCTGGCGCGCGGGCAGGGACGCCGACGTCGGCGTGCATCTGGGCGAAGTGCTGTGGAAGCAGGGCCATCGGCAAGACGCGCAGCGCATCTTCGACGAGGTGCGCAAGCTCGATCCGCGCAACGCGGCCCTGCAGGAAACCCTGAAGCGGCTGCATCCATGAGGCGCTCGCTGCGGTTGGTCGCCATCGCCTTGCCGCTGCTGCTCGCCGCCTGCGTGCCGCCGGCGGTGCGCGTGAAGGGCGACGCCGGCCTGCTCGACGCGCAGTTCGCGCGCGAACGGGCGCTGGCGCAGGCCGATCACTGGGAGTTGCAGGGCCGGCTCGGCGTTTCCAACGGCAAGGACGGCGGCAGCGGCAGCTTCAGCTGGACCCAGAACGGCGAGCAGTACGAGTTCGTGCTGCGCGGCCCGGCGATCAGCGGCATGAATTTCCGCCTCAGCGGCGGGCCGGACGGTGCGCTGCTGGAAGGCGTGGAGCACGGTCCGCTGCGCGGAGCCGATGCGGAGGCGTTGATGCACAAGGCGCTCGGCTGGGAAGTGCCGCTGCGCGACCTGCGCGCCTGGGTGCTCGGCCTGCGCGCGGACAGCGGCCCGGCCGAGCTGAGCTTTGGCGAGAACCGGCTGCCTGCGCTGCTGCAGCAGGACGGCTGGACGGTCGACTACCGCGAGTGGGACGAGGCGCGCCAGCCGCCGTTGCCGACCAAGGTGTTCGCTGGCAAGCCGCCGTTCAAGGTGAAGCTGTCGATCGAGTCCTGGCAGTTCCGCTGATGGGTTAGGCTTGGCGCCCCGTTGGCCATTGCCAGCGCACCGGAATCCCTGGCATGCCTTTCCCGATCGAACGCGCCCAGCCGAGCGAGGTCGAGGCGCTGTGCGCGATCGAGCGCGAGGCGGTGCAGCTGTTTCGCGGCCACCCGGCGTGGCCCAGCTACTCGGCCATGGCGATCCCGCCGGAGTTGCTGGGCCAGGCGATTGGTCGCGGCCTGGTCTGGGTGGCGCGGGATGGCACGGGCGAGCCGGTCGGCTTCGTCTGGCTGGACACCGAACTGGCCGGCGACGCGATCGGCGTCGCCGAGATCGACGTGTTGCCGGCCTGCGGCCGGCGCGGCATCGGGGCGGCCCTGCTGGAACACGCTTGCGCCTGGGCGCGCGAGGCCGGTTACCTGCGGGTGGACCTGGGCACCCTGGCCGAGGTGCCGTGGAACGCGCCGTTCTACGCCAGACACGGCTTTGCCGTAGTCGACAAGAACGATCCGGCGTTTGCGTTTGCGCGTGAGCGCGATCGCGAGAACGGCTTCCCCGACGAACTGCGCGTATTCATGAGCCGGCCGCTGGCGTCGCCGGCGGCCAACCAATGGACGGTGTGGCCGGCGCCGGCCAAGCTGAACCTGTTCCTGCGCATCACCGGACGGCGGGCGGACGGCTACCACGAGCTGCAGACGGTGTTCCGCCTGCTCGACTGGGGCGACGAGGTGCGCCTGCGCGTGCGTGACGACGGCGTGGTGCGACGCACGCGCGAGGTGCCGGGCGTGCCCGAAACCGCCGACCTGGTGGTGCGGGCCGCGCAGTTGCTGCGCGAACGCAGCGGCACGCGGCTGGGCGCCGACATCGCCGTGGACAAGCGCATCCCGATGGGCGGCGGGCTGGGCGGCGGCAGCTCCGACGCGGCGACCGTGCTGGTGGCGTTGAACCGGTTGTGGCAGTTGGGTCTGGGCGAGGAGGCGCTGGCCGAGCTGGGCTGCCGGCTCGGCGCCGACGTACCGGTGTTCGTGCGCGGCCGCTCGGCCTGGGCCGAGGGCGTCGGCGAGCGGCTCACCCCGCTGGCCCTGCCGCCGCGCCATTACGTGGTGCTCGACCCGCACGAGCCGGTGCCGACCGCAGCGCTGTTTCAAGCGCCTGAATTGACACGAAATGCCCCGCCGGCGACAATTTCATCCTTTGTTTCCGGCGAAACGAGGGAAAACGCCTTTACGCCGGTGGTGCGCGCGCGCCACCCGCGGGTGGCCGCGGCGCTGGACTGGCTGGGCAGTTTCGGCCAGGCGCGGCTTTCCGGCAGCGGCGGTTGCGTGTTCCTGGAGCTGCGCTCGCTGGAGCGCGCGCAGGCGGTGGTGCAGCAGTGCCCGGCGACGTTCACGGCGCACCTGGCCACGGGTGTCGAGGTGTCGCCCCTGCATGAGGCCGCGGCGCGCCACCGCGGCCCGGCGTGACGGTCGGCGGCTGGAGACGGATCGGGTTCGGCAAGACACACATACCACTGGGGCGTCGCCAAGCTGGTTAAGGCACGGGATTTTGATTCCCGCATTCGCAGGTTCGAATCCTGCCGCCCCAGCCATTTCATGATGGCTTTTGTTTCGAGGTAACCACGTGGACACGTCCACTCCGATGATGCTGTTTACCGGGAACGCGCATCGTGCGCTGGCCGAGGACGTCGCCCATCGCCTGGGCGTGCCGCTGGGCAAGGCGCTGGTCGGCACCTTCAGCGACGGCGAGGTGCAGATCGAGATCGAGGAGAACGTCCGCAAGCAGGAAGTGTTCGTGATCCAGCCGACCGGCGCGCCCAGCGCGGTCAACCTGTTCGAGCTGCTGGCGCTGACCGATGCGCTCAAGCGCGCCTCGGCGGCCAGCGTCACCGCGGTGATCCCGTACTTCGGCTACGCCCGGCAGGATCGCCGGCCGCGCTCGGCGCGGGTGCCGATCACCGCCAAGCTGGCCGCCAGCATGATCGGCGCCGCCGGCATCGACCGGGTACTGACGGTCGACCTGCACGCCGACCAGATCCAGGGTTTCTTCGACATCCCGGTCGACAACGTCTACGCCTCGCCGGTGCTGCTGGCCGACATCTGGCGCAACTACAGCATGGACGACCTGATCGTGGTCAGCCCGGACGTGGGCGGCGTAGTGCGCGCCCGCGCGATCGCCAAGCGGCTGGACGACGCCGACCTGGCGATCATCGACAAGCGCCGCCCGCGCGCCAACGTGTCCACCGTGATGAACATCATCGGCGACGTGGACGGCAAGACCTGCGTGATGGTCGACGACATCGTCGATACCGCCGGCACGCTGTGCGCGGCTGCCGCCGCGCTGAAGGACCGCGGCGCGCGCAAGGTGGTGGCTTACTGCGTGCACCCGGTGCTGTCCGGCCCGGCGATCAGCAACCTGGAGAATTCGCACCTCGACCGGCTGGTGGTCACCAACACCTTGCCGCTGCGCCCGGAAGTGCAGGCCTGCGCCAAGATCCGCCAGCTCTCGGTCGCCGAGCTGCTGGCCGAAACCATTCGCCGCATCGCCTTCGGCGAATCGGTGAGCTCGCTGTACGTGGATTGATCCAGTGATTTCGCCGTCGCGGCCTGGCCGCCCGGCACCATCGGCTTTTCTGGTCGCGGAAAAGTCACGAAACCGCCGCGAGGCGGTTCTTCAAAAACCAAGGTAGCAACAACATGTCCAAGACTCATGAAATCAAGGCGCAAAGCCGCAAGGACGAGGGGAAAGGTGCGAGCCGCCGCCTGCGTCGTGCGAGCTTCGTGCCAGCCGTCGTGTACGGCGCCGGTCAGGCTCCCGAGAGCATCCAGATCGAGCACAACACCATCCTGCTCGCCGCCAAGAACGAGTGGTTCTTCTCCTCGGTGCTCGACCTGAACGTCGACGGCAAGGTGCAGAAGGTGCTGGTGCGCGACTGGCAGAAGCACCCGTTCAAGCAGCTGATGATGCACATGGACTTCCTGCGCGTGGACGAGAAGGCGGCGATCCGCGTCAGCGTGCCGCTGCACTTCCTGAACAAGGAAAAGTCCGCCGCGGCGAAGACCTCCGGCGTGGTGATCTCGCACAACCTGACCGAAGTGGAGATCTCCTGCCTGCCGAAGGACCTGCCCGAGTTCATCGATCTGGACCTGGCCGACCTGAAGCCGGGCGACATCATCCACCTGTCGCAGCTGAAGCTGCCGAAGAACGTCGAGCTGGTCGCCCTGCATGGCGGCGAAGGCCACGACATCGCGGTGGTCACCGCCAACACGGTGCAGGAAGAAGTCGAGGAAGCGCCGGCCGCCGAGGCTGCCGCGCCGGCTGCGGCTCCTGCCGCCGCCGCGCCGGCCAAGAAGGACGAGAAGAAGTAAGCCGCGTCGGCCCGCGCTCCGTCGGAGCGCGGGCCGTCACTGCTGCTTGTCCGCATGGCTGGTTTGCGACTCATCGTCGGGCTGGGCAACCCCGGTGCCGAATACCTCCGAACCCGGCACAACGCCGGGTTCTGGCTAGTTGACGCCCTCGCCGGCGCCCAGGGCGAGCGCTTCGCCTTCGACGGCAAGCTGCACGGCGAAGCCTGCCGCGTGCGCTTGGGCGGCGAACCGGTCTGGCTGCTCAAGCCGGCCACCTTCATGAACAAGAGCGGCATCGCCGTGGTTTCGGCGCTGCGCTACTACAAGATCGAGCCGGAGCAGTGCCTGGTCGCGCATGACGACCTGGACCTGCCGCCCGGCACCGTGCGCCTGAAATTCGATGGCGGCCACGGCGGCCAGAACGGCCTGCGCGACATCATGGCCCACCTCGGCCACGGCCGCTTCCACCGCCTGCGCGTGGGCATCGGCCACCCTGGCCATCGCGACCAGGTCACGCCGTGGGTGCTGGGCCGGCCCGCGGCCGCGGACGAGGACGCGATCCTCGACGGCATTGGCCGTGCGCTGGACGTGCTGCCGCTGGCGGCGACCGGCCAGTTCGACAAGGCGATGCAGCAGTTGCATACGGCGGGAACGGGGAACGGAGAACGGGGAACGTGAGTGCCTGGCAAGAGCCGCGCCGTTCCGTCTTTTCCTGATTCGCACGTTCCCGGTTCCTCATTCCCTGTTTCCCGGAGTTTTCCATGGGCATCAAATGCGGCATCGTCGGCCTGCCCAACGTCGGCAAGTCCACCCTGTTCAACGCGCTGACCAAGGCCGGCATCGCCGCGGCGAACTTCCCGTTCTGCACGATCGAGCCGAACGTGGGCGTGGTGCCGGTGCCGGATCCGCGGCTGAACGCGCTGGCGGCGATCGTCAACCCGCAGAAGGTGGTGCCGACCGCGGTGGAGTTCGTCGACATCGCCGGTCTGGTCGCCGGTGCCTCGAAGGGCGAAGGCCTGGGCAACAAGTTCCTGGCGCACATCCGCGAGGTGGACGCGATCGCCCACGTGGTGCGCTGCTTCGAGGGTGACGTGATCCACGTCGCCGGCAAGGTCGACCCGATCGCCGACATCGAGACGATCGACACCGAGCTGGCGCTGGCCGACCTGGAATCGGTGGACAAGGCGCTGAACCGCGCCGAGCGCGCGGCCAAGGCGAACGACAAGGACGCGCTGGCGAGGAAGCCGGTGCTGCAGAAACTGGCCGCCGCGCTCAACGAAGGCCGCTCCGCGCGCAGCGTCGGCCTGGACGAGGAGGAGAAGGCGCTGGTGCGCGACCTGTTCCTGCTCACCCTGAAGCCGCTGATGTACATCGCCAACGTCGCCGACGATGGCTTCGAGCACAACCCGCTGCTCGATGCCGTGCGCGAGCGCGCCGTCGCCGAGGGCGCCGAGGTGGTGCCGGTATGCGCGGCGATCGAGGAGGAGCTGGCGCAGCTGGACGAGGCCGACCGCGACGAGTTCCTGAAGGACATGGGCCTGGACGAGCCGGGTCTGAACCGGGTGATCCGCGCGGGCTACAAGCTGCTGGACCTGCAGACCTACTTCACCGCCGGCGTGAAGGAAGTGCGCGCGTGGCAGGTCAAGCGCGGCGCCACCGCGCCGCAGGCGGCCGGAGTGATCCACACCGACTTCGAGCGCGGCTTCATCCGCGCCGAGACCGTCTCCTACGACGACTTCATCCAGTACAAGGGCGAGGCCGGTGCCGCGGCCGCCGGCCGGCTGCGCAAGGAAGGCAAGGACTACGTCGTCAAGGACGGCGACGTGCTGCACTTCCTGTTCAACGTCTGAATCCGCTCTTGCCGAAAGAAAAGGGCGCACCCGCGGGTGCGCCCTTTTTTGCGTGCGTCGGGAAGTCCGGCGGAGCCGATGCGGCCCGCCGGCCGCCACGCCTAGAGCGCGCTGCCGCCGAACTTGTAGGTGAACTGCAGGTAGTAGCTGCGGCCGGCCGCATCGAACCACGAGATGTCGTAGTACGGGTACGACGTATAGGTGGGGTCGCGCGGCGGCATCTTGTCGAACAGGTTGTCCACCGCCAGCGACAGCTGCGCGTGGTCGCTGAACTTGTACTGCAGGGTGGCGTTGTAGCGGTGGGTGGCGTGGACCCACGCGGGGTCGCCGGCCGAGGTGTCGACGACCTAGTCGTACGACCACGAGTTCGGCAGCCGCCCCAGGCGCGTGCCGAACAGGGTGGCCGCCCAGGCCTTGCGCTCCCACGACACGCTGGCGCTGGTCTTTTCGCGCGGGATGTCGAAGCCGCTGTTGACCGCCAGCTCGTCCAGCGTGGCGTCGCCCGGGTACTGCTGGAACAGGTGGTTGCGGGTCCAGGTGTGGTTGCCGCTGAAGCGGAACGTGCCGATCGCCGTTTCCAGCTTGTAGTGGGCGCTGGCGTCGATGCCGCTGGTGCGTTCGTTGGCGACGTTGATGGGATTGACGTAGATGCCGTACAGGCGGCCGGTGGCGGGATTGCGGTTGACGCGCGCCACCGCGTCCACGCAGCTGGGCGAATTCGCGTCCACCGGGTTGCCGTTGATGTCGGTGCCAATGCGGCAGTTCGCCTCCAGCTGCAGGATGCGGTCGGTGCTGAGGTCCTGCACCTGGTTCTGCATGCGGATGTTGAAGTAGTCGACCGAGAAGTCCAGGTTCGGCGTGGGCGACCACACGAAGCCGCCGGTCCACGAGGTGCTGGTTTCGGAATCCAGGTCGCGGTTGCCCTGGCGCGTGCGGATCAGGCCCTCGCCGGAGTAGTCGCAGTCGGTGATGTCGACGCCCGGCTCCTCGGTGCGGCAGCGGTAGTAGTCGTTGCCCGAGGTCTCGTCGTTGCCGATGCCCGCGTACACGTAGTGCAGATCCGGCGCGCGGAACGCGGTGCCGTACGAGCCGCGCAGCAGCAGGCTGTCGAACGGGCGCCATTCCAGGCCGCCGCTGTAGGTCAGCTTGCCGGTCTGGTGGCCGGAAAAGCGGTACTGGTCGTAGCGGCTGGCCAGGCTGAGGTTGAGCGACTCCAGCAGTGGCAGGCGCAGTTCGCCGGCGGCGGCCCAGCGGTTGCGGCTGCCGTGGCCGTCGGAGTCCTTCCAGCTGTAGTAGTAGTACTGCGTGGCCAGCGGGTCGGGGTTGAGGTCGTAGGCCTGGTTGCCCACCTCGACCACGCCGGCGAAGCCGGCCGGCCCGGCCGGCAGGTTGAACAGGTCGGTGTTGGTGAGGGTGAACGCCAGCGTGTCGCTGCGCGATTCAGGGTGGTAGTTGGTGCGCGCGGTGATCGCGTCGTACTCGGCGCGAGTCAGCGGCGTGTACAGTCGCGCCGGGTCGGCGTCGAAGATCGGCAGCCCGCTGTCCGGGTCGGTGCCGAGCTGCGGGCCGAGATAGAGGTCGTTGGCCTTCGCCGCCACCGTCTGCGGCCAGCTGATCAGCGCCTTGTACTGCGAGTGGCTGAGCGAAGCCTCGTAGTCCCAGCGTTCGCCGAACGTGCCCTTGAAGCCGGTGGTCAGGCTGAAGGTCCGCTGCGTGTTCTCGATCATGCCGCGGCCGAGGCCGCCCATTTCCTCCGGCGTGAACTGGCGGTACCAGTTCTCGATGCCGCCGC
The DNA here is from genome assembly GCA_024711345.1 of Rhodanobacter sp. Lineage (GTDB taxonomy): Bacteria > Pseudomonadota > Gammaproteobacteria > Xanthomonadales > Rhodanobacteraceae > Rhodanobacter. The sequence continues at coordinate 9,514 of JANJTA010000002.1, read as the reverse complement.
TGTGCGCGTTGTAGAAGTAGCCGTCCTCGTTGCCGTCGGGCGCCTGGTAGTTCCACTGCTCGACGTCGCGGAACAGGCTGACCTTGCTGTAGCCCAGCTGCATGTCGCCGAACCAGGACAGCCTGTCGCTGATCTTCAGGTTGGCCGAGGTGTAGGTGTTGATGCCGCGGCGCTGGCTGAGGATGGTGCCGTAGCCGATCGACTCCGCGCTGCCGCAGAAATTGCCGTAGCGCGGCCGGTTGGCGTACACGGTAGTGCCGCCGTTCAAGTAGGCCAGCGCGTCGCAGGTGGCCTGGCCCGGATCGATGTAGTCGTCGTACCAGTCGCCGTTGAGGAAGGTGCGCCGCGGCACCTGCGAGCGCGCGGTGGGCGCGTCGGCGGTGGAATCCTGGATCTTGCGCTGGTAGGCCCACAGCGGCTGCTGCGCGAGCAGCTCGGCGCCGAACACCAGGTTGAAGTTGCCGCGCGAGAAGCCGGTGGAGAAGTTGAGCTTGGTCGAGGCGCCGCCGCCGCGGGTGGTGTCGCCGTAGCGCAGATCGATGGTGGTGCCGTCGGCCTGCTGCTTCAGGATGAAGTTCACTACACCGGAGATCGCGTCCGAGCCGTACACCGCCGAGGCACTGCCAGTGAGCACCTCGATGCGCTCGATCATGCCGATCGGGATGTTGGAGATGTCGGTGAAGTTGCTGCGGCCCTTGAACGGTAGCGGGAAGTCGGCGATGCGCCGGCCGTTGACCAGCACCAGGGTATGGTTGGGGCCGAGGCCGCGCAGGTCGACCTCTTCGGCGCCGGGCGAGAAGTCGGCGCCGCTGGAGGATTGCTGGCTCTGCGTCTCGCCGCTGTTCTGGGTGATCGCGCGCATCACGTCGGGCACGCTGGCGAAGCCGCTGGCCTTGATGTCGCTGGCGGTGATCACGGTGACCGGCGCCGGCCCCTCGACCTGGGCGCGCGGGATGCGCGAGCCGGTCACCTGGATTTCTTCCAGCTTGGTGGCTTCCTGCGGATCCGCGGCGGCAGCGCTGCGGCTGCTGGCCGGGGCGGGCGGCGGCGGCTGGGCCGGTTGGCCGGCGCCCTTCACGATGACGACGGCGCCGGAATCGTCGTGGTGCACGGTGAAGCCGCTGCCGGCCAGCAGCCGCCCCAGCGCGGCGTCCGCCGACAGCGTGCCGTGCACGCCGGGCGTGCGCAGGCCCCTGAGCTGGTCGGCCTGGTAGATGAATTGCGCGCTGGACTGGCGGGCCAAAGTGTCCAGCGCGGTGACCAGGTCACCGGCCGGGATATCAATCTGCCGGACTGCCGCGGACTGCGCCGATACCATGGCAGGCACCGAACAGGCCAGCACGAACATCGCGCTGCGTAGCGAACGGATCATCGTCACCTCTCCCCAGGTGGACGCACACGGCGTGCGCCATGCATGCCGGGACGAACGGGCGGCGGAAATCCCGCCCGCACCCGGCTGCCGGGTGTTTGCGTCAGCGCCGGGTCAGCACGATGGTGTCGCCCTGCCGGCGGGCCTGGACCGGGAAGCCCTGCGCCAGCAGCCGCACGAAGGCGTCGATGTTGGACCAGCGGAAGTTGCCGCCCACCCGCATGGCGCCGACACCGGGGTCGCCGATCACGATCTTGCGTGCGTTGTAGCGGTTGAACTCCGCGGCGGCGGTGGCCAGCGGGGTGTCGTGGAAGCTGACGAAGCCGCTGCGCCAGCTCAGGTATTCCTCGGCCTGTTGCACCGAGCCGGAATGCACCACCACGCCGGTGTCGCTGGCCAGCGCCACGCTGCCGGCGGGCAGCAGGGTGGTGGGCTGGCGCAGGCCGTTCGGCAGGCGGTCCGATTCCAGCCGCACCAGGCCCTGGGTCACCACCACGCGCAGGTCGGCCGCGTCGCGGCGCACCGAGAAGCGGGTGCCGACGGCGGTCACCCGGCGGCCGCCGGCGCTGACCACGAACGGCCGCGACGGGTCCTTGGCCACCGCGAAGAACGCCTCGCCTTGCTGCAGGTCGACGTGGCGCTCGCCGTGCGACAGGGTGACCAGCAGGCGGCTGTCGCTGCTCAGGGTGGCGACGGAGCCGTCGGCCAGCGGCACTTCCTGCAGGTCGCCGATCGCCGTGCGGTAGGACGCCTGCTCTACCGCGGTGTAGTGGCGCCAGACCAGTGCCAGCGACACCAGCAGAGCCAGCATCGCGGCGGTGGCGAGATGGTGCAGCAGGGAGTGGCGTTTCCCCCGGTGCCGGTGGGTGGTGCGCCACGGCGCGTGGGCATGCACGGGGCGCGGGTGGTGCGGCTCGTCCGCATGGTCGTCGGCGGCGCCGAACGGCGAGGACGCCCAGCTGCCGCGCGCCGGCACCACGCCCGCGGGCACGCCCGCACCCAGCGCCTTCAGCCGGTCGCTCTGCCGCCATGCCGCGTCGAGCCGGACGAAGGCGACGCGGTGGGCCATGGACGCGTCCAGCCACGCATCCAGCTGCCGCTGGTCGCGTTCGCTCCAGCCGCCGGCGTCGCGCCTGGCGAGCCAGGCGGCGGCGGCGTGTTCAATCTCCTTGCTGCTGGCCATGTCCGTTCCCGTATGCGGTATCCGTCGCGTCGTCGTGGGCCGGGCGGCGCGCGTGGCTGCCGCCGTAGAAATACTCCGCGATCAGCCGCGCGCCCTTGGCGACCTGCTTCTCCACGGTCTTTTCGCTGATGCCCATGCGCGCCGCCACCTGCTTCTGCGACAGCTCCTCGACCCGGCGCAGCCAGACCACTTCGCGGCAGCGGTCGGGCAGGCGGTCGAACGCATCGGTCAGGCGTTTCAGCTCCTGCCGCGCACCCATCCGCCGTTCCGGCGAAACTTCGTCTATCAAGACGTTCAGCGCGTCCATATCACCCACGGCCTCGATCGAGACGACGCGGCCGCGGCGCAGGCGGTCGGTCATCAGGTGGCGCGCGGTGGTGAACAGGAAGGATTTCGGCATCGCCGGCCGGGCCTTCGCCGCGGCCTCGTAGATGCGCACGTAGATTTCCTGGCGCAGGTCGTGGATCTCCTCGCGGCGGAACCAGCTGCGCAGCAGATAGCGCATCAGCGCGCCTTCGTGCGCGAGGATTTCGCGGGCAAACCAGTTGTTGAGGGAGTCGTCCACACGGCGACCTTAGCGTCAATCCGCGGCGAAAATACAGCCATGGGGGAAATGCTCCGCCGGTTCGTCCCGGCCTGAGTGCGCCGCGTTTTTGCAGCGCCTCCTGCCATCCTCGCCGGGGGACCGAACCCATGTTTCCGACCAAGCGACTGCACGGCTTCCTGCGCCCGGCCACCTTGTGCCTGCTGGCCCTGGGCCTTGCGCTGATCGGCGCGCACGCGCCGGCGAGGGCGGCCGACCCCGCTGCCGCGCGCGACGGCTACGAGTACTACCGGATCGGCGACCTCGATGCGGCCCGGCCCGGCGCCACCGAGCCGGCGCTGCTGCTGATGGGCGGCGGCGAGTGGCCGCACCAGGCGTTCGCCTGGTTGGCGGCGAAGGGCGGGCACGGCCATTTCCTGATCCTGCGCGCCTCCGGCGCCGACGATCTGCAGAAGGAGCTGTACCACGACGTCGGCGGCGTGGCCTCGGTGCAGACGCTGGTGTTCCACAGCCGCGCGGCGGCCAGCGACCCGCGAGTGCTGGAGATCGTGCGGCAGGCCGACGGCATCTTCATCGCCGGCGGCGACCAGGCCAACTACGTGCGGTTCTGGAAAGGCACGCCGCTGAACGCACTGCTGGACCGCCACGTCGCCGAGGGCAAGCCGATCGGCGGCAGCAGCGCCGGGCTGGCGATCCTCGGCGGCCATGCCTACGGCGCGATGGACGGTGGCAGCATCACGTCGCCCGAAGCGCTGGCCGACCCGCTGGGCAAGGGCGTCACCCTGGTCGACGGTTTCCTGCACATGCCGCGCATGCAGCAGGTGATCACCGACACCCACTTCGACGCGCGCGCGCGGCAGGGCCGGCTGATCGCGTTCATCGCGCGGTTGCGGCATGAAGGCCATCCGGACGTGGTCGGGCTGGGTGTGGACGAAGGGACGGTGCTGGCCGTCGATGGCCACGGCATCGGCCGGGTGTTCACCTTGAACAACGGCTTCGCCTGGCTGCTGCGCCCGCAGGGCCAGCCCGGGCGGATCGAAGCCGGCAAGCCGCTGGACTATCGCGGCGTGCGGGTGACCGGCATCGGCACGCAGAGCCGGATCGACCTGCGCAGCCTCGACGTGCAGCGGCCGGTGTTCGAGGCGATCGCCGACGTGCAGGGCGGCAAGCTCGACCTGCACGGCGCGGTGCCGCCGCTGCTGGTGATCCATGGCGGCGCCGGGGTGGAGCGTGGGGCGATGACGCCGCGGATCGAGGCGCAGGCGCGCGCCGCGCTGGAGCTGGCGCTGCGCAACGGCCATGCGCAGCTGAAGGCGGGCAGGCCGGCGCTGGATGCGGTGACCGCCGCGGTCACCGTGCTCGAAGACGATCCGCTGTTCAATGCGGGCCGGGGCGCGGTGTTCACGCACGACGGCCGCAACGAGCTGGATGCCTCGATCATGGACGGGGCGACGCTGGCCGCCGGCGCCGTGGCCGGCGTGCACCGGATACGCAACCCGGTGCTGCTGGCGCGCGCGGTGATGGAGCGCTCGCCGCACGTGATGATGGTCGGCAGCGGCGCGGAGCAGTTCGCCACCGAGCAGGGCGTCAAGCTGGTCGATCCCGCGTATTTCCGCACCGAGAAGCGTTGGCGGGACCTGCAGAAGGCATTGAAAGAAGACGCTGCAGGCAAGAAGCTGACGGCGCGGCTGGCGGCGCTGAAGCACTTCGGCACGGTCGGCGCGGTGGCACGCGACAGCGAAGGCCGCCTCGCCGCGGCGACCTCGACCGGCGGCATGACCAACAAGCGCTACGGCCGCGTCGGTGATTCACCGATCGTCGGCGCCGGCACCTATGCGAACGCCGCCTGCGCGGTATCGAGCACGGGCTGGGGCGAGTTCTACCTCCGCGTTTCCGCCGCGCGCGAGATCTGCCTGCGCATGGCGGCGCTGGGCGAATCGGCGTCGGCGGCCGGGCAGGCGGTGATCAATGACGAGATTCCGCGGATGGGCGGCGACGGCGGCGCGATCATCCTCGGTGCCGACGGCAGCGTGGCGATGCCGTTCAACACCGAAGGCATGTACCGCGGCTGGATCGGCGCCGACGGCGTGCCGCACGTGGCGATCTACGTCGGCGACCCGCTGGCGCCGCCCGAACCGGTGCGCTGACCCGTAACTCAGGCCTCGTCGTCGCCTTCGATGATCTGCCGCTGCATGCGGTCCAGGTAGGCGTCGAGTTCCTGCGTGCTGGTGAAGACCTCGTTCACCGGCACCGCCTTGACGATGTCGAACACCTTGCGCACCTGCGGCTGCGGATTCAGCAGCAGGGTGTGGCCGTGGCGCGCGCGCATGCTCTTGCGGACCCGGGCCAGGCTGCGCAGGCCCGCGCTGCTGACGTACTCCAGTCCGGCCAAGTCGACCACCACGGTGCTGCCTTCATCGAGCCGGGGCAGCAGGACCAGCATGGCTTCGTCGAATTCGCCGAAGCTCATGGCGTCCAGGCGGCCGCCGACGTATACGACGACGCGATCGGTGGCGGGGAATTCATGGTGCAGGCTGAGCGTCATGATGAAAATTCGTCCATGGTCGGGTAGGTGAAGCGAAGCAGCAGGTGGTTGCCGTCGGCATCGCGTGTATAGCGCATTTCGCTGGCCATGGTGCGTGCCAGGTGGATGCCGAGCCCGCCGAGCTGCTCGCGATCGGCGAGGTCGCCGGTGAGATCGGGCACCGCCGATTGCAGCGGGTCGAAGGCGATGCCGTCGTCGATCAGTTCGATCACGACGGTCTGCGGCTGTGGCTGCAGCAGGAGGCGGATGCGGCCCGGGCGGCCGTCGGGGTAGCCGTATTCGACGGTGTTGACCATCAGTTCCTCCAGCACCAGCCGCATGTCGCTGCGCAAGCTGGCGGGCACCTCGGCTTCCTCCAGCAGGTGCTCGCAGCGATCGAGCGCGCCGAACACGTCCGCCAGCTGGTTGCCGATGCCGATCTCGACGCGCGGCGGCGCGGCGCCGTGCCAGGTCAGCGCCAGTACGGTGATGTCGTCGGCCTGCGCGGCGTTCGCCACGAAGCGGTCCACGTCGCCCAGCAGCCGCTCGATGTAGTCGGCGGCCGGTGCCGCCGGCGGCACCATGGCGAGGCTTGCCACGGTGCGGTCGATGCCGTACATCCGCTGCTCGCGGTTGCTGGCCTCGGTGATGCCGTCGGTATACATCAGCAGCGTTTCGCCCTGGTGCAGGCGCAGGCGGTACTCGGGGTAGTCGGAGTCCTCGTACAGTCCGAGCACCGCGCCAGTGGGGAAGTCCAGCAGCTGCGGCTCGCCGCGGCCGCACAGGATCGGCGGCTCGTGGCCGGCGCTGGCCAGCATCAGGCTGCCGCTGCCGGTATCGAGCAGGCCGCACAGCAAGGTCGCGAACATGCAGCTGTCGTTGCCGCGGCACAGCTCGAGGTTGAGCAGTTGCAGCAGGCTGCGCGGGGTCTGCGCGCGCGGCGCCAGCGCCTTGGCCAGGGTGATCGTCTGCGCCATGAACAGGGCGGCCGGAATGCCCTTGTCGGAAACGTCGCCGACCATCACGAAGAAGCGCTGCGGGTCGAGCATGAAATAGCTGTAGAGGTCGCCGCCCACCGCGCGTGCGGGGCGCAGCGCCGCATGCAGCTCGAACTGGGCGCAGACCGCATCGAGATAGTGCTCGCTCGGCAGCAGCCCGAGCTGGATCTGGTGGGCGATCTCCAGTTCGCTGGCCAGGCGCTGTTTCTCGCGTGCCACCCGTGCGAGGTCTTCGAGGTGCAGGGCCAGTTCGCGCCGCATCTGGTCGAAGGACTGGGTGAGGCGGCCGACCTCGTCGGGACGGCGGGCCGGCGGCAGCTCGAAATCCAGCTCGCCGCGGGCGACGCGCTCGGCGCGGTCGGCCAGCACCTTCAATGGCGCCATCGTGCGGCGGATGGTCAGCAGCGTGATCAGTGCGACGCCCAGCAGCGCCAGCAGGCCGAGCGCGAGGCTCGGCAGGAAGATGTGTCTTACCCCGGCGTAGATATGCTGCTCGGGAATCACCAGGCCGAAGCGCCAGCGGGTACCTTCGATTGGCGCGGAATAGACCCAGACCGGCCCGCTCGTGCGCGGGTTCTGCGCCCGCGGCAGGCGCGTCGACTCGGCGCGGTCGCTGGCCAGCACCTCGAGCAGCGCCGGCATGCCGCGCCGACCGACCAGGGCAGGGTTGTCGTGGGCCAGGAAGTTGCCGTCGCTGTCCAGCACGAAGGCGTAGGCGCCGGCAGGTTTGGCCAGACGGCCGAGTATCTGGTGCAGCCAATCGAGCGTGACGTCGGCGTTGATCACCCCGATGGGATGCCCGTCGTGGCGGATGGCTACGGAGTAGTTGACCAGCTGGCGGTGTCGGGATTGCGAAAAGAACGGCCGCTGCCAGCAGCCGTTGCTGCAGCCGAGCCCGCCGAGGAACCAGTTGCTGTTCCAGTAGGCGTTGGCGTCGCGCGAGAGGTCGCGGGCGGCCAGGCTGCCATCGTCCAGCCGGCGCAGGAAAGGCGCGTACGGCGTGGGCGCGGCAGGATCCGCCGCGGGCCGGAACGCTGCGGCCAACCCGTCCATGTCCGGGTCGGCGGCCAGCGTGTCGCGCAGCAGCGGTTCGGCGTCGTCCTGGCGGCTGCCGATGATCGCGGCAAGCATGCGTGCAGAAACCGCGACACGGTCGATCCGGGCCTGGATCTGGCTGCCGGCGTTGGCTGCCAGCGAGGCTGCCTCGCGGTGGGTATGTTCGAGGATCTGCGCGCGGGTCAGGCCGAGCAGCAGGACACCGCTGGCGGCCAGTACCGCGGTGGAACCGACCAGAACCCACAGCGCCATCCGTGATGCAATGCTGCGCAAGGCCACCGCCGGATCTCCCCCGTTTCCCTGGATCATCTAGCCATGAAGCCGGGTGGGCTGCAAGCCGACAAGCCGTATCCGGACGCGGGACAATGCGTACGGTCAGGCATAATCCCGTTTTCGGACTCGCGACGAGATGCCAGCCATGCCCGGACAGCAGCATGAGGTGAGCTTCCGCTTCCTCGCCCAGCCCACCGACGTCAACTTCGGCGGCAAGGTGCACGGCGGCATGGCGATGAAATGGATCGACCAGGCCGGCTACGCCTGCGCGGTATCCTGGAGTGGCGCGTACTGCGTCACCGCCTCGGTCAGCGGGATCCAGTTCGTGGCGCCGATCCTGATCGGTGACCTGGTTACCGTCCGGGCGCGCCTCATCCACACCGGCACCAGCAGCATGCACATGGCGGTCGACGTGCTGGCGCGCGACCTGCGCAAGGATGAGCAGCGCCTGGCGACCAGTTGCGTGATGGTCTTCGTGGCGCTGGACAGCCCGGACGGCAAGCCCACGCCGGTGCCGCATTGGGAGCCGGCCAACGACAACGAGCGGCGGCTGCAGGAGCAGGCAAGACAGCTGCTGGAATTGTCCAAGGGCATGGAGCGGCTGGTCGACCTGCGGGCGGCTGCGCCGGACTGACGTCGCCTGCGGAAGGGGCGCTCGCCGATGCGCCATCGCTGCCGCAAGGTGTTGACAGTCCGCGGCTCGATCCACACAATACGCGTTCTTTGCTGGCGGAATCTCCAGACTGCCGACGAAGGCGGATTGCAGATCTGCCGGTTCCGCGATACGCAAGGAAAGATTCTGGAGGGATACCCAAGCGGCCAACGGGGGCAGACTGTAAATCTGCTGGCTTACGCCTTCGGTGGTTCGAATCCACCTCCCTCCACCAAAGCAAGCTGACATCGGATGGCCGCTTTGACCGATGGCAGGTTTCACCGGAGTTGCAGGAGCGCTCCGACACGCGACGCGAGAGCGGCGCGACCCGCAAGGGAAAGGGACAGGATGTCCGGCAGGCGTTCCGCGCAGGGCGGGAGTAGTTCAATGGTAGAACATCAGTTTTCCAAACTGATTACGCGGGTTCGATTCCCGCCTTCCGCTCCATTGCGCTGCATCCGTCAAGTGTCGTTGATTGAAGCAGCCACTGCATAGATCGACGCTTTTTTTGAGAGTCCGGCAGGATGCCGGTCTGTTCTTCGCCATCATGGAGGATGGCTGAAATACAAGCTCATGTAGCTCAGTCGGTAGAGCACTTCCTTGGTAAGGAAGAGGTCACAGGTTCGATTCCTGTCATGAGCACCATCCATGCGGCCGTCTTGGCCGGCCCGAAACGGGCGGTTTCTTCAATTCATTGACTCCATCGGGGTTTAGCGCGCTATGGCAAAGGGTAAATTCGAACGCACCAAGCCGCACGTGAACGTCGGCACGATCGGTCACGTGGATCACGGCAAGACGACGCTGACGGCGGCGCTGACGAAGGTCGGCGCGGAGCGCTTCGGTGGCGAGTTCAAGGATTACAGCGCGATCGACGCGGCGCCGGAAGAGAAGGCGCGCGGCATCACGATCTCGACG
>JANJTA010000001.1 GCA_024711345.1 Rhodanobacter sp. | reverse complement strand
AGATAAAACGGAACGGGGGCGCGAATCTACGGCGCTGGCGCAAAGCCAAGGGAGCCCGACGGCGTCACCCCGTTCCCACCGATGATCAGTCGGCGATTCTCGTCCAGTCGCGGACCAGAATCGACACATAAGGAGCCCGCTGGCGGACGATGCTCTTGCCTTCGTGCAGCTGAGGAAAAAGCATCGCCCGCCAGCGGGCTCCTACGCGTGCCGGCGACGAAGCTGCACGCACGCCACGGCAACCCCGATCACGGCGGTGAACGCCACGTAGTGCGCCGGTGCGAGCACGCCGAACTGCTTCATCAGCAGGCCGATCAGCGGCGGCGTCAATCCGCCGAACAGCGCATAGGCGACGTTGTACGAGAACGACAGGCCGGAAAAGCGCACCGCCGGCGGGAACGCCATCACCATCAGCGCCGGCACCACGCCCACCACACCCACGGCGAAACCCGCCAGCGCGTACAGCGCGACGAAATGCGCCGCGCCAACCTGCAGGTCGAAGTACAAGGCGTAGCCGCACACCAGCAATCCGATCGCCCCCGCCAGCAGCGCCCGCGCGTAGCCGAGGCGGTCGGCCAGCCAGCCGTAGAAGAGGCAACCCAGCGCCAGCGTGAACGAGGCCACGCTGTTGCCGAGGAACGCGCGCGCCGGCGCGACATGGAACGCCGATTGCACCAGCGTCGGCGTCATCAGGATCAGCACCACGATCGCGGCGGTGAGCATCCAGGTCACCAGCACCGACAGCGCCACGCCGGGCAGATGCCGCTCGAAGACCCGCCGCAGCGGCAGGCCCGAGGCCAGCTCCCGGCGCGCGTGCATCGCCTCGAACACCGGCGTCTCGCTGAGCCAGCGGCGCAGCCACACCGCGAAGAAGCCGAACACGCCGCCGGCCAGGAACGGCAGCCGCCAGCCGTAGTCGAGCACCTCGGCCGGGGTCATCCGGCCGTTGATTGCCGCGGCCACCAGCGAGCCGATCAGGATGCCCACGGTAAGCCCGGAAGTGAGACTGGCGCAGGCGAAGCCGATCCGTCGCGCCGGTACGTGCTCGGCCACGAACACCCACGCACCGGGCACCTCGCCGCCCACCGCGATGCCCTGCACCACCCGCAGCAACAGCAGCAACAGCGGCGCCAGCACGCCGACCTGCGCGTACACCGGCAGCAGGCCGATGGCGAGCGTCGGCACCGCCATCAGGAACACGCTGAGGGTGAACATCCGCTTGCGCCCCCGCTTGTCGCCGTAGTGCGCCATCACGATGCCGCCCAGCGGCCGCGCCAGATAGCCGGCGGCGAAGATGCCGAACACCTGCAACTGGGCCAGCCACGGCGCGGTGTCGGGCGGGAAAAACAGGTGGCTCAGCGGGATCGCGAAGAACACGAACACCACGAAGTCGTAGAACTCCAGCGCGCCGCCCAGCGCGGACAGCAGCAAGGTGCGCGCGTCGCGGCGACCCAGCGGGCGCGCCGTCGCGCCGGTCACATCCACTGCCGTCAATGCCGTGGCTTCGTTCATGGCAGGGACCGCGCCTCGCTGCGGAAAGGGGTCCGGCAACATAGCGCAGCGCGCGTCACTTCGCGACGACATGCGCCGCCCCATGCTTCACCCTGCCCGGCGGGATACCGGGCTGCACGGGCGCGCCGGCCAGCCTGCACGCGACCACCCGGCACGGTCTTCACGGGGAGGGGAAACGTCGTTCGACCCTGGCCTGCGGCCAGCGATCCGGCGTGCGCCGCCCTGCCGCGGCGCACGAGTCCACTCACGCAATCGGGGGAGGAGTCTTCGATGAATCTGGGCAAACGCATGGCCGCCGAATGCTTCGGCACGTTCTGGCTGGTACTTGGGGGTTGCGGCAGCGCCGTGCTGGCCGCGGGATTCCCCGCGCTGGGCATCGGCTTCGCCGGCGTGGCGCTGGCCTTCGGTCTCACCTTGCTGACGATGTGCTACGCGATCGGCCACATCTCCGGTTGCCACATCAATCCGGCGGTGACCTGCGGCCTCGCCGCCGGCGGCCGCTTCCCGCTGAAGGAAGTGCTTCCGTACATCGTGGCGCAGGTGGTCGGCGGCCTGCTGGCCGGCGCGGTGCTGTACGCCATCGCCTCCGGCAAGCCGGGCTTCGACGCCGCCGCCGGCCGCTTTGCCTCGAACGGCTATGGCGCGCACTCGCCGGGCGGCTATGCGATGAGCGCGGCCATGGTGTGCGAGATCGTGATGACCGGCTTCTTCCTCTTCATCATCATGGGCGCCACCCACAAGAGCGCGCCGGTCGGTTTCGCCGGCATCGCGATCGGTCTCGCGCTGACCCTGATCCACCTGGTCAGCATCCCGGTCACCAACACCTCGGTGAACCCGGCACGCTCCACCGCCGTGGCGTTCTTCCAGGGCGGCTGGGCGGTGCAGCAGCTGTGGTTCTTCTGGGTGATGCCGATCGTCGGCGGCATCCTGGGTGGGCTGATCTACCGTTACCTGTGGAGCGATCGGCCGGCGCAGCCCGAGATCAAGGGCAACCGGGCCTGAGCATCGGCGCCACGCGATCCCGAAGCGCCGCCGGCCCGTGCCTGGCAAGGCTCGCACGGCGGCAGCCTCACCGCCGAGGCTGCCGCCAGGCTCAGGCCTCGGCGAACGGAAACGCCAGTACGTCGGCGATCGCGTCGGTGTCGGCCAGGCACATCAGCAGGCGCTCCACGCCCAGCGCCACGCCGGCGCAGTCGGGCAGCGCGTCGAGCACGCCGAGCAGGTTTTCGTCGAGCGGGATCTCGCGCAGGCCGCGTTCGCGCCGCCGCACATTGTCACGCTCGAAACGCGCGCGCTGTTCGGCTGCATCGTTCAACTCGTGGTAGCCGTTGGCCAGTTCGTAGCGGCCCAAGTACAGCTCGAAGCGCTCGGCCAGCGGCGGTTCGCCGGGGCGGATCCTGGCCAGCGCGCACTGGCTGGCCGGGTAGTCGTGGATCACCGTGATGCGGTCGCGTGGGAACGCCGGCTGCAGCTTGTGCGTGATCAGCAGGTCCAGCCAGTCGTCGTGGCCCAGCCCCGCCGGGTCGATGCCGGATTCGGCCAGCGGCGCGCGCAGCGTGTCGATGGCGGCATGCGCCGGGTCGATGCCCAGCTCGTCGAGAAACAGCTGGCGGTAGCTGGTCACCAGCAGCTCGGCACGCCGCCCCGCCATCGCCAGCGCCGCCTCGACCAGCGCGACGGTTTCCTGCATCAACCGGCGATGGTCCCAGCCGACCCGGTACCACTCCAGCATGGTGAACTCGGGATTGTGCCGGCCGCCTGCCTCGCCATTGCGGAACACCCGGCCCAGCTCGTAGCAGTCGCCGATGCCGGCGGCCAGCAGCCGTTTCAGCGGATACTCCGGCGAGGTGCGCAGCCAGCGTTCGCGCGCGCCGGCGTCGACGTGGCCGCTGAACATCGTGCTGAAGCTTTCGATGTTCGGCTCGGTGTTGCCGGCCGCCGAAAGCATCGGCGTCTCCACCTCCAGCACGCGCTGCTCGGCAAAATACGCGCGCACCAGCGCATACAGCCGGGCGCGCAGTTGCAGGGCCGCCAGCGGGGCGAGACCCATCAGCCCGCCTCGTGCTGGGCGAGCAGGCCCAGCAGCTGCGCTTCGTCCCATACCGGCACGCCCAACTCCTGCGCCTTGTCCAGCTTGGAGCCGGCCGCCTCGCCGGCGACCACCACGCTGGTCTTCTTCGACACCGAGCCGGACACCTTGGCGCCCAGCGCTTCGAGCCGGTCCTTGGCCTCGTCGCGGCTGAGCGAGGCCAGCGTGCCGGTGAGCACGAAGGTCTGCCCTTCCAGCGGCGCCGTCGCCGCTTTCGCCGTGTGCGGGATGGCTGCAAGCAGGCGCTGCATCGCCGCCTCGGCCTCGCGCAGCGCGGCCAATGCGGCCGGGTCGGCCAGATGGTTTTGCAGGCTGGTCGCCGCCGCCTGCGGTACGCCGGCGGTGATCCAGTGCGCCGGCCCGCCGGCCAGCAACTGGTCCAGCGTGGGGAAATGCTGCGCCAGCAAGGTGCAGCTCTTGGGGCCGAGCTTGTTGACGTGAGCCATGCCCAGCAACACGCCGAGGTCCAGGCGCTGGCGCAGCTGCGGCGACGGCGCGCCCTCGTCGCTGAAGGTGATGCCGGCCTCGAGCAGCGCGTCGACCACCTGCTCGTTGCCGGCCTGGGCGAAGAAGCCGGCGATCGAGGTGGCCACCTCGCCGCCGATATCCGGCAGCACGCGCAGCACCGCCGCCGGCGTGCTGCGCACGAAATCGAGCCGACCCAGCCACGCGGCCAGCGTCTTCGCCGTGCTCTCGCCGATGTGCATGATGCCCAGCGCAAACAGGAAGCGCGCCAGCGTGGTGCGCCGGCTGGCCTCGATGCCGGCGACCAGGTTCTCCGCCCATTTGGTCGCCACCTTGCCGGCCTTGACGGTTTCCGGCGTGGTGCCGTCGCGCTCGTCGATGCGGCGCTTCATCTCGACGAAATCATCCACGCCCAGGCCATACAGGTCGGCCGGCGAATGCACGATCTCGAGTTCCACCAGCGCCTCGGCAAAGCGCTCGCCCAGGCCTTCGATGTCCATCGCGCGGCGCGAGGCAAAGTGGATCAGCGCCTCCTTGCGTTGCGCCGCGCAAACCAGCCCGCCGGAGCAGCGATACGCCGCCTCGCCCTCCTCGCGCAGCAGCTCGGAGCCGCACACCGGGCAGCGCGCGGGCATGTGCCAGGGATGCGTGTGCGGCGGCCGCAGCTCGGGCATCACGCGCACCACTTCCGGGATCACGTCGCCGGCGCGGCGCACGATCACCGTATCGCCCACGCGCACGTCGAGCCGCGCGACCTGGTCGGCGTTGTGCAAGGTGGCGTTGGTGACGGTGACGCCGGCCACCTGCACCGGCTTGAGCCGCGCCACCGGCGTGGCCGCGCCGGTGCGGCCGATCTGGATCTCGATCGCCTCGACCACGGTGGTCTGCTCCTGCGCCGGGAACTTGTGCGCGATGGCCCAGCGCGGCGCGCGGGAGACGAAACCCATCTCGCGCTGGCCTTCGTAGTCGTCCAGCTTGTAGACCACGCCGTCGATGTCGTACGGCAGGCTGTCGCGCTTGGCGCCGATGCGGCGGTAGTAGGCGATCAGTCCGTCGAAGCCGCGCGCCGTGCCCACTTCCGGCGACACCGGGAAGCCCCACTCGCGCAGCTGGCGCAGCGTCGCCGAATGGGTCGGCGGCAGCTCGCCGCCCTCGACCACGCCGATCGCGTAGGCGAAGAAACTCAGCCGCCGCTTCGCGGTGACCGCCGGATCGAGCTGGCGCAACGAACCGGCCGCGCCGTTGCGCGGGTTCGCCAGCGGTTTTTCGCCGTGCTTGCGCGCGTAGGCATTGAACGCCTCGAAATCCTTGTGCAGCATGATCACTTCGCCGCGCACTTCCAGCACGTCGGGCCAGCCCGTGCCGCGCAAGTGCAGCGGAATGGCGCGCACCGTGCGCAGGTTCGCGGTGACGTCCTCGCCGGTCTCGCCGTCGCCACGGGTGGCACCCTGCACGAACACGCCGTGCTCGTAGCGCAGGCTGATCGCCAGGCCGTCGAGCTTGGGTTCCACGGAAAACAGCGGCTCGCGCCGGTCCAGCGTCTGTTCGATGCGTCGCTCGAACTCGGCCACTTCGCGGAAGCGCTCGCGGTCGCTGTCACCGTCCTGCTCGAACGCATTGCCCAGCGACAGCATCGGAATCGCATGGCGCACTTCGGCAAAGCCGCCTTGCGCCCGTGCGCCGACCTTGCGCGTAGGCGAATCCGGCGAGGCCAGCGCGGGATGCTCGGTCTCCAGTGCCTCCAGCTCGCGCATCAGCCGGTCGTACTCGGCATCGGTGATGTCCGGATCGTCGAGCACGTGGTAGCGGTAGTTGGCCTGCTCGATCTGCGCCCGCAGCTTTGCGGCGCGAGCGACAGTTTCGGCCGGGGCCGGGCGTTCGGTCATGCGGGTCTCCTGGTGTAGCCCCCGCAGTTTAACGATACCGGCGCGCGTTGCGGCTTCAGCGGTGGAAGTGCCCCGCCGCTTCCGGCTGGTAGGCGATCTCCAGCACCTTCAGGCGGCGCTTGCGGCCGTCCGGCGTGGGCCAGTCGATCTGCTGCCCGCGCGCCAGCCCGAGCAGCGCACTGCCCACCGGCGCCAGGATCGACACCGTGCCGGGCGCCCCGGCAGCGGCCGGGTAGACCAGGGTCAGGGTGAGCTTCTCGCCGTTGCTCTCGTCCTCGAAGGTGACGGTGGAGTTCATCGTCACGATGTGTCCGGGCATCGCCGCCGGCTCGACCACGTCGGCGCGATCCAGCTCCGCGCGCAGCGCATCGAACTTGTCGGCTTCGGCGGCGGGCAGGCGCTCCAGCAACGCTTCGATGCGTTCCAGGTCGATGCGGGAAACAGTGATCGGTGGCTTGCTCATGGCTTTTCCTGTACGCGCGGCTCCTGCCGCACAAAAGCACACGCCGGAACGAAGGCCGCCCCGGCGCGTGTGGTTGTTGATGGCCTTGATGCCCATCTGGGCATGACTGGCAGGTGAAACAAGGTCCACTGTGCGGATACCGTGGGCGAAAATCAAGCTGCCACAGCAGCTACCATGCCGGAAATGGCCCCCCACCACGCCGCGGACAGCCACGCCGTCGCCCCCGACGCTACCGTGCCGACGACCGGGACGGCAGGTCAGCGCGAGATTTCCACCCGCGAGCGTTTCCGCGGTCTGCTGTGGCTGGTCGCCGCCGCGTTCTTCATGCAGGCGCTGGATTCCACCGTGGTCAACACCGCGGTGCCGGCGATGGCCGAGGCGCTGGCGGTGACCCCGCTGGGCATGCGCACCGCGCTGACCAGCTACGTGCTGACTCTGGCCATCCTGATCCCGGCCAGCCCGTGGCTGTGCGACCGCTTCGGCACGCGACGGGTGTTCGGCGCGGCGATCGTGGTGTTCGGCGTGGGTTCGCTGCTGTGCGGCATCGCGCAGACCCTGCCGCAGCTGGTCGCCGCGCGCGTGGTGCAGGGGGTGGGCGGCGCCGCGCTGATGCCGGTGGGGCGCTACGTGCTGGTGCGCAGCATCGACAAGCGCGAGTTCGTGCGCGCGATGAGCACGGTGGCCACCTTCGGCCTGCTCGGTTCGGTGCTGGGGCCGCTCTTGGGTGGCGCGATCGTGGAATTCACCTCGTGGCGACTGATCTTCCTGATCAACGTGCCGGTGGCGATCGCCGGCGTATGGATGAACCGGCGCGACATGCCCGAGTATCGGCTCGAGCGCGCCAACCGCTTCGACCTGCCCGGCTTCCTGCTGTTCGGCGCCGCCTCGGCGCTGCTGCTCACCGCGTCGGAGCTGACCGGCAGCACGCCGGTGCCGTGGTCGGGGATCGGCCTGTGCGCGCTGCTCGCCGTGCTGCTCGGCGCGGTCTACGTATGGCACAGCCGGCGCATCGAGCACCCGGTGGCGGATCTGACCCTGCTGAAGGTGCGCAGCGTATGGGTCTCGCTGGCCGGCGGCTTGTTCACCCGGCTCGGCATCTCCGGCATGTTCCTGCTGCTGGTGCTGTTCCTGCAGGTCGGCTGCGGCTGGTCGCCGCTGATGGCCGGTCTGATGATGGTGCCGCAGGCGCTGGGCTCGATCATTGCCAAGTGGGCGGTGAACCGCGCGCTGGTGCGCTACGGCTACCGCCGCCTGCTGCTCGGCAATACGCTGATCGTGGCGCTGCTGCTGGCGGCGTTCGCCCTGCTCGGCCCCGCTTCGCCGGTCTGGGTGATTGCGCTGCTGACCTTCGTCTACGGCGGCTTCGCCGGCCTGCAGTACACCACCATGAACACGCTGATCTACACCGACCTGGACATCAAGCACGCCTCGATGGCCTCGTCGATGGCCTCGACCGTGCAGTACCTGGCGATGAGCTTCGGCATCGCGCTGTCCACGCTGCTGATGGAAGCGATGCTGCAGGGGCACGCCCACGAGGATTACGTGGTGGCGTTCCGCTGGACCATGGTGCTGCTGGCGGCGATCACCGCGGCGGCCAGCCGCGTGTTCAGCCGGCTGCGGCACGACCGCCCGCTGCCGGGTGCCGGCACACGCGGCGGCAGCGCTGCATGACGCCTGAAGCTGCATGTAGCATGCAGGCTCCATCGAAAGCCCAGACACCTGCCACATGCACCATGCCAGCGAGATCCTGTTCCTGCTGTTCGCCGTTTTTGTCGCCGCCCAGATCGGCGGCGAGATCGCGCAGCGACTGAAGCTGCCCGGCGTGGTCGGCGAGATCGCCGCCGGCTGCGCGATCGGTCCCTCGCTGCTGGGCTGGATCAGCCCGGAGCAGATCGCCACCGGCACGCCGCTCGACGTGCTGGCCGAGATCGGCGTGATCCTGCTGCTGTTCGCGGTGGGCCTGGAAACGCGGCTGGAGGACCTGAAGAAGGTCGGCAAGGTGGCGTTCGTGGTCGGCGTGGTCGGCGTGCTGGTGCCGTTCGGCATGGGCAGCGTGTGGGCCCACGGCAACGGTTTCGACTGGAGCCGCTCGCTGTTCGTGGCAGCCGCCTTCGTGGCCACCTCGGCCGGCATCACCGCGCGCGTGCTGCAGGAACTGAACGCGCTGCAGCGCGTCGAGAGCAAGGTGATCCTGGGCGCGGCGGTGATCGACGACATCCTCGCCATGCTGCTGCTCGGCGTGGTGGTGTCGCTGCAGGGCGGCGGCCGCATCGACGCCTGGCATCTGCTGGTGGTGCTGGCTGGCGCGGTCGGTTTCATCGCGGTGATCGGCTGGGGCGGCGCGCGGGTGATGCGCTGGAACTCCGCCTGGCTGGACAAGCCGCTCAGCCCGCACTCGCCGCTGGTGATCGTGCTCGCGCTGTGCCTGGGCCTGGCCTGGCTGTCCACCCAGTTCGGCCTGGCCGCGATCATCGGCGCGTTCCTGGCCGGCATGATCGCCTCGGAAACCCGCCAGCAGCACACCCTGGAAAAGCAGACGGCACCGCTGCTGGCCCTGCTCACCCCGTTCTTCTTCGTGGTCACCGGCAGCAAGGTCGACCTGCACGAGCTGGCCAGTGCCGAGGCGCTGTGGATGCTGGCGGTGGTCACCGCCATCGCGATTGTCTCCAAGCTGGTCGGCGGCTGGCTCGGCTCGCTCACGTTGGGCACGCGCAGCGCCACCATCGTCGGCTTCGGCATGGTGCCGCGCGGCGAGGTGGGCATCGTGGTCGCCACCCTGGGCCTGGCCGCCGGGGTGTTCGACCAACGCATCTACGCGATCATCGTGGCGATGTCGCTGCTCACCGCGATGGTGACGCCGCCGGTGCTGGCATGGCTGCTGAAGCGCGGTGCCGGCCCGGTCGAGGTTCCCGACGTGCGCGGCTGAATGCCGCTTCGACGCGTCGGGGCCGGCGGCGCTACGCTGTCCGCACCGGCGCCGCCGGCCCCGACCGGAACCGAAGCATGGACGAGACCACGCCCGACAGCGCCACGCCGTTGCTCCGCAACCGCACCTTCGACGAGATCGCCATCGGCGACAGCGCGACGATCGAGCGCTCGCTGACCGCGGAGGACGTGCACCTGCTGGCGACTCTCTACGGTGACGGCGATCCGCAGCCGCCGGATCCGGCGTCCGCCGCCTCGCCCGGCTTCCACGGCGTGATCGGCCACGGCATGTGGGGCGCGGCGCTGATCTCGGCCGTGCTGGGCACGCGCCTGCCCGGGGCCGGCACCGTCTGCCTGGAGCAGGCGCTGCGTTTCCACGCGCCGGTATGCATCGGCGACACGCTGGCGGTGCAGGTGCAGGCGATCGCGCGGGACGCGGCGACCCGGCGCATCCGCTTCGCCTGCCGCTGCACGAACCAGCATGGCGTGCTGGCGATCGAGGGCACGGTCGAGGTGATCGCACCTGGCGAGCGCATCGAGTATGTCCGCAGCCGTCTGCCGGAAGTGCGCCTGCCCGATGGCGCCGGCCTTCCGCTGGCGGCCCGCGCCCTGTCGTTGGGCGCCATCCGCGTCGCGGTGGTGCATCCCTGCGACGAAACCAGCCTCGCCGCCGCGCTGGACGCGCGTGCGGCCGGCCTGATCGAACCGCTGCTGGTGGCGCCGCAGGCAAAACTCGCGGAAGTGGCGCGCAAGGCCGGGCTCGATCTTGCCGGCATCGCCATCGAGGACGTGCCGCACAGCCATGCCGCCGCCGCGCGCGCGGTCGAACTGGCCGCCGGCGGCCGCGTCGACGCGCTGATGAAGGGCAGCCTGCACACCGACGAGCTGATGGCGGCCGTGGTGGCTTCCGCCGCCGGCCTGCGCACGGCGCGGCGCATCTCGCACTGCTACCTGATGCACAGCCCGGCGTATCCGCGGCCGTTCATCATCACCGACGGCGCGGTCAACATCGCGCCGACGCTGGAGGAGAAGGCCGACATCGTGCGCAACGCGATCGACCTGGCGCACATCGTGGGCGTGGCCGTGCCGCGCGTGGCGATCCTCGCCGCGGTGGAGACGATCAACCCGCGCATGCAGACCACGCTCGACGCCGCCGCGCTGTGCAAGATGGCCGACCGCGGCCAGATCACCGGCGCCGTGCTGGACGGGCCGCTGGCGTTCGACAACGCGATCTCGGTCGCCGCCGCGCGGATCAAGGGCATCGTCTCCGACGTGGCCGGCCTCGCCGACATCCTGCTGGTGCCCGACCTGGAAAGCGGCAACATGCTGGCCAAGCAGCTGGAATACCTCGGCGGCGCCGCCAGCGCGGCGCTGGTGATGGGCGCGCGCGTGCCGATCGTGCTGACCAGCCGCGCCGACTCGCGCGAATCGCGCATCGCCTCGTGCGCGCTGGCCGCGCTGGTGTCCCACCATTACCGGCGCAGCCCGCCATGAACGACCGCGGCGGCAACGCGCTGATCCTGGTGCTGAACTGCGGCTCGTCCAGCATCAAGTTCGCGCTGTTCGACGCGGACGAGACGCCGCTGGCGCGCACGCCCGCGTGGAGCGGCAAGGTCGAGGGCATCACCGGCAACGCCCCGGCGTTCAGCGAAAGCGGCGCCGCGGCCGAGGCGCTGGCATTGGGCTGCGAGCACCCCTACCATGCCGCGCTGGCCTATCTGCGCCGGCGCATCGTGGCGCGGCTGCACGGCCGCCGCATCGTGGCGATCGCGCACCGCGTGGTGCACGGCGGCAGCAAGTATTTCGAGCCGGTGCGGGTCGATGCCGCGGTGCTGGCCGACCTGAAAAGCTACATCCCGCTGGCGCCGCTGCACCAGCCGTTCGCGCTGGAGGCGATCGGCGCGCTGCTGGACGAGCTGCCGCAGCTGCCGCAGGTGGCCTGTTTCGATACCGCCTTCCACCAGAGCATGCCGACCGTCGAGAAGATGCTGCCGCTGCCGCGCTCGGCCTGGGAGCAGGGCCTGCGCCGCTACGGCTTCCACGGCCTGTCCTACGCGTACCAGGCGCAGGTGCTGGGCGAGCGCTACGGCGACGCCGCGCGCGGGCGCACCATCGTGGCGCACCTGGGCAGCGGGGCCAGCCTGTGCGCGATGCGCAACCTGCGCAGCGTCGCCACCACGATGGGCTTCTCGGCGCTGGACGGGCTGATGATGGGTACGCGCTGCGGCGCGCTGGATCCCGGCGCGGTGATCTACCTGATGGAGATCGGCAAGCTGTCGCTCGAGCGCGTGGGGCGCATGCTGTACCACGAGTCCGGCCTGCTCGGCGTCTCCGGGGTGTCCTCCGACCCGCGCGAGCTGCTGCCGCGCGAAGCCGAACAGCCGGTGCGCGAGGCGCTGGCCCTGTACGTGCGCAGCATCGTGCGCGAAACGGGCGCGCTGGCGGCCACGCTGGACGGGCTGGACATGCTGGTCTTCACCGCCGGCATCGGCGAGCACCAGTCAGTGATCCGCGAACGCGTCTGCGCCGGCCTGGGCTTTCTCGGCGTGGCGATCGACCCGGCCGCGAACGCCGTCCACGCGCCGATGATCTCCAGCGCATCCAGCCGGGTGAAGGTGGTGGTGGAAGCCGCCAACGAGGAATGGGTGGCCGCGACGGCCGCGGCGACGCTCGTTCACCGCTGAACGGCAGCTCGACTCGAATTTCCCGCCTTTTTATATGTAGGAGCCCGCTGGCGGGCGATACTGTTGTGTTGGATCTCCAGCCGTAGCATCAGGGCAAAAGCATCGCCCGCCAGCGGGCTCCTACGGGAGTACGCCGGCGTCCTCGGCGCCCCACGTCCAGTGGCGGATTTCCGGCAGGTCCTCGCCGTTCTCGTCGATGTACTGCTTGTGCTCGATCAGCTTGTCCAGCAGCTTCTGCTTGAGATAGACGCCACGCTCGCCCGCCTGCGGCACGCGGTTGATCACGTTGATCACCAGGTGGAAGCGGTCCAGCGCGTTCAGCACGGTCATGTCGAACGCGGTAGTGATGGTGCCCTCCTCCTTGTAGCCATGCACGTGCAGGTTGTCGTGGTTGGCGCGCCGGTAGGTCAGCCGGTGGATCAGGCTCGGGTAGCCGTGGTAGGCGAAGATCACCGGCTTGTCGCGGGTGAACAGCTGGTCGAAATCGTCGTCGTCCAGGCCGTGCGGATGCTCGCTGGGCGACTGCAGCTTCATCAGGTCGACCACGTTGACCACGCGCACTTTCAGCTCCGGCAGGTAGCGGCGCAGGATCGACACCGCCGCCAGCGTCTCCAGCGTGGGCACGTCGCCGGCGCAGGCCATCACCACGTCCGGTTCGCCGTGCTGGTCGCTGCTGGCCCACGGCCAGATGCCGATGCCCAGGCTGCAGTGCCGCTGCGCGGCGTCCATCGCCAGCCACTGCGGCGCCGGATGCTTGCCGGCAATCACCACGTTGACGTAGTGCCGGCTGCGCAGGCAGTGGTCGATCACCGACAGCAGGCAGTTCGCGTCCGGCGGCAGGTACACCCGCACGATGCTGGCCTTCTTGTTGACCACGTGGTCGATGAAGCCGGGATCCTGGTGGGTGAAGCCGTTGTGGTCCTGCCGCCACACGTGCGAGGCCAGCAGGTAGTTCAGCGAGGCAAGCGGGCGCCGCCATGGGATCGCCGCGGTCATCTTCAGCCACTTGGCGTGCTGGTTGAACATCGAGTCGACGATGTGGATGAACGCCTCGTAGCAGTTGAACAGGCCGTGCCGCCCGGTCAGCAGGTAGCCTTCCAGCCAGCCTTCGCACTGGTGCTCGCTGAGCATCTCGACCACCCGGCCCTGCGCCGCGAGAAATTCGTCGTTCGGCTTCAGTGCGGCCTGCCACTGGCGGCTGGTGGCCTCGAACACCGCGCCGAGGCCGTTCGATATCGTCTCGTCCGGACCGAACACGCGGAAGTTGTGCGACGACTCGTTCGAGCGGATCACGTCACGCAGGAACGGCCCCAGCACGCGCGTGTCGCCGATGCCGCCCACGCCGGGCTGCGGCACCGCAACCGCATAGTCGCGGAAATCCGGCAAGCGCAGGTCGCGCAGCAGCAGCCCGCCGTTGCTGTGCGGGTTCGCGCTCATCCGGCGCGTGCCGGCGGGCGCGAGGGCGGCCAGCTCCGGCCGCAGCCGGCCGTGCGCATCGAACAGCTCCTGCGGCCGGTAGCTGCGCAGCCACGCCTCCAGCTGCTGCAGGTGCTCCGGTGGGCTGCTGGCGGAGACCGACACCGGCACCTGGTGGGAGCGGAAGGTGCCCTCGTTCGGTTTGCCGTCCACCAGCTTCGGCCCGGTCCAGCCCTTGGGCGAATCGAGCACGATCATCGGCCAGCGCGGCCGCGCGGCAACCCCCTGCTCGCGCGCGCCGCGCTGGATCTGGCGGATCTGCGCCACCACCGCATCCAGCACCGCCGCCATCGCCTGGTGCATCGCCATGGGTTCGCTGCCCGACACGAAATACGGCGTCCAGCCGTAGCCGCGCAGCAGCTGTTCCAGCTCGTCGCGGCCGATCCGCGCCAGCACCGTGGGATTGGCGATCTTGTAGCCGTTCAGGTGCAGGATCGGCAGCACGGCGCCGTCGCCCACCGGGTCGAGGAACTTGTTCGAATGCCAGGCCGTGGCCAGCGGCCCGGTTTCCGCCTCGCCGTCGCCGACCACGCAGGCGGCGATCAGCCCGGGGTTGTCGAACACCGCACCGAACGCGTGGCTCAGCGAGTAGCCGAGTTCGCCGCCCTCGTGCAGCGAACCGGGACATTCCGGCGAGGCGTGGCTGGGGATGCCGCCGGGAAACGAGAACTGCTTGAACAGCCGCTGCAGTCCCGCCTCGTCCTGGCTGATGTCCGGGTAGACCTCGCTGTAGGTGCCGTCCAGGTAGGCGTTCGCCACCACCGCGGGGCCGCCGTGGCCGGGTCCGGAGAGGTAGACCATGTCCAGGTCGTATTGCCGGATCGCCCGGTTCAGGTGCGCATAAATGAAGTTCTGCCCCGGCGTGGTGCCCCAGTGACCGAGCAGCATGTGCTTGATGTGGGCCAGCGCCAGCGGTTCCTTCAGCAGCGGATTGGCGCGCAGGTAGATCTGCCCCACCGAGAGGTAATTCGCGGCCCGCCACCAGGCGTCGATGCCGCGCAACTGGTCGGGGTCGAGCGGCGGGCGGATGGCGGCGTCGGTAGTCATGGTCGGGCACCCCCGTGAATGCGGTTCGGCGCATTGTGTACACCCCGGAGCGTGAATTTCGCTGCGACACCTCGTCACACGCGGGCGGCGGAATTGCTGCATCATCCAGGTGTACGTCTGCCATGGCTCCCGGCGGGGTCACACAGCGGAACAGCAGCATGGCCACCCGCAAAAACACCGAAGACGGCGGCCGGGAAGCCCCGCCCTGGAAGAACCTCGGCGCCGGCCTGATCGCCGGCGCCGCCGACGACGACCCCAGCGGCATCGCCACCTATTCGCAGGTAGGCGCGGCGTTCGGCTACGGCATGCTGTGGTGCGCGTTCCTGACCATGCCGCTGATGATCGCGATCCAGGCGATCAGCGCCGGCATCGGCCGGGTCACCGGCCACGGCTTGATGGACGGCATGCGCCTGCACTATCCGCACAAGCTGGTGTATGCGCTGCTGGGGCCGATCGTGGTCGCCAACGTGATCAATCTGGCGGCGGACATCGGCGCCATGGGCGCCGCGCTGAAGCTGCTGATCGGCGGTCCGGCGCTGCTCTACGCCGCGCTTTTCGCCGTGCTGTCGCTGCTGCTGCAGGTGTTCATTCCGTTCACCCGCTACGCGCCGATCCTCAAGCTGCTCACGCTCAGCTTGTTCGCCTACGTGGCCACCATGCTGGTGATCCCGGTGCCATGGCGCGCGGTGCTGCGCAGCATCGTGCTGCCGCCGGTCAGCTGGAACGCGTCCTACGCCGTGGGCCTGGTGGCCGTGCTCGGCACCACCATCAGCCCGTACCTGTTCTGCTGGCAGGCTTCCGAGGAAGTGGAGGAAATCGAGTCGAGCAAGCGGCGCAAGCCGCTGCAGGACGCGCCGCAACAGGCGCCGAGCGCGCTGCGCCGGATCGGCATCGACACCACGGTGGGGATGGTCTATTCCAATCTGATCGCGTTCTTCATCATCCTCACCGCCGCCGTGGTGCTGCACGCGCACGGCAAGACCGACATCCAGACCTCGGCGCAGGCCGCCGAAGCGCTGCGGCCGCTGGCCGGCGAATTGGCCTTCGCGCTGTTCGCCGCCGGCATCATCGGCACCGGGCTGCTGGCCGTGCCGGTGCTGGCCGGCGCCACCGCCTACGCCGTCGCCGGCGCGTTCGGCAAGTGCAGCGGGCTGGAGCGCGCGCCGCACGAGGCCCGCTTCTTCTACGGCGTGCTGATCGGTTCCGCGCTGCTCGGCATCGCGCTCAATTTCACTCCGCTGGACCCGATCAAGGCCCTGTACTGGAGCGCGGTGATCAACGGCGTGGTGGCCGTGCCGCTGATGATGGCGATGATGATGATGGGCTCCCAGCGCAAGGTCATGGGCGAATTCACCATGCCCTGGCCGTTGAAACTGTTCGGCTGGCTGGCCACGGCAGCGATGGCCGCGGCCGTGGCAGTGATGTTCGCCAGCTGGGGAAAGTAGACTCCGTCAGCGCGGTCGCTCACCACTCGTACACGCCGGCGGCGCTATCACGGCGGCCTGCGATGGACGGCCAAACGCCTGCTGCCACAACCCGGCGCAAGACGGCAGGCGGCGCGACGTCCCCTGCCCGCGCCGGCCCCACGGGCCGACGGGGCCGAACCATTCGGCCACGCCATGGTCATTGAGACCGGCGGCCTGCGAAAGCCTGCAGCCCATGCTGGTTGCGTGCGTCCACCCGTGGCCAGGTCGCGGTTCCGTCCCCACCCCAAGGAAACAGCCCGATGTGCGGAATTGTTGCAGCCGTAGCCCAGCGAGACGTTGCCCCGCTGCTGATCGCCGGCCTGAAGGCGCTCGAATACCGCGGCTACGACTCCTCCGGCGTGGCCGTGCTCGACGGTGGCGCAATCCACCGCGTGCGCGCCAAGGGCAAGGTGCGCGAGATGGAGGCGCTGTACCTGGCCGACCCGCTGCCCGGCGGCACCGGCATCGCGCATACCCGCTGGGCCACCCACGGCGTGCCGAGCGAGGCCAACGCGCACCCGCACATCGCCGGGCGGGTGTCGATCGTGCACAACGGCATCATCGAGAACTACGCCCGCCTGCGCGCCGAGCTGGAGGCCGCCGGCCACGTGTTCACCTCCGACACCGACACCGAGGTGATGGCCGCGCTGATCGACCGCCACCTCGACCAGGGCCTGCACCTGCGCGAGGCGGTGCTGGCCACCGTGCGCGAACTGGAAGGCGCCTACGCCATCGCCGTGCTCAGCCGCG